>NZ_JBDIML010000013.1:2027-3683 GCF_039614845.1 Ornithinibacillus xuwenensis | reverse complement strand
AAAAGAAATACAGAAGCTAGCGCTTCTTTGCTAAGAAACAACCTATAATTGATTGGTGTCAATTATAGACAAACTTTTTTGGAGAGTTTGATCTTGGCTCAGGACGAACGCTGGCGGCGTGCCTAATACATGCAAGTCGAGCGCGTGAAACACTTCTGACCCCTTCGGGGTGACGAAGTGTGGATCGAGCGGCGGACGGGTGAGTAACACGTGGGCAACCTGCCTGTAAGACTGGGATAACTTCGGGAAACCGGAGCTAATACCGGATAAAACTTATTACCACATGGTGACAAGATGAAAGGCGGCGTAAGCTGTCACTTACAGATGGGCCCGCGGCGCATTAGCTAGTTGGTGAGGTAACGGCTCACCAAGGCAACGATGCGTAGCCGACCTGAGAGGGTGATCGGCCACACTGGGACTGAGACACGGCCCAGACTCCTACGGGAGGCAGCAGTAGGGAATCTTCCGCAATGGACGAAAGTCTGACGGAGCAACGCCGCGTGAGTGATGAAGGTTTTCGGATCGTAAAACTCTGTTGTTAGGGAAGAACAAGTGCAAGAGTAACTGCTTGCACCTTGACGGTACCTAACCAGAAAGCCCCGGCTAACTACGTGCCAGCAGCCGCGGTAATACGTAGGGGGCAAGCGTTGTCCGGAATTATTGGGCGTAAAGCGCGCGCAGGCGGTCCTTTAAGTCTGATGTGAAAGCCCACGGCTTAACCGTGGAGGGTCATTGGAAACTGGAGGACTTGAGTACAGAAGAGGAGAGTGGAATTCCACGTGTAGCGGTGAAATGCGTAGAGATGTGGAGGAACACCAGTGGCGAAGGCGACTCTCTGGTCTGTAACTGACGCTGAGGCGCGAAAGCGTGGGGAGCGAACAGGATTAGATACCCTGGTAGTCCACGCCGTAAACGATGAGTGCTAGGTGTTAGGGGGTTTCCGCCCCTTAGTGCTGAAGTTAACGCATTAAGCACTCCGCCTGGGGAGTACGGCCGCAAGGCTGAAACTCAAAAGAATTGACGGGGGCCCGCACAAGCGGTGGAGCATGTGGTTTAATTCGAAGCAACGCGAAGAACCTTACCAGGTCTTGACATCCTCTGACAACCCTAGAGATAGGGCTTTCCCTTCGGGGACAGAGTGACAGGTGGTGCATGGTTGTCGTCAGCTCGTGTCGTGAGATGTTGGGTTAAGTCCCGCAACGAGCGCAACCCTTGATCTTAGTTGCCAGCATTTAGTTGGGCACTCTAAGGTGACTGCCGGTGACAAACCGGAGGAAGGTGGGGATGACGTCAAATCATCATGCCCCTTATGACCTGGGCTACACACGTGCTACAATGGATGGTACAAAGGGCAGCGATACCGCGAGGTGAAGCAAATCCCATAAAACCATTCTCAGTTCGGATTGCAGGCTGCAACTCGCCTGCATGAAGCCGGAATCGCTAGTAATCGCGGATCAGCATGCCGCGGTGAATACGTTCCCGGGCCTTGTACACACCGCCCGTCACACCACGAGAGTTGGTAACACCCGAAGTCGGTGAGGTAACCTTTTGGAGCCAGCCGCCTAAGGTGGGACCAATGATTGGGGTGAAGTCGTAACAAGGTAGCCGTATCGGAAGGTGCGGCTGGATCACCTCCTTTCTAAGGATATTACCGAA
>NZ_JBDIML010000013.1:0-1941 GCF_039614845.1 Ornithinibacillus xuwenensis | reverse complement strand
TTTTTAAAAGCAAAGGCTAATAATTTATTAGTGACGCTTATTCATTGTAAGCTAGTTAAGTGAATAAGGGCGCACGGTGGATGCCTTGGCACTAGGAGCCGATGAAGGACGGGACTAACACCGATATGCCTCGGGGAGTCGTAAGTAGACTTCGATCCGAGGATTTCCGAATGGGGAAACCCACTGTTCGTAATGGAGCAGTATCCTTACCTGAATACATAGGGTATGGAAGGCAGACCCGGGGAACTGAAACATCTCATTACCCGGAGGAAGAGAAAGCAAATGCGATTTCCCAAGTAGCGGCGAGCGAAACGGAAACAGCCCAAACCAAAAAGCTTGCTTTTTGGGGTTGTAGGACACTCCTTTGGAGTTACAAAGGAATTCTTTAGATGAAGCTACCTGGAAAGGTAGGCCGTAGAAGGTAACAGCCCTGTAATCGAAAAAGAATTCTCTCCGGAGTGTATCCTGAGTACGGCGGAACACGTGAAATTCCGTCGGAATCCGGGAGGACCATCTCCCAAGGCTAAATACTCCCTAGTGACCGATAGTGAACCAGTACCGTGAGGGAAAGGTGAAAAGCACCCCGGAAGGGGAGTGAAAGAGAACCTGAAACCGTGTGCCTACAAGTAGTCGGAGCCCGTTAATGGGTGACGGCGTACCTTTTGTAGAATGGACCGGCGAGTTACGATCGTATGCGAGGTTAAGTGGAAGACACGGAGCCGTAGCGAAAGCGAGTCTGAATAGGGCGAATTAGTATGCGGTCGTAGACCCGAAACCGTGTGATCTACCCATGTCCAGGGTGAAGGTCAGGTAACACTGACTGGAGGCCCGAACCCACGTATGTTGAAAAATGCGGGGATGAGGTGTGGGTAGGGGTGAAATGCCAATCGAACACGGAGATAGCTGGTTCTCTCCGAAATAGCTTTAGGGCTAGCCTCAAGGAATGAGTACTGGAGGTAGAGCACTGATTGGACTAGGGGCCCTCATCGGGTTACCGAATTCAGTCAAACTCCGAATGCCAGCTACTTTACCTTGGGAGTCAGACTATGGGTGATAAGGTTCATAGTCGAAAGGGAAACAGCCCAGACCGCCAGCTAAGGTCCCAAAGTATACGTTAAGTGGAAAAGGATGTGGAGTTGCACAGACAACCAGGATGTTGGCTTAGAAGCAGCCACCATTTAAAGAGTGCGTAATAGCTCACTGGTCGAGTGACTCTGCGCCGAAAATATACCGGGGCTAAACGTATCACCGAAGCTGCGGATTGTTCTTCGAACAATGGTAGGAGAGCGTTCTAAGTGCTGTGAAGTCAGACCGTGAGGACTGGTGGAGCGCTTAGAAGTGAGAATGCCGGTATGAGTAGCGAAAAAAGAGTGAGAATCTCTTTCACCGAATGCCTAAGGTTTCCTGAGGAAGGCTCGTCCTCTCAGGGTTAGTCGGGACCTAAGCCGAGGCCGAAAGGCGTAGGCGATGGACAACAGGTTGATATTCCTGTACCACCTCATGATCGTTATGAGCGATGGGGGGACGCAGTAGGATAAGGAATGCGCACGTATGGATGTGTGCGTCCAAGCAGTGAGAGTGTTGGATAGGCAAATCCGTCCAACTTAAGCTCAAGCTGTGATGGGGAGCGAATTATAGTAGCGAAGTTCCTGATTTCACACTGCCAAGAAAAGCCTCTAGCCAGATCATAGGTGCCCGTACCGCAAACCGACACAGGTAGGCGAGGAGAGAATCCTAAGGTGAGCGGGAGAACTCTCGTTAAGGAACTCGGCAAAATGACCCCGTAACTTCGGGAGAAGGGGTGCTCCTTTAAGGAGGAGCCGCAGTGAATAGGCCCAAGCGACTGTTTAGCAAAAACACAGGTCTCTGCGAAGCCGAAAGGCGAAGTATAGGGGCTGACACCTGCCCGGTGCTGGAAGGTTAAGGGGATGAGTTAGGGCT
>NZ_JBDIML010000012.1:0-55131 GCF_039614845.1 Ornithinibacillus xuwenensis | reverse complement strand
CCGCCCAAACATTTAATTTACCAATGGATATTGAAAATAAACCAACGAAAAATGGTTCCAATCATCATTTTTTGATGTTTGGAACCACTTTTCATTTATTTTTGGCTAGTTATGTCCCAGCCTCTTTGTTGGTTGGAATAGCTTAATTTTTCCTTTCTGTTAATTGAAGCTCTACGATTTTTTTCTCGCCATTTCGGTACACTTCGAGTTCAACAGAGTCACCAATTTTTGTTTCAGTATACATATATTTTCTTAGTTCTAAAATCGTCGGTGTCTCATGACCATCTATCTTTGTAATAACATCAAATTGTTGTAGTCCAGCCTGGTCTGCTGGTGAACCAGCTTCAACACTAGCAACGACCATCCCATTCTCAATCCCATCTGGTAATACGATGTTATGACGGTACTGCATTGGCACCTGATTTATGGTTGCGGTGCTTATTCCAATAAATGGGCGCTGTATTTCCCCATTCGTTTCGAGCTGCTCCATTATTGGTAATGCAGAATCAATGGGTATTGCAAAGCCTATTCCTTCTACTTGTGTACTAGAAATTTTCATGGAGTTGATCCCAATTATATCGCCATTCGCATCGACTAGTGCGCCACCACTATTACCTGGGTTAATTGCAGCATCTGTTTGTATAACCTCTGTGATCCAATCAGCAACACTGTCACCATTCATATCAATAGAAACTGATCGGTCTAATCCACTAATAATTCCTTTTGTCAGAGAGTTTGCAAATTCCATCCCAAGTGGATTTCCTATTGCAAATACAGTCTCTCCAACTTGTTTTCCATCTGTTGTACCGAGCGTTGCGACTCGATTTACTTTACTTCCATCAATTTGTAATACGGCTAAGTCAGTTAGCTCATCTGAACCAAGTACCTTCGCTTGAATATGCTCATCATTTGATAGTACGACTTCAACCTCTTCGTCTCCATCAACTACGTGGTGATTCGTAACGACGTAAGCTTTACCATCTTCCTTTTTATATATAATTCCAGAACCAGTTCCAGCCTCTTGGCTATTGGTCCAGACGTTTTGCTTTTGTAGGTTTGTGACGCCAACCACTGCCTCTGACACTTCAGCTAAGTTTGTAGAGGTTTCTGCATCTTCTGTTGACAATGTCGTTATTACCTCAGGACTATTACTGTCTGTATCTAGCGCAGTTTTGACAGCACTGTCAGAACTGTCGAATGAGATAACATTGTTAGTCAGCAAAATCAGTAAAACTGCTACAGGAATTAAACCACCCAAAATCCCGACAAAAAATGCTCGAATTGTTGATGGACGCTTCGATTTTTCTTTTTTCTTTTTAGGTTTTGTTATTGGCTTTGTAAGACCAGGATTTTCTATGACTTCGGTTTGATAGGCGTTTTCATCAGCTGAGTGATGTTGCTGATCAGTAGAACTCGAAGCTTGCATCTTATCTTCGTTATGTTCCATTTTATTCACCCTTTCTTCATGTATGTGTATAGCATATCCAGTAGCAGCGGAATACCTTTGGTATAATTGTGGAATAAGTGTGTAATTATACGAAATCTATTGTTTAGCTTCTCTGTATTATGTGAAAATAGAAACTAAGAAAAATTTGTAAAGCGGTGAGAATAATGAAATACCATATTGCTGTGATTGAAGATGACCAAAATATCCAAAATATTGTCTCAGCCTTTTTGAATAAAGAGGGTTATGAAGTAACGGTGATGGAATCTGCAGAAGAGGGTATGGCGTTATGGAAATCAAATCCACCACATATGTGGATAGTTGATATCATGCTTCCAGGAATGGATGGATATGAATTTTGTAAAAAAATTCGAAATGAAAGTGAAGTCCCTATCATTATTGTTTCCGCCAAGGACGAAGAGATTGATAAGATTCTTGGTTTGGAATTAGGTGGGGATGATTATCTAACTAAGCCATTTAGTCCAAGAGAGCTTATTGCACGTATTAAGCGTATTTTTAAGCGGTATAGTCCAGAGAAAACAACGCAAGAAACTGATTCTGATCAAGTCGTTGTCGACCAATTAGCCATTCATAAACATGATCGTCGTGTTTTTTGGGGACAAGCGGAACAGGATGTTACAACGAAGGAATTTGATATGCTTCTCTTGTTTGCCGAGAATGTAAATCGTGCCTTTTCCCGTGAGGAACTATTAATAAAGGTTTGGGGAGAGGATTATTTCGGTAGTGATCGTGCTGTGGACGATTTAGTTAAACGAATTCGTAAAAAAATTAAGGATATGCCCCTTGAGACTGTTTGGGGATTCGGCTATCGGTTACGAAGTAAGGATGAGTAGATTATGAAGCTTCAATATCAACTAAATGCAGCTTTTACAGCACTTTTACTAATCATAATGGCTGTTACCGGTTACGTGATTTACTCCTTGATCTTAGATTTACTAATTCAAGATGAGCAAAGACAGCTTGAACAAAAAGGTGAAATTATCGTTAATGTATTGGATGAAGCCTATATTTCAAGACAAAATTTACAAGAATTTAATGATTTTTTACAGGAACAGGATTTACAATTAATCCTATATGATAAGCAACAGAATGCAGTCCTGTTCTCAACCATGTCCAAGCAAATCGTAACTGGCCTTTTTTTAAATAATGATTTCTCTAATCAAAGTGAAGAGCTTTGGGAATTTGGAAAGGAAAAATATGTAACCTCGCGTATTTTATTTGTACCAGAAAGTCTTGGATTGGAGCTTGTTTTATTAACACCTCTTCAGGACATACAAGGCGTCCAACAGAATTTCATACAGCGTATGCTAATTGTCTTTTTAATTGGAGCGATTGTAGCAATAGGGCTCAGCTATTTCTTAACGAGAAAACTCGTTACACCATTAACAAGATTGAAGTACCAATTAAAGAAAATTGAAAAACGAAAATTTGATGAAGTAGTACCTATTAAGGCGACGGGAGAAGTGAAGGAAGTTGCTCAAAGTGTCTATGACATGGCCAATGAGTTACAACGTTACATCAATACACAGCAGACATTCTTTCAAAATGCTAGCCATGAATTGAAAACACCACTGATGACAATACAGGGTTATGCGGAAGGGATTAAAGAAAAAGTGTTTGAAGAACAAGACGAGGAAAAAGGCTTAGAAGTCATGGTCTCTGAGGTGAATAGATTAAAGAAAATTATTAATGAGATGATCGTACTGGCAAAATTAGAAAGTGAAGAAGCGACCTATAAGCACGATCGTATTGAATTACAGGCGCTATTGGAAAAAGTAATGGAGCGAGCATTACCATTGGCGACGGAAAGAAATATAAAGATAAGTCAGGATTTGGACAATGCGGTATATCTAGTGGGCGATGAAGAGCGACTCCTACGGGCGTTCTCGAACATCACCTTTAATGGGTTGCGTCATGCGAGTACACATCTTTCTATAACGGCATCTATTCAAAACAATCAAGTATATATTATCTTTGAAGATGATGGGGAAGGCATTTCTGAAGATATGATACCGCATATTTTTCACCGTTTTGTGAAAGGTAAGAATGGAGAGACAGGTTTAGGTTTAGCCATTGCAAGAGCAATTATTGAACAAACAGAAGGAAGAATTACAGTGGATAAATCAATTTTCGGAGGAGCAAGATTTACGGTAATATTTCCGAGTAATGGCAATTCGTAATATTAGTGGGACATATATCACTATTTATGATATAATAATCTAGTTTGATTCATCTCGGAAAATAAGAGGAGCGTACTTTATGCAATTAAGAGAAGATATAAGAAATATCGCAATTATTGCCCACGTTGACCACGGTAAAACAACTTTAGTTGACCAGTTATTAAAATACTCTGGTACATTTCGTGAAAATGAGCATGTTGATGATCGTGCAATGGACTCAAATGATATCGAGCGTGAACGTGGAATTACCATTTTAGCTAAAAATACTGCAATTAGTTATAACGATACAAGAATTAACATCTTAGATACACCTGGACACGCAGACTTTGGTGGTGAAGTTGAGCGTATCATGAAAATGGTTGATGGTGTTGCATTAGTCGTTGATGCGTATGAGGGTACAATGCCACAGACTCGTTTTGTCTTAAAGAAAGCATTGGAGCAAAAGTTAACACCAATGGTTGTATTAAACAAAATTGACCGCCCAAATGCAAGACCGACAGAGGTTGTGGATGAAGTATTGGATTTATTCATTGAATTGGGTGCAGACGATGATCAGCTTGAGTTCCCAGTTGTTTATGCATCAGCATTGAATGGTACATCAGGATATGAACCTGAAGAGCAACAAGAAACAATGGATCCAGTCTTCCAAACAATCTTAGACCATATTCCTGCACCTGCGGATACTCGTGAGGAACCTTTACAGTTCCAGGTTACATTGTTAGATTATAATGATTATGTTGGAAGAATCGGAATTGGCCGTGTTGTTCGTGGTAAGATTTCGGTTGGCCAGCAAGTAGTTGTTATTAAAAAAGACGGTACACAAAAATCGTTCCGTATCAGTAAGTTATTTGGTTTCTTTGGATTAAAGCGTATGGAAATTGAAGAAGCAGTATCGGGTGACATTGTTGCAATTTCTGGATTGGATGATATTAACGTTGGTGAAACCATCTGTCCACAAGACAATCCAGATCCGCTACCAATATTACGTATTGATGAACCAACGCTTCAAATGACGTTTCTAGTAAATAATAGTCCGTTTGCAGGGCGTGAAGGAAAGTTCATCACATCTCGTAAGATTGAAGAACGTCTAATGAAGCAATTAGAAACCGATGTTAGTTTACGTGTAGAGCCTACTGAATCTCCAGATGCATGGGTTGTGTCTGGGCGTGGTGAGTTACACTTATCGATTCTGATTGAAAACATGCGTCGTGAAGGCTATGAGCTACAGCTTTCAAAACCAAAGGTAATTCTAAAAGATATCGATGGTGTTCTATGTGAACCAGTTGAGCGAGTACAAGTAGATGTACCGGAAGAACATACTGGGGCAATTATGGAATCACTTGGAGCACGAAAAGGTGAAATGCTGGATATGGTGAACTTTGGTAATGGTCAAGTTCGCTTAGAATTTAAAGTACCTTCACGTGGTCTAATCGGGTATACAACAGAATTTATGTCTCAAACACGTGGTTATGGTATTCTAAACCATACATTTGAAGCATATGAGCCAATGATTAAAGGACAGGTTGGTGGAAGACGTCAGGGTGTACTTGTCGCTTTAGAAAATGGTAAAGCTTCTACTTACGGAATTATGGGGCTTGAGGATCGCGGTATTATCTTTGTTGATCCAGGGACAGAAGTATATGCCGGCATGATTGTTGGAGAGCATAATCGTGAAAATGACTTAACTGTAAATATTACAAAAGAAAAGCATTTAACTAACGTTCGTTCTGCAACGAAAGACCAAACTTCTGTTATCCGTAAGACAAGAAGTATGTCACTTGAGGAAGCATTAGAATATTTAAATGAGGATGAATACTGTGAAGTAACGCCAGAGTCAATTCGTCTACGTAAGAAAATCCTAAATAAAAATGAACGTGAAAAAGCAGCAAAACGCTCTAAACTAGTATAATATACAATCCGACATCTCTTGTGATGTCGGATTTTTTTGTTTAACGAACAGGTCAAATCCTTTCAGCCCACTTATAAAATAGTCTCTTTTGTTCTAGAATGTAGCTAAGGATTAGAGAAAAAGGAGTGAATTACGATTCGAAAGCTTTTTCCATTTATGAGTGTGTTGATGTTAATCAGTTGTTCAGACCAAAAACAAGAAGTGCCAAATCCGTCGTCAACCGTTATCAACCAATCGGACAAAAAGGTTGAGATAATCGCGACAAACCTCCAAGAGCCTTGGGAAATTGCAAGACAAGGTGATACGTTTTATATAAGTGAACGAGACGGAAGCATCGTAGAGATAGTGGATGGCAATAAACAACGAAAACCAGTTAACTTGAAAAAAGATTTATCTAACCAACCTGAAGCGGGATTACTCGGAATAGCTCTCCCAGCTGATTTTACAAATACTGCCTATGCGTATTATTCCTATGTAGAGGATGATACATATTATCAACGAGTTGTCGAAATTAGGTTAGTTGATGGGGGTTGGGAAGAATCAAATGTTCTGTTAGATAAAATTCCAGGTGGACAATACCATCAAGGGGGAAGAATAGAGATTGGTCCGGATGAAAAATTGTACATCACGACTGGTGATGCAACTGTACCGGAGCTTGCCCAAGAAGTGGATAGCTTGGCAGGGAAGATTTTGAGGATGAATTTAGATGGAAGTATCCCGACAGATAATCCTTTCCGTAATAGCTATGTATATTCCTATGGCCATCGAAACCCTCAAGGAATTGCGTGGGACAGTTCTGGAAATATGTATGCAACAGAACATGGATCAAGTGCACATGATGAGATAAACCAAATAGAAAAAGGATCTAATTATGGCTGGCCAATTATCCAAGGTAGCCAGATACAAAAGGGGATGGAGCCACCAATTATTCACTCAGGTGAAACTACTTGGGCCCCTTCTGGTATGGCATTTTTACATGATCGATTTTACTTCGCATCCTTAAGAGGGGAAGGATTGCGTATGTTTGACCCCAATACGAAAGAACAAGCACTAGTGTTAGCCAATGTTGGACGAGTCCGTGATGTCTTTGCTACCCCAGAAGGGTTATATCTCATTACGAATAATACGGACGGACGCGGGAATCCATCGAGAAATGATGATGTCCTTCTATTTATACCGATTGATCAATTAGAGCTTTCTTCTTCGTGAAGAAAGCTTTTATTTTTTCGATAAAACCTGTCTGTAATGACAACATAGTTTACGGGAAAGCTAATGTTGAATTTCCTTTATAATTTTTTCCTGAAATAATTTATCATGAAAACCTTTACAAAACTTGTATATACAAGTTATACTAATCTGTGAAACAACATGTATATACAAGTATAATTTTAAACAGGAGGTTCTCCTATGGAAAATAATAAAGAACAGTTAATTTATGCACCATTAACTGGTAAAATCGTTCAATTAAAAGACGTGCCAGACCCTACATTCGCTGAAAAAATGATGGGGGATGGTATTGCTATTGAACCGAGTGAAGGAAAGGTCGTAGCTCCTTTTGATGGCAAAGTTATTCAAGTATTTCCAACAAAGCATGCCATTGGTCTTCAAAGTGATTTAGGAGTAGAGCTTCTAATTCATATTGGCCTAGAGACGGTATCCTTAAATGGTGATGGCTTTCAAACACATGTGGAGGCAGGAGACCGAATCAAAGCAGGAGATGACTTAATTTCATTTGATTTGGACGTTATAAAAAAGAAGGCAACAAGTATTGTAACACCAATCATTATTACGAATAATTCAATTGGAATTATTTCTAAAACGGAGGAAAAGGATGTTGTTGCACTAGATTCTGTTTTATTAGGTGTTCGTGCTAGTCAAGCGCAGGTAAAGCAAGAATCCAAATCGACTACAGGAGTTCCATACAGCCAAGAAGCAAATGCTATCGTTTCTGCTGTAGGTGGAATCGATAACATCCAGGCTGCAACGCATTGTGTCACAAGACTTCGCTTTGCATTAACTGATGAGGCGAAAGTAGATAAAGATGCACTTGAAAAGATGGATATCGTGAAAGGTTCCTTTTCTGCAAACGGTCAATTTCAGGTTGTAATTGGGCAAGGAACTGTTGATAAGGTGTATAAAGCAATGGTACATGAGACAGGAATTACGGAAGCTTCAAAGGATGACGTTAAGGCTCTTGGTGGTCAGAAGCAAAACCCACTTCAAAGAGGCATAAAAACGTTAGCTGATATTTTTATTCCTATTCTTCCAGCTATTGTTACAGCCGGTCTGTTAATGGGGATAAATAATATTTTAGTAAACCCAATATTTAGCGATTTGCCAATAGTGGAGATGTATCCATCATGGGCTGGTATTGCAGATATGATTAATATCATTGCAAATACTGCATTTACTTTTTTACCAGCATTAATTGGTTGGTCTGCTGTTAAACGATTTGGTGGAAGTGAATTATTAGGTATTGTCATCGGTCTTATACTAGTACATCCAAGTTTGATGAATGCTTGGGGCTACGGTTCTGCCCTTACAGAAGGAACAATTCCAACATGGGATTTATTTGGATTAGAGGTTGAAAAGGTTGGCTATCAAGGACAGGTACTTCCCGTATTAATAGCATCTTGGGTGCTTGCGAAAATTGAAATATTCTTACGGAAACGTGTTATTGATTCCTTGCAACTATTAGTGGTTGCACCGATAGCATTAATGATTACAGGATTTTTAGCATTTATCATTATTGGTCCAATTACGTTTACTGTCGGTACTTGGATAACCGATGGATTGGTTGCGGTATTTGATGCCTTTCCAATTGTTGGTGGTTTATTATATGGAGCATTGTATGCACCACTCGTTATAACAGGAATGCATCATACCTTCCTAGCAGTTGATTTACAGTTAATTGGTAGCACGGGTACAACATTCCTCTGGCCAATTGTTGCCTTATCCAATCTTGCGCAAGGATCGGCTGTATTTGCAATGATGCTAGCAGCAAGAGATGAGAAATTAAAAGGTTTAGCTGGTACTTCAGGATTATCAGCGTGGCTAGGAATCACAGAGCCTGCAATGTTCGGAGTTAATTTACGTTATCGCTATCCGTTTATCGCGGCCATTACAGGTACTGCAATTGCTGGTGCATTTATTACCCTGCAGAAAGTTCAGGCTAGCTCCATTGGTGTCGGTGGTCTCCCAGCCCCACTTTCTATCGTTGCAGGTGACTGGATTCCTTTCTTAATTGGTATGTTAATTGTAATTATCGTGCCATTTGTCATTACATTTGTGATTGCAAAACGTAAGCTTCCGAGATAACAACAACGTAGGAGTGAATAAACGAATGCAGCAAGAACCTTGGTGGAAAAAAGCAGTAGTATATCAAATATATCCAAAGAGCTTTCATGATACGACAGGGAATGGTATAGGTGATATAAAAGGAATTATTGAAAAGCTTGATTATTTGAAGGAGTTAGGTGTCGACGTTATTTGGTTGACACCTGTCTACCAATCACCACAAAAAGATAATGGCTATGATATTAGTGATTATTATTCCATCGAACCAGAGTACGGTACCATGGCGGATTTTGAAGAGCTGTTAAACCAGGTACATCAGCGCGGGATGAAGTTAATCATGGATTTGGTGATTAATCATACCTCTACAGAGCATGAGTGGTTTAAGCAGTCTGCATCCTCAACAGAAAGTCCATACCGTGATTTCTATATTTGGAAGGATACTATAGATGGAGGCGAACCAAATAATTGGATCTCGAAGTTTGGTGGCTCTGCTTGGGAATATGATGACAAAACAAAACAATATTACTTACATTTATTTGATGTCACCCAAGCGGATTTAAACTGGGAAAATGAACAGCTTCGTAAAAAAGTAATCGAAATGATTCGTTATTGGGCAGAAAAAGGAATAGATGGCTTTCGTTTAGATGTCATTAATTTAATTTCAAAGAATCAAGAATTTCCTGATGATCAATCAGGTGATGGACGAAAGTATTATACAGACGGCCCCAAAATCCATGAGTATCTACATCAATTAAATAGAGAGGCATTCTCCCCGTACAACATGATGACAGTAGGAGAGATGTCTTCTACTACATTGGAGAAATGTGTGCTTTACACAAATCCAGAGCGAGAAGAACTAGATATGACATTTCAATTTCACCACTTAAAGGTTGATTATCCGGACGGAAATAAATGGACAAAAGCCGCGTTTGATTTTCTTTCTTTAAAGAAGATATTATCGGATTGGCAAGTTGGAATGCATGAGGGTGGAGGATGGAATGCCTTATTTTGGTGTAATCATGATCAGCCTAGAGTGGTATCTCGATTCGGAAACGATGAACAGTATCGCATCGAATCTGCAAAAATGCTTGCTACAACGATTCATATGATGAAGGGTACACCCTATATCTATCAAGGTGAAGAGATTGGGATGACGAATCCAAACTTCACAAGTATGGAGGAGTATCGTGATGTAGAATCGTTAAATGCATTTGAAATTCTGCAGAGGAAAGGTAAATCGACAGCGGAAATCTTAGAGATTCTAAAACAGAAATCACGAGATAATTCCAGAACGCCTATGCAATGGTCAGCCGAGGAAAATGCTGGATTTACAGCAGGTACACCATGGATAAAGCCAGCTGAAAATTATAAGCAAATAAATGTAGAAAAAGAACTTCATACAACTAATTCTATCTTTAATCATTATCAAGCATTAATCAGTCTACGTAAGAAATATGATATTATTACGTATGGGGACTATCAATTACTACTCGATGATGATCCTCAAATATTCGCATATACACGTAATTGGAATGGTGAACAGCTGATTGTGTTAAACAATTTCTATGCTAAAACGGTAGAGGTAAATCTGCCAGTTGAATTCAAGGGAAATACAGAAATATTGCTTTCTAATTATCCGGATTCTAAAATTACCCCTACTCAAACCTTAAGACCTTATGAGTCTGTCGTGTACTATGCAAATTAATGAGGTGCGCGATGCAAAGAAAGTATGTAGCGATATATGATGAGCTAGCAAGTAAAATTGATAAAAAGGAATGGGTGGCATATTCGATGCTACCCTCTGAAAATGAATTAGCAGATATGTATCAAACATCTAGAGAAACTGTGCGAAAGGCTTTGAATTTGCTTTCTCAAAATGGATATATCCAAAAGATACAGGGGAAAGGCTCCATGATTCTGGATGTGAATAAATTTTCCTTTCCGGTATCTGGTATTGTAAGCTTTAAGGAACTAGCAAAAAATCTTCAGTTAACCAGTAAAACGACAGTCATTAATTTAGAATACATTGCAAAAGGTCACTCGGTATACAATCAGCTTGAGAATGAAGACTATCGAATATGGGGTACAACAAGAGTTCGAGAAATTCAAGGCGAGAAGATTATTCTAGATAAAGATTATTTTACCGAAGAATATGTACCGATACTTTCGGAAACGATTTGTAAAGAATCCATTTATGAATACATCGAGAATGAGCTTGGGCTCTCAATTGGTTTTGCGCAGAAGGAAATAACAGTGGAAGAACCAACTAATGAAGATAAAGCATTATTGGATATAGAAGGGTTCTCTACAATTGTCGTGATTAAGAGTCTCGTTTATTTGGATGATGCAAGTCTATTTCAATATACAGAATCAAGGCATCGACCGGATAAATTTCGATTTGTGGATTTCGCTAGAAGAATAAAGTAGATAACGCCACCTTTACTTATAAAGGTGGTATTCTTTTTCATTTGTTTCAGGACTAACTTTAGTGAGAAGGAAGTAGAATGGAAAACACCGGAAGATTTTAGCTTTACAGTGCAAGAAAGACTGATAGGAAGTTACCCGATGCATGTATCGAAGGAAGTTCATTCGTTGGTGCTAAGTCCATATGAAGCAGTAGGTTATTTAGGGGAATAAGAGAAAAGCGGAAGTAAACAAACATTTGTTTACTTCCGCTTCTTTGTGCGTTTTTCATCCGGTATATATTTTGTATAGTAAGCTGCAAAAATTAAACAAATAAGAGTTAGGCCCCAAGAAGCAGCTCCGGTCCATTGTGAATCAATGCGTAAGCCGAATATCAATACGAGAGCACCTATAGCAAGAAATATTAATGTTAAATAACGCTTCATAAATTACACCTCAAATGGAAATCTACCGACCATGATGTTTTATTCTTTAAGGATTTTCTCTATCATTATATACTACATTTTCGTTCTTGTGTGAGCCTAAAATCCTATTAATGGCCAGCAACATCTCTTTTGGTGAAGAATACCCATGATAATACTAAGAAAATTACGTAATAAATAAGCAATATCGTTATCGAAAAGCCTAGAGACATACCATCAATCCAGTGAGAGTTGCCATTACTATATAATTCAAGATTGGTATTTGCAAATAGGATATATTTTACCCAGCTGTAATTACTAAAGAAGCCTACAATTGAATTCCCAGCAAACATTAGGAAGATGGCAATACCAATAGCAAGGGAGCTATTACGAAATACCGATGAAATCATAAAGGCGAATGTTGCCATCATCACCAAATTAACTAATCCATAGCCGTAGCTTGAGATTGTTTCACCTAATATGGATACATAATCTAATCCAGTTTCTTTCTCCATGACAAGATAAGGGTTAATTCCATCGAATCCAAAGAAAATTGCTCCAATAATGTAGGATAGGACTAGGAGAAAGATCAATGTCATAAATGCAAAGAAAATAACTGATACATACTTTGATAACAAGATTTTGGATCTAGATATAGGGCGAATAAGTAATAATTTCACTGTTCCCATGCGGAATTCACTAGCCACAATACCGGCCGCAACGATAATCGTAAATAAGCTGATAAGTGATAACAATGGAGCATTGTCCATCGTAAACTGCAAGGCACCATAACCCTCTGGTTTAATATCGTTATCCAAATAATATTCATTTTTTGCAATAATACTATTATTGAACGACTCTATAAATTCACCATCTTTATTTTGTTCTTCTAAGGCAGCGTTTTCCGCTTGCAGCTCTGTTTTCCAATTTTCTGCATCATACGATGTAGTTGGTTTATCAAAGATAAGTGTTAATGCTGCAATACCGATTGTCAACAGGATTAATATACCATACATAATCCAAGTTGATTTCCGGACAAATAGTTTTATTTGTTCGTTATATAATAGTTTAAGAAAATTACCCAATGATATTCTCTCCAATCAAATCAAAGAATTTGTCTTCCAAGCTAGCTTTCGATACTTCTACTTGATAAATCGCAATATTTTGTTTCACAAGTGACTCAATAAGTGATGGTATGTTGTTCTTCTCATATTGGAAGACTAGCTTATTAGCATCAAGAACAGCGTCTATTTCAAAGCTTGTTTTTAAAATCTCTATCGCTTGGTCAGCTGGTGATACTTCTAGCTTCACTTGGCTAAGTACTTGCGTTTCACTTTCTTCCGATGTATCGTTAACAGCTTGAATGGCAATCATTTCTCCATTTTTAATAATCCCAATTCGATCACACATTTGTTCAACTTCGCCTAATAGATGACTAGAAATGATGATTGCGACATTTTCTTCTGTTGCTAGTCTGCGTACGTAGTGTCTAATCTCTCGAATACCAGCAGGGTCTAGTCCATTTGTTGGTTCATCTAAAATCAAAACAGATGGGTTATGTAATAAAGCCTGCGCTATCCCTAAGCGCTGTCTCATTCCAAGTGAGTATCTACCTGCTTTTTCTTTTATTGCTTTTCCGAGACCGACGAGTTCAACGACTTCTTGAATACGTTGTTCCGTAATGCCTGGAATCATTCGAGCGTAATGCTTTAAGTTACTCCAACCAGACATAAATGGATACATTTCTGGATTTTCGACAATGGCACCAACCTCGGCAATTGCCTTTTTGTAATCAGTCTTTACACTATTTCCTAATATACGGATATCCCCATCTGTTAATTTCATTAACCCTACCATCATACGAATAGTAGTGGTTTTACCGGCACCATTTGGTCCGATGAAGCCAAATACTTCACCTTGGTTAATGGTAAATGATAAGCCCTTAATTATTTCCTTTTTTCCGATTGTCTTCTTGACATCGATTAATTCCATTGCTGCTTGCATAAGTTTGTATCCCCCAACTTTAGATTTGTGGACGAATTCTCCCAAATTACGGGCAGGATTAACCCACCAAGGCATTCCTGTAAACTAGGTGAGTCATAAACTGCTCGTAAATGTCCCATTCTGTTCAACTAAGCTTTGTAGGGGAAGTAATATCCCCCGCGAATAGCTAACCTTCAATAATTGTATTTGGCTTACGTGTTAAGCACAGAATACCTGCGATTAGGAAAAGGATTCCACTCAGTATTCCCCCACCAATAGTCACGATTACATAAACTACTCCTGTTGCAATAAAAATAATTCCAGCTGCAATAGGATTTTTATTTCCTTTTAGTAGAACCATGGCTACAATCCCTAATATTATTGCTAAAATAGGCATGATAACTAATAAAATTCCACCACTTGCAAGTGACCTATCAAACATTTCTTGTATCATATCCAAATCACCCTGTGTCAGTGCAAATTCATCCTGATTATCAACTAAATAATCATAAAGAAAACCCTTATTGTTCTCCATCCAAATACGCAAAGCCCCCAGTAGAACAGAAAAAACATAAAACACTGTTCCAATAATTCCGAGTGTAATTTCGGCAGTACGTTTCATCATAAAATCCCCCTTTAATAATATCGATAGTATCCTATACGAAGTTTAACTTAAATTGTTTCATTTTGATCCAAATTTTACAAAGTCTTAATTTTATAGAATTGAATGAAAATATTGTATATAATGAAGAGGATTTCATATAATCGTGTTGTATTCGTGTGATTGGAAGCTTTTTATAAAGTGATGTAGAGTTTGGTTGTTCAATTTGAGAGGATTAAAATAGAGGTGATGTATATGCGCGAGGTTGTTATTGTAGATGGTGTTCGTACTGCAGTAGGACGGAAGGGTGGAGCCTTAGCGAACTTTCGTTCAGATGATTTAGCTGCAGAAGTTTTAGTGGCATTAATAGAGCGGACGAAAATAAACAAAGAACATGTTGAAGATGTCATCTTGGGTTGTGTCACACAAGTAAACGAGCAAGGTGGAAATATTGCACGAACTGCTGCACTTATTGCTGGTTTCCCAGTCTCTGTTCCAGGTGTTACGATTGATAGACAATGTGGCTCCAGTCAACAGGCAATTCATTTTGGCGCGCAAGCAATTGCTGCTGGTGATATGGATGTTGTCATTGCTGGAGGCGTAGAGAGCATGACACGTTCTCCCATGTTTTCTAATATGGGAGGAGCAAAATCTAGTGATCAATTAACCTCTAAATATGAGATTGTCAATCAAGGCGTGTCCTCCGAGAAGATTGCTGATAAGTGGGGATTTTCTAGAGAGCAGCTCGATAATTATGCACTCGAAAGTCACCGGAAAGCTATAGATGCTATTGAAAAGGGATATTTTAAACAAGAGATACTTCCACTAGAAATTGATGATTTGAATGGTGATAGAAGAACCTATATGGTGGATGAAGGACCGAGAAGCAATACCTCTCTGGAGGCATTATCCAGCCTTAAACCAGTATTTCAACAGAATGGAAAGATAACAGCAGGAAATGCGAGTCAAATGAGTGATGGCGCAAGTGCAGTATTATTAATGTCTCATGAGAAAGCCATGGAACTAGGGTTAAAGCCAAAAGCAAAAATAATAGCAAGGGCAGTAGTAGGGTCAGATCCTACCTTAATGCTAACAGGCCCAATTGCTGCTACAAAACGAGTATTAGAGATTGCAGGCCTTTCTATAGGGGATATGGATCGTTATGAAGTGAATGAAGCATTTGCTCCTGTACCATTAGCCTGGTTAGCTGATACGGGAGCAAATCCGGAAAAACTAAATGTAAATGGCGGTGCCATAGCCCTTGGACATCCATTAGGAGCAACTGGTACGAAATTAATGACATCATTACTATATGAATTAGAACGAATAAGTGGACGATATGGATTATTAGCAATTTGTGAAGGAATGGGAATGGCAAATGCTACCATTATTGAACGTCTCTAATTAGTGTAAGTTTAGTAAAAACAACTACTGTATAGGTGGTTGTTTTTTTTGTATGTTTAAATTGCCTTTGGTAAAGTTGTTTACACGACGCAATTTATCTCCTAGCAATAGAGTTCTATCGTTCCATGTATGTTATACCAAACTCAAGTTATATTAATATTACAGTGTGTTGTACAAGCTGTAGAATAATGTTGAAATGTAAGATTTACTGGAAATTATTTCTTTAAAATATGTTATGATTAATTAAAAAGACAGGGGAGCAATTTTTATGAAAAGGGGATATATTACAGGGTCTTTCATGTTTTTACTCGTTTGTTTTCTGTTGGTTGCGTGTAATACTGGACCGCAAAATAGTGAGTCAGAAGAAAATCGAATAGCCGCATCACATCCCAATAAAGTGATGGGACCAAAAGAACAAAAGGAACCAATTGAATTTAAACAAGAAGTAACGATATCTGCGATTGGTGATATGCTAATCCATAATAGTGTTTATAATGATGCCAAGGTTGATGAAGGTTATGATTTCAAGCCCATGCTTGAGCAGGTTAAACCTTATCTATCTGACACTACTATATCTATTGCGAATCAAGAAACAATGATTGGTGGCGTGGACCTGGGATTATCGTCATATCCATCGTTTAATAGTCCAACGGAGGTTGGGGACGCATTAAAGTGGGCAGGTGTTAATGTCGTTACGATTGCCAACAACCATACGTTGGATAGAGGGGAAGAGGCTATCCAACGTGCGATTGAACATTGGGAAACCATCGATATGATGTATACAGGTGCGTATAAGAATGATGAGGATAGTGAAAATATACGAGTGCTTGAAACGGAAGAAGGTATATCGGTTGCTTTCCTATCGTATACGTATGGCACTAATGGAATCCCTGTCCCAAACGGCAAGGATTATTTAGTGAATTTAATTGATCAAGAGTTAATCGCCTCGGAGATTAATGAAGCAAAGGAATTAGCAGATGCTGTCGTTCTAAGTCTTCATTTTGGAAATGAATATGAGCGATTGCCAAACCAAGCACAGAAAGATTTAGTACAGTTTGTTGCCGATCAAGGAGTGGATGTTGTAATAGGGCATCATCCTCATGTCTTACAGCCGATGGAGTGGGTTACAGGGGAGAGCGGTAATAAAACCTTAGTAGCATACTCATTAGGCAATTTTCTGTCAGGTCAGGATGAATTCTATCGGAGAATTGGAGGAATCATGAAGTTCTCCATTTCGAAAACAGTTAAAGATGGCGAGACAACTATTGATGTTCATACCCCTCAATTTCTTCCTACCTTTGTAAAGTATGAAAACTGGGAAGACTTTGAAGTTCTGCCGATGTTTCAATTGACAAATGATCAGCTACCTAATGCACAGCAACATTATGAAGAAATAAAAGCACATATGTCACAATGGATGCCAGATTTAACCTTTATGGAAGGTATTTCCTAAATAAAAGCAGGGAGCGAAACTCCCTGCTTTTATTAATTCAAAAATTGTCGATTTTACTTGGTGATTCTATATTTTTTGTTTAATACAAATGAAACGATAAAGAGAATTATTCCTACTCCGACGAAGGTTAATACCGGAATACTGATGGGGCCACCGAAATCTGGCATGAAAATGGTGACTGCCAGTGAAAGTCCGATAAACACTACACATATAAGCCAAATTTGAAGAAATTCAACCCATTTTTTTATCTCTTTTTCACGAAAGGTAGATCCTTTCATCCATCTAAATACCACCTTGATAAAGAAATAAAGCAGGATTAGATCAATAAGAATGATAGCTGCTCCAGATCCGAGTGAAAAAGTAAACTCAATGCTTCCGATATCGAAGAATTGATGTAATAGGAAGCTTGAAGCTCCATAAAAGGTACTCAAAATGGCCAAATAATGCATGATAATATAGGAGCCGAAAAGTAGTGCCTGGGATTTCTTTTCACCGGGTATTTCTTCAATTAGCTCATCACAATATACTTTGAAATCATCTCCAAAGACATCCTTTGCTGTTTTCCCTTCAGATTGGGCTTGAAGTAGATGCTCTAAGAGCTCAAGTAGAACTTCCTCAGTTTGTTGCTCGGACTTATTCGCATTTAAACGAATATAGACAAGCATATCCTCATAAATTTTTTTATTTTCTTCTGATAATTCTTCTCGTAAATCATTATTCATTTTAATAATATCTTTGGAATTCATGAATTTTCTCCCCCTTTTTGAATGATGTTATCCACCGGTAATTTGATGTTCTCCCAATGATAGATGAATTCTTTTAAAGCCTTTTCCCCTTCTTCTGTAAGGTGATAATACTTTCGCTTTGGTCCAAAATCAGATTTCTGCATGGTACCTTGAATTAACGTTTCTTTTTGCAGTCGAAGTAAGATTGGATAAATGGAACCTTCACTAACATCAGCTAATCCATATTCCTGCAGTTTTACAGAAAGTTCATATCCATAGGTGGGTTGCTGGTGAATAATAGATAAGATACAACCCTCCAGTACTCCTTTTAATAATTGGCTCCTTAGTGACATTGCTAACACCTACCTTGCATAACAAGATACCCGATATATTTTTAGCTACCTTGCTATGCAAAGTAGCTATTATTTAGTATACAGCTTTTTCTATAAAATGCAACCATTATTTGGTATGATAATAAATAGTATTTGACATAAAGGAGAATATAACGATGGAATGGAAGAATATATATCGTGGCTTAATGATGGGTGCAAGTGATGTCATACCCGGTGTAAGTGGTGGAACAATTGCAGTTCTTCTTGGTATTTATGATCGCTTGATTGCCGCAATTAATGGTTTAATGAGTAAGGATTGGAAAAAACAGCTTGGATTCCTTATTCCACTAGGCATAGGTATTGGATCAGCGGTGCTATTATTAAGCCGATTAATTGAATGGTTATTTGAACATTATCCCGGTCCAACACAATTTTTCTTCCTTGGGCTTATTATTGGTATTTTACCTTATTTATTTCATCAGGCAGATGCAAAAAAGAGTTTTAAGGTAAATCATTACATACTCATTCTAATCGGAGCTTTACTTGTCAGTTCAATGTTGTTTTTAACGGAGAGTGAAGGTGCTGTCATTGAAGATGTAACCCTAATGACGTATGTTCAGTTATTCTTTTCGGGTTTTATTGCAAGTGCAGCTATGATTTTACCTGGAATTAGTGGGTCGTTTATTTTATTAGTAATTGGAATGTACGCTACAGTTATTAGTGCAATAAGTAATCTTCAGCTTGATATTATTGCTGTTGTTGGGATAGGTATCTTACTTGGTATTATTACAATGAGCAAAATCATTAATTATTTTCTTGTAAATTTTCGTAGTGCAACGTTTGCACTTATTATTGGATTAGTTTTTGGTTCAATTTTCGTCGTGTTTCCTGGTTGGCCAGATAGTACTTCCATGATATTACTAAGTGTTGTTACAGTTGCTGCGGGATTGTTTGTTGCTTACATTTTGGGGAAAATAGAATATAACGAATAAGCATACGCTAAGACAAAAGCATCCAAGATGGGTACAATAGGATTGGAAAAGGAGAGGTCAACATGGAACATATTAAAACAATGGATAGGTTTAACGAAGTAATTGAAAGCGAAGCACCTGTTATCATAAAGTTTTTCGCAGATTGGTGTCCAGATTGTAAACGAATGGACATGTTTATTGATGGTGTGATGGACGAGTTCCAGAATTTTGAATGGTATGAGGTCAATACAGATGAAATAAACGGAATTGCAGAGAAGTATGAAGTGATGGGAATTCCTAGTATGCTTATTTTCCAAAATGGTGAAAAGCTTGCCCATCAGCATAGTGCTTATACGAAAACACCAGAATCAGTAATCGAATTTCTGCACCAACAATTAGGATAATAGAATGCAAAAGAGAATGTGGCTCGCCACATTCTCTTTTACTAAACTAATTCAAAGTTCAGGTGCTCATTATCTGTGAAGACAATCTTTGTATTTTGCAGTGTGAACTGATTAGAAAAGCTTCTTTTTAGCTTCAGTTGATAAATATTCGTAAACGTTTGTTTGTCAACGCCACTATAGAGAATCTTCGTAATCGCTTGTGCATTGGTGAGACTTAAAGCAGTTGGCCCATTAGTGGAATTCTCCCATTCAATTAAAAATGGTAGCATACCTTCCTTGTAATCATATTTTGGAAATAGCATTCGCCATTTTAGGACAGTTCCGTCTGGTCTTACTCTTTCTCCAGGGAAGGGGCCATCATAAGGTATATTATTTGCTTCGAAATGTTGTATATAGTTATCCATTTGATCAGTCCTAAGTGCAAACTGAAAAGGACCTGGTTGTTGATGATTAGCAACCTGTACTAAATGTTGTATGAGTGGATTTTCACTTTGTTTGGCTTTATCTAAATCTCGTATTCCAAGCCATTCAATATAGCTTTCATTCGAAAAATAGGCGAGATAATTATATGTTCCCCAGTTTTCATGTTCTCCACCTTTTATCGCTTTAATTGCAAGTCTTTTATTATATAGCGCACTATCTTTTTCTGCGTCTTTCCCAGCAATTACAATATGATCAAGTGCAAGCAATTTATATCCCTCCCCACTTTCAACTATGTAATTATTATTAACATATTGATTCAGAAATGCAATTTATTGAGACTCTCATTCTAATTTTCATTACAATTAGTTAGAATTTTGATATATTAAACAAAATAGAATGGATAAGTAGGTGATAGGTTGCGTAAGCCGAAGCTATTAATTGTAGAGGATGAAGAAAAGCTAAGTAGAGTGCTACAGCTTGAGCTTGAATATGAGAATTATGAAACCGAGATTGCCAATAATGGAAAAGTTGCGCTCGAACGATTGCAAGAAAAAGATTGGGACCTCGTATTACTAGATATTATGATACCTGAATTAAGTGGATTAGAAGTATTAAGGAGAATTAGACGAACCGATGAAAGTACACCGATAATTCTTTTAACTGCTAGAGATGCAGTACATGATAAGGTTAGTGGATTAGATTTGGGTGCGAATGATTATGTTACAAAGCCGTTCCAAATTGAAGAACTCCTCGCCCGCATTCGTGTGCACCTTCGTAATCCGGTGGAGAATGCGGTCGTAAAAGAAGAACTTGTAGTCGGTGATTTAAAGGTTGACCTTGGTGGGCATGAAGTGATGCGATCTGGTAAGCTCATTGAGCTAACACCTAGAGAATATGATTTACTCGTTTGTCTATTGAAGAACAAAAACATTGTATTAACCCGTGACCAGCTATTAGAACAAGTATGGGGTTTTGATTATTTTGGTGAAACGAATGTTGTTGATGTTTATGTTCGGTACCTCAGACAGAAAATTGATAAAGGTTATTCGAAAGCCTACATTCAAACAGTTCGAGGTGTAGGGTATACGATAAAGGATTAGAAGATGAAATTACGTACAAAAATTCAATTATTTACTAGTTTATTCATGTTAGTATTAATTTTATTAATTAATGCATCCATTTATTTCTTATTTTATTCGAACACAGTAGACAGTGAGTTAGAAGAGCTTACCGAACAGGTAAACACAATTGTTTCAAACTTAAATGCCAATCCAGACATACCACCGACAGAGTTATTAAAAGCATTTTTACCGGCGGATGGAATCATACGAGTTTATCCAGAGAGTGGAAATCCTATTGTTCATTCTAAGGATAAAGAATTTCTTAGCTTGCCAGGTGCGTTTACAAACGCAGAAACAAGTGAAATTATTCTATTTGAAGGGGAGCGGTTTGCTACCGTATCCAAGCCAATTATTTGGAACAATGGTGATGTAGTAACATTGCAACTATCCAAGCAATTAGTTGCGTTATCTGAGAATATGCGGACGCTTTTTTATGTATTAGTCCTTGCTTCGTTAATCATATTAATTCCAACCATCATTGCAGGGAATGTCTTAGGAAGATTTCTCCTTAGACCAGTTAAATCGCTCATTCATACCATGAGAGAGAATATTAAATATGCAAGGTGGAAAAAGATTGATTTATCGAATCGCTCCAAAGACGAGCTCTATGAGATGGAAAAGACTTTTAATGACATGATCGATTCTTTAAAAGAAAGCTATGAGATGCAAGAGATATTTGTCTCGGATGCTTCTCATGAATTAAAAACTCCAATATCCATTATAAAAAGCTATGCACAACTTGTAGAACGTAGGGGAATGGATAATACAGAATTAATGAAAGAGTCAATTGAAGCAATTACATTAGAAGCAGAACGCATGCAAAAACTAGTGGAACAAATGCTTGCGTTAGCTAAAAATAAAGAAGTTCATCATGCTGAGGTCGTGGATATGAATCAGCTAATGGAAGAAACAATTGCCATTTTCACTGGTGCCTATGGAAGAGAAATTACTCTTAAGCATGACAGTGAAGCGCATTTCGTTCAGGGGAATACCGATCAACTTAAACAAGTATTATATATATTGATGGATAATGCTCATAAATATAGTGAGGATAAAGTAGATGTAAGAATTGGTGAAAAAGATGACGCTGTTATTATCGACATAATTGACAGTGGAGGTGGAATTCCTCAACAGGAAAGGGACCGAGTCTTTGAACGCTTTTATCGGATAGATAAAGCGAGAAGTCGGAATACTGGCGGAACAGGCCTAGGTCTAGCCATCGCAAAATCAATTACACTGGCCCACGGTGGGAAGATTGAGGTTGAAAGTGAAGCTGGCAAAGGCTCTACATTTACAATAAAGCTCCCGGCATTTAAAAAAATGGATTCTGAAAATTAACTTGTTAGTTTCTCATCAAATTCTAATCTTTTTCACAGTGTTATTTCATTCTGGATGTTTATGATAAAGACATCAAGAAATGAGGAGGCAAACAAATGAAAAAGAAAGTACTACTTATTGTATCAAGTATTTCCATCGCTGCATTACTCGGCTTTGGTATTTATAAATCAAATGCTGCTCAAGCTGAGCCGAAGTTGACAATGACAGATATTGAAGCGCTAGTTGCAGAACAATATCCTGGGACAATTACAGATATTGAACTAGAAAAAGGCTTTAACAGGGTTGTCTACGAGGTTGAGGTGCAAGGTGAGGGGAAAGAATACGAAATCAAGTTTGACGGTAATACTGGTGAAGTATTGAAACTAGAGGAAAGAGAAATCCAGGTTGCGGCAGAAGGCTCATCAGATGTTTCGATTTCGGAGAAGAATAACACGAACAAGAATGAAGTTGATGACAATTCAGCAAACGAGAATGCTTCTAGTGACGATAGCCAAGACAAGGCTGAAAATAATAATAAAGCTGGCGATAATACAACAGATGATGATGCAGCTAAGGAAGAAGAAACGAACAACACGGAAAAAGCAGATGACAACAAACAAGATAGCACTGACACAAAGACTACAGCGATTGATCCTGAACGCGCCAAGGAAATTGCGCTAGCAGAATTTCCAGGGACCATTACAGAGTTTAAGTTAGATGAGGAAGACGGTCGTTTAGTCTATGATGTAGAAATAGAGGGTACTACTGGAGAAACAGAGCTTGAAATTGATGCTTATACCGGTGAAATCGTCTCTATTTCATTGGACTCAGAAATTGATCTTTCTAACGATGATGATGGCGATGATGACTAAAGAGTAGGTTGAAGGAATCCAAGAGCGAACAGTGCTCTTGGATTCCCTTTTGCTTTTGGGGGTATGTATCATAGAGAAGAGCTATCGCATAGTAGGCAATCAAACCTCTAAGGATAGCTCTTCTATTATACTTTGATAACGTTAAAATTTGGGGTAACTTCTGCTTTAACGGTATGATGCTTTTCAAAATAAGAATGGATTAGTTCTACTGCATCCTTTTGAATTTCCTTAATAACTGGCTTGTCTTTAAACATATCGTAATTACCTCCGCCAGTTGCTCGATAGTTGTTTAAGACTACATGATAGGTTCTGTCGTCGGTTAATTCATCACCATGGTAAGTCACTTTCTCTATTCGAGATCCAATTGGCTTTGATACGTTAATGGTGTAGTTTATTCCTTCCCACATATCATAATTATAATGCTGGGGCTTAGGATTCACGTAAGCTGGATTAACTGAAATATTTTCATTTTCATCGAGCACAAAATATTCTGCGCTTTTTTCTAATGCAAGCTTGATATCTTTGCCGGTCAGCTCTAACACAACAAGTGTATTTGGGTACATATAGTTAGAAACAATATCGCGCATCGTTACAGTCGAGTTAAATCCCTCAGATTCATTATTTAGTAATGCGGTAACAGAAATATCCACATCACTTGCTTCCATTTGTACATTTTGGATAAATTGAACAAACGAATGTTTGAAAACCCGTGCGTGGAATGGATCAGCAATTGTCATATCGCCATCAATATATCCTGTTGGCTGATCAAGCCAGTTCTGAGTGGATGTTTCGATAGCATTCATATAGTCAACGATATCTGCATCTGGTTCCACATCACCCACAGGAATTATTTCTGCGTTCTTATGAGCAAGACGCCATTTTCCTTGTTCTTGTTTCATTTCAATATCAATTGCTCCATACATTTTTCCATTATTGCCTGGTTGCGCTACTAATACACCATTAACCTCTCCGGTAAGTATTCGGTGCTGATGCCCAGTCAATAGTACATCAATACCTTCAATATCCTGGCACATGGCATAGCCTTGATTTTCACCAGTGATTGGCTCTGTTGCTTCGCCCGTATCTAAATCTCTTTCGAATCCACCATGATAGGAAGCGATTAATAAATCAGGGTGTTCTTCTTGATGTATTTGGTTCACCCAAAACTTTAACGTTGTTCGTGCATCCTTAAATTCAATGCCTTCTATGTGTCCTGGTGATTCCCAATTAGGAATATAATGTGTGGTCACACCAACAATTGCTACCTTAATGCCGTTTGGTAAAGTCTTTATCGTATATGGCTTTCCGAAGTAAGGCATTCCGTCCTTGCCAACTAAGTTTGCTGAAAGCCATGGATAGTTAGATTGTCTTATGGCATCTAAAAGGATGCTCTTCCCGAAATTAAATTCATGATTTCCAATAACACCTGCGTCTATTCCAATCTGATTCATAATACCAACCATTGGGTTTTCTTTATCAGAATGCTCCTTAACATAATGTGTCATGAGCGGAGTACCTTGGATAAGGTCTCCATTATCGATTACCAGTACATTCTCATGTTGATCTCGTGCGCGCTTTACGATGGTTGCGTATTTGGCTAACCCTAGGTCTGCTTCTTCATTTGTTCCATATAAAATTGGCATTGCATTGCCATGAACATCACTCGTATAAAGTATTTTTAGCTGTGCTGTATTCAATCTGTACATCCTTTCTCTAAAGTGCCATAGAGGGTTACTACTTGCAATATGGCAGGATAAAAAGAAACGAAATTAAAGAGCTCTCCTTCAATTTCGTTTCACACGTCCTATACTATTTTACGTCTAATTTTTGCTGAAGCAAAGTCAATTACAGTTACGACAATAATGATTCCAAGTAAGATTGTTCCCATTTGGTTCCAGTCACGGTTGGAGGATGCGAAGAAGATCATCGTACCAATACCACCGGCACCTACAATACCAAGAATGGATGAAGCACGAATATCTACTTCGAATCGGTATATTGCGTAGGATAGGAATTCAGGAATAACCTGTGGCATTACTGCATAAAACAGTATTTGAATTTTGTTAGCACCATTTGCCTCCATTGCTCGAACAACTTCCATATCAATGGATTCAATGATTTCAGAGAACATTTTCCCAAGCATCCCTGTTGAACCAATCGCAATGGCAAGTACACCGGCAAATGCATTTGGACCAACGGCTACAACAAATAGGATTGCAAGAATAATATCAGGGAAAGCACGTACAGCAG
The DNA here is from genome assembly GCF_039614845.1 of Ornithinibacillus xuwenensis. NCBI lineage: Bacteria > Bacillati > Bacillota > Bacilli > Caryophanales > Bacillaceae > Ornithinibacillus > Ornithinibacillus xuwenensis. Next base: position 29,599 of record NZ_JBDIML010000012.1, on the reverse strand, counting down.
ATAGAATCCATTTACCAATCGTAGATCCAACTTTTCCACCCATCATATTATTTGCTGCAAGAAATGCTAATGGTACAGACAAGATTGCTGCCATTAATGATCCGGCAAATGCGATTGCAATAGTTTCCAGCATGCTGAGCGCAACATCGCCAGAAGCTGCCCAGTTAGGTTGGAATAGACCAGAAATTAAGTTTCCAAAATTTTTCACCATTTGACTAATTGCTTGAGCAAAATCAATATTAATTCCTAAGATTGTCCAAACATATATGGCAATGACAATAAGTGTAATGAATAGTCGCTTAAAAATTCGATAGCCTGAGTGTTTTGGTTTTGGAGGTAATTGTAAAGCTTCCATTAGAGTAGAGCCTCCCTTAATTTGGTGCTGATATATTCAATTACTAGGACCACAACAAAAATCATAATAATGATTGCCATTGCATTTGGATAATTATAAAATCCAATTTGTTGGTTTAATACTAGACCAATACCGCCTGCACCTACATAACCTAATACAACTGATGCACGAATGTTTATTTCAAAAACGTATAGTACAAGAGAAGTGTATTGTGGTAATACCTGTGGTATTAGACCGAAATTAATCATTTGTAGCGTGTTTGCACCTGAAGCGCGCATTGCTTCTAACGGATTCATATCCGCAGCTTCAATTGTTTCACTAATAAGTTTCGCTAAGATACCTAATGAAAATACGATTAGTGCTAAAATACCAGGGAATAAACCTATACCAAATAATCCTACAAAAATAACTGCTAATACTAAATCAGGAATTGTTCGTAATAGGTTTAACAAGGTTCTTGTCGCAACATAAAGTGGTTTAAACGTTGTAACGTTTTGAGCAGATAGTAATGCTAATGGAACCGTTATGATTGCAGCAATTGTTGTTGCAATGATCGCCATTTGAATGGTTTGAAATAAAGGATCTAAAATTGCAGATACTATTGAAAAATTAGGTGGAAAGAATTTCCCGATAACACGTAACATGTTATCTAGAGCACCACCAAATCCACCGACCATTTCACGTTGTGTCCAAAACATACTAAATAAGTACATTCCTAATATGATAAGACCAATCAGTGTGACTTGTTTTTTAGTTTTACTGGGATACATGGATAGTGATTGTTTTTTATTCGTCGCCACTATCTGCACCTCCACGTAAGTCATCCTCACGAATGGAGCGGCCATAAATTTCTTCGAAGGTTTTTTCTGTTACTTCTGATACAGGTCCATCAAAGACAACTTCTCCTGCTCGCATACCAATAATTCTGTCTGCATATTCCATTGCCATATCAATGAAGTGAAGGTTAACAATCGTTGTTATATTGTCTTCTTTGTTTATTTTTTTTAAGTAGGACATAACCTGATGTGATGTTGGTGGGTCAAGTGAAGCGACCGGTTCATCCGCTAAAATATAGTTAGGCTGCTGTGTTAATACGCGGGCAATACTTACACGTTGCTGCTGACCACCACTTAGTTCATCTGCACGATTATAGAGCTTCTCTTCTATATTAACGCGTTTTAAGCTTTCATAAGCTAACGCTTTGTCTTCATCTTTATAAAGTCCTAAGATTGAACGTAATGTTCCAGTATGGCCAAGACGACCAGCAAGTACGTTTTTTAGGACATTTGAACGTTTTACTAGATTATAATTTTGAAAGATCATACCAACCTTAGTACGTAGCTTGCGAAGGTTTTTACCTTTATAGTTTAAAATATTTTCTCCATCAACCTCTAAAGAACCTGATGTAGGGGTAACCAAACGGTTTATACTACGAATGAAAGTTGATTTTCCAGCACCGGAAAGTCCAACAATAACAACAAATTCTCCGTCATTAATGGTTACATTTACATTTTTTAAGCCCTCTGTGCCATTTGGGTATACTAAGCCTACATTCTTAAATTCTATCATTTTCAAAAGTCCTCCAGTACAGGCGTATAATTTCTATTATTATATCATGGTTATTAACGCAAGAAAAAGGGAAGTTGGCAATCCTTCCCTTTCTCTTACTATCAAATTTTCAAGTTAATCTTATAGGTCATCAATTGAGATGTTATCTCTAAACTTCTCATAAGTTTCACGAACTACATCATATTCTTCGTCAGTAGCCTCTGAGATCGCATCCCAGTTATATACTGTTTTCATAATTTCAATCATTTTTTCATCTTCATTGAAGGATAAAAATGCTTCTTTAATATCTTTAACAAGTTCTTCGTCAAGATCAGCTGTCACAGAAATCGTGTCATTAGGAATTTCAGCTGTATAGTCTAGTACAGTTAATTTATCCATAACATCAGGATACTCTTCTTCAATTTCAGTACGTGCATCATCAAATGTTGTAGCGACATCCGCTTCACCATTGTATACCGCTATAATTGATTTATCATGTCCGCCAGATTGAGTAGTTCCTTTGAAGAATTCAGTTTCTAGCTCAGCGGCTGTTTCTAAACCGAATTGTCCCATCATTTCATTAGCTGGGAATAAGTAGCCAGAAGTTGATAATTGGTCACCATAAGCCCATACTTTGCCTTCTAAATCTTCTAGACTTTTAATTCCTGAATCAGTGCGTACGACATATTGTGCTTTATAAGTTCCAGAACCATAACGGATAGATTTAAGGATAACTTCTACATCATATTCTTGGTTCGCTAATACATAACCAAAAGCTGGAACAAATCCGATGTGTACTTGGTTAGCACCCATAGCCTCTACTAATGCGCTATAGCTTGTCATTACTTTACTTTCTACTTTTTTATCTAATTCTTCTCCTAAGCGTTCTGCTAATGGTTCAACCGTTTCGGCGATAGAATCAGAATCCTGTGATGGTACAAATCCTATTACGATTGTATCTGGATTTGCTGCATCATTTGATCCACAAGCTGCCAGTACCAGCGCTAATCCTAGCATAAGCACTAGACTATAAAGTTTCTTCATTGTGACCCTCCTAGAAATATAAAGATTATGAAGCTTTCTATTTTATTAAATAACAAAATTCCGGAAAAAGCTAGACTTTTTTTGAATAATTTACACCTTTTTAACAAAAAATCCTTAAAAATCGACAAAAATGGGTATGTAATATTCGGATTTTGCTATAATTAGTATGTTATATATTTAAAAACGAAACCTTTTGCATTAAAAAAACGTAAATTGTAGTAGGAAGGTGACAAAAATGAAGCTATTAGACGTAATTAACGTAGATGTAAAAATTAAATCTTCTAAACTGCTAGATAATATTTCCTTTACAATGGAGGAAGGATCTGTATTGGCATTAGTTGGTCATAACGGAGCTGGGAAATCCACCTTAATGAAGGCGATTATGGGAGTGCATGAGAAAACTGCTGGTGAAATAATGATGAAAGAGAAATATAACCAGGATACTAATTTTCTAGAATATAAACAGTTAATTGCTTTTATACTAGAGGAACCCTTATTAATGTCCGAGTTAACAGCGATGCAGCATTTTCAGTTGTATGGAAAAAGCTATCAAATGGAAGAAGCAGAATTAAAGAAGCGAATAAATCGGTATGTTGAGGGATTTGAACTGCAAGGGAAATTAGATGAATACCCTGAATCGCTCTCAAAAGGAATGCGTCAGAAGGTACAAACTATTTGTGCCATGCTACCAGATGCGCCGCTGTTATTAATTGATGAACCCTTTATGGGACTAGATATCTATGCAGTGGATTATTTCGAAGCGATATTGAAAGAAAAAATTGCGAATGGTACTAGCATCTTATTAACAACCCACCAATTAGACCGCGTGAAAAATATTGCTAATCAATTTATCATGCTTCAGGAAGGAAAGGTTCTACATAGTGGACCGATTGCTGATTTTGAAACGATTAAAAGGAGATCAGACAATCAATGAGACACCCTTCTACATGGCAAGCGTATCGATTCATTCGAAAAAATAGGTTTATCAAGAAAAGAAATATCATGAAAATGTTAGTTGGCCTATCTATTGATAAAACGACCGCGATCTATTCATTAATAGTAGGTGGGTATGTTTTTGCTGCAATATTCATTTTTAACGATTATTTACAAATTTTTAAAGATGAGTTCGTATTTATTGAGCGGACAGCGGAAGAACGCTTTTGGTTGATTTTAACGATAGTGCCACTTCGTTATATTTTCCAATCATTTCGTCATCCAGGAATATTATTTACGAGCTCTTTCTATCAACTAGGAATGCTACCACACGCACTAAACAAAATCGGTTTTCTTTGTATTGCGGAGAAATGGCTAAAGCAATTGTTGATATACAGTGTCATAAGTGCTGTTGTTATTTTATTAACACCATTAAATACAGTCCTCGTACTAACGTATTTCGGTTTGTTCTGGTGTATTGAGCTTTTTATGACGATTCCGCAATGGAAGCTATTTCAAGCAAATTTCGTAATAAAGTTAGCTATTTTGTTAACGGTGATGCTTTTAAATGTTCTTGGGACCATAACCAATCAGAGTCAACTAGTCAGTATTATTGTTTTTTCAATCGTAATCATTAGTAATATCCTTCTGTTTAAAAAAATGTATTCAGGAATAAATTGGGGAAGGGTTACAGAAGTAAATGATTATTTAGTTTGGAGTATGCCAATGGTTGCGAGGGCAACGAAGGTGAAGTTTAAACGACAAAGAAGATATAATTTATTTCAAAATAGATCATCCAGGAAAAGGCCTTTCCGCTATACAGAGGCATCCATTCATAAGCGTTTATGGATTCAACATATTAGGGAGAATATCGAATTAATTGTAAAAGTAGTTGGGACATTATTTATCGCATTAGTGATGTTGAATTTTGTGCATCATTTCGTGGTGTTAATTGGCATCGCCATTAGTATCCATGTCTATACAACTTTCATGGCTAGCCTGTTCGTAGACCGATTTCAATCAGGGATTGTACAAGTACTGCCTTGGGATGTAGGTGGCTACCAAAAAACAGTGAAGCAATGGGTGTTTTATGGAGCGATACCTTTATTAATTCCTACTATTATTTTTGCCATTATTCATTTCCAGTGGTGGAGTCCAATTTTTATTTTGTTAGTGATTGTCACAGCAGTATTTAACTATACCATTAAAATGGGAAATGCAGCGGCTATTCTAGATAAGAAACTTGGGGCTTTGAAGGTAAAGGATGTCCTATCATTTTTAATGTTAGGCTTCATTGTATTGTGTGAATACGATCCGTCCTTCGCATTAATATCGATGGGGATATTGCTAGTTGTTATCTATCGTTCTCGAAGGAAGCACAAGCTTTAACAAGGTGCTTCCTTCTTGTTAAGTAAAGAAAGATAAATTTTTGGATGATTGCTTTCCTTTAAAGGTACAGACACATCCATCACCAGCGCCCAGTGGCTAGCGTGACTTCCCTCGTCTTCGTACGATAAGTCAACATCGGCTTCCTTTGGTCACCGTGTTTTCTTTAACTCCTACGGCACAGTCCAGTCCGTATGTCTCTACGCAGGGCGCTTAGCTTTTGTTCTTTTTACACACGATTTAGTAGACGTTTGCATAAATTATAGTAAAATGCTTAAGGGAAAGGTAGTGTCAGAAAATGCAATTTAGACATTCGCCGTTTCAACGACAATTTCAACCCTATAACCAACAGCCAATGCAACAGCAATTTTATTCTACTCCGCAAGCTCCTTATCAAGCTATGTATCCGTATCAGCAACCACAAACTCCTTTCGAGCAGTTTGCGAAGCCCCAGCAGCCAGCTGATTGGTACAACACTAACCAACAAAATCAAACGTATAATCAACAGGCCTATGGTAATCCTTCGCAAGGTGCAATGTCTCAATTCCAAGACGAAAATGGGCAACTTAATTTAGATAAGGTACTTACGACAGTAAGTCAATTTGCGAATACTTATCATCAAGTCTCTCCAATCATTAAACAATTTGGATCGTTTATGAAAACTTTTCGTTAATAGATAGAACAGGGCTATAAGAGTGTTGGAACAGTTATTAAGAAGCTAACACAACTATTAAAAGTGGGGATATGAGTTCCGTTTGTAATATTTCGTGTGATTTTAGGGCAAAAGAAAAAAAGGACTTTTGCTTTTTTGGGGTGTTAAGGAATTCCTTGTTAGGCATCGAGAATTTCATAAAGGAGATTTTGCCATGATTGGTTGTTTGATTATACACGGATTTACAGGTGGTCCACACGAGTTAGAGCCACTCACAAAATACTTACAAGAAAAGACAAACTGGCATATTGCTGTTCCAACCTTACCTGGACATGGGAGAGAGCTCGCACTTGAAAACGTGTCCCATCGAAGTTGGATTGAGACAGCTGAAGCATCATTAAAGCGATTAAAGGAAAAGTATGATGAGATATACCTTATTGGGTTTTCAATGGGTGGTATGATTGCTGCTTATTTAGCTGCCAAATATCATGTTGATAAGCTCGTATTATTAGCAACTGCAGGTAAATATTTATCATTCAAACAGATTGGTGTGGATTTAGGAGAGGTAATAAAGGATAGCTTTACTGGAAAGCTAAGTCAGAATAAGTTATATCGTCACTATAAACGGAAGTTGGGTAGTGTTCCACTGAAAGCAAATATTGAATTTTTAAAGCTTGTTCGTTTGACCAGAAAATATTTGAAGAGCGTTGAATCTCCAGTACTGATAGCACAGGGGCAAATGGACAGTATGGTCCCTTATAAAACTGCATACTATCTTGATAAAGAAATCCCTGCCGCGCGAAAAGAAGTAGTGTTTTTTGAACGATCTAGACATCTAATATGTTTAGGGAATGATAAAGATACGTTAAATAGAATGGTTCATGAGTTTCTGGTGAAAGCAGTAGAAACCCAAGCTCAAGAACTCTATCCAGATACCGTATAGAAAAAAACAGGTTGGCATTTGCCAACCTGTTAGTCTTTAAAGAAGGAAATAACGAGTGCGCCTTCGCCACCATAGGTGGAGATGAGAGGGCCGGTTTCAGTTAAGTATGTCTCTTTGAATTTATATTTTGCTTTTATTTCAGCTAAGACAGCCTTTGCACGTTCTCCTGCATTACAATGTGTCATGACTAAAATTTTATCTTCGAAAGTCCGTGCATATTCTCCGATTTGCTCAACGAATCGTCGAATAGATTTTTTCTCGCCACGAACCTTCTCTGTGACCTCGATTGTTCCTTCCTCACTTGCTTTCATTAGAAGCTTTATATTTAACGTTTTAGCTAATGTCCCTTTTACTTTATCCAGTCTACCGCCCAACACTAAATTTTCCAGTGTTTTCAACACAAATAATGTTGTAGTATGTTTGACCTGGTTTTGTAAATGGTCAACAACTTCTTCGTATGAAAAGTTCTCTTGGATTTTGCGATAAGCCTCAGCTAACAATACGGCCTGACCACAGGAAGCAGTTCTTGTATTAATGACTTCAATTTTTCGATTGGGTTCTTCCTCGAGCAGCATATTTCTAGCTGCAACAGCATTTTCATACGTACTGCTCAAACCTTTTGATAAGCTCACCATGATAATAGGATCAGAAGGATTAACTTGCTTATAGCCTTCGTAAAAATCATTAGGACTCGGTGCTGCAGAACGAGGCAGCTCTTTTGTTTCCTCAATTTTTTTATAGAAGCCAGCTATGTCTAGGTCAACCCCACTTTTATATTGTTCATCCTTGAAGTTTAAATATAGTGGAATAACGTTAATATCGACTAAGTCAGTCAGTTCCTTTGGTAAATCTGCACCGCCGTCCGTCATTAACTGGATTGTCATACGATCACCTATTTCTTTCATTAGTAGTTTCTTTATTATAGCGTGTCTTAAGATGTAAACATAGCTTTTAACTCGATGAATTTTTATGGTGGATGGTAACACGTGATTTTCGGGTTGTACTTACAATGAATAAAAATAATCCAAAAATAACAATGGTTCCACCTAGCCATTGAGACCAAGTAACTCTTTCATTTAGAATCACATAAGCAAGTATTGTGGCACCTATAGGCTCAAAAACAATAGCCATACTAATAGTGGAAGTACTTAACCATTTCAGGGCCCAATTAAATAAGGTATGACCTAAAAAGGTCGGGATAATCGCTAGCGCTAGAAATATTAGCCAGGTGTTGCTGGAGTACCCAACAAAGGGATTTTGTAATACTAAATTGTACAAGATTAAGGTAATCGAGCTTACACCGTATACTACAAATGTATAAGTCATTAAGGATAACCTTCTACGCACGTTTTGTCCCATTAAAAAATATGCAGTAATTGCGATAGCTCCAATAAAAGCTAGAATATCGCCAAATAATGCAATCCCGCTTATTTGAAAGTCCCCCCAGCTAATGATAACACTACCAAAAAGGGCGATTACCATACTTATAATGGCACCGGGCGTAAAGCGTTCTTTAAAAAAGAGATAAGTACCTAAAAAAGCAAATATTGGTTGTAAGGTAACGAGTACAACAGAGCTAGCTACAGATGTATAATTTAAGGATTCAAACCAGAGAATAAAATGAAATGCTAAAAACACACCTGCAAAAATAGATAAAAGCCAATCTCTTCTTTCGATTTTTTTAAATTCATGCCGGTAATTTATAAAAATAAATGGTGCCATTAATAGCACGGCAATGAGCAAACGATAATTCGCGATGATAGCTGCTGGTGCATCATCTGCTAATTTAACAAGTACAGCTGATGTTGAAACAGAGATAACACCTATTACGACTGCAGCATATGGATTAAATGGAGGGACTCTCATCTTATTGCCTCCTAGTATATGTATGGTTGATATAACTTATATTTGCTAAAGAATCAAATGCTATACTTTTTTTATTTTAGCATGTTCGTGCGTAAAAATCATATTGTAACTAGCTTGTATTAAACGTAGTATGTTATCATTAACTAACGGTTAATTTGCCACGGTGCTTATCGTCTGATAAAAACAGACTTTTATGTAGCTCTCCGGGTATGCGGAGATAGAATGAATGATGAATTCATCGGCTTTTCTCTTTGGATAAGCCTTTTTCCGGTTAAAACAAAATTTATACGGATCATTCCAATATCTAAATTTCGTGTTGGGAAAAATATGATTAGCCTACAACACGTAAGTTTTAATTTAATGGATAAGATAAGATAAATGGGTGATGTGATTCTCGGTACAAGCATCACGGCAAGTTCAAGCGCTAATACAATAAATATTTGCATAAAGGAGAAGTAACAGCGTGACAACATTTAATGAGTTAGGTATTTCAAATCCTATTATGAAATCTTTAGAAAGAATGGGTTTTGAAGAAGCAACGCCGATACAGGCGGAAACAATTCCTCTTGCTTTAGAGGGTAACGATGTAATTGGGCAGGCGCAGACTGGTACTGGTAAAACAGCTGCATTTGGTATCCCGATGATTGAAAAAATTGATACGAAATTAAGAAAGGTTCAGGGGTTAGTAGTTGCCCCTACAAGAGAACTAGCTATTCAGGTAGCGGAAGAGTTGAACCGACTTGGTAAATTAAAAGGAGTTCGTTCACTTCCGGTTTATGGTGGTCAACATATGGACCGACAAATACGTTCATTAAAAGATGGACCACACATTGTCGTTGCAACACCAGGAAGATTATTAGATCACTTTAGAAGAAGAACTGTCCGTACAGATACTGTAAAAACAGTTGTGTTGGATGAAGCAGATGAAATGCTAAACATGGGCTTTATCGATGATATTCGCGAGATATTAAAGCAGGTTCCAAGTGAAAGACAGACCTTGCTATTCTCTGCAACGATGCCTAAGGAAATTCGAGATATTGCAACCAATCTGATGAATAGTCCGAAAGAAGTTAAAGTAAAAGCAAAAGAAATGACAGTCGAAAATATTGATCAGCATTTCGTTGAGATTCCAGAAAAATTTAAGTTTGATACGTTAACGAATCATTTGGATATTCATAACCCTGATTTGTCTATCATATTCAGTAGAACAAAAAAACGTGTGGATGAGATTACAGAAGGCCTTCAAGCAAGAGGTTTTCGAGCTGAAGGAATTCATGGTGATTTAACACAAGGTAAACGTATGTCTGTTCTGAATAAATTTAAGAATGGTCGTGTGGATGTGCTTGTTGCAACAGATGTTGCGGCTCGTGGTCTAGATATTTCCGGTGTGACACATGTATATAATTTCGATATTCCACAGGACCCAGAAAGCTATGTACACCGAATCGGTCGTACTGGTCGAGCGGGACGTACTGGTGAAGCAATATCATTTATTACGCCTAGAGAAATGGCGCATTTACGATTAATTGAAAAAGTAACGAAGAGTAAAATGAAGCGTATGGTTCCGCCGACGAACAAAGAAGCTCGTCTCGGACAACAACAAGTAACAGTTGAAAAAATTCTTAAGACAATTGAACGTAATGATCTTGAAGCGTATCACGAAACAGCCAATGAATTATTGGAAGAGCATGATTCTGTAACGATTGTTGCAGCAGCATTAAAGATGCTAACGAAGGAAAGAAGAGATGTTCCAGTACAAATTTCTTCTGTAGCTCCAATAAGTGTTAAAAAAGCACAGCAGGAAAAAGGTAGATCAAATAACAAGCGTCACTATGGAAAACGTGGTCAAGGCGGTGGTCGCAATCAAGGCGGAAACCGTAATCAAGGTGGCCGCAACCGTAAAGGTAATTTCCAAAAACGAAGAAATCGTGACTAAGCATAGTTAAACATCTAGAAAAAGCTCCTTATTGAATGGGAGCTTTTTTTTAGAGGTAAGGGGGAAAAATATGAGAAATCCACCAATACATACCATTTCGCGTGATGCGGTCAAGGCTTGGCGTATCACTGCAGGATTATATGAGTCTATATCTTGGTTGTTAACCATTGCGGGCTTTGTGCTCTATGTCGTTATTGACTTTCCATTATGGATTGTGCTAATAGCGCTCGGGGTAACATTGGTTAGTACTTATTTCGTGGTTTATTTGCTGCCGAAGCTTAGATGGAAGCGATGGAGATACGAAGTGTTTGATCAAGAAATCTATATTCAGCACGGAATTCTCGTTGTATCAAGAACCATTATTCCTATGATAAGAGTGCAGCATGTTGAGACGAAGCAAGGTCCTATATTAAAGAAGTTCGATTTAGCAAGTGTATCCATATCAACTGCTGCTACAACTCATGAAATACCCGCTCTTTCGAATGAAGACGCTTCGGATTTAAGGGACCGTATTTCTGCTTTAGCTAGGGTGGATGAAGATGATGTCTAATCCGATGCGATTACACCCCGTGACAATCGTATTTAATCTCATAAAAGGAATAAAGGATTCCATTTTTCTTTTTGTATTAGCGTTTGTAACGCTATTTGACGGGTACCTATTGTATGCGATTCTGGCTATATTAGTCTTACTTACTGTAATCTTCCTCACAAGTATTCTCTCTTGGCGTCGCTTTACTTATTTGATAGAAGGTGATGAGCTTCGATTGGAATATGGGATATTTGTAAGGAAAAAACGCTTTATATCCAAAAACAGAATTCAATCCATTGACTTAACACAAAGCATCATACATCGTATTTTTAAACTAGTGAAAGTAGAGATTGAGACTGCAGGAACTGGGTCAGAGGCGGAGGCATCCTTGTTAGCGGTAACGCTTGATGATGGTGAAGCACTTAGACAAGAGCTAAAGTCTATAAGAGTCGAAGAGCAAGAGGAATATGACAAGCGTGATTATCCGCTTCAAACAATCGATAAAAGAAGTTTAATTCTTGCTGGAGCAACCTCTGGTAGTGTTGGTGTATTAGTAGCCATTGCCGGTTTTGTTTTTTCTGAGATTGAGCGTTTTATCCCAACTGGGTTTTATGATAATGCCTATAAATGGGTCGTTGGTTTGGGATTACTGGTATTAGTGCTGATGATTATCGGGGGATTACTACTTCTTTGGTTACTAGGGATTGCAGGTACGGTAATCAAGTACTGGAACTTCACCATTTCGAAAGTGGAAGACGATTTAATTATTACACGTGGTTTGTTGGAGAAAAAGCAAATAACTATTCCATTAAAAAGGATTCAAGCAGTTGGGTTTTCAGAAAACATCATTAGACAGCCTTTTGGATATGCAACCGTAATTGCAGAAATAGCAGGTGGATCCAATGAAAAGGGTGAAGATTTTTCAACTGTATTATTTCCGATTATGAAAAAAGAGGAGATTGCCTCTTTTTTAGGGGAATTTCTAGCGGATTATCAGACAACGCAGAGTGCCATTCAAGTTCTTCCAAAGCGGGCAAGGAAGTATTACCTTTTCCGAGCGGTTATACCTGCAATTGTATTAGTAGCAGCAGTACTGTACTTCCTGCCGCAATTTTCCTGGGTTCCAATTCTGTTTCTTATCGTCAGTATCTACCTAGGGATCCTTCGACACCGTGATGGTGGTTATAGCTTAGAGGGAAAGAAATTAATGATTCAATATCGATTGCTTAATAAAGTGACCATGGTTATAAACCATAAGCGAATACAAGCGTTTAATAAAAAACAGCATTTCTTACATAAGAAATCAGATCTGGCAACACTCAGGCTATCCATTGTAGGCAAAATGGGGCTTGGTAAGCATTACACCATTAAAGAGTTAGAAGAGCTTGATGTCGATGGATTAGCAGAGTGGTATTCATATCGAAAAAAAGACTGATGGGCGGTAATATACCCATCAGTTTTTTGATGCTATAGGAACTTGCTTATTAGTCCGATGACTACTAGTATTCCAATAATAATCCAAAGCGCATTTTGTCTTAGCTTTTTAACGTGTCGCTTCTTTTTCCACCGATTCGGATTAAATTGTATTTCTTGATCATCACGGTATCGATAGTTTCTCCACGGTGAATATGGTCTTGCTTTTATCAACACGATAGGTGCAAGTAGAAATCCAGCTATAAACCCAAAAACATGGGCGTATTGGTTAATTCCTGGTCGTATAAAGGTCATAATCATCCCGATGATAAAAATGACCATAACAATCTGTGCATTTTGTGAATCAATTAAATGCTTTCGGAATGCCACCATAAATACATACATTCCAAAAAGGCCAAATATGGCTCCAGATGCCCCTACATGGACATACCCAAAGGATGGGTTAAGAATAAAGGTAGCGATATTGGCGAGTATGCCAGCACCTAAATAAGCGAACAGAAATTTTACTTTTCCTAGCATTTGTTCTAATGCAGGACCAAATAATACAAGTGAAAAAGAATTAAAGAGCATATGGGTAAATCCGGCATGTAAGAATATTGGTGTAATAAATCGCCAGTATTCGCCATTATGAATCCCAAAGTGACTACCTTTACCTAAGTCATATAACTGTTCGAAAAACGGAATTGGTAGTAGCGTATGCAAAAACCAAATTACAATATGAATGATGACAATGACCGAGACAACAGGGTAAAATTGAATAAATTCTTTTATGCTTTTTTCATTGCGAATAAACATTGCTTCCCCTCTTTCTAAAAGTGCGGGTTACTAGTAATGCATGATATTGGTTATGATAATAGTATGGTCACTATTAGATTACTATAATACTAAATTTACATAAAACGATATGTTAAGGAAAAAGATTATGTTGGGAGATAGGCGGATGATTAAAGGGATTGGAATCGATATTATTGAATTGAAAAGAATACAAAAAAGTATGGAGAATGAACGTTTTGTTAATCGTATCTTAACTGAAAAGGAAAAGGAAAGCTATATTCAACTAGACAATCGAGCTAGAAAGGTAGAATTTCTTGCGGGAAGGTTTGCCGCAAAAGAAGCCTTTGCTAAAGCAATGGGAACAGGTATTGGAAAGCTGAGCTTTCAAGATATCAGTGTGTTAAACAATCGGTTAGGTGCCCCGTTTATCGATATTACAGTAACAGAAAAAATGAATATTTTTGTATCAATTAGTCATAGTAGAGAATATGCAGTAGCGCAAGTAGTTATCGAGATGTAAATCAAGTAGTTTCATGTATCTTCTGCATAATTGCAAAGGTTGTCTCATATATTTTAGTGCGGGCAGAAGGGGACAAATTGTATTTTTTCACCGTAAAGAAATGTACATTAAGGACCGTTTTCCCATGCGAGAAGTAGACGAATAAGTAAGTAATGGAAGGAATGAAGGAGCGAGATTGTGCCTGAAGAGGTTTCGAAACAGTCATGATAAAAGGGTTATGCTGTGGGCGAAAGTATTGCTTGGATAAAGGTGGTAATAATTTGCAATGAAAACTAGTTTTATTTCTCCTCAATTAACCCGATGCTTGCAAACAGATAAAGCCATTAATATGGAATAAGCACACGATTTTTATACGGTGGCTTATTTCTAAAATGAAGGGTATCTATCGAAAATGTCGGGCAGCTTTCGAACAATTATCTGGCTGTTTTAGGGAATTGTAGTTTTGTAATACAGAGTCTGCTAATCAAGTTAATGAAAGTTTGTTGTCACTTAAGTGGACTAGTAGAACAGTAACAGTACCTTTCCGATGTATTCTCGACCGTGAAGTACGAATTACACGGCCAAGTGGTAGCATCTGGCACAATTTGTATTTGATTTTCTTGGCTTATTCGTATTAACCTGTTTAACGATTTTCTGAAAATAAATCCTGTAACAGGTCCGTCAAACGATGAAATTGTCAGGGGAAAGCTGTTTCAAACTGGACTTGCTATTTGTGTATTACAAGTTGGGCTTGTTGAATGGGAGAGAATGTTGGATGAATAATTATAACAAACTAGTGCTTCTATCTGTTCTGGTGATGTTTGAAACAACAACTTTTCGGTAATGCTTGCTCACGAATATGTCTACTTGCGCATGAAAAATGGGTCTTACAGATTGGTTAGAAGTATTCCTAACAGGTAACAATGTTTAGGGTCTGCCAATTGTTTATTGTGTATTCTTTCTAGGAAGGTGAATATGTTCCCTTTGTATAAATCGTAAAACCTACTACGTTTAGGTTTGGAATTTTTGACAAGGGAGATATGTCCATGACAAAAAAATCAAGTATATGGATGATTTTTGTATTCGGCTTAGTACTAATTCTTGCTGCATGTGGAGAAAAGTCACAAGAGGATGTTGTAAAAAAACTAGGTGAGAATATGGAAAGCTTATCTGGATACAAAGCCAATGTAGAAATGAAAATGAATACTGGGCAAGAAGCACAAACTTATAAGATTGATGTGTGGCATAAGAAAGAAGATTTTTACCGAGTAGCGCTTTCCAATAATCAAGAAGATAAAAGCGGACAAATCATCTTAAAAAACAAGGATGGCGTTTTTGTCTTAACACCAGAACTGAAAAAGAGCTTCAAATTTCAATCTGAGTGGCCAGAGAACAGTAGCCAGCCATATTTATATCAATCACTTATTGAGGATATCGTCAATGATAAGGAAGCAGAATTCACAGCAGATGAAAAACACTACATTTTTAAGACAAAGACAAACTACCAGAGTAATAACAACTTACCGTATCAGCAAATCTATTTTGACAAAGAGAGCTACACACCAACTTTAGTGAAAGTATTAGATACGGATGGTAATGCTATTGTGGAAGTGAAATTTACAAGTTTTGAATTAGATCCTAGCTTTAGTGATAAAGACTTTGAAATTGAACAAAATATGGCAAGTGCAATGCCAGAGGACCTTCCAACATCAGGTGATGGAATGCCAGAAGAGCTAAGTGTTATGGTCCCTGTCCAAACAGCTGGAGCGGAATTAGAAGACCGCGTAGAGGTAGAACTGGAAGATGGTAAACGTGTCATCTCAACTTACACTGGTGAAAAAAGCTTTACATTAGTGCAAGAGAAAAGAAATGTCGTTGAGACCCTTACTTCTCCTGTAGAAGTGGAAGGGGACATCGTTAATTTAGGCTTTGCCTTAGGAGCTTTATCTGAGAATGCGGTGGAATGGGATTACAATGGAATGAACTTCTACTTAGCAAGTGATCAGTTAACAAAAGAAGAATTATTAGAAGTAGCACAATCCGTCCAGGGACAAGAAGTGAAATAATGTGAAGCTTCATTTAGTGTGGGTTAGTCTTAGGTGAGAGAAATGCAGCGATAATGCTTAGTCTGCATTTCTCCATCCCCACTGGATGGTAGTTGAATATGTGGGGGCAGGCTCGGAGATAGGGGTCTGCTTTTATTTTTTTATATAGTATAATAGATACAATGTTTAATTAAGAAAGGAGCTATCTTTTGTGGTAGAAAATATGTATCGTGAAACCTGGGCAGAAATAAATCTTAACGCAATTGAGTATAATATCAAGCAAATAAAGGAAAAACTACCGCAAGATAGTAAAATTATTGCAGTTGTTAAGGCGGATGCATATGGCCATGGGATTATTCCAATTGCTAAAAAAGCACTCCAATCTGGTGCTACTGCATTAGCTGTTGCTATTTTAGAAGAGGCGATGCTGTTAAGAAAGGCATCCATTGACGTGCCAATATTAGTTTTAGGATGGGTTCCACCTCGATATGCATCAGTAGCAGCATCCAATAATATCACCTTAACGGTGTTCCAAAAAGAATGGATTGAAGAAATAGCGAGTCTCTCCTATGAGCCACCATTAACTATTCATCTAAAAGTAGATACTGGTATGGGAAGAATAGGAATTCGTTCGCGGGAAGAGTTAATCAATCTATTGCAGGTGTTACGTAAGAATCAACATATTCAATTATCTGGTATCTTTACACATTTTGCGACAGCAGATGCAAAGGAATTGGATTTTTATCATGAACAGACAAAAAGATTCGAAGAGATATTAGCAGTTTTTCATGAAAATTGGTCAGATTCCGTAAGCGTTCATGTAGGAAATAGTGCAGCTTCTATACGTTTCCCAGAAAAAATGCATAATTATATTCGTTTTGGCATATCCATGTATGGGTTGTATCCTTCAATAGATGTTAAACAAGAAGACAATATTACGCTAAAAGCAGCCTTTTCATTACATAGCAGATTGGTTCATGTGAAAAGAATAGCAAAAGGTGAATCAGTTAGCTATGGGAAAACCTATGTCGCAAAAGAGGATGAGTGGATTGGTACCATACCAATTGGTTATGGTGATGGCTGGAATCGCAAGCTACAGGGAGCTAGTGTGCTAGTTAATGGCAGGAGAATGCCTATCGTTGGGCGAATATGTATGGATCAAACAATGATACGGTTAGACCAATCATATGATATTGGAACGAAGGTTACATTAATCGGTGAGCAAGAAAGTGAGCGTATTGAAATGGATGAGATTGCGAGTCACCTCGATACGATTAATTACGAGATTCCATGTATGATTAATGAACGAGTACCTAGGGTTTACATCGATTAACCTACCTGATAATGGTAATGTTAACAAGAATTTCAAGCGGCCTAGTCAAAATACCTACTTTTTTTCTTGAAAGTGCTGATAAGCCTTTGCAATTACGTCTATACAATGATATTATTAAGTTTGATTAAATGGATATATATAACGGTCGTTCAACAGTTGGCGGAGGTGCTTGGTTTTGTCAGAGAGCTTACAAGAAATTATGGTACGGCTACCAAAAAACCTACTAAATGAGGTGGATGGATTAGTGAAAAAAGAAAATAGAGATCTTAGTGATTTCATTTGTCAGGCAACTCGAACCTATTTAGAGTCAAAAAAAGAAGAATATGTTCAAAACTTCTATAAATCCATGCAAAAAGGCTATCAAGAAATGGCAAGAATAAATCTCTCTATTGCTTCGGAAGCTTTTCAAGCTGAAGAGGAGGCTGAAGTTACCCTAGAGCGCTCTGTGATCGGGGTGTAGAATTTGATTGTTCAAAGAGGCGAAGTGTATTTCGCTGACTTATCCCCTGTAGTTGGATCGGAACAAGGGGGCGTTCGTCCTGTATTAATCCTCCAAAATGATATTGGGAATCGATTCAGCCCAACCGTTATTGTTGCTGCAATTACAGCTCAAATCCAAAAGGCAAAATTGCCTACTCATGTAGAGATTGACGCAAAACGATATGGATTTGACCGAGATTCTGTTATTCTTTTGGAGCAGATCCGTACATTGGATAAACAGCGCCTAACAGATAAAATTACGAAGCTAGACAACGAAATGATGCAAAAGATAAATCATGCACTGGAAATAAGTCTAGGACTTAAAGATATGTATGGTTAATAAGAACTCATAGTTTATTATAAAAAATACTATGAGTTTTTTTATGTGTATTGGTAGTTATCTGAAAATTTTTTGATTATAATTAAGTTTGTATTATCTAAACTTTGTCGTGTATATAGTTGCATTAAAAACGGTATCATGTGACAATATTTATAATGTTTTCGTTATCGGGGGGAGTGCGGGGGATGAAAAGAAACCTACGAGATATTGCGATTGAAAATAGTGATCAAATTGTCCAGGAGTGGTTGAAGCAAATAGGTTCATTAAAAGAAGTTAACTACACTGCTGACATATCAGAGGAATTGTTTGACAGTAATAATCGCGAATTTGTTGGGGTTATTTTTAATAGTATTAAAGAAAATGGATCTACCAAGATTATTGAGGAGTTTTCCGGGAAAATTATTCATCTCGGATGGCCGTTGAGTTATATTACAGACGGGCTTCAGGTGTTTAGAAGCGTGACAATTAATACAATACTTAGTAAATTAGAAAAAGTAGATGCAGAATATATTTCAGAGGTCTTAAATAGCGTTGACTCATGGGTTGAACCAATTATTAGACAGCTTGTTAATGAATATTCGGTTAGTTGGGAGCATGTCGTTTCCCTACAGCGAATAGCGTTACAAGAATTATCTGCACCTTTAATTCCAGTTATGGATAATATTACAATCATGCCACTAGTAGGTACGATTGATACAGAACGTGCGAAATTCATTATGGAAAACCTTTTAGAAGGCGTGATGCGTCATAATTCAGAAGTAGTCCTGATTGACATAACAGGTGTTCCGGTAGTAGATACAATGGTTGCACATCATTTATTTCAAGCGACCGAAGCGGTAAGGTTGTTAGGAGCGAAATGTATACTTGTAGGCATACGACCAGAAATTGCTCAAACGATTGTTAATTTGGGAATTGATTTCTCGAAGCTACCAACGAAAAGCTCACTCAAAAAAGGTTTTCTACTAGCTCTAGAAATAACGAATAAGTCAATCGTTGAGCTTGATAAAAAACTAGAAAGTGTCGAAGAGTTATTAGGGACTAGTAAAGGAAGTGAAGGAAGTTATGAGAATACCAATATTGAAACTACATAATTACTTATTAATTTCAATACAAACAGAGTTAGATGATCAGACTGCCATTCAATTCCAAGAGGATTTATTGAAAGAAATACATAAAACAGAAGCCTTGGGAGTTGTGATTGATTTAACATCTGTTGAAGTAATTGACTCCTTTATTGCGAAGGTGTTAGGGGATGTAGTTGCGATGTCAGATTTAATGGGGGCGAAAGTAGTCTTAACGGGTATTCAGCCAGCAGTTGCCATGACGTTAATTGAATTAGGTATTCATTTAAAAAATGTTTCAACTGCTTTGGACCTTGAACAAGGTTTATTTAAACTCCATCAGGAATTGGGGGAATAAATCCATGAATTCCCAATGCTTTGTAACTTCCATTCATAAGGAATGGGATATCGTGGCAGCACGTCAAATGGGGCGTGAGCTTGCAAAAAAAATTGGATTTGGTACAGTGGACCAAGCCCGCATAACCACTGCAATATCTGAACTTGCCCGTAACATTTATTTATATGCTAGTAAGGGACAAATTAAATTTGAAGTTATCGAGTCTTTAGAACAAAAAGGAATTAAAGTTGTTGCAGAAGATTCAGGGCCGGGAATTGAGGATTTAAGTCAGGTAATGGAGGATGGATTCTCAACTTCGGGTGGTCTTGGTGCAGGTCTGCCAGGTGTTCGAAGACTGATGGATGAATTTGATATCATATCTGAAATTGGAAAAGGTACGATTATTAACACCATTAAATGGGTTCGGTAACCTATTTTAAAGTAGTAATCTGTCGTCCTACTTATCATTAATACTTCTTAAGTTCCTTTTTATAGAATAGGAGAGGCCATGATGGATACGAAAAGCTTAAACGCTCAAGACTATATTGATTTAGTAAAAGCTTATGTTGAAACACAAGATGAGAAAACGCTTTATGATGCGGAACAGATTGCGAAATCTTTTATAAAGAATAATATCTTACCCGAAGAAATAGTGAACTTACATATACAGGCACTGCTTGAAATATATCCTGATCTTAAGGATGATATTCAAGCATCCATGAAATTCTTGCTAGAGGCAATGATTATGTATGGCCTAGCCCATCAGGAATATCAGCAGCTTAGAGAAAAGCAGCTAGAAATCAAATCAGAAATTCTTGTAGCAGCAAGAATGCAACAAATGCTGCTTCAATCAGACATACCAAAAACGGAAGCGTTAGATATTGGAGTCATTAGTGTTCCTGCAAACCAAATGAATGGGGATTACCATCATTTTGTAAAAGGAAAGGATGGCTCTATTGGTATTGCTATTGCAGATATTATTGGAAAAGGGATTCCTGCGGCGTTATCTATGTCCATGATTAAATATGCGATGGATAGTTTTCCGGAGAACTTGATGTCAACGGATACAATTCTGGCTAGTTTAAATCGTGTTGTAGAACGTAATGTTGATCCAAGTATGTTTATTACGATGTTCTATGCGCAGTATAAGCCGAACACAGGAAAGCTATATTATTCATCGGCAGGACATGAGCCGGGCTTTTATTATAATAGTCATTCGAATAATTTTGAAGAGCTTGAAGCTAAGGGGCTAGTGTTAGGCGTGAATCCTGATACTACTTATATGCAATATGAGTTAAAGCTGGAAAAAGACGATTCAATAATCCTGTTAACAGATGGTGTTACGGAATGTCGTAGGGAAGAGCAGTTCATTGAACGTGAAGAAGTGTTAGAAGTCATAAAGCACTATATCCATTTACCAGCACAGGAAGCAGTGAACCAAGTATATAGACATTTTGAACGTTTACAAAATTTTCAATTAAGGGATGATTTTACCTTAGTTATTTTGAAAAAAATTGTTTAAGGTGTTTGGTAATAGGGTACTGAAGTATACGCAGCATGCTGATGGTACAACAATGTCAAGTTGTGTATAGGGGGAATATTATGAATCTACAAATTCACATCGAAGAAGGAAATGACAAATCACATGTTCATTTGTCCGGAGAGATTGATGTTTATACAGCACCAAAATTAAAGGATGCACTAATCCCACTGACGAGCAAGCAAGGCAACACCATAGAAGTTAATTTGGAGCAAGTTAAGTATATGGACAGTACTGGCCTAGGTGTATTTGTTAATGCATTAAAGTCTTCCAAGGAAAATGGAAGCAAGTTAAAGCTAATAAACCTTCAGGATAGGGTGCTTCGTCTGTTCCAAATTACAGGATTACAAGAAATAATGGATATTAATGCTACGATTCGAGGTGTTAATGAGTAATGGAATCGTTTGATTTTATTGAAATGAGGTTTCCGGCAAAAGCAGAATATGTTGGGGTTATTCGTTTAACAATTTCTGGTATAGCAAATCGAATGGGTTTTACGTATGAAGATATTGAAGATCTAAAAGTTGCTATGTCAGAGGCGGTGACAAATGTAGTTGCACATGCTTATCGTGAAGAGGATGATGGAGAAGTTACGATTGGATTCGGAGTATATGAAAACCGATTAGAGTTAATGGTGGCTGATCATGGTGGCAGCTTCGACCTAAATGAAGTTAAGGCAGAAATTGGTCCGTACGAAAGTACTGAGTCTGTTGAAAACCTTCGAGAAGGGGGTTTTGGTTTATTTCTAATTACTGCATTAATGGATAAGGTTGAAATTAATAATAACTCAGGTGTCATTGTATTAATGACCAAGTACCTGGATGAGATTGAGGTGGGGTTTAATGACGGCCACGTCTCAACCAGACAATAAAGGGCGGGATAAGGTATACGAGTGGATTGACCACCTTCAACAGCATCCTACCGATGAAACGATTCAGCAAAATGTAATTGATATATATCAAGACCTTGTTGAATCTATTGCTAGAAAATATTCGAAAAATAGTATGATACATGAAGACCTTGTGCAAGTTGGAATGATAGGTTTACTTGCAGCAATTAAGCGTTTTGATGCCTCGTTTGGAAAGACTTTTGAGTCTTTTGCGATACCAACCATTGTTGGAGAAATTAAACGGTTTATTCGTGATAAGACATGGAGTGTACACGTCCCTAGAAGGATTAAAGAATTAGGTCCAAAAATTAAAAAAGCCGTTGATGAACTCACCACTAACAATCAAAAATCACCAACCATTCAAGAAATAGCTAATTATATCGGAGTGTCTGAGGAAGAAATACTTGAAACAATGGAAATGAACAAAAGCTATCAAGCATTGTCAGTTGATAGAACCATTGAAGGTACCTCAGATGGAAGTACAGTTGCCATATTGGACATGATAGGAACAAATGATGCAGGATACACAGAAATTGATCAGAGGATGTTATTAGAAAAAATACTTCCAATTTTAACGGATCGAGAACAACAAATTATTCGATGCACATATTTTGAAGGTATGAGCCAAAAGGAAACGGGTGAATTACTAGGAATTTCACAAATGCACGTTTCAAGATTACAACGTAGGTCGTTAAAAAAACTCCGTGATGCAATCAATTCAGATAGTGCGGAGGTATTATAAATAGAAATGAATAGGGTAAAAGTATCGGTTTTTCAAGAAGCGAAGAACGGCAATGTAGAATGTGGGGATAGTTATTATTATCAAGAAACAGATGAGGGATTTATTTGTGCCCTTGCTGATGGCCTTGGAAGTGGGCAATATGCCAAGGAATCCTCTAAGATTGTTATTGATATAATAGAAGAAAATTTCACGCTAAAGCCGGAAGAGCTTATCGTGAAATGCAATAAGCAATTAATCGGCAAGCGTGGTGCTGTCCTAGCAATTTTTAAAATGGATTACGTGGCACATGCGTATACGATATCTTTAATAGGGAATATTGGTGTCATGTCGGTCTCTGGTGACAAGAAGCGAAAGTATATTCCAATTGTAGGATACTTATCGGGATGTAACAATAATCTAAAGGTTATTCGAGAACCTTTAGAGGAAGAAATGAACTTCATTATGTATACAGATGGTGTTACGAATCAAGATTTATCACAAAATTATTTTTACGATAAGGATGTTGAAAGAATCACCAAGTGCTTTGCTTTAAAGAATGATGGTCCTAGAAAAGATGATACGACATTAATTGCAATACACTATAATAGAGCATAAGACTGGCCAAATCTGCCAGTCTTTTTTGTTTTGGTAGGGACGGTTGTGGGATTTATAGGATTTTTTTGATAAAATAATAATGGTGTAAAAGGAGGAAGTAACGTGTCAACTGAATTGGAAAAAGAGTTATCCCAATGGGTTTCAAAAGAAACAAATGTAAATTCAATAACGGTAAATAAAGTCATCGCTTTGTTGAAAGAAGGTAATACCGTACCATTTATTGCGAGATATCGTAAAGAAGTAACGGGTGGACTTGATGAAGTTCAGATTAAGTCGATACAAGATAAATGGCAATATGCATTTAATTTAGCTGAACGAAAAGAAGAGGTTATTCGTCTCATTGATGAACAAGGTAAACTTACGCCGGAATTAGAATCGGAAATCAAAAAAGCAACACAGCTTCAACGAGTAGAGGATTTATATAGACCATATAAGCAAAAACGTAGAACAAAAGCTACAGTTGCGAAGGAAAAAGGATTAGAGCCATTAGCTGAAGTTGTATGGAAACAACAATCAATTGATATTCAGGCTGAAGCTGAAAAGTACTTATCGGAAGAACATGATTTACATACGATTGATGATGTATTGGCAGGCGTAAATGATATTCTAGCTGAATGGATTTCGGATGAGCCGGAATACCGAGAGTATATTCGTAAGGAAACCTTTAAGCGAGGTTTAATTCAATCAGACGTCAAGAATCAGGAGAAGGATGAAAAAAGCATTTATGAGATGTACTATGAGTATAGTGAAGCGGTGCGATCTATCGTTTCACACAGAATACTTGCGCTTAACCGTGGGGAGAAGGAAGACATATTAAAGGTTTCTATTAATCCTCCAAATGAGGCGATAATCTCGTACTTAGAACGAAAGATTATGAAGTCAAGTACAAGTGAAGCCATTCGAATGATTATAAAGGCTGCTATTGAGGACAGCTATAAACGCTTAATACAGCCTTCCATAGAGCGTGAGATTCGTGGAGGTTTATCGGAGAAAGCGGAAGAGCAAGCGATTTCCGTATTTGCAACAAATCTTAAGAACTTATTATTACAACCTCCGTTAAAAGGGCGAACAGTATTAGGTGTCGATCCTGCATTTCGTACTGGGTGTAAACTTGCGGTAATCGATGAGACAGGTAAATTGCATCATGTAGGGGTCATGTATCCAACTGCCCCGAAAAATGATATTGTTGGAGCCGAAAAAATAGTATTATCGTTTATTAAACAGTATTCCATCGAGTTAATTGCGATTGGAAATGGAACAGCATCTAGAGAAACTGAACAATTTATTTCAGATGTTATTACCAAGCAAAACCTTGATATTCCTTATATTATTGTCAATGAAGCGGGAGCAAGTGTTTACTCCGCCTCAGAGCTAGCGAGAGAAGAATTCCCTGATTTACAAGTGGAAGAAAGAAGTGCGGCATCGATTGCAAGACGGGTACAAGACCCATTAGCGGAGTTAGTTAAAATTGATCCGAAATCGATTGGTGTTGGACAGTACCAACATGATGTGGGCCAGAAGGCTTTGAATGAGTCCTTAACATTTGTTGTTGAGACTGCAGTTAACCAAGTGGGGGTAAATGTAAACACAGCATCTGCATCATTACTTCAATACGTCTCTGGGCTTAGCAAAACCGTTGCAGCCAATATTGTTAAGCTTCGAAATGAAAATGGAAAGTTTAGTAATCGAAAACAGTTAAAGAAAATTCCAAGATTAGGTGCGAAAACATATGAGCAGGCAATAGGCTTCTTAAGAATCATTGATGGTGAAAACCCACTTGATCGGACACCAATCCATCCAGAAAGCTATGCTCATACTGAAAAACTATTGGCAATGCTTGATTGTAAGATAGAGGATATTGGTTCTGAATTACTAAAGGAGAAGCTTCAATTACTTGATAAAAAAGAAACCGCGGTAAAGTTAGATGTTGGGGAACCAACCCTAGTGGATATTATTGAGGCATTAAGTAAACCAGGACGGGATCCTCGTGATGAATTTCCACAGCCATTATTGAAGAAAAATGTGTTATCCCTAGAGGATTTAAAGCCTGGTATGGAATTACAGGGAACAGTTCGAAATGTAGTTGATTTTGGGGTGTTTGTTGATATTGGAGTTAAGCAGGATGGGTTAGTTCATATTTCAAAAATGTCGAACACATTTGTGAAACATCCGATGGATATTGCATCTGTTGGTGATGTTGTAACCGTTTGGGTAGAAGGAATTGATGTTAATAAAGGTCGAGTAGCTCTGTCTATGATAAAGGAAAACTAAAGTAAAGGGTACTGCGTTATAGGCAGTACCCTTTTATTGATTATTATTCTACATCACTAGCGGCTTCAACTTCATTCATTGGAATGCCAAGTGCATTCGCAACACCTTCGCCATATGCAGGATCTGCTTTATAGCAATTGTTAATATGTCTTAATTGAATATCCTTTGTAGTGCCATCCATTGCACGTGCTGTGTTTTCGAACAATCTTTGTTGCTCCTCAGCACTCAATAAACGGAATAATTTACCTGGTTGTTCATAGTAGTTATCATCATCTGCGCGGAAGTCGTAGTAATCCGCGTCTCCACCAAGCTGTAATGCTGGTTCTTGATGCTCTTTGCTATCTTCCCATTCACCATATTTGTTCGGGCTGTATGATACTTGACCACCAGAGAATGGGCAAACTCTCATTGCGCCATCTCTATGATATGGCTTGAAGTCTTTAACGTTTTTAGGATAGTTAACTGGAATTTGCCAGTGATTTACACCTAAACGATAACGTTGTGTATCACCATAAGAGAATAAGCGACCTTGAAGCATTCTATCAGGTGAGAACCCAACACCAGGAACGATATTAGTAGGTGCAAATGCTGCTTGCTCAACCTCTTCAAAGTAGTTGTCAGGATTACGGTTTAATTCTACTTCTCCAACTTCAATTAATGGGAAGTCTTTTTTATACCATACTTTTGTTAGATCGAATGGATTGTATGGTAAGTTTTTAGCTTCTTCATCAGTCATAACCTGGATGTAAAGCGTCCATTTAGGATTGTCACCACGTTCAATTGCTTGGTATAAATCTCGTTGGTGACTTTCACGGTCTTTACCAACTACTGTTTCAGCTTCTTGGTCTGTAAGATTATGAATACCTTGGTGAGAACGGAAATGAAATTTAACCCATACACGTTCATTGTCAGCGTTGATTAAGCTATATGTATGGCTTCCGAACATATGCATTTGTCTATAGCTAGCAGGTAGACCACGGTCACTCATAAGGATTGTTACTTGGTGAAGTGCTTCTGGTAGAGAACTCCAGAAATCCCAGTTAGCTTGTGCATTATGCATATTGGTTTTAGGGTCGCGTTTTACGACGTGATTTAAGTCAGGGAAACGCTTTGGATCTCTAAAGAAGAAAACAGGTGTGTTATTACCAACAATATCCCAGTTACCTTCCTCTGTGTAGAATTTGATAGCTGTACCACGGATATCGCGCTCAGCATCTGCAGCTCCACGCTCACCAGCTACCGTTGAAAAACGGATGAACATATCTGTTTTCTTACCGATCTCAGAGAAAACTGCTGCTTTCGTATATTTTGAAATGTCGTGTGTTACGGTGAAAGTTCCATATGCACCAGAACCTTTAGCATGCATACGACGTTCAGGAATAACCTCACGGTCGAAGTGTGCTAGTTTTTCAAGGAACCAGAAGTCTTCCATTAATAGAGGTCCTCTAGCGCCGGCTGTTTTTACATCATCATCATTTGGTACTGGAGCGCCAAACGCTGTGGTCATTTTTTTCTTGCTTTGCTCTTTTTCACTCATTAAATATGTCCCTCCTGTATAAAATTCACTAAAAATAGTATCATAGTAATTATGAGATTACTAAATAGATAGCTTTGAGTAAAATCCTTTTCGAGGATGTTTGTATAATAGATGAATCTTTAATCTAGTTGAAAAAAGATTTTCTCATATTTTACTTGTAATCCTCCTTTCATATTTTCATATAAGGTATTCACTCATATACCTAATTATAAACGATTATATTTAAAAATCAATATTTAATTATAATTATTTTAAATAAATATTTAGTATATATAAATGTAATACGGTTTACTTGCGTTATTTTAATACATAAAAGTAATAAAGGATGTATTCGCAAATGAAGCTTTTAAATGAGAAAGAACTATATCAATTGGTAAATAATATCTCTATGGAGTTTTTTAATAAGCCTTTTATAGACGAAGTAACATTTAACAATCGGCTTCGGACAACAGGGGGGAGATATTTGCCTGCTAAAAGAACAATAGAGCTTAATCCTAGGTACTTTATGGAATCGGATAAAAGTGAATTCATAGGAATTATTAAACATGAGCTTTGTCATTACCACTTACATATAGAAGGTAAAGGTTATAAGCACCGTGATCCTGAATTTAGATTATTATTAAAACAAACCGGATCTCCAAGGCATTGTAGTCCACTTCCGTCTAATCAAAGGGAGAAGAAGCATCATTATATGTGTGAAAAATGTAGCCACATTTACAGGAGAATTAGAAGGGTAGATGTAAAGAAATACCGATGTGGTATTTGTAGCGGGAGGTTGAAGAAAGTAAATTGATTTGGAGGCTGACCAAACATGATTTAATTTTTTGGTAAATATACTAATAGGTAAGAACTTGGGCGTAATAAAGTTTATTTATTCAGACATGAAAAATAGATTGACGAAATGATTTTACCGTGTTAAATTATATAAAGTCTTAACAAAAGACATGCTACAAACAACGACGAAAACATTCTGTAGGTTACAAAAAGAGTTTTGAAACTGCTTGACATTGTTTTTGATATATAGTATGCTATTTTTCGTCGCTGATAAATTATTCTACAGTAGGCAAAAGCTTAAAAGGCTTTTCAAAATTATATTATTCCACAGTAGCTCAGTGGTAGAGCAATCGGCTGTTAACCGATCGGTCGTAGGTTCGAATCCTACCTGTGGAGCCATATGGAGAAGTACTCAAGTGGCTGAAGAGGCGCCCCTGCTAAGGGTGTAGGTCGGGTAACCGGCGCGAGGGTTCAAATCCCTCCTTCTCCGCCATTTTTATATGGCCCGTTGGTCAAGCGGTTAAGACACCGCCCTTTCACGGCGGTAACACGGGTTCGAATCCCGTACGGGTCATTTATCCTTACAAATGTAATAAAAAGAAAGGTCCGGTAGTTCAGTTGGTTAGAATGCCTGCCTGTCACGCAGGAGGTCGCGGGTTCGAGTCCCGTCCGGACCGCCATTAAATTGTTGGGCTATAGCCAAGCGGTAAGGCAACGGGTTTTGGTCCCGTGATTCCCAGGTTCGAATCCTGGTAGCCCAGCCAATTTTGCGTTTGTGAGATGTTTAACAAACTCAAAGGATAATAGAAAGAACATCTTCTATTTTAAAGAATAAATTATTTAATGAGCCATTAGCTCAGTCGGTAGAGCATCTGACTTTTAATCAGAGGGTCGAAGGTTCGAATCCTTCATGGCTCACCATTATATATTGCGGGTGTGGCGGAATTGGCAGACGCGCTAGACTTAGGATCTAGTATCTTCGGATGTGGGGGTTCGACTCCCTTCACCCGCACCATATCCTTATCAAAATAGAACTTCGTTTTTGATGCGGTCGTGGCGGAATGGCAGACGCGCTAGGTTGAGGGCCTAGTGGGAGTTAAATCCCGTGGAGGTTCAAGTCCTCTCGGCCGCACTAGTTCCAGTTATTGGTATTTAAAAAAGCTTGATATAATACGTTGAATATGTTATTCTAATAAACGTTGCTCTTGCGCCCGTAGCTCAATTGGATAGAGCGTTTGACTACGGATCAAAAGGTTAGGGGTTCGACTCCTCTCGGGCGCGCCACTTTATATCGGGAAGTAGCTCAGCTTGGTAGAGCACATGGTTTGGGACCATGGGGTCGCAGGTTCAAATCCTGTCTTCCCGACCAGTGCGATCTAGTTCTTCTATATAATTTATATGCGGGTGTAGTTTAATGGTAAAACTCCAGCCTTCCAAGCTGATGTCGAGGGTTCGATTCCCTTCACCCGCTCCATTATTACTATGGGCCTGTAGCTCAGCTGGTTAGAGCGCACGCCTGATAAGCGTGAGGTCGGTGGTTCGAGTCCACTCAGGCCCATCATTCTAAAAAAAGAATGAAATTATTGTTGACATAATACAGGCAACGTGATACGATATAAAAGTTGTCGCTAAAAACAACAATGAAGATTTTGCTCCTTGAAAACTGAACAAAACAACCAGTATGTCAAGAAAAAACATACCCTGTTTTTTCGATAAAAGAAATACAGAAGCTAGCGCTTCTTTGCTAAGAAACAACC
>NZ_JBDIML010000011.1:0-55774 GCF_039614845.1 Ornithinibacillus xuwenensis | reverse complement strand
GCGAAGAGGTCACACCTGTTCCCATACCGAACACAGCAGTTAAGCTCTTCAGCGCCGATGGTAGTTGGGGCATTGCCCCTGCGAGAGTAGGACGTTGCCAGGCAACAAAAAAGCCAAGAAGTGATAACATTATCACTTCTTGGCTTTTTATATAGGTAAAGCGCACCTTGATTAGGTGCGCTTTTTTTATGATTTAGCTCATTCCATAAGGGCCTAATTTCTGTGAATTTCCTCCGCCCATTTGAGAAACAAATGGAATCATTTTTGTAATCGTTTGACCGATATTCTGGTTGTTTTTTGTCATTGTATAAAAAGTTGCAGCTCCAACTCCAACTGAAGCAATTAACGGTAACCACTTACCATTCTTTTGCATCCGAACCAACCCTTTCTATTATGACAATATCAATTCCCCCGTACATCATTAGAATGTCACAAATCAAAAAAATGATGAGAGGAATCAAATTCCATTTGTATAGGAGGCTTCGTAAGCTGCGTTCATACCAGCTAATCTGCCAGTGACTAACGCAGAAGTGATATTGTAACCTCCTGTATAACCATGTATATCAAGAATTTCTCCACAAAAGTATAATCGATCCATGATTTTTGATTGCATCGTGTTAGGAACAATTTCTTTAATGGATACTCCTCCACCTGTTACGAATGCTTTCTCTAATGGTAGTGATCCATTAACAGTAAAGGTGAAATTTTTAAAGTCATGGACGATTGCTCTTATAGTTTCCTTTGATATATTTGCTGATTTTTGTTCTTCATTCACATTATTCTTCTCTAAAATAAAGGACAGAAATCGCTCTGGAACTAATCCCTTTAGTATGTTTTTAACTGCTTTCTTAGGGCTTTCCTCAATGGAAGAGTGAATTTCATGAAGTAGTATATCTTCATTTTTATCAGGTAAAATATCTAGTAAGAGATTTACCTGCTTTTTCCCCTTCAATAATTCCTTCACAACAAATTGAGAACAGCGCAGTACTGCTGGTCCAGAAACACCAAAATGTGTAAAAATCATATCCATTTGATGTGTAATAATTGCTTTATTTTTTGTATTTAAAACAGACAAAGCTATATTTCTTAATGAGAGTCCTTGAAGTGTTTTTTGCTTAATAAATGATTCTGCTGAGGTAAGTGCTACTTCTGTAGGGTAAAGCTCAGTGATTGTATGTCCAGCTTTTTTCGCCCATGCATAACCGTCTCCAGTTGAACCTGTATGTGGAACAGCTTTACCACCTGCTGCTATAACAACAGATGCAGTCTCTATTTTTTCACCATTTTTTAATATAATGGTATGTCCTTCTTCTCCAAAATGTATTGCTTCTACAGCTGTATCTAATTTAATCGACACACTTAGTTCTGTCATCTTATTAATTAATGCATCAACGACTGACTTTGCAGAATTTGAAACAGGAAACATTCTTCCATGGTCTTCTTCTTTTAGTTTAACTCCCATTTCTTCAAAGAAGTCAATAATGTCATAATTATTAAAAACAGAGAATGCACTATAAAGAAAACGGCCATTTCCTGGTATATGTCTAATTACTTCATCTTGTGGTAGACGATTCGTCACATTGCAACGACCGCCACCAGATATGGCAAGTTTCTTACCCAATTTATTTCCTTTTTCGATTAGCATTGTTTTCGCCCCATGCTCCGCAGCAGCTATGGAAGCCATTAGTCCTGATGGTCCACCACCAATAACGATTACATCATATTTCAATCGTACTCATTCCCTTCTATCGTATTTTATCATTTCTAATAAGAATTACTCAATTTTTGTCATAAACCAGATGATGACAACGAATTTATATAAATGCATTAGCTAAGGTTATCCAACAATGTTGTAGTGTGATAAAATAGCTTTATTGTAATATTTTATTTGTAGATGCAGGTGAAAAAATGTCAAAATCAACAATCGTAAGAGGTGCTTTCTTACTTACAGGTGCTTCCTTTTTGTCCAAATTCTTGGGGATGATTTATGTAATACCATTTAATGCAATGGTAGGTGAAAAAGGGGGAGCACTGTATTCGTATGCCTATATACCCTATAGTATCTTAATTACCGTTGCTACTGTAGGAATACCACTAGCAGTGTCAAAGTTTGTTTCAAAATATAATTCCTTAGGTGATTATTATACTGGCATGAGGATGTTTAAAACCGGCATGTCTATTATGGCAGTAACTGGCTTGATTGCCTTTTTGGGATTGTTTTTTAGTGCGGATTTTTTAGCGCAACAGATGATTACGGATGATCAATTAGATAATACTGTGGATGATGTGGCCATGGTTATCCGAATGGTGAGCTTTGCACTCATTATTACACCCTCAATGAGTATATTCCGAGGTTTCTTTCAAGGGAATCAATCGATGGGTCCAACTGCCGTATCACAGGTAGTTGAACAGATAATTCGTATCATATTTTTATTATCAGCTACATATTTGATTATTTATATATTTGACGGCTCTACATCAGTAGCTGTTGGATATGCTACATTTGCTGCGTTTATTGGAGCCATTGCTTCATATGTTGTTCTATTAAGGTTTTGGAAGAAACGTAAGCCTTATCTTGACCGAAATATTGCGCAACAAAAAACAGCCTTTGATATTCCGAGAAAGGAATTGATGGCAGAATTATTTCGATATGCAGGACCATTTGTTATTGTTGCAATTGCAATCCCGATGTTTCAACTGGTAGATAATTTTACATTTAATCGTGCAATGGTAGCAATTGGTCAGGGAGACCTTTCGGAGACGTTATTAGCGGTTATTAACGTATATGGTCATAAATTGGTAATCATACCAGTAACCCTTGCTTCAGGGCTATCACTTGCTATCATGCCTGTCATCACTTCTTCTTTTACAAAGGGTCAAAATCAACAGCTCTTCCAACAAATTAATCAGGCGATGCAAATCATTATGGTCTTAGTGATACCCGCCTCTATTGGTTTGTCTATGTTGTCAAATGAAGCATATGGGACTTTATATGGAGGAATTGATAAACTCGATCATACGGGTACTTTATTAGCTTGGTATGCTCCTGTTGGCTTACTTTTTGCGTTACTTAGTGTGACAGCTGCAATACTTCAAGGAATTAATCAACAAAATCATGCAGTTATCAATTTATGTGCTGGATTACTTTTTAAAATTTTATTTAACATTCAGCTTATTCATACGTTTGGCCCGGTTGGTTCAATTATCGCGACTGCGATTGCTGCGGGTATTGCGGTCATATTGAATTTGTTACGTATTAGAAGAGCAATTGACTTTTCATTTAAACAAATTATCAAGCGTTCTATTTTAGTAATGATTTTTGTCATTATCATGGGGATTACAATCGGTATCGTAAAGCTTGGATTAGGCCTTCTATTCCCATATGAAGAATCGAGATTTGGATTAATGATCATGCTAATATTAGGTGTTGGAAGTGGTGGATTCATTTATTTATGGTTTGCATATAAATCGACACTACTTGAACGAGTATTAGGAGAGCGAGTGCGAATATTAGGTAAGATATTCCGGTAATAGAGGTGTTAAGATGAGACTTGATAAATTACTAGCTAATATGGGTTATGGTTCTAGAAAAGATGTCAAAGCCTTAGTGAAAAATAAACGTGTTACGGTGAACAATACGGTTATCAAGGACAGTGGACAAAAGGTAGATCCTGATAAAGACATTGTTCACGTCGATGAACGTGTTGTTATATATAAGCCGTATATTTATCTAATGATGAATAAACCTCCAGGAGTAATATCAGCAACTGAGGATCGTCATGATAAGACTGTAATTGATCTATTATCGTCAGAACATCAACACTATACACCGTTTCCCGTTGGTAGATTAGATAAGGATACTGAGGGTTTACTTTTACTTACAAATGATGGACAGCTTGCTCATCAATTGCTATCACCGAAAAAAGATGTTGAAAAAACATACTATGCAAGGGTTTGGGGTACTGTAACTGATAAGGATGTTGAAGCTTTTGCCAAAGGTATTGTATTAGATGATGGTTATCACAGTAAACCAGCGAAATTACGAATACTATCGCAAGGTGAGGAATCGGAAATTGAAGTGAAAATAACAGAAGGAAAATTCCATCAAGTAAAGCGAATGTTTGAAGCAGTTGATAAAAAGGTGATCTACTTAAAACGCTTATGTATGGGGGATCTCCAGCTTGATAATACCTTAAAATTAGGGGATTATCGGGAGCTTAACTCAGAAGAACTATCCTATTGCCAATCGATTAAATAATTGTAAGGGGTATTGTGATGACAGCAACGCCACATTATTTTATAGCAGTTCCGGTTACAAATGAGATAAAAGTAGAATTCTCCAAGTGGCAGAATGCGCTTCAACAAAAGCTATCCTATAAAATATGGCCCCATCAGGAGGATCTACATATTACGCTCAAATTCCTTGGCGGAGTTGAAGCTGATAAAGTAAAAGAATTACTGACTGAGTTGCGTTCCATTGACGATATTTCTGATTTTTTTATTGAAGTTGGAGGATTAGGTACTTTCGGAAAACCAGATAGTCCACGTGTATTGTGGGCAGGTGCTGAGTCTAATAAGAATCTATTGGATTTGTATAAAAGAGTAGAGCGTGCTTCAACAAAAATGGGATTTTCAAAGGAGCACAGACCATATCGACCTCACATTACATTAGCGAAGAAATGGAACGGTTCTAGCATTCATACAGATGCTTTAAAGGATGTTCTAGATAGCGCTCAATTTGAAATTTTTTCTATGGTCGTTAATTCTTTTGTACTTTATCAAATATTCCCATCGAAGATACCCAAATATGAAATAGTCGAGACGTTTAACTTAAAAGGAGGACGGTAAATTGGCCCAGTTGATTAAATTACAAAACTATATTTCTCGCTATGAATGGGACATCTATCGTTATCCTAGTCAATTCATGCGTTTAAAACAGGATAATTGGTATAAGTTACACTACCTTTGGAGCAATCAAGATCAGGAAACTACTCCTGATGAAGAGGAAGATGAATCAAGAAAATCGAGATGGAAGACGTTTGGAAAAAGGCAACAACAAGAAGATAGCGTAGAGGATAATTCGAGAGAGAACAGACTACCAAGAACAGAAGAAGCGTTACGAATAAATTTTTTAAATCAATTGTTCACATTTCAATTAAAGTGGGCAACCTCGACTGTGTCTAATGTCTCTTTCATGGATAAGCGATATTATCTTGATGAAACACTAAAGTATTTTCTTCAACGTTTTCCGGATAATTATTTATTGCTGTATTATCCAATATTCGAATTAAAAAAGGCTCCTGTGGAGAGTGAAATAATTTTAATTAGTCCACTTGGGGTTGAAATAGTTTATTTACTAGAAGAAAATCCAAAAACAATTATTATGGCTTCTGATGAACGAAGCTGGGTATTTGACGATGGCCATAATAAAGTCAAAAAGCTAAGTCCAATATTTGCTCTAAAACGAACAGAGAAAATTCTAAAAAGTATATTTCAAAAACACCAGGTTGATTTTCCAATTAAAAAGCTTGTCTTATCAAGAACAAATACGATCAATTTTTTGTCAGAGCCTTATAATACTAGAATTATAGGAAAGCAAGGCTATGACGCTTGGTTTCAAGAAAAGCGTTCACTTATTTCCCCTTTAAAAAGTCAGCAACTGAAGGCGTCCGATGCTATTTTGAAATATTGTCAATCCATTTCTGTTAAGCGACCTGAATGGGAAGAGGATGAACAAGATAATGGGTTTAATTTTGTTGAAGAGGAATAATTAAGTATGTATATCTTTATTGTGAATCCAGTTGCTGGGAATGGCAGAGGATACAAGATATTTAAGAAGCTATCCAAAAGCATGATATATCAACAAATAATCGCTGAATATTACCTTACGGAGTATCCAGGACATGCAGAAGAAATTACGAAAAATATTTCTAAAGGAAGTCACGTCGAATTAAAAGCAATAATTGTTATCGGTGGAGATGGGACCATTCATGAGGTTATGAATGGATTAAAAAATACGAATACTGCTGTATCGTTTATTCCTGGTGGATCTGGAAATGACTTTGGCCGAGGAAGTGGGATTACAGGTTCTCCAATAAGTATCCTCAAAAAAATAGTAGAGGATACGAGTGGAATACCATACTGGAACGGAGATTATAATATTAGTGGAAGTTCAAAGAGGAGTTTTATCAATAGTATAGGCTTTGGCTTCGATGCAGAAATTGCTGCTAAAGCAAATCTATCAACCTATAAAAAATTCTTTAATGTTTTACATCTTGGAAAGCTGAGTTATGTTATTGCACTTATACAAGTACTTTTTAAGTTTAAACCAATTCAGGTTGAACTCCACTTAGATGGCCATACCGAATCTATGACGGATTGTTGGATGGTTACAGTTGCTAATCACCCGTATTATGGTGGAGGTATGAAAATTATCCCTTCTGCAAAAATTGAGGCGGACTTACTACCAGTATTAGTAATCCAAGGTATTTCAAAGTGGAAAATATTAGGACTGTTTCTGACCGTATTTACAGGTAGACATATTCAGTTTAAAGAAGTTACGTTATATAAAGCAAAGAAGTTAACAATTACAGCAAAATCTAATATTACCTATCAGGTAGACGGTCAAACGGATACATGCCAATCATGTGTAATTACTAAAAATATACAACCAATCCAAATAATGGGCTCGGATTTTTCGTTAAAATTGTCCCAAACATCTTGAAAATAAACCATATTTTCGTTAATCTATTAACATGTTTGTAATTTTTTTGTACGTTAAAATACGATAATTCGGAGATTTGGGGAATGTATGGTGGAATGGTTTAAGAAGGCTTTAAGCGAAGATTGGGAAGTTACGCCTGCAGGTGGACTAACTGGAGAGGCTTATTTTGCAAAAAAAGATAATAAACGCCTATTTCTTAAGCGAAATTCCTCACCCTTCTTAGCTGTACTTTCAGCTGAAGGAATTGTACCGAAGCTAGTTTGGACAAAACGAATGGATAATGGTGATGTCGTATCGGCTCAGGAATGGCTGCCAGGAAGGGAATTAAGACCAGCTGAGATGCAGCATCAGCGTGTAGCTGATCTTCTTCATAAAATTCACCATTCCACAGAATTATTGCATATGCTGCTGCGCATGGGGAAAAAACCGATTACAGCAGATGACCGATTTCAATCAATTATTAAACGTTTAATAGCAAATCAATTAAAGGATGCTTCTATTGAGATACAGGATGGTATCAAGTTCTTAGAAGCTAATTTATCTACAGCAAGACAGCAAAAGCAAACTGTATGCCACGGGGATATGAATCACCACAATCTACTATTAACTGATGATAGCCAGTTGTATCTAATTGATTGGGATAATGCGATGATAGCTGATCCAATAGCGGATTATGGAATGCTATTAAATTCCTATATACCGAAAGAAGATTGGAATGGTTGGTTACAAAAGTATGGTGTACAATTGGATAAGCAGTTGTTGATTCGGATGTATTGGTATTTAATTGCTGATTCGTTATCATTCTTGTCCTTTCATTATGAACGTAATGAAAGTGATAAATTTGAAGAAAGAATTGAAAAGCTAAAAGAGCTCAATATTCAATTGGCTTTATTGTAGGTTTGACTGTTCGATTGCACTTATCCACTGATTAAGATTTGCTTGATTGCTTAATATATGCTCTTCGTGGTTCTGAACGCTTTCACCTTGCCTGCCGTAATTATAGATTTCAGGTAAAAGTTGTAAAAGCTGTTCATCTGTAATCGTATTATTAGCCATCATGGATTTAACCAATCGTTTTATTTGCTGATATTCGGAAACCTGAGCACAACATTCTGATTGCTGTTCATCTAATAAGTCTAATAGTAAAGATAGTTGATTTTGTACTGTTAATGACATGTCACTTCACCTCAATGAATAGTATTCGATAATTATATAAAAATATGTAAATGTAAAAGAAAGAGGTGCAACCTGTTGCGTCAACGAAATAAACCTTGGGCGGATGACTTTTTACAAGAAAATACGGATTTAGTGATTCCGAACCCAACTGAATATAAAAATAAATGGCACGAACTTTTTGGTAATGATAATCCCATCCATGTAGAGATAGGAACTGGTAAAGGTCAGTTTATTGCTGGGATGGCGAAGCAATTTCCAGAAGTTAACTTTATTGGTATAGAGCTTGCTAAGAGTGTTATTGTATCAGCAGCACAAAAGGTACAGGAATCTGAACAAGAGAATATTCGATTAATTAATGAGAACGCTGAGAATCTTATAGAGCTATTTACGCCAGACGAAATTTCGACCATCTATTTAAATTTTTCTGATCCATGGCCTAAAAATCGTCATGAGAAAAGAAGATTAACATTCCATACATTCTTAAGCCGTTATGAGAATGTTTTAAAGTCAGATGGTGAATTAATTTTCAAAACTGATAATCGTGGGTTGTTTGAATATTCCTTAACGAGCTTTTCGCATTATGGAATGTTGTTAAATGAAGTGAGTCTTGATTTACATGCTTCAAATGATCCGGAGAACATCATGACAGAATATGAAGAAAAGTTCTCAGCAAAGGGTCAACCAATCTACAGATGTAAAGCAATATTTCCTAACAAAAATTAGAACCTTTAGTAGGTTCTTTTTTTTGTACATTATGATAGCGTTTGCAGAGGAGGTGTTCATTCGTTAAACTAAAATTAGGCTTGGGGAAGGAGGACCCTAAATGGAAAATTTTCAAGTGGGACGAGCAACATTAACATGGCTTAATGGTGGCGTAAATTTTTTAGATGGTGGAGCAATGTTTGGAGTTGTACCAAAACCATTGTGGAGCAAGAAATATCCTGTAAACGATAAGAATCAAATTGAACTCAGAACTGATCCGATATTGGTTCAAGTTGACGGGAAAAAGATACTTATTGACTCAGGAATGGGAAATGATAAACTTAACCCAAAACAAAAGCGAAATTTTGGTGTTCTTGAAGAATCGTCTATTACGAGCTCGTTAACTGAGCTAAATTTAACACCAGAGGATATCGATATCCTATTAATGACACATTTACATTTTGACCATGCCTGCGGATTAACTAAAAGAAATGAGGAAGGGTTTGAATCAGTCTTTACTAACGCGGTTATTTATACTTCTAAAAATGAATGGGATGAGATGAGACATCCTAATATTCGTTCCGTTAATACATATTGGGAAATGAATTGGAAGCCACTAGTGAATCAAGTAATAACATTCGAAAATGAGATAGAGATTGTACCAGGGTTAAAAATGATTCACACTGGTGGTCATAGTGATGGACATTCCATCATTATATTCGAAGAGAATGAGAATTGTTTTATTCATATGGCCGACATTATGCCAACACATGCACATCAAAATAAACTATGGGCTTTAGCGTATGATGACTATCCTGTTACTTCTGTCCATCAAAAGGAGAAGTGGATGGAATATGGCTATCAAAAAAATGCTTGGTTTACGTTTTATCATGATGCCTATTATCGTGCAATCCGTTACAACGAAACTGGGGAAATAGAAGGTTCCATTGAACGATATCGATACGAATATGAATAAAAAAAGCTGCTCAAAATGAGCAGCTTTTGTTCTTAAACAGACTCGATAACATCAATGACAGCTCCAGTTTCTGTATCTGCAAAGAACTCATACTGTTTATTCTGTCCATCAATATTTCGAGTAACTCCACCTCGATAAGCATTGTATTGCAAGCCATTTTTCTCAATTGTTTCTGGCTTCATATAAATCCATGAACCACTAATTGGACCATGCTTCTTAAACGTTTCCTTAACGTTTTTTAATGCTTTTTCAGGTGTAATATGTTGATACCGATCCAGCTGTTGCTTTGTAACATATCCCGCTGCAAATCCTACTCCAGCAGCTATGACTGCCTTTTTCCAACCCATTTTTATCACCTCAAGCATAGATTCTTTTCTTTGCAATTATGTGTTCAATCTAATAGTTAGTATACCGTAAAAATGGAAAAATAGAAATTATATCCGCACAAGGAATGAATGTGTGGAAACAATCCATAGCATTCGATATACTGAAGAAGTACATATAAATAATGAAGAGTGGAGGGTTAAGAATGAATCAAGAAACATTAGAATTGTTTAGAACGTTAACGGAATTACAGGGTGCCCCTGGTAATGAGCATCCGGTTCGAGCATTTATGAAAGGTGAGCTTGAGAAATACTCCGATAAAATTATTCAAGATAATCTTGGTGGCGTTTTTGGTGTTAAAAAAGGTACTGGCCCTCGCGTAATGGTTGCAGGACATATGGACGAAGTTGGTTTTATGGTGACACAAATAACCAAAAAGGGATTAATCCGTTTCCAAACTCTTGGTGGTTGGTGGAGCCAAGTGCTACTTGCACAACGCGTGCAAATCATGACTGATAATGGTCCTATAGTTGGGGTGATTAGCTCTATTCCACCTCATAATTTAACGGAAGAACAACGTAAAAAGCCAATGGAAATTAAAAATATGTTAATTGATATTGGTGCTGATGATAAAGAGGATGCTGAAAAAATTGGTATTAAGCCTGGACAACCGATTGTGCCGATTTGTCCTTTTACGCCAATGGCAAATAATAAAAAAATCTTAGCAAAAGCTTGGGATAATCGTTATGGTTGTGGTTTATCTATCGAGCTATTAAAAGAACTACAAAACGAAACCCTTCCAAACCAACTATTTTCAGGAGCAACTGTTCAAGAAGAAGTTGGTCTAAGAGGTGCAAAAGTAGCAGCAAATATGATTAACCCAGATATCTTTTATGCGCTTGATGCATCTCCTGCTAATGATGTCACTGGTAGTGATCAAGAATTCGGTCAACTAGGTAAAGGTGCCCTACTACGTATCTTTGACCGTTCAATGATTACACATCGTGGTATGAGAGAGTTCATTTTGGATACTGCTGAAACGAATAATATTCCGTACCAATATTTCATTTCTCAGGGCGGCACAGATGCTGGTAGTGTACATCTTTCTGCGAACGGTGTACCTTCAGCAGTTGTCGGAATTTGTTCACGCTATATCCATACTTCAGCATCGATCATTCATGTTGATGATTATGCTGCAGCAAAAGATCTTTTAGTAAAACTAGTCAAATCAACTGATCAGAGTACAGTAGATTCCATTCGAAAACAATAGTAGATGATGAACAGCTGCTCTTCGTGAGTAGCTGTTTTCTTAAGGAGATAGGAAATGAAATTCATTGTAGGATCTAAAAACCCGACAAAAGTGAACGCTGTGAAAGAAATTTTTCATCATGAAGTTGTGGTTGGTCTAGATGTGCCTTCTAATGTATCGGCACAACCTTTTTCAGATGAAGAAACAATGCATGGAGCAATTAATCGAGCTAAGCAATGTGCAGCATCAGAAGAAAATTGTTTTGGAATTGGGCTTGAAGGTGGCGTTATGTATGTTGATGACCAATTGTATTTATGTAACTGGGGAGCACTGGTATCACCCGATGGAACGGTATATACTGCAAGTGGTGCAAGAGTAGTATTACCAAAAGAAATTGAGCTAGAATTAAAACAGGGTGTCGAGCTTGGGGGAATTATGGATCGATTTGCAAAAAGGAAAGGCGTCTCCAAAAAAGAAGGAGCAATTGGAATTTTTACAAATGATTTATTATCGAGGAGCGAAATGTTCGCTCAAGTTATGACCTTGCTAAAAGGGCAGTTGGAATACAGTCGAAATAACGAGAAATGCAGCGGATAATCCCGCTGCATTTCTCTTATTCATATAGGTAGGCTAGTACTTCTAATGCTTGATCAACTGTCTCAACAGTGACATTTGCTTTATTGGATAACTCCTTCAGTGGGTGAATTAAGCTTTCTGGTCGAATAATAATAGTTGGTTTATTCATAGCGATAGCCGAACTTGCATCCATTGCCGTATTCCATTGTTTATATTTTTCCCCGAATAGAGCAATAACGACATCTGCTTTTTGCATCAGTACTTGCGTTCTAAAATTATTGATACTTGATGCTGCATCATCCTTATACAATGAATTTGGCTGTTTTCCAAATACTTCCTCACCAATATTATCTGATCGTTCATGATTCGTTTGAGGTGCAACAAATGTTAGTGGAAGATTTTTCTCTCTTGCCTTTTCTTCAACCTCATGACGCCAATTGTCATGTATTTGCCCCGCTAAATAAACAGTAAGTTCCATCATTATTCCTCCTATACTATGAATTTATTATATGTTAATAGTATCGAATGTATGGTATATTGAAAAGTATTTGGTAGTATTACTTGAAATATCTTGAATTAATAGTAATATAAAAGAAGTGATATATAGGGCGAAAGTAGGAGGAGTTTTTATCATGCCAAAATCAACATATAGTGTCGTTGCTGTTTTGTTCGTGTTTATAATTGTCATTAGTGTGTTTACCTATAAATCAGAGGATACCATTATTCAGCAAGCAAAGGAAACTGCCGAAAATACCTTTTTGCATGAAGATATCCCGGCTGAAAACTATCAAGGGGAACACTTATCCTTTTACTTACCAGGGCATATGGAAGTAACAGAGGTAGACGCGAATAACGCAATTCTAAAAAACGGTGACCAAACATTGATTGTGTTTGTCAATACGCTGGAAAATAACCTAAGTAAATTAAATTTTAATGAAGCACAAACTGAAGAAGCGGTTCTATTAGAGTCTTTTGAAAATGATGAGAAATTTGGCTACATTCGCTTACTTCCAACAAAAGATGATAAAGACGTATATGAAATACAGGTAGGAGTTGGCGGAGTTAAAATAACTACCTATACAGAAAAAACAAAGGTAATTGAGGATACAGAAAATTTAATGCAAACAGCCTTATCCATTGCGAAATAATATGGATTGAAGTATTCAGTTAGCAGCTTAGTTGCTAGCTTTTTTCTTATGTAGGAAATCCATCTAAGTGTAATAGTTGAATCAAACAAGAAACAAAGCTATCATAAGTAATTGGATGGCTATTACTTATAATAGCCGCTGTAAGTTTAGGAGGATTTTTTATGAAAATGACAAGTCAGAAAATGAAATCGATTCTGGAGGAGAGGCTGTCAGATTCAAACTATACGGTAAGCTATAATCGAGAAAAGGATACATTTCGTATTGAGTGGAAAAGCTCAAAACAAGGTGTCACGATTAAGCTTCCTACTATTATCGGAAAGTATAATGAACGTGGAGAAGAAGCAATTGATGAGATCGTAAACCACATCCAAGAATCCATGAAAATAATGAATCAATCCTATCAACTGGATGGTAATGAAAAGAATCTTTATCCGGTTATTCGAGCGACATCGTTTCCGACTAAAACGAAATCTGGAATGAACTTAATCTTTAAGGAGCATACCGCAGAGACAAGAATATTCTATGCGCTTGATCTTGGACAATCCTATCGGTTGGTGGATGAAGGGATGCTTGAAGGAGAAGGATGGACTAGGAAACGAATAGATGAAGTAGCAGCCTTTAATTTGCGTTCTTTGACGAATGATTATAAATTAGATTCTGTAGCGGAGAATGATTTTTACTTCTTTGCAAAACAAGATGGCTTTGATGCTAGTCGCATTTTAAATGAAGCTTTACTAGAGGAAATGAAAGCCAAAAGCAAAGGGGACTTGACGATTGCTGTACCCCATCAGGATGTCATGATAATAGCAGATATTCAAAATAACACAGGATATGATATTCTAGCTCAAATGACGATGAAGTTTTTCGCAGAAGGCAGAATACCGATTACATCATTGCCTTTTATTTATGAGGATCAGAAGTTAACACCTATCTTTATCTTAGCAAAAAATAAACCAGAAAAATAAAGAGAAATGAGTGAAGAAAATGGATGTATTTTACAATCCAACAGGAATTGGTAATGTACTAATGATACCGATACAAGATGCTGATGATCGATATAAAATCACGTACAAGACATTCGGTCCAATCACGAAGGTTATGGACAATGACCATAATGTATTAGGCTATAATATTTTTGAGGCTTCCGATCATTTTGAACTTACAAGTACTGGGAAAATTGCGTTAACACCAGAAATGCTTGAACGTATGAAACAATTATTCGAGACTCATAATCTTAATGACAAGCTAGATTTTGATTTAACTCCGAAATTTGTAGTTGGCTACATAACTGAAAAAGGCCCACATGAAAATGCTGACAAACTAAGTGTATGTCAGGTGGATGTAGGTAATGAAGTTCTACAAATCGTATGTGGTGCACCAAATGTTGACAAAGGTCAGAAGGTTGTTGTGGCTAAAGTCGGAGCGACAATGCCTAGTGGATTACGAATAAAACCAACAGAATTAAGAGGTGTACCTTCAAATGGAATGATTTGTTCACAGAAGGAACTTGGTATGCCAAATGCTCCTAAGGAAAAAGGAATTTACGTTCTAGATGAAACGTATTCTGTTGGAGAAGCTTTTCCTGTATAATAGAAAGCAACCTATGTTCTTTTAGGACTTGGTTGCTTTTTCATTTCCGAAAATA
Organism: Ornithinibacillus xuwenensis; assembly: GCF_039614845.1. Taxonomy (NCBI): domain Bacteria; kingdom Bacillati; phylum Bacillota; class Bacilli; order Caryophanales; family Bacillaceae; genus Ornithinibacillus; species Ornithinibacillus xuwenensis. Next base: position 41,254 of record NZ_JBDIML010000011.1, on the reverse strand, counting down.
GGTGTTATGATATATTAAGATTTTCGTTAATAGACTAAAAAGATAGCTTGAAGAAGGGATAGGGATATACTTCCTGATCTTCCTATGTTGCGAATATAGGACAAGGTTTAATCAATGAATGAAATGAGTGAATGTCATGTGGGACAAATGGAAGAAAAAAATTGAAAACTTCATTTGGAAAGAAGTTGAAGTAGAAGACGAACAAGAATTTCAGCAACAAGAACTACAAGATCCTGTTCCGGATATTAAAACGAGAATGGTATTTCAATACCCAAATAAAGAGTCATATCATTTTCCACGAATCCCAGAACAACATCGAGAAGTTAACAAGCCAAAAGTGAATATTGATATTCCTGCTTATCAACGTAAAGGCAGTAGAAAAGTGAAAACTGATACTGTAGAGAAAGAAAGTATTACATACAAAAACAATGGAAATGGATCAGATGTTTCCAAAAAGCCATTTGAACGTACAGACGTACCATCACCAGTCTATGGGTTTCATTCACGTAGGCAACGGAAAGAAGTAGAATCTGTCCCTGCATATGTACGAAAGCATACGAATTTGGAAGAAACTGTCGATGTAATCCCAGAAGAGAAACATCTACCCATTCAAGATTTTTCTACCTCAATCGAGGAAACGAATATAGCAAATCATTCAGCACCAGTTCGTGAGTTTAATAGTGAACAAGCTTTTAAAAAGGAACAGATGGAAGACGAATCACAATCGTATCCAAAAATAATAGATCAGGACTCGAAAAAAGTGGAGGAGCCAAGCACTACCAATTCACATGTCGTTACTGGTAATTATTCGTCAGATTCAATCCGTAAACCTATGGAGAAAAAACAAAATATTGGTCCTTATAACGTGCTTATGACACCTGAGGACAAGCAAAAATTACGTCAACATTCAATTGAAAAGAAACAAAGCAATATTCCGGCACAAAACATGTCAATAGAGGTTGCTAATTCTACTACTTCTATTCCCTTACATCTATTAAATGATCGAGAAGAAAAAAATAGTTCTAATGATCAATGGATTTTAGAACAGCAACAATTACTCGAAAAAACATTAAAGCACTTTAATGTAAGAGCACGTGTTGTGAATGCGACCCAGGGACCAGCGGTTACAAGATTCGAAGTGCACCCTGAACTTGGTGTGAAAGTAAGTAAAGTGAAAAATCTGAGTGACGATCTAAAACTAAATATGTCAGCTAAGGATATAAGGATTGAAGCACCAATTCCGGGAAAAAACACGATTGGTATAGAGGTTCCTAATCCATCATCACAAATGGTAAGCTTACAGGAAATAATCGGGTCAGACTCTTTTCAATCCAGTTCTTCCCCATTAACAATTGCATTAGGTTTAAGCATTGAAGGAAATCCGGTTACGACCAACATTCAAAAGATGCCACATGGATTGATTGCAGGAGCAACAGGATCTGGTAAAAGTGTATGCATCAATACAATCTTATTAAGCTTAATTTATAAAGCTAGTCATGAGGATGTTAAGTTTTTACTAATCGATCCGAAGATGGTTGAGCTAGCTCCATATAATGGCATTCCACACCTGGTTTCGCCAGTTATTACCAACGTTAAAGCAGCAACTGCTGCATTAAAATGGGCCGTTAATGAAATGGAAGACCGTTATGAAAAGTTTGTACAAGAGGGTGTACGTGATATTGAGCGTTACAACCAAAAAATTCTCAAACAAAATCGCGCAGAAGAAAAAATGCCATTTATCGTAATTGTTATTGATGAGTTAGCTGATCTAATGATGGTTTCCCCACAGGATGTAGAGGATGCCATTAGCAGAATTGCACAAAAAGCCCGTGCTTGCGGTATTCATTTATTATTAGCAACACAGCGGCCATCTGTCGATGTATTAACCGGTTTGATTAAGGCCAATATTCCTACTAGAATTGCATTTAGTGTATCATCTCAAGTGGATTCGAGAACGATAATTGATACAGGTGGTGCGGAGAAGCTACTTGGTAAAGGGGATATGCTATTTGTTGAAAATGGAGTAGGTAAGAGTATGCGACTTCAAGGTCCGTTTGTTTCAGATGAAGAAATTGAACGTGTGACAAATTATGCATGTTCGATTGCTGAACCAAATTATCTATTCGAACAAGAATCACTTCTTAAGCAATATGTAGCTGACGAAGAAGAGGATGATTTATTGCCAGAAGCAATAGAATTTATCTTTGAACAAAATAGTGCGAGCACTTCCCTTTTACAGAGACAATTTAAAATTGGTTATAATAGAGCAGCTAGATTAATGGATGCCCTTGAGAATAAAGGAATAATCTCAAGTCAAAATGGTAGTAAGCCAAGGGATGTGCTCATCACTCAATCACAGCTTGAAGAAATATTATCCTAACAAATTGATGTTTACTTGTGAAAAAAGTCACCTTTATATATGATTAAAAGGAAGTATCTTTAAATTAAGGAGAACATTATGAAAGAAATTGAACAAAAACTAAGCGGACAAATAGACCGTTTAACAAATAAAACCTTTAAATTTGATAAACGAATTAAAGAAGGATGGTTTTCCGCAGTATATTTTCTCAAGACGAAAGAAATTGTAGAAAAAAAGGTACCGAACAATCACGTTACGATGCAGTTCTTTCAGAAAAATCATGCTGTTCTTTGTGGAACGGACGAAGCCATTGCATTAGTACATACTTTCGCAGATAACCCAGAATCTCTAGAGATTCATTCCTTAAAAGATGGCGATAAAATCAGTCCATTTGAGACGGTTTTAACAATTTCTGGTTCCTACCAACAATTTGGCTACTTAGAGGGTATCATTGATGGTATTCTTGCAAGAAGAACATCCGTAGCAACGAATGTATATAATGTTGTAAAAGCGGCAAGGACTTCTGGTAAACAAAAGCCAGTTATTTTCATGGGAGATCGTGATGATCATTACACAACACAGGCTGGAGACGGATATGCTGCGTTTATTGGTGGTTCTACTGCACAGGCTACCCATGCGATGAATGAATGGTGGGGAAAAGAAGGAATGGGTACGATGCCACATGCTATGATTCAAATGTTTAAAGGTGATGTAGTAGCAGCAACTAAAGCTTATCACGAAGTGTATCCAGAAGATGATTTAGTTGCACTTGTTGATTACAACAATGATGTTATTACAGATTCTTTAAAGGTAGCTAGAGCATTTGGCGAAAAATTAAAAGGGGTTCGTCTTGACACATCAAATACTTTAGTTGATAAGTATTTTCTTAGAAACCATCATGTAATGGGGACGTTTGATCCTAGAGGCGTCAATCCGGAGTTGGTTTTTGCATTGAGAAAGGCATTAGATGATAACGGATTTAATCATGTAGAAATTGTAGCAACTGGAGGGTTTACGGAAGAGAAGATTCGATATTTTGAATCTTTGGGTGTTCCAGTTAATACCTATGGAGTAGGAAGAAGCTTACTAAAGCTTGATATTGGATTTACAGGTGATAATGTGTTGCTTAATGGTTCTCCAGAGGCAAAGGATGGTCGTCGTTATCGCCCTAACCCAAGATTAGAGAAAGTGGAGTACCACGGTCAATAGCCACGAATCATCGGCATACACAACCAATTTACTATTTTATTGAGATAAAAGATTTGGTATAATTACTAAATGGTTATTGCTTATTTTAATCAATAGTAGGCCGCTTTTGTGCTGATGATTAGATAAAGGCACATTCGTGTTTTTCTTACACATATAGTTGGAGGTTCTTTTTTATGACAACTTACCATTTTATTGGTATTAAGGGTACTGGAATGAGTGCGCTAGCTCAAATTCTCCATGACTCAGGAGAAAAAGTCCAGGGATCAGACGTAGAAAAAAGTTTTTTTACCCAAGAAGCGTTAGAAACTAAAAACATACCGATATTCCCATTTTCAGCGGAAAATATAAAAGATGATTTTACTATAATTGCAGGTAATGCTTTTTCAGATGATCATGTTGAAATACAAGAGGCAAAGCGTAAAGGTCTTGTGTATTATCGATATCATGAATTTTTGGGTGAATGGCTAAAGCAATATACAAGTATTGCTGTAACAGGTGCACATGGTAAAACGTCGACAACAGGTTTGCTTGCACATGTTTTAGATTCTGTTTATCCGATTTCTTATTTAATTGGAGACGGTACAGGTAGAGGCCATGTGGATAGTAATTACTTTGTCTTCGAAGCTTGTGAATATAGAAGACATTTTTTAAGTTATGAACCTGACTATGCAATTATGACAAACATTGATTTTGATCATCCGGATTATTTTTCCAGTATAAATGATGTTTTTGATGCTTTTCAGTCGATGGCTGATAATGTTAAAAAAGGAATCATTGCATGTGGAGATGATGAAAAACTTCAGCAAATCCAAGCAAAGGTACCAGTGGTCTATTACGGATTTTTACCAGCAAATGATTTTCAAGCTCAAAATGTAAAAGAAACAGAAGTAGGTACAGAATTTGATGTCTTTGTTCGTAACACATATTATGACACCTTTACGATTCCTATGTATGGTAACCATCATGTGCTAAATGCACTATCTGTAATTGCAATATGCCATTATGAAGGCATGAATGCGGAGGATATAAAAAATATTAGTACATTTAAAGGTGTAAAACGTCGTTTTTCGGAAAAGAAAATCGGAAATCAAGTTATTATTGATGACTATGCTCATCATCCGCGTGAAATAAATGCGACAATTGAGTCAGCACGTAAAAAGTATCCAAACAAAGAGGTTGTTGCAATTTTTCAGCCACATACATTTACAAGAACGAAAACATTCTTACAGGAATTTGCGGATAGCTTGAATGCTGCTGATTTCGTGTATTTATGTGATATTTTTGGTTCGGCAAGAGAAGATAGCGGACAATTAACAATTCAGGATCTTCAAAAACTGGTTCCAAATAGTACAATATTGAAGCTTGACAAAGTACATGAATTAAGTGAATTTACGGAAAGTGTTTTAGTATTTATGGGTGCTGGCGATATTCAAAAATTCCAGCAGGCATACGAAGAAGGTTTAACTTCTGGTAAAGTAGAAAATGCATAACTAAATAAATCTTAATAAGCCTGTTACAAACTGTAACAGGCTTATTTTTATTAAATTTTATCCTTGAATCACTACATATTATTCGAAATTCATAATAGAAAAGCCTATAATGGAGATATACTATAATAGAATTGTTTCATGACCCAAATAATAGGGTATTATGAATAAGTAACAGCAAAATATGACAACTCGATAATGGTCAATTTAGAAAAGAAAGGAAGGATCATCATAATGGAGGTATTACTATATATTGCTGCTATTATTGCTGCAGTTGCTTTTGCAGTTTTAGTAATATTTTTAGCAATGACATTAAAGGCATCTACTAGAACATTAAACAACGTAGCGAATACATTAGAAGGCTTGGAGAAGCAGATGCAAGGTATTACAACTGAAACGACGGAATTACTACACAAAACAAATACCTTAGCAGAAGATATAAATCAAAAAACTGCTAAATTAGAAGGGGTATTTGATGGAATAAAGGGCATTGGGGAAACAGTTCAAGATTTTAATCAATCCTTAAGACGATTCTCTACAAATGTCTCTAGAGCAGCTTCAGAAAATGAGGATAAGGCTTCACAGGCTGTAACTTGGGGTGCTGCGTTATTTGATCTAATTAAAAAGAAAAAATAAATTAGGGAGGAATTTATAATGACAGAGAATAATGGAAAAGATTTTGTATTGGGTACAATTATTGGTGCAGCAGTAGGTGCTAGTCTAGCACTATTATTTGCACCGAAATCTGGTAAAGAACTAAGAGGCGATATTAATCAAGGTGCTGTACAGGTTCGTGAACGAGCTACGGAGTGGAAGGATATTGCCCAGGCTAAAGGACAAGAATGGAAGGATTTAGCTGTTATTAAAGGATCTGAACTAAAACAAAAGACACAGGATTTATCAACAAATGTTCAATCAAAATTCCAAAATATGCGTGAGAACGATAACCAATCAGATGTAGAAGTAGACGAATACTAAAATTAGAAGAGCTGTAGCATTGCTACAGCTCTTCTATTACTATTCATGCCATACGATGGATAAATTATCACCTGCTTGTACAGTCTCAAAGAAAGTAGTAGGCTGATCGTTTTTCATCATGGTAAACTTTCCGTTAGCATTCTTTAAATCAATATCCACATAGCGAAAGACATCTTGGAAGATAAAGTCTTCAATTGCTTTATCTTGAATTGAAATGTGATCGTTTAGCGCTAGGACGCTATCCTCATCTAACTCAATATCCCCTTTACGTATCATCACTTTTGGTTGTTTCATGGTAACAGCTTTGCCATTAAAGGATACTTTGATTTGATGATAAAATTCCTTCTGCAATTGCGCTAATAAAATTGAAACAGTAGGCACTTGCTTTGGAACGATTTTTAAATTATCATTTTCTCTTAATTTATAATCTAATGATGCGTTTTTTCCATTAACCACATATTGGGTTTCTGCTAAATCCAATGTTACTTTTCGATTATTAACGTAAACAACAAACGCTTTATCAGAAGGCGCTTGTTCAGGAGAGACTGCAGCTAAAAAGTCTCTTACTGTTTTTGGTGTTTCGAGCACGATATTATCACGGTCTTGAATGATATAATCTACTGATTTAACTTTATTATTCACATAATAAGTTGTTTTTAACTCATATGGTTGATCATTAAATCGGATTTTAGTGGCCGGAATATCGCCCAATATTTCATGTAGCTTGATTTTAGGTTGGTGACCATCTTCTCCTTTTTGGATGACAATTTTGTCGCCGTTATGAACAATATTATCGACTGTAGCGGGCTGTTCATTAAGTAGGATGGATGGCGGATTTCCAAATTCTCCGGGCATTGTAATCTGTTTTCCATTAAATGTGATTATAGATGCCATACCCGGCTTCCCATACAGTTTATTGACTTCAATTCCTGCCTGTACAAGACTATCACCAATCGTCAGCTCCTTCATTTCGAACATACGAATTACATTTTCATTTACCGTGATGGAAATGTAATGGATTGGGTTTTGCTTTGCTGCGATGGCAATTCCGATTGGTGTGACAAAATCTGGTCCCGTTGGGAGATTATCTGTCTTTTCTAAGGATTGAATAGCATCAATACCCCTAATCGCAACACGATTAGCTGGTAGCTGTAATTTATTGGCTAGCTTCGTTGTGAATTCAGGTGTTTGGCTGCCACCTCCAACTAACATGACAGCTTTTGGTGAAGCACCATTCAATTGAAGTATTTCCTCGGCAATAGATGATGCCAGCTTGTCTATACTATCCTCAATTTCTAAAACAAGATTTCCATAAGTAATAGTGGATTCGAAGCCCAGAATATCAGATACAGTTGCTTCTCCTTCATTTACGATAAGTCGTTTTGTTTCTTCTGCCATCGGGAAATCTAATAAATATTTGTCACTGACTGCTTCTGTTATTTCATCTCCTGCAATCGGCACCATTCCATATGCTGCAACAGTACCATTGTCTGTAATAGCAATATCGCTTGTTCCTGCTCCAATATCAACTAAGGCCACATTTAACCGTCTCATAGATTCTGGAATAAGAACCTGAATGGCAGCAATAGGCTCTAAAGTTAAGGCTTCCATTTCTAAATCAGCTCTGTTTAAGGCAGACAGTAACGACTCAACAACTACTTTTGGTAGAAATGTCGCAATAATTTCAACAGATGCAGATTGTCCACTTTGATCAATTAGTGAGCCAATTCTTTCCTGGTCAATTTTATATTCGAGGACGGAATAACCAACACAGTAATAGTTAGAATAATCACGATCAGATTCAATAGATGCAATTTTTACTTGTGCAGCATGAACGGCACTTAATTCAAGGTGCTTAATAGTCTCTAATTCTGTAATTGGTTTCTGGTCTAACTCTAGGGTGGCTGATGATGTAATGGTTTTTAATGACCTTCCAGCTGCAGCTACACATACCTTGTGTAACGGACCATTTGATTTTTCTAGTTGTTCTTTTACATACTTAATAACCTCTGCGACTTCCACGACATTGTGAATTTGGCCATCAAGCATAGAGCGTACTTGATGCTCTTTGACGCAGTGATCAATTAATGTATAAGATGATGATTCGCTCTTTTCTAATATTACCCCTGTAACAGAACGGGTACCAATATCTAGTGCAAAGATGTGATCGTTCTTCATTATGTATGTCCCCCTAAAGTAAAACGATTATAAATTAAATTATAGTAAAACAGTTTAGTATATCTTTCAGTATAAGCAGAATTTGTCTAATAATCTACCTTATTATTATAAACTTAAAGATGACAAAGAGAAAATTATTAGCTATAATTGTTTCAAAATGTGAACATGTGACATTTGTTTATTTTTTCTTTCCTTTTAGGAGGCTATCGTAATGAATCCAAATGATTTAGACCAACTTCGAGATAAATTAGATAATGTGAATTTACAGCTGCTTGAACTTGTGAATTTACGAGCAGCTATCGTGCAACAAATTGGTCAATTAAAAAGTAAGCAAGGTATGAATCGATTTGATCCAGTAAGAGAACGACAAATGCTTGATCAATTAATTCATTTTAACAATGGTCCCTTCGATAATTCTACAATTGAACACATCTTTAAAGAAATCTTTAAAGCAGGACTAGAATTACAAGAGGATGATCATCGAAAAGAGTTATTGGTTTCTAGAAAGCGTAAACCGGATAATACCATAATCGATATAAAGGGTGAAAAAGTAGGAGATGGTAATACACACTTCGTAATGGGTCCTTGTGCCGTGGAAAGCTATGAACAGGTACGTGAAGTGGCAAAAGCGGTTAATCGGAATGGAATTAAGCTTCTTCGCGGCGGTGCATTCAAGCCACGTACATCCCCATATGACTTTCAAGGGTTAGGAGTAGAAGGTTTACAGATTTTAAGAAGTGTAGCTGATGAGTTTGATTTAGCAGTTATTAGTGAGATTGTAAATCCAGCTCATATTGAGAAAGCAATTGATTATGTAGATGTTATTCAAATCGGTGCAAGAAATATGCAGAACTTCGAGTTATTAAAAGCAGCTGGTGATGTTGATAAACCAGTATTATTAAAACGGGGTTTATCTGCTACAATAGCGGAGTTTATAAATGCTGCTGAATATATTATTTCTCGAGGGAATGGAAATATTATTTTATGTGAGCGAGGAATTCGCACGTACGAAACTGCAACAAGAAATACATTAGATATCTCAGCGGTTCCGATTTTGAAGCAAGAAACCCATTTACCTGTTATGGTCGATGTGACACATTCTACAGGGAGAAGAGACCTATTGATTCCAACTGCTAAAGCTGCCCTTGCAATTGGAGCAGATGGAATTATGGCAGAAGTTCATCCCGATCCTGCAGTAGCACTTTCAGATTCCGCACAGCAAATGGATATCCCAACATTCGAGAACTTCTTGCAGGAATTGTCAAAATATACAACTTCTATTTCTTAAGTAAATAATTTTCATAGACTGATCGTAATGATCGGTCTTTTTCATTCATAAGGAAATAGGGTTGTATGAAGTTTCAATAATTTACTATTTTTTTTGTGTTTTTTTGCATGGTAGAGTATGATTATTACATAGTAATGATACGTGTCTTTTATATGAAGGAACGGATATACAGGAGGTAATTTTGATGACAGTAACAATATATGATGTAGCAAGAGAAGCGAACGTGTCGATGGCAACCGTTTCCCGTGTAGTGAATGGAAATCCGAACGTAAAGCCAACCACAAGAAAGAAAGTACTAGCAACTATTGAACGATTGGGCTATCGTCCTAATGCGGTTGCACGTGGACTAGCTAGTAAGAAAACAACTACAGTAGGTGCAATTATTCCCGATATATCTAGCATATTTTTTGCTGAATTAGCTCGAGGAATTGAAGATATTGCAACGATGTATAAATACAATATTATTTTAAGTAACTCTGATCAAAACAAGGATAAAGAGCTGCAATTGATTAATACGATGTTAGAAAAGCAGGTTGACGGGATTATTTTCATGGGTGGAAATATTTCTGATGAACATGTTCATCAATTTTCGACTGCATCTGTGCCAGTTGTATTAGCCGCAACCTATGATGGGACAGAATCAATCCCTTCCGTAAATATTGACTATGAAGAAGCAGCATATGAAGCAACGAAATATTTAATTGATAAAGGAAATAAAAAGTTAGCTTTTGTCTCAGGTAGAGAAGATGTAACCATCAATCAATTGAAGTATCAAGGATACTTACGTGCCTTAAAAGATGCGTCTATTCCAGTGGTGGAAGACTATATCATAAACGGTGACTATACGTATGACTCTGGAATGAAAGCAGTTGAACAACTCTTAAAGCTGAATGATAAACCGACAGCAGTCTTTGCTGCCTCTGACTCAATTGCACTTGGTGTCATTCATGGTACACAGGATTTAGGCTATAAAGTTCCAGAGGATTTAGAAGTATTCGGGTTTGATAATACTAAATTAGCAAATATGGTCCGACCTACTCTATCGACTGTTGTACAACCGATGTATGATATTGGTGCCGTTGCGATGCGCTTATTGACGAAATTCATGAATAAAGAGGAAGTAGAGGAGAAGAAGGTAGTATTGCCACACCGTCTAATTGACAGAAATTCAACAAAATAAAAAAAATGTCGATATAATCAATAGAATTGTTTACTACGCAAAAATTGGGGAGAGAGAGTATGAGAAAAAGAGATTTATTAACTCCTATCGGCATTACTGTAGGTTTTGTTATGATTATGTTGGCAATACTTTCCAATGCTGGTACAGAAGGTTTTATTTCATTTATTGATGTTGCTTCAATATTAATTGTTATTGGCGGTGTTATTGGATCACTACTAATTAACTTTAAAATGGAGCAAATAAAGCTAACCGGAAGAGTATTGAAAGAATCCTTTAATCAAAATGAACGACAGCTCACAGAATTAATCAATTTATTCATCCGACTATCAGAGAGAGCTAGAAGAGAAGGAATATTAGCTTTAGAAAATGAGCTAGATGATGTAGACGAACCATTTATTAAAAAAGGAATCCTATTAGCAGTTGACGGTATTGAACCAGAGGTTATTAGCGATATTATGAGTGCAGAAATTGCTGCAATGGAAGAACGACATTATCGAGGAAGAATGATTATTGTAAAATGTGGAGAATATGCCCCAGCTTGGGGAATGATAGGTACGTTAATAGGTCTTGTTCTCATGTTAAATAATTTACAAGATCCTTCTACATTAGGCCCTAGTATGGCTGTAGCGTTACTTACGACTTTATATGGTACGGTGCTTGCTAACTTAGTATTTATTCCAATGGCAAGTAAATTAGAAAATAAAACAGAAGAGGAAGTCTTCATCAAACAAATTATTATTGAAGGTGTAATTGGTGTTCAGTCAGGCCAAAATCCACGCATATTAGAAGAAAAACTCGGTGCCTTCCTTTCAAGTGATTCAAAGAATAAGAAGGACATGGAGGAAGAATCTTCATTTGTTGGGGAGGGTCTAAATGAAGCATAGGGTTAGAAGAAAAAAGGATGATAAAGGTGCTCCAAAATGGATGGTAACGTATTCCGATATGGTCACATTAATTCTTGTTTTTTTCATCTTGTTATTCTCTATGTCTCAGATTGATGCCTCTAAATTTGAAGCGATTTCAGAATCGTTTCGAAATCGTATGATATTTGATTTTTCTCCATCACCAGTACCGATGGAAAATCCAACTGAAAATACGAGTAATGAAGAAAAAGGTCAAACTACGAATGAGTTTGAAGTACCTTCAGAGGATAAAAAAGAATCAGAATCGGATGTAGAAGAAGCAGCACAAGAGGATTCACTACACGATTTAATGCAAGAAGTGGAAAGTTATCTTGATGAAAATAATTTAAATAATTTTGTTTCTGCAAATCGTTCCGAGCGAGGAGTTGTATTGGTCCTCCAAGATAGTATCTTATTTGATCCTGGTGAAGCAGAAATTCTACCTTCAGCACTTCCATTTTTAACGAAGGTAGGTACATTACTATCCCAAATTGATAATGATATTAAAGTTGAGGGTCACACAGACAATATACCCATGTCAAGTTATCGATATCCTTCTAACTGGGAATTATCTGGTGCAAGAGCAAGTAGTGTTGTTCGTTTCTTAGTCGATGAAAACAAGCTAAAGGATACTCGTTTTTCGATTTCGGGTTATGGTGATACAAGGCCTCTCGCACCAAATGATAATGCGAATAACCGAAGTAAAAACAGAAGAGTTGAAATTGTCATTGTAGAAAACGGCACGCAAAGTTAAAGGAGTTGAATAATCAACTCCTTTTTACTTTGGTGTACTTTAGCAAGTTTACTAGTGTGTTATAATTTTTTTCATTGATTTCTTGTTTTCTTGATATTTCAGGAATAGAGTCAGCTGAATCCTTCCACATTTCTGGTAACGTAACTGGAGCTTCTTTTTGCCATTTATTCAACCAGGAACTTGCTATATTACCACTTAAGGGTGTTCCTGTTTTCATGACATTCCATACTTGAGACCAAGCGCGAGGTACGACTCGCCATATATCATAACCGCCTCCACCGAGAGCTATCCATTTGCCATCACAGTACTGATTGGCAATTTCTGACGCAATGAGTGGTATTTTTTCATAAATCTCCATGGTGCCACATAAATGAGTTAATGGATCATAATAATGAGCATCGGCCCCATTTTGCGTTAGGATAATGTCTGGCTGAAAGAAATCAGCAATCTCCCGTAAAGCTTTTTCATAGACTTCAATAAAGGATTCATCCTGTGTAAAGGCATCGATCGGTAAATTAAAGCTATATCCATGACCTTCCTTAATACCCCGTTCATTCACATTTCCTGTACCTGGAAATAAATATCTACCAGTTTCATGGATAGAGAATGTACAAACAGTTGCATCCTCATAAAAAGCTAATTGGACACCATCACCATGATGTGCATCTGTATCCACATACAGTACCTTAAGTCCATATTTTTCCTGTATATATTTAATTGCGATAGCCGCATCATTGTAGATACAAAATCCAGAAGCCATTCGCTTAAAGCCATGATGAAGTCCACCTGCAAAGCTAGCTGCTTTATTTGTATCACCTGTTAACACAGCATCTACTGCCGTAAGAGAAGCACCGACTATTTTGGCAGCTGCTTCATGCATATTCGAAAATATAGGGGTATCCTCTGTACCAAGTCCAAATTTTTTTAACTGACTTGGTTGAAGCAAATTAGCTGATTTCACAGCATGAATATACGCAGGGTCGTGTATAAGCGCTATTTCTTCATCTGTTGCACTTCGAGGTTGGATTATTTCGTCAGCAGCCAGTTGCCCCGAGGCTTCTAGTAGTTCCTTTGTTAGCAATAATCGTTTTTGATTGAATGGATGTTCTTCGTAGAAATGATAGTCTAATAGTGACTGGTCATAAACAAATTGTACTGCTGTATTCATACTTTTGGCTCCGGAATATTATTTGGCCACATAAGCTCATAACCTAAGCTCCGTAGCTCTCGAATGATTGGTAGCGGATTCATTGTTTGAATTCGAAAAACTAATATCTTATATTGATGATCATTTTTATATGGATATACTAAGACAGAGGAAATATTTAGACCATGTTTACCGAAAACAGACGCAACCTCAGGTAGAATTCCTGGTTTATTTGGCACCTTCACCTCTATTTGTGAGCCTTGTATATGTGTTCCAGTTAGTTGTATTAGGGTATAAAGTAAGTCTTTTTCTGTTATAACACCAACGAGCTTATTATTGCTAACGACAGGGAGGCAGGCTATCTCACGGTCGTAAAAGATGCGTGCAACCTCTTCGACAAAATCTAATGGGTGTACTGTTATAACAGGACTACTCATGATCGTGTGTATTTCTTTTTCTAGAATTGATTTATCTTGTTTTTCTGTAAGAATCGATGGGTTTGCATCACGCACATCTCGATCAGATACTATTCCAATAACAGAATAATCGTCATCCACGATAGGAATATGTCTGATCTTATTTCCCGATAGTAGTTGGTGAGCAGTAGCAATCGTTTCATTTGCTCTTAACGTAATCACAGTCCGATTCATAATCGCTTCTACATGCATTATAACCCCTCCCTCATATTTCGTAATTGATGTCTTCTTAAAAATCGAAGTGTATCAAACTGAACAATTGAATTGTCTTGAACGTTCTTGCCGATACGTACCATTAGGCAATTAGCGGGATGTGATATAATCTCTGGATCATCGGTAGGAGCAGGTAAGAGTCCTCCAACTGCCATCATTTTCTCCATCACCTTTCGATAATCCCAGATACTTAGTTGAGTTCCCTTTAAATCCCAATGCCAGTAGTACTCAGTAGAGATAATAATATAGTTTTCCATATATCGGTCCATCATGGAGACCTTTAATAAATTGGAAGCAATTCCATAACCACGATAAGCGGGTATTACTTCAATGGCACCTAACTCAATTAAATTATCTATCTGAAAGGTAGACCATCTTTCCAATGCATCAGGGTATAGATAGGTTACATATCCGATTATGGTATCTTCTTTTCTAGCAATAATGATTCGGCCTTCTGGTAATTCTGCAATACCTAGGAGTGCTTGGAACTGTTTTGAAGCTGGACGAAATGCTGTTAAATCCTCATGGAAATTGTATGTTTGCAAGGTCGAAGCAGAAACTGGTCCTTCAATCACAATTTTTCCCAATGCGGTTTCTTTATCGATAGAATGATGTGTCATTCTATGTTCCATTTGTATACCACCACCGAAAATGTTAAGTCATTGTTACGCTTATGTTATATTATACAGGAATATCGTTTTAATTTTTAGTCTTTTTAAAGGTAAAAAAAACGAAGAGGAAAAAATCCTCTTCGTAAGGCTATCCAGTTTAGTTGTTATTTCCATCACCGCTGCCATCGCCATTTCCATTACCATTTCCATCGCCGTTACCATCATCGTCACCATCACCATTTCCGGTACCGTCACCATTACCACCATCATCACCGGTTCCATCTTCAGCACCAGGATCTGGTTCTGTTTCAGGATTATCCTCATTTGGATCTTCACCTGTGACTGGCTCATCTGGTTCTTTTTCAGGTTCTGAAAAATCTCCTACTATAATTTCTTTCGATGGGCTTGATTCTAATCCAAAGTAATCAACAGCTTTAACATGATAAACACCTTTTCCGGAAGGGATTTTAAATGATTCCTCAATGTTATTCCCGATTAGTTGGAATTTGGCACCAGGTTCACTTGCCTTATATATTCGGTATCCGATAACATCCTTACTTCCAGATTTCTTCCATGTAAGTGAAGAACCACTTTGTTTAACAGAGGTTGGAGCGGATGGTGCTTTTCCATCATCCGTTAATTCATCTCCAATTTCTGTATTTGGGAGACTGATTTTCTCCCATGCTTCTTTTCTAAATGCTGGGAACAGCTGTGATAAATCATCCAACTTATCATATTCCATACGCTTTAGGAAGTCAGGATTAAAGGTTAGACCATCGTCCTGAACGAATTCCTTTGGTGTGTTTGGTCCTGCCAGAACTGCTTTACCATCAACCATTACATAGGAACCGCTAATTAAACTATCATCTACTACTGTCGGAACAAAGTTAGCATTAAATATATCGGTCGAAACTAATCCGGCCTCTGAACATAAATCAGATGCTAGCATACCAGATGTTGCACAGATACTACGGGATACAATTCCACCTGGCTGCTTAAATCTTTCTGTTGTTGCAACAAGATCTGGTCTTATTTCGGAGGCTGCATTGATTAGCTCAGCCCATAGCTTCAAATTACGATTTGAGTGGTATAGACACGAACTACATTCTAAGGATTGTGGTATGTCATACCCTAACCAGCTGCCCATAGTAACATTTGGATTAGATCCAACAAAATGAACATCTTCTGCGTTCTGAGATGTACCTGTTTTTCCTGCCCAATCCACACTTCGATATTTTAGCTGTGATTGTAGATAGGAAGCCGATCCTTCTGTAACGACATCTCTCATCATATCAAGTGTTAAATAACTGGTTTGCGGTGTAAATACTTCAACTGGCTCACTCTTGTGCTCATAAATAACCTCACCATCTTTATTAGTAATTTTATCAATCATATACGCATCAACAAAATTACCACCGTTTGCAAAGGTAACATAAGCATTTGTGTTTTCTTCAATTGTGATTCCATGTGTTGTACCACCAATTGCAAGAGCCGGATTTGCATATTCATTATTTAAAAGTGAGGTAATCCCCATCTTCTTCAAGTACTGATCAACTGGATTATCGTTCATGATTTGGGTGTATACTTTGATTGCTGGAACATTATAAGAATCTGTTAAATGATCCCGAACAGATAAAAGTCCATGATATCGGTTGTCAAAGTTATTTGGTGTATAGGTGCCTCCAGGAGTTTGCCAAGTGGTTTTAACATCTGCTACCGGAGTACCCGGTTGAACAATTCCTTTTTCCATTGCTGGAGCGTACACCAATATTGGCTTCATCGTACTACCATTAGGTCGAAGAGTTGAAGTCGCATAGTTTATTTGATTTTCAAGACTAAACTCTCGTCCACCAAGAAAACTAATAACTTTTCCGGTACTATTTTCAATAAGAATAGCACCTGTTTGTACTTGTTGTGTAATCTGAACTTTTTCCCCTGTATTCGGATCGTCTATGAACCCAGTCCAATCTGGTCCATAACTGTCAAAGTTTTTGGCAACCTCTTGGAAGGCATCATACACCTCTTTATCGATTGTTGAATGTATATTATAGCCATTTTGACGCAAGTCACGATTTGCCAAAATCAAATACTCTTCTTTTAATGCTTCATCTTCTTCTAAATCTGCTTTTGTATAGCCATCTTCCTCAGCAAGAATATACATAAGTATTTCCTTCGCTCGTTTTTCGAGTTCAAAAGTTAAATACGGATATTTTTCAATTGTTGTTTCCGTATCAGTGACGAAATCCGCAACAATATCATATTCTAATGCAGCTTCATATTCTTCTTTTGTAATGTATTCCATTTCATACATTCTACCGAGAACGGTTTTCATACGATTAATTCCTGGCAACATGCCTTCTTCACTCTTTAAGCCACCACTACTCTCAAAAGGCGTATAATAGGATGGGCTTTGTGGTAAACCAGCTAAATAAGCTGCTTGTGGAAGAGTTACCTCATCTGCATTTACTCCAAATATCTCCTGTGCTGCCGTTTGTACACCAGCAATGTTTCGACCATTTGCCCCACGTCCATAAGGAATAATATTCAAATATGCTTCTAAGATTTGATCCTTATTGAAAAACTGTTCTAAACGCAAGGCTAATAATATTTCTTTTGCTTTACGTTCAAAGGATACTTCGTTTGTAAGAATCTGGTTTTTGATTAATTGTTGGGTTAAGGTACTCCCACCAGATTTAACATCTGAGTTCGTAAATTCCTGTACTAAAGCACGAATAATGGCCTTTGGTACAATTCCCTCATGTTCGAAGAAAAATTCATCCTCCGTAGCAACAACTGCGTCTTGAAGGACTGGGGAGATTTTATCTAATGTGGTTTCTTCACGGTGTATATCGGACTGTATATCTCCGAAATATATATCTCCTGCAAAATACAATTTAGATGTTTCTTCATAATTATAGATGTCTTTTTCCATATTCTCATAGGATCGAATTGGTTCATCCTTTACGAGAGATGCAAAGTATCCAAAGCCAATTCCGGCACCAAAGAACATCCCGATGAATCCGATGACGAGAAAGAACAACAAAACATTCCAAACAACATCATATGTAATTCGAGATGAACGCTGTACCTTACCAGTGCTCCAGATAGATTTTATCTTCGCTCCAGTTTTATGGAGAAATTCTTTAAAATTCACGTTAAAACCTCCTAATATTCCAAGAGTAATTATAGCATAGTAGGGGGGAACGGGGTACAAGAAATTTGTAAATATTGATTGCATTTTCTAATTTAATGTGATAAGAATAAATAATAATAACTTATTGGCTAAGAAGGAAATAGTAGTGTTGCAAATCCCTATCCAAGAGAGCTGGTGGCTGCTGAGAACCAGTATATATTTGCAAGCGAAGTACAATTCCGGAGCTATTCTTTGTTGGTAATGATTCAATCAATAAAGACGGTGAAGTCATCGTTAACAACCCCAAAGTGGCAATTCATGTTGTAACAAGGGTGGTACCGCGTGTTAAAACTCGTCCCTTACTGATAGGGAAGGAGTTTTTTTGTTTTTATTAGAAACTATATTGGAGTGTGAATTTGATGGATCTTTTAAAAGATTTAGAAAAAAGAGGATTAGTTAATCAAGTTACGGATCATGAGGGGCTAACAAAGCATTTAACAGAAAATGAAGTAACTCTTTATTGTGGATTTGACCCAACAGCAGATAGCTTACATATTGGGCACTTACTACCACTAACCATCCTAAAACGATTCCAAAAAGCGGGTCACAAGCCTATTGCTTTAGTTGGCGGTGGAACGGGTATGATTGGAGATCCTAGTGGTCGTTCAACGGAGCGTTCCCTAAACACGGAAGAGGTAGTAAAAGGTTTTAGTGAAAAGCTTAAAAATCAAATTAAGAGCATTTTAGAAGTGGATAAGGATGAAAACCCTGTTGTTGTTCGTAACAACCTAGATTGGCTTGGAAGCATGACTGTAATCGATTTTTTAAGAGATGCTGGGAAACACTTTGGTGTAAACTATATGCTTGCCAAAGAATCTGTATCAGCTCGTATTGAGCAAGGAATTTCTTTCACAGAATTTAGTTATATGATTCTACAATCTCTAGATTTTCAAAAGCTTTTTGAACAAGAAAATTGTACCCTGCAAATTGGAGGTAGTGATCAGTGGGGAAATATTACTGCTGGTATGGAACTTATTCGACGTGCTAGAGAAAATGAAGATGAAGAGATTAAGGTATTTGGTTTGACTGTACCTCTTATCACAAAAGCAGATGGAACGAAATTTGGTAAAACTGCTGGAGGAGCTATCTGGTTAGACCCAGAAAAAACAAGTCCATATGAATTCTACCAGTTCTGGATTAATACTGATGATCGTGATGTCATGAAATTCTTACGTTATTTTACATTTTTATCAGAAGACGAGTTGGCTGAATTAGATAAGGAAGTAGAAAATCATCCAGAAAATCGTGTTGCACAAAAGCGTCTAGCAGAAGAAATGACAAGGGTAGTTCACAGTCAAAAAGCAGTAGAGCAAGCACAAAAAATTACAGCTTCTTTATTTAGTGGAGATTTAAAATCACTTTCTGCTAGTGAGATAGAACAAGGCTTTAAAGATGTGCCATCCTTCCAAGCAGATAAAGCGGATATTGGATTAGTAGACCTGCTCGTCAATGCAGGTATTTCCTCTTCCAAACGCCAAGCAAGAGAGGATATTACAAATGGTGCAATCTACATTAACGGTGAGAGACAACAAGCACTAGACTATGTTGTATCCGATTCGGATCGGTTGGAAGGGAAATTTACCATCATCCGTAGAGGTAAGAAGAAGTATTTCTTAATTCGCTACTAGAATAGATAAAGTAGAGACAGTTTCTTTAGGTACAACCTAGAGAGACTGTCTTTTATTATGTGGAGAAGTAATTGTCTAAATTAATTGGAAAAAAGTGAGCATTCATACCACCAGAATATTATGGTAAACTTAGTATGTTATAGGTAAAAGGAACTAAAAAAAATACATCAAGAAAGAAGGGATCAAATGAAAAATTTATTAGGGAAGTTATCAATGCTTTGGAAGGTAATGATCATTTTACCGTTTATCATTGTATTTTTAGCACTATTAACATTTATAAGCTACCAGAATGCATCAACGGAGTTAAATAATGCCATTGCTGAAAGAATGAAAACAAAATTAAGTGAAACAGTTGAAATAATCGATAAGAAACTAACAACGCATGAAAGAAACCTAGTAACGACGAAAGCTTTAGTAGAGTCCCAGACTTCTTTATTTACTAAACAGGCATATCGAGCATATTTTGAGAAGTTACTTCCAAGTAATGAAGAAACATTTGGAGTAGGAATCTGGTATGAGCCATTTACATACAGTGAGGATGAAGAGTTTTTCGCACCGTATGTTTATAAGGATGGAGATAATGTTGTTTATTCAGAGGATTATGAGGATCCATCTTATAATTATCCGGAAACGGACTGGTATGTCCAAGGAATGCAATCTGATGTTCCGGTTTGGACTGCTCCATATTATGATGAAACGCTAGGTCAAACATTTATTACGACTGCTGTTTCCTTCAATAACCAAGAGAAAAACATATCTGGAGTAATTACAAGCGATTATGTTCTGAACTCCATTCAAGCTGTCATTTCAGAGATACAGGTGGAGGATTCAGGCTATGCTGTACTTATTGATCAAGATGGTAATTTTTTAGCACACCCGGATCAAGAAAAACTGATGACTAGTAATCTAGCAGAAGATATAAAAAATGATGGAGAAGCAGTAGATGGTATTGTTTCAAAGGAAAATGGAAAAGAGATTGTACAAATAGCAGGATCTGAATACGAGGTACATTTTAAAACCTTACCAAAGGTTGGATGGAAGATTGTATTGTTTGCTCCTACTGATGAGTTATATGCATCACTACCGGTATTATTAAATAAGCTTATCATCACGAGTAGTATATTAATAATTTTCATTATCTTAATTGTCTTTTATATTGGAAAAACCGTATCCAAGGATGCAAATCGTATGAATGCCCAGCTAGAAATACTAGCTAGTGGTGACTTAACCAAAAGATTGGATACAAAATCGAAGGATGAATTTGGGCAGATGGGTCAGCACTTTAATCATTCTGTGAATTCTTTACAAAGTATGCTTTCCACGATTGCAAGTAGTACAGAGCATGTTGCAGCCACAGCTGAGCAATTATCTGCCAGCTCAGAAGAGATTAACTCCTCTGTAGAAGAAGTAGCCAATTCGATTCAAGATGTAGCTGACAATGCTTCATCACAAAGTGAGCTAGCTACTGAGTTATCACATTCTAGTAGTAATATGCATCACCATATGAACGATATGGCAAGCTCAGTTAAAAGCATGGAGGAAGAAGCGAATCATTCTACAAATCTTGCAAATAATGGAAGTGAGTTAGTAAAAGAAGTCGTTCATAAAATGAAAGAGCTAAATGAACAAATTTCTTCTTCATCTCAAATTATATTTGCTTTAGAAAGTAAATCGAATCAGATTGGACAAATGGCAAATTTAATAACAGATGTTACGGAGCAAACGAATTTATTAGCACTTAATGCAGCAATAGAGGCAGCAAGAGCAGGAGAGGCAGGTAAAGGATTTGCAGTTGTTGCCGAAGAAGTGCGTAAATTAGCAGAGCAGTCTGGACAAGCCTCTAAAGAGATTAACGAAATCATCGGAGGAATACAGAAGGAAGTATCTCAATCGGTTTCCATGATGAAGGATAGTCAACACATTGCTGATAAAGGTATTGAATCTGTCGAGAGAACTGGTGAGTCTTTTGGTCAAATTACCAATTCAATCTTCAGCCTATCTTCTAAAATTGCTATCCTAACAAAAGAGATGGATAGTGCTCTAGCTGATATGGAATCCATGAAAGACTTATCGAATAATGTACAAAATTATTCAACCAACACTAGTGACCATGCGCATAGTGTTTCTGCGGTCACAGAAGAACAGATGTCCATGATGGCTGAGGTTTCAAAGGCATCGGAATCACTAGCAGAATTAGCGCAACAGCTTCAAGAAGAAATGGGTAAATTTAATATTTAGGTTTAAAGCTGTCCAATTCGGACAGCTTTTCTTATGAGTTTTATCTTAAAACTGAATTAAAAAGTAAAGTTTGATATACATTCATTCTTATGGTAAAATGCTAAAAATTTATAGATTTTTAGGAGGATGATAGATGAGATTTGTTACCCTAACACAGGTTTATAATCATCGTATAGCTCAGAAGTATCTTTCTCGCTCAGGTATTGCTCATGCCATTGCTTGTGCTTATCACGCATTTCGCCTAGCAAAAGAGAAAAACGTATCGGTAGATCTTGCAACAAAATCCGCATTACTACATGACATGGGCCATTACACTTGGTATAGAAATGGCAGATGGGACTATGAATTATATAAACAGAATGATATTCACGCTATTAAAGGTGCAGAAAGAGCGCATAAATTATTAATCCGACTAGGAGAAAATCCAAAGCATGCCAAAGATATTGCCTATGCAATACTTTTTCATACGGATTCCTATATAAAGGATAGCTATATAAAGCGAACACCGCTACAGGAAATAACAAAAATAGCAGATGAAATGGATGAAGAGAAGGGAGGCTTGCATCATTATCGAAAAGTTGAGGAAAAAGAGGCAACAGAACTGATAGCACGGTTAGATGATTTCGTTGAAGAGGAAATGAAATCATCTAATTAGAGTTTTCGAACTACCAAAAAAGGCAATGCGTCAATCGACACATTGCCTACATAAATATTTCTGTTATGGAGCATTCCAAATTAAATCAAAAAAATGGATATCTTCATAACCATTGTTAGCATCGTAAACAAGTTGTTGACCTCGTTGTTTCCAAGCATTAGAAAGATTATCATCATTTTTTAAGGTAGCTAAGGCCGCTGCAATACCATATACTGCTCCAGATTCTATTTGATTTCCTAATCTTGAACTCCTGTTATATTTTCCAGAAATTAAATTATTATTTTCCCATTCTGTTTGAAGCCAAGTCCAAAATTCATCATTATCTAGACCAGTTTTTTCTAGTTGGATAGCGATTAGAAGTTGATCGACCATATGAACTTCTTCCATTGCTATAAAATCCTTATTTGTTACATCGTAAAACTCAGGAAAAAACAAATCACTAGATTCTGATACGGTATGATACAAATCATCCATCTTCTTAATAGAAATGGGTGTATCATCTCCAGAACCATAGCTGAAAACAACTCTTTGGCTGGCTTGCTTTTGCTCCCAGTCATAGAAATCCATAATTAAGCCATCATAAACCTGATATTTCTCAATGGTGCTGATGATATCTTTAGACAATGAATGCTTAGGACCAAGAATAGATAGAATTCTAGCATCATCAATCCAGGCATTCGATGACAATTTTTGATTTCCTTCGATTTTCCAGGATAGAAACGCCGCATTACCCTGATGTACCAGAAATTCATTAGTTACGGTTTCTATGAATGAAGCTAATTCTTCCGTCTTCTCGTGCTTCTGGAGCCAAGACATGTATAATCCGATGGACTCCAAGAGGTATTCATCATTATCGGTTGTCCCATAGGATCTAATTTTACCAGATGAATCTAAATAGTACGTACTTACAATTTTCATAAAGGTTTCTTCAGACATTTCATCACGTTGTTCAGTGTGGTTTAGATAATAGACAACAGACACTATAATACACAAAACTAGTGTGGTCATGACATGAATGATCCATTTTTTAGACATAAGGTTAAGCAGCTCGATTCTTAAAACGATTGGTTTTATCCCAGTTAATCGTTTCTTTTTTCACAAATCTCTTCCAATAATAAACAGCAGCACTTCGACCAAGAAGCACTACAAACAGTTGAGCATACGTAAAGTACATAATTAATGCGACAATCGTTTTTATCGGTGAAACTTCTTTGTCGACTACAATGACACCTATTAACTGCGTTGTATAAACAATATAACTCATAAACCAAAACATCAGAATAGGTGCGGAATACTTCGGTTCAAATAGATGAAATAAGCTTCCGATGAAAAACACATGGGAAAACAATAATAATAACGTAAAAAGCAAATAAACCATTAAATGCTGTACTGCATGATGAAATGCTTTATTAAGCCAAAACTTACGGGTGAAAAATAGTTTTTCTAGCAGATAAATATTCCCAATTAACCATCTAGTACGTTGTTTAATAAATGTTTTAAGTGTTTCTGGTTCTTGCTCCCAGGTCCGAGCTTCCGCTACCACTGGTAGTAAATAACCTCCTGCAGTAAGTCTAATGGTTAACTCTGCATCTTCGGCTAAGGCATATACATCGTAACCACCCAATTGTTCAATAATCTCACGTTTTAATAACATATTTGTTCCAGCAAGTGAGCCTATTTTAAACAGCTGCCATCTTCCACACTGCATTAAAAGTTGGAATACCTGGAATTCCAAAGCAATCATCTGTGTAAGAATATTCTTATTAGCATTTAATGTTTTCACATACCCAACTGCACCAGCTGCATTTGTGGTTTTTTCAGCAGCCTCGACTAAAAGACGAACTGCATCTGGCTCAGGCTGATTGTCTGCATCATAGACTAGAAAATACGTAGAATCAATAATTGAAAGCCCGTAGTTTAACACACGTGATTTTCCTCTTGGTTCACCAGGTGGTACTGGTACATAATGAATACGACTAAAGGTCCTTTGAAATTCCCTGCCTATTTCTGCTGTATTATCACTTGAACCATCATCGAGTAGAAAGACGTTTAGTTCACCAGGATAATCTAATCGACTCATTGCACTCAAGGTATCTTGAATCACCACGCCTTCATTGTGGGCTGGAATTAAGATAGAAACAGATGGATAGTGTTCAAGTTTGATGGGTGGCTTTTTTTTGTATCGAAAATATACTCCCGCTAACGTTAATATGGAATAAAATACTAAGAGAGCCCAAAAGAAGGCCATGATGATGATTAATATTGTGTTCAATTATTAAGCTCCCTTTCTCTTAAATAATTCATCTAACTTCTGTTCAAGATTTTTGAGTTCAAAAAGCTGAATCTCATAAGGCATTTGAACAAAATTTAGCGTCTTTTTCGTTCGCCCATTTATTCGATTCAGTACGACTTCTCGACCAGCTACATCGGTACTCTGCAGTAGAATCAACACTTCGGCCTCTGTAGGAGAGGTTACTAGGTCGTATTCTGCCCGCACACTGTCGAGGCAGCATTTAATAAACTCTTGGCGCAAGGATCTTCTAACGGGTAATGGGATATCCTTTTTAATCTTAAAATATAATAATTGACCAATTTCTCCTCTTCTGCGCATCCCAGTCTCTATTAACACGCCTCTTTCTCTAAACTCTTGGAGCGATAGAGCATTTGTACCTGGGTCGAATTTTTCAAGCTCTCTTATTCGCTTTTGCATCTCCAAATTGGTTTGAACAAATGATTTTATATCATGTACAGTAAGCCATGTAAGTAGCATGGAGCCTGTTAACATCAAATGGTAACAGATTAATGGATACTGTCCTTCGTCAAATAATTCATTTGCAAACGCATATACGGTTAATCCAAAACCATAGATGAGCATGGAAGCTAGAAATAATAAGAAATTAATACCAGTTTTAAAAAACATCATGGTAATGAGAAGTAGAACAATGAATGTAATATGAATGATGGATGTAGGAAAAGGAAGTAATAGTTGGGAAGCGAGGCCTATTCCCCATAAACCCATTAACCAATATAGACGGGTGTTTTTCACGATGATGCTCCTTCTTGTTGTATATTAGATAGTATTTTTCGTAGTAAGTAAATTTTTAAAGAACTAGTAGATTATAGCACATAAAAATCATGCAAGGTTACTTGAATTTTACTAAAAGTAGAATTTATTTTTTCTATTGATATTGCTTAAGAATAAGAAGTGAGTGA
This sequence comes from Ornithinibacillus xuwenensis, assembly GCF_039614845.1. Lineage (NCBI taxonomy): Bacteria > Bacillati > Bacillota > Bacilli > Caryophanales > Bacillaceae > Ornithinibacillus > Ornithinibacillus xuwenensis. The sequence goes on along the minus strand of NZ_JBDIML010000011.1, from coordinate 15,545 downwards.
GGAAATAGGAGGTTGAAATAATAAAAGAAACCTATAAATTCTGTTTTAAAAAATAGATAGGATTTATTTACCATTATATTGGTATTATTAACCAGAATAGAATTAGCCTATCTCATAACTTTGTACATATAACATTTTTCTGGAATAGAAGTATACAATAATTCTGAGCACTTCATAAAATATATAAATATAAAGGCCCGAAATCCTTATTATCAAGGAGTTCGGGCCTTTTCTTATTAACGAGAATAGAATTCTACGATTAATTGTTCTGAGATTTCAGATGGAAGTTCAGAGCGTTCAGGTAAACGATTGAAAGTTCCTTCTAATTTATCAGCATCAAATGTTAGATATTCTGGTACAAAGTTGTTAACTTCGATTGCCTCTTTCACGATATCAAGATTTCTTGATTTTTCGCGAAGACCAATTGTTTGACCAGGTTTTACAAGGAATGATGGAATATCAACGCGTGATCCATCAACTGTCACGTGACCGTGGTTTACAAGCTGACGAGCTTGTCTACGAGTACGTGCAAGACCTAAACGATAAACTAGGTTATCAAGGCGAGAGTCAAGAAGAACCATGAAGTTTTCACCATGAACACCTTTCATTTTACCAGCTTTATCAAATAGATTACGGAATTGACGCTCGTTTAATCCATACATAAAGCGTAGTTTTTGTTTTTCTTGTAATTGTAGACCATACTCAGAAAGCTTTCTGCGTTGGTTTGCTCCATGTTGCCCAGGAGCGTAAGGGCGTTTATCTAGCTCTTTGCCAGTTCCAGTTAATGAAATGCCAAGACGACGTGATTTTTTCCATACGGATCCAGTATATCGTGCCATAGGACATTTCCTCCTTTTTATTTTATTTGCATAAAATAAAATCCAACCGTGATTCGCATCCGCACGCCATTATGTTTTCATGTACCATCGCTCCAGCAGCAGAGAGTTACACGATACACCTCTAATTTGAGGAACAAAATGGACGAGTGGTGATTCACTTAGGCTGCCATATATTTTACACAAAGAATAGTATATAATTTTTTTGTAATGAAGTCAAACATTCTTTATAATATTACTATTGCTATTCCGAAACATTCTAGGGTGATTGAGTAACGTGATAACGAATAGCGATACTATATAATAAAACTAAATGAATTCAAAATGGTAGGAGCCCTGTTATAGGTGATGATAGATGATGAATGAACAAAACGATAGAGAAAAAATACAATCCATATACTACAATTTACTAACTACGCTATCGCCTAATAGTAGGAAAGTTTTCTATTCGCAGCTTGGCGAAGGAATTAAAGGCTTATTGGATAGTGTGTTTGCCGAAATCTACATGTTCGACTTTTGGAATAAAAGATTTGAACTGGTGTCGATTGAAGATAGTCTGTATTTAAATAAATATATTGAGGATAGTAATTATTTTTACCGAGATATAATTATTGATGGTGTTTCTGCTCCAGCATTTCCTGTGGATGACATATTTACAAGAGATTTACCTGAGATAAGTTATAAGATTGTAGCCCTTCACCCAGAGATTGGACCTGTAGGGTTCATTATCTTAGGAGAAAGAATTGAAAACACCGTTTCCGATAGCGCGTTATTACAATTGAAGGAAGAAACAGAAAAGCTACTATCGCATATTTACCGGCTTGCACACGCAAAATCTAATGAAGAAAAGAATCGGTTCCTTTTTGAGACAACGTCACAATTTTTTACGTTAACAAACAAAACAGATATTTTCACAGAAATTATTACATCGATACGGAAGTTTTATCCTAATTTAGATTATTATTTATTATTATCACAGGACCATGATAAGACGTCTTCACTGCCAATTAAAGCACTTAAATTTAGTGATGACGCTACAAAACATGTAAGTGAACAGGCGTTTATTAATGGAGAGTTACAAATTGAAGATCGTATTCAAGAAAAAAGCACCTGTATTTATGCACCTTTGAAGGGGTATCAAGGTGTATATGGGGTCTTGCAGATTATTTCTCCGACTATTATTGAAATACCTGAATATGAGATTGAATTTATTACGAATTTTGGGAATGCAGCTGGAAAGGCAATTGAAAATGTAACCTTATATCAGTCCTCAAAACACTTGGTATCCGACCTTCAACTAATCAATAATATTACACATGAATTAAATTCAAATCTTAATGTAAATGAAATTACGAATTTAGTGAAGGAGCAAATAATTCGAAGCAGTCTTGCACAAGAAGTTGGGTTTATTTATAAAACCCAAGAGCTCGCTCATAAATTTGAGGTGTTAGAGGGAAGCACTTCTTATTTTAATACAGTTCAAGGACGTGGATTCATTCGATATTTAGCAGAGGATATGATTTCTCGTAAAGAGGGGATTTTCTCTGGTGACTATAAAAATCCTGATTTGCAAATTCCTTATCGTTCAGTGATGGTTTTACCAATGGAGAATTCAGGGGAAATTAATGGATTTGTTGTTGTTTTACACGAGAAATCCTATGCGTTCTCGTTTGATAAATATAAGCTGTTACAATTGTTAGTACGTCCCTCGACCCTAGCATTTGTTAACACCATTCTAAAGGAACAATTACAAAAGGCAGCCTCCACCGATTATTTGACTCAGTTGTATTCGCGAAATTATATGGATGAAAAGATTGTACAGCACATGGAATCTGGTGAGATGGGTACTTTAATACTTTTTGATATTGATGATTTTAAAAAGATCAATGACACACATGGACATTATGTGGGTGATGAAGTAATTAAACAAGTTGCTGATATCATCATGTCTAGTATTGATGAACGGGATGTTCCGGCTAGATGGGGTGGAGAAGAGCTAGCGATTTACCTACCAAATACACTTATAAATGAAGGGCTACAGCTTGCAAAAAATATTGGTAATCAAGTTGAGAATTTTACAGAGCCTCGGGTTACGTTGTCAGCTGGTGTTTCTTCATGGTCAGGAAAATCTGAGGATTCTGCAAGAGATTTTTTTATCCGTGCAGATAAAGCGTTATATGAAGCAAAAAGCTTTGGAAAGAATTGTGTCGTAAAATGTGAGGAACTCAAACATGAAAAAGGTGATTAAGAGGTTTTCTTAATCACCTTCTTCATGTTATAGATGTTTTGTTAATGCTTCTACGAATTTCTCCAGATATAGCTGATCTGTTTCATCAAATCGATTTAATGAAGGGCTGTCAATATCTAAGACACCCATTATTTGATCATCTTTTATGATCGGTACAACAATTTCAGATTTACTTGCACTATCACACGCAATGTGGCCAGGGAACTGATCAACATCTTCAATTCGTAGTGTTTTTCGTTCTTTTACTGCTGTTCCACATACTCCTTTTCCATTAGGGATACGAATGCACGCTGGCAGACCCTGAAATGGTCCAAGAACAAGCTGATCTTCTTTCCATAAATAAAAGCCAACCCAATTAATATCATCAAGGAATTGGTTGAGCAAAGAAGACGCATTGGCAAGGTTTGCTACCTTATCTGTTTCACCGTCAAGTAAAGCCGATAACTGTTTGATAACAAGTTCATAATCTTTTACTTTATTTCCAGAATACATGGTTGATTGAAACATATTTGATTCTTCCTTTCTATTACAAATTAACAAAATTATCATGTAAAATAATGCAGGAGATTTTCTCTCTTTGTCGTAATTATGATATAAAAGAAATAATTGCATTATTAAAATAGGTGAGGAGTTGATATCAATGAAAGAGACCCCTACAAAAAGAAAAATAGTTGAGACAGCTTCGACCCTTTTTTATCAAAAAGGTTTTCATGGTACATCTGTCCGTGACATTGCTGAAAAGGCCTCTGTAAATGTCTCTTCTATAAGTTATTACTTTAAGGGAAAACAAGGTCTTTTGGAATATGCAATAGCCAATTATTATGAAGAATATTTACAACTCATTGAGACAACTCTGGAACAATCAATGGATGACGAGCCTATTGAAAGATTAAAAAATTTAATACACCATATTATACAGTACAAACATATAAATCTACAATTATCCTGTTTTATTCATCGTGAGCTATCAATGGATTCTGTTTTTGTCCGTGAGATGGCAGTTACGTATCTAGCGAAAGAGAACTATATCATTGGAAATGCATTTTCTCTTGTGTTCAAAGATAAAAAAGAAGATAAATATAAGCTGGATCGACAGTTCTTATTAATGCAGCTAAAAGGAATGCTAGTGACACCTTATGTATTACAAAATGAATGGAGAAGTCAAATTGTTGGTGACTATTCACATTCACTATTTGTCAATAAATATGTACAAACGATTCACAAGTGGTTAGCGTACATTTCTGAATAAGGAAGAATACCAAAGGTTGTATCATGCAACCTTTTTTCATTTTTTAATTGTTGAAAAGGTAAAAATAGAAGCAAAGCTATCATTTTATGACAAAAATATCAAAAAATCTCCTTTTTATTTGATTTTTTTAGCCAAAAATCGTCTATACATGGTATTATTAGGATTATACAATTATGCTAATGAATCTTTAAATAGAGAGATAAATAGATGAGAACATCTTCTTTGGATTTTTAGGGGGCTTTTTTTATGGAGATTATTATTGGAATTATACTTGTGATTATCGCACTTATTATTATAAGCCTTATTATGAGGAAAAGAGTATATGATTTTGTGGATCGACTAGAGAGTTGGAAATTAGATATTATGAATCGAAATATTTCAGCTGAGCTATCACGAATTAAAAAGTTGAATTTATCTGGGGAGACACAAGAAAGATTTGAATCCTGGAAGGAACGCTGGGAAATGATCCTATCAAAGGAATTACCAGATATTGAAGAATACCTATTCGATGCAGAAGAAGCCGCAGATCGTTTTCGTTTTTCAACTGCCAAAAAGACCCTTCGTAAAACAGACCAAATCTTACAGTCCATCGAAAAAGATATCGAAAAAATTCTTAGTGAACTAGATGAGCTTGTTGATTCAGAGGAATCTAGCCGTAAAGAGGTAGAATATATACAGCCTACTATTAAGGGATTACGGAAAAAAATAGCACAAAATAGATTTCAATATGGAAAAGCCGAAGTTCGATTTGAGGTAGAAATCGATGAACTGAATGAGAAACTTGGTCAATATCATGATTTAGTTGACGCTGGTAATTATATAGAAGCAAAAGAACTAGTCGAAACAATTAAAGATGATTTAGAGCTTTTAGAAGTGGAAATTGAAGAGTTTCCAGAAATATACCGAGCTTGCAAGCAAGAAATTCCTTCCCAAATTGACGACTTATACGCTGGGATAAGAGAGATGAAAGAAGAAGGATTCAGAATTGATCAACTTGGATTTGAGAAAGAATTACAAGGCTACCAACAACGTCTATTAGATTGTGTGAATGCATTAGAGAAGGGAAATGCCTCTGAAGCTAAAACTTTACGTGTAGAAATTGAGGATAGGGTTCAGGAGATGTATCAACTGCTTGAAAAAGAAGCGATTGCGAAGAATTATATGGACACACAAGTAGCTAGTTATCAGAATTCGATGAAAGAAATCGCAGCATCCTTTGAAGATACAAAGGAAGAAGTTGAAACATTAAAGCAAACTTATTATTTCGACGATCAAGACATGGAGAAGTATTTAACGTTAGATAAAAACATTACGCAATTACAAAAATTATATGAAGAAATAGTGGAAGGCCTAGATGACGATACGATTCCACACTCTGAATTACGATCACAGCTAGAAGCAGGATTTAATCAGTTACAGAGTATTCAGGAAAAACACCAAGATTTCAAAATGAGCGTCTATAATCTAAGAAAAGATGAATTAGAAGCGAAGGAAAAGCTTTTTGATATTCGAGAGCAAATAAATGAAGCAAATCGTAAAATTAAAAAAAGTAATATCCCTGGTGTTCCTGGATTTATCTGGAATACGATGGAAGAGGCAACAGAAAAAAGTAATCATGTTTTAAAAACTCTCGAAAAAAGTCCGTTAGATATTGCGGAGGTTCAAAGAGCACTATCGGATGCAAAAGCAAGTGTTGAATTGGTCATGGAGCAGACAGATGTCATGCTCGATCAAGCCAACCTGACTGAGCAAGTTATTCAATATGCAAATCGCTATCGAAGTAAGTATCCGCTACTTGCTGCTAAACTGGCAGAAGCGGAATCACTATTTAGAAGCTACGACTATGAACTTGCTTTGGAACAAGCTGCAAGAGCATTAGAAGAAGTAGAACCTGGTGCATTAAAACGAATTGAGGAGAATCAATTAATTCTAAATTAAGCAATTTTAAAAGCTGTTTAATAAAGGGCTGCTTTAGGAAATAGATTAACTTTCCTAAAGTCAGCCCTCCGTTTTGTGATTATAGGACTAATACAAATAGATAGAAATACTTGGCATATTTTCTAGCAAAGGGGAGAACATCATGATCTATTTAGATAATAGTGCAACAACAAAACCAAATCCAGAAGTGTTAAAAAGCTTTCAACAGGTTTCGCAAAGTTTTTTTGCAAATCCATCTTCTATTCATCAGCTAGGTGGTGAAACGGAAAAACTTCTAATAAAATCGAAGCAGCAGGCGGCGGATTTATTACAAGTACATGAGGATGAAATTGTATTTACATCTGGTGGTACTGAGGGAAATAATCTCGCTATTAAAGGTATCGCTTTCGAACATCAAGGAAGAGGTAAACATATAATCACTTCTGAAATTGAGCACCCTTCTGTCTATGAAGCATGTAAAAGCTTGGAATCACTCGGTTTTGATATCACATATTTACCTGTGAATCATAATGGTGTAGTATCAGTAGAGGATGTTGAGCGAGCTATCCGTAAAGATACTATCCTAATCAGTATTATGCATGTGAATAATGAGCTTGGTTCGATTCAACCGATTCAAGAAATAGGCAAGGTTGCAAAAAAACATCCAAAGTTATTCTTCCACGTCGATTATGTCCAGGGGTTAGGAAAACTGCCGATAATGCTTCATAATAGCGGCATTGATCTTTGCACCATGTCTGGTCATAAAATACATGGGTTAAAGGGTACTGGAATTCTCTACTTGAGAAGAGGTGTGAAATTATTTCCGCTTTTTCACGGTGGTGAGCAAGAGCGAAAGATTCGTTCTGGTACAGAAAATTTAGCAGGAGCAGTTTCATTTGTTAAAGCACTACGACTAATTATGATTCGTGAATCAAGTGAACGAACAAACCTGTTTCAGTTGCATCAATATTTACGGTCAGAACTGGACATGATTGATGGTATTGAAATTAATACACCAAAAGAATCTGCACCTCATATTATGAATTTCTCAATACCTGGTTTAAAGCCTGAAGTTATGATTCATACATTGGGTAAGCAGGGGATTTTCATATCAACTAAATCTGCTTGCTCTTCCAAGGACTTAGATGAGAGTAGGATCATAAAAGCATGTGGTTTCAAGGAAGCAAGGTCAAAATCTGCGCTTCGTGTTAGTCTAACGTATGATAATACTTTAGAAGAAATAAATGAATTTTTGAGTAAACTAAAAGAAGCATTAAAACAACTAAAAGACGTAATGGAGTAGATAATATGCAATTTGATCATATATTAATTCGCTATGGAGAATTAGCGTTAAAAGGAAAGAATCGTAAGAAGTTTGTTGAGAAGCTACAACATAATATCCGTCAAAAGCTAATGGAATTCTCAGATGTACGAGTAAAGCGAACACAAGGAAGAATGTTTGTTTTATTAAATGGTCATGATCCTCATGAAGTTATTAAGAAATGTAAAAATATTTTTGGTATACACAGTTTTAGCTTAGCGATAAAGGTTGAAAATGACCTGGAAAAGATAAAGGATGCAGCATTATATGCGCTTATGAACGCTGAAGAGGTTTCAACGTTTAAAGTAACAGTTAAGCGAATTAATAAAGCTTTTCCAGTTCGTTCACAAGAGTTAAATCATATAATCGGTGGACATCTATTAACGAACACAGAAAACATAACAGTAAATGTCCACAAGCCTGATTTAGAAGTCAAAGTAGAAATCCGACAAGAAGCGACTTATATTACTTCCGGTGTTGTACGTGGAGCAGGTGGATTGCCTGTAGGCACATCTGACAAGACCTTGCTTTTATTATCAGGAGGGATTGATAGTCCTGTTGCAGGATACTTGGCAATGAAACGTGGGGTAGAGATAGAGGCAATTCATTTCCATTCCCCACCATTTACAAGTGAACGTGCAAAGCAAAAGGTTCTAGATTTAGCTGAAAAACTAACGAGCTATGGATCGAAGATAAGAATTCATATTGTTCCTTTCACAAAGCTCCAGCAACGAATCTTTCAAGAAACACATGATGGATATGGGATGACCGTTATGCGTCGGATGATGCTGCGAATAAGTGAGCGTGTTTGTCAAAACGAAGGCATTCTTTCCATGACAACCGGTGAGAATTTGGGACAAGTTGCCAGCCAGACGATGACAAGTATGAACACAATTAATGAAGTAACGAATTATCCGATTATTAGACCGTTAATCACAATGGATAAAGATGAGATTATTGATATTTCAAGAGAAATTGACACTTTTGATATTTCTATTCGACCATATGAAGATTGTTGTACGATATTTGTACCAAAATCACCTAAAACCAAGCCAAAGCGTGATCGGGTAAATTATTATGAATCAAAGTTTGATTATGAAGCGTTATTAAATGAAGCGATTGATGGTATTGAAGTAATTGAGGTTACGGATAAGAAGAAGGTAGAAGATGCCTTCGAAGGATTGTTCTAATAGAAAAGTCTTGCTAAATTAGAAACACTTACCAATATTATTTATGAATGAAATCCCTCCTTTCCACACAATATAAGCGTACCAAGGAGGTGAAATACCATGGCAAACAACAATAGTTCAAATCAACTAGTAGTACCTGGTGCTCAACAAGCATTAGATCAAATGAAGTATGAGATTGCTCAAGAATTTGGTGTTCAACTTGGTGCTGACACAACTTCTCGTGCTAACGGTTCTGTTGGTGGAGAAATCACTAAGCGTTTAGTTCAAATGGCTGAACAACAATTTGGTGGAATTCAAGGTTAATAAAAATTAAATAGTATAAATGGCTAAGGGCTATTCTCTAGGAGAATAGCCCTTTACTATTACATAGCAAAAACCAACACAACAAACTTTCACTTAACTTGGATAATAAATGGAAACTTGTGGCAAACTATCCATATTAATTTTCGATGGAGATGGGAGTATGGTTTGGATATTTGTTGTATTGTTTCTCATCATTATCTTTATCATTTTACTTTTACTTAAAATCAAGATAAAGGTGTCGTATAGCTATCAGAAGGATTCCCATCAAATCATGATTACCGTATATTTAATTCGAATAAAAATTTTTCAACGAAAAATCGACTTTAATGCGAAGAGAAAAGATACGCACGAACAGAAAGACTTTCTCGACGTGATTAAAGAGATAAGGGGTCATGATGAGATTGCTGATTTTAAGCAGCTGTTAAAAACACTAAAGCAGCGATTAATGGAAGCCAAAAATGCCATGATTACAGTGATGAATAACTTATCTATTCATCAATTAACCTGGAAAACCCAATTTGGGACAGGGGAGGCAAGTAGCACAGGGGTAACTTCGGGGGGAATATGGATGATCAAAGGTACATTGATTGGCATGATGTATGAAATGACCAATTTTAAATGTGAACCTCAAATTGCTGTTATACCTTATTTTCAGCAAAAAGGCTTGCAATCACAAATTGATTGCATTGTATCAATACGTTTAGGAAAAGCTATATACACAGTTATGCAAGTGCTACGCTACACTAATATAAACAATGAAGCATACATTTAATACTGTTTTAAAGGAGGAATAAAGATGGAAGAACATCCTATTCAAGGGCTAATGACAACTGCAATGGAAAATTTAAAGGACATGATCGAAGTGAATACAATTATTGGTGATCCAGTTGAATCACCAGATGGTAGTGTTATCATCCCAGTTTCAAAGCTAGGCTTTGGTTTTGCAGCGGGAGGAAGTGAATTTGTATCTGGAAATTCACAAGGAGGAGACTCTAGTGATGCTGTTCTCCCATTTGGGGGTGGTAGTGGAGGCGGAGTGTCAATTACGCCTGTAGCATTTCTAATTGTTAGTCCAAAGGGTATTAAAATGGTTCACCTTGATGAAAATACACATATTTACGAGAAAATGATTGATTTTGCTCCAAAAGCAGTTGAAAAAATTCAGCAACTATTGAAAGAGAGCAATATAGGAAAAGGCCTTAAGAAAGAAGAAAAAGAATCAAAAGGAAAAGAAGATAAGGGACAAGAGAAAGATACTAAGAAAGAAAAGGAAGTTCCTAAAGAAAAAGAGGAAAATAAAGACAAGAAACCCGAAGAAAAGGAAAAGTCGGATAAGAAAGATCCAAGCTCTGATGAATCCCCTTCAATTTACGATATATAGCTCTTCAAATGCTAGTTCTGCACGTTGATTATGTACGTGCACTTTTTCTTTTTACTGGACATCAGCATTTATTTTACTCATAATGACAGGTGAACAAAATCGATTAGGAGGAATGATTATGGCAAATGTTACATTCCATCAAGATCCAGTTACATTAATAGGAAATGAGGTTAAGGTTGGGGATAGTGCTCCGGACTTTAAGATTCTAACGAATGACCTTCAAGAAAAAACACTAGCAGATTATAAAGGGAAAATTAAATTAATCAGTGTTGTTCCATCTATTGATACTGGAGTATGCTCCATTCAAACCAATCGTTTTAATGAGGAAGCACACAAGCTAGATAATGTACAAGTCCTAACGGTAAGTATGGACTTACCTTTTGCGCAAAAACGCTGGCGAGAGGTTAATAAAGTGGAAACGTTAGAATTGCTTTCTGATCATCTTGAAGGTGACTTTGGAGAGAAGTATGGTGTGCTAATTAAAGAATTACGTTTACTAGCAAGATCTATATTTGTAGTCGATTCAAATGATAAGGTTATATATGTAGAATATGTTAGTGAAGTATCGAATCATCCAGATTATGAGAAGGCACTAGAAGCAGCTGCAAATGTAAAATAGATAGAAGGAAAAAGTCTCCCTTTGTTTAAGAATAAGGGAGGCTTTTGCTTGTAATCTTCCTTGAAAATTCATTATTTTGTACAGATGCACACACTATTTGGTACAATATAACGGGTCTGATAGGAACGGAGGATTAAAAATGGAAAAAACAAGAGTTGAAGTTTTGTTTGAATGGCTGGATGAGACAGCTCAAATAATTGAGCATCACTTACATGAGCCATATTTAGATAGCCTAGTTATTGCACTTGAGACGTTATTCTTTCAAGGTGCAGATGAATCGATGGATGATATTCTAACGCATAAGTTACATACTGCCTTAACTCGTATTGAAACGGAAGAATATAAGCCTGAAGAAATTCGTAAGGCAATTCAATTCGCAGTCCTTAAAGGAATGAAGGATACAACACAACAGCAGCATGAAATTACACCAGAAGCTGTTGCATTAATTGTAGGTTATCTTGCTCAAAAGCTAACAGAAGGTCGTAAAGATATTCGTTTATTCGATCCTGCAAGTGGTACTGGCAATTTGTTAACAACTGTAATGTCACATTTAGAACATTCAGTTGAGGCATTTGCAAGTGAGGTAGATCAAACGTTAATTCAGTTGGCATTAGTAAGTGCAAATCTCCAAAAGACAGAAATTGAATTCTTCCATCAGGATAGTTTACGTCCATTCTTGCTAGATCCAGTTGATTTAATTGTTTCTGATTTACCAGTTGGATACTATCCAGATGATATTCGGGCAAGTAATTATGAGTTAAAAGCAGAGGAAGGTCATTCCTATGCCCACCACTTATTTATTGAGCAGAGTATGAACTATACAAATGCTGGTGGTTATTTAATGTTTATTGTTCCGAATTTTATTTTCGATAGTGAGGCTTCAGACAAGTTGCACCTGTATCTTCAAAAACATGCACATATTATTGGGGTTATTCAATTACCTGAAAATGCATTTAAATCAGAGAAAAATGCAAAATGTATTTTAATCTTAGAGAAGAAGGGGAAAAATACGGAAGGACCAAAACAACCACTGTTAGTTCAGCTGCCTTCTCTAAAAAACACACGTGCAATGGAAGACATATTAGGAAAAATGAACAATTGGTTCAAAAATTATAAAAGCTATGATAGCAACTAGGAGTGAAACAACTATGAGTAATGTATTAGCAATTAATGCTGGGAGCTCATCACTTAAATTCCAGCTAATCCGAATGCCAAAAGAAACCGTTGTGGCGAAAGGCCTCGTAGAAAGAATAGGCTTACCAGAAGCGGTATTCACATTTGAAGTAGATGGTAATAAGGATAAACAAGTAACGGATATACCTAATCATGAGGTTGCGGTTAAGCTTCTATTAGAAAAGCTGACTGAATCAGGTGTGATTAAGTCCCTAGATGAAATTAATGCAGTCGGTCATCGTGTCGTACATGGTGGAGAAAAATTCAATGATTCCGTGCTTATTTCAGAAGAAGTAATTCAAGAGATTGAGGAGATTTCAGAGCTTGCTCCTTTGCATAATCCTGCTAATTTAACAGGTATCCGTGCGTTTAGAGACGTGATTCCAAATGTACCAATGGTTGCCGTATTTGATACAGCATTTCATCAAACAATGCCACCTCAATCCTATTTATATAGCTTGCCATATGAATATTATGAAAAGTATGGAATTCGTAAATATGGTTTTCATGGAACTTCCCATAAATATGTTTCGCAGCGTGCATCTGAATTAATGGGTAGACCGTTAGAGGATTTACGATTAATATCCTGCCACCTCGGGAACGGTGCAAGTATAGCTGCAATTAAAGGTGGAGAAGCACTTGATACTTCCATGGGATTTACTCCTTTAGCAGGTGTAACAATGGGAACTCGTTCCGGTAACATTGATCCAGCTTTAATTCCATATATTATGGAAAAAACGGGTAAAACTGCAGAAGAGGTCGTAAATGTCTTAAATAAAGAAAGTGGTATGTTAGCATTATCAGGATTTTCTAGTGATTTACGTGATATTGAGCAACATGCCGGTGATAATAAACGTGCCGAATTAGCTCTAAATGTTTTCGCAGGAAGAATCCATAAATACATTGGCTCTTACGCAGCGAAGATGTCAGGTGTTGATGCTGTCATTTTCACTGCTGGTGTTGGAGAGAATAGTGATACGATTCGCTCAAAAGTACTAAATGGTTTAGAATTTATGGGTATTTACTGGGATCCTGTTTTAAATCATGCTGCACGTGGTAAGGAACAATTTATTAGCTACCCTCATTCACCTGTTAAGGTAATTGTTATTCCGACAAATGAAGAAGTAATGATAGCACGAGATACAATTAGACTATCTCAATAAGGAAAAAGGTTTTGATATGAATCGTACATATCAAGACCTTTTTTGTTCATCGCACTACTAATACATCGCAAGCTGCGTGTCTTGTTATGCTTTCTGAAACACTTCCAATCAAAAAGCGTTCTACCGCATTCATTCCAGTTGCCCCACAAATGATTAAGTCAGCCTCAAACATTTGTGCAATATCCCTAGCTATTTTAATCTTTGGTGATCCATATTCAATACAACGGGAGATATTGGTAATGCCGATTTCCTTCGCGTTTTCAACATAACTATCGACTAAGTCCTTTGCATAATCATCTGCACGATCTGCAAGCGTTCGATCATAAGCTTCTGCCGTTGCGAAAGAGCGAGAATCAACAACGTGCGCGAGTATAAGATGGGCATTATTACGTTTTACGATATCTATTGCTTTGGCAAAGGCATTTTCTGATGCCTCAGAACCATCGATTGCAACCACAATATTCTTATATTCATATCTCAAGTTACTATCCCCTTTCTGTATTTATAATTATTATACAATAAAGCGCTTTCATTTGGTAAAAGTAAACATGCTTTTAATTCGTATTTCTGTACAAACTATTAATGGAGGTGAGCTTAATGGCCAAGAAGAAGAACAAGCACACATTATTTGAAGACCATCAAGGTGTAGCAGCAGTACAGAATCAATTATTTGAGAGCTACCAAAGCGGTGTTGTAGAAGATCAACTGCATAATAACCGTGATATATGGACATTTAATAATAGAAAGGCCTAAGGCGTAATCCTTCCAAACAATCTACCCTTTAAAATAAGGGTAGATTGTTTTATTATTTTTCGGTATTCTCATTATATAGTATTTATTTTTAGTATTTTTTGGTACAATGAAAGTGCTTACATTATGATAAGGGAAGGTGTTCCAAATGAAGATAGGAATTCCAAGAGAGATAAAAAACAATGAAAATAGGGTAGCGATTACACCAGCTGGGGTACTTACCTTAAAAAATGCGGGGCATGATATTTTCATCGAAACAGATGCCGGAACTGGATCTGGCTTTACAGATGAACACTATATTCAAGCAGGTGCTCATATTGTGGAAACTGCAAAGGAAGCATGGTCACAACAGATGGTCATGAAAGTGAAAGAGCCACTTCCTGAAGAATATAATTATTTTTATGAGGGAATGATTTTGTTTACATATCTTCACTTAGCAGCAGAACCATCATTAACCCGTGCCTTAATTGAAAAGAAAGTAATTGGAATAGCATATGAAACGGTTCAGCTACAAAACGGGTCCCTTCCATTACTTACTCCAATGAGTGAGGTTGCGGGACGAATGGCTGCACAAATTGGTGCACAGTTTTTAGAGAAATCCAAGGGTGGTAAAGGTATCCTTCTGGCTGGTATACCAGGGGTTAAACGTGCCAAGGTAACGATAATTGGTGGTGGAGTAGTCGGTACAAACGCTGCCAAGATTGCAGTAGGACTTGGTGCGAATGTTACCATCTTAGATTTAAACCCGGAAAGACTTCGTTATTTAGATGATACGTTTGGTGCATCCATCAATACTATGATGTCAAATCCGATGAATATTGCCGACTCAATCGCTGATTCAGACCTTGTAATTGGTGGTGTGTTAATCCCTGGTGCAAAAGCACCAAAGCTTGTATCAGAGGATATGGTTATGCAAATGACTGAGGGGTCAGTTATTGTTGATGTAGCCATTGATCAAGGTGGTATTTTTGAAACAGTTGATCGCATTACAACACATGATAATCCAACCTATAGCAAACATGGTGTATTGCATTACTCTGTTGCGAATATGCCTGGTGGTGTACCGCGAACATCAACTATTGGACTAACAAATGTAACGGTACCATACGCACTACAAATTGCGAACAAAGGATATAAAGAAGCTTGCTTATATAACCCGGCGTTATTAAAGGGTCTTAATACAATGGAGGGTTATGTAACTTATGAGGCTGTAGCTCAAGCGCATGGGCTGGAATACCGTTCTTCAGAAGTATTATTTGGTTAATAAAAAGAGGCTGGGACATAACTAGCCAAAAATAAATGAAAAGTGGTTCCAAACATCAAAAAATGATGATTGGAACCATTTTTCGTTGGTTTATTTTCAATATCCATTGGTAAATTAAATGTTTGGGCGGC
>NZ_JBDIML010000001.1:0-1020078 GCF_039614845.1 Ornithinibacillus xuwenensis | reverse complement strand
GACTTCCCATCACTTCGAGTGAGTAAGATCCCTCAGAGACGATGAGGTTGATAGGTCCGAGGTGGAAGCGTGGTGACACGTGGAGCTGACGGATACTAATCGATCGAGGACTTAACTAACACTTTTTGAGTCGTTGTGTTGCTTATTTAGTTTTCAGGGTATAAAGCTAAAAGCGTTCAAGGAGGTTCGGGTAAACCGTTCACTTCCTATGAACAAACCCGAACGACCTACGTCGTGTAGGCCTGTCTGGTGATGAAGGCGAAGAGGTCACACCTGTTCCCATACCGAACACAGCAGTTAAGCTCTTCAGCGCCGATGGTAGTTGGGGCATTGCCCCTGCGAGAGTAGGACGTTGCCAGGCAACAAAAAAGCCAAGAAGTGATAATGTTATCACTTCTTGGCTTTTTTCTATCTAAAGAAAATTGCTACCACTGTTTATTATCATTGCCAATTTGTTCTTGCATACTCTGTGAGGTAGCATTAGGTTGTATTGGGAACATACCTTGAAGTGGCTTAGCTATTTGTTCTATGGTTTGATTACTCATCAAATTAGAAATACTTTGTGGCATTTTTTGAAAGGTGCCATTTTTAATCCCTTTTGAGATACCATAGATTGCAGCACCTGCTGCACCAATTGTTACCAATGATGTCATCATCTTTCGATTGTCCATATTAAATACCATCCTTTAAATTGTTGATTTTGAGCAAATATCGCCTATAGTTTCCCATCAAATTTAACTCTTTATCCTTCACGATTTGTAATAGGATAAATAAGGAACAAACTATTAAAGTTTGTTCCTCCTGGGTAATTAATTTGAAACTTCTTCTTCAATCTTTTCTGTTGATTCCTCTACAGTATTACTTTTAGTGGAGGTATCACTTAATTTATAGGATAGTCCATCTCGATCTGATACCGCTAATTTGTTATTTCCGACTAATCCTTCAAGTAATTCCTTGACATCAATCCCAGAAGAAGCTTTTAAGGTTTCCTGTAGTGTTGCCATCAAATCTGTAGCATAACCAGTGACCTTATTAGCTCCACCTTCACTACCGCTACCACCGGTATCTACAACAGTTATTTTATCAATATTTCCAAGTGGACTGGCGATTTCTTTTGCATATTCTGGAAGCATACGGATAACCATATCAAGGATAGCCGCTTGACCATATTGTTCAAACGCTTCAGCAATCTTTCGCTTGGCTTCTGCTTCGGCTAACCCTTTTAATCGGATAATATCTGCTTCGGATTCACCTTGTGCTCGTTGTGCCTCAGCTTTGGCTAGACCGTCAACACGTACCTTTTCAGCTTCTGCCTTTGCTTCGGATTCAATACGATATTGGTTCGCATCTGCTGTAGCGATTTGTTTCGCTTTATCAGCTATGGCAGCTTGCTCAACTGCATAACGATCAGCGTCTGCCTTTTTCTTAACTTCAGAATCGTACTGCTTCTCGCGACGAAGAATTTCTTTTTCTTCTAGTTCAATTTGTTTTTGACGCTCAATAATCTTAATTTGCATTTCATGCTCTGTAACCTCTTGTTTTGCGCGAGCTGTTTCTAAATCATAGGCTTGGTCGGCACGTGCTTTTGCAATGTCCTGCTCACGTCTATAATCAGCAGTTTTTAACTGATTTTCTTTTTCAGCCTCAGCAATTTCTGTCGCTCGTTCAAGCTCTGCCTTTTTTGCGTCTTTAGAAGCCTCTGCTTGCTTGATGCGTGTTTCCTTGTCTGCTTCAGCAGTGGCAATATCAGCATCTCGCTTTACTTGAGCAATACGTGGTTTACCTAGGGATTCCAAGTATCCATTTTTGTCACGTACATCTTTAATCGTAAACGAGACAATATTTAACCCCATTTTAGCTAAATCCTGAGAAGCAACACGTTGAACTTCTTGTGAAAATTTCTCTCGATTTTTATAAATTTCTTCAACAGTCATAGACCCAAGTATAGAGCGAAGATGACCTTCTAGTACTTCTTTTGCTTCATTTTCTCTATCTTCTTTCGTTTTCCCTAAAAACTGTTCAGCAGCTGTGGCTATTTCGCTAATAGTTCCTCCAATCTTAATGATTGCAGTACCATCAGCCATAACGGGTACACCCTGTTCCGTATAAACTTCGGGAGTTGTTACATCAAGCTTACTGGACAAAAGACTCAAAGGTTCAGCTTGCTGAAAAACTGGAAGTACAAATGTACCTCCACCACGTATAATCTTAATTTTGTTTCCAGATTCATCTGTATGTACGGTTTTTCCTCCAAGATAGCTACCAGTTACTATTAAGGCTTCATCTGGCCCTGCTGTTCGATACTTCTTAATAAATACGGCTATAAGTGCAATTACAAGAAAGACTGCAACTGCTATTAAGATTGTAAATCCATTAAATAAATTATCAATCATGACTATTCCCCCTTAATCATTATTTAGTTGCTAATCGTCATTTCAGAATCTAGATCGTAAGGAATAACATATAACACGCCTTGTTCAATTTCTAGAACGAGTACATCTGTTCCTTCAGAGATGGGCGTATTTTCATAGCTGGCTGCTGGTTTGGAAATCATGCCACTTTTACTATCAATGACAATTTCTCCGAAACCATCTATAGGGATGGAAATAATGATCTTGCCAACCCGTCCCTTGAGGGACTCCTCAGTATATGCAAGGGATTCCTCAGCTGATGATAGTGGTATTAACACAAAGAAGTTAAGTAAAACATCCATAATTAATGCAAAAGAAATGGATAAGAAGAGTATAAAAAGACTTGAAAAGGGAGTAACTAATTCCAATATATAGCCTGATGAGGATAGGAAAACAATAAAGGCTAAAATAAGTGTCGGATTTAAAAAAGCGATACCTTCACCGACTGCATCCAGGACATCCCCGAAGAAGATGTAAAGGACGGTAATACATCCTGAGATAATAAGTGTAGTTAAATAAATAGTTTGAATATCCACTCCAAACAAAGTCATATACATCATCCTAACTCTAGATTCAAAATTCCGATTAATTATTATACGGTTCTATTGTATATTAAGTTTCAAAAAATATAAATAATTTTCAGAAAAACGAACCAGCACCCAAGGGAAAGGGGTGCTGGTGCTGAATCCGTTATAGTAGGTTTTCTGCATTTAGATAACCATTTCCTTCGAGGCGGGATGGTTGTCCTAAAGTTGAACATGCTTCAATTAGCTTTTGTTTTACTTGAGATGGTAATAAATCTGGTTCTTTTTGTAGTAGTTGAGCAACAATTCCTGCACAAATAGGTGTAGCCATTGAGGTTCCAGATAATGAAATATAATTTGCATTCACTCGAGCTGACTTATTCGTTTTATCAAGAAAGGATCCAGGGGCTCTCAACGAGATAATATTCACTCCAGGGGTTACTAAATCTGGTTTCATAATACCATCAATTGTAGGACCACGACTGGAGAAGTCAGCGATGGAATCGTCTGAACGGTCTGGCGTTCCGTTATCGTCAGTTGCACCTACTGTAATTACTTTTGGACTTATACCTGGACTAGCGATTGTTTCATTTGACGGCCCTGAATTACCAGCAGCAACACATACTACAATTCCGTTGTCCCAGGCTTTTTCAACAGCCTTTACTACTGGATCATCATGTGCAGATTCTACTGCATCTGATCCAAGTGATAACGAGATAATATCAATGCCGTATTTTGATTTGTTTTGAATGCACCACTCTATTCCAGCAATGACAGTTGATAGTGAGCCTGAACCCATTTTGTTCAGAACTTTAACTCCTACTAGCTTTGATTCTGGGGCTGGTCCAACATAGCTTTTGCTTGAAAGCATTCCATTGCCAGCTGCATTACCTGCACAATGTGTTCCATGACCGTTGTCATCATATGGTTCTTGTTTATTACTGACAAAGTCTACAAACCCACTTATTCTGCCTTGTAAATCTTCGTGTGGATAAATACCAGTATCAATTACAGCAATGGTTTTACCAACTCCAGTATAGCCTGATTGGTGTAACTGGTGTGAATTTACGGAAGGCGTTGCGACATCAAGTAATGTCGTAACCTTTCGATCATAATATACTTTTTTAATAGTAGAACAACTTTCTAGCAACCCTTCAATGCTTTCTAATGACATATGCGCTGAGCAACAGGATATTGTTGGGAATTCCTGATAGCTTTTGCATCTAGAATTTCGAACATCTAGCATACCAGCTTCATAGGAATCGGGATTAAATTCGATGAGGATAGGAAATGTCTTCATTTTTTTACGATAGGTTTCAAGTGGCTTGTGAAGAATGCAAGGAATAGATTGAAAAGGGCGGTAAAACTGAATTAATTCCTTACGCAGAGTTTGATCCATTTTTTGACCATTGCGCCTTACCATTTGGATGACAGAATATCCAAGCATTTGTTTTCACTCCTTTTCTATTAAGATGTTGTACGGAATAGCTTACGTAAGTTAATAGAAAAGAGAGTGAGTAATTCGTATAAATAATGGATAAAAAGGCTTTAACATAATAGAAGCTAGCAATAGATAGTCATCCATTGCTAGCTTCTTCTCAATAAATTCGGCCTTCCAATTGGGTAGTATTCTATTTTTTCGCATTCTAATAGCTGCTCTTCTTTTAAACAATTTCTTCCATCAAATATTACTGGCTGCTTCATAAGACTTAGAACCTGGAATAAATCCATCGATATGATTTCGTCCCATTCTGTAATGATAAAAAGAGCATCTGCATTTTCTACGGCTTCATAGAGTGATGTGCAGTAATTAACATTGTCATGGTTTATTACTTGTTCCATATTATTTGATGCAGCTGGATCAAAGGTGGCTACATATGCCTCACTTTTGATGAGTTCTTGAATAATTGTTATGGATGGTGCCTCACGAATGTCATCGGTACCAGGCTTGAATGCTAAGCCTAGCACAGCGAAATTCATGTCTTTTAGCTCTCCAAACCGGTTTTTGGCTTTCTCAATAAGAACCAGCTGTTGTAAATTGTTGATATGCATGGTTTCGCTTAAGAGGTCAAATGTCATCCCGGCATCCCTTGCAGAGTGCTGTAAAGCTAATACATCCTTTGGAAAACACGAACCTCCATAGCCAATCCCAGGTCGTAAAAATGATTCACCGATTCTTCTATCCATTCCCATCCCCTTTGATACGTCCATTACATCAGCACCCACTAGTTCACAGAGATTGGCAATTTCATTAATATAACTAATTTTTAAAGCAAGGAACGCATTTGATGCATATTTAATCATTTCTGCACTACTTATATCCGTTTCGAGAATAGGGATATTTAAGGTACTATATAGCTCCTTCACCTTAGCAATTGCGGAAGGCTTATTAGAGCCAAGGATTATTCTGTCTGCTTTAAGCGTATCTACTATTGCTGATCCTTCCCTTAGAAATTCAGGGTTAGAGACAATATCAACTTTTATATCATCTGCAATATGCTTATCTATTATTTCTTTGATGTGGTTATTAGTCCCAACAGGAACCGTACTTTTAATAACGATAATAGTGTCCTCATTTAGATGACTAGCAATATCCACTGCGGCTCTTTCTAGATAGGATAAGTCAGGCTTTCCTTCAGGACCTTGTGGCGTACCTACTGTCATAACAATAATATCGGAACCTATTAATCCTTCTTCATAGCAGGTTGTAAATGATAATCTTTTAGTATTGATATTTTTTTGGAGAAATCTTTCTAATCCTGGTTCGTAAATAGGAGATATCCCTTTATTCAGCTTTTCAATTTTAGATTTATCAATGTCAATACAAGTTACTTGATGTCCAATTTCCGCCAAGCATACACCAGTTGATAGTCCAACATATCCAGTGCCAATTACTGAGACATTCATCGTTATACCGACTTCCTTTCTGATGTGGACCCTGCTTGCGAATATAATTCTTGTAGGTACACTAATATCTCATCTCGGATGTCTGGTCGAGATAATGCGACATCAACAGTAGCTTTAACGAAACCTATTTTATCGCCAATATCATAACGATTTCCATCAAAATGGTAAGCTAATACTGCTTGCATTTTATTTAGTTCATTGAGGGCATCTGTGAGTTGTATCTCTCCACCTCTTCCAGCCGGTAAATCTTGAAGAATGTTAAATATTTCAGGTCTTAATATATAACGCCCCATAATAGCATAATTTGAAGGGGCATTTTCAATACTTGGTTTTTCAACTAGAGCATCCATATACAATAGATTTGAATGAATATGTTCTCCTTTTGGTTGAATAATTCCATACTTATTTACTTCTTTATTTGGTACTGGCTGTATGGCGACTACAGAGCTGTTGTAGTATTCGAATACCTCAATCATCTGTCTAAGACATGGTTTTTCAGAGAGGACAATATCATCTCCTAGCAGAACAGCAAAAGGATCATTTCCAATAAAACTTCTAGCACAAAGTATGGCATGCCCTAAGCCTAATGGTTCTTTTTGTCTGACATAGTAGATGTCGACTAGATTCGATATTCGTTGTACCTCCTCAAGCATTGAAAACTTGTTCTTTTTAATTAGTGCTTCTTCCAATTCAAATGTCTTATCAAAATGGTCTTCGATCGGCCTTTTACCTCTTCCTGTAACAATGACTATTTCCTCAATTCCAGATTCAACAGCCTCCTCAACAATATATTGGATAGTAGGCTTATCAACTATTGGGAGCATTTCTTTTGGTTGTACCTTCGAAGCTGGTAAAAATCTTGTTCCTAACCCACCAGCAGGAATAATTGCTTTTTTTATCTGCATAATATTCTCTCCCCATACCTTCTTACAACCTTATATATGCTCCGCAGGTGTTACTAGTAACGTTTCTAGCCTATTAAAAGATAAAAAACCTAATTAGTTTTGGTATTAACAAAAGAAGTAAATCCCCAAAGAATATGGTGTATTGTACCTTCCTATTTGTCCATACGCCTTGACCAATAGATGCATAAATTAATGAAAGAGAAGAAATATTTTTCTTGAAAGGGGATTGTTCATGCGAAGAGTATTGCATTTAAATTTACGGGTAGATCCCACGCAGTATATTCCGCAAATACGACAGGTACCAAACTATGACTATATTCATCTTGTTCGACAGCCAAAGTATATGGTAGATAAAACACTATTGAATGAAAAGGTCTACTATTTAAGTGAGATTTTTTCCAAAAAGGATTATGTGGAAAAGCAAAAAATATCACTTATCCATGCTCATCACGGACAACTGGGGATGTTATTACTTCCATTTAAAGAGGAAACAGGATTACCAATAGTCACAAGTATACGTGGAAGAGATGCTACGCTAGCTAATCAACCAGTAGGTTATCTTGAGAATATGAAAAAATTATTTGCTGAAGGCGAACAATTTTATCCAGTATGTAATTATTTAGCAGAAAAAATTATGGACTGGGGATGTCCACCTGAGAAAATTCGTGTGTTATATGGTGGAGTTGATCTAGAACATTTAAGGTATCGCCGACCAATTATTGGTGACACACAAAATATCTTATCGATGGGACGTCTAGTGGAAAAGAAGGGTCATCATATTCTGATGCAAGCCTTTAAAAAGGTTAAAGAAAAGTATCCAAAAGCAACACTTACCATTGTAGGTAGGGGAGAGTTAGAAGAGCACTTAAGAAGATTAGCTGTACAACTGAATTTAGGAGATTCCTTTCAACTTCTTCAACATTTGCCAAAAGAAAAAGTAAGGGAGCAAATGGCGAGGGCTGATTTATTCTGTGCTGCAAGCTTAGAGGCATCCAATGGTGATGTAGAGGGGATACCAAACACGGTAAAAGAAGCAATGGCAATTGGGGTTCCGGTACTTTCAACCAACCATGCTGGTATTCCAGAACTTATTACGCATAATGTAGACGGCTTTTTAGTAGAGGAGAATAGTGTTGCTGAGCTTGCAGATGGCATTGAATTTATGTTTGAAAACAAAGGCTTATGGCGGACATACACGTACCAAGCACGTAAAAAAGTACAGGAGAATTTTGATCAACGCAAACAGCTTATACAACAAAGTAGATTTTATGACGAGTTACTAGAGGGGGTTCATCATGGAAACCTTCAAAAAAATTAAGGTCACCAAAGGTGAAAAGATGTTAGAAATTGAGAACCCAACAAGCTATCCTCTAATAGGAATGGGTGCACAAGGAGCGGTTTTTCAACTATCTGAGGAGAAATGTGTAAAAATTTATCCGGATCCATTAAAAGCAGAAATGGAAAAAGAATCTCTCTTGGCAGGTAAACATCTTGATTTCTTCCCAAGCGTGTATGAATCAGGAGAAAATTATATCGTGATGGATTATTTCAATGCCCCTACTTTAAAGGAATATCTACGAAACTGTACGTATATTCCGGAGTCGATTGCGAGAAAGCTTCTTGAAATTTTAAAGCAATTAAAGGAAGCAAAATTCACCATGATTGATGCCCCACTTCGGCACATTTTTGTATTAGAAAATGAAGAATTAAAGGTAATTGACCACGTAAACGCATTTAAACGACAACATCCAGTTCCACTGAAATTATTACGGGATTTAAATATCATCTTGCTTAAAGAATCATTTCTATCCTATGTAGAGAGTTTAGAGCCAGAAATATACCAAGAGTGGGATGATTATTTTCACAAAAATCAACTGGATTATAAAGAAATTCCTGTTGGTGATGCGAGTGGAAAGGTTAAGACCGATAGTGCGGTTGCACAGCCATTAATCGGAAAGGGGCATCAGGGAGCAGTATACCGAGTATCGGAAGGTAAATGTGTGAAAATATATGGTAAAGTAGACCATGCCAAATTAGAGCAAAAGGTACTCGTATCTGGACAGGAATTATCCTTTATTCCCAAAGTTTATGAAACAGGGAAGAACTATACGTTAATGGAATATTTAACAGGTCCGGATATGAATTCCTATCTAAAGAAACAGTCATCACTTTCACCGGAAACTTCTCAAGGAATACTAGCAATATTAACAGCGATGAAAAAGAGAGGCTTTACGTTAATTGATGCACCATTACGTCATATTATTATCACAAATAAGGGCTTTAAAGTTGTGGATCATGTGTATTCCTTTACGAGGGAACAAAGTCGTCCATTAGAATTATTTGAAAATCTTCACGAGAGAGGATTTTTAGATGATTTTTTAAACCATGTAAAGGTTTTAAATCCACAAGTATATGAGGAGTGGACGAAAGAACCTATTCCACTTCCTGAACCAGTAGAAGAAGTAGGGTGAGGCCCTTGGAAATACTAGTTACAGGTGCAGCGGGATTTATAGGCTATCATGTATCGAAGGGCTTACTGGAGAAAGGATATCGAGTTATTGGTATCGATAATTTAAATGCGTATTATGAAGTTCAATTAAAACAGTCAAGAGTAGAGATGTTAAAAAAACAGGATAACTTTATCTTTTATCCCGATACAATTTGTAATGAAAGTGTATTAGACGATATCTTTACTAATTACAATATTAACATTGTGATTCACCTAGCAGCTCAAGCAGGTGTCCGCTACAGCATAGAAAATCCTCACGCTTATATTGATTCCAATATAAAAGGTTTTATGAATGTACTAGAGGCTTGCCGAACTTATCCCGTCGAGCATTTAATATATGCATCCTCTAGCTCCGTATATGGGGCGAATAGTAAAGTGCCGTTCTCTATAAGCGATAATGTTGATCATCCAGTAAGCCTATATGCTGCCACGAAGAAGTCAAACGAACTAATGGCACATACCTATAGTCATTTGTATCAAATTCCTACTACAGGCCTTCGTTTTTTTACTGTATATGGTCCATGGGGGAGACCGGATATGGCTTATTATATGTTCACAAAAAATATTATTGAGGGAAAACCAATTCAAGTATTTAACCAAGGTGACATGAAGCGAGATTTCACCTATGTGGATGATATTATTGAAGGAATAGTATTATTAATGAATCATACTCCAGAAACAAATTACAATTCTTCTAATTTAGCCATCCGTAATACTCCCTATCAGCTCTTCAATATAGGAAATAATCGTCCTATTCCATTAATGGATTTTATTCGAAAAATAGAGGAATTAATTGGTAAAAAGGCCATTATAGAATATTTACCAATGCAACCAGGAGATGTGAAAGAAACCTTTGCTGATATTACAAGTTTAAATGAAGCAATCGGATTTTCTCCAAGTACACCAATCGAGGTTGGATTAGAGCAGTTTGTTAATTGGTATCGCAGTTTCTATCATCATTAATATAAAAATGTGCTCACTGTAATTATTTGGTGACATAAACTATATTAAAACTACAATAATTAGGTGATTGGAATGGGAAACCATCCTGCCAAAGCATGTCTTCTTGATGATTTGCAAGCAACTAAAAAGGGGAAGATACTGCTATTGCATATTGGGAAAAAGGTTATGCCAATTAAATTTGTATGTGTCATAAAAGAGAACAGTTGTCTCGTAGGTACAACTTCGGATGGCTGCAAGCTTTTTCTAAATAGTGGATGTATTATTGGTATCTCCATTTTAGAAGATTGGCCAATAACTTTGTCTGATAAAACGTTAAAACTAGATCATTCAAACCCTAAAAAGCTTGCAATAGAAGCGGATTCCAGTAAGAGGAATAGTAGAAATCTGACAAAATCAAAGAAGAGATATGGACTATTGGATAGTCCCGAAACCACAGAAAACACGAGAAATGCAATAAACTCAGGAAGTACTAAATTCAAAAGAAACAGGAGAGACTTTGTAAACCCAAGTGATGCAAGTTCCAGAAATAACAGAGGGGCTTTAGAAAATCGAAGTGATTCAAGATTTAGAAAAAACAGAGGAGATTCTGTAAACCAAAGTGATATAAGAGCCTCAAAAAACGTAAGTGAATCAATTAACTTAAAAGACACATTAGAGTCAAAAAGCAGAACACCACTGGAGCGAAAGCAGTCAATAGCTAACAGCTTATTAGATAATAGTACAACAATAAGTAATCAATCAAATTCTTCTATAAAACAGAGCGGAAAATTTTTTACAAACTAGCAAAAAGACAAGAGCACTAAGCTTCTTGTCTTTTTTTAGGATTTCATGAATAAGTGCGAAGTTTCTCTGGATATATGATGATAACATCTATACTCTTTATGGCATTTATTCATAGGATAAAGTAACAGAGAATGGGAGGGGAGAAATATGAATTCTCGTCAACGTGATATCGATTCAACCATTGAACAACTGGTAGAGAACTCTGTTCATAAATATCTTGATGATGTATTAGGTAACTTGGCCATGGATATAAAAAATGAAAATGCTCGTTCAAGTATAAAACAAAGTGGCAATGGAATTGTATATATTGATAACTCCGGCATTGCATTTGCGTTCCTATTGTTCTTTCGATATTTTATGAAGGATCAAATAAATGAAGAGGATTTTCAGGATTTGCAAAGCAAAATTGAAACATTAATGGAAGGAAATCGAAACTCCTTCGTGCAAGCACTCAATAGTTTAAAAGAATCCTAAAATACGAGTGAGTTGTTATCTGGAATACCCTTGCTTAGTGAAGAATTTACAAAGATGTAGCTTCAGCGCCCTGAGAAAAGGAAAGGAATATGCTGATATATTTCCACTCCAAAAGTCTCTTACTAGGGCGCTCTCACTTCTTTTTAGAAAAATGGACATAAATCGAATATTTCTTGACAAAATTGTGAACAAGATGAATAATATAAGTATAAAGGGGGATTTATCATGATAAATTCTAAGAAGGTACTAAGGGCAGTAAGTTTTGTTTGTGGAACATTAATAACAATTGGAATACTTTCTTTTCTATATGGTTTTTTTGCAAACGGTTACGAGGCGTTAACAGGGATTGGAATCGGAACGATCATGGGTGGCGTATTTATTTTCATCATGGGAATCTTCCTCGTAGCGACGGAAGAAATGGTGGATAAGAATAAAGGAAAAACAATATCAAATCAGTAAACTATACTTGACTAATAAAAAAGCTCTGTCACTAGACAGAGCTTTTTTGGTTTTGATTATAGACGATTTTACATATAACCCCATATCAAAGTAAGCAGGGTTCCGAATATCGTTACAAGGGCAATGGCTACACCATAATAAACATTGGTATAAATTGCTTTTTTATCCTCTGTTTCGCCAGCGTGCATAAAGAATACCAGCTGAAGAGTAGCCTGTGCAAATGCTGTCACTAACAGAATGGTCATCCCAACCTCAAATGACATATCAAGGAAGTAAACAGTAAGTGCTACGGCAGTAAGGACTAAAGAAAAGATAAACCCCATTACCTGTTTTACTGGAAATAACTCTTTCATGTTTACATCATTCCTTTCAGGTAGATGAAGCTGAAAATAAAGATCCAGACGACATCTAGAAAATGCCAATAAAGCGAGAAGATAAATGATTTATTCGTTGTTTCTGGTGTGAAACCACGTTTTTTGATCTGAAGGAATATGAAGAATCCCCAGAATAAACCAAATGTTACGTGTGCCCCGTGAGTTCCAAGGGTTGTTAATAAAATGGCAGTAAATGCACTAGTTTGAAGTGTTGCTCCTTCATGATAGTAATGCATGAACTCATATATTTCTGTACTAATAAAGGATAGACCTAAAAGCAATGTGATTCCTAAGAATACTAGTGTTGCTTTTTTATTTTGAATACGCATTGCATGTGTTGCTAATCCAATTGTAAAGCTACTTGTTAGAAGTATGATTGTTTCAATTAATACTGGTGTAATTTCAAACAGTTCAGAACCGGATGGGCCAGAACCGACACCATTTTCTAAGGTGAAAAACGATGCAAATAGTGTACCAAATAGCATAATTTCCGCACCTAAGAAAATCCAAAAACCAAGAATGTTCATTTGATTTTGGTGGGTGCCATATTCAAGAGGTTGCGAGTGATCGATTTTCATTAGTTAGCACCTCCAAATTTATTTTCAGTATCATTAATTTCTTCTTCTGAAATATATCGTCCATGATCAATTTCAAATGTACGATATGCCATACATCCAAGTATTCCTAGTAATGCTACAACAACACCAAGCCAAATACTGAAGACAAAAGAAAAGCCTAGAACAAAGAATAATCCAGCCATGATTATTGGTACACCACTGTTATTTGGCATATGGATTTTCTTGATTTTTCCTTTAAATAGCTTATGTCCATTTTTCTTTGCATCCCAGAAAGGTTCTGAAGAATTAACTTCTGGTGTAATTGCAAAGTTATATTCTGGAACTGGGTTATGCGTCGCCCATTCTAAAGAACGTGCATTCCAAGGATCTTGCCCTACATTTCTAGGTGAGTTACGGAAGCTGTAATACACATTATACACGATAAGAATAAAGGCAATTGCCATTAATCCTGCACCGAAGAAAGAAAGCATATTTAATGGACCAAAACCAGTTTCTTCTGAGTACGTGTACATACGACGAGCTTGCCCATCTAATCCTGTCACATACATTGGGAAGAATGCGAAACAGAAGCCAATGGATAGGAACCAGAAAGCCCATTTTCCGATACGTTCATTAAGCATAAATCCAAACATTTTTGGCCACCAGTAGGTTAGACCAGCAAGCATTGCAAAGACAACACCTGGAATAATAACATTGTGGAAGTGTGCTACTAGGAACATTGTATTATGATATTGGTAGTCAGCACTTGCAATAGCAAGCATAACACCTGTTACACCACCAATTGTAAATAACGGTATGAAGCCTAATGAGTACAGCATTGGTACCGTGAAGCGGATTTTTCCTTTCCACATTGTCAATAACCAGTTAAATATTTTTATTCCTGTTGGTACCGCAATTGCCATCGTAGTGATGGAGAATATCCCATTTACAAGTGCGCCATGTCCCATTGTAAAGAAATGGTGTACCCAAACTAGGAAGGAAAGGAACGAAATAATTACCATTGACCCGACCATAGACTTATAACCATATAGATTACGTTGTGAGAAGGTCGAAATTATTTCACTATAAATACCAAAGGCAGGAAGTATTAAAATATATACCTCAGGATGTCCCCATACCCAGAACAGGTTTGCCCAAAGCATATCCATTCCGCCATTTGTACTTGCAAAGAAATGTGTTCCGAATTGACGATCAAAGGTACCCATTATTAGTGCAATGGTTAACACTGGAAAAGCAAAGACGATAATAACGTTTGTTATCAATGCTGACCATGTAAACATTGGCATTTTCATTAATTTCATACCTGGAGCACGCATTTTTAGTATCGTTACAATAAAGTTAATACCCGTCATGAGAGTACCAATACCTGAAATCTGTAATGACCACATGTAGTAATTAACGCCTACAGACTCACTAAAGTCAGTTCCTGCAAGTGGGAAGTAGTTGGTCCAACCTGCATCAGGTGATCCACCAATTACAAACGAAATATTAAAGAGCATTGCTCCCGCAAAATATAACCAAAAACTAATCGCATTTAATCTTGGGAATGCCACATCACGTGCACCGATTTGAAGCGGTACGATGAAGTTCATTAACCCAATAACAAAGGCCATCGCCATAAAGAAAATCATAACAACACCATGTGTTGTAAATACCTCATTATAGTGTTGTGCATCTAAAAACGTATTATCTGGTACTGCAGTTTGTAACCGCATCATAACAGCATCCGCACCACCACGGAATAGCATTAATAGTGCAGAAATCATATACATAATTCCTATGCGTTTATGGTCAACGGTTGTTAACCATTCACGCCATAGATAACCCCATTTTTTGAAGTAGGTAAGTCCTATGAATATTGCTACGACGGTAAGGCCGATAGCAACCATGGATGCATAAATTAATGGACTTGGATGGGGAATAGCAAACCGATCAAAGAATTCCATTTTTGTTTCTCCTTTCGAGATTGTAAGTTTTTAAGTCTAGTTGATTTTTCCCAAAGCTTTATCAATTAGTGACTTGAATGGTCATCATGTTCACTATGATCCTCATGCTCACTATGGTCTTCATGTTCTTGATGTTGCTCATGTAATTCTTCTTCTTCGGAAGATCCATGGTGGTGACCAGAATTTTCACCTTCAGGAGCTGGTGCAAATTCTAAGTGTGTTCCGGTAAATGTCATTTGTCCTAGGTGACCAGGCTCAAGTAATGTTTCAAATGTTTCCTTGGTAATCGGTTCAGCTGTTGCATGTATTTCTTCTACCCATTTATCGAATTCATCCTGTGATAATGCAGTTGCATTAAAGGTATTTTCAGCAAATCCTTCACCGCTGAAGTTTGCATTACGCCCCATATAATCTCCAGGGGTTTCAGCTACAATATTTATTTTTGTTACCATATCCGCCATTGCATATTTTTGACCTGCAAGCTGTGGAATCCAGAAGCTTGTAATTGGTCCATATGAATAGAGTCTAAACTCAACTGGTTGGTTAGTTGGAATAAATACATAGTTTACTGTTTCAATATCTTGTTCTGGATAACTAAAGTGCCATTTCCAGTTCGAAGAAGATGCATAGATTACTAATGGCTCCTGATTTTCATATCCATCTGGAACTGACTCAACTTCATAGGTTGATTTAACGGATACAATGGATAAGAAAATTACTATTAATACAGGAATACCTATTATTAGTGACTCTACAATTGGGTTCCCCTCAATGTGAGGTGGTTCATAGTCATCCGATTGTTTGGATGCACGATATTTAACAAGCATTACAATAAGAAGTGTAATTACAACAATAACAATTACTGCCATGGTGAAAATGGATATCCATATCACATTAGCTGTTGTTTCTGCTTGAGGACCTTTTGGATTTAATACCAATAAAGGTTCACAACCAGCTAGTATTGTTGTAATCAAAATAGCAAACGTTATAAATGCCAATTTGAGTTTCATGTTCGTTCTCCCTTCACCATGTATAAATTTCTCTGGACAAATTGTAAATTTATTCACAAAGTACTGCTACCATATATTATTACGCTGTGAAGATTATTACAATAGATTGAGAAATCCTTCACAAAATGTTCAAGAACCTTTGTACTTTTTGTGGAGACAGAGGAAAAAGTTGTTTAACAAGGGAATTACCGGGGAAAATCGGTTAATGATATGAACATAGTTTGAGCGGTGAAAAGCTAAAGAAGTAGCCGAAAAGGCTAAAGATCTAACGATAAAAACGAAGCATAGGACTAAAAAAGTTAAGATTCAAAATTTCAAAACTCATTACCTCCCCAAAAGCTTACGCTACGATAAACTATACATTATATTAATACCAACATTCTATGCAAGATGAAACATAAAAAAGAGCACCGCTGTTGATAGCGTATGCTCCTCTAATCATTAATGCCGTTTTATGGCCCACCTCATGGCCATTAGCTTAGAAGAAATATAGGAAATTTCCTAGTTAGCTGTTCCGGTCCATTCTGACATAACTACCTTGGACGGGGAAAGTTCCCCGTCTTCATGTAGTTGCGTTTGGGTGGAAAGTGAGTAAATGCTTTAGATTATAACCAAGCAGCACCTACGATGATAAGAAGGATAAATAATACGACGATTAGCGCGAAACCACCGCCATATCCGTATCCTCCACCGCCGTAGCCGTAACCTCCGTAGCCACCACAGCCGTATCCGAATGACATTCTACATCCCTCCTAACTTGTGATAATGCATGAACGTAAGAGCTGTTACAATAATTTGGTAAACTTTTGCTTACTTTTCATTGGTTAAGGCAGCTCTTTTGTAAACACCAGAATATAGTGTTTGTTAATACTATATGAACGCACAGTTTAATTGATAGGGATAGATACCTAGATAATAGGTAAACTGTTTGAATGCCTAGAATTAATATTATATGGACAGTAATCCAAAGGAGGTTTTACGTTAAATCTAAACCATTTCTTCTGAAGGTGTCACAAATAGATCCTTACTTTTCTTACGTGTTTTCTCAGCATACCTATTTACTAAAAAATATCCAACACTATAGCCAGCCATTTTAGGATAGAAGTTCGTACCATATAATAATTGGTTATGTTTTCGCGATGTTCTTGTTAGATCTTTATTTGGTTTTATTAAATTTTTCCATATATCGTTTAACACATCAGTTGAATAATAAGATGTCCATGGTGCTAAATATTTCTTTCCAAACCGCTCATGAACTGCATTTTCTGCTAGTCCCTCTAATATGATTGCATCAAGAAGTTGGTAATCCTCTTCATTCTTTGGGTCCTTCTTTAGTCGGCAGCAATGGTTATATTCATGTGTGAATAATGCTTTAAGTTCTGTTTCTGAAGTATCCTCAGAGATAAATAGAAATAGCTTATCTTTAAATGCTAATCCAGATTTTCCATTGTAGTGGTGCATGATTTTTCTGTTGTAGGTGTTGGAGGGGAGGATAAAAATCGAGACGTTTTGTCCATTCCATTGTCTTTTGAGTGTTTGCTCTTCTTGGTTCACAATTTGCCAAACATTCTTTTCCTGATAGGATTGAAGTAGGGATTCACTATTAGCAACTGGTTTTTGATACATTCCATGCTGTGTAAGAAGTGAAGCTACCTCTTCTGGATTAGCGCGATTAAAATAACTTGATAACTTCTTATAAAGGTGATGGGGATTGTCATAATCCTTTTCAAGCCATTTGTCGGTTGCGATTACAGTCATAATATTCACTCCTAATTATGTTATGTAGAAATGAAAAGGACTCGACTAAATAAACATAGCCGAATCCGTGAGCATCAATCAGCATCGATGTCAATGAAATTTCTGGCAGAGTTCTGTTTCGGGATTGTGATGACTAGAACATGGTTACGAAAAGAGGCTTTTGTTTCTTTTTTTGGAATATCGAATGGGAGAGTAATGACACGTTCATTTTTATTCAATCGCTGTTTCCTATAATGGTATGCACGCTTTGAATCCTTTTCATCCTCTATTTCATGGTCCTCAACACCAATTCGAAGTTGATTCCCTGTTACTTCAATTTGTATTTGATCCCTTGTGTATCCGTCTAGATCTGCCTCGATTATAAACTGTTTTTCATCTTCTGTTACATCTACCCAAAAAGGCTTAAACTGAAAATGCTCATTCATCTGTTTAAAGGAATTGTTAAAGAAGGAATCCATTTGTCTCATAAAGTCATGTAAAGGAGTCATGTCAATTTCGAAGCGATTCGGATTTCTATTATTCCTAGAACTCATTAACATCACCTCAGGTAAGGTTAATTTTTACTATTAAACTATGCGCATGCAAGTAAAAGTAGTGGGCGAATAGGAATAATTTGTGAAAGGAAAGAGGGAAGTTAGGAGAAGTTTATTGATTACTTCATCCTAACTCCGGTAAAGGATAGAATTTGCTTCCACAATTCATTAGGCTTTTCCTCTGTAATTAAGTGACCGGCCTTATCATATGAAATAAGCTGAGCGTTTGGGAGGTCTTGGCATAGCTTTTTGCCAATAGTGAGTGGTACCACTTTATCTTCTTCTCCCCAAAGTAATAGAGCTGGAATATGAATATTCCGAAGCTCATTACTACTCAAATCACCTTCACGATGTCTTAGCAAGCGAATGAGTGATTTAGGGAAGTTCTTATCCTGAAGCGGTTTCCCGTATTCTTCAATTTGATCTTTTGTTATTAAGGAGTGATCATAAAATACATTCTTTAGATTTCTTACAACACTTTGGGCATTTATTTTTCGTTTGGCTATCAGTTGGAAAAAAGGTAAGTAAGAGCTGTAAATCAGATATGGATTTGCCCTGGGTAAATAACCTGAACTGCAAAATAAGATAAGCTTCTTTACTCTCCTTGGTGATTTTATTGCCGTATACATTGCAATTTGTCCACCCATAGAATGACCAGCAATAAATGCTTCGTCAAGCTGAAAATGGTCCATGCACTTTAACACTAGCTCAGCATAATTATCGAATGAATAGGTGAAGGTTGTGGATTTTTCACTTTTGCCAAACCCAGGAAGGTCAATGGCAATTACTGAAAAATCGTTTGCAAGCATGGGCTTTAACCGATTAAATGTATAGGAAGATGCCACAAATCCATGTATTAATAAGATTGGTGGCTTATCTTGTATAGCATGTTCACAATAAATATTGGTATTTAATAATCGTATGTATGTTTTTGTATAGTCCATTTCTTCTTCGTCTTCACCACCGATTTGTAAAGTCATTATAGTATTTACAGTATACAGTATAGTCTAAAAGAAGGTATTTCAAAAATAATATTAAAGCACGAGGGGAGGAAACGTTAATAGCTAGAAAATTATGCAGTGCGAGTATTACTGCGTTTTTGTGCGGGATAAATGAAAATAGGGCAAATGGGTATACTTTACCTAAGTTACAATAAAGGAGTTTTTTTATTAATGCTTGTCCGACTTGGTTATTCAGCGATCAGTGTAAACTTACAAAATAGCTCAACCTCCAAAACAATGACATATTCCACTTTTTCAAAGCTAGAAGATCGTGAGGCAGCAATACGAAAATTAGAGGATATTGCAAAAGCAAATTTAAATAATTTATTGCGAGTGCTGAAGTATAATCTTGCCGAAGACATTCACTTTTATCGGATATCGTCAAAATTAATCCCACTCGCCGATCATCCGGATACTGCCGATTGGGATTATATTGAGGCTATTAAAGAATCGCTTATGGCGATTGAACAGTTTTTAAAGGCTCATCAATCCATGCGAGTAGACTTTCATGCGGATCACTTTGTCTTAATTAATTCCCCAAAATCTGATGTATTAAAAAATTCGATTAAGACATTACGCATGCATTATAAACTTTTAAAGGGAATGGGCGTAATTCCAAAGAATCGTTGTGTCATGCATGTTGGTGGAGGATATGGAGATAAAGACCGTGCATTAGAGCAATTCATATTAAACTTTGCTTTTGTTTCGCCAGATTTACAGCAGATGCTAATGCTTGAAAATGATGATAAGACATTTAATTTACTGGATACACTGTATTTATGTGAGAAACTGGCAATTCCTCTTATTTTTGACTACCATCATCACCTAGCTAACCATGAAGAGGAAAACTGGGTTAAAGATTGGGACCGGGTCATTCAGACATGGAGTCATTCATCATTACCAATTAAAATGCATATATCTAGTCCTCGGTCAGAAGAAAAATTTCGCGCACATGCCGATCATGTCGACCCAGCGATGTTCTTAACCTTTCTAAATGAGATTAAAGGAAGTGTTCCGCAGATTGATTGTATGATTGAGGCAAAACAAAAGGATGAAGCACTGTTGGTATTAATGAAAGAGCTAGCGAAATACTCTGAAATTGAAGTCGTTGATGGTGCGAGTTTTTATATGAAATAGTGATTTTAGTAGCTTGGAATCAATCCAAGCTTTTTTTATGTCCGTAGGAATTTTTGACTACAACTTCAAAAACATATTCTGTTACCTTTCCCACTTTTTATAGGATTCCATGCTTACATGAAACTTCTAGTTGCGAAATATAAATCTTAACGTAACAAAAAAGAGGAGGGGTTTCATGAAGAAAACTTGGTTAGGTGGTTTGGTAATTGCGGTTCTAGTATTGCTATTCCCAGTGGTAGGAAGTGCTGCTGAGAGTGAGGGATTGCTTGGGAATAGTCCTGGGGAATCTGCAGTTAACAAATCCATAGAAAAAGGGAAATATGCAAAAGGTGAGGTAATTGTTAAGTTTAAAGATAAGGTATCGGTTTCTTCCAAGAATAAGGTATTAGCAGATGTTGGTGCAACGTTACAAGCAGATG
The DNA here is from genome assembly GCF_039614845.1 of Ornithinibacillus xuwenensis. Lineage (NCBI taxonomy): Bacteria > Bacillati > Bacillota > Bacilli > Caryophanales > Bacillaceae > Ornithinibacillus > Ornithinibacillus xuwenensis. Next base: position 999,387 of record NZ_JBDIML010000001.1, on the reverse strand, counting down.
TTGATGCGGTTGCATCGCCATTTTCAGTGCTTGAGGTTAATAATGTGGAGGAAGTAGTAAAGGCGCTTAGCAACAACCCAAATGTTGAGTATGCTGAGCCAAACTATGAGCTGCATGCTACTTGGACTCCAAACGACACATATTTTAGCACAAGTTATCAATATGGGTTATTTAATACAGATGCCAACCTTGCATGGGATGTAGCTAGAGGAAGCTCAGGTCAAGAAGTGGCTGTTCTTGATACAGGTGTTGATTACAATCATCCAGATTTAAATGGAAAAGTAATCCGTGGGTATGATTTTGTTCAAAATGATAATTATCCGATGGACCAAAATGGTCACGGTACACATGTAGCAGGGATAGCTGCGGCAGAAACAAATAATGCTACTGGTATTGCGGGTATGGCACCGAATACTAGAATTCTAGCGGTTCGTGTATTAGATGCAAATGGTAGTGGGTCTTTAGCGGACATTGCAGATGGTATTATTTATGCTGCTGATGCAGGTGCTGAAGTTATTAATCTATCACTTGGCTGTAATTGTGATACCCAAACATTAGAGGATGCTGTAAACTATGCTTGGAATAGCGGTGTAGTTGTAGTCGCTGCTGCCGGTAATGATGGTGTTAGCACAACATTTGAGCCTGCGTCTTATGCAAATGTTATCGCAGTTGGTGCTGTTGATTCTAATAACCAGAAGGCAAGCTTTTCAAACTGGGGAACATGGGTCGATGTAATGGCACCAGGTGTTGACATTGCCTCCACATATCCAGGCAATAGTTATGTATACTTATCAGGAACCTCAATGGCTTCACCATTTGTTGCTGGTCAAGCGGCACTATTAACCGGTCAAGGTAGAAGTAACTCACAGGTTCGTGCCGCTATTGAAAATACTGCTGATAGCATGAGCGGTGTCGGTTACTATGTAGAGCATGGGTTAATTAATGCAAACGATTCTGTTCGATATTAATAGTTAATACTAACAAACGGAACAGCTTATAAGATAAGCTGTTCCGTTTGTTTTCTGTTGTTATATGTTTTTAGGAAATACTTGACCTTTCTCCTATTGTTTTCTTGATTTGTTCCACTGTTCCAGGATCTTCAAGACCAGTTATATCCCCCATGACTGAGCCATTAATGATTATTTCTTTTAATAGGCGACGCATGATTTTACCACTTACTGTTTTCGGTAGTGCATCTGACACAATGATTTCTTTTGGTCTTGCAATAGCTCCGATTTGGCTTACAATACTGTTGCTCATTTCTTCTATGAGTTCTTTTGTTTCCTCAAATCCATCAGCTAATCGAACAAAGACGATGGGGACTTCTCCTTTTATTTCGTCTGGAACACCGATTACTGCTACTTCTGAAACACCTTCTACTTCAAGCACGGAACTTTCCATTTCCATGGTACTAAGGCGATGTCCAGCTACATTAAAAGCGTCGTCAGATCTTCCGACAACCCAGAAATAGCCATCTTCATCTTCTAATGCAAGGTCACTTGCGAAATAACAACCTTCTACTTGGCTGAAATACGCATTATAATAACGTTCAGGTTCTTTCCATAACGTTCTACACAGCATAGGAAATGGCTTTCGAATGACAAGGTTTCCTAATGTTCCGGGTTTTACTGGGTTTCCTTCATCATCAACAATTGCAACATCGGCACCGAGGAACTGTAAACCGGCTGATCCAGGCTTCATTGGTGTCAACCATGCTGCTCCTGCTATTGGGCAACCAGCAGTTTCAGTTTGTCCCCATGTGTTGTTGACACTAATTTGTTTTTTTCCTAGTGTTTCATAGGTCCAATGCCATGTTTCAGGATCAAATGGTTCTCCTACAAGAGAAATAACATCAAGGCAGGATAAATCATACTTGTCCAGTACTTTTTCTCCCATACTCTTTAACATGCGTAATGCGGTTGGAGCTGTAAAGAGTTTATTTACACGATATTTCTCCATAATTTGATAGAAGCGATCTTTAGAAGGATAATCTGGAGCTCCTTCATAAACAACGGTTGTGACCCCATTTGCTAATGCACCAACGATTCCCCAAATATGCATCGTTAGCCAACCAATATCAGCAGAGCACCAAAACACGTCATCTTCTTGATGAGCCATATGGTACTTTGCATACATATAATTTTGAATAACAAACGCCATCCCGGAATGAACGACACCTTTTGGCTTACCAGTTGTTCCACTAGTATAGAATACAATACCTGGCTCATTGGCTTCGATTCGCTCTGGTTCACACTTCATACTCATGTTTGCGGTTATTTCCTGCCACCAAACATCACGTCCTGGTTGCATGGATGTGTCTGTTCCAAAGCGATTTACAACAATCACTGCTTCAATGGATGGGATTTCTTGTATAACATGATCTACTTTTTCTTTTAGATGAATCATTTTACCACGGCGCTGTGTTGCGTCTGCGGTTACCATTACCTTTGGTTCAAATGCTGTTAAGCGGTCTTTGAGCGACTTTTCTGAGTATCCAGAGAAGATTGTGTTATAGACAGCGCCGATACGAAAGCAGGCTAGCACAGCAATGAATGCCTCTGCCAAATTAGGTAAATAAATCGCAACACAATCTCCTTTTTTTACACCGAAAGATTTTAAGGCATTTGCAAATCGATTTACTTCTGCAAGTAGCATGTGATAAGTGAAGAACTTTGTATCGCCATTTTCTCCTTCCCATATTAAAGCCGTGCGATTGCCAGCTCCATTTTCAACATGTCGGTCAATTAAGTTAACACATGGGTTACTAATTCCATCCTTAAAAAAGCGGAAATCTGGTAGTTTTCCTGTAATGGTTTCCTTCCATGGTTCGTACCATACAAGCTCCTGTGCGACAGACTCCCAAAAACTAGCTGGATCTTGTTGGGATTGCTTTAATAATTCTTCAAATGCCTCTGTAGAGCCAATTGCAGTGTTTTTTACTTTTTTTTCATTCGGATAAACCAATTTACTGTTTTCTACGACCTGTAAAATACCACTTACATCCATCAGAATTCCTCCTCTAAAAAGAAAATGCCTGCCTATTGTATTAGTATACATAATTTTCAGACTAAATAAATGAAACTTTGGTAGGAATTATTAATACCTGGTACTAAAAATAAGGATAACAGAAGGACAAAGCAGATATATATTGCTCTGTCCTTCATCAATTATTTTGTTTCCTTTGATTCAGGTATGTTTCTACGGTCAATATAAATGGTAGGGGAGCGATATTCTTTCATCGCTCTAATATCCTGCCCAGCTGCTTTAACAAAGGAAAGCGCGAGTAATATCATGATAAACATAACTGGAAACCCAGCAACAATACTTGCTGTTTGTAAGGATTTCAAATCACCTATGAACATGAGTACTAACGGAAGTAGTAGCAATGCAAATGCCCAAAAAAGTCGATTCCATCGCATCGCCTCTCCACCGGGTACATGTTTTTGTACGACTGCAGCTAATATATACGATGCCGAATCAAAGGTGGTGGATAGAAATACAATGGCTAATATCGTAAACACAATGACAATAAAATCAGCAATTGGCAATTGGGTGAGTATTGCAATAATCGTTGCTGGTGCACCATTTTCATTCATAAAACTAATTACATCAAATGAGTCAGAGAGCTGTAAGAATAAGCCGAAGTTTCCAAGTATACCGAAGAAGAGTACACATCCGAGTGTTCCATAAATCATCGTACCAAATATCATTTCACGGATAGTCCGCCCATGGGATATTCGTGCAACAAACAATCCGACGAATGGCGCATAAACAACCCACCAAGCCCAATAAAAGACCGTCCATGTTTCTGGGAAGCCTGTTTCTTTAAAACCGTTGATTTGTGCCAATGGTTCTAGCCAGGTTGCCATATGGAAAAAGTTATCCGCAAGTATACCTAGACTTGTAAAGGTTGTCTCACTTATAAATACAGTTGGACCAAAAATAAAGATAAAAATTAGTATAAAAAGCGCGAGCCATAAATTGATATCACTTAAGACTTTAATTCCCTTATTCAACCCTGAATAAGCGCTTATGGCGAAGATTAGCGTACATAATATCATGATTCCAGCTTGAACTCCAAGCGTAACCGGTATTCCTGTAATATCATGCACACCTTCTGCAATCATAGGAGTACCAAGTGCAAGTGTGGTTCCAGCTCCGCCTAATAGACCAAATATAAATAAGACATCAATTAGTACTCCTAATGGACCGTCAGCAAGCTTTCCAATTAGTGGTTTTGTAGCTGCGCTTATTTTTAGAACTGGCTTTTTTCTTACGTAATAGAAATAAGCAATTGGCAATGCAGGTAATGTATATATTGCCCAAGCAATGGGACCCCAATGAAATAATCCATAGGTGGCAGCCAGTTCAATCGCTTCTTTTGTTTCTGGTGTTACACCAAAGGGAGGACCTTGATAATAATAAGCCCATTCAATCATTCCCCAGTATAAAATACTTGATCCGATACCTGCTGAAAATAGCATTGCAGCCCAAGAAAATGAACCAAATTCTTTTTCTGTTCCTCGCTTGCCTAATTTTATTTTGCCAAATTTACTAAATGCAATATATAGCAAGAATAAAAAGGCTAATAAGCCAAGCGCTAAATAAAGAACGCCGAAATTTCCTGTTAAAAAGCTATTTGCCATATTTATCGCTGCGGCTCCAGCTTCAGGGTAAAAAATTAATGGTAATGATACGGCAAGTAATACAAGTATCGCTCCGATAAACGTTGGCCAGTCAATGAGCTTTGCGTTCATGTAAACATTCCTTCCTTTTAAATAGTACATAACCTTAATATGCTCACTTTCCTAAATTCCATTAGGAATTGAATATGGATGAAAAATATCCCACTAATAATAAGCTAAAATTGATTCAGTCTATAAATGAAAGGGGAGGTTATTACATGAATCAGCAAATCCGTAAAATTATGACATCAAATGTAGTAACGGTTAACGATTCACAAACTGTTCAAGAGGCCGCTGCGTTAATGAGCCAGTACAATGTCGGTTCACTTCCAGTTGTGAATAATAACGGTCAAATGGTAGGGATGATTACTGACCGTGACATCACACTTCGTACAACGGCACAAGGGGAGAATCCCGAAGAAAGAGTAGCAGACGTTATGACAGCACAACAGATTGTGCAAGCAACTCCTGATATGGATGCTCATGAAGCAGCTCAACTAATGGCACAACAACAGATTAGACGCTTGCCAGTAGTTGAAAATGGACAGGTTGTCGGCATGGTAGCATTAGGTGACCTAGCTGTTGATAATCAGCTTGATAATGAAGCAGAACAAGCATTATCAAGTATTTCTACCCCTTCTGCACCACAGAAATAACTTTTTTATGGTACAGAAAACAGGCCTTCTTAGCTGTTTTCTGTACCTTTTTTGTTTCATCTTCCACATGAATCATGTAAATTGATTGTAAAGGTATGAAGGAGGGGTAGGGTTGATTCAGAAAGTAGGAATTGATGCTGGTGGTTCACTTGTTAAAATCGCTTATGAGGAGCAAGAAAGGCTACATACGAAAATCTTTTCCAGTCTTGAAATAGACCAACTTATTCAGTGGTTAACGACGTTAGCTCCGAATACTAAGCTCGTTTTAACTGGTGGAAAAGCTGGTTATATAAAGCGTCTTGCTACGAATAATTGTTCTATCGTTAATGAGTTTGATGCAGTAACTGCAGGAACTAGATATTTGCTGCAAACAGAGAAGGATATAAGAGAAGAGGATTTTATTTTAGTTAACATTGGTACGGGAACGTCTTTTTTTCATATGACAGAAGGCTCCTTCGAACGTGTTTTAGGTAGTGGGATTGGTGGAGGAACTCTGATGGGATTAGGCCATCTTATTACTGGAAAACAGGATTTTCAATTATTTACATCGATGGCTGAAAATGGCGATAATCGCAATGCTGATTTATTAGTACGAGACATTTATGCACCGGAAGAACCTCCAATTTTTGGCGACTTAACTGCTGCTAATTTCGGAAAAGCTCATTTAAATGAACATGCTACTGAGCAGGATTATTTAGCAAGTGTGATGCAATTGATAGGGGAAACAATTATCCTGCTTGCTGGTCAAGTGGCATCTTCGAAACAAGCTAGTAAGATTGTATTTGTTGGGGGAACGGTTTCAAATAATAAGGCCTTACAAGATGTCTTAGGTCGTTTTCGTGACATGATGTCCTATGAACCTATTTTTCTAAAGAAGGGCTCACATGCTGGTGCAATCGGTGCTTTAATTAGTTAGACGCTTAAATTATGATGTAGCTGCCAACATGTTTACTGGCAGCTACGCACGATGTCCCCCAATTTTCTTACTGCGATCTAATGTGACTCCAGCATCTGTGTAGCTACTTGCTCGGAGTATTGCTGTGGCCCCATATTTATCACGAATAGCGTCCATGACATAACCAATATCCGTTTTTTTCGACCGGTCCTCAAATAAATTTAATTGCGTTTCTGCTTTTTCAAATAAGTTATCTAATGTTACGTAGACATGGCGGATATTACTTTGACCATCGTAAAATTCTTCAAACAGCTGTAAGCAAACCTGGTACATATCCATGGTTACATTAGTAGGAATTGAAATCGACCTGGAGCGTGAAAATCCTCCTCCAGTTTCTTTGGAATAGGCAATACCAAGATGAATCGTTTTTCCGATTTTACCTGCTGTTCGCGCTCTACGGCAAACCTCCTCACAAAGGTCTAGCATACAAACTGCGACTTCATCCTTCGTGTAATCTCGTAAAAGAGAAATGCCATGACCAAAGCCTTTTTGTTCATGCTTAACAAAGTCACCATAGACTGGACTTAAGTCGATTCCCCATGCATGCCAGTAGAGTTGCTCACCCATAACACCGAATCGTTTTTTGAGATGATCGAGGTTGAATTTAGCGAGTTGTCCGAGGGTAACGATTCCCATTCGATTTAAATTGTGTTTCATGCGACTACCGATTCCCCATATATCTTCTACAGGGAAGGGCCATAGTTTTTCTTCAACATCCTCATATCTACATTCAGCAATTCCAACCTGTTTTGCGTGTAAATCCATGACAACCTTGGCTAAAAACTTATTATCGCCAATACCAATTGAGCAAGTGATTCCGAAGCTGTCCAGAATATCTTGTTTAATCTTTTCAGCAACCTCCCAGTAACTCCCGAATAGCTTGTGAAGCCCGTTCAATGTGACCCATACTTCATCTACAGAATATTGATGGATTGCTTCTTTTGGAGCATATTGATTAATTAATCTTGTAATTTCTACAGAGACTTGAAGATAATCAGCCATATGAGCCGGCACAATATGAATATCTGGATCATTTGGTAATTCAAAAAAACGGCTCACATTGCTAATGCCGTACTTTTGCTTTAGGGCTGGGGAAGCAGCTAACACGATGCTTCCAGATCTACTCGGATCGCCGACAACTGCAAGCATCGTCTTCATCGGATCATGCCCTAGCTTAACAGCCTCGACACTAGCATAAAAGGAACGCATATCAATACAAAGCACATCATTACGAGGATAAGCAGAGTAATCCAATCTAATTCACCACCAAGTAGAACGTTTGTTCTTATTATATGATGCTAGTATTGGATTATCAATGGAAATTTATGCTAGTGAAATGAGAGTTTTTTATTAAAAGCTGAATATGCAGCAGGAAATGCTGAAGATTCGCAGAAAAGCTAAAGTCCTAGCTGAAAAAGCTAACTCCCAGTCGAAAAAGCTAAACATCAGCTTCCAAACACTAAACATATAATGAACTGTGTGAATTTTGCAAAAATGCGCAGGCGGGCAACGTATATGTGCTATTCTGTAAGCGAAAGAAGCATAGGGAGGGGAATAAATAATGAAAGGCTTTATTCGAACTGCTGAATTACTATTAGGTATCTTATTTTTAGGGGCGGGATTAAACGGCTACTTCGTGTTATTCGGCTTTGAGCCATTTGCACCAACAAATCCAGCTGCAATGGAATTTTTAGGGGATGGCTATTTACTGGCAATGGAGAAAGGTGTAGAAATCATAGCAGGAATTTTACTAATTATTCGCAGGTTTATTCCATTGGTATTAGTTGCGCTAACAGGCATCATTGTAAATATTTTTGCGTTTCATATATTTGTTGACCCGGAGTTATTGCTATTAGCAATCGTATTAGTGGTTCTAGAAGGAATCTTGGTATGGGCTTATCGAGAAAATTACAAAGGAATAGTGGAAAGTAAGCCTCATTGGAAGAGTTAATAGAAAAGGAGTCCCTCCAGCATTTATCATGCATATAGTGTTATATGGAATTTTTAGGGAGGGAAATCTAGGTGTACTATTGCTATCCAGTGTATTATTACTCAGCTTATCCATATCGTTATGATACGAATCGTCAGTTTCCAAATGTGAATCCGGATCATTTGTATGAAGCTGCCAATGAAACAAGGGTATTAATGCGTGAAGCTAGTGTTGTATTAGATCGGTTTGCAGGATCGAAGGAATTTGGGAAGCGCGTCATGAGTGCGGCTCAGAAATCCAATATGCCAGAGGTTAAACGGTTAATTAAGTCAATAGGTGTAACATCAGATATTGATGTGAATTATAACCCAGACGAATTAAGAATGGCGTTTATATCCAAGATTAAGAATACAGAATGCTGTAGATTAACCGTTGCATTACGGTGGAGCTAGCAAATTAAAAAATGCCAGTTATCTAAAAAGCTGCATCTTGTTAAACAAGGCTAACAATTGATACAGTTTTTGGAAACTGGCATTTCTTCATTAAAAAGTCGAGTATTGATTTGTTTGTTGAAATTTAATTTCTCCACCTATAATGGTCATTTCAACCTTGGTATCTAGCAACTCATCTGGGTCGAGCATGGAAAATGGATTGTTAGAAAGTACTGTCATATCAGCAAGTTTCCCTCTTGAAATGGTTCCTTTCATCGTTTCTTCATTGGTAGCATAGGCTGTTAAATCAGTAAATAGGCGAAAAGCTTCGTACATCAATAATTTTTCTTTAGGATTCCAACCACTATGAGTTTCTCCAGGTGCTCTTCTTGTAACGGCAGCGTGAATTCCAAGTAATGGATCTGCTGGTTCAACAGGGGAGTCTGATCCTCCCGTACATATTACGCCTTTTTCCATTAAGGTTTTCCAAGCATATGCAAGCTCAATTCTTTTTTCCCCAAGTCGCTCTTTGACCCAAGGAAAATCACCAACAACGAATCTTGGTTGGATATCCGCAACTCTTGAAGGAACTGCTAGACGCTCAATTAGTTCCTTACGAAGTACTTGTGCATGGATTAGTCGATCACGATGGGAGACAGCTGGGAATAAATCGAGAACATCCAATACATTTTCAAGTGCTTGGTCACCAATCGTATGCACTGCAATTGGCATCGACAGTTCTCGTGCTTTCCTGACAATCGCGATTAATGACTCTTGATCTAACATGGCTTCTCCATAGTTATTGGGATCATCGTGATACGGTTCTGTTAATAGTGCGGTTCTCCGTCCGAATGCACCATCAGCAAAGATTTTGATTGCGCCAATATTAAGCGTTTCATTTCCGAATCCAGCGTACATCCCAGCAGCTCTAATGTCTTCTATAAAGTCATGATTAATTAAGAGGTTAGCACGGAGTCCTAGTTTTTCTTGGTTTAAAAGTGTGTCATAAATTCGATAGGTCTGTTCAAGCCCACCTAGAAAAAGAGGATCATTAGTATGCACACTAGTTAAGCCTCTCTCCATTGAATAATGAATCGCTTGACGCATGGAACGTAATAGTTCCTCATAGGATTTCTCAGGAATATGCTGTTGAAAAATTTCGGAAGCAGATTCTAAGACAAGTCCAGTAGGTGTTTTCGTTTGTTCATTTAATACAATGCTCCCCCCTTCAGGAATAGACATTGATGGGTGATAGTTGCTTCTTTCTAGTGCTCTCGTATTGACAACTGCAGCATGTGTACAAATTCTAGTTAAGAATAAAGGATTATAAGGAGAAACATAGTCGAGCTCCTCAATTGTTGGAATTAATCCTTCTATAAATAAGTTCTCATCCCAACCACCACCGAGCAACCATTCATTCGGCTTTAAAGTACGTGCTTTATCCCTGATTTTTTCTAACATCTGGCTTTTGGAGGTAACACCGGTAAGATCAAGGTTCATGAATTGATCGGCAATCAAGGATAGGTGAAGGTGGCTATCTACTAATCCTGGTGTTACTGTTTTACCACCAAAGTTAATCACCTCACATGTAGGATTACTCCAATGAAGTAACATTTCACTGTCTGTCCCCATATCAATAAACCGACCATTTTCGATAACCACGGACTGAACAAGTGGTTTTGTAGAGTCCAACGTGTAGATATTTCCGTTGGTATAGATTTTTCTCATGGTGCATTCTCCTTAACTATGGAATGTGTTTTCTTACTGATATCATATAAATTTAAAATTAGAATGGGATTGTTTTCGATAAAAGGGCAGATTGATTGTAAAGAGGATGAAGAGAGGGTGGATGTATCAATATACAAAAAAGCAACAATAGCTTGAAAATAACCTATCATTGCCTTAACAATATACGCTATCATCCAATTCGATCAGTAGTTCTCCATGCAAAATTCTCTTTACATGACAGTCTGCCCCTTGTTCAGGAAACATCCCAACATAAATAAGCTTGACTCTTATTATGCTTCGGCAAGTAATCCTTTTATCCAATCATCATAGTTGTCATTCTCCGATGGACTACTAATATTACTCGCGCCTCTACCTCACCGATCTGATAAGGTAACTTATAAAATTTAAGTCAATCATACTAATCAAGTGGTAGTAAGTCAATAGAATAGTACTATAGTAGATATAATGAATGAAGAAAACAGGAAATATACACGGGAATTTTATCGGGATTTGTTGTAATTTGATGATTATTCTATTATTATTTGATTAGTAGGATAAAAGAAATAGGAATATATTCTTAAAGAAATGGAGTTCAGCTATAAACCATAAATACCTGGCTATTTATACGATAGAATAATATTTTAATTAGACATATACATACTTGGGGGATGGACATGGCTAGAAAACTTAAAGTAAAGATACCAAAAGTTAAATCAATAAAACTACGAAATATAAAGATAGGATGGAAATATGGTCTTACATTAGCACTTGTAATATTGCTATTTATTGGTTCATCAACAATCGTATCAAATTCCATCATGGGAATCGGTAATGATATTAAACGATTAGATGAAAAAAGCAATATTGCCATGAATATTTCGGAAATGGGTTCACTAACTCGTAATATGGGTATTTATGTTGTGTCTTACTATCAGGAACAAGATGAAGGATATGTTGAGGCATTTAAAGAAAATCAATTGCAATACAATGAGTTAGCTAATGAAGTTCGAATTAATTTACAAACTAATGAGCAAAAAGAAATTTTTCAAAAGGTGTCATCGAATAATCAAGAGCTATACCGAGTATTTACGAATTATATTGTTTCTGCTATTGAGAATAATAGCATGACTTCTGCGGAATCATTTGTCATGCAATCAAATGAATTACGTGAAGAAACAGTAGGGTTATTAGATCAGTTAGTGATAACAATGGATTCTGATCGCAAGAATGCGATTAGTAATGCACTTGATAATCAAAAGCAGACATTTATTACACAGATTGTTTTTATAACTGCATCGATTATTATTGGAGTTATATTAATGATATTAATCAGTCGTGCTATTTCTCGTAATTTGAAAAAGGTTGTTCAAGTTAGTAATCGTATAGCAGAGGGAGATCTAACCGTCTCAGATATTGAATATGTTGGTAAGGATGAAATCGGACAGCTCGCTTCTTCTATTAGTAAAATGAGTGCATACTTGAAGGATATTATTAAACAGGTTTCCACTGTATCGGATACTGTAACAGGTCAAAGTGAGCAATTGACACAGTCGGCTAATGAGGTTCGTGCAGGAGCTGAACAAGTTGCAACTACTATGCAGGAATTAGCATCAGGATCAGAAAAACAAGCGGACAGTGCAACTAATTTATCACAAAAAATGCATAGTTTTTCATCAAAAGTACAACATGCGAATGAAAACGGTGAGAAGATACAATATTCATCTGAATCCGTTTTAGACTTAACTGGACATGGAAGTCAGCTAATGCAAGCATCTGGTGAGCAGATGAAACGAATTGACCGTATCGTGAAAGAGGCAGTAGGTAAAGTTCAAGGTCTAGATGAGAATTCACAAGCAATAACACAGCTTGTTTCCGTAATACGGGATATTGCAGAGCAAACGAACTTGCTGGCGCTAAATGCTGCAATTGAAGCAGCGCGTGCAGGTGAGCATGGAAAAGGATTTGCAGTAGTAGCAGATGAGGTAAGAAGATTATCTGAACAGGTGTCCTTATCCGTTACAGATATAACAGATATTGTGAAGAAAATCCAAACTGAAACGAGCGCTGTAACCGAATCATTAGAAGAGGGTTATCAAGAGGTTCAACAAGGTACAAAGCAAATCATTACAACGAACGAAACATTTGCGGATATTACTCAGGCAGTGAACGAAATGGTTGACAGTATCAAGGAAGTTAAAGATAACTTATTCGAAATCTCAGGAACTACACAAGAAATGAGTACATCTGTAGAAGAAATAGCTGCAATTTCTGAAGAGTCCGCAGCTGGTATCGAACAAACATCTGCTTCCTCACAGCAAACTAGTGGTTCAATGGAAGAAATGGCCAAAAGTTCAGAGGATCTTGCGAAATTAGCAGAGGAGTTAAATACGCTTGTTCGTAAGTTTAAACTATAAATTGAAGGAATAGACCGTGAATGTGAACGGTCTATTCTTTTTTAGTATTGACAATCAAAAATGATTACATTATAGTAAACGTAATTATATCGGAAAGGGTGTTACTTGGGCAGATGTTAAATTAATCCATTCTTAAACGTGAATCGAATCATTGCATTTAATAATATGGGGACACCCATTATTTGTCATGCAATTCATTCGTACACGAAGAATAGGATTAAAATCTGCACATGTAAACACAATTAATCGAATCATTAATTTGTTTATTTGGCATGGCTTTTGCTTCCTATTCTTCGTGAACAGGGAGCTTTTTTTGTTCAAAAAGAATTGGGGTGAATATATGCTTTTATTAGAAGCACAGAAAATAACATATGAAGTGGACGGCAAAGAGATACTAAATACTGATCTTTTACAAATTCAAAAAGGTGACTTTATTGGCATTGTAGGTAGAAATGGTAGTGGGAAAACCTCTTTAGTTAATATCTTAACGAAACAAACTTCGAACTATAGTGGAACGGTACAAACAAATGCAAGTGTTGAACTACTTCCACAACTTAAAAGAACGAATACAACAAAAAGCGGTGGAGAAATCACACAGCAATATATTAATCAAATCCTTGCGAATAAGCCCGAAATCCTATTTGCAGATGAGCCAACAACAAATTTGGATAGAGAACATATAGAGAAGTTAGAAAAGCAGTTAAAAAGATGGGTAGGAACAGTGGTTATGGTTTCCCATGATAGAGCATTTCTAGATGCTCTCTGTACTAAAATATGGGAAGTGAAGGATACGAAGGTCACAGAATATAAAGGGAATTATACAGAGTATCAGGAACAAAAGGAATTGGAAATCCAAAAACAACAAAATGAGTACAATCAATACATCTCTAAGAAGAGACAGCTAGAAAATGCGTTAGAATTAAAAAAGAAGAAAGCTGCACGTGCAACAAAATATCCAAATAAGAAAACGGATTCTGATGCTAATCAAATGGGAGGGAAACCGTATTTCGCCAAAAAACAAAAAAAGCTTGAAACGACAGCAAATGCTCTGAAAACCAGAATAGAGAAGTTAGAAAAAGTAGAAAAAGTGAAGGAAGAGCCTCCATTAAATATGGACGTTATCCATGCTGATGTATTGGATAATAAGGCAATTATTCGTATCGAAGAGCTTGAAGGGAAAATAAAGAATAGATTGCTTTGGGATAAAGCAACCTTTCAAATACACGCTCGTGACAAGGTTGCTATTATTGGAAATAACGGTGCGGGTAAAACTACATTTATCAAAAAGCTACTGTCTCGAGAAAAAGGGATAGAAATATCACCATCTGTGAAAATAGGATACTTCAGTCAGAACCTTGATATTTTAAATGTGAATGAGACTATTCTAGACAATGTTACGAGCACTTCATCACAAGAAGTGTCATTAGTGCGAACTGTTTTGGCTAGATTACACTTCTTTAAAGAGGATGTATACAAACAAGTCCACGTATTAAGTGGCGGAGAGCGAGTAAAGGTTGCTTTTGCTAAGATTTTTTTAAGCGATATTAATACAATTGTTCTAGATGAGCCAACTAACTATCTGGATATAGCCGCAATGGAAGCCCTAGAATCATTATTAATTGAATACGAGGGGACAGTTATTTTTGTATCACATGATAGAAGATTCATTCAACATGTCGCACAAAAGGTTATCCATCTAGATCAACAGAAGATGAAATTATTTGATGGAGACTATGAAGCATACTTGCGTTTTAAACCTGAGGTATTGGATGAGTCAAAGCAAAGTTTATTGATTATTGAAACGAAGCTTACAGACGTATTAAGTAGGTTAAGTATTAATCCTACTCCAGAACTAGAAGAAGAGTTTCAGCTACTCTTACAGCAAAAAAAGAAATACTTGAAAGAGGAAGAGTTGTAGTCTGTCTACAACTCTTTTCTTTTTATGGTAAACTAAACGAAAAAGAGGGTATTAATAGGTGAGGTGAAAATCGATGAAAAATGAGCCTATTTATGTAGAACTATCAATAGATTCGGAAATGGACAAGCTTTGGAATGCAACTCAAAACCCTGATTTGCACCAGCAATGGGATTTGCGTTTTTCGGAAATTAAATATTTACCAAAGGAGGAAGGAAAGCCACAGGAGTTTCTTTATCGAACGAACATCGGGTTTGGTAAATCAATTGAGGGTTGGGGGAAAAGTGTTGGAAGTCATCATACAGAGGATGGATCGAAAACGTCATCCTTACATTTTGGGACGGATCAGGCAATTTCTATAATAAAAGAAGGAAGAGGCTATTGGAAGTACATACCGCAGTCAGATCATTCAATCCAGTTTTTAACACAATATAACTATGAACCCAGTTTCGGTCTTCCTGGTAAACTATTTGATCGTTTCATTTTTAGACCCATGATGGGCTGGGCCACTGCACTCAGCTTTGATGTGTTAAAGAGATGGATGGAGACAGGTGAAACACCAGCTTCCCAATATACTCGATTCTTCAGCAATGTATTGCTATCATTTTTCTTTAGCTTTTTATGGATTTATCATGGAATTGTTCCAAAGCTTATAGCAATGCATCCAGATGAAGTTTTGATGGTCACTAATATACTTCCATTAACAAATAATGAGGGTGAATTAATCGTATTAGTTGCCGGTGTTCTAGAAGTGTTAGTTGGTATTACATGGATGCTTTACAAGAATAAGAGAAGACTGTTCTGCTTTCAAGCAATAGCCTTTCCAATTTTAATGGCTACCGCTATTGTTTCTGATATACATTATATATTTCTTCCGTTTAACCCATTGACTTTTAATCTCGCACTATTGGTTCTATCTATAATTGGTATACGCATAAGTGCTAATATACCAACTGCAACAAGCTGCAAAAGAAAACCATAGGGGGTTTTGATATGTCAATTTATTATAAAGCTCTAGGTGATCGATTCGAGGATCTTCACCCGAAACTTCAAGAACGTTATCGCTTAATGGGAAGAGAGACCTTCTATGGAACCGGACTAATGAAAGAAATCAAAGGTGGTCCAAGATGGTTGTATCCTTTCTTTCGTTATGGGATTAAGTGGAAGTTGCTTTTTCCAGAACGCGGGGAAGATATTCCGTTCACGATTCGCAATACACCAATTCTTGAAAAAGGTGGTGAAGCAAAAATTCACTGGGAGAGAGTTTTCATGTTCGGGAAGAAAAAACGGTATTTTAATGCGCTAATGAGCTTCGATAAGAAACGAAATATTATTAAAGATTACTTAGGTGAACCCACAAGGCTTTATTCTGATTTGGAGCTTATGATAAATGAAGACAGGAGTCTCACAATAATATCAAATAAACAGCGTATTGTAATTGGTAAATTTGAAATACCATTGCCAAAGTTTTTGCAAGGAATTGCTAAAGTACGTGAGGGGTACAATGAAAGAGAACAGGTATATACAATAAGTGTGGATGTACGTAATCCGATTATTGGTACATTGTTCTCGTATGAGGGAGTGTTTCTTCAAAATGAACTTTCGTAGTGTTACTATCGTGAACTTTGTGTTATTAATCCTATTATTATTGCTTCAAGAATCTACATGGTATTTATACTTGTTGACGGTCGCACAAATAATCTATGTTCCTCTTATACTCGATATCATTACAAGAGATGAAGTAGGAAATTATGAACGTTTTCTCCCTTATGCTACCTTGTTTGCTTCATTTGCTGTATTCTTCATGCAGTTATTTTACCAACCAATTCTACATATGATTTGCGCCGGTATTTATTTGATCTTTACTATATTAGTTGCGATTTATGGTGTGAAACGGTTCCTAGATAGAGGTTTTATATATTTTGAAGAATTTATGATTGATATTGGTCTAATTTATTTAGCAATAGGTGGATTATGGTTCTTTGCGTATGAGGTAAACATTGACACCGGTTTTTCACCAATTCTTACTTGGTTAACAAGTATACACTTCCATTATTCAGCTTTTTTATTTCCAATCTTTCTAGGTCTACTTGGTAGATTAATAAAAAATAAACTGTATCAATGGGCTGGAGCAATTATTCTAGTATCTCCAATCGTTGTTGCACTTGGTATTACTTTCTCTGTGCTTTTGGAAGTAATTTCCGTTCTTCTCTACATAATAGGTATTTATGCTTGTATTCTATTAAGCTCTAAGGTCCCTTTTATAAGCAGGATTCAGAAACTTTTTGTAAGGCTTTCCTTTGGTTCTATAGGTATTACGATTTTATTTTCATTAGCTTATGCTTTTGGTAATTTTACAGGTTACTATACTATAACAATTAATTTCATGTTAGTTTTCCATGGCTTGATTAATACAGGATTATTTGGGCTTGTAGGAATTATCGGATGGTTCATAGTGGTTCCTCGATCAAAAGAAATAAAACCCTCATTTCCAATAAGTAAAATCAGAGGAAGGTTTGTAATAAGTGAAACTGTATTAAACGAAAAAACGGATGATAAAACCTATAATGGTCTAGTAGATAAAATGGGGGTCTATCAAACAATCGATTTAGAAAAATTGGCACCATCAATTGCTGATTTTTATGAGAATACAAATAATTATAGACTTATGGCTGAAGTAAAATGGCATAAATGGTTTATACCATTTGCTGGTATATATAAATTGTTTAGTAGAGTCATAAAACAGTTGAATTTACCATTATCGAATAAAAAAGTAGAAATGCCAGGAAATATTATTTCGGTTATAGATAAGAAAGATGGGAGAAATGAAGTACGTGCCTGGATTAGGAAGATAGAAGAAGAAACAGTATTTATCGCATTGTATTCCCAACATTATTCTAATGGGAAAACATATATGAATATTGCTTTGCCCCTGCCATACTCAACCATGATAGGTGTACTTGATCTTCAGCAGATAGGTGAAAATCTCCGTCTAACCAGTAAAAGACAGACCAATGGGTCTGCCAATTCTGGTATTTATCTGAGTTTTGGTAACCTTGTAATGAAGTTACCATTAGAAGAGCAATTTGATGTTTCTGAGGTGAGGAAGGATGTCTTAGAAGCAAAACATCAAATGTGGATATTTTCTTTACCATTCTTATCGATAAAGTATGTAATACAGAGGAAGTGAAGCGGGGATGTATAAGTCAGTGGAACTGTCTAATTTCATTCCTGCTTTGTCAGGAGAAGGTAAGAAAATTTTTTGTTTGCTACAATTTGCTTGTTATTAGTACCAAGGATCCGGCTCTTCATCATTTAAATCAGGGTCTGCAAACTCATTATCTTCATTAAAAGAAGATATGGAATTTGCAGTAACGACGAGACTCCCTGATACAAAAAGAAAAGTCAACAAGAGTACTGTTAGAATAAAATGCTTCAATTTAGTTCACCTCCTTTCAAATATTAATAATTTTGGAAATAGTTTTGAATGCTTCTTCATAATAGTAAGTAGATAATTTATACTTTCGGTTTTGTTTATAATAATTCGCAAGAAGTTCTAAGTAGACAGATTTTTCATAGTAAAGTTCTCGCGCTTCAAAAAATGGAATGATTTTTTTAATAATTAGTTTTTCAAAAGAGTTATCATAACCAGTAATTAAAAAATTATAGACGTCAAATTCATATACATAAACTGAATCAATAGGCTCTAAAGACTTGCACAAATTTAATCCAATCTCAAGCCAAACTTGTGAATTTTTTATATCACCTAAAGAGTAATATTCCTTCATTAAACTTGAAACGGGTACAATTCTCCTATCAACTCTATCGTTTTTTCTTAATTCGTAGCTTTTTAGAAAGTAATCAATTGCTTCTATAGAATCTTTACCAATTGAGTTAAGTGTTCCGAGGTTTTGATAACCTAGTTTTAGAGTTTCCTTATCCTCAATCTTCTCAGCAATATTTATTGCATATCGATAGCTTTCTTTAGCTTTTTCAATTTCGTTTATTCTTCGATAAGAAATACCTTGAAGAATATGGCATTCAGCACATTTTTTTAAGTCATAGTTGCTCTGATAATATTCAAGTGCGCGTATCGTATAAAGTAGGCATAAGTGTGTTTGCCTAACCTTACTCGCCACATTACCAATTAAATAGTAAAGATTATTGATTTCCTCGTTTTGATGAAATATTTCCGATTTACCATATTGTTCTGCTGTTTGGTAGTATTCCAGAGCCTTTTTGAAAGACAGTAGGGAATAATGATAGTTTCCAAGAAACTTGTAGTAATAGTATTTTTCAACTTCGTTAAATCGCTTGGAACTTTTTTGTAGAGAAAAGACGAGGTTCTCTGCCTCAGTTTTGTCATTAATTAGGATGTAGTAATGAAGCTTGTGTATCTCAATGAGTGATAGTAATTTTTTGTCAATTGCGTTCGTTAAATTATGTCTGAGCTTGTTGTAGATTCGAATGGACTCATCAACATTTGAACGAAGAAGATGATGAAACCATCGGATTACGGTATTGTGATCAATTTGTATTCCAGGTTCCAGAGGATTTAATTGTAATCTTTCACTTAGAAGCTCAAGTACCTCATGTGGTGGCTCTGCAGTACCATTTTCTATTTTGGATAAGTAAGAAACCGATATTATACCTTTTGCTAAATCAGATTGTGTCATATTCAATCGCAGCCGATTAATTTTAATAGCTTGTCCAACATCAATTCCCACATTCTCACCTCCATGGGTTTCATTATAATGAAAAACAACTTAGAATACTATATCATCGTGGCAATATTCAATAAAGTGTAGAAAAGGGTAGAATTTTGCTTCTTCTGGAGGAAAATCAGGAAAGTTTTCCTGAAAAAAGGGCAATTTACTTTAAAATTTAATTGAATTTTCAGTGATTTAGTGAATATCCTTCAATTAATACATTAAATAAATGAAAAAAGGTGGGGATTTTTTGAATGAGTTCTGGGATAGTTTTGAGTCCAAATTTAAGAAAGAAGCAAAATTAACTGGTTCTCTAATTGGCGTAAGTATACGTTCTAGGAAGTCAGGTGAATTAGAGTATGAACATATGGGAAATATTCGATTACATCCAGCATCTAATTTGAAGCTTTTTACTTGTGCAGCGGGTTTAGATGTATTAGGAGAGGATTATTTATTTAAGACAGAGCTGTGGACGGACGGTGAAATAGTTGATGAAAGGTTATTAGGAAATCTTTATCTGAAAGGAAAAGGAGATCCAACGTTATTAATAGCTGACTTTGAACGATTCGCTCACGTTTTAAAAGAGCGAGGAATCAGTCAAATTACTGGAAACATCATTGGTGATGATTCTTGGTATGATAGTGTTCGATTATCAAAAGATTTAAATTGGAGTGATGAGCATTGTTACTATGGCGCTCAGGTTTCGGCATTAACCGCTTCGCCAACTGAAGACTATGATTCGGGTACAATCATGCTAGAAATTTCTCCAACTAATCATGCTGGAGATAGTCCCAATATTACCGTGACACCAGAGAACGACTATGTACAGATTATAAACAAAGCAATTACTAGCTATTCCACGACTAGTGAAGAGGAGCCAGAGCTGACAATAACCAGAAGACATGGCGAAAATCTTGTTATTGTAGAGGGGATTATTCCAACAGACTCAGAAGCTGTTCGAGAGTGGATTGCCATATGGGAACCAACATATTACGCCCTACACTTGTTTCAACAAGCCCTATCAAAGAAAGAAATTAAATTAAATGGAAATATTATCACAGGAACAACTCCTAGTCAGGCATTGTTAATAAGTGAGTGCCAATCTATGCCATTAGCAGAGCTTTGCACTCCATTTATGAAGCTAAGTAATAATGGTCATGGAGAAGTACTCGTTAAAGAAATGGGAAAGGTAATGAAGGGAGATGGAAGCTGGGATAGCGGATTAGAAGTGCTAAACTCAAGAATCCAGGAATGGGGAGTAGATATAGAAAAGTTAGTTGTCCGAGATGGATCAGGTATCTCACATGTTAATCTTGTACCAGCCAACGAAATATCAAAATTATTATTTCATGTGCAAAAAGAAAAGTGGTTTCCCTCTTTTTATCAATCACTACCAGTTGCGGGGGATCAAAATCGGATGGTAGGCGGAACATTACGAGATCGACTGGATGGGTTAAATGTAAATGCCAAGACTGGTACTATTATGGGAGTCAGTACATTATCCGGATACTTAACAACAAGGGAAGGAGAAGAGTTAATCTTTTCCATAATGCTAAATAATTTATTAGATGAAGAGGATGGTCCACCAATCATTGATAGATTAGTAAAATATATCGTCACAGAAAAGAACAGAACAATCGTTTCATGATTGTTTTGTTTTTTATGTACAGCTCTCTAGAAGTAACAACACCAGAGGACATATCGTAATTGGGCTTCTTGGTAGTCACCAATCACTTTGATGATGAATACCTAATTAAAGAGTGGTTATTTTACCTAGAATAGAAGGAGTGAGGGTGTTGTTTTATCACGTAAAGGAATTACAGTATCGAGCGAAGCCAGACCGTCCAGATCCAGTGTTTGCACGTAGACTGCAAGAAGTACTTGGTGGGCAATTTGGTGAGATTTCGGTTGCGATGCAGTATTTATTTCAGGGATGGAATGTTCGAGGTGGCGAAGGTAAATATAAAGATTTATTAATGGATACAGGGGCAGAGGAATTAGCACATATTGAAATGTTAGCTACTATGATTGCTAGATTATTAGATGGCACGCCTGATTTAGAATTAGATGATTCTGTAAATCCAGTAGTAGCTGCTATATTAGGTGGGTCTAATCCTCAACATACAATTGTTTCCGGATTAGGAGCAATGCCAGCTGATAGTAATGGAAATCGGTGGACTGCAAACTATATTATTGCCAGTGGGAATCTATTAGCAGATTTCCGTCATAATCTAACAGCAGAATCTCAAGGAAGATTACAGGTATCTAGACTGTATGAGCAGACTGATGACCGTGGCGTTAAGGATATGCTATCTTGGTTAATAGCAAGAGATACAATGCATCAAAATCAATGGTATGCAGCAATTCGTGAATTGGAAGAAAAAGAAAATATTGTTGTACCAAGCACATTCCCTCGTAAGCTAGAGAAGCAAGAGGTTTCATACACATTGTTTAATTACTCAAAAGGTGATGAAAGCGCAAAAGGTCGATGGGCTCATGGACCGAGTATGGATGGATTAGGCGTATTTAATTATGTTGATCATCCTGTGGCATATGGTAAAAAACCAAAACTGTCACCAGCACCACCATATATCTTTAATACGCCACCAGCAGTATTGAGGAAGTCAGATGATACACCAGATCCAAATACGAAGTAATAGCTCTTGGTATCGAACTGTCTTAGTTAAATTGCTAAGACAGTTTTTAACTTACATTATTATTTTCAATTATAGTATAATAGATTCACTCATGTATTCTTCTATAAAAAACTCCGAAAAACAATCGCTTTTATCCTTCCGATTTTTTTCTAATTGAAAGTAGGTGTACCAATGAAATTAATACTTGCAGAAAAACCTTCAGTTGCCAAAAATATCGCCGATGCACTTGGGATAAAGGTTAAGAAGGATGGCTATTTTGAGGGAAATCAATACCTTATAACCTGGGCATTTGGACATTTGCTACAGTTGAATGATGCAAAAGACTATGATAATAAAATGGCCAGGAGGAAAATGGATAATTTTCCATTTATCCCAGCCAAGTTTGAATATAAAGTGAAAAGTAACCCAAAGAATAGACAATGGGCAGACCAAGGTGCGAAAAAGCAACTGAGCATCATCCATTCCCTTATGAAAAGACAGGATATTTCTGCAATTATTTCGGCTTGTGATTATGATCGAGAAGGGCAATTAATTGGAGACAGTATTATTTACCGAGCTAAGCCGGTTAAGCCTGTATACCGATTATTATTAAATGAATGGACAAAGGATGAAGTACTGAAAGGATTAGAATTATTACGTCCAAATGAAGAGCTACGACCTCTACAAGATGCTGGTGTTAGTCGACAGTGGGCAGACTGGGTAATAGGCATTAACTTAACCTCAGTAGCAACCTTAAAATATCAAAAAGGGAAGGGGAAGGCGTTAAACATTGGGAGGGTATTACTTCCTACTTTGAAGATTATTTATGATCGTGATAAAGAAATTAAATCTTTTGTACCAGAAGATTATTTTAAACTTATGGCTACTTTTCAAACAGAAAATAATGATATCTATGAGGGAGCCTACATCGAAAATTCTGAGGATAAATTTAAGCAAAGAGAAAATTTGGATACATTACAAGAACTAATTCAACAAAAAGAAGCAATTGTTATCGATAAAAAAGTTGAGAAGAAAAAGGAATTTCCACCATTTCTGTTTAATCTCTCAAGCTTACAAGGACATATTACTAGTAAATATAAGGGATGGACTTCGGACAAGGTTCTAAAGGTTGCACAGTCACTATATGAGAAAAAGTTTATTACCTATCCTAGAACATCGAGTACTGCTCTAGAAGAAACCTTAGTAGGGAAAACAGCTAAGGTATTAGACACGTTAGCAGAGGATTTACCCTATAAAAGTGAAATTAAATTTATGAAGACGAATCGTGTTTTTAATAATGCTAAAGTAGAAAGTCATAGTGCGATAATTCCAACATATATGAAACCAAAACGGTTAAGCGTTGACGAGCAAATTGTTTATGATGGAATCAAGAATCGCTTCATAATGCAATTTATGCCGGTAGCTGAATTTGAAGAGACAAAGATTCATACGAAAATAGTTGATGAAGCAGTAAAAGGGATATTTGAATCAAAGGGGCGTGTGCAGCTTGTTGAAGGGTGGAAGAAGGTAGAAAAAATCGTTTCAAAGGACAAGCTATTGCCAATCGTTCAACTTCGTGAACGAATGAAGGTGACAAATGCAGAAGTAACAGCACATGTTACCAAACCCCCAAAGCCACATACAGAAAAAACATTACTTAGAGTTATGGAAACCTGTGGGAAAAGCTTTAAAGAGGACGATGATGTCGAATTTGTGGGAAGCATTTTAACTGGTTTTAGCATTGGAACACCAGCAACTAGGGCGGAAACGATAAAGAAACTAAAGGATGTTGGTTATATTAACACACAAGGTAAAAGCCTATTATGCACGGAGTTAGGTAGAAATCTAGTGGAAACATTTCCTGTAAAATCTTTATTTGACCTGGAGTTTACAGGTCGTCTTGAAAAATCCTTATCCGATATTCAAAAAGGGGCTGTACCGAAAAGAGAGTTTTTAAATACTGTCTTTCAATTTACGAAGCAATCAGTAGAAGAAATTAAACTGGACCAAGAGGTAACAATACAGGAGGTTACCACAACATCGAGCGCTTCTCAATCTCATGAAGTTCTAGGAGCTTGCCCAGCTTGCGGTGGCAAGATAGTAGAAGGCAGTAAAGGATTTGGCTGCAGTAACTGGAAAAACGGTTGCAAATTTGCAATTTGGAAAAATGATAAGTATTTGCGAGCATTAAAGAAAAAGCCCACAAAAACAATGGTAAAGAGCCTGCTGAAGAACCAAAAGGCCTATGTAAAGGGATTAACGAGCAAACAAGGTAAGAAATTTAATGCATATTTAAGCTATGAAAAAAATCCAGATAATCAGTATTATTCATGGAGTATGGAATTTGAGAAGAAATAGAAAAGAGCTTGCAGTTTCAGACTAACTGCAAGCTCTTTTCATGTTATTCGTTTGATAGCTTTAGGATGTCAAATATTTTAAACATGATACTAAGGATAATGCCCACGACAGTTGCTAGACCCATTCCAGATAGTCCAACTTCTTCTCCAATTTGTATTTTTGCTCCACTAATCCCAATTACTAGGATGACACAAGTTAAAATTAAATTTTGGGACTTACTATAATCTATTTTAGCTTCTACTAGCATGCGAATCCCACTTGCGGCAATGATTCCGAATAATAGTAAGGAAATTCCTCCAAGTACAGCTTCTGGAATTGAAGAAATTAGTGCTGAAAGCTTTCCAATAAATGATAGAAGAATTGCAATTATTGCTGCTCCACCGATAATCCATGTGGAGTATACTCTTGTGATGGCTAATACTCCAATGTTTTCACCATATGTTGTATTTGGAGTTGATCCAACAAAGCTTGATAAAATTGTTGAAATCCCGTTTCCGAGGAAAGAGCGATCTAGACCTGGGTCTTTTGCTAGATCCTTCTTCACGATATTACTTGTTACAAATAAATGCCCAATATGTTCTGGGATTAAGACAAGTGCTGCAGGGATAATAATTAGTATAGCTGACCAATCGAATTGCATGGAATAAAATTCAGGAATAGTAAACCAGTCTGCTTCTTTCACCTTTTCAAAATTAACTAAGCCGTACATGGCAGCAAGGATATATCCTGCAATAAATCCAATTAGAATTGGAATTATTTTGAAGAACCCTCGAAATGTTACCCAACCTATAACCGTAATTCCTAGTGTTAATAAGGAAACTGTAACAGTAGTCGAGTCGATGTTTTCACCAATAATCCCAGCTTGACCGGCCGCAACTGGAACAAGCTCTAACCCGATAACGGCAACAATTGCACCCATGGCAGCCGGAGGAAACAGTACATCTATCCATTTTGTGCCAGCAAATTTCACCAATATACCTACAAGTGTTAAGATAATCCCTACTGCTAGGAATCCTCCTAATGCATAGCCATACCCAAATTGATCAATAACGATGCCAACTGGTGCTAAAAAGGCAAAGCTCGAACCTAGATATGCAGGAATCCTACCTTTGGTAAGAAAAATGTACAGTAATGTTCCTATACCGTTCATTAATAGAATAGTAGATGGGTTTACCCCAAAAATAATTGGTACTAAAACAGTAGAACCAAACATTGCGAATAAGTGCTGAAAGCTTAATGGTAAACTTTGAAGGAATGGTAAACGTTGATCCACTTGAATTTCATTATATTTTGCCATGTTTCTTCTCTCCCTTATCTCTTTTGTTCATCAGTTACCAGGTGAGAGATATAAGAAAAGCACCTTGCCTAGTATATTAGGCAAGGTGCTTATAAGTAAGCATATAAAAACAGAATAATGACTAAAGATTTCTGCTTTTATGAAGACAGCCGCACTGTCTATTACACCTTGCCAGTCTCACAGGACTGATTTAAAGGTAACCGTATGAACTTAATATGATATTACACAATTCTACACAGATATGTCAATCAATTTTTTTTATGGATGAATAAACCGAGGATACCATGAAAAAATATAGTCATGAGACATATTACATTTCTAGTAACTTTTCTAGTTTTATTATTAATTCCAACGTTTGTAAGTGCAGAGAATATGGTAACTGTTAAGCTAGTCAATTATGTTGGGTCAACGGATGAATTATCCATTGAAATAAAAGGAGAATATTTTACACTAGATCCAACGCTAAGCATCCAAGAAGGAGTGAAATATCAATTACTTTTAGAGAACGGTAATCTCTATGTCAAACAAAAAGGGGAGAAAAAACAGGAGATTAGAGGGGGGTTAATTCTTGTACCACAAACATATGATTATGAGCATATTGTTTATGTGAATGATAGACCATACTTAGGTGCAATGGAATTTGTGGTAGAAGGGAAAAACGTAATAAGACCAATGAACCAGTTACCTCTTGAGGACTATTTAAAAGGTGTGGTCCCATTTGAAGTATTTTCTTCTTGGGGAATTGAAACGTTAAAGGCTCAGGCCTTAGCAGCAAGAACTTATGCGGTATCAAAGCTTGGCCAAATTATTGATGATACCGTTAGCTATCAAGCATACGGTGGGTATGAGTGGGATACAGGTACAACACAAGCAGTTGAAGAAACGAAGGGTGAGGTTGTTACGTATAATAATCGGTTAATTGAAACCTTTTATTCAGCAAGCAACGGTGGTATTACCGAAAACAATTCGAATGTCTGGGGCGGAAATGCCTTGCAGTATTTTCCAATAAAGAAGGATCCATACGATCCGAGGAACCCTTGGGATTTTTCACTGTACCAAAATCAAATTGAGTATGACCAGATTGATTTCGAAAAGAAAGATTGGTGGGGGAAATTAGAGGAAAAGGATGAAGATATCATAACAACGATGAAGAGTTGGTTAAATCGTAACGGATATCCAGGCGATATCAAAATATTATCGATACCTGAATTTGAATTGAATGGTTCCGTTCTTGATTCTGGTAGAAGTGTTAAAGGTTCTATTACAATTTCATTTATGAGACGGTTGTTTGAAGGACTTGTGTTATTTGAACAAGTTGAGCTTGACGATGTTAACCTAAATCAAATTCGACCGATGATTGGTGGAACAATCTTTAAGAGCTATCTAATTGATTCCTTAGAAAGAAATGGTGACGTATACACCATGAAAGGTAAAGGCTATGGTCATGGAGTTGGAATGAGTCAATGGGGGGCACATTTTATGGGGGTTCAAGGAAAGAGCTATCGAGAGATACTTTCGTTTTATTACCCAGGAACAACAATTATGGACATTTCAAGTGAAGCATTAAAAATAAATCAGTAGTAGTTTCGTTAAACAGAGGTGTATGAGCACCTCTGTTTTCTCTTTTGTTCGTTTAAAGACAATTATTTGTTTTTTACATATAGATTAATATCGTATTCCTCTTTCATAACTTTTTTTATTAATGCTACCTGTTCCTGTAAGTTCATATTCTTTGAATCATCAAGATAATCAATAACCTCAATCCTGACGGCGTTTAATTTGTCTTTCTCTTTCTTGAGCTTTTTTTGATAATAATTATGATAAACAAAAAAAAGCGCAATTAGTGCCATAATTATTAAGTAGAATGGATTTACGATTATATTAGCGAAGGTAGAAAAAGGATCAAAGCTTGCTTCAATTTCGGCAAAATTAAGGAAAGCAAAGAAACCCAACAATAGCAATAAACTAGCTATTAAATAGGTATTACGTAAGAATTCATAGCGATCTTTTTTCTTTTTCTTTTTTATAACAGCATGTAAGCGTTGCTCTGTTTCAATTGATAGGTTTTTGATGTTTGCAATTGGCATTAAGATCCCCCCAATTCATATATATGCTAGTCCAACTCAAAATAGGAGTTTTATTGATGAAATTTCTAATTGAATTAGTGTATTTGGGGTTAAATGGAAATAATTACAGCTTGCTTATAGCGGACAGTCATTATCTAGGAGAACAGAAAGAAAAAACTATCCGTCAATTAATCTTCATTGAGATATGAAAGAAATCTGACGCGGAATGAAGTTTCGCTTTATGCATAATACTATATAGAGTAATCTTTAGTGATGGGAACTGTAAATAAACGATTTTAAATTGGTGAAAAGGGTGAATCGATTCATGAGTACAAAGCCTAGAATCGTTGTGCTAGGTGCTGGTTATGCGGGCATGATGACAACGAAAAAATTGATGAAAAATCTTTCTCCTGAAGAAGCAGAAATAATTCTAGTCAATAAACATAACTATCATTATCAAACCACTTGGTTACATGAGGTTGCGGCAGGAACAATCAATCAAAACCAAGCAAGAATTATGATTAGTGATATTATTAGTCCTAATCGAGTTCGTTTAATCTACGATACGGTCGTAGAAATTGTAAAAGATGAAAATCGTATTGTGTTGGAAAATAGTGAATTAACCTATGATTATTTGGTAATTTCTTTAGGCTATGAAACGAATACTTTTGGTATTGAGGGTATGCAAGAACATGCCTTTTTCATCGAAAATTTTGAATCCTGTCAGCTAATCCGTGAACATATGGAGTACCAGTTTGCGAAGTATAAAAATGATCCAGATGCAGACGAATCAAGTCTTACCATATTAGTAGGCGGGGGCGGATTTACTGGTATCGAATTTGTTGGAGAATTAGTGGAAAAAGTACCGAAACTTTGTAGAAAATATGATATTGATAGAGGAAAAGCAAAAATTATTAATGTAGAAGCATCTCCAACTATATTACCTGGATTTGATAAGAACTTAGTCGCTTATGCTAGAAAGTCCCTACAAGAACGTGGTGCAGAGATACGAGAAGGTGCAAGGATTAAGAAGTGTACAGAAGAAGGTTTTTTTGTTGGCGATGATAATGAATTAATCAAGGCCGGTACAATAGTCTGGACTGGAGGGGTAACAGGAAATTCTATCCTTGGTAAGTCTGGATTTGAACTAACAAAAGGTAAAGTAACGGTTAATAGTGATTTACGAGCACCTGGTTATGAAAATATATTCATTCTTGGAGATTGCGCTTGGGTCATGAATAAGGTAGAAAATAGACCATATCCACCAACTGCACAAGCAGCAATGCAGCATGCATCTACATGTGGTAATAATATAAAAGCACTTCTAAATCAAGAACCACTGGAGGATTTTGTATTCAGTGATAAGGGAACAGTTGCGAGTCTAGGAGTAACAGATGGAATGGGGACTATTTTTTCTGGAACTAAGTTATTTGGTAAAACAGCTGCAGCCATGAAGAAAGTAGTGGATGATCGATATTTATTTTTGCTTGGCGGCCCGAAGCTCTTTTTGAAAAAAGGAAAGGTTCGTCCATTTTAGCTAACATATAGAGAGGTGTTGTATGTCATGAGAAGGATGCTCTATTGGATGGTAACGGGAATGGCTTCTCTTATAGGATATATGATCGTATGTAGAAGCCTAGAAAATAAACGAGATTTTAGATGATAAAAACCACCTTACTTAAATAGTGAGGTGGTTTTTGTATACATGAAATGCTGGCTTTTTCTAATAATAAGATAAGGAGGGATAGCGTATGAAAAGGACTATTCTATTCTTATTTTTATTATTATTACTATCAACAGATGTTGCTTTTGCTAATGAACTCATTATCACCGATGACAATGTAAATGAAACTATTATTCGAGAACATTTTTCCTTACATTACATAGATTCTGGATTTATTGATCAAGAGAAATTGCGGTTATTGCTTAATCGAATTGAGGAACAGGTTTACGAACCTGGGGTAAATGCCACTTTAGATGACTCTTGGACAATAGTCCCTGAGAAAAAGGGGGAAACGTTGGATCGTGAGGGCTTTTTACGGTTTTTTTATGCGTTTTTTTATAGTGATGTTACATTTGAAATGAAATTACCCAAGAAGGCTGTCTATCCGAGAGTAGATAGTGAATTATTATCCGACATCCGAACCAATGAATTGGGGCATTATTTAACCTACTACCGTACAAGTAATAAAGAGCGAGCACATAATATCCAATTGGCAGCTGATGCCATTAATAATCAAGTTGTGTTCCCTGGGGAAAGTTTTTCGTTTAATAAGGCTGTAGGAAAACGAACAAAAGAGAGAGGATATAAACGTGCTCCAGTTATAGTCAGGGGAGAGCTCTCAGAGGATATTGGAGGTGGAATCTGCCAAGTTTCATCTACATTATTCAATGCTGTTTCGATTGATGGGATTAAAATTGTAGAACGCTACTCTCATAGTAGGAATGTACCCTATGTTCCACCAGGTAAAGATGCGACTGTCAGTTGGTGGGGACCAGATTTTGTATTTAAAAATGAATACAGTCACCCTGTTTTGATCCGTGCTAAAGCTTTAGATGGAAAAATGATCGTACGCATTTTTTCCTCTGATTCTGTAGAGGTGAAAAATAATTGAAATGAATGCTAAAAAAGCGCCCGTTAGGACGCTTTTTAACCTTTATGCTTGTTTATGAGCTTCTAATTCAATGTTAATTTTAACATCTTCCCCAACAAGTACTCCACCAGTTTCAAGTGCAGCGTTCCATACTAAACCAAATTCCTTACGGTTTAGTTTACCTTCTCCGCTAAATCCTGCTACTTCATTACCCCATGGATCCTTGTGTACGCCTTCCACAGTGACTTCAAAAGTTACTGGTTTTGTAACCCCATGAATAGATAAATCACCAGTTACATCATATTCGTTCTCATCTGTTTTCTTGATATTGGTTGCTACAAATGTCATGTTAGGATAGTTCTCCACATCGAAGAAATCCGCAGAACGCAGATGATTATCTCGGTCCTCTTTACGTGTATCAATACTACTTAGATCCACTGTAAACTCAATTTTTGCGTCAGTTAAGTCATTAACATCAGCTTCCACTGTAGCATCAAACTCAGTGAATACCCCTTTAACTTTAGACATCATCATGTGTTTTACAGTAAATTCCAATGAACTATGTCCTTTATCTACTGCCCATACTGCTTTCGTCATGTTAATAATCCCCTCCAAAAATAATATTTAATACTTTAGTTACTTTATGTTACTAAGTATATATTGATAATTAACTTAAGTCAAGACTCTTTAATTAAAATATTATTAATTAAGAATATATGCTGCTAATAGAATAGTAATGCTAGTTTCGCTCCGTAATGAATAAATTATACGATTATAGGAGTGATGAACGTGAAATGGGTATACACCGTTCCCGTAGAAGTATTAGTTGAAGATAATACCGTAGAACAAAAAAGGAGGTGAAAGGGTGGATAAAGGTACAGTAATTCGCACATCAGTTTTGTTTTTAGCACTTATGAACCAAATACTTGTTATTTTTGGAAAGTCGCCACTTCCGATTGATAGTGAAACAGTAGAACAGTTAATTGCTTCACTTTTTACTACAATTACTGCACTAATTGCCTGGTTTAAAAATAACTATATAACAAAGAGAGGTAAAGAACAGAGGGAGACATTACGAGAAAAGGGATTAATTAAGGTAAAGGAGAGGAAAACAAATGGTAAGATCGATCTTAATCATTGATCCTGGACATGGAGGTAATGACCCCGGAGGTGGCACCAATCGATTTTGGAAGGAAAAGGACTTAGCATTAAAAATTTCTTTATATCAATATGAAAGATATAAAGAGTTAGGTGTTCCTGTAGCCATTACTAGAACTACTGACCGAACCTTATCTCCCGAACAACGTACTAGAATTGTAAGGGAAAGCGGTGCAAAATATTGCCACTCGAATCATCTAAATGCAGGTGGTGGAGATGGTGCAGAAGTGATTCATTCTATTTATGATGGTAAGGCAATGGCAGAAGAAATAGCTTCAGAAATTCGTAGAGCAGGTCAAAATGTTCGCCGTGTTTTTACAAGAACATTACCAGGTAACCCGAATCAAGATTATTATTTTATGATTCGCGATACCGGAACGGTTGTAACAAATATTATCGAATACGGCTTTGCGGATTCACCTGGAGACGATGTACAACAATTACGAGAAAAACACCTCGTATATGCGGAAGCAGTTGTGAAGGCGTTTTGTGAGTTTTCTGGTTATTCGTATCGAAATCCTTCAGGTGACTTTGAACATGTTGAAATGCCAGTAAACCCTAGTCCTAACCAAACGGATAGTGAACCAGGTGGAAAAACGGGTGAATATATTCACTTGCCAGCATCTGCAAATTCATGGAGGGTATACCCCTTAGATGTAGCACCAACAAAGGGGAATGAAGTTGGTTTCCTAAACCCAGCAAAATTTGGTGGATTAACCTATGAGGTATTAGGAAGAACAACTCCACATGTTTATATCATTGAAACAAAGGATTTTGGAAGCGTGCAAATATATGGTCACTCCAGTACAGGTGCTACTATTAATCGAAGCAGTAGTCAACAATCGAATAATAATATTGAGACTCCGAACAGTCCGACCACAGATAGTTCAACAGGAAAGCATTTACACTTACCTGCAAGTGAAAATTCTTGGAGAGTATATCCATTAGGTGTTACACCGACTAAAGGAAATGAAAAAGGATTCCTTAATCCGGCTAAGTTTGGTGGCTTAACCTATGAAATTCTAGGAAGAACACAGGCACATGTTTACGTCATACAAACAAGTGATTTTGGCAGGGTACAAATCTATGCACATCCTAGTACAGGGGCTAGTATCCGTGATGATGATAACCGAACGGAAACTACAGATTCTCAAGCTACAACTGATCAAAGAATATTAAACTTGCCAGCTACTGAAAATTCCTGGCGCGTTTATCCATTAGATGTTGAACCTGTTAAAGGAAATGAAAAGGGATTTTTAAATCCAGCAAAATTTGGTGGATTATCCTATAAAGTATTAGGTACTACTCAGGCACATGTATATATTATAGAAACAAGAGATTTCGGTAGGGTACAAATCTATGCGCATCCTAATACTGGTGCAACCATTACAACGAGTTAAAATAAGTTCCCTCCTCATTCCGAATGAGGAGGGATTTATTTCGGATAAATAATATTTCGAGAAAAAAATATTTCGGAATTCCAAATATATCTAGTGAAAAATGTTAAACTTATTGTTAATATAGAAATAATTCTAACTATAAAAAATTAAGGAGAGATTAGATGCAATACACGAGAGAATACGAGAAAACTTGGGATTTGGATGTGATATTTCCAGGAGGAAGCGATTCAAATGAGTTTCAAACTTATTTAGAAGATGTACAATCTAGAATGGAAGAATTATCTACATCTGTACAAGATTTTGATCCAAATGATATAGAAAATAATATGTCTACGCTATCTAACATTGTGACGCAACTAGAAACTGCGATGAAAAAACTACGTGAATCATTTGCTTTTATAAGCTGCTTGAGTGCACAGAATGTAAAAGACGCAAATGCTAAACTATTAGTTGGGAAACGTACGGCATTAGGAGCGAAAATGGGTGGTATTCGTACCGTATTAAATCAAAAGCTTGCATCCATACCAGATGAAGCATGGAAGAATGTGTTACAACATGATTCCTTACAAGAGGTTTCATTTGTATTAAATGAAACAAGAGAGGCAGCTAAGGAATTACTAACATCAGAACAAGAAGTGCTAATAAATGACCTTGCAGTAGATGGTTACCATGCATGGGGGCAAATGTATGAAACGATTGTAGGAAATATGTCGGTCGACATCGAAGAGGATGGCGAAGTAAAATCGTATTCGGTAGGACAAGCAGCAAATAAATTAAGTAATCCTGATCCCGAATTTCGTAAGCATGTATTTCAACAAATTAGCAAGGCTTGGGAAAGTAATGCAGATTTGTTTAGTCAGACATTAAATCATCTAGCGGGATTCCGCATCCAAAAATATAAACATCGTGGTTGGGATAATGTACTAAAGGAACCACTTTCAATTAATCGTATGAAACAAGAGACATTAGATGCAATGTGGAATGCTATTACAAATAACAAGAAGCATTTCGTTAATTATCTAAATAAAAAAGCAGAGCTTCTTGGAAAAGACAAGCTAAGCATATACGATATTGGTGCACCTTTATCGAATTCAGTGAAGACATCTTCCTATACAGATGGAGCAAATTTCATCTTAAAGCATTTTGCTGAGTTTAGTCCCAAAATGGCTGACTTTTCTAAGAATGCTTTTGAGAAACGATGGATTGAAGCGGAAGATCGCGCTGGAAAACGCCCAGGTGGATTCTGTACAAGCTTCCCAGATAGTGAACAAACACGTGTGTTTATGACGTATTCTGGAACTTCATCGAATATCTCAACACTTGCCCATGAATTAGGTCATGCCTATCATCAGCATGTTATGAATGATATTCATGGATTAAATCAAGGCTATGCAATGAATGTAGCAGAAACGGCTTCAACCTTCGCTGAAATGATTGTTGCAGATGCGTCCGTTAAGAGTGCAGAAAGTAAAGAAGAAAAAAGAGAATTGCTAGAGGACAAAGTACAACGCAGTATTGCTTTCTTTATGAATATCCATGCAAGATTCTTGTTTGAAACTAGATTTTATGAAGAAAGAAAACAAGGAATGGTATCTGTAAATCGTTTAAATGAATTAATGTTAGAGGCTCAGAAGGAAGCGTACTGTGATGCACTAGAAGAGTATGATCCAAATTTCTGGTCATCAAAACTACACTTCCATATAACAGGTACACCATTCTACAACTTCCCATATACTTTCGGTTATCTGTTTAGTTTAGGAATCTATGCACATGCACAAAAGAGTGATAAGAGTTTTGAAGATGACTATATAGCATTATTACGAGACACTGGTCGCATGGATGTAGAAGACCTCGCTAAGAAGCATTTAAATGTTGACCTGACTAAGCCAGACTTCTGGGAAGATGCCATTGCACTTTGTGTGAAGGATGTAGAAGAGTTTATTTCGTTATAAACGGATAATCTTGCAAGAATTGGAAAAGTAATATACAATAGCGTTAACAAAAAAAGTGAATGAATAAGCCCACAGGGGGAGCCAAATGGCTGAGAGTGAACAGAACATGTTCAGACCCTTAGAACCTGTTAGTTAGTACTAGCGTAGGGATGGTGGCTTTTTTGATGGATATGAAAGGCAATGTGAGCGGAATTCCCCATCAGGAAGCTTCCCCTTGGCATTGCTTTTTTTGTGTTTGAAAATCTATTAGTAGATTTTTAGATTACAACAGGGGAGGAATTGATGTGAGTTCAAAACGCACATTGTTCATGGTTGAAGTGGCAATCTTCGCAGCTTTAGCTTTATTATTAGATTTTATTCCATCTATTCAAATGCCTAACGGTGGATCAATTTCTTTTGCTATGATACCAGTATTTATCGTTGCTTTTCGTTGGGGATTAAAGGGAGGACTATTAACAGGATTTATCTGGGGAGCACTTCAATTAGCTTTCGGTCCTGATATTAAGACGCCTTTACAAGCATTTATTGAATACTGCTTTGCATTTGCGGCACTAGGAGTAGCTGGTATTTTTGCTAGACATGTACAGCAAGCAATTAAAGATGGTAAAGTAGGGAAACGTTTCGTCTATATAACGCTAGGAGTATTTCTCGGCACGGCGCTAAGGTTTTTAGCTCACTTTTATGCGGGTATCGTTTTCTGGGCAGAATATGCACCAGAAGGTCAAGCGCTATGGTTATATTCTTTAATATATAACGGTTCTTACATGTTACCTTCATTTATTATCACAACCATTGTCGTTTTCATTTTATTTATCAAACAACCAAAAACACTACTACAATCAGCATAATTATTTTCCGCTCACAAAAGGGTAATCTCTTAAAAAGAGGTTACCCTTTTTTGGATTTCTTTTATAATGGAGATAAGAGGTGAAGTAAATGAAAGAATTAGTTGGTCAGTGCACTACTTGTAAGAAGAATGTTTTTTGTGAAAACGGATTTCTAGACGGTGTATATGAGAACGGTGTTATCCACTGTCATGAATGCGCAGAGAAACTATAATAGAAACTATAGAAGACTGGACTGTAAATACTAAGTCTACTGGCTTTCGATTCAATTGCTTTTACATCAACATCCGCTATCTCCCATCCAGATAAGTAATAAACTCCGCCTTACATAAATTAATTCTAGCAATCTTAATAATAAATCATTAGATGATCACCGTAATACAAACCTCTTTCAAATATAGAAGCAGAAACTACATTATCGTACATCTCCCTTTCACCGCTATGATTGTTCACGCATAGGCTATAGCACAACGGTAAAGAAAGGAAGATGAATGTGGAGCTTACATTTGCCCATTGGTTATACGGATTCTTTACACTCGTTATTATCGTCACGATGATTTTTCGAAAAGGTGTCGTACTTCCCACATTGCTAGGAACATTTATTATTGCTTCGGTTTATAACGGAAATATTATTGATGGGTTCACCGCAATTTTTAATGCCAATCTGATAGCGGCACAAGAATTGTTTAGTATCTTTTTAATTATTACATTTATGCTTGCTCTGTTAAATTCGTTAAAGGATTTGGGCGCAGATGTCCGGATGATTCAACCAATACAAAAGGTGATGGTTAATGGGCATATTTCGTTTTTTGTTTTAGTAGGTGTTACTTTTGTAATCTCCTTATTCTTTTGGCCAACACCAGCCGTTCCATTAATTTGTGCACTTCTTGTACCTGCTGCTGTAAGGGCTGGTTTACCTGCCATTACTGCTGCTGTTGCAATTGCTTTGGCAGGGCAGGGGATGGCATTATCCTCAGACTATATTGTGCAGGTTGCTCCAAGTCTGTCAGCAGCTTCAGCAGGAGTTAATGCTGGTGCAGTGGCAGATAAAGCACTAGTTCTATCCGTAATTGCTGGTGGAGTAGCAATTCTACTCGCATATTTTATGTACCGGAAAACCATTCGTTCGAAAGATGACCCACAAAATGAAACAGAGTTACAAACATTGAATTCAATAGAGAGCTCGAATAATGAGGCAAAAACATCAAATCTATCAAGGTGGAGTAAAACATTTGCGGTAGTAGTGCCACTTACACTTCTGATTGTTGTCATTTACATGATGTACTCTAAATTATTTTCTGATAGTGGTGGATTAATTGGCGGAGACGGAGCAGCTTTTGTTGGTGGTGTTGCAGTTATATTACTATTAATGTCAACTATTGCCTTTGGAAAACACCATGCTTTAGATTATATTACAAACCATATTACAGACGGATTTGTGTTTGCATTTAAAGCAATGGGACCAGTAATTCCAATTGCGGGATTCTTCTTCCTAGGTAGTGGTGATTTTGCCGGAGGAATACTAGGTGTTGAAGAAGGTCCATCGTTTTTATTTGGTTTAGTAGAGGCAACGCAGGATTTTCTGCCACAAAGTGCATTACTTGTAGCTTTTAGCATCTTAGTAATAGGAATTATTACGGGATTGGATGGCTCAGGTTTTTCAGGGTTACCTTTGACAGGAGCGTTGGCTGCATCATTAGAGACGAATGGAATCGATACCGAAACATTAGCAGCAATTGGCCAAATGGGAGCAATTTGGACTGGTGGAGGTACGATTATTGCATGGTCATCATTAATTGCGATTGCAGGTTTCTGTGGTGTATCCGTTATGGATCTCGTACGGAAAAACTTTATTCCAGTAATGTTAGGATTAGTAGTTATGACAGTAGCTGCGGTTATTTTCCTGTGAGTTATAACCATGCAAAATTGGTATAAGTATTTGATTTTGTTACAATTATACTAAAGTAAAAAATAATGGTGGAGGTTATATTGTGGCAAATCAAACAGTAGATATCGTAAAAGATTCCTTACGTGCATTAATGGATGATAAGTCATTCTTACCGGAATTAAAAGGGGAAAGAAGAAAAAAAGCATCAATTTCGTTGCTTTCAATTCTATCCACTCCCAATCATGTGAATAAATCTTATCTTCGCGTTACACTTGAGAATGGGCAGGTTGTTCGAATCCCGGCATTTCGCGTCCAACATAATAATATTCTTGGACCATATAAAGGTGGGATTCGATTCCATGAATCCGTTAAGGAAGAAGAAGTAGTAAATCTAGCATCACTTATGACATTAAAAAATGCCCTGCATGAAGTGCCGTTTGGTGGTGGAAAAGGCGGGGTTGTCATTAATCCAAGAGATTATAGTGAAAAAGATCTCTACCGAATTTGTAAGAAGTATGTGCAATATTTTAGTGATATACTTGGCCCAGACAAGGATGTTCCAGCACCTGATGTCGGTACTGGCGAGCGAGAGATGGACTGGATGATGGGGGAATATA
The DNA here is from genome assembly GCF_039614845.1 of Ornithinibacillus xuwenensis. Lineage (NCBI taxonomy): Bacteria > Bacillati > Bacillota > Bacilli > Caryophanales > Bacillaceae > Ornithinibacillus > Ornithinibacillus xuwenensis. The sequence goes on along the minus strand of NZ_JBDIML010000001.1, from coordinate 961,153 downwards.
AGAGCATTCGACCTGGGGAATCCTATCGAGGTAGCTTTACAGGGAAAAGCGTAGCAAATGGTGGGTCACTGGGACGGAGAGAAGCTACTGGTAAGGGTGTGTATTACACCTTCCGTTACCTCATGCATGACTTTGTTCAGGATCAAGAGAAATGGTTGTCTGAGCGTGAGAATATGTTTGCGAAAACCGCACTAGCGTTAAAAGAGAAATCATTATCCATTGCGGTGCAAGGCTTTGGAAATGTAGGCTCTGTAGCTGCGTTGGCAGCATATCAATGTAATCACTTAAACAATAAAGTCGTAGCTGTGAGTGACCGAAATGTAACATTACACAATTCCGATGGGCTTGATATTCCTGGTTTAGTAAAATATATTTCTGCTAATAAAGGAGACCTCCCATTAACAGAGGAACAATTAGAAAAAGCAGATGTAAATGCAAAAATACTGAATCGTGAAGACGTGCTAACATTAGATGTGGATGTTTTGTTTTTAGCTGCACTAGAGAATCAAGTACATCAAGAGAATATGAAGGAAGTACAGGCCTCCATTATTGTAGAAGGGGCCAATGCACCTGTTACTTCGGAAGCGGATGCGTATTTAAGTGATAAAGGTGTTATTATCATTCCAGATATTCTAGCGAATGCTGGGGGTGTCATTGTATCCTATTTGGAATGGTTACAGGGTAGAGAGACACAGTTTTATAAAGAGGATGAGGTATTTGAGAAGCTTTATCGTAAAATGAAAGGAACCTTTGATTCTGTTTTACCACAGTTCTTTGGTGATCCCTTCCCGTTAAGGCAGAATTGTTATATACATGCTGTGATGAAGCTTTCTGAAATCCTGTATCGACAAGGGAAACTGTATTAAGCAAATAGGCTTACACATTTTGTGTAAGCCTTAATTTTATCTCAATACTGTAAAAAAGGGTGATACGGCGATAGCCAATGCTATGATTAACACAATTATTGAACCCGCTCTGCTCTTTTCTTTCCAAAGCGTAATGGAGAAGCCAATTGTGTACGTGAACATAATTAACATTACTGCCCAAATAAGTAGCTTCAATCTCGAACCTCCTCGAGTCTAGGTAAGTCGCTCTGTCTTCCAAACTTACCAAGTTTAAGCTGTACGGAAACCTCTATTTTCATACCTGGGTAAGTCTTCATCCAATCAAAATTCTCCCAAGCTTTAATAGTGCCGAATTGCTTTCTTGCGATTAAGGACCATCCGAAGGGCTCTGTTTTGTATTCTTCCTGTGTTTTTTTTACGAAATCCTCAAACTTTCTCGTTATATCTTCTTTTAACGACTCTTTCAGTTTTTTTCTTTTTTTAGCATCCTTTGGATAGTCTGTCATACTATGATTGGACATGACTTCGAGTAATAATGGAATTTTCACATGGATACTTGGCTTATTACCACCATTCAGCTTCATGTCAAATTTTAACGGGCCATTTGCTTCAATACGGGTAACAATTCGATACTTGTCATCAAAGGGATCTGGAAATGTACCTAAGAAAAATCCAGGCTTCAATGTTGGGTTCAATAAATATGATAATCTTGTTTCTTCGATGGTAAGTGTATCAATCATTTTTCCTTCCTTAAAGACAGCTGATCCAACAAATTGTGTTGTATTTGTCTCACCTTCATATTTGAATTCTCCTGCTGTAATCTCGTCTGGATCACCGTCAGACTCTTTTTTTTCGCCTTTCTCGGTTGTGCCATATATTCCTAAGAATAAATCTGCATCAGCTTCAGTAATTCGAAAGAAAGTGTTCAGTTCAGATGGAGGAGTTGTACCAATTTCATTACCAATATCGAGTATTTTTTCAAAGTATTCATGTGGTCTTGTTTCAAGTACAGGTTTATTATTTTGTAAGAAAGTAGCAGTATCCTCCTTTGACACTAATAACCTAATATCTCTTCTTATCTCCATGGATTTAGTTGCGTCATAAATCCACCTGATAAAATTCTCATCTCGAGCAAAATCCTCGGAAACTATAATCATCCGTAACAGGTCATATGTAACATGTTTCGTAATAACCGTATTGGCTAAATTTTTGGAAGAAATGAAGTCATCTGCTTCAAATGAAATTATTTCCCTAGGAGGTTCTTGGGAACCACCACCTTCTGCTGTTGAACCAGCTTCTGGGTTAGCAATTAAGTAGCTAATCTTCACACGATTCTCATGATCCTCTGCTTTATCAATTCCAACAGCAATTACGTAAGCTAATTCCTCTACTTCCTTTTGATCCCAGCAACCACATAGGAAAAGTAAAATGAATAGAAAAACGGTAAACTTACTTGCGTTTTTTCTTATTTGCATGTTTAAACTCTCCTTTAAACATTGCAACGACCCACATCAGAACGGGTAAAAAGAAAAATAGCGGTGTCGCAATTAATAATATTTTTTCCTTTAAGTTAAAAATCGTAAAGGTAGGGCTCTCCGGGATCAGCCCAAGAAATACAATAAGTGTTGCTAAAGAGGGAATTAAGTATTCAAAATGCCGAATCCTAAATAAATGTCCGATTAAGAGAGCATTGATATATAAATAAATACTGAATCTAACAAAGGAAGCAATTAACCAAAAAGGCAAGAAAAATGTTTCCATGTTCGTTAGAAAACCCATCGATATAGTTCGTATAACCTCATGATAGGGATAACTCAATTGCATAATAGTTTTATAGTCAAATAAAAAAACAAAGCAAGTCATGAAAATAGCTATATTCAAAACAATGAAAACGAGCCCAAGCCATGTCCCCTTTATAAAATCCTTTTTGCTTTTAATAAGTGGAAAAAATAAAAATAGATAAAAGAAATCAGCGTATATTGATAGTCTGAGGGAGCTTTCTTTTGCAATCTCCCATGGTCCAGGGCCAAATAAAGGAAATAAAAACGCCGTATTTCCCTCTCTAATCGATAAAATTAGTGCCAATAATAAAGAGACCTGTAAATACGGGAAGACGGTCCATGCTGCAGAACCGATTTGTTCAAAGCCTCTTCTTGCGCCATATGCACATACCACAATTAAAATACCATAGATAATAATAGTGGGTGTTTTGGTAAAGTACATGGTTCCGATAATATCAGTATAAATTGCTGTATCCACAATAGTGGCACAAAATGCTACTACCAGGAGTGTAAACAAAATAATAAAACCGAAAAATTTGCCAAATAGATGGTCTGTTACTTCGGCTAAGCTTTTATCCTTATAATTTCCAACTACCTTCATTAATAAGTAAATTGGAATAATTGCTATTATCCCATTGATAATCGGTGCCATCCACCCAGCATTTTTAATTTGTTCAAATAATATGGCTGGTGTATCATCGGATAATTTGGTACCAATCATTAATATGACAATAGCAATATATTCTTTTATTCCAATTAATTGCTTAGATTGCTCCATATTTATTCCCCTTATCGCTTCGTCATATCTTTAGGTTTTAAATAGCCAGGCCTGAAGGTTTCTTTCTGTAGCACCCTTCTAAAAATAGTATCTTTTGAGGATTTGTAATTGGGTGTTAGTGGCGACAAATATGGAACACCAAAGGATTTAATAGAAACCATATAAAAGATCGCCATTGTAAATAATGCCGTTATGCCATAAAGGCCCATGAAACTAGCAGCAAACAATAGTAATAATCTGCCTATTCGAACGGTAAAATTCATACTGATATCACCAATAGCAAAGGAGCTTAGGCCACCTAGAGCTACAATGATAACAACGATTGGACTAACAATGTTTGCCTGAACGGCAGCCTGCCCTAAAATAAGTGCTCCTACAATACCAATGGTCGGTCCAATTGGGCTTGGGACGCGTAATCCTGCTTCCCTAATAAGTTCAAAGGCAATTTCCATAATAAATACTTCAATTGCAGCAGGAAAGGGGACTTTCTCCCGTGTTGCTGCAATTGCTAATAGCAGGTCAGGGGGAACCATTTCAGCGTGAAAGGTTACTACTGCTACATATAGGGAAGAGGTAAATAATGAAATAAATAAAGCTAAGATACGCAAAAATCGAGTGAAGTTGCCATAAGGAAATCGCAAATAATGATCTTCTGATGTGTGATAAAATGACCAAAAAGTTGCTGGGAGAACTAAGGAATCTGGTGAATTGTCCATTAGTAATACGATATACCCATCCTCAATAAAAGAAGCAGCACGATCTGGCCGTTCCGTGTATAAGATTGTTGGAAAAATTGAGTATTTTCGCTCTTCAATTTGTTGTTCTAGTAAGCTGAGATTTTGAATTGCATCAACATCTAAGGCATTTACTCTATCTTTGACGTTTTGCAATAACTTATCATTCACTAAGTCCTTTTCGTACACGATAAACAGATCGTTTTTTGATCGTTTCGAAATAATTAGGGACTCTACTACAAGACTTTCACTTTTAATTCGTTTGCGTATTAATGAAATATTCGTTGCTGATTTTTCATTAAATGCTTCCTTCGATCCCTTTACAACATTTTCATTTTCTGCTTTTTCTACATTTCTACCTTCAAAGTTAGTAGCACCAAGTAAATACGCTTTATTTTCACCTTCAACAAATAAAGCAGCATTTCCATTATTAATATGCGTAACAATCTCACTGATTTTATTTTTGGTTTGCAATGATTGAACGGTAATGATTTCATCTATTTGTTTCGAGGAATCCTGGTTTTGAAGTAATGGGCTAATCACATAATCCTCTATGGACTTTGCATTTGTTATGGTATTGATGAAAAGAATCGCTGCCTTTTTATTCGATCCGGAAATATGTATGTTTCGTAATACAACATCTTGGTTATCAGGGTAAGAATATATCGTTTTAAAGGAATCAACGGTTTTATTAAGGTTAGAATTAATATTGGATTCATTTAGTTTTATTTCTTCTTCTGACGATTTTTCACTATTTACCTTTTTATTTCTATAAGACCTTCTGAGTAATTTCTTCAACATATAGAGCAACAACTCCAGCTATTGTTTTCTTTTACGTTTCCACCAAATAGGTAAAATTATGTAATGTTAACAAAAAATAAAACCCTGTCACTTAATAAGGGTTTTATCGTAAAAAAGGTGCTATATGATCGATTGCTTTTTGTAGTTTTTCACTATTGCGCTGATACATTTGTTTGGTTAGTTCATTATCCGTTGCTAGAGCAAACAGTTCTAAGTCTGCTTGGCATTTTTTCATGGTAGCAAGTAACTGCGGTTTCTGTGTAGGACTAGGAACGGCTAATTTATCGTCGTACAAGTCTACTGTCAGTTGTCCATCACTGTCGACCTGACCTAGAAATACATTTTCAATACTAACATTCATTTTTTCTAATTCTGTTTCCAACCAAGTTGGATTTAATGAGAGATTAGCTAATGGCTCAAGTAGCGGCCTTCCATCCATAATCACAGTTTGAGGTTCACGATCGGGTGCTATATCTAGTCCAATATCCTTAGCTGTCAGTGGTCGATATTCTTTCTTGGGTAAAACACTTAATTTTCCGGTAGGCTCTAATACAGCGAATTCAACATCCGCCACTTTAAAGACATTCTTTTCTCGAAGGCTTTCAAGCAGGTCATCTGTTGAGAAATGCTCCTTTTTTAAATTGTCCTCCATAATCTTTCCGTTTTGTATTAATACTCTGCTCTTTCCTTGAGCAAAATTTCGAAAAGCTTTGCTCTTTAAAGATAATAATTCAACGATATAAGGAAAAATGAACCAAATGAACATGGCAAGCAGGGCATAGTAAAAGGGACTTTCTAACGTACTAACATGGATAGCAACAATGCCCCCTAATACAACACCAGAAATATATTCAAAAATATTTAATTGGGATAGCTGCTTCGTTCCAAGCCATTTCGTTAGTAGAAATAAAATGATAAGCAGTGAAACAGATCTAATAATAATTTGAATCCAATCTGGCATGACATTATGTCCTTTCTATTGGTTGTACTGTGGTTCTTCTCTTGCTAGCTTCAGAACTTGTTTTTCTAAATCCTGCTTTATTTCACTTATTAATGCTTCGGTTTCGTGGTAAGCATTTCGAGCATTTGCTTCATTCGTCTGAGCTCTGAGGATTCCCAAACCTGCTTCAATACCCTTTATGCTTGTATAACAGGTTTTCACTTGTGAACCAACTGTCATCTATTATCCCTCCTAAAAACCTTACCCTTTTGGTTTAAAAATAAGTGCACCTATCATTCCGAAGATGATAGCTGCAGATATACCTGAGCTTGTTACCTCAAACATACCTGTTATAACACCAATTATTCCGTGTTTTTCTGCTTCCTGCATTGCACCATGAACTAATGAATTACCAAAGCTAGTAATCGGGACAGTTGCTCCTGCCCCAGCGAAATCGATTAACGGTTCATACAATCCAAATCCATCCAATATTGCACCAGCAACGACTAATATACTTAATGTGTGACCGGGTGAAAGTTTGAATACATCAAACATGATTTGACCAATCACACAGATGATTCCACCTACAACAAATGCCCATAAAAATATCATCATGTATTATCACTTCCTGATTCAATTGATACAGCATGAGCGATACAAAGTATCGGGTCCTTTTGGTTAATACTTAAAGGGGAGTGAAGGGCTCCAGTGGCAACAACAAGTATTTTATCCAATTCACCTTTCTTCATGAGTTCTAAAAAATGGCCATAAGTAACAATTGCTGAGCATGCTGGTCCACTTGCTCCTGCCAATACTGGTTGTCCCTCTCTGTAAATCGTTAAACCACAATCGACAAATTTTTCTTGTGGTAAATTTATTTCGTTTTTGTGGAGTAAATCAAGTGCGACTTCTCTTCCAATATGGCCTAAGTCCCCGGTAATAATTAGGTCATAGTATGAGGCGTCTACATTCCTTTCCCTTAAATGCGTTAAAATGGTGTCTACTGCAGCTGGAGCCATAGCGCCACCCATATTAAATGGGTCAGACATTCCCATATCGACGATTTTACCAATAGTAGCTGAAGTTACACGAGGACCTTCTCCATTTTTTGCTAGTAGTGCACAGCCAGCACCTGTTACAGTCCATTGTGCAGTGGGTGGCTTTTGTCCACCATATTCAGTAGGATAACGAAATTGTTTCTCAGCTGCAGAATTATGGCTTGAGGTACCACTTAGGATATAATCAGCACCATTATTATTTAGTAAAAAAGCTGCGAGTGCTAAGCTTTCCATTGAAGTTGCACAAGCACTAAACAGTCCAAAGTATCCCGTACCAATTGATTTTGCAGCAAAACTCGTAGGAGTAATTTGATTAATTAAGTCACCACTGATAAAGAAAGAGACCTGTTCTTTTTCAATTGAACTATTTTTTATGGCATATTGGCATGCTTCCTCCATCATGATTTGCTGGGCTTTTTCAAAGGAAGCCTGTTCCAACCATATATCATCATGTAATATGTTAAATGCTTGTGGAATATTACCATTTGCCTCAAAAGGTCCGCCTACTGTACCAGTTGAAATGATGACCGGTTTATTTTTAAATAACCAAGTACGATGACCGGTAAGCATTAAATTCCACCCCATTGAATAATGATTGTTTTTATGAGAGCGACTACAAATGCAGCGAATACACCAAATAAGATAACGGAACCAGCTAATTTGAACATGTTTCCTCCGACACCTAGAACAAAACCTTCTGTTCGGTGTTCAATGGCAGCGGAAATTACGGCATTACCAAACCCTGTAACTGGTACGGCAGAGCCAGCACCTGCAAACTGACCAATTCGATCATAAAATCCAAAACCAGTTAAAATCATAGTAATGAAAATTAGTGTCGCTGTAGTAGGATTACCAGCAGTTTGCTCGGTGAAATTAAAAAAGTAAATGTAAAATGTGGAAATGAGTTGGCCGATAAAACATATAAAACCACCTACGAAAAAAGCTTTCATACAGTTTTTAATAATAGGTCGTTTAACCTCTCGTTTGTCTTGAAAGGATTGATACCGTTGCGCTTCGGGTGGTAGGTTCTTTTTCTTTTTATCTGCCATCTATAATCCCTTCTTTCCAAATTATGTTTGCTCTTTCATGAGCTTACTAATTCGCTTGATTTCCTTCTTTAGTTCTTTATTAGAAATGTTGTTTTTTTGCAATTTCTCTTCCAATTTCTCAAGCTCCCAAATTATCTTTTGATCTGTAGAAAGTTCAACTGTAATCTCTTCTTGTTTAAACTGTTTCTTCAATTCCTTTGTTAGCTTGTCTCTAATGTCTTTTAATTGAAATCGTTCATGATGTGGTACTTCAATCGCGATTATCATTTTCTTATCTGTATTGACCGCATCTATAGCAGTCACATTCTTTTTTGCTGCTAAAAGTTTTTTTGCTTTGTTTGAAGGTTCCTGATCATAAACATTTTGATTGGAAATGTTTGTAATGTTTACCGAATTTTTTGTGCCGGATTGTTTTCCTGTTTCATTTCCACAGCCAGTTAGCAAAAGTGAAATGAGACCAACTATAATAAGAAATCGGTTTGTAAACATTTTTTCACCTAAATTCCATTAAGTATAGAAGGGGAGAGAGGACTCTCCCGCTTGTCATTAAAATCCTTTATATTGTGGCTCCTCTTGCTCGATTTGTTGTACACGTGGTTCAACAGATTGAAGAATACTTTGAGTTTGTTGAGCAGCTTGCTCATATAACTTCTTGGCTTGCTTGTTTTCTGTTTGCAAGGCAAACTGTTCAAAGCTTGCTTGAACACTCTTTAATCCAGCAACAGCTTGTTTCATTTGGCTACCTACAGTCATTAGAGAGATCCTCCTTTAAAGTAGCGTTACATTATATAGCTTTCTGATACGCAAGGGAAATATACGTACTAAGTCTTACCAAAAAAGAAAAAAGATGTTCCATATTGGAACACCTTTAGTTATTTGCCGAAAGCTTACATTTATCCCGGTAAAAAAATGGGAATTAGCTTTCATTTTCTATCTGGAATAAAATATCGTTTGTTGCATTATTATGTAACTCCCAATACTCCAATTGTTCAGTAGTCAGTTGTAGAATATCAGGAATTGAAATTGATATCGTTTCATCGTTCACCCAGTCTGCTCCCAGTATAGGCCATTGGAAGTCAAGGATATCATTTATTTCATCTGTATTTTGAAGTGATAACTCTTCCCAATTTTTTAAATCAATCACTACAATATCAGATACAGGAAGCTTTAGGGTGGATTGTCGATTAAATTTTAATAGCAACTTTGTCTGGTCGGGTGATAAACTGGAGGTTTCAAAAGACGCTAAATCAGCAACAAGAAATCCAGAATTCTCAACCGTTTCATCAAGTAACAGGTAGGAGCATTGCAGATTTTTACAGGAAAAAGCTAATAAATACATATTTGTTTCATCATTACTAGTTATTCGTTCGATTTTCATTGTTTCAATTACATTTTGTCTATTGGAAGCAGCCTGCAGATATGCTTGTAATATTGGTACGCGATTCAAATTTACTCGGACGACCTCGTCTTCTAAAGGAAATTCAATAAACTCATCAACTTCTTCCTCATCCTCTGAAACTTCTTCAACGAGCTCTGGTTCTTCAGAAACCTTATCTGGTGGTGTATCAACCTTTACAATTGCTGGTTGGTCGTTGGAACATCCAGTTATACCTAATAGTAGCAATAATAAGAAGCCAAGTAATTTTTGCATCATTACACTCCTGTACATGAAATTCAACTTTTTTGAATACTTACTATTATACATTATTGCTTGGCTTCTGTAATAATGAAAGAAGATTATGTTTGATGATATGTCTATAACTTTTTAGGATCTTCAATATTTTTGCGAGTGCCATGTGATAGATAATCCTTCTGTAAGGCATCATTATCAGCAATCGTTAAAGCTTGGTTTTTTAAATTCAAACGATTAGCGCGTATAACGAGGAATAATATTAGTGATACGACAATTACTATGGTAATAAACACTGATAACATAGTAATACCTCCTATTTTTTATTTAGTATGTGTTAAGGAGAAAATAGTTATCATTCATTCATGAATTTTGTTACACTTAATTAAAAAAGGAAAAGGAGGGAGCGTATGAAGACTTTTAAGTTAAAGTCACTTCAAGTAATAGAAAGTGAAAATGAAGAAATAAGTAAGAAAGATACCACGTTAGTGGATGGCTTAATTATTAATCGGGAGGACGATAAAAGTAATTGGCTGATTGAAGCGTTTCTTGAAGTAGATTACTTAGATTATTTCAATGAATTACGCCAAAGGCAGGAGCAGGTATTAGTTGAAGTTAGAATTTCTAAGGATACAAATGATCCAGCTACTTTTATTACAACGATTGATAGCTTAAATAATATTAATGATTATATTAGTGTTATTTTAATTGGAACAATAGTCGATAAACGAAAAAGTAAGATTGAAGAGATGTTAGGGGAGTTGATTGAACAGGGGTATCAGGGAGAGGAGCTTCTTGAAAGATTTAAGAAGCAACTATGACCAAAAAGGCTAGACAAAGTAGCCTAGCCAACTTATTATTTTCAAATTGCTTGTGTTGACAATCCATACACCACAATAAACTAATTTTAATGATTGGTTTTATATGCTTCTAGTAAGAAGTCTACGATGTGTACTGCTCGCATCGTACTAGAAAGTCCTTCACGTTCGATTCCAAGCTTCATTTGTAGTAGGCATCCAGGATTGGCTGTAATAACGGTCTTTGCTTTTGTTTGTTTCGTTTGTTTCATTTTATGATCTAATATCTTCATCGACATTTCAGATTCTACGATGTTATAAATGCCAGCAGATCCGCAACAACGGCTTGCTTCCTTCATTTCAACATAATTGACACCACGGATAGATTGAATAAGCTTCCTTGGTTCTTCATACGTTTTTTGACCATTTTTCAGGTGGCAGGAATCCTGATACGTAACAATCTGTTCTTCAAGTTCTAAATTCTCATGGTGAAAATCCAAGTCATACAATATACTGGTAATGTCCTTGATTTTGTCTGAGAATAAACCAGCACGAATGGACCACTCTGGATCATCCTTTAACAAATAGCCATAATCGACTAAAAAAGCTCCGCAACCACCTGCGTTTGTTATAATATAATCGGCTTTTGTATGTTCAAATGCGATGATGTTTCTTTTTGCCATTTCTTTGGCTTTTTCTCGTTCACCACTATGACCATGGAGTGCACCACAGCAATTTTGCGTATGAGGCACAACAATTTCACATCCAGCATACTGAAGCAGCGTCATGGTTGCATCATTGGTAGCCATAAAAATGGTGTCCATTAAACAGCCTGAAAAGAATGCAACCCGTTTCTTTTTTTCTTGAAGAGCAGGTAGATTTGATGGCCGATTTTTTAATTCTTTTCGCTTCGGGACGGAAGGAAGGACTTTTTCCATTGTTTGTAGTGATTCAGGAAAAAGCTTCATAAATCCGATACCTCTTGCAATCTTTTGTAATCCAGAGTGCTGATAAAAACTAAGTAAGCTTGTTGCATTAATGACTTGTTTTTGGTTTGGAAACAGCTTGTTAAAAACAATCCCTCTCGCAGTCTTTTCAGCTAATGATTGCTTCTTATTTTGATAAATAATATCTCTTGCTTGTTCTAAAAGATGACCATATTTAACGCCAGATGGACAGACCGGTTCACATGCACGACAACCTAAGCAGAGGTCGAGTGATCGTTTTACATCATTGTCAGGTTCAATTACACCATCAACTACTGCTTTCATTAGTGCGATTCTTCCCCTAGGTGAATGTGCTTCATCATTACCCGATTCAATATAGGTAGGGCAGCTTGGAAGACAAAAACCACACCTCATGCAGTTTAGAAGCTCGTCATAATCCATTTTCTCTTTAAATTCCTTCTGTATTCGCTCTTTTTTAGCTAGAGTGGTCATCGGTGAATCATCACTCTTTTACGATCAGCCTTCGCAAGTACTTTTCCAGGATTCATAATGTTGTTTGGATCAAATGCATGTTTTAGTTTTCGCATGATTTCAATTCCAGCATTACCTACCTTTAAATGAAGATAAGGAAGCTTCATAGCTCCAACGCCATGCTCACCGGTAATTGTGCCACCTAATTCAATCGCTTTTTGAAAAATTTCTTCAAAAGCTTTCTCAACTCGTTCCATCTCTGATTTCTCTCTAATATCGGTTAAACATGTAGGATGCAAATTTCCATCTCCTGCGTGACCAAAGGTACAAATCCTAATATCATGTTTTTTCGCTATTTTTTCAATAGCCTTTACCATATTCGCAATTTGCGAACGGGGTACTGTTGCATCCTCTAGTATCGTGGTAGGACGTAATCTGGCAAGAGCAGATAATGCAGATCTTCTAGCTGTTGTTAAGGCTTCGGCTTCCTCTTTTGTTTTTGCAATCGAAACTTCAATTGCTTCATATTCACGGCAGATATGTGCAATTTTCTTCATATCTTGATCAACAATCGATTCTGTCCCATCCTGTTCTATTAATAAGACCGCCTTTACAGTGGTAGGAAGACCGACTTGAGCAAAGTCTTCAACTGCTTGCAACGTCGGTTGATCGAGAAACTCAAGTGTTGCTGGAATTATACGATTGGCAATTATAGCGGACACAGATTTAGCGGCTGCATCTAAGTTTTGGAATAGAGCTAGCATTGTTTTCTTGGTCTCTGGCTTCGGAATTAATTTTAGAGTAGCCTCCGTAACAATTCCCAAGGTTCCCTCAGAACCAACAATAAGGCGAGTCAAGTCATACCCAGCAACGTCCTTTGCCAGCTTTCCACCTGTAGAAATAATATCCCCATTTGGAAGGACAATTTCAAGACCAATAACATAATCTCGGGTTACACCATATTTTAAACCACGAAGTCCCCCTGAGTTTTCGTTAATGTTCCCACCTATTTGTGATATTTTCATGGAACTAGGATCAGGGGGATAGAAGAGACCTTTTTCCTCAACCGCTTGTATTAGATCTACTGTGATGACACCTGGTTGTGCTCGAACAGTCAAATTTTCCTCATCAATTTCTATAATTTTGTCCAAATGCTTCATTAACAAAACAATACCGCCATGTAAAGGAGTCGTTCCAGCACTTAAGTTTGTACCAGATCCTCTCGGAACAATTGGTATTTCATGTTCATTACAAATCTTCACAATTTGTGAGATTTCAACTGTATTTCTTGGTGAAATGATTAAATCAGGCATGGATTGGAAACCTGGTGTTGCATCATAGGAATATGCTAGTAAACTAGCATTAGAATCTTGAACATTATCGGCTCCTACTATCTTACGGAGCTCCTTTTTTATAAACTCATTTAACATAGGCATTCTCCTATATAACAGTTTGTGTTTCCACCAAATAAACGATGGTAAGGGGGAAAACAATTCCCATTTCATACAATTTTGATTCTAAAGCATATTCATACGCTTTCATATGTTGAATCATACAAATAATGCAATGGCAATTCGTGTTATTTTGTGTAATTGTCTAAAAAGTAGAATGCGGTATAAAATAGTGCAATGGAGTAAGTGTGCTTTGGATTTAAGCCGGTTAACTGTTTAATTCGATTAAGCCTATAATGTAGCGTGTTGATATGGATATGTAATTCAGTTGCGGTTTCGGTTAGATTCATATTGTTTTTTAAATAGATTTTGAGTGTATTCATTAATGCATCTTCATTTTTAAATTTAGATATAATTTTATCGAGAAATTCATGTCGGATATCTGTTTTAATGTCATCAAGGCAAACTTCCAATAATAGATCCTCGTAATATGTCATATTATTTTCTCTACCAATTGAAAGTGCTTTATTCGCTTTTTGAAACGATTCCTTAATCTGATACGTATTTATAGATGTACCGATTCCAATAGAAAAGGATACATGAAGAGTCGATTGAATATAGTTTTGGGCTGATTGTAACTGATGCTGTAGATTTACTATTGCTTGAGGATGGACTTCTTCGGTAATGAGTATGAGCCGACTATTGCCCCAACGAATTACTGGGCAATTTAATTTCAATCTGAACAATTTCAAGACATCATCCACGGTCTTTGCTTGTATATGATTTCCGTTTAGGCTTACAATAGAACATCGAAAAGGCGGGGATAACGTAATTCCTAGTAATTCACCACGATGCAAAAATTCATTTGGAATGTCATCCATTTGAATCCATTCTAGAAAGTATGTTTCAAGTGCTCTTGCATGCCATTCGTTCTCTTGTATATAGATGTTTTCCTGAATAAGCAGCTCTGTCATTTTTTGCATGAGAGAAGCGAAAGGAATAATCTCTTGAGGATTTCCGGTAATCCCTATAACACCTATGACAGTATTATTAATAGAAATGGGTAAGTTGACACCTGGACGAATTCCTTTCATCGTTTGAATATGGTCTTCAGTTAGAAGTGTAACGGAATTGTTTTGGATGGTCATTTGAGCACCTTCATGAAATTTGTCAATTCTAGTGGGGTCTGTGCTTGCAATGATAATGGCGTTCTTATTTACGATAATAATATTCTCATCAATTAGCTTTCTTGTTTCATTAATAATTTTTTTACCTAGCTCACGGGTTAATTCCATTTCATTTCCTCCAAAAGTAGGGGTTTTTACATAATGGCTTTCCAAATGTATGCTTGTACGTTATAATTTTTGAATATTGTACTATTATTGTATAAGGATTATGTTGAATTGTCGAAAATGAAGGAAATATTTGATAATCATTGTTATAATAAAATGTAAGATTAGCTATTTTCAGACAAAATAGCTAACTGAGGAGTAATAAGCTTTATGATTTTACCGAAATCATTCTTTCGCTGGTTGAACAATTTATCACCAGTCCGTATTATTTTATTCTTTTATTTAATTGCTGCAATTTTTTCTACAGCACTTTTATGTCTACCAATCGCATATCAAGATGGGGTAGATGTAGCTTTTATTGATATCGTATTTACTGCTATTAGTGCTTTAAGTGTTACAGGATTAAGTACGATAACCATCGCTGATACTTTAAGTACACCAGGAATATTTATTCTTGCACTTATTTTACAGTTTGGCGCTGTCGGTGTAATGGCTATTGGTACTTTTATATGGCTGTTGTTAGGTAGAAAAATAGGCTTGAAAGAAAGACGATTGATTATGACTGACCAGAACCAGACTAGTTTTGAGGGTATGGTGCGATTAATCAAGCAAATTCTTTTGGTACTTCTAACTGTCGAGACAATGGCATTTTTGATTTTAGGTACATATTTTTTAAATTACTACCATACTGCTTCTGAAGCCTATCTTCATGGTTTTTTTAGTACAATTAGTGCAGTAACCAATGGTGGCTTTGATATTACTGGACAATCATTAATTCCATATAAGGATGATTACTTTGTTCAGTTTATAAATATGTTACTTATCATTTTTGGGGCAATTGGCTTTCCAGTATTAATTGAGGTAAAGAATTTTTTATTTGCTCGATACGATAGTCGAATGTCCGTGCACTTTAGCTTGTTTACAAAGCTAACCACCCTAACGTTTTTGATTCTAATTGTAACAGGGTCAATCATTATTTACTTACTAGATATGAATCATTTCTTTGCGAATAAATCTTGGCATGAAAACATCTTTTATTCGTTGTTTCAATCTGTTACAACTAGAAGTGGTGGATTATCTACAATGGACGTAAGCCAACTAACAGAACAGAATCACTTGTTTATGTCCTTCCTAATGTTTATTGGTGCTTCACCTAGTAGTGCAGGTGGTGGTATTCGAACAACTACCTTTGCACTAGTTATTATATTTATCATTACATATGCTCGAGGTGGCAATAGTATACGAATATTTAGACGAGAAGTACATGAAGAAGACCTAATGAAAGCTGTAACTGTAACGTTTATGGCTATGCTATTAGTTTTTATTTCCGTTCTTCTTATTATGATTGTTGAGCCGTTTTCCATTACCCAGATAATGTTTGAAGTAACATCAGCCTTTGGTACAGTTGGTTTATCCTTAGGCATATCAGGTGAGTTATCAACCTTTACAAAGATTATTTTGATGATATTAATGTTTATAGGTAGGGTAGGGATTATAACGTTTCTATTTATGTTTAAGAAAACACGAAAAACTGGGGATTATCATTATCCGAAGGAACGAATAAGTATTGGATAATAATACTGTTAACAAGTGAGGAGAAATCATTATGAAAAATGATCAAGTAGCTTTACCTTTAGATAATCAGCTATTATCTTTTTTTAGCGAAGCCATATTGTTCGTAAAAGATGATGGCTCTATCATAAATGGCAACCATGAGGCTTGTTCTATCTTAGATATGGATTTAATGAACAATAAATCAATAGCAGACTATTTAGATTTTGAATTACTAAGAGGAGCGAAGGAATCTCACTTGTTAATGGAATTAAAGAACTCGAGTCATACACTACTCGAGGTGAAATCCCTCCGAGTGAGTGAAGAAATGTATTGCCTAGTCTTACATGAATTGTCAATCCAAGATAAAGCAGATGAGATTAAGCGATATATCAATAAACTAATGAACTCAACCTTAGAAGGAATTGTTCTTTATGGTGAGAGTCAAATAATTGATTGTGATGATACATTTGCCGCAATGTTTGGATATACGAGAAAAGAAATTATCGGAAAAGCAATGGAACAATTAATTGATCCAAAAAGCTTTGAAAAACTAGCTGATTTTGAACACCTAGCTATTGAAGGGGTATTGGAGCTAAGAGGTATTAAGAAGGATGGAACAATATTTCATATTGAAATTTTAGAATATCCTTATAATGACAATGGCACGGTAGTCCGACTAGCAAGTGTTAAAGATATTACAGAACGAATTGAAAATGAAAACAAAATAGAATATATGGCTTATTATGATGAATTGACGGATTTACCCAATCGTAACTTTTTTAACAAGGTACTAAAAGAAGCTGTTCAACAAGCTAATAATAGAGAGGAATCACTTGCGGTATTCTTTTTGGATCTTGATTATTTTAAAGAGATAAATGATACCTTAGGCTATTCATTTGGTGATGAACTGTTAAAAGCTTGTGCGAAAAGATTAAAAACATTTCAGCAAATGGACACCTTTATTGCTAGATTAAGTGGAGATGAGTTTTTAATATTACAGCGTAATACGTCGAAGGACGAAGCCGTTCAGCTTGCAGAATATCTCATTGCTGAATTTGAGAATCCAATTAAAATTAATGAATATGAGATTTATACGACAGTAAGTATAGGAATAAGTGTTTTTCCGGAAAATGGAACGAATGCATCAGATTTAATTAAGCATGCTGATTCAGCAATGTACGTTATTAAAGAGAAGCATCGCAATTATTATAAACTTTTTGAATCTTCTATATCAGAAAATTTCAAAATCATGCTAACGATGGAATCGGAGCTAAGGAGAGCCTTAAAGGAAGGACAATTTGAGCTGCACTACCAACCGCAGAAGAATTTATTGAATGATGAAGTTGTTGGACTTGAGGCTTTATTACGATGGAATCACCCTGAAAAAGGCTACATTGGTCCCACTGAATTTATTCCGTTAGCTGAAAAAACAGGCTTAATTATTGATATCGGGGATTGGGTCCTTGCAGAAGCTTGTCGACAAAATAAAGAATGGCAGGATAAAGGGTACAGACCGATAACAGTGAGTGTCAATTTATCGGCAAAGCAATTTCACCAACGTAATCTTGTTGAAAAGATTGGAGATATTCTGGATGAAACTGGCCTTGATCCATGTTATTTAGAACTTGAAATTACAGAGAGTATGGCGATGTCAAATGAAGAAGTCATATTACAGACATTACATGCTTTAAATTCTATAGGTGTATTAGTATCCATTGATGATTTCGGTACAGGATACTCATCCTTTAAGTATTTAAGTACGTTCCCAATTGCTAAATTAAAGATAGATAAAATGTTTTTAAATGAGCAGCAAAAAGAAAACCAAGCAATTGTTAAATCAATCATACATATGTCCCACTCCTTAAACATGAAAGTAATAGCAGAGGGTGTAGAGACAATGGAACAATTGACATTCCTAACAAATGAGCGCTGTGATGAAATGCAAGGGTATTTCTTAAGTAAACCCTTGCCAGCTAATCAACTAATAAAATTCTTCGCTTAAATAAATGAAGCCTGTGCATTTCGTGCACAAGCTTCTTCTTTATCTATCAAAACAGAATGGGGAATGCCCCATAAAACAAAAATGTTCATCTGATTAATTATAATAGGCTGCACCAACTATAATAAGCAATATAAACAAAACAACAATTAATGCAAACGTGTTACCCGTGTTACCATATCCACCGTAACCGTAGCCACATCCACAATATCCAACGTTATGCATATCATCACCTCCCAAACTACAGTAATACTATATGATAATCACCCAAATATGATTGGACGTTTACCTAGTTACTGATTCCTTCTTATGGGAGTGGATAACATGTTATTCTTGGGTGGTCTCTAGCTTAATAATTTTTAGCTGGTCATTTTCATAACCAATTGTAAATTGATATTGATAATTTTCGTCGATTGTTTCTTCTTCATTTGGTTGATTCTTTGTTAGATTTATATCGACGGTAACGATAGCTTGATTGTTTTCTTTAATTTCTGTTGAAAGATGGGTGTATTTAACATCCATTATTTGGATATAGCCTTCACGAAAGCTTGAATAAGATGTACTAGACTGCATGGTATCACCCAATAATGAGTATGCACCAACATAATCTCGAATAATAATACTGTCTAAAAAGTATTCCATCACATATTCCGCATCAAGTATAAATTGCTCTTCATCAAGTGAGTTTAGTAGCTCTTCTGTATTTGTGAATGTCAATTGATCATTTTGTGCTTCATTTGACCAAGTTTCGATATCATTAATCACATCTAATATCGGAATGCTAAATCCTATCGTCCCATCCTGTGTGCCGACAGAGTTAATTCCGACTACTTTACCGGTTGTTCGATTTATTAAAGGTCCACCACTATTCCCATGTGTTATTTGTGCAGAGATTTGATATACGTTATTATAGTCAAATCCATCAACTGAAAAATCTCTTTCAGTACCAGAGATAATTCCAAGTGTCACTGTGTTTTGAAATCCATGTGGACTCCCTAGCGCAATTACCTCATCACCAGTCTCTGCTAAAGAATCTTTATCGAGCGTTAATCCAGTTTCACCAGCTAATTGTGGTACACGGATAACAGCTACATCTGTGGTATCTCCACTTCCTATTACAGCAGCCGGATATATTCGAGCATTTGCTGTACGGACATGGATCGTTTCAGCCCCCTTAATCACATGGGCGTTTGTAATGATATCCCCTTTTTCATTAAAGAGAAATCCAGACCCAGTTACTGTGCTATGCTCATTTTGAGCTTCAATTTGGACCACATTCTTTTCAGCTTCATGAATAATCGTCTTTAAATCTACTTCTGTTTCATCTAAATCAAGCTTTTCAATAATCGGATTATTTATGGTCAAATCCTTTGCTTGCCAGGAGAAATAAAGGTAGACAAGAGTCCCAACCCCCATGACTATGATGGCGATTGCGGCTATTATTGGTAGTTTTCGTATTGATTGCATTATATTATCACTCCGTAAACTCGCTTAATAGTTTGTATACCAGGTAATTTTCTTAACGTTAATATCCATTTCCTTAACATTTTCTTTAATGTCATAGTGAGTAAATTCAAATTTACCTGTTTCATTCGGGTAAAGGGTATCTGGATACACATAAACAGTATTGGATAAAAATTCGTTTTCATTTGTTAATAATGAATATTCTACAAGCACGGAGTTAATAGGAATCGTAGCGACGCTTTTCACTTCGCCCTTTACAACTAAGTTACCTTGTTCATCGTTTTCAATGTCAACAGAAATTAATTCCACTGCATCATTTTCATTCATTTCGCGTTCTTCTTCAGCGGTATCAAGAGCTTGCTGTATTCGCTCTTGCTGTGTAACTTCAAAAGACACCTTTTCCTTTTCAATCGTGGTCTTTAAGCTAAGGAGTTTCTCAGAATTAGGTGCATATTTTAATCCGTCTTCTACAATTAATTGCGCATCACTAAATTGCTTCATAGAGAGTTGCTCACTGGCTTTGGTATAGCTGAAGTCAATAATTTGATTTCGGATGGATTCGGTAATTTGAACTGCTTCATCTGACTTAATGGCATCAGCTTCCCATAGTAATACTTTGAGTTCATCAATTGATGGATTTTCCTCAAGGAGAGCTTTTAGTTGTTCTAGCTTTACAGTGCTGCGTTGTAGGACGATATCATCGACAAGATTTGTAGT
The DNA here is from genome assembly GCF_039614845.1 of Ornithinibacillus xuwenensis. Classification (NCBI taxonomy): domain Bacteria; kingdom Bacillati; phylum Bacillota; class Bacilli; order Caryophanales; family Bacillaceae; genus Ornithinibacillus; species Ornithinibacillus xuwenensis. Next base: position 940,905 of record NZ_JBDIML010000001.1, on the reverse strand, counting down.
CGCAGCACCATTATAATTCTTTAATGATGCTTCAGCATCATTTAATAGTGTAAGTGCAGATTGAAAATTATTTTCTTCCAGTTCTTTTGTTGATTCTACTATACTATCTTTAATCGCTAATGCGTTCTTTACAAATTCAAGTGCGGTCTTGCCTTGTTTGAAATTTGACTTTTCATCAAGCGCTTTTGTGAAGTAATCTTTTGCAGCATCATAATCTTCCTCTGCTAGACTTTTCTCACCAAGCTCATAATTTTGTTTTGCTTGCGATGTTTGCTTTTGTAAGTAACCCTGATATAAGCTAACTGCTAGTAATACCATAACAAGTGTGATAAATGGCATCACCCAAAGCTTCTTATAATGTTTCTTATTCGTATAGCGTTCATTAATATCCTCGGGAAGCTCTTCTCCACAACTAACGCAAAATTGTTCTTCTTCCTTTACAACTGAACCACAATAAGGACAGTGTAACATGTTATCACCCGCTTCCTGATTTCGCTATAATACTACAATTATTTTATGTCTATCTTAACATATTTTTCTTTATTTAGGCATTGGAAATTGGTATGATAGAAAAGGTTGATATCATTTTTAAAATAGAGAATTATACATAAGCTATTATTAGGAGGTGCTCTTAGTCATGTGGGAAACAGTTTTTGGAGTAATTTGTTTTCTAGTCTTACTAATGAATATAGGGTTCTGTATATTGGATAATGAAAAGTAAGACAGATTTGTAATACAAAAAAGGTCCATGTGTAGAATGGACCTTTATCATCTTCTGTGGATTGTCATCTTGTCTTGGCTATTTCAGTAAATGGGTAAAAGACAAACTCAGATTTACCAATAATTTCATCCTCCATGATAAATCCTAGCCCATTTCTAGAATCTTTACTTATAGATCGGTTATCACCCATCACGAAATAACGACCTTCAGGAATTGTGATTGGACCATAATTTCCAGTATGATTTTTTGCATCCTCTGTTAAGAATCGTTGATCATATAGTTCATTGTTTACATAGAGCTGATGGTTTTTGATTTCGATGGTTTCACCTGGTAATCCAATGATTCGCTTAACATAATTCTTTTCTGGGCGTTGGATAATGACAATATCTCCTCTGTTAGGTTCACCTATTAGATAAACGAATTTATTAAAAATAACGCGCTCTCCGTCTTGAAGGGTAGGATCCATACTATCACCTTCAACAATAGAAGTCGCAAATATAAATGATCGTAATAAAAACGCAAGAATGATGGCAATTACTATTGCTTTGCCCCATTCAACCCATTCGTTTTTTCCTTTCTTTTTGGCCAAAGAAGACATTCCTTTCTCATTTTAACAATTCTTGTTATTCATTTGGAATAAAGATATGTGTAGCTGTTATCTTATTACTAATTCAATTATACCAATAAATTAGGTATAACAACGTTAATAAATATTTTTGTTTTAGAAAAATAATTTACAAATAATTAATATTCAATTGTTTTTGATAGCTTTTCTATGCTAAAGTAATATAAATAGTAAAGGAGGTATTGTAATATATTTATGTACGATACTGACAAGCTACTAAAGAAGATAGAATCACTTCGGAAGAAAATGAGTAATACTGCATTAACACAAGGTATTACGAGTTTAGAATCAATTGCACTTAGTCAAGAGTTAGACCGTTTATTAAATATTTATGAAAAGGTTAGAGAAAATGATTTTGATTCTTTAGAATCAGAAAAAGAGAAAATAAAACTGCAATAACTATCATATGGCTAATAGGAGGGATATGCAAATAGGAAGCATTATCCCACTATAGCTATGGCCACATTATGTTAATTTTACTTTGCTAAGATAGCTTTCTATGCGGTTAAGTCCAACTTCCAGTGTATTAAAATCATAAGCATAGGATAGCCGCATATATCCTTCTCCAATCTTCGAAAAACTGTCTCCTGGTACGAGAGCAACTCTACCCTTCCTTACTAAATCAAGCCCTAATTCAAATGAAGTTGTTTTTTGTATTGGAAATTTTGGTAAGAAATAAAAAGCTCCATTCGGGTTGTTTACGATTAGGCCCATTTCAACCAGACGATTATACACATAATCTCTTCTTTTCTTATAATTTTCCCGCATCATTTGAGGGTCTGTTAATCCATTCGTCAATGCTTCTAGTGCTGCGTACTGACTAATGGAAGACGCACAGGAAACATTATATTGGTGAACCTTAATCACATGAGTGGCGATCCACTTTGGTGCTAATACATAACCAATTCGAAAGCCTGTCATGGAATGAGACTTGGACAATCCATTGATTACGATTGTACGGTCTTTAACCTCACTAAAACTAGAAATTGATGTATGCTCATAGTCATAAACCAATTCACTATATATTTCATCAGCTAGAATAAAGATATTTTTATCTTTCAAAACTTCTACCAGTTCCTTTAATTCAGATGCTGTAAATGAAGCACCTGTCGGGTTGGAAGGGTAGGGGAGAACAACACATTTTGTATTTGCAGTGATTGCAGCTAATAAGGTTTGCTTAGTTAACTTAAAATTGTCTTCCGTTGTATCAACATATTGAACCTTCGCACCAGCCAGGGTAATCAATGGTTCATATCCCGGATATATTGGTGCTGGTAAGATCACCTCATCACCGGGGTTTAGAATAGTACGAAATACAATATCAATCGCTTGTGATGCGCCTGTTGTTACAATAATTTCGTTTTCTGGATGATAGCTTACACGGTATTTTGTTTCATAATAATCTGAGATTGCTTTTCTTAATTCTATAATCCCTGCATTATTAGTATATGTCGTTTTATTAGTTTGTAATGCATTTATCCCAGCTTTCTTTATATGCTCTGGTGTATAAAAGTCTGGTTGACCAATGGTTAGGGAAACAACGTCTTTCTCTTCTGCGACCATGTTAAAGAACTTTCGGATCCCCGATATTTCAATAGCTTTCACTTGTTTATTTAGTAAATTATCCACTTGTTTTCCTCCAAGATTATATTAAGCAACAAATTTTGAGTGTAGTGTATTACTTTTTTTCATTTGCATGATGATTACTGCACCTATTATACAAGTCATTCCTATTATTTGTACAAACGTAAATGCTTCATTAAAAATAAAAATTCCAATTAGTGTTGCAACAACAGGTTCAATTGTCGTTAAAATAGCTGCTTTTGAGGCTTCTGTTTCGTTTAGTCCATATGTATAGATAATGTATGCTATAGCTGTCGGGAACAGTCCAAGACCAAACGCATAAAAAAGCATCTCTGGCTCAAGTAATAAAGGTAGTTTTTCATGAAATGGAAAGAAAGGTATTAGAGTTATAGCTGCCACAATAAATGTAAACGTCGTAATACATAGACTAGAATATCTACGTAAGGCAAATTTACTAAAGATACTATAAAATGCATATCCGAGCCCTGAACCTAGTCCAAATAGGATACTATCTAATTGAACAACACTTAAATTTATTGGGATTAAGCCTACCACTAAACAAGTTCCGAATAAAGTACTCATAAGAGCGATAGCTTTCCATTTAGTAAAGGCTTCTTTAAAAAATATAAAGGAGAATATAGAAACAAACGCTGGTGCTGTATATAATAGAGCTGTTGCAATTGGAATGGAAGACAGTTCTATCGTCGTAAACATGCAATAATTAAAGAAAATAATACTACAGATACCTGTACCTATAAAGTATTTAAGATCTGTTACTGACTTAAGTATTAAAGCCCTCGGAGATACTATTAGTAAATACAAGACTAATATGATTGCAGTAGTAACTGCTCTCAATGTCACAACTTCCATTGGCGTAAATCCATAATCGTAGAGATTTTTAACAAACCATCCTATTGTTCCCCATAGTGCAGCACCTGTCATGATGAATAGAATTGCTTTATTCAAGATGATTACCACCTCTCCTGCCGGTATAACCCAATATTATAATTATATCGAAAAATTAATAAAATAGCAGACAAATAGGTATATATTATACGTTCTTCGTGCAAAATGGTTGCTACTAGAGAAAAAGGGTGCGATAGAATGTTTTACATGATTGGAATTGTTGATTGGATTAAATTCTCCCATTTAAACTCACTTGGAATTGAAAAAGAGGTATTGTACGTAATTTTAATTTTTATAGGGATTCTTGCTAGCCATATCGTTATACGTCCACTTACAGCATTCCTTATTACATTACAGTCAGAGAGACTATTAAGCTATGTACTTAGTAGCCTTTCATATATTGTATTATTCTTTATTGCTGTACTTTTTATCGGAAAAATTGATCCACTAACGTATCAATTGTTTAAATTTTCCCTTCAAATACTTGGAATTTTAGGGTTTGTTATCTTAATTATTCAGTTGTTAAAGCAAGTATTAAAGCGGAGAAGAAAGGTATAAAAAAAAGCATATCTCATGTATGCTTTTTATCGGAAGGTTTTTTTGGGAGGCCATTCCATTTTTCCAAGAGAAGAAGGAGTAAAATAGGCTGATGATGAATATTGATTTTTCGGTGGTTTTTTTGTAACTGGTTTCCAATCAATATATTGATAAATTATTTTTTTTGCCTGCGATAAAGACATTTTTGTTTGAGGGTTTCGAAAATTATGGTCGAGAGTACCCAAATGTTCTAACTCCTTGAAATCTTCTTTTGATGGAGGGATGTGAAAATAATAATCATCTACCTTCACAAGTAGGGTAGAGTGTTGGTTACTCCGTTTTGGATGATCAGAAAAGTGAAGTCCAATTTTTTTTGCTCGTTTTTCTTTGAGAAGAAGTTTAATGGATTCTTTTTTAATCGAATATAAATGCTGAGGCTCAGGTGCCGTTTTAGCATGACGATTAATAGTATAAATTGCACGTGCAAGATCTCGTAATGATACGTTCGCTTTATTTGTCATCTTAATACCCTCCTTTCTAACATAGCTGTAGTTTGTTTTAATAGTATCTTAAAGCTTGTACACTTTCAATACATAATATCTAGAACCTTTACAAAAAAGCCCTTTATGAGAAGAATTCACATAAAAAATAGAAGCCGAAATAGGCTTCTATTGCATTCCTTCAATAAACGATACTACGTCACCAACTTGTTCATCAGTTAAGTAATATCCATTAAAGTTCTTTATTGCGTTTCCTTCGGGACTAATGACAAAAAAACTAACACCGTGAGCAAATGTATCATCTTCCATTTTTTCAACAGGTGTTTTAAAGGATTCAATTGCAAATTCTTTTATACTTTGAAAATCATAGCCAGTAAGAAATGTCCAATTGTCGAAATCAAGTCCACGAACTTCTCCATATTCTTTTAGAACTTCAGGTGAATCATGCTCTGGATCAATACTAAAGGAAACAAATTCTATATCCGTTATTCCAGCATCCTCTAATGCACGTTCAACTTTCTGCTTATTATAAGTCATTTGTGGGCATTCTGTTTTACAATTTGTATAGATAAAGTCTGCAATCCAAATTTTCCCTTCAAAATCACTTTTACTAACCGATTCACCATCTTGATTGGTGAAGGTGAAGTCTTCCACCTTATATGAAAAATCTCCTTCATATTTTGGGTCACCGCACCCTGAAAGTATCGTAATTATAATGACTAGAAACAATATTGGTTTTAATTTCTTCATCACTGATTCCTCCACTATGTAAAATCAATTTAATTGTATCATGTAAGTTGTTATGAAACTATGGATAATCTGTTACAAACATAATAAAAGAGAGGCAGCTAAATCAGTCCTCTCTAAATTGTTTACTAATAGTTCTCCCAATAATCATGTTCGTAATCAAATAGAGAAGGGGATGATGGGAAATACGGTTGAAACGTATTATAACAAAATGGTCCAATTAATAGTCCTGTTACTATAGGTAATACAGGACTATTCTTTTTAGTTTCTAATCCATCAATTTCGTAAGCATTAGGTAAATGATCATTATCCAATAATAATCTCCCTTTCTTTACGAGCTTATACTATCCTATGCATCCATTCTGAAATAGGGGCTTGTTTATGCATTAGCTCTTCAAGGTAAAGAGATGGATTTCTGGTTTACATAAAAAACGATAAGGAAGACGAGTAGTCCCAATTCCACGACTAACATAGAGATTCAAGTTGCTGGATTCAAATGTATACTTGCCTTCTACATATTTTTCAGCATATATTGGTGTATATAGATGTCCAACAAAAGGAAGGCGCACTTGTCCACCATGACTATGGCCGGAAAGCTGTACTTCAATCGGATACTGAACAGTAATATCAGCAAAATCAGGTTCGTGAGCAAGAAGAATGGTAAATAGTTCTGGATTTGTATTCTCGATTGTTTTCGTTAAATCTGGTCTACCCAGCATTACATCGTCAATACCAGCAAGAATAATACGATCTTGGTTAATCTCGATAGCCTGATGACTATTTTGAAGTAGGTTAAATCCGGCTGAATGCATGACCTTTTTTATGGTTTCAGTACCATATCCTCCATGATCATGATTTCCATAAACCCAATACTTTCCATATGGCGCATTAAGCGTTCCAAGTAAATCTGTAAGCCTATTGTCCCAACTATATTGGTTCGGTTCATCCACTAGATCACCAGTGAAAACAATTAAATCTGGCTTTAATTGATTAATTTGTTTAGTTAATTCTTCAAACTGATCGAGATCATAATGAAAACCAATATGCGTATCGGAAAATTGTAAAATTGTAAAATCATTGAATGATTGAGGAATATTAGTACCTTTTATTGTTTCTTGCTGGATGGAAAGGAGTCCTGGTTCAATATCCCTTGCATAATAATAGGTTCCACCACTTAAGCCTAATAGGGTGAGTGCACCACCAAAAAACCTTTTTAGAAAAGCTCTTCTATTCATAATGTCACCTTTCGTGAACGATAGTAGTAAATGATAATTTGCTTCTTTCAAGTGCAGGATAAAATAGTTAACGTATAGAATTATAGCATAAATTATTGGAAGCTTTCATTGTTTATTACTTCAATTACGTAGTGTTTTTTGACTTTTTATATAAATAGAAATAGTATGAACATATAGGGCGTTTACTATATTGTGAGAGGAGAATATAAATGAACACGAAGACGGTAATCGTTACTGGAAGCTCTAGTGGCATGGGGAAATACATGGCAAAAAAGCTTGCGGATGAAGGGGCAAATGTTGTGCTAACAGGTAGAGGAGAGGAGAAGCTTCTTGCTGTTAAGGAAGAACTTGAGAAAACGGCGAAAGGAAAACTCCACATATTTCCGATGGATGTGCGAAATCCGGATGATGTCGAACGCATGGTTACGGACACTATTAATCATTTTGGAAGAATTGATTCATTAATTAATAATGCCGCTGGGAACTTTATATGCCCAGCAGAAGATCTATCTGTTAATGGTTGGAACTCTGTGATAGATATTGTGTTGAACGGAACCTTTTATTGTAGTAGAGAAGTAGGTCGATATTGGATAGAACATGAGATAAAGGGTTCCATTATTAATATGGTTGCTACATATGCGTGGAACGCTGGAGCCGGAGTGATACATTCTTCGGCAGCGAAGGCTGGTGTACTTAACATGACACGTACGCTAGCAGTAGAATGGGGTACCAAATATGGTATTCGAGTAAATGCCATTGCGCCAGGTCCAATTGAACGAACAGGTGGAGCTGAAAAACTTTTTTTATCTGAACAAGCTGCAAAAAGGACCTTGGAATCAGTTCCATTAAAACGACTTGGAGAGCCAGAAGAAATAGCAGAATTGGCATATTTCTTACTTTCTGATAAAGCATCTTATATAAATGGAGAAGTTGTCACGATGGACGGAGGTCAATGGTTAAATAAATTTCCTTTTTAATCAAAAATGGACAATACGGCTAATTGTATTGTCCATTTTTGATTAATTACAATGATCACACGTACCGTGGGATGTATTTTTACCTTCAATTTGTAGAGTGCAGTGACTAATTTGGAAAAGCTGTTTTATGATGTCCGTTCCCTTGGCAACTAGTTTATCGCGATCAACATTTTCTTCAACTATAATATGACAGCTTAACATTGGTAGTTCGGAAGTGATAGACCAAATGTGTAAATCATGCACATTGATAACTCCTTCAAGATTTCTCAGCTCAGTAATAATATCGTTTGGGTTAATATTTGATGGTTTTCCTTCCATGAGTACATGTAGTGAATCTTTCGTAACACGATAACCAGAAATAATAATTAGAACTGCAACAATGATACTTGCGATTGGATCTGCAAGATACCATCCAAATGCCAAAATTAAAATCCCTGCAAGGATTGCTCCAACTGAACCTAATAAATCTCCAAGCACATGAAGAAGTGCACTTCGAATATTCAAGTTATCTTTGGAATCTCCACGCATTAGTAAGAAAGCTACACCGATATTTACAAGAAGTCCGAGACTTGCAATGATAATCATATTAGCACTTACTTCTTCGGGCTCAACAAAACGAGTTATTGCTTCATAGAATATATAGAGTGAAATAACGATTAACGTAACACCGTTTAAAAATGCAGCAATAATTTCAAAGCGCTTATAGCCATATGTCTTTTCGGATGTTGCTTTTCTTTCTCCAATTTTAAATGCAAGTAAACTTAATCCTAGTGCTGCAGCGTCACTTAGCATGTGCCCAGCATCCGATATTAAGGCAAGACTATTTGTGAGAAACCCACCGATAGCTTCTACAATCATAAATGTAAAAATAGCAATGAAGCTAATTAACAGTACTCGTTTATTAGTAGAATGGTGATGATGATGTCCGTGTCCATGTTCGTGCCCATGGTGGTGATGATGACCCATTTCTTAATTCCCTCCTATCGTATGTTTCGTATGATCAATGGTTTGTTCTAATAAATTCATGACATGATAATCATCAATAGAATAAAAGTACATGTTTTTCTCACGACGATTTTTGATTAAGCGAAGTTGCTTTAAGTATTTTAATTGGTGTGAAATGGTGGATTGCTGCATATTTAGCGCATTTGCAATTTCTGTAACCGATTGCTCTTGAAAAAATAGTAAGTGAAGAATACGAATTCGGGTTGGATCAGATAAAGCTTTAAAGGTCTGAGAAACTTGCTCAATCAAAGCTTCGTTCAACGGTTCATAATTCAATCGTTAACAACTCCCTTTCTATAATATGAGCATATGCTCATATTATAGAATAAGTGACAATTATTTTCAATTTATTCTTAACAATGTTGTACATGCTAATTCAGTTAGAAATATGGTAAACTATGGTTAGGGAAAGAGAACTTTATTTTCTCAAGTATCTAATCGTTAATGCTGTACTGCTAAGATGGAACTAAAACTCCTTTATCGTGAAGAGAATTACTAGGCTTTCTGATTTGTTATTTACACTTACTTGTTAGTTGTTTTTGAGAGCCTTTCACCAAGAATGAGTATTTAAGTAGTATTTAAGAGGAGCGGGTATTATGAGTTTATTACAAGATAAGGATTTGACAGCGGTAACAATTTCTGAGTTAATGATTTCATCTGAAAAAGTTGCGCATGTCCAAGTTGCCAACCCATTAGAACATGCATTATTAGTTTTAGTAAAGTCGGGCTATTCAGCTGTCCCGGTACTAGATGCAACGTATAAATTACAAGGTACAATAGGTAAGACAAAAATATTAAATGAAATACTTGGTCTTGAACGTTTTGAAATTGAACGTTTATCGAGCTTACAAGTTCAGGATGTAATGAATACAGATATTCCAAGATTATATAAGGAAGCTTCCATAATTGATGGATTAAAAGCATTAATTGATTTCCCGTTTGTTTGTATTGTCGACAAGGATGGATATTTTGATGGCATTCTAACAAGAAGGGCATTACTAAAAGAATTAAGAAAAGATGTATATGCTGCTAGAAACAAGTAAGTTGAATTTTTAAAGCATCCTTCATGAAGATGGGGGATGCTTTTTACTGTAATAATTGCTCGATTTGGTGCAGTCTGTTAAAGTGAAGATTAGAAAAAATAATAGGGGGTTATTCCATGAACATGATGGATGCCAATGAGATTATTAATTTTATCTCTAATAGTAAAAAGAGTACACCAGTAAAGGTATATATAAAAGGTGATGAATTAAAAAGCTTAGAGTTTGGGGGAATCCAAGCTTTTGTAGAGGAGAAGACGGGTGTATTATTTGGTGAATGGAAGGAAGTTTCGACTTTCTTAGAAGCAAATAAATCTGTTATTTCTGAATTTGTGGTAGAGAATGATCGACGTAATTCGGCGATTCCATTATTGGATTTAAGAAATATCAATGCTCGTATCGAGCCAGGTGCAGTTATTCGCGACCAGGTTGAGATAGGTGATGGTGCTGTAATCATGATGGGTGCCATGATTAACATTGGAGCAGTTGTTGGTGAAGGTACAATGATTGATATGAATGCTGTATTAGGTGGTCGAGCTACAGTTGGAAAGAATTGTCATATTGGTGCTGGAACAGTATTAGCAGGCGTTATTGAGCCTCCATCTGCAAAACCAGTAGTGGTAGAAGATGATGTTGTTATTGGAGCCAATGTAGTCGTTTTAGAAGGCGTAACAATTGGAAAGGGAGCAATTGTCGCAGCTGGTGCAGTTGTTACAAAAGATGTAGAGCCTTACACATTAGTTGCAGGTACTCCAGCGAAAGTACTGAAAGAAATTGATGAGGGTACCAAGTCAAAAACTGAAATTAAACAAGAGCTACGGAAATTGGACAATTAAATAGGTGACCCAAGATGGAGTTAACTTCACTTAGACAAATTAGACGTGATTTACATCAAATACCTGAACTAGGATTTCAAGAATTTAAAACTCAAGAATACTTATTACAGAAGATCAATGACTTGGTCACCCCCAAAGTTACAGTTAAAACGTGGAAAACAGGTATCTTAGTAAAAGTTTCTGGTAAAAACCCTCGAAAAACAATCGGATATCGAACAGACATTGATGGATTACCAATTGATGAACGAACAGGCTTTGATTATTCATCTAAACATCCCGGTCGAATGCATGCATGTGGCCATGACTTTCATATGACAATTGCATTAGGGTCTCTACAGGCTGTAATTGAACATCCAATACAAGATGATGTGGTTTTTATTTTTCAACCGGCCGAAGAAGGTCCAGGTGGCGCTTTACCAATGATTCAATCCGAGGTCTTTACACAGTGGAAACCGGATTGTATCTTCGCATTACATATTGCTCCGGAATACCCTGTTGGAGTAGTTGCCACAAAGCCTGGTTTATTATTCGCTAATACTAGTGAATTGTTTATTGACTTTAAAGGTAAAGGTGGACACGCAGCATATCCGCATTTAACAAAGGATATGGCAGTAGCGGCTGGGAGTTTTATTTCACAGATTCAAGAAATTGTATCTCGTAGTCTAGATCCATTGGATAGTGCTGTTGTAACAATAGGAAAGCTGACAAGTGGTCATGTTCAAAATGCTATAGCGGAGACTGCAAGGCTTGAAGGGACTATTCGAACGCTTAAACCAGAGGCTATTCATACTGTGAAGAAAAGAATAGAAGCAATTGCGAAAGGGATTGAGATTAGCTTCGACTGTAGAATCGCAATTGATTATGGCTCAAATTACTATCAGGTTTATAATGATGAGAAATATGTCCAGTTATTTGAGAAAGTGATGAAAGAGAGTAATATTACATTTCTCAAAGCGAAGAAAGCAATGACAGGTGAAGACTTTGGTTTTATGTTAAAGGATATTCCAGGATTTATGTTTTGGTTAGGGGTAGACTCTCCTTATGGCCTTCACAATGCCCAGTTAAATCCAAAAGAGGATGCCTTAATGATTGGTGTGAAATCAGTTGTAACAGTGCTACAATCATTATCATCTAATCCGAATTAATTCGCATATCTTCCTTACTTTCGGTCAAACTAAGCATGTAAATATGCATAGATTAGAGGAGTGAAGAAGATGGCAAGAATCGGGGTTGAAGAGTCCCTTACAGATGTAAAAGAAGCATTAATGGAAATGGGACATGAGGTCATTGAACTGAAATCTGAAGCAGACACAGCGCATTGCGATTGTTGTGTAATATCTGGTTTAGATAAGGATGTAATGGGTATGTCTAACACTAGTATTGCTGGTCCAGTAGTAAATGCATCAGGTGAGGATGCGCAGTCGATCTGTCAAATGGTTAATGACAAATTAAGTTAGTTAAACAAGGCTTCTCTATAGAAGCCTTGTTTTTTTATATATCTAAAAAGAAAAAAGAATTTATCCTATTTCTTTAGTGAAAATACGTTTACTTTCGTTAATAAAAAAATTTTTAAAAAATTAAGCAAAATTTATAGCAATTTATTTCGGAAACCGTTATATTAGTAATTACGTGAAAGATATACACTTCATGGGGGAGGGACACATATGGATACATTTAAAAAACTAAAACAATTTTATTGGCCTTATAGAAAGTATTTCTTTACTTCACTAATCTTTCTATTTTTTGTAACGGTCATTACGGTTGTGTATCCAATTATCTTACAGATTACGATTGATACTGTTGTAGGGGAAGAGAGATATGAATTAATACCTTACATCGCCGGAATTTTTGTTGTATTAATGCTAATTAAAGGAATTGCAACATTTTATCATCAGTATTTAGGGGAATTATTTGGAGTTACGACGGTATATCATGTTCGTGATGCATTGTATAAGAAACTTCAAGTTCTATCCTTTAAATATTATGATAATGCGAAAACAGGAGATATTATGTCGCGACTGACATCGGACGTAGAGGGATTTCGTTTCTTTCTTTCGTTTGGCTTTGCGGAGCTTCTTCGCATTGTTTTACTAATTGGTATTAGTTTAAGTGTCATGTTTTACTATTCCGTACCGCTTGCTCTAGTAACAATGGCAGCGATGCCTTTCTTAGTTGTTGTAGTAATGCGGTTTGAAAAGCTGGCACATCCAGCGTTTCGTGGAATTCGTAAATCCTTTGGGAAATTAAACACAAGGGTTCAAGAGAATATTAGCGGAATGCAAACAGTAAAGTCATTGTCACGTGAAGACTTTGAAATTGGTAGATTTTCCACTAGCAATGATGATTATCGTCAGAATTATGTTAAAACCTCAGAAATTTGGGCAAAATTCTTCCCGCTTATGGAATTTATTGGGAATGTATGTGCTGTTGCACTTCTTGGTTTTGGAGGCTACCTCGTAATAAATGGAGGACTTGAACTTGGTGAATTAGTTGCCTTTTTTAGTTTAGTTTGGTACATTATGGGGCCGCTTATGAACGTTGGGTATGTCATTAACCAATTTTCACAAGCAAAGGCTTCCGGAGAACGCCTAAGGGAAATTTTAGAAGCACATGAGGATATCGTTGTTCAAGAAAATGCGAGCGCAACTTCCATAAAAGGGCATGTTACTTTTGATAATGTGACATTGACGTATACGAAAGATGATGATTCTGCATTAAAAAAAATCAGCTTTGATGCGCCACCTGGTAAAACAATAGGGTTAATTGGTGCCACCGGATCTGGTAAAACAAGTATTACACAGTTAGTAACAAGGTTTTACGAGCCTGAGCTTGGTGAGGTCCTTGTGGATGGAAAACCAGTTGCAGATTATGATTTAAAAACATTACGAAAGCATATTGGTTTTGTATTACAAGAATCATTTTTATTTTCCACTACGATTCGTGAAAATATTGCCTATGGTAATCCAGATGCAACTGAGGAACAAATCATTGATGCGGCTAAGCGTGCGCAAGCCCATGATTTTATTATGGGAATGCCTAAAGGATATGATACGTTACTCGGTGAAAGGGGAATGGGGCTTTCTGGTGGTCAAAAGCAACGTATAGCGATTGCTCGTGCAATCTGTATCGACCCAAGTATTCTCGTTTTAGATGATGCGACATCGGCTGTCGATATGGAAACTGAATTCCAAATTCAAAAAGCGTTAAAAGAGGTCATGAAAGGAAGAACGTCATTTATTATTGCTCATCGTATTTCTTCTCTCAAGCATGCTGATGAAATATTAGTACTAGAAGATGGAGAGGTCGTTGAACGTGGAACCCATAATGAATTAATGAAAAATAATGGTGTCTATGAACGTATCTATCGAATTCAATATCAGGACCATGATGTGATTATGAAAGCGACGAACTAAGGGGGGAGAGCGAGTATGGCTAAGAAAGAAGATAATCAAAAAAGTAAGCGTCATTTAAAACGGTTTTATTACACAGTTGATCAAGCAATTGAAAAACCTTTTAACTGGAAACAAATCTGGCGCCTACTTGTTTACTTAAAACCATATACAAAAACATACTTACTTGGTGCTATTATCGCCATGATTGTTTCGACTGCAATTCGTCTAGCTGTTCCAATATTAATTAGTAAAGCAGCAATTGATATCGCGATTGCGAATAAAGATACTTCGCTACTAATTAACCTGGTAATTGTTATTGCGGTTTTATATTTACTAAGCTATGTAGCAAACTATTTCCGAATTAAATGGGTTAACCTGCTTGGACAGAATGTCATTTATGACTTAAGACAACATCTTTTTACCCATGTTCAAGGTTTATCACATCGATTCTTTGATTCGAGATCAGCAGGGTCTATCTTAGTTCGAATTATGAATGATACGAACTCATTACAAGAGCTGTTTTCAAACGGTATTATTAATCTATTAATGGATATTGCAACATTACTTGGTATTGTAACCATCTTGTTTGTACTTAGTCCGAAATTAGCGTTAGCTGTAATGGTAGTATTACCTTTAATGTTTTATGTTACAAGTGTTCTCAGAAGAAAGATTCGTCGTTCGTGGCAGGATGTTCGTATCCAACAATCGAGAATGAATTCTCATTTAAACGAAAGTATCCAGGGAATACGTATCACGCAATCCTTTACACAGGAAAAGGAGAATACGGAGTTCTTTGATGGTTTAAATACAGATACATTTAAGGCATGGTTGAACGCAACGAAAAAGAGTGCCATGTTCCGACCATTTGTTGAGATGAGTAATGCAGTAGGTACTGTAATATTAATTGCTTATGGTGCACATTTGATCATTGGAAATGACATCTTACCAGGTACTTTCGTTGCCTTTGCCTTCTATCTAGGAATGTTCTGGGATCCAATTTCTCGTCTAGGTCAAATGTATAACCAATTACTTGTTGCAATGGCTTCATCCGAACGAATTTTCGAATATCTAGATGAATCGCCAAATGTCGATGAGATTGAAAATGCCTATGAATTTGAAGAGATGAAAGGCCATATTGAATTTGACGATGTGCAGTTCTCCTATGATCAGGAGCGTATTGCTTTACACGAAGTATCTCTTGAAATGAATGCAGGTCAAACGATTGCATTGGTTGGGCATACTGGTAGTGGAAAGTCCACAATAGCAAACCTAATAAGTAGGTTCTATGATCCAACAAAGGGTGCTGTCAAAATCGATGGGCATAATCTACGAGAAGTATCGTTAAATAGTTTACGCAGACATATTAGTGTGGTATTACAGGATACGTTTATTTTCTCAGGTACGATAATGGAAAACATCCGATTTGGTCGTCCAGATGCAAGTGATGAAGAGGTAATAGAAGCAGCAAAAGTTGTAGGAGCGGATGATTTCATTCAACGACTAGCCAATGGATATGAAACTGAGGTTGAGGAAAGAGGGAATATTCTTTCTGCTGGTGAGCGTCAATTATTATCCTTTGCTCGTGCATTACTAGCAAATCCGAGTATTATTATACTAGATGAAGCAACAGCAAGTATCGATACGGAGACAGAGGTTAAAATTCAAGCAGCACTACGTAGATTGTTGAAAGGAAGGACGGCAATTATCATTGCCCACAGACTATCAACCATTCGTGAAGCAGATAATATTTTTGTATTAGAGCATGGTAAAATATTAGAAAATGGTAGCCATGATCAGCTAATGGAATTAAAAGGAGAGTACTATGAATTAGTGCGTTCTCAGTTTCAAATGCTAGATGCTATCTAAAAAAGGGAGAAGCAATTTCGTAAATAGAAATTGCTTCTTTTGCTTTCTATTGATAAAGTATTACTTACCAGAGTATTTTCTATGGAGGAACTATAAATGAAAAAAGAATTTGCAGTGATTGGATTAGGCAGATTTGGGGGAAGTATTTGTCAGGAACTGAGTAGGGAAGGGATGGAAGTATTAGCGATTGACAAGAATGAAGAACGTATCAATGAGTTTAAGAACATCGCTTCTCATGCCGTAATAGGTGACTCCACCGATGAAACGGTATTGAAAGAATTAGGGATAAAAAATATAGATCATGTCATCGTTGCAATTGGTGATAATATTCAAGCGAGTATCCTAACGACGGTTGTATTAGTCGAACTAGGTGTAAATAAAATTACGGTTAAAGCTCAAAATGATTATCATGCCAAAATATTAGATAAAATTGGGGCGCATCATGTTGTTCATCCGGAAAGGGATATGGGAAGAAGGATTGCCCATAGTATTATTTCTAATAATATAGTAGATTATTTAGAGCTATCCGATGATCACAGTATTGTAGAGGTAAAAGCAGGTAAAAAGATGATTGGGAAATCTATTATAGGATTAGATATCCGTGCTAATTATGGGTGTACAGTTGTTGCGATTAAGCAAGGGAAACATATCAATGTATCTCCAACACCAGAGGATACACTAAGAGAAGATGATATTCTTGTTGTCGTTGGAGCCGATAAGGATATTGCAAGGTTTGAAAGACAACTTGTAATAGACGATTAAATTGAATTAAAAACATGAAAAAGGATGAAATTCTTATGAATTTCATCCTTCTCTCATTTATACTTCCATAATAATTGGTAAGATCATCGGTCTACGCTTTGTCTTTTCATACAAGAACGGTGCAATTGTATCAGTTATTTCATTTTTGATTTCAGACCATTGCGTTGTTTTACGCTCCATCACTTTATTAAGGTGTGAGGCTACTAATTTTTGTGCTTGATTTATCATGTCCTCTGATTCTCGCATGTATACAAAGCCGCGTGAGATAATGTCTGGACCAGCAGCAATTTTGAATTCCTTCATATTGATGCTGACTACAACAATAACTAGTCCTTCTTCTGAGAGGATACGACGGTCACGTAACACGATATTACCAATATCGCCAATACCGCTACCATCTACATAAACTGAGCCAGAAGGTATTTTTCCTGCAACTTGTGCACTATCCTTACTAAGGGCAAGCACATCGCCATTATCCATCACAAAGGTATTCTCAATATTAACATCACACATTTTTGCTAACTTTGTGTGCTCCACTAACATTCGATATTCACCGTGTATAGGCATGAAGAACTTTGGTTTCATTAATCGAAGCATCAATTTTTGTTCTTCTTGACTACCATGCCCGGAAGTATGAATATCATTAAGTTTACCATGAATAACTTCAGCACCAGCACGATATAGCATGTTAATCGTTTTACTAACACTTATTGTATTTCCTGGGATTGGTGAGGAAGAAAACACAACTGTGTCACCTGGTATAATTTGAATTTGTCTATGTGTACCGTTAGCAATACGTGATAATGCTGCCATCGGCTCACCTTGTGAACCTGTACAAAGAATCGTTACTTCTTGTGCTGGAAGTCGATTAATTTCATTCGCTTCAATAAAAGTATCCTTTGGCGCTTGAATATAACCTAATTCTTGGCCAAGATTAATAGCATTTTCCATACTACGACCAAAAACAGCTATTTTACGATTAAAGCGGATTGCTGATTCCACAACTTGCTGTAGTCGATAAATATTAGAAGCAAATGTGGCGAAAATAATACGACCATCTACTCGACTAAATATGTCATTAATACTTGATCCAACCACTTTTTCGGACATTGTAAAACCAGGAACTTCACTGTTTGTACTATCGGAAAGTAGACACAATACTCCTTCTTTTCCGATTTCTGCCATTTTTGCTAAGTTTGCAGGGTCACCAACAGGTGTGAAATCAAACTTAAAGTCACCAGTGTGAACGATATTCCCAGGTGGCGTTTTAATTACGATACCATAGGAATCCGGGATACTATGTGTTGTACGGAAGAAACTTACAGATGTTTTACGGAATTTAATAATGTCATCTTCTTGAATGGTATTTAATTTTGCATTTCTTAACAAGCCATGTTCTTCTAATTTATTTCGAATTAATCCAATCGCAAGCTTACCTGCGTAGATAGGTATATTAATCTCACGCAGTAAATATGGAATTCCACCAATATGATCCTCATGACCATGAGTAACAATTAATCCTTTAATTTTCTCTTGGTTCTGCACAAGATACGTATAATCAGGAATTACATAATCGATTCCTAGTAGTTCATCTTCTGGGAATTTAATTCCTGCATCAATAAGAATAATCTCATCTTGGAATTGTACGGCATACGTGTTTTTTCCGATTTCGCCGAGTCCACCAAGTGCAAATACCGCTGCTTGATCATTTTTAACGAATTTCATATGTTAGACGGTCTCCAATTTAAAGTTTTCGGATTGTTTTTCGTACTCTAAATGAGCATCGTCTAATAATTGGATTAATTCGATATTATAGCTGCGATCACTTAATTTCTGTCTTACTTCTTTTTGAGAATCAGCCTCAACATATAGGCTCTTCGTACGTTCACGTACGGGAACTTCATTTGAAGTTTCTTGATAAATTACTTTATAAATCATGTTATCTCTCCTGTCTCTCTCTAACTTTCTTATATTTATTACCATTCAATGTTTTGTAAAAAGAAATGTCTTCATGTAAATACCTAGATTAATCCTATGTAATCAATCTCCAGAAAGGTTTTATATCTGGAGATAATTGATTTCATTATTTTATACAACAAATTACCGTAGGTCCATCATACATAATAACTAAATTAAGGTGAATTTTTCTCCGTAAATTATCCGCACAACTTTACAGTACCTTACTTGCTTAACAAAATGTTGGCAGGGTTATCCTTTATAGATTCATCATTATCGGTAGATAGGCTTGCGTTTATACTTCCTGCCATAAAAACTTCTTTATTCTTTTAAAGTTGTAGGTACACGTCCTTGGCCTAAAAAATCCTTCCAACGCTTCTTTAGCTTCTCTTTTAGGCGACGTAACATAAGGACATACACTCCTTTCCTAGATTAAAGAAAAGCATAAAAAAGTTCTACCGTCCAATCCCTCTTATCTATAGTATAGTATGGATTAGGAAATATTGAAATAAAAATCACTGATTTGAGCCAAAAATTTCTAATTAATGCTTCAATCTGTTGTAAAAGGTTTCTAAAAAACGTATAGGTAATAGCTTCTGAAGCAGTAGAAAGATTCCAAGGTCTTTTCTGTATATAGGTATTTTTCTCTTATCCATGATTTCTATTCAGGGTGGTAGTGTTAGTGAAATAAAAAACAGCATGCTTAATGCTGTTTTCGTGGTAATTTTTATTCAACTGGTTTGGCGTTTTCGGGAATAGCATATGGATTTTCTTTGTTGATATGGTCATAAAACATAATTCCATTTAAATGATCTAATTCATGCTGGAATACAATTGCTGCATAGTCCTTCAATCGAAGTTTCACATCATCACCGTTGATATCAGTTGCTTTCAAAGTAATTCGGGCGTAACGGGGGACGTAGCCTTCTACACTTCGATCAACTGATAGGCAACCTTCACCAACTGCTAAGTATGCTTTTTCAACAGAATGACTCACAATCTTAGGATTGAATAATCCATAACTATATTGCTTTCCATTTCCGTCCTCGAAATGTACTGCAATCATGCGCTTATTAATTCCTAGTTGTGGTGCTGCCAGTCCAACTCCAGGTCTAAGATTGTAGGTTGCACAAATCTTTTCGTCCTGACTATTCTTTAAGAATTCTAGCATGTCTTGTAATAATGCTTTTTCTTCTGGATTAGCTGGTAAAGCTACTTCATTAGCTACTTCTCTTAAGGAAGGGTGTCCTTCCCTCACAATGTTATCCATTGTTAACATTATCTTCACTCCAAATCTTTATGTACTCTATATTATTCCTTATTAATTTACAATGTGCAAACCATTAAATAGTTTATCATATATTTACTCTATCAGGCATATTTTAACTATAGGACAAGATATAATTTAATAAAACATACAGGTACTTTTATGATATACTAAAAGACGTTCAACACATACTAGAAACTGCATCATGTACGAGGGGGAAATGATTGTGAAATTTTCTAAACGAATACTGTTATTAATATTGCTTCTTCCACTCTTTTTAACAGGTTGTGGTGATACACCTGAAACTCAAATATATAGCCACCTGGAAGAAGCGGTTAAATTAGAAGAGGGATTCCAGGAACAACAGTCTGTTATTACGCAATTAGAAAAACAGGAGCAAGAATTATATAAACAGATTATTGAACTGGGCGTAGGTGAACTGGATAAAATTAAGCAATTATCACAAGAAGCTATTACATCAATTGAAGAGCGTACAGAAAAGATAAAACTTGAGAAAGATAGCCTGGATACCTCACAGGAAGAATTTACTAAGACAAAGCCAATAATAGAAGAAATTAAGGATACTGAAATAAAAGAAAAGGCATTAAAAATGTATGATGCTATGGTAAAAAGGTATGAAGCGTATGAAAAGCTGTATAAAGCCTACAACGAATCGTTAACACTTGAAAAAGAATTATATGAAATGCTACAGCTTGAAGAGCTTAATCAAGAAGATTTACAAGCGCAAATCGAAGAAGTAAACAAAAAGTATCAAGAAGTAATTGAGGTTAATGACGAATTTAATGCCTATACTACCGAATATAATGAATTAAAAAAGGGCTTCTATGAAATTGCTGATATTCAAGTGAAATATGTGGAAAGCTCCAAAAAATAATAAGAAAGCGTAATACCCAGTGTAATTTGCTGGGTATTTTTTTATTGCGATAAGAAATACACAAAATAATACAGTATTTGTATTAGACTATAACAGTTTAGTTGTCTGGAAAATTCTCTGGTGTCATTCGTTTATTTGTATGAAAAAAAATAATAAAAACAAAAGACAAAGTAGTTGACCGATTGGATTTATATAAGCTACACTTTAGATGTAATCATAATTGTACCAGTAATTTTTGCGTAATATATGTAACAGTTTGTGGTTGTTTCTCAGCTTACTGATTAATCGAAGATTAAACATACACAAATACGAGCAAATCGGTACAGATTTTCCTTTTTTTTGGGAAGGATAGTAAAGATAATCTAAAAAGGATAAATGAAAGGAAGAGGTGAACTATTTTGAAACACGTTTTAGAAAGTGTTGAAAGTCAGTTCGAAATGTTCCAGATTCTTAATGAAGATGGGAAAGTTGTCAATAAGGATGACATGCCTGAATTGTCGGATGAGGAATTAAAAGAATTAATGAAAAGAATGGTATATACTCGCATTCTTGATCAACGTTCAATTGCATTGAATCGTCAAGGACGTCTAGGATTCTACGCTCCAACAGCAGGACAAGAAGCTTCTCAACTAGGAAGTCATTTTGCTTTAGAAAAAGAAGATTATATATTACCAGGATACCGTGATGTTCCACAGCTTATTTGGCATGGACTTCCACTTTATCAAGCGTTCTTATTTTCAAAAGGACATTTCCACGGAAACCAAATGCCTGAAGATGTAAATGCATTACCACCACAAATCATTATTGGTGCGCAATATGTTCAAGCTGCAGGTGTTGGATTAGGTCTTAAATTACGTGGTAAAAACGCAGTAGCGATTACTTACACAGGTGATGGTGGTACGTCACAGGGTGATTTCTACGAAGGTATTAACTTTGCTGGTGCGTATGGTGCTAATAATATCTTTATTATTCAAAACAATGGATTTGCGATTTCAGTTCCTAGAGAGAAGCAAACTGCAGCGAAAACATTAGCTCAAAAAGCTGTAGCGGCGGGTATTGAAGGGATTCTAGTAGATGGTATGGATGTTCTAGCGGTATACGCTGCAACAAAGCATGCTCGTGAACGTGCTATTGAGGGCAAAGGCCCAATGCTTATTGAAACATTAACCTATCGTTATGGTCCACATACAATGGCTGGGGACGACCCAACACGTTATCGTTCAGCAGATCTTGATACTGAGTGGGAGAAAAAGGATCCGTTAGTACGTTTCCGTAAATTCCTAGAAAGTAAGAAATTATGGTCTGAAGAAGAAGAGAACCAAGTAATTGACCAAGCTAAAGAAGATATTAAAGAAGCAATTAAAAAAGCGGATCAACATCCTAAACAAAAAGTAACTGATTTTATTTCTAATATGTTCGAAACACTTCCAAGTAATCTACAGGAACAAATGGAAGAGTATAAAGCAAAGGAGTCGAAGTAAACGATGGCACAAATGACTATGATTCAAGCAATCACTGATGCGCTACGTACAGAACTTAAAAACGATGAAGATGTGCTAGTGTTTGGTGAAGATGTCGGCCAAAACGGAGGAGTATTCCGTGCGACAGAAGGCCTACAAAAAGAATTCGGGGAAGACCGTGTATTTGATACGCCATTAGCTGAATCTGGAATTGGTGGCCTGGCAATAGGTCTTGCTTTACAAGGATATCGTCCGGTACCAGAAATTCAGTTCTTCGGCTTTGTGTTTGAAGTAATTGATTCCATTAGTGGGCAAATGGCACGTATGCGTTACCGTTCTGGTGGAACAAAATCTGCTCCAATTACAGTACGTTCACCATTTGGTGGTGGTGTGCATACGCCTGAGCTACATGCTGATTCATTAGAAGGTTTAATGGCTCAACAACCAGGATTAAAGGTGGTTATTCCATCAACTCCATATGATGCAAAAGGTCTTTTAATCTCATCAATTCGTGATAATGACCCGGTTATCTATCTAGAACACATGAAACTATATCGTTCTTTCCGTGGCGAAGTTCCTGAGGGAGAATACACAATCGAATTAGGAAAAGCAGATGTAAAACGAGAAGGAAAAGATGTAACAATTGTGACATACGGTGCTATGGTACATGCATCATTAAAAGCTGCCGAAGAGCTTGAAAAAAATGGAATTGACGTTGAAGTTATTGACTTACGTACTATTTCTCCAATTGATCTTGATACTATTTTGGAATCCGTTCAAAAAACAAATCGCGTAGTAGTCGTTCAAGAAGCACAACGTCAAGCAGGTATTGCAGCAAACGTTGCAGCAGAAATTCAAGAAAGAGCGATTCTACATCTAGAAGCTCCTGTATTACGTGTTACGGCACCTGATACGGTTTACCCATTCTCTGAAGCAGAAGAGGTATGGTTACCAAATTATAACGACATCATAGAAAAAGTAAACACTGTAATGAATTTCTAACAATAGATAGGAGGCTATATTAATGGCTTTTGAATTTAAATTACCAGATATCGGTGAAGGGATCCACGAGGGTGAGATTGTTTCATGGATGGTAAAAGAAGGCGACGAAGTTAAAGAAGATGATGTACTTTGTGAAGTACAAAATGATAAAGCTGTAGTTGAAATTCCTTCTCCGGTAGAAGGAACTGTTAAAAAGATTTATGTGCAAGAAGGTACTGTAGCAGTGGTTGGGGATACACTAATCTCTTTTGATGCGGAAGGCTATGAAGATGCTGGTAGCGAAGAAGCAGCAGAAGAAGCTCCTACAGAAGAAACAAAAGAAGAATCACCAAAAACAGAACCAGCAGCAAATAACGCACAAGTAGACGATTCTGTAGATGAGAGCAAACGTGTTATTGCAATGCCATCGGTCCGTAAATATGCACGTGATAATAATGTCAATATTAAACAAGTAACTGGTTCTGGAAATAACGGCCGTGTTACTAAGGAGGATATTGATAGCTTCTTAAATGGTGGTCAACCTGCTACACAAGCTACAGAAGCTGAAGCACCAGCTGCCGATGCGGATGCACCAGCTGCTGAAAAAGCTCCTGTTCTTGAAGGTAACTTCCCTGAAACACGTGAGAAAATGAGCTCAATCCGTAAAGCAATTGCAAAAGCAATGGTTAACTCTAAAACAAAAGCACCACATGTTACGCTTATGGACGAGGTAGATGTTACAGCGCTAGTTGCACATCGTAAGAAGTTTAAACAGGTTGCTATTGACCAAGGTATCAAATTAACTTATTTACCATATGTCGTAAAAGCAATCACATCTGCATTAAAACAATATCCAATCTTGAATGCTTCTATTGATGATGCAACGGAAGAGATTGTACAAAAACACTATTACAACATTGGTATCGCTGCAGATACGGATAAAGGACTATTAGTGCCAGTTGTTAAGAATGCTGATCGTAAGTCAATCTTTGCAATTTCTGCAGAAATTAATGAATTGGCAGATAAAGCTAGAAATGGTAAACTAGCACCAGATGAGATGAAAGGTGCTTCAAGTACTATTTCTAACATTGGTTCTGCTGGTGGACAGTGGTTTACGCCAGTTATTAATTACCCAGAAGCAGCTATTTTGGGTATCGGACGTATTGCGGAAAAACCAATTGTTCGTGATGGAGAAGTAGTAATTGCTCCAGTACTTGCAGTTTCATTGAGTTTCGATCATCGAATTGTTGATGGTGCAACAGCTCAAATGGCCCTAAATCAAATCAAACGTTTATTAAATGATCCACAATTAATCATGATGGAGGCGTAAGGATATGGTAGTAGGAGATTTTCCAATTGAATTAGACACATTAGTTGTCGGTGCTGGACCTGGAGGATACGTTGCTGCAATTCGTGCTGCACAATTAGGTCAAAAAGTTACAATCGTAGATAAAGGTTCTCTTGGTGGAGTTTGCTTAAACGTTGGATGTATTCCTTCAAAGGCACTAATCCAAGCGGGACATTCAGTTGAACATGCTCATGGCAACGAAGACCTTGGTATTAAATCAGGTAAAGTAACTGTTGATTTCACAAAAGTACAAGAGTGGAAAGCTTCAGTAGTTAACAAACTTACCTCTGGCGTAGAAGGCCTATTAAAAGGAAATAAAGTAGACATCGTTAGTGGAGAAGTTTACTTTGTTGATAAAAATACAGTAAAAGTTATGGATGAGAAATCATCGCAAACGTATACATTCAAAGATTGTATTATTGCAACTGGTTCATCACCAATTGAAATCCCAACTTTCAAATTCTCGGACCGTGTACTAGACTCAACTGGTGCCTTAAACCTGAAGGAAGTACCGAAGAAATTAGTCGTTATTGGTGCAGGTTATGTTGGTAGTGAGCTTGGTTCTGCATATGCGAACTTCGGAACAGAAGTTGTATTTTTAGAAGGTGCTAAAGATATTCTTAGCGGTTTTGAGAAACAAATGACTGCACTAGTTAAAAAGCGCTTGAAAAATAAAGGTGCTACCATTATTACTGAGGCAATGGCTAAAGGTGTAGAAGAAACAAAAGATGGTGTTAAAGTAACCTATGAGGTTGGCGGAAAAGAAGAAACTGTAGAAGCTGACTATGTTTTAGTTACGGTTGGACGTCGTCCTAATACTCGTGAAATCGGCTTAGAGCAGGTTGGAATCGAAGTAGATGATCGCGGTCTTATCAAGATTGATAAGCAATGCCGTACAAATGTTGAAAACATTTATGCAATTGGTGATATTGTTGCAGGACCACCACTTGCACATAAAGCATCTTATGAAGGGAAAATCGCTGCGGAAGCAATCTCGGGTGAAAAATCTGAAATTGATTACATCGGAATTCCGGCAGTAGCATTTGTTGAGCCTGAATTAGCGACAGTTGGTTTAACTGAAAAAGAAGCGAAAGATGCTGGCTATGATGTTAAAGTTGCGAAGTTCCCGTTCGGTGCAAATGGCCGTGCGCTTTCACTCAATAGCACAGATGGTTTCTTAAAACTAATTACTCGTAAGGAAGATGGTTTAATTTTAGGCGGACAAATCGCTGGACCAAATGCGAGTGACATGATTTCTGAAATTGGCTTGGCTGTTGAAGCTGGCATGACTGCTGAAGACATCGCATTAACAATCCATGCTCATCCTACTTTAGGTGAGATTACAATGGAAGCAGCAGAAGTTGCGTTAGGTACTCCAATTCACATGCTATAGAACTCAAATAGAGAGTGATGTCTAACATCACTCTCTATTTTTTTGATATGAAATTGAAAATTTGGATATCTTAGGAAAATGCTTTACTAATAAAGCGATTTGTGTGAATTTATGTTTTTCTTCTTTGTTCCATCTCTTTTACTTCTTGTTTAAAGGATTTCAATAGTGACAGTACAACTAAAAGCATAATAATGGTAAATGGAAAGGCAGCGATAATGGATGCGGTTTGTAAAGCATTTAATCCACCTTGCCACAGAAGAACTGCAGCTGCACTTGACTGAATAATTCCCCATATCAATTTAACCGTGTTGGGTGGATCAAGTCTTCCGCCGGTAGTTTGCATTCCTAATACAAAGGTTGCGGAATCAGCTGATGTGATAAAGAAAGTGCTAATAAGGAGTACGGCAATGATAGACATGATAGTGCCTAATGGAAAGTTTTCTAGTACAGCAAATAGGGCCGCTTCTTCACCGAGGTCATTGATATAACCCATGATATCTTTCCCACCAAAAAATTCTAAGTGAATTGCAGATCCACCAAACACAGAGAACCATAGTGCCCCGAAAATTGTTGGTACTAATAATACACCGAGTACAAATTCACGTATTGTTCTTCCACGAGATACTCGAGCAATGAAGGTACCTACGAATGGTGCCCAAGCGATCCACCATGCCCAGTAGAATATTGTCCATCCCTTAATCCAATCCGTATTATCCTCGTTAAATGGAGTCATCCGAAAACTCATATTTGGTAAGTTTTGAATGTAGTTTCCGAATGAGGTAGTAAAGAAATTAAGAATAAACGTTGTTGGTCCTAAAAACAGTAAAAATAGCATTAAGGCAACTGCTAGTACAATGTTGGAATTACTTAAATACTTAATCCCTTTGTTTAAACCGGTTGATGCTGAAAGCATGTATAAGACAGTAACAATAAGGATAATTAGTAATTGAAATAGAAAGGTTTGATCGATACCAAAGACAAATGATAGACCTCCACTAATTTGGATAGCCCCAAACCCAAGTGATGTAGCAACACCAAATACAGTAGCAAAAACGACAATGAAATCTACAACTGTTCCCCAGACATTTATTCCACGTTCACCGAATAATGGAACGAGAACACCACTTACTAGGCCAGAAGATTGTTTTCTAAATTTGAAGTACGCCAAGGCTAAAGCGATTGTTGCATACACCGCCCACGGATGGAATCCCCAATGAAAAAAGCTATACTGCATGGCTGTTTTAGCAGCATCACTGGTAACTGCCTCCCCGTATGGAGGGTTATGAAAATGTGAAAGTGGTTCTGCAGCACCCCAAAATACTAATCCAATACCCATACCAGCACTAAATAACATGGCAAACCAAGTTATATAGGAGTACTCTGGTTTATCGTTTGGTTTTCCCAGTTTTATCCCACCATATTTTGAAAAAATAAGATAGAGGGAAAAGACAAGGAATAGTGTAGCACTAATTAAATAAAACCATCCAAATTTATCAACAATGTAC
This sequence comes from Ornithinibacillus xuwenensis, assembly GCF_039614845.1. NCBI lineage: Bacteria > Bacillati > Bacillota > Bacilli > Caryophanales > Bacillaceae > Ornithinibacillus > Ornithinibacillus xuwenensis. The sequence continues at coordinate 913,367 of NZ_JBDIML010000001.1, read as the reverse complement.
GTCTGAATTTTTGTTGTGACTGCATCTAGATTGCCATTCGGTAATATTGTGTCAGGAATTACACCCCAGATAATAAATAGAATACTTATAATAACAGATATGTAAAAGACTTTGGATACTTTACTCATACTTTTCATCCTTTCTATGTATTGATGTCAACCTAGTTGATAAAATGGTGGTACTGTCCTTACTATTACCAACTATTTCAATTACTATTTCACCTTTTTTTGGAATTACTATAATAGTGGTTGTCTTCCTTTTGAGGGTCGATTACACTTAGGATGAGACAAGTCTTATTATGACATCAGGAGGGAAATGTATGAGATTGGTGGTAGTATTTATTTCTTTACTTCTTCTTTTGTTCTTAGCAGCTTGTAATACCGCTGAACAAAACGGGGAATTAGAAGAAGGCTCAACAAAAAAAGAAGAGCAACCAACAGAATCACACCAAGAAGAAAACAAAGATTTAACTAGTGAGGAAACTGAAGTAGAGAATGAATCCGAAACAAACGAAGAGGATTCTACAATAGAAGAAGAAATAGTTACAGAAAAGTACCGAGTCTCAGAGAATTGGTCGATTGTTCCAATCGAAGAAGGGACAAATGAAAAAGTTGTTCTGTTAACAATTGATGATGCTCCAGATAAATATGCACTTGAAATGGCGAATACCTTAAAAGAACTAGAAGCTGGTGCGATTTTCTTTGTAAATGGTCATTTTCTTGATACACCAGAGGAGCAAGAAGTGCTAAAACAGATACACGATATGGGCTTTTTAATAGGTAACCACACCTATTCACATCCTTATCTTCCGAATTCAAGTGAAGCAGAACAACAGGAAGAAATAATAAAACTAAATGATCTTATTGAACAGGTAATTGGAGAACGTCCAGCTTTCTTTAGAGCGCCAAATGGTGCCAATACCGAATATACTAAACAAATTGCGAGTGAAGAGAAGATGGTATTGATGAATTGGTCTTATGGCTATGATTGGGAAGAAGAATATCGTTCAAAAGAAAAAATTATAGATATTATGTTAAATAGTCCATATTTAGGAAATGGGTCGAATTTATTAATGCATGATCGCGAGTGGACTGCAGCTGGATTACAGGATATTGTTACTGGACTAAGAGAGCAGGGTTATGAAATTTTAGACCCACATGAGATTGAAACAATTAAATAAACTAGAAATAATGACCAGTGAAGTGTTTTCACTGGTCATTATTTAACTTAATGTGTTATACTAATTATGCAATAAACAAATAATGTAACATATTATATTATGAATACTATAACATATTGAGAGGGGTTAGATTTGATGGGTACCATTGTTTGTCAACAGTGTCAGCAAACCATTGAACATTATGAAAATGAAAAAGTAACAATTCTTTATGGTACATGTCCAGAATGTAAATCAATTCCTAATCATAAGGATTAATATTAGTAGAGCTTGAAATTATTTCGAAGCTGCATCATTTATGCAGCTTTTTTTACGTTTTAATTGTGACGTTTAGTTAGCTATCATGTGATAGGAAATGTTAGGATATATAATATAACTGTCATAACGGGGGAGAATAGGATGACTTGGGAAACAAAATTGACAAAGCTATTATCAATAAAGTATCCAATTATTCAGGGTGGATTAGCTCATCTAGCTTATGCTGATTTAGCTGCTGCTGTATCCAATGCAGGTGCTTTAGGTCAAATTACCGCTATGAGCTTAGAAAGTCCTGAAGCACTGCAAAGAGAGATTATAAGAGTTAAAGAGCTAACGAATAAACCTTTCGGTGTGAATTTTGCCATTGGCCAGCATAACCGCCCTTTTGAAAAGATGGTTGAGGTCGCAATAGAGGAGCAGGTACCTGTTATTTCTGTAACTGGAGGAAATCCTAAGGCAGTATTGGATATGGTAAAGGGGCACTCGATTAAAACTTTAGTATTAGTTGCTGCAAAAAGGCAGGCAATGAAAGCTGAACAATTAGGTGCCGATGTCGTAATAGTAGTTGGGCATGAAGGTGGGGGACATCTGGGGAGATTTGATACAGGAACAATGGTATTAACGCCACAGGTTGTTGATAATGTTGCCATACCTGTTGTTGCTTCAGGGGGGATTGTTGATGGCAGAGGATTAATGGCAGGGTTAGCGCTTGGAGCAGAAGGAATCGAGATGGGAACTAGATTTATTGCTACGAAAGAATGTGTTCATGCCCATCCAGTGTATAAGCAAGCAATACTAAATGCGGATGAAAATGCAACTGTAATAATTAAGCGGTCACTTGGAGCTCCAGCCCGTGCACTAAAAAATAATTGGACAGATCAAATATTAGAATTAGAGAGCCAGGGCGTAGGTTATGATGGATTGAAATCGTATATAAGTGGAGAAGCTAATAGGAATTACATTCATAGTGGGATTCCCGATCAAGGATTCGGTTGGGCTGGTCAAAGTGTGGCCAGTATTACAAGTATTCCGACTGTGAAAGAATTGATTGATGCCATCATAAAAGAAGCAGAAGAAATTAGAAACAAATGGTAAATATAAGGGGTTGAAAAAGTGAATTATCAGTATCCATTTGATGCAAGCTGGACTAAGCAGGAAATAATCGATGTCATACAGTTTTTTTCACTAGTTGAAAAGGCATATGAAAAGGGGATTGACCGAGAAATCTTGCTTGCGGGCTATCGAAAGTTTAAGCGAATTGTTCCATCAAAAAGTGAGGAAAAGAGATTTTTTGCTGATTTTGAAAAGGATTCAGGGTATTCTAGTTACCAAGTAATGAAACATGCAAGAGAAAACGAAAACAAGACTATTAAAATGAACTAAGAAAGCCATTGTCATCGATAGACAATGGCTTTCTTATTGCAGAAGAAATAATTCATTTTTTAAATGACAATTTTTAAAAAGTTATCCTACTTCGCGGAAAGTGCCATTTTATAAAATGGTACTAATTGGTCATACGTTGCTTTAATTGTTTCAATCAAAGCATCTCCGTTTGTTACGGTTGGGTCATTAGGTAATAAATGTCTACCTACAAGAAACTCTGCTTTCTTTACATCACGAAAACGTTCAAGATGTTCTTCTTTTAGCTCTGTTAGTGAAATTGAATCTTTTTTCATGTGATCTAAGGAGATCACAAAATCTGTAGGCAATTTTTTTAGCTTGTTGAAATTAGCTAGAAAGCTCTTGGCAATATCATGTTTATTATCCAGTTCATATATACATGCAAACCATATGAATAAGTGGTCATCGAATAGGCCTACCTGAAAGTGAGGATGCTTCTTATAACCACGTTTATTATGTGATATTGCTAGCCATGTGTCATTAGGTGGATTAATCGTCCTTCTCGCATGCTTTGCAATATGTAAATATACTTCATTGCCTAATTGGCTAGATAAATAATCGACTAGTTCCTGTCCTATTTCTTTAAACTTTGGCTGAATTCTTGTTTGAATTGCTTCCATTCTCGCCTCTAGCCCATCTATATGGAAAGTCTCAAAATCATTGTTAACAAACCCATTAATGCTCATGTTATAAACAGCCCTTCTTTTTAAAAAATCAAATTATATTTATTATTATTAACAAGTAAATATAAACAAGTCAAGCTATAATACTTCGAATCAAATCAGCAAGAATTTAGAACGAAATCATGAAAACCTCATATATATAAAGAAAACAAAGAGATAAAAGAGTAAGAAATTTATGCAATTATATGTATTTTATTGATGGTAAGAATTCTTATTAATGGTTGAAAGGGTGTGGGAATTTTGAAGTACATTCTAGAAGAAGTAAGACGACAAGATGAAATGGAAAGAATACCGGTAATTCGAATGGAAATTGATTATGAATTATTGACCCTATATGACGCGTTACAAGCTGATGATAACGTTCAAATAATTAAGTCTAAAGAAAGACTAAAACAATTACGTAAGCAATTACTAACTATACTTGATAATAAATAACTTATTGTCTCAAGGTGAGTGACCCAAACTTACTTTGAGTCCTTTTTTGTGAATAACCTCCAACGAAATAAGAATCATATGCTATGCGTAATATATGACTGGTCCTACACATTCTGATACTATTAATATAAGATGACTAGATGGAGGCTTAACAAATGGAGAAAATGGAACGAAATAGACTCTTTCGTGATGCAAAAGAATGGATATTAGAAGCGGGTAAAGAAATTCGAAACAAGATGAGTGATCCGTTTGAGGTTGATACGAAATCAAACCCAAATGATCTGGTTACAACAATGGATCGAAATACAGAAAAGTATTTTGTTGATCGAATTAAAACCAAATATCCAGATCATTTATTGTTATCAGAAGAAGGATTCGGTGACGATGTTCGTTCCTTAGATGGCACGGTTTGGATTATTGATCCGATTGATGGCACAATGAATTTTGTGCAACAAAAACGAAATTTTGCCATATCAATTGGTATTTATCATCATGGAATTGGGGAGATAGGTCTTATTTATAACGTGATGGAGGATGTGTTATACCATGCTATTCGTGGTGAAGGGGCATATAAGAACGGTGAACGGCTACCACATTTAAAGTCTGGTGCAGTATTAGAAGAATCCGTAATAGGATTAAATCATTTTTGGTTATGCGAAAATCGTTTGGTTGAAGAAAAGGCTATGCAAAAGCTTGTAAAAACAGCTCGTGGTACTAGAACGTATGGTTCGGCTGCCCTCGAGTTCGCATTTGTTGCGGAAGGTGTTTTAGAAGGTTACATAACGATGAGTCTTTCGCCTTGGGACATCGCTGCTGGAGTAATTCTTGTTGATGAAGTAGGAGGGATTTCAACAGATATTGATGGAAATCAATTAAATTTAGTTGAGAAAAGCTCTGTATTTACAAGTCACCCTAGTATTCATAGACGGATTATTGAAGATTTTATTCAGAAAGGAAGAAAGTGACTCATGCTTGAGAGTCACTTTTTCTTCTCTTCATCGAAATTCCCATGCCCATTATAGTAAAACCTAATGCAATGAATATTACAATAAGCCAAATGTTTCTTAATGCTATCGCGAATCCAACCCCAATAAACATGAGTATAACTAACATGGCTAATAGAAGCATTGGTATATTTACTTTGTTCAATTTTGTCACCTCTTTTTTACTCAATGTAAGTATATCGTAATTGTTATGGATGTACAAAAGATTATCAATTAGTTAAGACTAGCATGATTGTCATAAATTTAGTATTATAAACGATGATGAACATAGATAATGGGGGATTCTTATGGTTTACGATTTTGTAATAGATCGATATGGTGTTGATCAACTTTTTACGGTTTTATACATAGCAAATATAATTTTAGCAGCCATCGCCTATAAACTAGGTTTCGCAAAGAAATTACCTATATTAAAATCAATCATCGTATATATTCTGCTTGCGGTTGGGATATTTGTATTGAATATATTGTTTATTGTTCTACCAGCAACATTAGCAGCAGATCCACTACCGATGACGGAAAGTCTAGTGATTATTTGTATTGTATTAGCCATTTACCGAGTTCGTATGTATCTGCAACGCCAGGCTAAAAAAACTTCTTAAATCATAAAAAGCCATCTTACAATTAGTAGGATGGCTTTTCTTGTACTTGTAGCTTTTATATCAGTTCATCCTCATTTTTCTTTTCTTCAAAAAATCGGAATTTTCCTGTTGAAATACGTTGTAAAGTTCTATCTTTTATTCTTTCATTACAACTATTACATAAGTACATATTAATTTTACGATTGCGAAGTCTTTTTGCTTGAAGAGAGTAATCCTCTATGGTTTCGACTATATCACATAATACACATTTTACTTGCATTAAATCACCTCACGTTGGAGTATATATCATTACTATATCATAAACTACAAAGGAACAGTTAAGATGTTTAATTTGTCCAATCTAGAGGAATATAATAACAAAAGCAGAAAAGGGTGATGATATGAAAACAAAGTATGTTATCTCCGCTATGGGAGCTGGTGTTGTAGGTTATTTGGTGGGAGCTAATTTAATGAAGAAAAAAGAAAAGGACAAACATGACGAGGAAGGCTCAACACTATACAATGCAGGTAAACCTGATCAGGTGGAAACTCTTGAATTGGATCAACTTGAAAATGCGAAAATGGTATCTGAAGGCTCGCAATTTGGCGTTCAATATTACAATAACGTAAAAGAAGAAGAGTAAATAAAAAAAATGAGGTGCTACCTGTATGGAGCACCTCATTTTGGGATTAGTTCTCTCGCTTCTCTCTTTGGTTTTCTGATTGTTCATTTTCGATATCATCAAGCTTTTGTTCGTCGCCATCTTCTATAATTTCTTTATTTTGATCAGGTTCTTCCGGTTGATTTTCTGGAAGTGGGAAGTCAGGCATATACCTACCGATAATCGCAGCTACTTCATCGACAACTCCTTGAATAGGATACCCTTGTTGTATCTTGTCGTTCATTCTCCGAATTCTTTCCATAATATCTGCATCAGCAGCAACTACTGCAGTTCTACCGTATGGGTCGTGCTGAAGTGCTTCTAACACAGAATATTTAATTGTTCCGACTCTTGAGCGATCTAATTCTTTATCAACATCTATTCCAACTAGAGCATAGGGTCCAATTACGATTGCCACAGCATCATTCACTTGAGGGACATCGCCAGCAATATTAGCTAAATGATTGGCAACTTCCTCATTTGATAAATCTCTTTTTTCTCTAGGGTCCGAGTTTTTCACATTTATAATTCGATCATTTTGATTTTCTTTCTCGGTTGGCAACGCGTTATCTTCGTTATCTTGTTGACATCCTACTAGCAACAGTATACTAGCTATGAACACGATACCGTTTCGTTTCAACATCTAACACTCCTCCTTATAGTGGAATAAAGTTATTCACTATACGGATATTTTGTGTACTTGATGCCGTATTATACAATTTAAACAAAAAACAGGCATCTATAGAGAAGATACCTGTTTTGTAACATTAGTTTATTACGATTTTATTCACGCCTTTAAGAGGGGTATCTCTATTAGAACCATCCTTATACATAAGGTGAACAGGCCCGTCATCTGTTAAAGGCTTACCATCAATAGCAAATAACAAATAGCTTTCGTACAACTCCTGAAGAGTTATCCTCACTTCTCCAGAATCTGTTGCAATAGTAGCATGTGTTGCGTCACTGTTTATTTCAGCATGATTTAAAAAATCATCTATCGGCATGACATAGGAATACTTAAGTATATCTTCTCGTTCATGACGTGATAGGCTTTTATTAACTGGGGGCTTTTCTTGCCTGCTAATTGCGCGATCCCATCTCTCAGCAGCTTCTTGAAGAGTATCGCTTTCTTCAAGCTTGTCGCTTTCATTAAATGCTTCTTCTAAAATAATTTTACGATCATCAAAGATCCAAACAGTCGGATCCATTGTTATGGAGTATGCTACATTTCCAATTATCGGAACAATCATGTTTTTCCACCTTTCAAAATATGTATCACTTATTAAGAATAGCAGAGATAGTCAATAAATTCACGAGTTATTAATTGAAAAAAATTATTATAAACAGTCTATTTCTAATGGATCTTGCAATAGAATGATAATAAGCGTAAAAAGAAAAGGAAATAGAGGTTGGAATTCAAATGCCAGTAAAAGTCCGATAAGTCAAACTTGAGATATAGAAAACCACTGAATGAAGTTTGACAAACCCGCATTAAACATTTGCAATTTCTAGTAGGAAAGGATAATATAATATAGAGAAACGTTCATGATTAATGTTGAAAAACAAGCTTATAGAAATAATGTATTTTAAATAGGTTTGTTTTTGTGGAGGGGATTTTTTTGATGCCAGAGGTAACGATCGATCATCGTGAAAAAGCCTACGCCCTTCTAAAGGCTGATGCTGATAAAATATTGCGGCTTATTGAAGTTCAGATTGATAATTTAACGATGCCGCAATGTCCATTATATGAAGAAGTTTTAGATACACAAATGTTTGGTCTCTCAAGGGAGATAGATTTTGCTGTTCGCTTAAACTTAGTTGATGAGGATGAGGGAAAGTCACTCCTTGAAAATCTAGAGAGGCAACTAAACATCTTACATGAAGCAGCACAAAAATCTGTCTGAGACGAACCAGTTTCTTGTAGTAGGATTTCTGTGATAAAAACTTTGCCTGCATATGAAATGGCAAGGTTTTTTTGTTTAAGTACTTAAATTAAATCTTTACTGCATAATTATTATTCTTCATTATCAGTTATTTATACAAATTGGAGAGGGACAAGATGCTACGAAAATTTAAAGATTATGATTTTACACTAATCATAACTCCATTGCTGTTGACCGGGTTTGGAATTGTCATGATTTATAGTGCTAGTATGGTTCTTGCAGTTGTTGAAGGATTTGAAAGTAATTACTACTTAATTAAACAAATTCAATGGTTTATTATTGGTCTTGCTGGGTTTGTGTTTTGTACCTTTTTTCCATATAGAAATTATCAGAAGCTAATAAAGCTAATTGTACTTGGTATTCTGTTTTTATTAGTTGCAGTTAAATTATTTGGAGAAGTTAGAGGTAACGCTAAGTCTTGGTTTGATATTGGTCCTATTAGTCTCCAACCAGCTGAATTTGCCAAGTTGGGGATTATTATGTATCTGGCTTCTGTTTACTCGAAAAAGCAAGCATACATAGACAATTTTAATCGAGGTGTATTACCACCGTTAATTCTTACTGTAATTATGCTTGGACTTATTGTTTCCCAACCAGACATTGGGACAGCATCCATCATATTTTTAATTGCTTGTTCCGTAATCTTTAGTTCAGGAATCCGATTTAAACATTTATTCTCACTAATAGCAATTGGATTGTTAGTGGTCGCAATTGCGATTCCAAATATGATTACTGATACTCGAATTGGGCGTTTTACAGGTGCTTACGCGCCATTTGAGGCACCTGATTCAACTGGTTATCACTTGATTCAATCTTACTTAGCAATTGGAGTAGGGGGGCTAACTGGTGAAGGACTAGGGCAGAGTATTCAAAAGTTAGGATATTTATTTGGGCCACATACCGATTTCATTATGGCAGTAATTGCGGAAGAATTGGGCTTTATTGGAGTCTTTATCGTAATAGGAGCGCTAGCAACTATCGTTTTACGTGGAATATTTATTGCAAGAAAATGTGAGGATAGTTTTGGATCATTGATGGCGATAGGGATATCATCGATGATTGGAATTCAAGCATTTATTAACTTAGGCTCAGCTAGTGGTATCCTACCAATTACCGGAGTTACACTACCTTTTGTAAGCTATGGTGGTTCTTCTTTATTAGTATTATTAGTATCCATGGGGATATTAAATAATATAGCAATGTCAGTAAAAAAGAAAGAACAGGAACCTACTTCACAGGATAGACAGGAGCTTCCAGAGACGAGGAAACAGTTTCAATTTAAAGGAGGAACAAAATGGTCAAGTTAAATAGGATTAACAAAGTATTAGTTGCTAATCGTGGTGAAATTGCTATTCGTGTCTTTAGGGCATGCACAGAGCTTAATTTACGAACAGTAGCAATTTATTCGAAGGAAGACCTTGGGTCCTATCATCGTTATAAAGCAGATGAGGCATATTTGGTTGGTGAAGGAAAAAAACCAATTGATGCATACTTAGACATTGAAGGCATTATTGAAATCGCAAAAAGAGTTGGAGTAGATGCCATTCATCCTGGTTACGGTTTCTTATCAGAGAATATTGAGTTTGCTAGACGATGCGAAGAAGAAGGTATTATTTTTATTGGCCCTACAAGTGAGCACTTACATATGTTTGGGGATAAAGTCAGAGCAAGAACTCAAGCCATTCAAGCTGGACTACCAGTTATACCAGGTAGTGATGGTCCTGTCCATTCTTTAGAAGAAGTAGAAGCATTTGGAGAAAAGCATGGTTTTCCAATTATAATTAAGGCCTCTCTAGGTGGTGGCGGACGTGGGATGCGTATTGTTCGCCATGCGACCAGTTTACGTGACAGTTACGAGCGAGCAAAGTCAGAGGCTAAAGCAGCGTTTGGAAATGATGAGGTTTATGTTGAAAAATTAATAGAACAGCCTAAGCATATAGAAGTTCAGATTATTGGAGATGATCACGGAAATATTGTTCATTTATATGAACGTGATTGCTCGATTCAAAGAAGACATCAAAAATTAGTTGAAGTTGCTCCAAGTCTTTCACTACCTTCAGAGCTACGAGAAGAAATCTGCAATGCGGCAGTTAAATTAATGGAAAATGTAAGCTATCTTAACGCAGGAACTGTAGAGTTCTTGGTAAAAAACGATCAATTTTACTTTATTGAAGTAAATCCACGCGTACAGGTGGAACATACCATTACCGAACTAATCACGGGTGTTGATATTGTACAAACACAAATAAAAGTAGCGGATGGTCAAAATCTACATGATTCTTCAATTGGAATTCCGCGACAAGAAAACATTTCGACACAAGGGTATGCAATTCAATCTCGTGTAACAACAGAAGACCCATTAAATAATTTTATGCCTGATACAGGTAAGATAATGGCTTATCGTACTGGTGGCGGATTTGGGGTGCGTCTTGATGCTGGTAATGGATTCCAAGGGGCAGAGGTGTCGCCACATTATGATTCATTACTTGTTAAGGTATCTACGTGGGCACTAACCTTTGAGCAAGCTGTTCAAAAAATGGTCCGCAATTTAAAGGAATTCCGAATTAGGGGAATTAAAACCAATATTCCGTTTCTTGAGAATGTAATGGTACACAAGCAATTTGTTACAGGAGAATATAATACAACCTTTATCGATGAAACTCCGGAATTATTTGTTTTTCCTAAGCGGAAGGACCGCGGTACGAAAATGCTTTCTTTCATTGGACATACGACCGTTAATGGTTATGAAGGAATGCCGAACAAAAATAAACCAACATTTGATGAAGTGAAGGTTCCAAAAGTTGATCATCTTGATTTACAAAGCGGCACAAAACAGATACTTGATGAGCAAGGGCCAGAAGGATTAGCAAAGTGGTTGACGACCCAGAATGAAGTATTATTAACAGATACTACGTTCCGTGATGCACATCAGTCATTATTGGCGACTCGAATAAGAACTAAGGATTTGGTGAAAATTGCGGAGCCGACTTCACGTCTTCTTCCAAACCTTTTCTCGGTTGAAATGTGGGGAGGAGCTACTTTTGATGTTGCTTACCGTTTTCTTAAGGAAGATCCTTGGGAGAGATTATTAAAGTTACGAGAAAAGATGCCTAATGTATTGTTGCAAATGCTGCTTAGAGCAAGTAATGCTGTTGGTTATAAGAATTATCCAGATAATCTAATTGAAGAATTTGTCCAAAAGAGCGCTAATGGTGGTATTGATGTTTTCCGTATATTTGATAGCTTAAACTGGGTGGAAGGAATGAAACCTGCGATTCAAGCAGTTCGAGATAATCATAAGATTGCGGAAGCTGCCATTTGTTATACCGGCGACATTTTAGATCCTAATCGGACAAAATACAATTTAGCATATTACAAAAATCTTGCGAAAGAGCTCCAAGAGTCCGGTGCACATATTTTAGGTATTAAGGATATGGCGGGATTACTTAAACCGGAGGCTGCGTATCAATTAATAACGGAATTGAAAGAAACCGTAGAAATTCCAATTCATTTACATACGCACGATACGAGTGGCAATGGTGTATATACGTATGCTCGAGCTATTGATGCTGGAGTTGATGTGGTGGATGTTGCATGCGGCCCAATGGCAGGATTAACTTCACAACCTAGTGCACAAACGCTATACCATGCTCTAGATGGTAAAGAGCGTCAGCCGAAGATGAACATTGGCTCCTATGAGAAGCTTTCTCATTACTGGGAAGATATCCGAGAATATTATAAAGAATTTGAAAGTGGTATGAAATCTCCTCATACGGAGATATATGAACATGAAATGCCTGGAGGACAGTATAGTAATTTAAGACAGCAAGCTAAAGCAGTTGGCTTAGGCGAACGTTGGAATGAGGTTAAGACAATGTATCGTCGTGTGAATGATATGTTTGGTGATGTTGTTAAAGTTACACCATCCTCCAAGGTGATTGGTGACATGGCATTGTTTATGGTGCAGAATAATTTATCTGAAGACGATATTTATGACAAAGGTGAAACGATTGACTTCCCGGATTCTGTAGTAGAGTTTGCTAGTGGCTATCTTGGCCAACCTTATCAAGGTTTTCCAAAAGAACTACAACGAATCATTCTAAAGGGTAAAAAACCAATTACTGAGAGACCGGGTAAGCTACTAGATCCAATTAACTTCGAGCACCTTAAAGAATCCTTATTCAAGTCATTGAATCGACATGTTACAAGCTTTGATATGATTGCCTATGCCCTGTATCCAAAAGTATTTATGGACTATCATGAGTTCTATGAGACATATGGTGACGTATCTGTTTTAGATACACCGACATTCTTCTACGGCATGAAAATAGGTGAAGTAATAGAGGTGGAGATTGAGCAGGGTAAAACGTTAATCGTTAAACTGGTTTCTATTTCTGAGCCTAGAGAAGATGGAACTAGAGTTGTTTACTTTGAGCTTAATGGGCAAGCAAGGCAAGTCAATATTCGAGATCATAGTGTGCAAACTCAAGTAACAACAAGACCAAAGGCATCTAAGACCAATGAAAAGCAAATTGGTGCAACAATGCCAGGAACTGTTCTTAAGGTTACCTGTGAACAGGGGCAGCATGTTGAAAAAGGCGATCATTTACTCATTACAGAAGCAATGAAAATGGAAACAACTGTTCAGGCGCCATTTACTGGTGTAATAAAAGCGATTCATGTTCAAGATGGTGACACAATCGCTGTTAATGATTTACTAATTGAATTTGAATAATAAAACAGGTAGCAGAAAATTTTCTGCTACCTGTTATTTAATGTTTGCTAATTCGTCTGGTTTTTGGTTCCTTCGTTCCATTAGTGCGCTTCTGGTTGATAAAAGGATGAAGTAGCTTAACATACCAAAATAGCACGTAATCACTAGTGCATGCAGTAATGCGATTCCAAGATTTAACATCGTAAAGATTATCATGGCCCCAAAGAAGACCTGTAGTAATATTAATGAAAACGTTACGATCCAACCGCCAATCATGACTTTACTATGACGATAATCTTTCATTATCCTAATAAATAGTGTTAGCGTCCACAAAAATAAGATTCCTGCAGCGAGACGATGCCCCATCTGAACCCATTGCTCAAATCTAAAGGTCGAAAAATTAAATGGAGTAGTATTCGTGCAAAATGGCCAATCACCACAAGCTAAGTTGGCGTTTGCATGTCTTACTAGTGCACCAGTGTATACTACGATTAATGTATAGATTGTCAGAGCATAAATCTCTACTCGATGCTTCTTCTTAATGACTAGAGAAGCTGCATCAAATTTCTTGTCAATTTCAAATATAAGTAACATTAATAAAAAGATTGCAGCAAATGAAATAAGTGAAATACCGAAATGTGCTGCAAGTACAAAGTCAGATTGTGCCCAGATTACAGCTGCAGCACCAATTAGTCCTTGTAGTACGAGAAAAAATACGGATAGGATTGCAAGAAACTTTACTTCACGAATATGTCCGATATGCTTCCAAGATAGATATGCCAATAGTAGTACCACTATACCGACTGATCCAGACACTAATCGATGACTCAATTCGATTACCAATTCAAAATCTATTTCGGAAGGTACCAGCTCACCCTTACATAATGGCCAACTATCACCGCAACCATCACCAGACTCAGTTTTTGTTACGAGTGCACCACCAATTAAGACAAAAACCATTCCGATAGTAGCGAGCACCGCTAGCCATTTTAATGTTTTAATCATCTGTTCAATCCTCACTTTATTCTAGTTGTTACAATTAAAGGAATTGTGTTAGTACGATTCACGTTTCTATTTTTTATTCCACTCTCAATGATAAGCTTTTTCTATACTAGAAATCAATTAAATTTATAGAGAAATCATGAATTGACACAGAATTGTTAAACTATACCTTAAATACGATAGCAACAACATAAAATAAGAAAAAAACCTTGCAATGTTTTTCATTGTCTGCTAGAAATAGTATAGGGGATATTCTGCAAAATAGTTCATTCTTCTGACTAAGTAAGTTGACATTTACATATGTACAATAGGTATTTGAAGGCGGTTTAGCCTTTTATTTATTTTTATTATGAAATTCACGAAATTGTCAGAAGTTATGAAAGATATCGCATTATATTACCTGTGGGCAAATAGATTGTAAACGGAAACCGTGATACAATTAGCATTATAGTTAGCATACTTTAGGGGAATATTAACAAGTAGTATGAAATGAAGTATGCTTATTTAATATGTCCCTTTTTATTAGGGAGTTGAAGGGGGGATATACACGATGGATAATGCAGAAACGACTTCCTCACAAATTATGGGAGATGCTAATGTATCAACGGGACTAAAAAGCGAAACAACTATAATAAGTGATGTGAAAGCACTAATTAAGGTTGGTATTGTAAATTCTAATTTGATTACTGCATTCACTGGATTCTTATTAGCACTTCACTTTACAGATGCTGCTTTTCGAGAAAATTGGCAAATCCTTTTGCTAACGCTTTCTGGTACGGCATTTGTCATCGCTGGTGGGTGTATCTTAAACAATTGGTATGATGCTGACATTGATCCATTAATGACTCGAACGAAGACTCGTCCAACAGTCACAGGAACTTTGTCGATGCAAACGATATTAGTGCTCGGATTATCTTCAACTGCAATAGGCTTCCTCTTATTAGTGTTTACGACAATTGAGGCAGCATTAATTGCAATGTTTGGGTGGTTTGTCTATGTCATTTTGTACACAATGTGGACAAAGAGAAGGTATACATTGAATACTATTGTAGGTAGTTTTTCAGGAGCTGTTCCACCGCTAATAGGCTGGGCCGCAATTGAACCAAGTATACATATTGTTCCAGTTGCATTGTTCTTATTGATGTTTGTATGGCAAACACCACATTTTCTTGCACTAGCAATGAAGAAGACAGAAGAATATCGTTATGCAGGTGTACCAATGCTTCCAGTAGTATATGGATTTGAGTTTACCAAGAGACAAATTGTCATTTATATTGCTTGTCTGTTGCCATTACCATTTTTACTTTTCTCTTTAGGACCGATATTTTTATGTGTTGCAAGCTTATTAAATATTGGTTGGCTTGTAATTGGACTAAGGGGATTTCTTACTAAAGATGATATGGGATGGGCAAATAAGATTTTTGTTTATTCCTTGAACTATTTAGTTATTATGTTTTTAACGATGGCGATTGTCACAATTGAATTACCCTTTTAGAAACGATATCCTTACTAATTAACATATATAAGGAAGGAATTATAGAAAGAGAGGTATGAATACATGAAAGGTTGGATGGGAAAATTTAAGGTATTATCCCTGTTAAGCTTGGTAGCGTTATTTCTATCAGCCTGTGGTATGGAAAACTTAACAGCTTTAGACCCTAAAGGTTATGGTGCAGAAAAATCTTTGGATCTAATAATTTTACCTACTGTAATAATGTTATTTGTTCTTCTGATTGTAATGGTTATCTTTACAATTGCTCTTGTGCGTTTCCGTAAAAAGAAAGGTCAAGAGGATTTTGTACCAAAACAAGTTGAAGGAAATAAAACATTAGAAACAGTTTGGACAGTTATTCCGATAATTTTAATTATCATAATCGCGGTGCCAACAATTATTTATACATTTAAGTTAGCTGATGAAACAGAAGCGAAGGATTCATTAAATGTAACTGTAACAGGTAACCAATATTGGTGGCATTTTAATTATGAAGGTCAAGAGATTCAAACGAGTCAAGACTTGTACATTCCTGTTGGCCAAAAAGTATACCTTAATATGAAATCCTCTGACGTAATCCATTCACTTTGGGTTCCTACGCTTTCCGGTAAAATGGACGTAAACCCTGAGAATGAAAACACGTTATATATCGAGGCATATGAAGAAGGGGTGTATTGGGGGAAATGTGCTGAGCTATGTGGACCTTCACACTCACTGATGGATTTCAAAATTGTAGTCGTTAGTCAAGAAGAGTTTGATCAATGGGTAGCTGATTTACAAAACTTTGATCCAGAAACTCAGCCAGAGACACAAACTGCTGTTGATGGTAGAGCATTATTCGAGGAAAATAATTGTATTGCTTGTCACGCGGTTGGATCTTCGCCAGTACAGGTTGGTCCTAACTTAACGAACTTCGGAGAGCGTTCTAAGCTTGCTGGAGTAGAAGAAATGACAAAAGACAAACTTATTGAATGGTTACTAGACCCTGAATCAATTAAGCCTGGAAATAATATGACTGGTAAATATCCAGAACTTAGTGAAGAAGATGCTGCTTTAATTGCCGATTATCTATTACAATTAAAGCCTTCTGAAATTACTACTGAAGATGCAGGTAACTAATCTGATTTAGATTTGGGATGGAAGATGGAAAAGGGAGGTTTATTTTGTGAGTATAGCAACTACTCAGAATAAAAGCTTCACTGCCGCTCTCTGGGATTATCTAACTACTGTTGACCATAAAAAAATAGGTAAGCTATATATTTATGCAGGTGGTTTCTTTTTCCTACTCGGTGGGTTAGAAGCGCTAATAATTCGTATTCAATTAATTCAGCCAGAAAATAATTTTATCTCTGCTGGCTTATACAATGAAATGATTACAATGCATGGGACAACGATGATTTTCTTAGCGGCGATGCCGTTGTTACTAGGGCTCATGAACGCAGTCATGCCATTGCAAATAGGAGCACGTGATGTTGCGTTTCCATTTGTAAACTCATTGGGTTTTTGGTTGTTCTTATTTGGTGGAATCATGCTTAATGTAAGTTGGTTAACTGGTGCGCCAGATGCCGGCTGGACAGCTTATTCACCATTATCAACTCAATCGCCTGGGCATGGAGTTGATTATTATGTATTAGGACTACAGATATCTGGTGCAGGAACGCTAATGGGTGGTATTAACTTCCTTGTTACCATCGTAAATATGCGTGCACCTGGTATGACATACATGCGTATGCCTTTGTTCACATGGACAACATTTGTTGTTAGTGTATTAATTTTATTTGCTTTCCCTGCTTTAACAGTTGGTTTATTCTTACTAATGTTTGATCGTATGTTTGATGCGGCATTCTTTGATGTAACACTAGGTGGTAACGGAATAATTTGGCAACACTTATTCTGGATTTTCGGTCACCCAGAAGTTTACATTTTAATCTTACCGGCATTTGGGGTCTTTAGTGAGATTTTCGCTACATTCTCTAAAAAGCGTCTATTTGGGTATACCGCAATGGTATTTGCGACAATATTAATTGCATTTCTAGGCTTTATGGTATGGGCCCACCACATGTTTACAGTAGGTATGGGACCAGTTGCCAACTCTATCTTTGCTGTTGCCACAATGGCAATCGCAGTGCCGACTGGTATTAAAATCTTTAACTGGCTCTTAACGTTATGGGGCGGAAGTATTACGATTAATTCTGCGATGCTATGGTCATTAGCATTCATACCTTCCTTTACTATTGGTGGTATGACTGGTGTTATGCTAGCAACTTCAGTTGCCGATTATCAATACCATGATTCTTACTTTGTTGTCGCACACTTCCACTATGTAATTGTAGGTGGGGTAGTATTTGGTATCTTAGCTGGCTTACATTATTGGTGGCCATTAATCTTTAGAAGAGTACTAAATGAAAAATTAGGAAAGCTTGCTTTCTGGACATTCTTTATTGGTTTCCATTTAACATTCTTTATTCAACACTTCTTAGGCTTAATGGGGATGCCACGTCGTTACTGGGTATTCTTAGATGAGCAAGGACTGGATACTGGGAACTTAATTAGTACAATTGGTGCCTTCTTTATGGCATTTGGTGTCATTGTCTTCCTAATTAATGCATTCTATTCTTGGTTTAAAGAAGAACCGTCACCACAAGATCCATGGGGTGGACGTACATTGGAATGGGCTGTTAAATCACCAACTCCATATTATAACTTTAAACAGCTTCCATTAGTTCGCGGACTTGATCCACTATGGATTGAGAAAACAGAAGGAAATGGCAAGATGACACCAGCTGAACCAGTGGGTGACATCCATATGCCAAACGGTTCTATCATTCCATTTATTATGTCGTTAGGATTCTTCATTGCAGGGTTTGGATTCATTTACCATAATGATACGAACCTAGCTTATATCCTACTATTTGGTGGTATGGCAATTGCATTAGGAAGTATGTTAGCTCGTTCATTGAAAGATGATTTAGGTTATCATATTTCAAAAGAAGAACTTGAAAGGGAGGCTGACTAATATGGGTCACGATCATTCCTTAAACCCAGAAACAATGCCACATAACCCTGAAAAGGCAACCCTTGAAGGGAAAAACAAATTCCTAGGATTATGGTTCTTCCTAGGCGGGGAAACAGTTCTATTTGCCAGCCTATTTGGTACGTATTTAGCTTTAAAGAACTCCACAGCTGGTGGACCTACTTCAGAGGAGCTTTTTGGTTTAGAATTAGTATTCCTGATGACAATGCTATTATTGACTAGTTCTTTAACTAGTGTATATGCAATGTATCATATGAAAAATAATAACTTTAAGAAAATGCAGCTTTGGTTAGGAATTACAGGACTTCTTGGTTTAGTATTCCTTGGATGTGAAATCTATGAGTTCTATCATTATATTCATGGTGAGCATTTCACGTTCCGCTCATCTGCATTTGGTTCTGCATTCTATACATTAGTTGGATTTCATGGAGGACACGTTCTATTTGGTCTTTTATGGTTATCTGCTTTAATGATTCGCAATGCAAAACGTGGCTTAAACCTTTATAATGCACCAAAGTTTAATACATTCAGTTTGTATTGGCACTTTATTGATGTTGTTTGGGTATTCATCTTTACAGTAGTATACCTAATGGGAAAGGTGGCGTAGCATATGGCAAATAACACCAAATCCGAATTTCATAAGCAACAGCATAAAGAGGAAATGAAAAAGCAAGTCATTACATTTGCCTTAATGATCTTTTTTACAATCTTAGCTTTCGTGGTTGTAGGAACGAATATGATGGATAAAATGCTTGCGATTCCACTATTACTAGTTTTAGCAGTCGTACAGGTAGGATTTCAGTTCTATTATTTCATGCATATGAAAGATAAAGGTCATGAAATGGTAGCAACTATGATTTACGGTGGTGTCTTTGCTGCAATATTAACTGTAGCTGCACTTAGCTTAGTAATTTGGTGGTAGGAATTAACAAAACCGGGGAAAATATTCTCCGGTTTTTTCTTTCTTTTTATAGTTAAAAAGTTGTCACATAATATATGTGTGCCATGAAAATAAATAGGTTATAATTAGGGATAGAATAGGTTTACTATGGAGTGAAAAACATGTGGCTTGAATTACAAATTTTTGGATTTCGTGCATTATGGAGTCCATATTTCTTCTTATTTGTTGTCTGTTTGGGATTATCATATTATCTAATTACTGGTCCATACCGACATAAGTTTGGTGTTAGCGAAAAACCTACAGGCAAACAACAAAGCTTTTTTTACATAGGCTTGATTTTGTTGTACCTTGTAAAGGGTTCTCCAATCGATTTATTAACCCATATCATGCTTTCAGCACATATGATTCAAATGGCTATCTATTTAATTATTTTTCCGATATTAATAATTAAAGGAATTCCAACATGGATTTGGGAAAAAATCCTACTAAAACCATTTATTAAACCAGTAATGAAACTTCTAACATTACCATTGATTTCGATTTTATTGTTTAATGCATTATTCTCGGTTTATCATCTACCGTTTGTTTTTGACTTAACGAAATCATCACAG
Source organism: Ornithinibacillus xuwenensis (assembly GCF_039614845.1). Taxonomy (NCBI): domain Bacteria; kingdom Bacillati; phylum Bacillota; class Bacilli; order Caryophanales; family Bacillaceae; genus Ornithinibacillus; species Ornithinibacillus xuwenensis. The sequence goes on along the minus strand of NZ_JBDIML010000001.1, from coordinate 893,469 downwards.
GTAGCACATACACTAATTCATGCTGTTTTACTAGTGTTTGCCTTCCTTGTCTGGTTTCCAATTATGTCGCCAGTCAAAGAATTTGATAAGATGAAACCATTAGGGAAAATTTTCTATATATTTGGTAACAGTGTCTTGATAACACCTGCTTGTGTATTAATTATTTTCTCAGATGTTCCACTATACGCTGCTTACAGTGCTAGTGGTGCGTGGATTCAGGCATTAGCATTATGTGTACCAAATGATGTATTAAATGGGCTAGCATCATCCTTTACGATATCTGGTCCAGAAATGTTTTCCTCAATGGGAACGCTTGAAGATCAGCAGCTCGGTGGGATTATTATGAAGATTATGCAAGAAATAACCTATGGCGTTATATTAGCACGGGTATTTTATTCTTGGTTCAATCCTGAAACGCTTAAGATTGATCCGTTGCCAACAACTAGTACACATGATGCAAATAAATAGTGGAAACTACTTTTTCAATCTACGAAATAAATAAACTAAGAGAGAGGAGAGCTATTCTTATGGAAATTTTACCTACAATAAGTACATCGTTTATTCTACTGAGTGCAATTTTGGTAGCTATTGGCTGGAGATTCATTGCGACAAATAGACCAAGCGCTCACAAGAAAACGATGATTGCTGCTGCAATTAGTGCATTATTGTTTTTCATCATTTATATGTCTCGTACAATATTTCTTGGAAATACTAGTTTTGGAGGCCCAGATAACTTAGAGATTTATTATACAATTTTCCTAGTGTTCCATATTACATTAGCTACTACGGGAGCAGTATTTGGTATTGTAACGCTATTCTTGGCGTTCAAACGGAAGATTAGTAAGCATCGAAAGATTGGTCCGATTACGTCCATTATCTGGTTCTTTACAGCAATTACAGGAATTATTGTATATTTACTACTTTATGTGTTTTATCATGGTGGAGAAACGACTAGCTTAATTAAGGCTATATTAGGTATATAATAAAGAAAATGTGATAGCATCGCGCTATCACATTTTTTTATATTTTGAAATTTAGCTTGATAATTTCTGCTTCTCTAGCTGAAATATATACGATTACTAGCAATGGTCCGATAATGAATCCAAGTATTCCAAAAACCTTAAGTCCTAGGAACATTGATATGAGTGTTGCAAGAGGGGATAGTCCCATATGTTTTCCCATAACCTTAGGCTCTACTGTTCTTCTAATTGCTAGAAGAATAATGGCCAATATAGATAATTCAATACCCATTTCTACATTACCAGCCATGAACATGATTAATGCCCAAGGACCAAGAACGATAATGGAACCAATAATTGGTATTAGATCAATAACCCAAATGATGAGAGACATGATTAAGGCGACCTCTGGTGTAATAAGGAACAAACCAATTAAGGAGACAGCAAATATTAACAGACTTACAAGAAATTGTGCTTTAAAGAAGCCTACAATAACGCTTTTTATTTTAGAATTCATGTACGCTACTTTTTTAGCAGTTTCTTCTTTAAAGAAAATATATGTTTTCTGCTTTAGAATAGGAATCTCGAGCATGAATAAAAATAACGCTATTAAATATACAAGTAAACTAACAATATATTGTGGAACCTCAGCAAATATACTAGCAACCTTGTTAATTGTTACTTTTTCTTTTAATGTCGTACTAACACTGTTAACATAGTTATTAAAACTGTCAGTAACCGTTCTAACAAATTCATCTGGAAGATTTTTTCCATATTGACTAAATCGATCTTCCCATTCTCCGTAGATCTCATTAATTTTATTGATATGAGATGGAACATCTTCTACAAAGTTGATTGCTTGACCAACTGCCTTTGTAACTAAAAATGTACCAGCTACTCCCATAACGATTAGAAATAGTAGAAAAACAATAATAACTGCATTTTTTCGGCTTAATTTTATTCTGTTTTGAATAAAACGTACTATTGGATTTAGTGCTAAAGCTGTAATAAATGCTACGATTAGTGGAACAGAAATAGACAATACAAAATAGCCAATAATTAATAATACTATTGCTATTAGAAAAAACATTATTTTACGGAACAAAAAAAGTGATCTCCTTCCCCAAAAAACGGAAAAATTTTATGTAATTTACTTATACAAAATATAGCATGAATTGATGCATTTGGATAGGACTTATTTACTTGCCAGCCAAAAGAAGAGAATAAAAAATAAACCAGCTACATCCAGTAATTGAGTAGCTGGTTAAAAAAGTATTACTCACCTTTTAATTCTTTGAGTTCGTCACTAACTTTTTCTAAGATTTTATTAGCACGTTCCACTAGATTTTCTGGGAAGTTCTCTTCTTCACCATACTCAACTCCGTGCGGATAATAATGTTTTCCAAGAAGTGGCGTTAGTAATTTGATTACTGCATTACCACGATCAACATCGCCCTCTAGGGCATAACCTTGTATACGGATATAGTATGTTATATTATTTTCATTTGAACCAATCTTATAATCGTATGTAACGCGTTCATAGTCCCATTGACCTGCACGAATGAATGCATGCTTTCCCATAATATGATCCAATGGTTTTAAATCAACAACTGTATCTTCAATACCTAAATTTTCTAGTTTCATTATTTACACCTCACAAATTTTTGCTCACTAAATTTATAATAGTATTATTTTCCCCAAGTTGCAATGAAAAATGGGGAAATTTTGCACGATTTCTATTTTTATTCGTCATGAAATTGTAACCAAATAATAGAGTCGACTAGTATAATTATAATAAAAAATGGGATAACTTGATATAATTAAGTAGATTATTTTATCTTATATGAATGTTCTTTTATAGTAATACATATAGTTTACTATAAGAAATAGTAGAGGGAGTTATTTGAAGATGCGCTTTATTAGAGGGATTATTTTATTTTTAGTCGTTGCAACCATTACTTTTTATATACTAGAGAAAAATGACATTAAACCAGAAGAGGCAATAGACAGTATTAATCATATTATCACGCAAAAAAAAGATGATGTAAGCAAGAAAACCGTACCGGAAAATATTCTGGTAAACGACAAATTTAATGGCGATTTATATAAGTGGGTAGGGAAAAGCACAACTGAATTATTGGAGCAGTTAGGAGAACCAGTTCGCAAGGATTTAAGTAGCTACGGATATACTTGGTGGGTCTATACGAATAGCTCCACACAATATATTCAGTTTGGAATTATGGAAGACACCATTCAGACGATTTATGCTACAGGTAAGGATATTAATATTGATCCTTTAAGCATCGGTGAATCCTATGAAACTATAAACAGTGAACAAGAGATACTAGACGAGGTAACGTATAGTAGTGGTATTTCTTCTTATACCTTCCAATTAGAAGAAAAGGATCGTACAATGCGTCCGCTAATCAAATTATCGAATGATTTATTCTTGCAAGCTTATTTTGATACCTTTACTAATAAGCTTTCTTCTGTACGTATTATGACTGCTGAGGTTTTACTTCGTCAACGACCATATGGACTACAATACAGAGGTGAGTTACCGGAGGAAGTCACATTAACGGATGAGGAGTGGATAAAGGTAGAGGAAGGAATGGAACAACAGATTTTTGACATAACCAATGTTATTCGTCATAGCTTTGATAAGGGTACACTGACTTGGGAGGATAACGCCAGTGAGGTTGCATTCCTGCATAGTAAGGATATGTCGGAGAATAATTATTTTTCACATTACAGCTTGAATGGAGACGGTTTGAAAGAACGATTAGAAGCAAAGGATATTAATTATTTTTCAGCTGGTGAAAATATTGCAGCTCAGTATGTAGATGCTCCAGCAGCAGTAGAAGGGTGGCTGAATAGCGAAGGACATCGTAAGGCATTATTACATGATGACTATACACATCTAGGAGTCGGTGTATATCGCCTATACTATACACAAAATTTTTTATCGAAACCATTTTAAAAAATCGCATTTATTTGCGGTTTTTTTGTTTAGGCAAAATTCACAGTAATGATAGTAATGGCATATTTTACTATAGAGAAGAACGAAATAGTGAGCATTATTTTCAAACTAGTGTAATGGGGTGAGAAAAGTGAGTGAACACAATGTACATCCTACTATCGCCGAATTTAGAAGCTTTATTAATAAACACCCCGACCTTCGAAAAGAAATAAGAAGGAGCGGGAGGTCATGGCAAGAGTATTATGAAAAATGGGTTCTGCTTGGAGAAGATGACCCATTCTGGGATGAATATAAAGAGAACTCTACTGAATCAAATGAGAAAAAGGAGAATAAAACCGAGTTATTTAATCAACTTTTAAAAATGACAGAGAATGTCGATATCGAAAAAGTACAAAAGCAAGTTCATCAGTTGAGTGGCGCCATTTCAACGGTACAAGAATTAATTGATCAATACCAGGGGAGTAAAAAAAATAGTGGTACACCTAATAATCAAACCTTTAACTGGTTTAGGGATTAGGGATAGCTATGCATAAAGACGTGTACAATCACTTGCAAGCAAATCCAGAACTATTGAATTTTGTTCGACATAACCCTGAATGGTATCGATATTTAACAAGAAATCCATCTAGTATTATGGATATTCATAAGGAATCAAAGCAGTTTTATGGTAAAACATTTTCGCAACGACTGGATAAAGCAAACCAAAATGTTCAAATGATCGGTATGCTTTTGCAATTTGCAGAAATGATGAAAGATTAATTGTTTTTCATTTTCACCGTATAAATGATAAAATATTGGTGGAGGTGATTTCATATGATAGCTACCCTAGAATATGTAGACATTCTGGATCGATCTGAAATGCTAGGAAGAATGGTTCTCAATTCAGAAGTATTCGAAGCATATCAAGAAGCTAAATTGGCTTTAGACAATGATTCAGAAGCCCAGCAGCTTATTAACGATTTTAATGCTGTGAAGGATCAATATGAGGATGTACAAAGATTTGGTAGATATCATCCAGATTATTCCGAAATAATGAAATTAGTCCGCACAAGAAAACGTGAAATGGACTTAAATGATAAAGTAGCAGCATATAAGATTGCAGAAAGAAAATTTCAAGCTATGTTAGATGAAATTAGCCAATATATCGCATTTAGCGTAAGTGACAAAATCAAAGTTCCTAAAGATGGCGGAGCGCTAACTGATAGCGGCTGTGGCTGTGGCAGCGGTGGAGGCTGTGGTTGTAAGGCTTCCTAGTTTCGCTACTATTTGAACTTAATGATTTGTTTTGTTAAACTATTTGCAAAATAAGTTGAAATGTGAGGATATTTCATGAGAACAAAGAGACAAGGTATTGTTGTCTGGTATCAACATTCAAAGAACATAAAACAATTAAAACGATTTGGACATTTAATCTATACATCGAAGAGATTGAAATATGCAGTTCTATATGTTGAACAGGAAGGCTTGGAAGAGTTGGAAGCAAAATTATTAAAATACCCATTTGTATCAAAAGTTGATCGATCTTATAAGCCCTTTATTCGTACCGAATATGAAAATGCTAAGCCTGATAAAGCCAAGCAATATGATTATAAGATGGGGATATAATACCTTTGCGGGAAATCCGCAGAGGTTTTTTTGTGCATACGACAACGACACGAAATACATGGAATTCAATACATGCGTTAGTGTTATGAGATGGACATAAAAAAACCTGCAGAAATAATTTCTGCAGGTCCCTTTGTTTTCTTGCTAGAAAACAAAAAGGCAAAGGGAGAGGAGAAACCGGAGGAGAACTTATGGGGAAGTGTAAGTCTTCTCCGTGTTTTGAAACAACCAAGCTACGCATTAGCTGTTCCATTATGCTAGTATGTACAAGAGATAAATTTATATACATGTTTAGATGATTTTTTGTAAAACAATTATTTTTATTTTCTTACCTATTTGCTTTATGGTAGGATTGTAACGAGTGATGTACGAATGAGGTGGTGTAATGCGTGTAATCGCGGGATTACATAAAGGAAGACAACTAAAGGCAGTACCAGGAAAATCTACTAGGCCAACAACCGATAAGGTAAAAGAAGCAGTATTTCAAATGATTGGACCCTTTTTTCAAGGTGGTAGCTGCTTAGACTTATTTGCTGGTAGCGGTTCGTTAGGAATAGAAGCCTTAAGCCGTGGAATGGAACAATGTGTTTTTGTGGACAAGCATCCAAAAGCTATTCAAACCATTCGTGAGAATATAACTACTTTAAAATTAGAAAGTCAGATAGAAGTTTACCGAACAGATGCCTTAAGAGCGTTATCAGCAGCTGGAAAACGTGAACTCTCATTTCACTTAATCTTTCTAGATCCACCATATGGTAAACATAGCTACCGTGAATTATTAGAGGCTATTGAAAGGGAAAACTTATTGGCTGCAGATGGTATTATCTATTGTGAGCATGATTCAAGTGAACATTTACCAAATTCTGTAGGGAGATTCTCTATAAAAAAGCAAGCGGATTATGGTGGTACCATTGGTGTTACAATTTATCATTTAGAACAATAGGAAATTATACATATCATTCAAAGGGGTGCTGGCATGACAAGACTAGCAATTTGTCCAGGGAGCTTTGATCCGATTACTTATGGGCATTTGGATATCATTGAGCGGGGCGCAAAGATTTTTGATGAAGTTATTGTAGCTGTATTTAACAATCAATCGAAGGCTCCTTTATTCTCGGTAGAAGAGAGAATGGAGTTAATTAAAGAATCCACTAGACATATTCCCAATGTGACGGTAGATTCGAGCGCCGGGCTATTAATTGAATATGCAGATCAAAAAAATGCTCAGGTAATATTAAGAGGACTTCGTGCGGTTAGTGATTTCGAATATGAAATGCAGATTACTGCTATGAACCGTAAATTGGATAATAAAATCGAAACCTTATTCATGATGACGAATAATCAATATTCGTTCTTAAGCTCGAGCATAGTAAAAGAGGTTGCCAAATATAAAGCGGACGTAATGGATTTAGTTCCAAGTGTGGTAGCGGAGGCCTTAAAGAAGAAATATAATCACAAATAAAGAAGCCGACTATCTTGAAGTGCACCCGTTATTTTAGATCGTGTCTAAAAAAACGGGTGCACTTGAACTTTGCAAGCTACTTTTCGTTTGTTACGAATGATTTTTATAAATTCGTCGGTAGAGTAAGGCAATACTGATTCCGATAAAGCTAATGGTAAGAATAGGCCCAAATCTTTCTAATAATTCTAGCGTAGAAGTCCATTCATTCTTTTCGATCGGTGTAATAACAGGCATGTCTCTCATATCAAACACTTGTCGTTCTAAATATAGTGGCTTATAAAGCAAGATAGTCAGAATACTAGCAATAAATCCATGTAATATACGAGCAAAAAAGTATGGATAAAATCGGATGTCAGTTTTCGAAATAATGCTTGCAACCTGTGCCTGTATGGAGAACCCATTAAACCCTAAAATAAAACTGATAATAATAATACTAGAAAGTAGCGGATCGATACTCTCCTTTGATATCATGTTTGCTCCAAGGGTAATTTCAAATAATCCTGAAATAAACGGTAATGCTAATTCGAGTGGAAGCATTAATACGCTAAATATTTGATGAAAATACATTGCAATAATAGGTGTCAATCCGATTAAAAACAGCATTTTATTTAATACTGAAAATAAGATGATAAAGCCACCAACCATGACCAAGGTCTTAATAGAATGAATTACTGCATCCCCCATTATTTCACCAAATGGTCTAGTATCCCTTATTCTTGTCTCATGCATTAATTGAAATGCTCGTTTCAAGGAAACTCTTCGTTTTTCTTTTTTTATTGGTTTTTCAGAGGATCTCCCATAGAAACGCATGCAGATTCCGGTCAAAGTATTTCCAAGGTAGTGACAAATAGCTAACAACAGTCCGAGCTTGGCATCGTGGAAAAAACCGACTGAAATCGCGCCAAAAATAAATAATGGACTTGAGGAGTTTGTAAAGGCCACAAGACGCTCTGCTTCAATTTTTGTCAATTGCTTTTCTTCTCTTAATCGAACAGAAATTTTTGCTCCAGTAGGGTAACCACTAGCCATCCCCATAATCCATGCAAAGCTACCTACACCAGGTACGTTAAATAATGGCCGCATAATTGCCTCGAACAGCACTCCTAGAAATTTTACAACTCCAAAACTCAATAATAATTCTGATGTTATAAAAAATGGTAGTAAGGATGGAAATACAACCTCCCACCACATGTCGAGTCCACGTATACTAGCTTCTAATGCATCGTTTGGATATTTAATTAGAGTTACGGCAAAGAACACAGTTATCCCGGCCAATGCCAATGTTTTAACTATCTGCTTCAAATGACTGCCTCCTAGTAAAGAGCTTGACTGTACTTATTTTTTTGATAGTAGTAAAATAAATTTAGCTTCAAATAGTGCATCGAATATTTAATAAGACAAGTTGTAGATATCTATATCAATATACGCACATACAATGCCCGATTATGCCATACACTTTTAGAGTAAACTGAAATCTAACAAAAAAATGGGATGATAATGGGCCTTAAAAGAAGCTTTAGAGGGGGTCTACAGATGAAATTTTCAAAAGGACAGGTTTTTTCGGTTGTGATTGCAATCATTATTGCATTTTTCCTTAGTACATATGATCTTCCTTACTATATTCAAAAGCCAGGAGGAGCCGATGCTCTAAACCCAATTGTTCAAGTGGATAATGGCGATGATAGTGAGGGGGATTTCCACTTAGTTACAGTAAGAGGTGGACAAGCAACACCGATTCAATATGCATTAGCAAAAATCCTACCACATCATGATGTATTACCGCTGGATCAGGTTCGGCCAGAGGGAATATCTGATGATGAATACTTTCAAGCTCAATTACATATGATGGAAAGTTCTCAGGAAGCTTCGACGGTTGTTGCTTATACAGCAGCTAATGAGGATATTTCGATAGACTATAATGGCGTATATGTTGTAAGTGTAGTAGATGGAATGCCGGCTGATGGAATCTTGAAAATGGGGGATCGCATTATCGGAATTGATGACACTGAAATTAGTGAATCTGATGATCTTATTTCATATATAGATTCGAAAAAAGCAGGAAATACGGTTAGATTAACTATAGTACGTAACGAAGAGGAACTGGAAAAAGAAGTAACACTTGAAGCTTTTGAAGGTACGGACAATAAAATTGGAATTGGAATACAGCTTGTTACAGATCGTGATGTAAGTGTTAGTCCAGAAATTACATTTGCAAGTGGTAGTATTGGTGGTCCTAGTGCAGGGTTAATGTTTTCTTTAGAAATCTATGATCAGCTTACAGAAGGTGATTTAACTAAAGGACATCAAATTGCTGGTACTGGAGAAATCGATTATAACGGTAATGTAGGTCGAATTGGTGGGATTGATAAAAAGATTGTAGCCGCTGATCGAGAAGGAATAGAGGTATTCTTTGCTCCAAATGAAGGTGGCAGAGGCGGAGATTCTAACTATGAGGTTGCAAAGAAAAAAGCTGAGGAAATTGGTACAGATATGGTAATTGTGCCGGTTGATACCTTTGAGGATGCATTACATTATTTAGAAGAGGAATTACAATAAATAGAGAACGAACAGACTATAAGAATTAGTCTGTTCGTTCTTTTATCCTATTATTTTAATAGAACCGGTCCCATGAATTCCTGCTTTTGTAATGTATATCTGTTTGCAAAAGATAAAATACTATAATAAGTATTGGAAGCTCTCTCCTCTATTTCAAGCATCGGGTGCACATCTCGAGATAGCTTGGAGTAAATCGGAACCTCCATTTTCTTTTTTCTAGTATTAAGGTAATCTTGGCCTTTTTGACTGATACCTAATAAACGAACATATGGTACTGATGATTGGCTAGTAAGTGTTTGGATTTCACATTTTGTGGTATTGGTTAGTAAATGTACAAATATACGTTGAATTCTTGTCCATGTATATCGTTTCGTCTTAATGCGTTCGACCCAGTCATGAAATGATTTTGCTTCCTTGGCAGTCTTTTTGATGCGATATTCAATTCCTTCTTCCATCCCGTGAATATGTGAAAGCTGTTCTAGTGACATCGTAATCACGCGAAAATGGAGGAGAGGAAAGTAGCTTTCCCAATGATGTAGTGCCTGTGCTTTTTCTTCATATTCCATTAGTGCTGTAATTGTAGCCGAGGGCATCGTATGTGTTAAATCAGACAGTCTAGCTTGATGTTCAAAAAGCTGCTTACGTATACTAGTAGCACTTGCTATATTGCCAGTTATTTCGGAATCATGATAATTACTGCTTTTTCGCTTTATCGTTAACGGCTGAATTGGTAACTGATTTTCCAATATTGTCTTTACATAACTAAACCCTAAAATATTATTCGGTTGTGATAAGTCCATATCTTCTGTCGTAAGCCCAATTGATTGGTAAGCCTTTCTACTAGCTTCGGGAAAGGCTAATCCTTCGTTTAATGCTTTCTTCAAAGCATCTTGGTATACAGGCTGTTGGTTGATAAAATCAGAATAACCCTGAATAAAGTTATTTATGTTGCCGGATTCGCTGCCAAAACAAATGCTGTCAACTCCCAACTCATGAAGGGTCAAAACAGCTCCTTTGGAAAATAAATCACTACTTTGAACTGCAAATACAAATGGTAATTCGACTACGATGTCGACACCAGAGGAAATCGCAGCTTTTGCTCGATGAAACTTATCGATAACAGCAGGTTCTCCGCGCTGCAAAAAGGAACCGCTCATAACAGCAATCATACAATCTGCGTTAGATTTTTTCTTTGCTTGTTGAATATGGTAAGCATGTCCATTATGAAATGGATTATATTCTACAATCAGACCGCAAGTATTCATAAAAAACCTCCCGAATCCCATAAAATATATAATATAATTTTACCCTTAATATTTCCTGTTATGGTTGATTATAGAAAATATGGTACGGGAATGCTAATAATAAGAGAATTATTTCAATTATTTTTTATACTGTAAAGAAAATATATTGACAAAAGTACATTTTCCTTTTAAAATTACTCTTGTTGCCTTGAGGTGAAATTATGAAATTTACATTAGCACAATTAAAGAAAAATGCCTTTAACAAGCCTTATCAATTCTCTGCGGAAGTAGATGTTACAGAACTTGAAACCATGAACAATGATATTCGAAAGATTGGCCCTGTTCAGGTACAAGGAGTTTGTACGATGCAAGGCGACCAATATTTTTTTAAATTTACCATTACTGGTCAAATGACGTTACCTTGTGCACGTACACTTGTTGATGTAATATATCCTTTTGAAATTAAAGCAGAGGAGATCTTCTCCAGCTCCTCATATTATGATGAGGAAGATGATACGGAAATTCATCCGATTGATGGAGAAGTGCTTGACTTAATGCCGTATATAAAGGAAAATATTCTATTGGAGGTTCCTTTTCGAGTTTTTTCCGATGATGCGGATCCCGAGAAGGATACGCTTCATAAGGGAAATGGCTGGGAAGTACTTTCAGAGAAGCCTGAAGAAGCGAAAATTGATCCACGTTTTAAAAAACTGGAGTCATTATTTAAAGATAACGAGAAAGAAAAATGAGATATTCATGTTTTTGCTTTCGTATTTGAAGGAGGTGTAAGTCATGGCAGTACCTAAACAAAGAACTTCTAAAAAAGTTAAAAGACAACGTCGTACTCATAAAAAATTACACGTGCCTGGCATGGTAGAATGTTCAAATTGTGGTGAACTAACAAAACCACACCATGTATGTAAATCTTGTGGGCATTATGATGGAAAAGAAGTTGTTAACAACTAATAAATCTATCGAATGAAAAAGCAGATCACAGCAAGTTGTGGTCTGTTTTTTTTGTACATATAGCTTATTCAATAGATACAGATATAGGAGGTAACTAGATGACAGAAACGGTTATATATGAAAGAATAACTGAAAAAGAATATGGAATAATCACATTGAATCGACCTAACAAAAGAAATGCCATATCATTAGCAATGGCCGAAGAGCTTATGCAATGTATTCAATTTGCAAAAAAAGACAAGATTAAATTCCTTGTCGTAACTGGTGCAGGGGAGAGGACGTTCTGTGCGGGTGGAGATTTAAATGAAATGCACGGAAATCTTTCAGAACATGAGGCATTTGACAGTCTTATCAAAATGATGCAGGTTTTATATGAATTAGCAACGATTCCTATCCCCACTATTGCTCTGTTAAATGGAAGTGCAGTGGGTGGAGGATGTGAGCTAGCAACAGCTTGTGATATTCGTATCGCAAAGAACAACACAAAATATGGTTTTGTTCAAACAAATCTTGGTATTATACCTGGCTGGGGAGGCGGTGTGCTGTTAGCCAGAAGAGTGCACCATAGCTTTTCCAATCAATGGATAATGGAAGGAAGCCTATATGAAGCGGAGGCTTTACGGGAAAAAGGGTGGATTCATAGAATAGTGGAGGAAAGTGAATGGGAAGATACAGATAAACTACTAAAGCCTTATTTAACCAAATCTTTCAAACAAATGGAAATACTAAAGGAACTTTTCCTAGATACAATAGGCGTAATAGGTTTAGAGGACAAGATGAAAAGGGAAGTTCAAAAATGTGCATCACTATGGGAATCAGAGGCACATAAAAAAGCCGTTACTGATTTCCATAATAGAAGCTAGTATATAAAAGAATTATAACTTTATGGTAAAGAATTATTCTATCACTCCTATTTTCTGCATACATTGATAGCAAATAGATAAGGAGTGATGTTATGAATGCAACAAGGCAGGATGCCTGGACAGAGGATGAGGATGTTATATTAGCAGAAACAGTGCTTCGCTATATTCGAGAAGGAAAAACGCAGCTAGAGGCGTTTAAGGATGTAGCGAAGCAGCTATCCAGAACCTCTGCTGCGTGTGGGTTCAGGTGGAACGCTACAATACGTAAACAATATCAGGAAGAAATACAACGTGCAAAGGAAGAAAGGAAGCTTGGCGGTAGAAAACCAAATTGGGGAAATGAAGCTTTAAAATTAGATCAAGAGAAAGATACGATAGAGTCTGCTATTATGTTGCTCGAGAAGATGAAAACTAATTTTGCTCAACATCAAGATTTAGCCAAAAAAGAACAGGAAAAGCTATTATCTAAGTTGGAAGAAGAAAATGAAAAACTGAAGATGCAATTACAACGTTATGAAAATGCCTGGGAAGAAATGGGCAACCTATGGCAATGGATCAAGAACAAAAAATAATTTTGGTTCTATCATTGCTGCATTTATATAATTTTACATGATAAAAGACATGAACATCATTCATGTCTTTTATCTAATGAAAACGCTTATGAATTAGTTAATGATACGTTCATTAACTCCTTCTGGTAACCAAAGTAAAGGATTTTGACCGAAGTCTCTTTCCATCTCATATTTCGCTTTTTGAAATCCCATCTTCTCCCAAAAGCCATGTGAATTTACTCTTGGATTTGTTTTTATTGGTAAATTATCCTGCTTTGCAAAGTCAACTAATTTTTTTCCGAAGCCTTTACCTTGATAGTGTGGTAACACTTCCAGCTTCCAAAGCTCAAGATAATCATGTGATGGCTCAAAATATTGGTCATATTTTTTGTCCACCTTATACAAGCTCATCCTGGCTATTAAGGTGTCTCCATAATAAATCCCATAGAATGGTGATTCACTATCATTCTCCACAATATTAGATTGTAAATCTTCTAACATGGATAATTCCTGATTACCATACTCTTTAAAGCGCTTAAATTCTTCTAAAGTTTTATAATTGATTAATAGTCTTTCAACTCTTACATCGTTCATCTAACCCAACCCCTTTGTTGTCAGAAAAATTATTTATTTTAGTATTATTATAATATAAATTCTCAAAGAATTAAACTAACATTAAGTATTATTAAAAATTGTTAGGAAGAAATAAGCACAGAATATCGATATTTTGTTACAATTAAGAAATGATAAATCAAGAGTGCTTGAAGGGGTTACAATAACGAATGGGTGAACTTATCTTATTTATACTAGCGTTTCTAATCACATTACCAATATTTAGTACGATTGTTGTTTATTACATCTTAAAGTATATCTATGGGAATCCAATAAGGGCTTTTCACAAGGCAATTAATTGGACAACAGTACTTTATATTCTTGCTGTTAACACCATGTTAACCTATTTATTCGAAAGCTTCTTTATCGGGGATATTTTTGTTGTAATGCTCCTTATTTTAACCTTTCTAATTGTGAATCAATGGAAAAGAAATACTGAAATAGATTATGGTAGAGCGTTTAAATTGTTGTGGAGGTTAAGCTTTCTCCTTTTTTTCATTCTCTATATTATTCTTGTCGTCTACGGAATTATTGATCACATGCTGAAATAACAATATTCACAAACAGATTACATGAAATAATCAATTCTTTTTAGTACAATACGAATAGTTATGTAACATAAAATGGCTTTTAGACTCTTGGCTTGTAGTTGAGCGTAATCCGGCACGGAGAAGATAGGAACGAGTCTGAAATATCCATTATGTGAAGTGCTGAAAAACTCTAAAGGAGTACGTAATGAATGCGAATAGAACCGGTACATATTGAAAAACAAAATAATCTCGTTCGCGATTACCGTAACCAAAAAAAAATGGTTACGCAATATTTTGATTATGGAATAATGGATTTTGAGAAGCGAGTGCAAGAGCTAACTAACAGAACCTTTAAACGGCAGCAGGTTGCGGAGGTGTTAACTAGATTAAATAAAGCCTGGGGTGCACCGAGTTCAACCTTTGAGAATATTGAACGGTTAAAGTCTGAGGATAGTGTTGTGGTAATTGGTGGACAGCAGGCAGGACTATTAACCGGACCATTATATTCAATAAATAAGATTATTTCAATTATCCAGTTAGCTAAGCAGCAAGAGAAGCAGCTTGGCATTCCGGTTATTCCTGTTTTTTGGATTGCAGGAGAAGACCATGATTTTGAAGAAATCAACCATATCTTCATTCATCAGGATTCTAGAATGAAAAAATATAAGGTACAGCAGCGTATTCTTGATAAACGTTCCGTATCAGAAATCGACCTGAATCGTGATGATATAGATGAATGGGTTGATATTATTTTGAAGCAAATGCCAGAGACTCAATATACGAAGGATATCCGAAGAACGATTCTATCCTGTCTTGAAAACGCAACGTCTTATGTTGACTTTTTTGCGAACTTCATTTTTAAGCTCTTTCAAGAAGAGGGCTTGGTGCTAATGGATTCAGGAAATGAATTTGTAAGAAGGTTGGAAAATGATTACTTTACTCAGATGATAACCAAACGAGAAGAAATTAGTTCTGGTGTATTCACTGCCCATAAAGAACTACATGAAGCAGGATACGCAATTTCACTAGATGTCTCTCCGCATGACGGGAATCTATTTTATCACAAAGATCAAGAGCGGATCCTATTGATGATTAATTCAGAGGGGAACTGGGTTGGAAAACAAAATGAGATTTGTTTGACAACAGAAGAGCTGATTTCAATTGCTGAACATTCCCCGGAAGTATTGAGTAATAATGTTGTGACACGTCCTTTAATGCAGGATTTAGTATTTCCAACATTAGCTTTTATTGGTGGTCCTGGAGAAATTAGTTATTGGTCTGTGTTAAAACCAGCTTTTCATGCCTTGAATATGAAAATGCCACCTGTAGTACCGAGATTATCCTTTACGTATGTTGAACGCAAAATTCATAAGCTGCTACAAAGATATGAAATCACTCCAACAGAGGCGATTAATGGCGGTGTACTTCAAAGGAGAAAAGCGTGGTTTAAGAAGAAGATCAATCCACCAATAGAGGAAACAGTGACCGATATTAAAGCGGTTATTGAAAATGCTCATAAGCCTTTACGAGATATTGCAACAACCATTCGGGCTGATTTGGGAGATTTAGCCGAGAAGAATTTAGGGTATCTAATTCGTGATATAGAGTTTTTAGAAAAACGAATCACGAAGGCACTAGAACAACGATTTGAAAAGGAATTAAGTGAGTTTGATTTACTGGAAAACACGCTGCATCCGAATGGGCTGCAGGAGCGTATGTGGAATCCACTTCCGTTCTTAAATGATTACGGACTGGACTTCTTTAATGAGATTAATGGTGCCGTGTGCTCCTTTGATGAGGATCATTATATCGTGTATATCTAATACCCACCACTTCCCAACACTTTGAGATGAATTACAATATTAACTGTCTTTCTAATGAGATATAACCCTATAAACCCTTAATGATAAAGGGATATAGTGGTTTTATATCTATAGAAGGACAGTTATTTTTTTGTGTAAAATCAACTGGTATTTGGTTATTATAAATTTTTTGAAATATATTGTGGTGAAAAGTGGGGGGATGTGGTAATATTGAGATATGAAAGTGGGGGCGGACTAAATGTTCATGGGTGAATTCCAACATAACTTTGATACAAAGGGTAGAATAATTGTCCCTTCTAAGTTTCGTGATGAGCTTGGTGAACGTTTTGTTGTCACTCGCGGACTAGATAAATGTCTGTTTGCATACCCCATGTCCGAATGGTCCTTAATAGAGGAAAAGCTTAAGAAGCTCCCTTTAACAAAAAAAGATGCTAGAGCATTTACGAGATTTTTCTTCTCTGGAGCAGTGGAATGTGATGTTGATAAGCAGGGAAGAATAAACATACCACAGCCACTTCGAAATTATGCAGGTTTAGATAAAGAGTGTGTGGTAATTGGTGTTTCAAATCGCATTGAATTCTGGGCAAGTGAAAACTGGGATGACTATTTCAATGAATCTGAGGAGTCATTTGCAGAGATTGCTGAGAACCTAATGGATTTTGATATTTAACCAAAATCGTAAATCGCAAAAGTAGGTGTTAACATGTTTGAGCATTACACAGTATTAAAGGAAGAGTCCGTAAAAGGGTTAGATATTAAACCAGATGGTACATATATAGATTGTACGTTAGGTGGTGGAGGTCATTCTGAAAGAATTGCTTCACAGCTTAACGAAAATGGTTTATTAATTGCTTTTGATCAAGATATTGATGCGCTAAATGCAGCAAAAGACAGATTGTCTGACTATCAAGACCGGATATTATTTATTCATAGTAACTTTCGCAATTTACAAGAAGAATTAGTAAATAATCAAATTACTAATGTTGATGGTATCCTATTTGATCTTGGTGTATCTTCTCCGCAGCTTGATAGAGGAGAAAGAGGATTTAGCTATCAGCATGATGCTAAATTGGACATGCGTATGAATCAGGGTCAGAAATTATCAGCATTCGAGGTTGTTAATAATTGGTCCTACAACGAATTAGTTTCAATCTTCTTTAAATATGGCGAAGAGAAATTTTCAAAACAAATAGCAAGAAAGATTGAGGAATATCGAAAAACAACTACCATTGAAACAACCTATCAATTAGTTGAAATAATAAAAGAAGCGATTCCGGCACCGGCAAGAAGAAAAGGTGGACATCCTGCTAAAAGAATTTTTCAAGCAATTCGTATAGCTGTCAATGATGAACTTCAAGCCTTTCATGATGCGCTACACCAAGCGGCGCAAGTTGTAAATGTTGAGGGTAGAATAGCAGTGATTACCTTTCATTCGCTGGAAGACCGAATCTGTAAGCAAGCATTTAAAAAATGGAGTACGCCTAAGGAAACCCCTCGGAATTTACCGATAATTCCCAAAGAGTACGAGGCCCCATTTAAAGTCATAAATCGAAAGCCAATCGTGGCAGATGATCATGAATTAGAAGAAAATCGAAGGTCTAGGTCGGCGAAGCTGAGAATTGTAGAAAAGGTAAATAGCTGGTCTGAAGACTTTAATTTTGAGGAAGGGTGGAATAAATAATGGCAGCAAATCAAGCAAGAAGTTGGCAACAAACCTACACTTCATATCAACCGCAAGTAGAAAAAAAGGTTGTTATTCGTAAAAAAAGCTGGATTACAAAAGGTGAAAAAATGTTGTATACTGTTGTAGCAGCAGCTTTATTATTATTTGGTGGGTTTATTGTTTCTTATTCCTCCTCGATGGACGCATTGAATCGTGATATTCAATCACTTGAACAAACTGTTTCGAATCAACAAGTTGTGAATGAAGGATTAGTGTACGAAATTAAGGAGTTAAGTAGACCAGAGCGTATTACGCAATACGCGAAAGAAAATGGTTTAACCATTCAGGCTGCAGAAG
This sequence comes from Ornithinibacillus xuwenensis, assembly GCF_039614845.1. Classification (NCBI taxonomy): domain Bacteria; kingdom Bacillati; phylum Bacillota; class Bacilli; order Caryophanales; family Bacillaceae; genus Ornithinibacillus; species Ornithinibacillus xuwenensis. Next base: position 875,298 of record NZ_JBDIML010000001.1, on the reverse strand, counting down.
TTAAGCAAGCAAACGCTTTTAATCAATAATGCAGGTGATAATAGATGAAAAAAAATAAAACAACCCATGCCATGGCTGGAGTGTTAATGGTTATCTTCGTCGTGGCATTTTTAATTGTAACAGGAAGGTTTTTATATATTCAGGCATCTGGCGCAGTTGAAGGTGTTTCGCTAGAGGAATGGGCTGATGATGTGAGGACGACCTCCTACACACTTGATTCTGAACGTGGGAAAATTTTCGATAAAAATGGCATGACACTTGCTTATGATATGCCAACCTTCCGAATGTACGCTATAGTCGATGAGGAATACTCAGATAATCTAGAGGAGCCTGAGCATGTCGCTGACCCAGTTGGTACAGCAGAAAAGCTGGCTCCTTTGTTGAATGCTGAGTCGAAATACATTTTAGAACGACTAAACTATGGTATCGAAAATGATAAATCTCAGGTTGAATTCGGCTCTATTGGTAAGGGAATTTCACTTCAAACGAAGGACGAAATTGTCGCATTGAATTTACCTGGAATTCGATTCGTCAAAGAGAATGTCAGGTATTATCCAAATGGGCTTTTTGCATCCCATATTATTGGTTTTGCTAGAGAGACAGAAGTTGAAACAGAAGATGGTGTAACGAACCAGATTAATGGGGTAACAGGTATTGAACATGAAATGGATGATTTGTTAAAAGGGCATGATGGTTATATTTCTTATCAGCGTGACCTTTATAATAAAAAGCTATTAGATCCTAACGAAGTCATTCAAATGCCAGATAATGGTGATGATGTTTATTTAACAATTGACCAAAAAATACAAACCTTACTTGAGGATGTTATGACACAGGTAGATGAGAAATATGAACCTGAACGTATGACGGCGATTGTTATGAATCCAAAAACAGGTGAAATCGTTGCAATGAGTAATCGTCCTAGCTATAATCCGAATAATCCAGAGGATGTTCAGAACTGGTATAACGATGCAATCTCAACACCATTTGAACCAGGCTCTACCATGAAGATGTTCACATGGGCAGCTGCAATAGAGTCAGGTGTATACAATGGTGAGGAGAAATACAAATCTGGGAGCTATCAAATAAGTGAACGAGTTACTGCCATTAATGACTTCAATAATGGTGAAGGCTGGGGAGCGATTTCTTATAACGAGGGCTTTGCGCGTTCTTCTAACGTAGCTGCTGGGAAATTGCTATGGGAAAAAATGGGACCTGATACCTTTTTAGAATACTTGAATGCATTTGATTTCGATGCAACGTCAGGTATTGACTTACCAGGAGAGGTTCAAGGAGAAATCCTTTACAACTGGCCATTAGAAAAACTAACAACCTCCTTTGGACAAGGTAGTACGACAACTCCAATACAATTAATGAAGGCTGCGACAGCAATTGCAAATGACGGAAAAATGGTAAAACCGTATATTATTAGTAAGGTAGTAGATTCGGATACTGATAGTGTTCTAGAAGAAAATCAACCAGAGTTAGTAGGGGAACCGATTTCGAAGGAGACTGCAGAACAAGTTAGAGAGTTACTAGTTTCAGCGGTTCAATCAGAATATGCAACTGGTAGTAGATTTAATTTGGATGATTATTCAGTTGGAGGGAAGACAGGTACAGCCCAAATTCCAAATCCGGATGGAGCAGGATATTTAACTGGAAATGAAAATTATGTGTTTTCTTTCTTAGGAATGGCACCAGCAGATGATCCACAATTAATGATGTATGTCTCAGTCAAGCAACCTAATTTAGAATTTGACTCTGGTATTGAACCAGGATCAGCACCTGTATCCTTTATTTTCAATAATGTTATGGAAAATGCACTACACTATCTAAATATTAATCCTGATAAAAGTGAGATGGAGAATGTAACAGTTTATAAAATGCCTAATTTAATTGGGAAATCAGTTACAGAAGCTAGTGAATTACTAACAAGTGCTAGTATTACGAACACCATTATAGGAACAGGGGATAAGGTAGTCGCTATAAGTGTTGAAGAAGGTGCTGAAGTTCTCCCAAATGAACGTATATTACTTGTAACGGATAGTCCGACAATGCCAGATATAATTGGCTGGTCCTTACGTGATGTGTTGAGGTTGGGTGACATGTTAAATCTTGACACGGAGACTATTGGAAATGGCTATGTTGTGACACAAAGTATCGAAATAGGAAGAGAAATTAGTGAAAGTGAATATTTAGGTGTGGAATTAAAGACACCTATGGAGAATGTGTCTCAAAGCAGTAAAGAAGAGGAACAGCCTGCTGATACATTCGAATAGATAAAGATAGAATGATAATTCTAGAATGAAAACAGTGTTCTAATCAGTTTTTTAAATCATATAGTTGATACAAGCCTACCTATGTAAAGGAGATGGACGATGAAACGAGTATCAACTGTAACAGTTAGAAAACGATTAGTCGCTGTTTTTCTTATTGGTATAATCTTTTTCGGTGTCATTGATTTTCGCTTAGGATACGTACAATTCATACTTGGCGATCAGTTAATGGAAAAAGCGGATGAGTCATGGAGTAGGAATATTTCTTTTCAGCCAGAAAGAGGGCGGATATTGGATAATAGCGGTAATATTTTAGCCGAAAATGTTACGGCGCCATCCGTTGTAGTTGTTCCGAGGCAAATAAAGAATCCAGAAGAAACTGCCAAAAAGCTAGCTGAAATATTGGACATGTCTGAAGAGACAGCTTATGAATACGTTACAAAATCAGCTATGTCTGTGAATATTCATCCAGAGGGAAGAAAGATATCCAATGAACAAGAGAAGGCAATACGAACGTTAAATCTTGAGGGAGTTTACTTGGCGAAAGACTCTATTCGGCATTATCCATATGGTGATGATTTAGCGCATGTTCTTGGTTTCGCTGGAATTGATAATCAAGGACTGATGGGGCTTGAATTATATTATGATGATTTATTAAGTGGTGAAGAGGGGAGTCTATCCTTTTATTCTGATGCAAAAGGAAGAAGGCTAAATCAATTGGCTGATGTCTATACACCACCAAAGGATGGTTATGATTTAGTGACAAGTATTGATTCACAAATCCAAACCATTATTGAGAGAGAGCTAGATTTAGCTGTTGCCAAATATAATCCTGATGGGGCATTGGCCATTGCTGTTGATCCGGATACAGGTGGGATCTTAGCCATGTCTTCTAGACCAAATTTTAATCCTGAAAATTATCAGGAGGTTGATGCGTCCATTTATAACCGAAACTTACCGATATGGAGTACGTATGAGCCGGGCTCTACCTTTAAAATCATTACACTTGCTGCTGCCTTAGAAGAAGGAATTGTTGATTTAGAAAAAGATGAGTTTCATGACCCTGGATATATTGAGGTTGGGGGATCGAAACTTCATTGTTGGAAGGCTGGCGGACATGGTAGTCAAACTTTTTTAGAGGTCGTACAAAATTCTTGTAACCCCGGATTTGTTCATCTAGGTGAGGAATTGGGTAAAGAAAAGCTATTTAGCTACATTGAAGAATTTGGATTTGGTTCTAAAACCGGTATAGATTTACAGGGAGAAGGATCTGGTATCCTATTTAAACCGGAAAATGTTGGTCCTGTTGAGTTAGCCACAACGGCATTCGGACAGGGAGTTTCTGTAACCCCCATCCAACAGGTTATGGCAGTCTCAGCTGCGGTTAATGGAGGGTATCTTTACGAACCCTTTATTGCTAAAGAATGGGTAGATCCTCAAACAAGTGAATCTGTTTCTAAAACAGAGCCTACCATGAAAAATCGAGTTATTTCGGAAGCAACATCAGAAGAAATACGAAATGCATTGGAAAGTGTTGTTGCCAAAGGGACGGGAAGACCAGCTTATGTGGACGGCTATCGAGTAGGGGGAAAAACCGGAACGGCTCAGAAGGTTGGTCCAAATGGTGGCTATATGGAAAATAATTATGTTGTGTCCTTTATAGGATTTGCACCGGCAGATGACCCGGAAATCGTAGTTTATGTAGCGGTAGATAATCCAAAAGGTACCGTTCAATTTGGTGGAGTAGTAGCCGCCCCGATTGTTGGGACCATTATTGGCGACAGTTTACGAGTGATGGGTGTAGAGCCTAGAGAAGACGGACTAGAGAAAGAGTATCAATGGCCTGATCAACCAAAAGTTGAGGTGCCAGACTTAATTGGTGTAAAAAAGGGTGAGTTGATGGAATATATGACAGATCTGACGATTGAGACTAATGGAACTGGAGATTATATTCTAGATCAGGAACCAGCGGCAGGAACAAAGGTAGAGGCTGGATCAAAAATTAGAATTTATTTATCGGAAGAGAAGAAATCGAAGGAGAAAGAAGAATAACGAATAATAATTTGCTATTTAGCGGGTAAGTTTACGGCATGGAGATTCCAATAATGAAGTATTATATTCATAAATAACGGGCGGGAAATTCCTAATAAGAGAAAGCGTAAGCATAAATGGTTAAAAGAAGAGCCTGCCCTTAAATTCTCTATAATGGTTTATGATTCATTAAATTGTTCCCCTTAAATTGCGAAATTAATATAAGGTATTTTTTTAAGCATATGTATAAAAGTCTCACCGGAACCTCCTTGTGAAATATTGAAAGACGAATATCCTTACAGCTGAATTTATTACAAATGTTGTTTCACTTTATTTAAGAAAATGATTCAGAATAACAGCTTCATTTGGTATAATAGATAGGATGAAAAAGTATTTAAGAAGGTAAACAACCCTCTTAAATCGACAATTGAAAGAGAATATTATGTTGGAGATAAGAAAGGATGTAATGGATGAGATTAAAGGAACTTCTTTCTTTACTTCCATTCTCTGAACAATTCTCTAAACTATACGACATCGAAATCAATGCTATTAAAATGGATTCTAGAGAAATTAAGAAGGGTGATTTATTTGTTTGTATCAACGGATTTTCTGTTGATGGACATGATTATGTAGAAGAGGCGGTGCAAAATGGAGCGTCTGTTATCGTTGCTGAGAGAGAGATAAATGTATCTGCACCTGTGCTTAAAGTTCCGGATACAGTTCGTTTTTTAGCGATGGCTGCAGCGAAGTACTACCAGCATCCAACCAATTATGTACCACTAATTGGTGTCACAGGGACAAATGGAAAAACTTCCGTTACCTATCTTTTAGAGACGATTTTTAATCATAATCATCAAAAAACAGGTGTCATTGGTACCATTCAAATGAAAATTGGCAGTAATACCTATCCTGTTGAAAACACTACACCGGACGCCTTGTTTTTACAAAAAACGATTCGTCAAATGGTTGACCAAGGGGTAGAACAGGTAATAATGGAAGTGTCCTCCCATGCACTTGATTTGGGAAGAGTTTATGGATGTGATTATAATATTGCTATCTTTACCAATTTAACACAGGATCACTTGGATTATCATGAATCCATGGACGATTATCTTAGAGCGAAAAGTCTTTTGTTTGCACAATTAGGAAATAGCTATCATACGAATAATAAGAAATTTGCTATTATCAACGTAGACGACTCAGTTAGTTGGCGGATCTCGCGTTCAACTGCTCAAGCAATAATTACATATGGAATTAAGGGAGAAGCAATTATTACTGCTAAGGACATACAATTAACACCAATGGGAACTCGATTTTTATTATGTACTCCATATGGTAATGCTGATATTAAAAGTAATTTGATAGGTAATTTTAATGTTTATAATATGTTAGCTGCAAGTGCAGCTGCCATTATATCAGGCATTTCATTACCAATCATAAAAGAAGCTTTACAAAGTATACAAGGTGTTCATGGAAGATTTGAACCTATAGTAAATGGTCAATCCTTTTCTGTCATTGTGGATTATGCACATACACCAGATTCGTTAGAAAATGTGTTGGCAACCATTCAAGATTTTGCTAAAAAGAAGGTATTTGTTGTCGTTGGCTGCGGAGGTGACCGTGACCGTTCGAAGCGCCCATTAATGGCTCAAATTGCGGTTAAATATGCCGATCAAGCCATCTTTACATCAGACAATCCTAGGACGGAAAATCCGCAAACAATACTAAACGATATGACCGCAGGAATTGAGGGATCTACAACCAATTTTCAGGTGATATCTGACCGAAGAGAAGCTATTCATTATGCAATCAAGCAAGCTCAAAAAGATGATATTATACTAATTGCAGGAAAAGGGCATGAAACATACCAACAAATTGGCCATATTAAACATCATTTTGATGACAGGGAAGTGGCCTTGGAAGCACTGCAAGCTAAGGAGAATTGATGATGCTATTTACAACCAATTGGTTAAGTACTATTTTTTCAACTAATAAAGGGAATATTCGTGAGGAATTCGTTATTGAAACAGTAAATAGGGATAGTCGAGTGAAAGCTAAGAACTCATTATTCATACCAATAGTTGGAGAAAATTTTGATGGGCACGATTTTGTTACCCAAGCCCATGAAAATGGTGCTGTTGCTGTATTATGGGAAAGCTCTAAAGAACTACCTAAAGATTTATCGAACGAATTGATCGTTTACTATGTTGATGACACAACAAAAGCGTTACAGGAGCTAGCAAGTCATTACCGTGATGAGGTGAATCCAATTGTAGTCGGGGTAACAGGATCCAATGGAAAAACCTCAACAAAGGATATCATTGCTTCTATTTCAAAAGAAAAATTTAAAACCCATTCAACAAATGGCAATTATAATAATGAGATTGGAATGCCATTAACTATTTTATCGATGGCTAGAGATACGGAAATCTTGGTTCTTGAAATGGGTATGAGTAGTTTTGGGGAAATTGAATTACTTTCAAAAATTGCAAAACCAGACTATGCTATTATCACAAATATTGGCGAGTCCCATATTGAATTTTTAGGGTCAAGAGAAGGAATTGCAAAAGCAAAATTGGAGATCACTAGTGGACTAAAGGAAAACGGGCGAGTCATTATTGATGGTGATGAAGAATTATTGTCACATGTCCATCAACAAGATAATGTACTATCTGTTGGATTTGGTAGTGAGAATGATTATGTCATTTCAAATATAGATTTAAATAGAAATGAAACGGTGTTTACTGGATCCGATGGTAATTCTTATGGCATACCTTTACTAGGTACGCATAATGCAAAAAATGCATCCTTTGGAATTGTTTTAGCTAGTTTACTTGGAATAGAAACCGAACAGGTTCAACATGCACTACGTAATCTAACCTTATCCGGAATGCGTTTTGAAATGCTATACGGTAAGAATGGTGTTTCTATTATAAATGATGCCTATAATGCATCTCCAACATCCATGAGAGCAGCGATTCAAGTTGTGAAGCAGTTAAATGGGTATCGAGAAAAAATATTAGTTCTAGGTGACATTTATGAACTCGGTAGTCAATCAGTCAGTATGCATGAATCGGTAGCAGAGGTAATTGATCAGTCGATTTCCGCATTGTATACAATTGGAGAAGATTCCCAAGCTATATCCAGTATCGTAAAATCGAAGTACCCAAAAATGAGGGTAAAACACTTCAACGATAAAGAGGATGTATTGGAGCCTTTGAATCAGTACTTAAATCAAGATTCACTCATCTTATTCAAGGCATCGAGAGGCATGAAGCTAGAATCATTAATTGTCGCGATTAATGACTAACAAAATTAGATAAGAATAAATATAGATTAATGGGTTGGACGGTTGGCAATTTAAGGAGGAAGAATTCGTGAATATAACTGTATTAATACTAACAATAGCAATAGCTTTTTTAATTACCGTCCTCTTGTCACCAATTTTAATTCCGTTTTTAAGACGTTTAAAGTTTGGACAAAGCATACGAGAAGAAGGACCGAAATCTCATATGAAGAAAACGGGTACCCCTACAATGGGCGGTATCATGATAGTGTTAAGTATTGTTATTACTTCTATCATTTTGGCTAATAAATATGGTGATGGGGAAATTGGGTATGAGCTAGGATTATTATTATTTGTTCTACTAGGATATGGTTTATTAGGATTTCTTGATGATTTTATCAAGGTAGCATTGAAGCGCAACTTGGGACTGACTTCTAAGCAAAAAATGCTTGGCCAGTTAGTAATTGCAATTATTTTCTATCTTATATTAAAGAATCACGGGTTTCCAACATATATTCAAATACCAGGAACAGATATTAAGTGGGAAATGGGATTTGGATATGCGATATTAATTATTTTTATGCTTGTTGGCGCTTCAAATGCTGTTAACCTTACGGATGGATTGGACGGTTTGCTGTCAGGAACTGCTGCGATTGCATTTGGTGCTTTCGGAATATTAGCTTGGTATCCAAACCCACAGGCAGAAGTCACAATCTTCGCCTTAGCAGTTGTAGGAGCATTATTAGGGTTCCTAGTGTTTAATGCACATCCTGCAAAAGTATTTATGGGAGATACCGGCTCTTTAGCTCTAGGTGGCTCAATAGCTGCCGTTGCTATTTTAACAAAATTAGAGGTCCTATTAGTTATTATTGGTGGGGTCTTTGTGATGGAAACACTATCGGTAATAATACAGGTTATATCATTCAAAACTACCGGAAAACGGGTATTTAAAATGAGTCCATTACATCACCACTATGAACTAGTAGGCTGGTCCGAGTGGCGAGTAGTTACGACATTCTGGTCTATTGGACTTATTTTTGCTGCTCTAGGTATATACATCGAGGTGTGGTTAGGTTGAATAAATTAGTTGATTTCCCTTATTCGCATGTGCTTGTTTTAGGCCTTGCAAAAAGTGGCACTGCTGCAGCAAAGGTCCTTATTGATAGTGGTGTGAGCGTACGTGTAAATGATTTGAAAACGTCTGAAGATGATGAGGTTGTTGCACAGTTACGTTCCATTGGGGCAGAAGTTATAGTTGGAGCACATCCTATGTCTGTTCTGGATGGAATTGATTTAATTGTTAAGAATCCAGGAATTCCATATGAGAATGTAGTACTTAAAGAAGCTGAGAAACTTGATATTCCGATTATTACAGAAATTGAACTTGCAGGACAATTAGCGGAAGGTACTATTATAGGAATCACTGGTTCTAACGGTAAAACAACGACGACAACACTTGTTTTTGAGATGCTTCGAAATAGTCAACAACCTGTTAAGCTAGCAGGAAATATTGGGATAGTGGCTACAGAGACTGCTCGAGAACTTCAACATAATGAAAAGATGGTTTTAGAGCTTTCATCATTCCAGTTAATGGGTATAAAAACCTTTAGACCGAAGATTGCAGTATTATTAAATATTTATGAGGCACATTTGGATTACCATAAGACCTTTGATAATTATAAAGAAGCGAAGTGTGCTATTTTTCAGAATCAACTTCAAGATGATTATTTAGTCTTCAACGCAGATGACCCACAAATTATGAGTGAGGCTAGCAATGCTATAGCAACTAAGGTTCCTTTTTCTGTTTCAAGTAAACTGGAAACAGGAGCCTGGATAGACGAAAAGGATCTTTATTTTAAGTCAGAAAAGGTTATTTCCTTAAAGGAAATTGTGTTGGTAGGTGCTCATAACCTAGAGAATATTTTAGCAGCAGTTTGTGCTGCTAAGTTAGGTGGGGCTACTAATGATGGAATACGAAAAGTGTTAACTACATTTACTGGTGTTTCGCATCGTTTACAATTTGTTAGTAATGTCGAAAGTCGGCTGTTTTACAACGATTCAAAAGCAACGAATATTTTAGCTACCCAAAAGGCCCTATCCTCTTTTACACAACCCATTATTCTACTTGCAGGCGGGCTTGATCGTGGAAATTCTTTCGATGAATTAATTCCTTATTTAAAACATGTAAGAGGGATGGTTGTGTTTGGAGAAACTGCTGAAAAATTAAGGGATACTGCAACAAAAGCGGAAGTACCAATAGTAAAATCTGCAATTGATGTGCAGGATGCCGTGCGTAAGGCGTTTTCATTCTCGGAAGCGGATGACGTGATTTTACTATCACCTGCTTGCGCTAGCTGGGATCAATACAAAACGTTTGAAGAAAGAGGAGACATGTTTATACAAGCTGTGCATACAATTAAGTAGGGGCTTGTATGAAGTTTTAAAGTAAAGGTTATACCCATTAAAAGAAACGCCCCTATATCAATTTGGTAAGGGGTGTTTTTATTGTTTAAAAATCGTATTACAATTAAGGACAAGCCAGATTATTTTCTGCTTTCGATAATTTTACTATTGTTACTAATTGGAATTGTAATGGTGTACAGTTCTTCTTATATATGGGCTGAATATAAATACGCAGATTCATTCTATTTTGTTAAACGACAGCTATTATTTGCAGGGGTGGGTGTAGCTGGGATGTTATTCTTCATGTACATCCCATATAGTAATTGGGCAAGATACTCGCGTATAATTCTTCTAGTATGCTTTGGACTATTATTACTAGTGTTAATTCCGGGAGTAGGATTGACGCGCGGAGGAGCGCAGAGTTGGATTGGTGTTGGTGCATTTAGTATTCAGCCATCAGAGTTTATGAAACTGGGACTTATCATTTTTTTATCGGTATACTTGTCTACAAATCAAAAATATATTACATCATTTAAAAAAGGTTTCTTTCCAGCGTTAATTCTTGTTTTTGCTGCTTTCGGATTAATTATGCTCCAGCCGGATTTAGGGACAGGAATGGTATTGGTATTAACCTGTATGATTATGATCTTTGTATCTGGTGCAAGAATACTACACTTCGCTGGGTTGGGGATGTTAGGTCTTGTAGGTTTTGCGTTATTAATATTATCAGCACCTTATCGTATTAGTAGAATTACAGCTTTTCTTAACCCATGGGAAGATCCACTAGGAGATGGGTTTCAAATCATCCAATCACTGTATGCAATTGGACCAGGTGGATTAATGGGTGTTGGATTAGGAAATAGCCTACAAAAGTATTTTTATTTACCAGAACCACAAACTGATTTTATCTTTGCTATTCTTGGTGAAGAGCTTGGATTTATTGGTGGAACAATATTGTTGGTTTTGTTTATTCTTTTATTCTGGCGTGGAATCCGAGTAGCTATTGAAGCTCCAGATTCATTTGGAAGATTCTTAGCACTTGGTATTGTTTCCATGCTAACAGTTCAAGTCATGATAAATATTAGTGTTGTAATAGGCCTAATACCTGTAACTGGTATAACGCTGCCCTTTTTAAGCTATGGAGGGTCTTCTTTAACACTCACACTTTGCTCAGTTGGCATATTACTTAATATAAGCAGATCGGCAAAATTATAAATTAGGTAAATTTTTATATAGAAAACTATTAACTGTGTACTATATGTTTTCTAGAATAGTATGTTATAATTTACCTAGCTCTTTAAAACGGCATCACATATGCCGTTTTAATGTGTTAATTTTTCTAAAAAGGAAAGAATAGGAATGAGCAAAGAGAAGATTGTTTCAATAGAGGACCGTATTCCAAAATTGAAACAAGCCCGTAAAAAGAAGGCCAATCGACGCCTTGTATTTTACCTATCTATTTTTTTCTTCTTAATATCTATCATTGTCTATCTCCAGTCTCCACTTAGCCATGTGAAAACAATTGCTGTTACAGGGAACTCGTTTTATCCAGAGCAAGAGGTTATAGAGCAAAGTGGAATTCAAGACGATACGAATATATGGACGATTAATAAAGAGGAAATAATTCGAACGTTGGAAAACAATCCACTAGTTAATTCGGTAACTGTCGAAACGAAGCTACCTTGGACTGTAGAAATCCATTTGATAGAACATGAGCGAATTGGTTACATAAAAAAGGATAATAGCTATTATCCAATTTTGGGAAATGGAACGGTATTAACACAAAGCAAAAAAGATCAGTTAACTGGAGATGCTCCATTACTTGTTAATTTTACAGAGGACGAAACGTTAATTAACATGTCACAGGAATTAAGCAATCTCCCTACAAAAATACTAAATATTATTTCAGAAGTCCATTGGGCACCTACTGACAGCAACAAGAACGAAATCATCTTGTATATGAGTGACGGTTATATGGTGGAAGCCTCAGTTCGTGAGTTTGCTGAAAGGATGACTGTCTACCCATCAATTGTAGCGCAATTAGAACCAGGGAAAGAAGGAATTATTCATATAGGTGTCGGAGCGTATTTTGAAGCTTTTGTTCAGGAAGCGGATGAAGAGGAAGCTGATTCTGAAGAAGAAGTTCAAACAGACGGACAGAATTAATGAAATAATAGAGAAGTAATGTAATATCCATTTTTTTCTAAGCGTAGTTTTCTAGTTTTTTTGAGAAATATCTATTATATATTTCTTTTTTTAAGAAAATCCTTTAAAATAGTAGATTATAGTATAGTATTAATTAGATAATAGAAGTAATCATTGCACTAGACAATCTATTAGTTATCTTGATGCTTCTGAATTAGGAGGTGCCTTTGTTGAACAACAATGACATACTTGTCAGTCTTGATATAGGTACAGCAAAAATTAAAGTAATAATTGGAGAAGTTTTAAATGACTCACTAAACATTATTGGTGTTGGCACTGCTAAATCAAATGGAATGAAAAAAGGTGCTATTGTCGATATTGATCAAACCGTTCACTCAATACGTAGTGCTGTTGAACAAGCAGAACGAATGGTAGGAATGCAAATTGATAGTGTAGTAGTCGGTATCAGTGGCAATCACATTCAATTGCAGCCTTGTCATGGTGTTGTAGCAGTACAAAGTGAAAACCGAGAAATAACAAATGAAGATGTAAAGCGTGTAATTGATGGGGCTCAAGTAATTTCGATACCACCGGAAAGAGAAATCATTGATGTTATTCCTAAACAATTTATAGTGGATGGGCTAGATGAAATTACTGATCCAAGAGGAATGATTGGCGTTCGCTTGGAAATGGAAGGAACAATTATTACCTGCTCAAAGACCGTACTACATAATATTCTTAAATGTGTTGAACGAGCGAATTTACAAGTAGCAGATATTGTTCTCCAACCATTAGCAGCCGGAACAGTTGCGCTTTCAAAGGACGAAAAAAACTTGGGAGTTGCATTAATTGATGTAGGTGGGGGTTGCTCTACCGTCTCCATCTTTGAAAATGACCACATTGTTTCAACGAGTGTTGTTCCACTTGGTGGCGATAATATTACGAAAGATTTATCAATTGGCTTACGGACTTCAACTGAGGAAGCTGAAGATATTAAAATAAACCATGGTCATGCATTTTACAATGATGCCCAAGAGGATGAAGTATTTGAAGCGTCCATAATTGGAAGTAATGCCAAGCAAACCTTTAATCAGTTACAAATAGCAGATATGATCGAAGCTAGACTCGAGGAGATTTTTGCTTTTGCTGAAAGAGAAATCCGGAGAATGGGATACCAAGGATTACCAGGTGGTTATGTATTAACTGGTGGAACGATGAAGATGCCTGGGGCACTTGAACTTGCAGGAGATTTGTTCCAAGCAAATGTTCGAATTGCAATCCCGGATTATATCGGAGTAAGAGAAGCACAATTTACAGCTGGTGTAGGAATCTTACAGTTTGCCTATCATAATGCAAAGATTCAAGGGAAAGAATTATTTCCAGCTATTAGCACATCGATGGAAGAACCAAAACCAAAACGGGTAAAAAAACAACCGACAAAAACAACAAGTACAAGTGAAAATAATAAAAAAGAATCTGGAATTGCTAATTTATTTAAGTATTTCTTCGATTAATCAGCGTTCCCATACTAAAATTAGCTTCTAGAAATCTTGTAATTTGCACATTAGGAGGAACGAAAATGTTAGAGTTTGATACAAGTATTGACCAATTAGCTACGATAAAGGTTATCGGTGTCGGCGGCGGCGGAAATAATGCTGTTAACCGTATGATTGACCATGGTGTTGAAGGTGTTGAATTTATTGCAGTTAACACAGATGCTCAAGCGTTAAACCTATCGAAGGCTGAAATAAAACTACAAATCGGTGGAAAGCTTACACGTGGACTTGGGGCAGGAGCAAACCCTGAGGTAGGGAAAAAGGCTGCCGAGGAAAGCAAAGAACAGTTAGAAGAAGTACTACAGGGTGCAGATATGATCTTTGTTACTGCTGGTATGGGTGGAGGAACTGGTACTGGTGCAGCACCTGTTATTGCACAGATTGCGAAGGATTTAGGAGCGCTTACTGTAGGTGTTGTAACAAGACCATTCTCTTTTGAGGGAAGAAGAAGATCTTCACAGGCGGTTTCCGGTATAGATGCATTAAAGAGCAATGTCGATACGTTAATTGTTATCCCGAACGATCGTTTACTAGAGATTGTAGATAAAAATACGCCAATGCTAGAGGCATTTAGAGAAGCAGACAATGTTTTACGTCAAGGTGTCCAAGGTATTTCAGATTTAATTGCGAAACCAGGCTTGATAAACGTTGACTTTGCCGATGTTAAAACCATTATGTTCAACAAAGGATCTGCGTTAATGGGAATTGGTATTGCAACAGGAGAAAATCGTGCAACAGAAGCTGCAAAGAAAGCTATTTCTTCTCCATTATTAGAAACTTCTATCGATGGTGCACACGGTATTTTGATGAATATTACTGGCGGAACGAATTTAAGTCTCTATGAAGTACAGGAAGCAGCTGATTTAGTAACGAATGCTGCCGATGAAGAGGTAAATGTTATCTTCGGTTCTGTCATTAATGAAGATTTAAAGGATGAAATCATTGTAACAGTTATCGCAACTGGATTTAATGAAACCAAGAAAGTAGAGCAACCGACGAGACAACGCCCTACTGTAACCCATAATCAGACCGCTGCTACTAGAGCAAATGATGATTATGTAAAAGAACCTACTCAACAAAGTAGACCAAAACAAGAAGAGGATGTTTTAGATATTCCTACCTTCTTACGAAACAGAAATCGTAATCGATAAATAATATGTTTAAAGGACGTATCATCTTGGATGATACGTCCTTTTTTATTCATTTTGCTATGAATTATCTTATGGAAATGCTCGACATAACTAGTTGAAATTAGCATTATTTTGCATACAAGAAGTGACAGACTTCGCTTATTAACTAAGCTATACTTCTTTTTATACTAAAACTTTGTACAGACTTATAAGAGAACTAGATAATGCCACAGCTCTAAGAACAACGGATGGATACTTATTATTAATTGTCAGTTCTTCTTATAAGTCTAGGATATGCACTTAGTCCGTCAAGAAAGGAAGCGTATCATGACCATATACCTTGATGCGGTTTGGGTATTAAATCTTCTTTTGGACATGATGCTGTTATTGCTTACACAAGCACTATGTAGGGAGCATACATCCAAAATTAGATTAGTGCTTGGAGCATTTGTTGCGTCCCTTATTGTGCCAATTACTCTTTACTTTCCTGAGTCCTACATCACGACCGTAATTGGGAAGATAGTATATTCTATTCTAATTATTTTGGTTACATTCCGATTTGTATCGGTAAATCGAACGATGAAGCAACTTTTACTATTCTATTTTGTATCCTTTGCCATTGGAGGTGGATTATTCGCTGCGCACTATTTTTTACAAGAACCAATAGCTTTATCGACTTCGGGAATCTTTTCCTTTAGTAGTGGTTATGGAGACCCAGTGAGTTGGATGTTTGTAGTAATTGGATTTCCAATTGCCTTTTGGTTCACGAAGAGCCGTATGGACAAGCATGCAATAGAAAAGATTCGATACGACCAATTATATAATGTAACGCTTATGATTAAGAAGAGAACATTCTCTACGTTTGGATACATTGATAGTGGCAATCAATTAGTTGACCCATTAACAAAAAGACCAGTTGTTATCTGTGATGAATCCTTCTTAATTCAATGGTTTGAACAGGAAGAATGGGACCAATTAAAACAAGCAGCTGAAGAAATTAATGTTGACAAGATCCCAGCCGGTTGGGAAGAGCACATAAAAATCGTGCCATTCCAAGGAGTAGAAGGGAAAAGCAACTTATTGTTTACAATTAAACCAGATGAATTAACCATTTTTTATGAAGGGCAACGAATTGTTTCTACAAAGCTTTTAGTTGGCATTCAATTTGCTGCCTTAACGAAAGACAAACGATACCATTGCTTATTAAACCCACAAATCATAAAATTAGCTGCTGTACACTCAGCATGACGAAAAGGAGCGATACATGGTGAAGAAACTTAAAATTAGAATGCGATTATGGTGGTACAGATTATTAATAAAACTAGGGATTAAGTCAGAAGAAATATATTATATAGGTGGAAGTGAAGCACTGCCACCACCCTTATCAAAGGAAGAAGAGAGTGAACTGCTTGTATTACTAACGAAGGGAGATTCTTCGGCACGATCAGTATTGATTGAACGTAACCTGAGATTAGTCGTTTATATTGCTCGTAAATTTGAAAATACAGGAATCAATATTGAAGATTTAATAAGTATTGGAACAATAGGATTAATTAAGGCTGTAAATACCTTCAATCCGGAAAAGAAAATTAAGCTAGCTACATATGCGTCGAGATGTATTGAAAATGAAATTCTCATGTATTTGAGAAGGAACAATAAACTAAAATCTGAGATTTCTTTTGATGAACCATTAAATATTGATTGGGATGGAAATGAGCTATTACTGTCCGATGTTTTAGGGACGGATGATGATATCATCACGAAAAATTTAGAAACGAAAGTAGATAAACATTTACTCCAAGATGCTTTATCCCAGCTGAATGCACGAGAAAAACAAATAATGGAGCTACGCTTTGGCTTAATTGGCGAAGAAGAAAAAACGCAAAAAGATGTTGCAG
Organism: Ornithinibacillus xuwenensis; assembly: GCF_039614845.1. NCBI lineage: Bacteria > Bacillati > Bacillota > Bacilli > Caryophanales > Bacillaceae > Ornithinibacillus > Ornithinibacillus xuwenensis. Next base: position 858,573 of record NZ_JBDIML010000001.1, on the reverse strand, counting down.
ATATGTTGGGAATTTCTCAATCCTATATTTCTCGTCTAGAAAAGAAAATTATAAGACGACTTAAAAAAGAATTTAATAAAATGGTGTAGCCTTGATACTACAATAATCGATAAGGATTTTCATCGTGATTGGGTGATTTACATTGCATAAATTTTCCCTCTAGAGGAGATACTGTCCATGAACAGCATCTCCAACTGGGAGGGTACAGAATGACTAGACATAAAGTTGTAATATGTGGTGTTGATACATCCAAACTACCTGTGTTAACCAATGAAGAAATGCGTGAATTATTTATTAAAATGCAAGAGGGGGATATATTTGCGAGAGAAGATCTAGTGAATGGAAACTTACGTCTTGTATTGAGTGTCATCCAACGATTTAACAATCGTGGTGAATATGTAGATGATTTGTTTCAGGTTGGTTGCATCGGACTTATGAAATCCATTGATAATTTTGATTTAAGTCATAACGTAAGATTTTCAACCTATGCCGTACCGATGATAATAGGTGAGATTCGTAGATACCTACGTGATAATAATCCGATTCGTGTATCTAGGTCATTACGTGATATTGCCTACAAGGCATTACAAGTACGTGAAAAGCTTATAAATAAAACGTCTAAGGAACCTACTCCAGCTGAAATTGCCGAGGAGATGGGTGTACCGCATTCTGATGTGGTATTTGCAATGGACGCTATACAAGACCCCGTATCATTATTCGAACCAATCTATAATGATGGTGGAGATCCGATCTATGTTGTGGATCAGATTAGTGATGAAAAGGATAAGGACGATTCTTGGGTTGACAAGCTTTCGTTAAAAGAGGGAATGTATCAACTCAATGAAAGAGAAAAGATGATACTTAATAAACGCTTTTTCCAAGGGAAAACGCAAATGGAAGTTGCTGATGAAATTGGTATATCGCAAGCACAGGTTTCACGCTTAGAAAAAGCTGCAATTAGTCAAATGAATAAGCAAATGTTTGAGTAAATAAATACTTAAATAAACAAAGAGGAACAGATTATTGGATCTGTTCCTCTTTGTAGTTCATAAATACATACGCAACAATATGTCTTATCGATAAAAGTAACAGATTCTACTCTGAATGAACTTCTCTGTCACTGCATATATATTTCTACTAAGGCAGGTGAATCGGATGATTAAATTATCAGAGCTACAAGTGAAAGAGGTTATCATCGTTAATGATGGAAGAAAATTAGGTCATATCTCAGATTTGGAGATTGATCCAGATAGAGGTAAAATAATTGCTTTGGTCATCTATTTACGTGAGAAAAAAGGAGGTTTTTTTGGAAAACCAGAGGAATTAATGATATATTGGGAGCAAATCGTAACAATAGGTTCTGACGTAATTCTAGTCAAAGATGTTGATGGTCCAAGACTATACATTGATTAATCTTATAAATGAATCATGAATCAGTAGTTGTTACATATAGGGGGTATCCTATCACCATGCAAGAAATATTCCAGTACGATGACAAATCATTATTGCAATTAGATAAATGGCAAACGATTAATCCAGGATTACGAGCTGGCTTTACCTCTCGTAATGGTGGAGTAAGTCAAAAACCCTTCTTTACGAATAACCTGGGATTACATGTGTTTGATCATAAGAATGATGTGATATTGAATCGACAAGGATTGTCTGAAACAGTCGGTATACCCCTATCGAATTGGGTAGCAGGAGAACAAGTGCATCAAACATCTATTCATATAGTTGAAGCAGGAGATGCTGGGAAGGGCTCAACTTCAACTGATTCTGCTATCAAAGGTGTAGATGGACTAATAACAAAGGAAAAAGGAATACTTTGTACGGCTTTTTTCGCTGATTGCGTACCATTATTCTTTTTTGATCCGATTACGGAATATATCGGAATTGCTCATGCTGGCTGGAAAGGAACAGTTGGCCAAATTGCAGAAAAAATGGTAAAAGAATTAAGAGCACTAGGGGTTAATGTGGAGGATTTATTAGTAGCAATAGGACCATGTATTTCGAAAGAAAAATACGAAGTAGACGAATATGTTAAGGAGCGTATCCCAATTAAGCATTGTGAGAATGTGCTAACACCAATAGGTAATGAGCATTATTTACTCGATTTAAAGCAGTTAAATGTCGAAATTCTTTTACAATCAGGGGTCATTCGTAATAATATAGATATAACAAATTTTTGCACATTTAGCGATGATGCATTATTTTTTTCACATCGTCGTGATAATGGAAAAACAGGTCGTATGCTAGGATATATTGGATATACCCGTTAGTATTAAGGAGGAGATTGGGCAGTAATGGACGTATCACATAATTTAGAAATGATACAAGCAACTATTCAAGAAGCTTGCGGTAAAAGTAAACGAAGTCCGAAGGAAATAAACATCATTGGTGTCACGAAATATGTTACAATAGAAAGAACAAAGGAAGCACTACAAGCAGGAATTGAACACCTTGGCGAAAATCGTCAAGAAGGTTTCATGGAAAAGTATGAGCATTTTGGTAAACAGGCGACATGGCATTTTATTGGAAGTCTACAAACTAGAAAAGTCAAAGAAATTATTGATAAGGTAGATTTTATTCATTCCTTGGACAGACTGTCATTAGCCAAAGAAATTGATAAAAGGTCCGAAAAGACAGTAAATTGCTTTGTGCAAGTAAATGTAAGTGGGGAAGAATCCAAACATGGAATGAAGCCTGATCAAGTAGTTCCTTTTTTAGAAGAGATTTCGAAATACTCGAAAATTAAAGTTGTAGGTCTTATGACGATGGCTCCGCATACAGATGATGAACAGGTTATCCGAGGTGTATTCCGTGATTTAGCTGAACTAAGAAATGCAATAAAGGAAGAACATTATCAACATGCACCTTGTGATTTCTTATCCATGGGCATGAGTAATGATTATCATCTTGCAATAGAAGAAGGTGCAACCCATATACGAATCGGCTCTAAATTAGTTGGTTCTTAATAAGTGAGGTGGAAATATGAGTATTAAGAATAAGATTAAAACATTTTTCACGATGGATGATGAGTATGAGTATGAATATGTGAATGAAGAAGTGAGTGAGCATGCCAGTAATACGAAGCAAGGAAGTAATGTCATCAATTTACAGAGTGTGAAGGCTTCCTCCTCTAAAGTGATTCTTTGCGAACCTAGAACCTATGAAGAAGCACAGCAAATCGCCGATAATATTGTGAACAAACGTGCTGTTGTCATTAATCTACAGCGTGTCGATCATCAACAAGCTAAACGAATTGTTGACTTTTTAAGTGGTACGGTTTATGCAGTCAATGGTGTTATTCAACGTTTAGGTTCACAAACGTTTCTCTGCGCTCCTGATACAATTGATGTTTCAGGTTCTATTTCTGAAACATTGGAAGAAGATACTGATAAAGGATGGTAATGTAGATTATGTGGTTATATCATATATTTAATACACTCTCAATGGCTTTGCACATATATAGTGTTGGGTTGATTGTTTATATTTTTATGTCCTGGTTCCCTGGTGCTAGAGAATCCTCGTTTGGTAGTTTTATGTCAAGAATATACGAGCCATACTTAGAGCCATTTAGAAAATTTATTCCGCCATTAGGCTTGATCGATTTTTCTCCAATTGTTGCTATCTTGGTTTTACAGTTAGCAGGGACTGGAGTTAGAGAGTTGTATAATATGCTTGCTCCTATCATACTTGGGTGACCCTATTAGATGGATATTTATCAACATTTTAGAAAAGAGGAACATGGATTTATTGATCGGGTGTTGTCGTGGAAGGAAGGAGTAGAACGCTCTTTTCAAGCAAAGCTGACAGACTTCCTTGATCCGCGGGAGCAGCAGGTTATTGAGATGCTAATCGGTACTACAAGTGATGAACTACAAGTGAAGTTCTTTGGTGGTGGCAAGTACTCTGAACGAAAGCGAGCAATTATTGCGCCGTACTACGAGGAAATTACAAATGATTCCTTTGATATTTCATTAGTACAAGCCTCGTATCATGAGAAATTTGTCACTGTTGCACATCGAGATGTATTAGGAGCTTTCTTATCATTAGGGATAACGCGTAAAAAACTCGGGGATATCTATGCTGCTGATGGTAAGATTCAAATAATTCTAGATAAAGAAATTATTTCTTACGTCATAATGAATTTAACAGGTATTAAAAGAGCTTCAATTAGGCTTGAAGAAGTACAGCTTAAAAATGTAATCGAAATAGAATCAGTCTGGAATGAATCCGAGAAAATCGTCTCATCCCTAAGGCTTGACACCATTGTTAAAGAAATATACTCCATTTCTCGTAAAGATGCCCAAGTTCTGATACAAAAAGGAATGGTAAAGGTTAATTATAGGGTTGTTGAAGATGGAAAATTTCTACTGCGAGAAGATGATTTAATCTCCTTAAGAGGAAGAGGGAGAAGTAAACTTATTGGAATTAATGGACAAACTAAAAAAGATAAATATAAAATAACAACTGCCATCCTAGAAATATAGTAAAGAATTACTTTTTGATATATAATGAGTATCAAGGAGTAGTTCTTTTTCAATTTTAAAGGGAAAAATTATCTGAAATTGCAGGAAATCCGTATTTTTTGTCGAAATTTATTGTTATACTAAAATTGCACTTATATTATTTATTGATTAAATAGGGAGGTTAGTATTATGCCATTAACACCGTTAGACATCCATAATAAAGAGTTTACAAGAGCATTTCGTGGATATGATGAAGATGAGGTTAATGAATTCTTAGATCAGGTCATTAAAGATTATGAAATTGTCATTCGTGAAAAGAAAGAACTAAAAGAAAAGCTAGAACAAATGAATGAAAAGCTTAGTCATTTTACCAATATTGAGGAAACATTAAACAAATCCATTCTGATTGCACAAGAAACGGCAGAAGAACTAAAAGGAAATGCATCAAAAGAATCGAAGCTAATCATAAAAGAAGCAGAGAAAAATGCAGATCGCATCATCAATGAATCGTTAAGTAAGTCTCGGAAGATTTCTATTGAAGTAGAAGAATTGAAAAAACAAGCTAAAGTTTTCCGTACAAGATTAAAAATGCTTGTAGAAGCTCAATTAGATATGATTGGTTCTGATGACTGGGAAGATTTGTTTGAAGCTGAGATGGGGAAAGAGCTGGAATTAGCGAATCAAGAGTCTTAAACCTTGACGTATGTAGGAATTTTACATATAATGCTTACACAAATAGTAATCAAAATAAAACCAAATACGATGACAGAGCTAGTATAAAAACAAGTACTTGTTAAGCGAGCTAGGAAATGGTGTAAGCCTAGTACAGTACGTTTTTAGAAGATCACTCTCGAGTATCCATTCGAACGAATAGCTAGTAGAAATGGACGCATTATTCACGTTACGAATATCGAGTGAATTTAAAATGGTAATCATTTTAAGTTTATAAGGGTGGTACCGCGAGTCTTCTCGTCCCTTTAGGGATATGAGAGGCTTTTTTTATTTCTTTTTAAAATATTTTGGAAGTAATGAATTGTTTGAATGAAAAATAAGGAGGATATGATCAGTGGATTATAAAGAAACTTTACTGATGCCAAAAACGGAATTTCCGATGCGTGGAAATTTGCCAAATAAAGAACCGAAGCGTCAAGAGCAATGGGAAGCAGAGAATTTATACGATAAGGTCCAAGAAAGAACAAAAGGTAGACCATTATTTATCCTTCATGACGGTCCTCCATATGCAAATGGTGACTTACACATTGGGCATGCGTTAAATAAAATTTTAAAGGATTTTATTACTCGTTATAAATCAATGACTGGCTATCATGCACCATATATTCCAGGTTGGGACACTCATGGTTTACCAATTGAAACTGCTCTTACAAAGAATAAGAAAGTTGACCGCAAAAAACTATCGATTGCAGAGTTTAGACAGCTTTGTGCTGAGTATGCGATGGGACAAATTGATAACCAACGCACACAGTTTAAACAGCTGGGAGTACGTGGCGATTGGGATAATCCTTATATGACACTAACAGAGGACTACGAAGCTGCGCAAATCAAGCTATTCGGAGATATGGCAAAAAAAGGGTATATCTATAAAGGATTAAAGCCAGTATATTGGTCTCCATCTTCAGAATCTGCACTTGCAGAAGCGGAAATTGAATATTACGATAAGCGTTCTGCATCCATTTATGTTGCCTTTGAAGTAACAGATGGTAGGGGTGTTGTAGAAGAGGGCGACAAAATTATTATTTGGACAACAACACCTTGGACAATTCCAGCAAACCTAGGAATTAGCTTACATCCAGCTATCGATTATGTACTTGTGGAAGAAAATAAAGAAAGATTTGTAGTAGCGTCAGCCTTATTAGAGACAGTATCGAAAGAGTTAGAGTGGGAAAACCCTCAGGTTGTTAAGAGCTTTAAAGGAGCAGAATTAGATCGTGCAACAGCGAAGCATCCATTCTATGACCGAGAATCTCTTGTAATGCTAGGTGATCATGTTACAACAGATGCAGGGACTGGATGTGTACACACTGCACCAGGTCATGGGGAAGATGATTTCTTTATTTCCAAACAATATGGATTAGATGTTTTATGTCCTGTTGATGAAAAGGGTGTATTTACAAGTCAAGCACCAGGTTTTGAAGGCTTATTCTATGATGAAGCGAATAAAGTAATTACGGAGAAGCTTGAATCAGTGGGAGCACTCTTAAAGTTGGCATTTATCACACACTCCTATCCACACGATTGGCGAACTAAAAAACCAACAATTTTCCGTGCGACAGCGCAGTGGTTTGCATCGATTAAGGATTTTCGTCAAGATATTTTAAATGAAATCAAACAAGTAAAATGGTACCCAGCATGGGGGGAAACGAGACTGTATAACATGGTTCGTGATCGCGAGGATTGGTGTATTTCTCGTCAGCGTGCATGGGGAGTTCCTATCCCAGTCTTTTATGGTGAAGATGGAACACCAATTATTACCGATGAAACAATTGACCATGTATCCAATCTGTTTGCTGAGCATGGCTCGAATGTTTGGTTTGAGCGTGATGCCAAGGACTTATTACCAGAAGGATTTACTTCTGAGCATAGTCCTAATGGAAACTTTACAAAAGAAACAGATATCATGGATGTATGGTTTGATTCTGGTTCTTCGCATGCTGGTGTTCTACTACAACGTGAAGACCACAGGAGACCTGCTGATATTTATTTAGAGGGAAGTGACCAATATCGTGGTTGGTTTAACTCTTCCTTATCAACTTCTGTTGCTGTTACTGGTAAAGCACCATATAAATCGATAATTAGTCATGGGTTTGTACTAGATGGAAATGGTCGTAAAATGAGTAAATCATTAGGAAATGTCGTACTTCCAAGTAAAGTATTAAAGCAATTAGGTGCTGACATTTTACGGTTATGGGTTTCATCTGTTGACTATCAAGCAGACGTTCGTATCTCAGATGACATCTTAAAGCAAACATCAGAAGCATATCGTAAAATTCGTAATACGTTCCGTTTCATGCTTGCGAACCTTGCTGATTTTAACCCGGAAACAGATGGGGTTTCAGAATCAGAAATGACGGAAGTAGACCGTTATATGTTACATCGTCTGCAGCAACTTGTAAAAGAAGTTAAAGAAAGCTATGAAAAATACGAGTTTTCTCCTATTTTCCATCGAATTCATAACTTCTGTGCAGATGATCTAAGCTCGTTTTACCTTGATTTTGCAAAAGATGTGCTATACATTGAATCAGAGGATAATCTCAGACGTAGAAGCATCCAAACGGGCTATTACGAAATTTTAACAACATTAATTAAACTGTTAACACCAATTATTCCTCATACAGCTGATGAGGTCTGGGAATATATTCCTGGTGTGAATGAGTCAAGTCCACAATTAACAGACATCCCTGAGCCTAGAGTAATTGAAGGCTTTGAAGGGTTAGAGAATAAGTGGAATCACTTCATGGCTGTTCGTGATGATGTCTTAAAAGCATTAGAGGAAGCAAGAAATGAAAAAGTTATCGGTAAATCCTTAGAAGCTAAGATTACAGTTGTACCCAAAGATCAAGATACAAGAGAGGTACTTCAAGCAATTGAAGATATCCATCAGCTCTTTATTGTTTCAGAAGCGGTTATAACAGATCATGCAGAAGGAGCAACAGCATATCGCCTTGTTGATGTACTCGTTGAAAAACACCCTGGTGAGAAGTGTGAACGTTGCTGGATTGCTTCAGAAACCGTTGGTCAAAGTCAAGAACACCCAACATTATGTTCTCGTTGTGCAGACGTTGTGGAGAAACATTATACGGTTTAAGGAATTATTGTGTATCGAAAGACCAAGTCACAGTGGCTTGGTCTTTCTTAGTAATCAATTATGTCAATATGTGGCAAGCTGATGCCAAGATAAACCGGGCCAATGCCTGGTGAAGTAGCTTATGCAACAACTAAGGGGGCTATTGATGCACATACAATTACATTAGCGGCAGATCTAGCTCCTTTAGGAATTACGGTTAATGCTGTAAATCCAGGTCCTACTGATACAGGTTGGATGACAGAAGAAATTAAAAGCCAGTTGTTCCCAAAATTTCCTTTTGGACGAATCGTTGTCCCAAAAGATGCGGGAAGAATTGTTAAATTTTTAGTCAGTGAGGAAGCGGAGTGGAATACTGGTCAAATTATCTATTCAGAGGGTGGATTTAAGCGATAGGATGAGGGTGTAAAGATAACGAGGCATTCATGTCATTTTCCTTTACTAATTTAAATGCCCCTCATTATCATTGAATTTTGCTACGATACAGTATAAGATTAACTAAGGATTTTAATAGTTATTTATAAATTAAACATTAACTTACAGAGAGCAGTTGGAATCGGAGGACGGAGAATGTATCGTTACTATATTTTAGCAATTGTTGTTATTGCAATTGATCAATTGACCAAATATCTTGTGGTAAAAAATATGGAGTTATACGAGCAAATACCAATTATAGATAATTTCTTCTATTTAACATCACATCGAAATCGTGGTGCTGCATGGGGGATTTTAGAAGGAAAAATGGGCTTCTTTTATCTCATAACAGTTGTTGTCATAATAGGGGTTATTTTTTATCTACATAAATTCGGAAAAAATAACAAGCTGTTTGCAGTTGCCCTTAGCTTAATTCTAGGAGGTGCTATCGGTAACTTTATCGATCGTATATTCCATCAAGAAGTAGTAGATTTCTTTGACTTTGTCATATTTGGGTATGATTTTCCTATATTTAACATTGCGGACTCTGCCCTTACCATAGGTGTGGTTTTTGTTATTATTGCGACAATATTAGATGAGAAGAAGCAGAAAGGAAATGCTTAAATGTTATTACAACATGTCGTTACAGAATCTGAGGCTAAAACAAGAATTGATAAAATAATCTCTAACGTAAACCAGGAACAGTCTCGTTCACAAGTGCAATTATGGATTAACAAAGAGCTTGTAAAGGTGAATGGTGAGATTGTTAAGGCAAATTATAAATGCCAAGAAGGGGACCTTATTACATGGTCCATTCCTGAATCTGAGCCACTTGATATTGAACCCGAGAATATACCGCTAGCAATTCTATACGAGGATAAGGATTTATTAGTAGTCAACAAACCGAAAGGGATGGTTGTGCATCCTTCAGCTGGACATCAACGTGGTACATTGGTAAATGCTCTACTGTATCATTGTGATGATTTGTCTGGTATTAATGGTGTTGAACGACCTGGCATTGTTCATCGTATTGACAAGGATACAAGCGGACTATTAGTAGTCGCTAAAAATGATAAAGCACATTCATCCCTTGCAGAGCAATTATCAAATAAAGAAGTAGAACGCAAGTATGTAGCTGTCGTTCATGGGGTTATCAATCATGATACAGGTATGGTCGATGCACCAATAGGTCGAGATCCTAAAGACCGACAAAAAATGAGTGTTGTTGAAAATGGAAAGCATGCAGTTACTCACTTCCAAGTGTTAAATCGTTTTCAAGAATACACACATATTGAATGCCAGTTAGAGACTGGAAGGACACACCAAATTCGTGTTCATATGCGATACATTGGGTTTCCATTAGTGGGTGATCCAAAGTATGGACCGAGAAAGACATTAGATACCGAGGGACAAGTATTACATGCTAAAGTCCTTGGTTTCAAACATCCAACAACAGGTGAATGGCTACATTTTGAGGCTGAACCTCCAGCTTATTTTGTGGAGTTGCTTACAACATTAGAAAATATGTATTGACAGCTTACATGATTTCTGAAATAATGTAACAAATGAATAAGAGACCTTTAATTCAGTCCAGAGAGGCTAAAAAGGAAGCGGATTAAGTCGTAGGGATACGTCTATATAAAACCTTTTTTCCTCATGGAGAAAAGGTTTTTTTATTGAGGTGATAAAATGAACAAGAAAACAGAAATTCTAGACCAACAAGCAATCAATCGAGCACTTACTCGTATTGCACATGAAATACTTGAAAAAAACAAAGGTGGAGAAGACCTTGTAATTGTGGGTATTAAAACGAGAGGAGTTCCGCTTGCGAAACGAATACAAGAAAAGATTATGAAGATTGAGGAATTAACCTTGCCAATAGGTGAGTTAGACATTACGTTATATCGCGATGATTTGCAGAAAGCAGTTGAGAATAATGAACCTGAAATTCGAAATACGGATATTCCGGTTGATTTAACGAATAAGAAAGTTATTTTAATTGATGATGTGTTGTATACAGGAAGAACAGTAAGAGCTGCAATGGATGCAGTTATGGACTTGGGAAGACCATCGCAAATACAGTTAGCAGTATTAGTTGATCGTGGTCATCGAGAATTACCTATCAGAGCTGATTATGTTGGAAAAAATATACCAACATCTGATAAGGAAATCATTGTGGTTCAACTTGATGAAATAGATCGCGTCGATTTAGTTTCGATCTATGAAAAGTAAATAAGGTAGGGACCTTTAAATAAATCCAGAGAGGTTTACAAGGTTGCTTTGTTCATGTGTACGATTTCCTACTACACGTGTACCTCTTTGCGACCAAAATTGCAAAGAGGTTTTTTTATGCAACAAACAGTCACAATATTAGGAGGAGACATGGAACATTTTATATCTATTAATCAATTATCAAGTGACAAGATTATGCAATTACTAGATTCTGCTTCTTCCTTCCAGAAGAATAGTCCTACATTCTCGAAGCAAATATTTGCAGCCAATTTATTTTTTGAACCGAGTACGAGAACGAAAATGAGTTTTATTGTGGCTCAGAAAAAGCTTGGACTGGAAATACTGGACTTTCAAGCCGATTTCTCCAGTTTATTAAAAGGTGAGTCCTTATACGACACGGTAAAAACCTTCGAATCAATCGGTGCAGATGTTGCCGTTATACGTCATGAAGCAGACGATTGGATAACAGAATTAAGCACCGGTATTAACATCCCAATTATTAATGCTGGCGCAGGAAAAGCAGAACATCCTACACAATGTATGTTAGATCTATTAACCCTATATCAGGAATTTGGAAGTTTTGAGAATGTAAAAGTCGTGATTGTTGGTGACATAATACATAGTCGGGTAGCGAAGTCAAACGCCCTTGCCCTCCAACGTCTTGGTGCAAAAGTCTATTTAAGCGCAGCACCTGGATATGAGGATAATTCACTTGATTTTCCATATGTGACCATCGATGAAGCTGTAAAGCTTTGTGATGCATTGATGCTACTACGAATTCAGCATGAAAGACATGATACTCAGTATAAAACCATGGATTACCTAGAGAACTATGGGTTGACCAAACAACGCGAGAATGCCATGAGGAATCATGCAATTATTTTACATCCTGCACCAATTAATCGAGGTGTGGAAATAGAGGATGAATTAGTGGAATGTAGCCGTTCTAGAATTTTCAAGCAAATGTCTAATGGTGTCTATGTCAGAATGGCTATTTTAAATCATGTACTAAAAGAATGGGGGATTTCTAAATGAAGCTATTGTTAAAAAATACTAGAACATTAACGGAAAACGGTGAATTTGAAGCATGCGATGTTTTAATAGTAGAGAATATGGTTCAAACGATAAGTTCGTTCATTGAAATAGAGGATGTTGATAGAATAATTGATTGTCAAGAACGACTACTGGTACCAGGATTTATTGATGTACATATCCATTTGAGGGAGCCAGGAGGAGAACATAAAGAAACGATAAAGACAGGGACGAAAGCAGCGGCCAGAGGTGGTTTTACTACAGTTTGTGCAATGCCAAATACAAACCCAGTCCCAGACAAATTGGAAACCGTACAGCAGCTGTTAGAACGAATTAAAAATGATGCACTTGTACGTGTACTTCCATATGCCGCAATTACAAAAGGGTTGAAGGGTGAGGAACTTACAAATATTGATCAACTTTCTAAGCTTGATATCTTTGGGTTTACTGACGATGGGGTTGGAATACAAGCAGCCGATGCAATGTATCGTGCAATGCAATTAGCTGCCCAAAATGGCAAAGCAATCGTAGCACATTGTGAAGATAATTCAATCGTATACGGTGGTGTTGTTCATGATGGTGCTGTGAGTAAACGCCTTGATTTACCAGGCATTCCTTCCCTTAGTGAATCTGTACAAATTGCACGTGATGTTTTATTAGCTGAAGCAACTGGCTGTCATTATCATGTTTGTCATGTAAGTACGAAGGAATCTGTTCGTGTTATACGAGATGCTAAAAAAGCTGGTATTAAGGTAACCGCTGAAGTGACACCTCATCATCTCTTACTAAGTGAAGATGCGATAGAACAAGATGATGCAAATTTTAAAATGAATCCTCCGCTGCGAAGTAAAGAGGATCAAGATGCTTTATTAGAGGGATTATTAGAGGGGACAATTGATTTCATCGCAACAGATCATGCTCCACATAGTTCTGATGAAAAGGCACAAGGAATGCTACATGCACCATTTGGAATTGTTGGTTTAGAAACTGCTTTCCCACTACTGTATACCTACCTTGTAAAGCAGAACAAAATAACCTTAAAGCAACTAGTAGATTGGCTAACAATTAAACCAGCATCTATTTTCGGTCTACCTTATGGCAAGTTAGCAGCAAATGTAGTAGCAGATTTAACATTAATTGATGTGGAAAGAGAAATGAATATTGACAAACATACTTTTTATTCCAAGGGTAAAAATACACCATTTCACAATTGGAACGTAACTGGAGTACCAGTTTTAACCATATGTGATGGAGAAATTGTCTATGAGGAGGATTTTCATGTCTAAACGAAAGTTAGTCTTAGAGGATGGAACAATATTTATTGGGGAAGGGTTCGGTAGTAAACGAGAGATTAGTGGAGAGGTAGTATTTAATACAAGTATGACAGGATACCAAGAGATAATATCTGATCCGTCCTACTGTGGACAAATTGTAACACTAACCTATCCCCTTATAGGAAACTATGGCATCAACCGGGATGACTTCGAAACAGTAGCACCATTTATTAATGGATTAGTTGTGAAAGAATATAGTGAATTTCCATCTAACTTTAGATGTGATGAGACGATATCTAGCTACTTAGAAGCACATGATATTCCCGGGCTTACAGGCATTGATACAAGGAAGCTGACAAAACGCATCCGAGAAGCAGGAACAATGAAGGGCTACTTAGCTAACATTGATGTTGAAGACAAGGTCATCCTGGATAAATTACAAGCTACTCCGGAATTACACAACCAAGTTAGGCATACATCCACCATAAAGCCCTATATTGTTCCAGGTCGAGGATATCGCATTGTATTAGTAGATTTTGGGATGAAACATGGGATCTTGCGCGAATTAACGAAGAGAAATTGTCATGTAACAGTTGTTCCTTACAATTATTCAGCTGAGGGAATTTTACGACTTAAACCAGACGGAATTATGTTAACAAATGGACCAGGAGATCCAACAGATGTTCCTGAAGCGATTGATATGATTAAACAGGTGCTTCCGTATATTCCGATATTTGGGATATGTCTTGGTCACCAGCTTCTAGCACTTGCATGTGGGGCAAAAACAGAGAAAATGAAATTCGGTCATCGTGGAGGAAATCATCCAGTACAAGATATCGTAACTGGTAAAGCCTTTCTAACCTCACAGAACCACGGCTATGCTGTAACAAGGTCATCCTTAGACGAAACGAATCTTGCACTAACACAAGTTGCTTTAAATGATCAATCTGTAGAAGGAATTCGTCATAAAATATATCCAGCATTTTCAGTTCAATACCATCCTGAAAGCTCTCCGGGACCAGAGGATTCCAATTATTTATTTGATGATTTTCTTGAGTTAATTAAACAAAATTTAGTAAAGCAGGAGAGTGAAGTGTATGCCTAGAAATAAAGACATCCAGAAAATACTCGTCATTGGTTCAGGTCCTATTGTTATAGGTCAGGCAGCAGAATTTGATTATTCGGGAACACAAGCCTGTCAAGCGCTACGTGAGGAAGGATACACCGTAATCTTAGCAAACTCAAATCCAGCTACCATTATGACGGATCAAACCGTAGCAGATAAAGTATACATGGAACCTCTGACAGTAGAGTTTTTAACAAAGATTATACGAAAGGAACAACCAGATGCACTCTTACCAACATTAGGTGGTCAGACTGGATTAAACCTAGCAGTTGCTTTAGATAAAACAGGGATTTTACAAGAATATCATGTGAAGCTACTAGGAACTTCATTAGAAGCTATTCAAAAGGCAGAGGATCGAGAAAAGTTTCGCGATCTAATGAGAGAAATACATGAACCTGTCCCTGAAAGTCAAATTGTGACAACGGTAGACCAAGCACTTGTCTTTGCAGAAGAAATTGGTTTTCCATTAATCGTTCGCCCTGCCTATACATTGGGAGGAACTGGAGGTGGTATGTGCTACGATGAGACAGATCTCAGAGAAATAACTCGGAATGGTTTAGCATTATCACCTGTGAACCAATGTTTAATTGAACGAAATATCGCAGGGTATAAAGAGATTGAGTATGAAGTAATGCGCGATAAAAATGATCAAGCGATTGTCGTGTGTAATATGGAAAATATTGATCCTGTAGGTATTCATACTGGAGACTCTATTGTTGTAGCTCCTTCACAGACATTAAGTGACAGGGAGTATCAGCTTTTACGAAATGCATCACTAAAGATTATTCGAGAATTAGAAATAGAAGGTGGTTGTAATGTTCAGCTGGCGTTGGACCCACATAGCTTTCATTATTACGTAATTGAAGTTAATCCACGAGTTAGTAGATCGTCAGCATTGGCCTCGAAGGCTACTGGCTACCCAATTGCGAAGATGGCAGCCAAAATCGCAGTAGGGCTTACATTAGATGAAATAATCAATCCAATTACTGGTAATACGTATGCGTTATTTGAGCCAGCTCTTGACTATGTCATTACAAAAATTCCACGCTTCCCATTTGATAAATTTGTGACAGGAGATCGGAAGCTTGGTACACAAATGAAAGCTACTGGTGAAATTATGTCCATTGGTAGGAACTTCGAGGAATCCTTACTAAAAGGAATTCGTTCCATGGATATTGGAACAGAGCAACTTTGGTTGCAAAGCGTAACAACTGAATCCGTGGAAACCATAAAATCACGGTTATCAAAAGCTGATGATGAAAGGATCTTTATCATAGCAGAAGCGATAAGAAGAGGAATAAATACTGAAGAAATTTATCAACTTACAAAAATTGATTTATTTTTCCTGAGGAAGATTGAAGGGATTGTTCACTTCGAACAAGTGATACAAGCCAATAAATTTGCTAACGATATATTACAAGAAGCAAAGCAGAAGGGATTCTCTGATGCTCATATAGCTAGGCTTTGGGAAATTTCAGAGGATGAGCTCTTTCAATATCGTATATCAGATAATATTTCGCCAGTATACAAAATGGTTGATACTTGTGCAGCAGAATTTTATTCAAGTACTCCTTACTTTTACAGCACTTATGAAGAAGAGAATGAGTCGTTTGCTTCAACAAATAAGAAAGTTCTAGTTCTCGGATCAGGTCCTATTCGAATAGGGCAGGGAGTGGAGTTTGACTATGCAACAGTACATTCTGTATTGGCTATTAAAGAAATGGGCTATGAAGCGATTATCATGAATAATAATCCAGAGACCGTTTCAACTGATTTTAGTATTTCCGATAAGCTTTATTTTGAACCACTGACTTTAGAAGATGTGATGCATGTCATTCGTCTTGAAAATCCGATCGGTGTCATTGTCCAATTTGGCGGACAAACAGCTATTAATCTAGCTGAAGGTTTGGCACGAAGAGGTGTCACCATCTTAGGGACAGATTTAAATGCAATCGATACAGCTGAGGATCGAGACAAATTTGAGTTGCTATTAGATGAACTTTCTCTATTACGTCCACAAGGAAAAGCGGTCAAACGAATGGAACAGGCAATTGAAGTTGCGGAATCTATTGGGTATCCAGTGCTTGTAAGGCCATCATACGTCATTGGTGGGAGTAGAATGGAAATTGTCTATAGTACAGACGAGTTACAATTATATTTAAATAAAACAGGCCATATTAATGATCGCCATCCTATTCTAATAGACAAATACATTACTGGAATTGAAATCGAAGTTGATGCGATTAGTGATGGTGAAACAACGATTGTTCCTGGAATCATGGAGCATATTGAACGGTCAGGTGTCCATTCTGGAGATTCAATTGCTGTGTATCCGCCACAGAGAATCTCAGAGAATGTAAAGCAAAAATGCTTTGAGGCGACGATGAAAATTTCTCATGCACTACGTGTAAAGGGGCTCGTTAATATTCAATTCATTATTCAAGAAGAAGCGGTATATGTACTAGAGGTAAACCCAAGAGCAAGTAGAACCATTCCTTTCTTAAGTAAAATTACGGGTGTTACAATGGCGAATCTAGCAACGAGATGTATCCTTGGAGAAAAATTAAATGACTTAGGCTATGAATCTGGTATTCTCCCGGAGACAAGTCAAGTATCTGTAAAAATTCCAGTATTTTCATTTGAAAAACTACGAAGTGTTGATACTATTCTTGGGCCTGAAATGAAATCAACTGGAGAAGCAATTGGTTATGATAAGACGTTAGAAAAAGCGTTGTACAAAGGCTTATTAGCAGCAGGAATTTCGGTCCCAAGTGAAGGTGCAGTACTGTTAACGGTTGCTGATAAAGATAAGGTAGAAATGCTTGAAATAGCTGAACGATTTCATCAATTAGGTTTTCAACTATATGCAACAGAAGGCACGGCGTCCTTTCTAAGAGGAGCGAATATACCAGTTGCTGAAGTTGCAAAAATAGGTGCCAAAGAACCCAATGTATTATCAATTATTGAACAAGGACAAGTACAATTTGTGATTAATACACTAACTTCCGGTAAACAACCAAGATCAGACGGTTTTATGATTAGAAGGTTCTCTGTTGAGCATGGAATTGCTTGTTTAACGAGTTTAGACACAGCTAACGCAATATTGAATGTCATTGATTCAACAACATTTAGTGCACGTCCAATATCGACAAAAGAGGCTGTTATATTATGATTCATAAAGAGCTAATGACGATTATATCCACCAATAGAATTGCAGAGGATTCAATTGAAATGGTCCTAAAGAATCCGTGTATTAGTGAAATAGCTATACCGGGTCAATTTTTGCATATTCGGATTGGCGAGAAAACATTAAGAAGACCAATTTCCATTGCTGACTGTAACCGAGAGCAACAAACCATTACGATTATTTTTAAAATAAATGGAGCTGGTACGGAAGAATTAGCTATGTATCGGTGTGGAGATGTTTTAGATGTGCTAGCTCCAGTTGGCAACGGCTTTTCCATTGATAAAGAGTCACCCTCCACTATTTTACTAGTTGGAGGAGGAATCGGTGTTCCACCATTATATTTCCTGGGAAAAACTTTAAAGGATAAAGGATATACGGTAGTGTCCGTATTAGGATTTCAACATAAAGCTAGCGTGTTTTATGAAGATGAATTTAAAGCCTTAGGAGAAACAATCATTGTAACGAATGACGGAAGCTATGGTGAGAAAGGCTTTGTTACGGATGTATTGGACAAAGTTCCAACCTTTGATTCCTACTATTCTTGTGGTCCAATCGTTATGCTCAAAGCACTATCTACAAAACTAGCTGGTAAAGAGGGCTATTTATCCTTAGAAGAACGAATGGGATGTGGAGTTGGAGCCTGCTTCGCATGTGTGATACCAACAAAGGATGGAAATGGCTATAAGAAAATTTGTAAGGATGGTCCAGTCTTTCATGCAGAGGAGGTAAGTCTATGACACAGCTGCGAGTAGAACTGCCGGGACTTAGCCTAAAAAATCCTATTATGCCTGCTTCTGGATGCTTTGGATTTGGAAGAGAGTATAGTGAATTCTATGACCTTAGTAAGCTAGGTGCTGTGATAATGAAGGCTGCAACAGGTAGTGAGCGATTTGGTAATCCCACTCCTCGCGTTGCGGAGACTGCTTCTGGTATGCTGAACGCTATTGGACTGCAGAATCCTGGGGTCCAAAAAATTATCGAAACCGAAGTTCCTTTTCTAGCGCAGTATAATACCAATATCATAGCGAACATCGCAGGAAGTTCCTTAGAAGAATATGAATATGTCGCTCGTTCCTTTAACGATACCTCTTTTGTTCATGCATTAGAATTAAATATTTCCTGTCCTAATGTTAAAGAAGGTGGTATCCAGTTTGGTACGAATCCCAAGATGGCAGCGCGTGTTACAGAAATCGTGAAGAAGGCAAGTAAATTACCAATCTATGTAAAGCTGTCGCCAAATGTTACGAACATTATTGACATGGCGAAAGCAGTGGAAAAAGCAGGTGCAGATGGATTATCCATGATTAATACGATTACAGGTATGCAAATCCACTTAACAGAGAGAAAACCAATTATAGCAAATAAAACGGGTGGATTATCTGGCGCTGCGATTAAACCAGTGGCTATCCGTATGATTTATGAAGTAAGTCAGCAGGTGAAAATTCCAATTATTGGTATGGGTGGAGTGCAAAGCGCTGAAGATGTTCTAGAGTTTTTATTAGCAGGAGCAAGTGCAGTTGCTGTTGGAACAGCCAATTTTCAAAATCCTTTTATTTGTTCAGACATTATTGATGCGTTGCCAAGTACGTTGGAAAAGTATGATTTTCAATCGGTACAAGAAGCGATAGGAAAGGGGATTTTAGTATGACAGACTCCATTTATTTAGCATTAGATTTCTCCAATAAGAAGACATTGGATCAGTTTTTAGAAAGCAATCAATTTCAGGGTATCCCTGTGAAAGTTGGGATGGAACTATATTATCGTGAGGGTCCAAAGATTATAGAGAGTCTTAAAGCAAACGGTCATCGCATTTTTTTAGACTTAAAATTACATGACATTCCAACAACCGTAATGCATGCTATGAATGTTATTGCTAGCTTAGAAGTGGATATGGTAAATATTCATGCGCTAGGCGGAAGTGAAATGATAAAACGAGCAAAGGAAGGTCTTGTGGAAGGGAATCCAAATTATCACACGAAACTTATTGGCGTTACCATGCTGACATCTATGGATAATAAACAGATGAACGAGGAACTATTAATACCTGGAGATTTGACAAAGAATACAGTATATCTTGCGCGATTCGCACAAGCTAATGGTGCTGATGGGGTAGTATGTTCTGTTCACGAAGCGAGCCAAGTGAAGAAGGCTTGTGGAGAAAGGTTTGTTACCGTTACACCAGGTATTCGATTAGTTGATACAGCTGTAAATGATCAAAAGCGTGTGGCAACTCCTAGCTATGCACGTCAAAATGGTGCTGACTATTTGGTTATAGGCCGGAGCGTGACACAAGCTGCTAATCCACAAAAAGCTTATCACCAGGCTGTTATGGAATGGGAGGAATGACTATGAAATTAGCTCAGGAATTAGCAAGAGATCTATTACGTATTAAAGCAGTGCAAATTAATCCTGAAAATTATTTTACTTGGACATCTGGTATTAAGTCGCCCATTTATTGTGATAATCGAATAACGATGTCCTTTCCAGAGATACGCAAAAAAATAACATTAGCTTTTATTGAAAAAATGGAGTATTTGGATATAAAGCCTGACATAATTGCCGGATGTGCAACTGCTGGCATTCCTCATGCGGCATGGCTTGCAGATAGCTTGAATCTTCCTATGGTATATGTTCGCTCTAAACCAAAGGGACACGGTAAAGGAAATCAAATTGAAGGTTATCAAGTAGAAGGGAAAAAGGTGCTTGTTATAGAAGATTTAATCTCAACTGGTGGATCAGCACTAGAGGCTGTAGAAGCCTTGGAAAAAGCAGGGGCAATAGTAGTCTATGTGTTATCCATCTTTACATATGGTCTAGAAAAAGCAACCGTTAATTTTGAGCAAGTAAATCTAAATTTTCAAAGTCTCACAAACTATGATGAATTAATTGAGGGATTAGAAGCGGATGGGAAGCTTGATGCATTTCAAAAATCAGCGCTAATTGAATGGCGAAACTCAATCAAAATCTAATCGATGTGCAATAACTAGATTCTTATTATATAATGAAGATGTATAATAAAAAATTATCTATAAGAGGATTTAAATTATGAAGATTGAGGATTACGAATTACTTCTAAAATTAAATAAAATTGGTACTATTAGAGGAACCGCAAAAGCAATCTTAATTTCTCAGCCTGCTGTTACACAACGATTAAAATTTATTGAAGATTATTTTGGCGAAATGATTTTTATTCGAACACCAAAGAATTTGGTGCTAACACCTAGTGGAGAAATTATTTTACAGCATGCCAAACGAGTTATTGAGGAAGAGCAGGCGTTAAAAAACAGGCTCTCAACCTCAAGTATGGAAGTGCAAGGAACACTTTCTATTGCTTGTTCATCATTAATTAGTCAGCGATTTCTTCCAAAGATATTAGGGGAATACACAAGTCTTTTTCCAAAGGTAACGATTGACTTAGTAACAGGTATTAGTGAAGACATTAAGAAAAATCATAAGGATTATCATGTCTGTATTATTCGAGGTGAAAAGCTTAAAGAAAGTACTAGTATTCGGTTGTTTGATGACCCATTGTATATTTTTGATACAGAATCCTTTCCAAAAGAAACCTTAAAAGAGCGCCCATTAATATCATTTAAGAGTGATGATAGCATGCATGAACTAGTAGATAATTGGCTTTATCATCATCAGCATCGAATTAAACCTTTAAGAACGATTACGGTCGATCAGATTGAAACCTGTAAACAGTTTATGAAGCAAGGAATTGGCATGGCAGTATTACCCAAAAGTGTATCGGATTCGATGATGGATGAATTTCCACATGTTGCATTAGAATCTGATGGAAAACCTGTAACGAGATATACGTGGGTATCTTATCAAGAAGGAATTCGCGAGCTACCTCAAGTAGATCAATTTATTAATATGCTAACGGATGAGACGTTTTTTTAATAGGAATCAATATCACCTTATAAGATGAAATACCTATCAATTCATATGAAAAAAATTGATAGGTATTTTTTTACACACATGCATGAATCTATTGCGTTAGGGTAATAAGAGATACACTATATATTATGTATTCTAGGAGGTTAGCGATGCGAAAAATAACACTTTCCAATGGTAGCAAAGTGGAAGTCGACTGCTTAAGTTGTGCAATTACAGGTGGAAGCATGAAACCAGATGGTGGCGTTGTCATGGAGACAGAATTTTTTCACGCGCACCAAGATGTTGCCTATCCAATTAAAGGATTAATCATCCTGGCTTCTAAACGACATGTAACATGCCTTGATGAACTGACGGAAGAAGAGCAATTAGATTATATGAAGGCTTTATCGAAGATTAGAAAGGCCCAAAGAAACG
Source organism: Ornithinibacillus xuwenensis (assembly GCF_039614845.1). Lineage (NCBI taxonomy): Bacteria > Bacillati > Bacillota > Bacilli > Caryophanales > Bacillaceae > Ornithinibacillus > Ornithinibacillus xuwenensis. Next base: position 836,699 of record NZ_JBDIML010000001.1, on the reverse strand, counting down.
TATTAGGAATAGAATATGTTTATTATTTTTATAACGAAGATACAACTCACCATTTTCATACATGGATGGTTCCAAGATATCAATGGATGTACGATTTCGGAAGATCAGTAGAATCAGTGAGACCGGTATTACTACATGCTCGCAATAATATGAATGATAAGGAAAATATTCAAGAAGTAATGAATGCCATTAACAGTCTGACAAAGGAATTAAATAAAGGTCCGTCATTGTAATAGGCTCCTCTAGTTAATTCTCTATATTTTATTAGATTCAGCATAAAAAAATGGGATTCTATGTTAAGATTGCTATATTCCATTTTGATTTAATTTAAGAAAAGAAGGTAATAAAGTGGAGTTTTTAACCGAAAAGCTATTATATATTGCTTTGTTTATTTTTGTCATTCATTCTATTGAAACACTTGCTTATGCAGTAAGATTATCAGGCGCAAGGGTGAAAATGATTGCTTCTGCTTTATCCTTATTCAATGTAATGGTTATACTGTCAAGATTAGCAAATATGATGCAACAACCGTTTACTGGTAGTTTAATTGATGGAGCACCTAATGAAAATGCACTAGAGTTTGTGGAGAATCAATTTCGCTTTTTGATTGGCGCTTCTACAGTTGGAACCGTTTTTGGAATAATACTTCTCCCGACGTTTATTGCAGTATTTTCCCGAGCGATTATCCATTTATCAGAAGAAAGAGGATCTATTCCATCTTTATTTAAACGAATATTTTCGTTGAAATACATAAAGCGTGGTATAAAGCATTTTAACCTACCAAAATTTACATACTTAAGATCGACTATAATGAAAGACATTCCGATTAAATTATTTTTTGTAAATATGGTTATAACTGCTATTTACACAATCGGTGTTTTATCAGCCTTGTACGCAGCGTTGTTAGTCCCTGAAAGAGCTTCAACAGCAATCATGGCTTCGGGCTTGATAAACGGGATTGCAACCATTCTATTAGTTATATTCATTGATCCTAAAATTTCCGTCATTGCGGATGACGTTGTCAATCAAAGAGGGAGCTATCAGAAACTTAAAAGTATTTCATTGTTGATGGTGACATCTAGGTTTTTAGGAACATTACTAGCACAATTATTGTTTATTCCGGGTGCAGCATATATTGCATGGTTAACCGGGTTTATTGTGTAACACTTTCTATTCATTTATGTGCTTGAGGTTGACAGTTAACAAAGTATTTATTGAGTGATTTGGGCTGAATTGTTGCAATTTTCACTTGGGTATCGGTTATCGTTTTTATATAGAAGAGAAGTCTTTAAAATATTTTTAAGGTTTATTTGGTAAAAGGTGGATGTGCGAAGATGACCCAGAGGTTAGTGAAGATGCAATACGATTTACCAAGAAGTTAGCTGTAATAGGTCTAATCTTTATATCATCGATTATTGCAATTTTACTTATATTCACTTTCTTATAAATAACTATTATTGTAAGCAAGAATACTATAAAACGGAACCGGACATCACGATAATCGTAAATGCTTTGGTTCCGTTGTTGGTTATTTCTTTAATTGAATAATCATTGATTTTTCAGGTGTAACAAATACCGTTTTTTGATTATCATACGTTACAAATCCAGGTTTAGATCCGTTCGGTTTTTTGACATGGCGTACTCTTGTATAATCAACAGGCACCGAGGATGATTCCTGAGACTTACTATAATAAGCGGCAAGCTGTGCTGCCTCTATTATGGTCTGCTCACTAGGATCTTTTGACCGGATGATGACATGTGAACCAGGAATATCCTTGGTATGTAACCAAAGTTCGTCTCGATGTGCTAACTTCATCGTCAGGTATTCGTTTTGTTTGTTATTTTTCCCTACTAAAATCAAGGTGCCATCTGATGCTTCATACTCCTCTGGCTGTGGAAGATGCTGCTTGCTTTTCTTCTTATTTTTTGTTTGTTTTTTTAAATAGCCTTCTTCTCGAAGCTCTTCTCGTATTTCTTCGATGTCCTCAACACCAGCTACTTGAACTTGTTGTAACAGCTGTTCAAAGTAGGTAAGCTCTTCGTTTGTTTTCACAATTTCTTCTTCAACTTTTACTTTAGAAGTCTTTAGTTTCTGATAAGTTTTAAAAAAGCTTTGTGCATTTTCACTCGGACTTTTATTAGGATTTAGATCAATAGTCATTTCATTTTGTTCTGGATCATAGTAATCCACAACGTTGATGGAGGAATCTCCTGGTTTAATTAAATGCATATTTGCCGTTAATAACTCACCCTGTTTTTGATAGCTATCAGCATTTTCTGCTCTTTTTATCGTACGCAAATGCTTTTTAAGCTTACGTTCATTCTTATCTTTCTCATTTTGAATAAATCGATATAAATCCTTTGCTTGTTGTTTTACTCGGTCTCGCTCCGCTTTACCAGAAAAAAATTCATCAAGCATTTTATTTGTAGAAGAGAAAGCAACTGTTTCACCTTTAAAGGAGTGAATGGCTATGACATGGAAATCTTCCCTAGTCCCTTTATAGATAACAGGTTCAAAGGAATCCGTTAACAGTTGATTTTTAATTTCTTGAAACTTCTCCATAAATACTTGTGCTGAACCTAAATTAGTTCGACTGACAATTTCCTTTGCGATAAAAGGCGATAACCCAACTAATTGAGAGACAATTTGGTTCTCTAGCTTACCAGCATTAAAATCTAGACGTTTGACAAATGCTTCACCGTCAACTTCCAATGGATTTAATTTGTCCTGCTGTGGCGGCAACACATACGCTGACCCTGGTAATACAGTCCGGTGCCTATTTTGTGCCATGGAAATATGTTTTAAGCTGTCTATTATTTGACCTTTATCCGTGTCAACTAGCATTAGGTTACTATGCTTACCCATTAGCTCTAAAATTAGTGTTTTAGAGGCTATATCTCCAATTTCATTTCTCGTTTTTATCGTAAAGTTAATGATACGTTCCATTCCGAATTGCTCAATGGATTCAATAATTGCACCAGATAGATGCTTTCGTAATACCATACAAAACATAGGTGCTACTGGTGGATTTTGATACGTATCATCTGTTAGATGGACACGAGAATATGTAGGATGAATCGATAATAGTAGTACATGATTTTTACCTTGACTTCTTACTGTCATCACAACTTCTGTGTCGGTTGGTTGATGTATTTTAGTAATTTTTCCTGGTGTTAGATATTGTTCTAATTCCTTTGTAACAGCTCTTGTTACGATTCCATCAAATGGCATGTGACTCACCTCTCTTCCTAAATTATATCATTTTTTGGGACAAGTCTGCATAGATATCACTAAGAGAATAGGAGATATTATATGCTCTCAATAAGCGTGGAGGAATGCAACGTGAAAAAGTGGTATCAATTAGATGTGGAACATGTAGAACAAAAGCTTCAAGTAACAGTAAATAGGGGACTTTCATCAAAGCAAGTAGAGCAGCGTCAGAAGCAATACGGTTACAATTTGTTGGAATCAAAAAAACAAACACCGAAATGGCTTATATTTTTGAAGCAGTTTCAGGACTTTATGGTATTGGTGTTACTTGCAGCCACATTAATTGCAGGAATGCTTGGTGAATTTGTTGACGCAGTTGCGATTATGGTAATTGTTTTAGTGAATGGATTTATTGGCTATTTTCAAGAGCAGAAAGCGGAGAAATCACTGGAAAAATTAAAAGAACTTTCAGCTCCTATGGCAAATGTTTTTCGCGATAAAAGATGGGAGAAAGTAAATTCTCGTGAGCTTGTTGTAGGAGATATTGTGAAGGTAGGTAGTGGTGATAGAATCCCTGCAGATATCCGTATCGTAAAATCAAGCAGTATGGAAACAGAGGAATCAGCTTTAACAGGTGAATCGTTGCCAGTAATGAAGCATGCATCGGCAATCATGAGAGACGATTTGGATGCTGGGGACCAAGTGAATATGGGATTTATGGGGACGTTAGTTACGCGTGGTTCAGGTATTGGAATAGTGGTTGGAACAGGAATGAATACTGTAATGGGCCAAATCGCTTCTCTCATGTCAAATACGAAAAAAATACCAACTCCTCTCGAGAGAAAGCTTGCTGAATTAGGAAAGATATTAATTGTTGTTGCAATATTATTAACAATTCTTGTAGTAGGACTAGGAGTAATACAAGGACATCCAGTTTATCATATGTTCTTGGCAGGAGTTTCTCTTGCGGTAGCAGCGATTCCAGAGGGGTTACCTGCTATCGTTACGGTTGCATTGTCACTTGGCGTTCAGCGTATGATTCGGAAGAAGGCTATTGTTCGGAAGTTATCCGCAGTGGAAACGTTAGGATGTGCCTCTGTCATTTGTTCGGATAAGACAGGAACCATGACAGAGAACCAGATGACTGTAAAAGAAGTCTTTTTAAATGGTGAGAATTTAACGGTGACTGGTGATGGCTATGATATTGAAGGACATTTTCAGATAGGAAAACAACAGCTAAAACGAGATTATCCAAATTTAGAGATGATGCTATTATACGGACAGCTTTGTAATAACGCAGCGCTTCAAGTGAAGAAGGGGAAGTACTTTGTTGACGGAGACCCCACAGATGGAGCTTTATTAGTTGCTGCCCGTAAGATTGGACTATCCACTAGCAATAGTGAAAGCTTTCAAGTAATTAAGGAAATACCGTTTGATTCTGATCGAAAAAGAATGAGTGTTGTAGTTGAGGATGAAAATGGAAGACGATTCCTCATTACCAAAGGTGCACCAGATGTTCTACTACCTCGTTGTAACTACTTCCTAGAAAAAGATGAACGAAAAATCCTAAAGGAGCAGGATAAACAAAACATTGAGCATGCGATAGATGATATGGCAGAAAAAGCACTGCGGACTATTGCCATAAGCATGAAGCAATTATCGAAAGATGTATCACTTGAAACGGGGTTTTTAGAAAAGGATTTAACATTTATTGGTTTATATGGAATGATTGATCCGCCAAGAAAAGAAGTAAGACATGCAATTGAAGAATGCAGACAAGCTGGTATAAAAACGGTCATGATTACTGGTGATCACGTCAAAACAGCTCGAGCGATCGCCAAAAACTTACGATTATTGCCGGATGATGGCTTGGTACTAGAAGGACAGCAATTAAATCAAATGTCGACTGATGAATTAGAAGAAATGATTGAGGATGTTTATGTCTTTGCAAGGGTCACACCCGAGCATAAATTAAAAATTGTTAAGGCATTTCAAAACAAAGGTCATATTGTAGCGATGACAGGTGATGGGGTCAATGATGCTCCAGCAATTAAAGCTAGTGATATCGGAATCAGTATGGGAATTAGTGGGACTGATGTTACAAAGGAGGCTTCCTCGCTTGTATTAATGGATGATAACTTTGCTACGATTAAAGCTGCTATCAAAGAAGGGCGTAATATATATGAAAACATTCGTAAGTTCATTCGATATTTACTTGCATCGAATGTAGGAGAAATATTGGTGATGTTGTTCGCGATGTTACTCGGAATGCCTCTTCCATTAGTACCGGTGCAAATTCTTTGGGTCAACTTAGTGACGGATGGTCTACCAGCTATGGCATTAGGGCTAGATCAACCTGAAGGCGATGTTATGAAGCGTGGACCTCGTAGCCCGAAGGAAGGTGTCTTTGCAAGAGGGTTAGGCTTTAAAATTATTAGCAGGGGATTCTTAATTGGAGCGGTAACATTAATCGCCTTTATGCTAACTTACCAAAACAATCCAGAAAATCTAATATATGGTCAAACCATTGCTTTTGCTACTCTAGTAATGGCTCAATTAATTCATGTATTTGATTGTCGTAGTGAAAAATCAGTGTTTGATCGAAATCCCTTCGAAAATATATATCTCGTACTAGCGGTAATATCTTCTATATTGTTATTACTAATTGTGATTTACTGGCCACCTTTACAACCAATCTTCCATACCATGACCTTAACATTACGAGATTGGATGTTAATAATTGGACTAGGTGCGTTGCCAACTGTCTTATTTGGATTTACAAAAAGATAATCTGTAAAAGAACCTTTCATTTATTGGAAAGGTTCTTTATTTTGATTTCAAACGATGGTATTCGTGCCGGGCAAAATCTTGTGCTATAATAACCAATAGTAATCGTTTTAGAGTGGGTGATATTAGTGGTGATGAGTATGACAGGGTATGGGGCGAGTTCTTTTCAACTTGATAATACTGCTATCACGGTAGAAATAAAATCGGTTAACCACCGATTTTTAGATATTATACCAAAATATCCAAGAGCTTTTTTGTTTTTAGAGGATAAAATAAAACAAATTATAAAGCACTATTTTAACAGAGGTAGAATAGAGATACATATTGATATTGAAGGGGAAACTTTTGTAAACAAATCCATTGTTACGGATTGGAGTCTAATGGATCAATTTATACAACAAATACATATTGCAAAGGAACGATATCAGTTAGAAGGCGATATTCCTGTTTCTATTATTACGCAATTACCAGAGTTGATTACGGTAACAGAGAAAGAAGAGAAGCCAAATGAGCTTCAAGAACAGCTTTTAGATTGCATTAAGCTTGCCTGTGAGCAAATGCTCAAGATGCGATTGGAAGAAGGAAAAAAATTAATACACGATATCATGAATCGTGTACAGGTTATTCGAGATATGATCCATCTACTGGAAGAGAGAAGAGAGACCGTTGTTTCGGAATATCGAACTAGAATTCAAAGCAGAATTGAAGATTATTTAGAGGACGCAACAGTTCTAGAGGAAAGTCGGCTTCATCAGGAAATAGCACTTCTAGCGGAAAAAGGAGATATATCTGAAGAAATTACTCGCTTATTAAGTCATGTAGATCACGTCGAGGAGATTTGCAAAAGTAATCAACCTATTGGTAGAAAGCTTGATTTTGTCCTTCAAGAAATGAACCGTGAAGCAAATACGATTGGGTCAAAATCTACTGATCATAAAATAGGTGTATGGACAGTAACAATGAAGAGTGAAATTGAAAAAATTAAAGAACAAGTTCAAAATATAGAGTAATGACATACAATCATACTTTAATTTTCGTAAAAAAGCTTATATAATAGGTTAGAATGATAAGGGGGAAGAAAATTGGGATTACAATTAATTAATATTGGTTTTGGAAATGTAGTTTCAGCCAATCGAGTGATATCGATTGTATCACCGGAATCAGCACCAATTAAAAGAATTATCTCTGTTGCAAGAGATAACAATAAATTAGTAGATGCTACATATGGAAGAAGAACTAGAGCGGTTATTATAACTGATAGTGACCATGTTGTCCTTTCAGCAGTACAGCCTGAGACAGTTGGACAACGTGTGCTGAGTCATGATGAAATATCAGATGAATAATCGCTGACAATCACATAGGAGGAAAAGACTTGATTGAAGAGAAAGGTATATTATTTATTCTCTCAGGCCCATCAGGTGTTGGGAAGGGAACGGTAAGAAAAGAGTTATTTGAACAAAAAACAGATTTAAAATATTCCATTTCCATGACAACCCGTGAAAAAAGGCCAGGTGAGATTGATGGAATTGACTATTTTTATAAAACAAATGAAGAATTCGAAAAACTAATTCAAGAAGATAAGCTACTAGAATACGCTAAATTTGTGAATAATTATTATGGAACTCCTAAGGAATATGTTGAAGAAACCTTAGCAAAAGGTCATGATGTATTTCTTGAGATTGAAGTTCAGGGTGCAATGCAAGTAAAGAAGAACTTCCCGGAAGGTGTATTTATCTTCTTATTCCCACCAAGCTTAGAAGAACTGAAGAATAGAATTGTAAATCGTGGGACAGAAACGGAAGAGTTAATCTTAAATCGGTTAAAAGAAGCTCGGAATGAAATTGAAATGATGGACGCCTATGATTATGTAGTTGTTAATGATGATGTCGAAAAGGCAGTTTCGAAAATTCAATCCATCATACAAAGTGAACATTGTAAGCGGGAACGTATTGCAGCGCAATATAAAAAGTTATTGGAGGATGAAATGTAATGATGTTAGAACCATCAATTGATGCATTACAAGAAAAAATCAAGTCTAAATATTCTTTGGTTACGTTATCTGCTAAGAGAGCGAGACAACTACGTGAATTAAAAAACGTTCGAATTGAAAAGCCAAAATCACAAAAATTTGTTGGCATTGCACTAGAGGAAATCGCAGCTAATGAATTGATATTAGAAGAAAACCAGTAAAATTAAATCCCTTGCATCTTCGTATGCGAGGGATTTTCCTATTCGTTCTAGAAATTATCTTTATCGAAAATTTATGGTATAACTAGACTAGAAGAATATTTTTCCATGTACGAGAAAGGTGTTTGTTAATGATGCAGAACAAAAATATTTTACTTGGTGTATCAGGTGGAATTGCAGCATATAAAGCTTGCGCACTAACGAGTAAGTTAACCCAGCAAGGCGCTAATGTAAGAATAATCATGACTGATAGTGCAACAAAATTTGTTTCACCACTTACTTTTCAAGCTCTATCAAGAAATGATGTCTATATGGATACTTTCGAGGAGAAAGATGCTGCAAAGATTGCACATATTGATTTAGCTGATTGGGCTGATATTGTGATTTTAGCACCAGCAACAGCCAATATAATTGGAAAGCTTGCTAATGGAATTGCAGATGATATGCTTTCAACAACACTTCTTGCTACCAAAGCTACAGTGTATATTGCACCTGCCATGAATGTTAATATGTATGAACATCCTGCTGTAGTGAGAAACATGAACCTGCTTACAGCGTATGGCTATCACTTTATTGAACCAGGTGCTGGTTACCTAGCGTGTGGTTGGATTGGGAAAGGTAGACTAGAAGAACCAGAAGCAATTATTGAAGTAATAAAATCCCATCAAGAAAAAGAAACACTATTAGCCGGTAAGAGAATTCTAATATCAGCAGGACCTACACGTGAAAAAATCGATCCGGTCCGTTATTTTACAAACCAATCAACCGGAAAGATGGGCTTTGCTTTAGCAGAAGCGGCAGCAGAAATGGGAGCAGCAGTCACCCTTGTATCTGGTCCAGTATCACTCGAAATTTCATCTAATAAGATTAAACGAATTAATGTCACTACTGCCGAAGAGATGTTTCAAGTAATGAATGTGGAATTTTCATCACATGACATTGTGATTAAATCTGCTGCAGTAGCTGATTATCGACCGAAGATTACCTATGATGAGAAAATGAAAAAGAAAGATGGTAAACTTCATATTGAAATGGAGCGAACAAAGGATATTTTAAAGTCTCTAGGTGAAAAGAAAGCACATCAATTTCTAGTTGGCTTTGCTGCTGAAACCCAGAACCCTATACAATATGGAAAAGGTAAGCTGAAGAACAAAAACTTGGATGCCATTGTTATCAATAATGTCTCAGAGGAAGGGGCAGGGTTTGGTAGTGATACGAATATCGTAACCTATATCAACAGTAAATCTGAGGAGCACGAGATCTCGATTGCTTCCAAAAAAGAGATTGCAAGAAGCGTTTTACAGTTAATTTTGCAAGATATGAAGGATGACGTAGTGTGAATATAGCGAAGGTAATTGTTGATGTACAAGCAAAGGCTATCAATCAGACATTTGACTATCTAATTCCAGATAAATTCCAAGATATCCTGACTGAAGGGATGCGTGTGATCGTACCATTTGGCCCTAGAAAAATAACTGGATTTGTTGTTGGGAAAAAAACAACTTCGGATTATTCTCAGCTTAAGAAAATAATCGATGTGTTAGATATCAGCCCAGTGCTGACAGGTGAATTACTAGAATTAGGGAGATGGGTTGCTGACGAGACCGTAACCTTATATATTACAGCTTATCAGGCGATGCTCCCACAAGTGTTGAAGGCACAATATAAAAAGGAATTAATACGCAATACAGCCGAGGAATTAATTCCAGAATTAGAGCATTTATTTGCAGGGCGAGATGTTATTAGTTATGAGGAGTTTGTGCATTCGAACATATCGTATGCCAAATTACAACGTGCTATCCAAGAATCTTTTATCTCCATTAATTATCTTGTAAAGTCAAAGATCACAAAGAAACTTGTTACTATAATCGAGCCTAGCCAGGAGACATACCAATTAGAGGAATCACTAATTGATATGTCACAGAACGCGAAGAAGCAAAGACAATTATTATCCTATTTTATTGAAAAACCAGAACCAATTGAACAAAGTAAACTATTTCAAATTACAAATACGAATCGAACTGTACTACGTGCCTTATTAGATAAGCAGCTACTCAAGGAAAATAAAAAGGAAATCTATCGAAATCCTTATCAGGATACGAATTTTGAAAGAACTTATCCATTGCAACTAACAGAGCAGCAATCGATTGCACTAAATCCTATTAAAGAAAAGATAAGTCACGAGGAGCATGATGTTTTTTTAGTTCATGGTATTACAGGAAGTGGGAAAACGGAGATTTACCTACAAGCTATTCAAGAAGTCATTAGTAAGGGAAAGGAAGCCATCGTCTTAGTACCAGAAATATCCCTCACACCCCAAATGGTGAAACGTTTTAAGGGGCGATTCGGCAGTGATGTCGCTGTTATGCATAGTGCACTTTCAAATGGTGAGAAGTATGATGAATGGAGAAAAATTCAGGCAAAAGAAGTTAAAGTTGTTGTCGGTGCAAGATCTGCTATATTTGCTCCATTTGAAAATATTGGAATTATTATTATCGATGAAGAGCATGAGACTACCTATAAACAGGAGGATCAGCCGAGATATCACGCGAGGGATGTGGCGATAAGACGTGGTCAATATCATAATTGTCCCGTTATTCTAGGTAGTGCAACACCGACGCTTGAATCATATGCAAGAGCAAAAAAAGATGTTTACCAACTCGTAACGTTAGATAAACGGACAAATAATCAAGAAATGCCGGCTGTCGAAATTGTGGATATGCGAGAAGAATTACATGCTGGCAACCGTTCTATGTTTTCGTCAACATTAAAGGAAAATATGGAAGCGACCATCGGTAGAGGAGAACAAATTGTATTATTATTGAATAGAAGAGGATATTCTACTTTTGTGATGTGTCGGGACTGTGGCCATGTTAAAGAATGTCCACACTGTGACATTGCGTTAACCTATCATAAGAAATCAAATCAACTTAAATGTCATTATTGTTCTTATGAAGAACCAATGCCTATTGTCTGCCCAGAATGCAATAGTGATTTAATTCGTTATTTTGGGACAGGAACACAAAGAATTGAGGAATCATTAAATCAATTAATGCCACATGCTCGTGTTATCCGAATGGATGTTGATACAACTAGGAGGAAAGGATCACATGAGAAGCTTCTTCACCAATTTTCAAACAAAGAAGCGGATATTTTATTAGGAACACAAATGATTGCGAAAGGACTCGACTTTGCGAATGTCACCTTGGTGGGAGTCTTGACAGCAGATTCAATGCTGCATCTTCCAGATTTTCGTTCCAGTGAAAAAACATTTCAGTTACTCACACAAGTTAGCGGCAGAGCTGGAAGGCATGAATTGCCTGGAAAAGTGATTGTCCAATCCTATACGCCAGAGCATTATAGTATTCAATTAGCTAGTAATTATGATTACAATCAATTTTTCATGCAGGAAATGCAAATTAGAAAATCCTTCCGTTATCCACCTTATGTTTATCTATCATTGATAACCGTTTCACATCCTAATCATGTAAAAGTTGTTCAAATCACACAACGTATTGTGCAGCTTCTATTAAAAGTAGTCCAAGAAGATACGACAGTTCTTGGTCCGACGCCTTCTCCCATTACACGGGTCAAAGATAGATATCGCTATCAATGCATGATAAAATACAAAAAAGAACCGAAATTACGCACTTATATTCAAAAAATAATGGATCAGTTTTCGGATGAAGTACGTAAAGAGAACTTATTAATAACAGTTGATATGCAACCATATCATCTGATGTAGAAAGTAGGTAATTGAATGAAACGAATTGTATTCATGGGTACGCCAGATTTTTCAGTACCAATTTTAAATAAGCTAATTCATTCCGAATATGAAATTGTATTAGTGGTTACACAGCCAGATAGACCAAAAGGCAGAAAAAAGGTAATTACACCTCCTCCTGTAAAAGTAGAGGCAGAGACACATGGAATTCCAGTATTCCAACCTGAAAAAATTGGTCGAGATTATGCGGAAATACTGACCTATAAACCTGACTTAATCGTGACCGCTGCATATGGCCAAATCCTCCCGAATGAATTGCTTACCGCACCTCGGTTTGGTTGTATTAATGTTCATGCATCCCTTTTACCTGAATTACGTGGTGGGGCTCCTATTCATTATGCAATTATGCAAGGGAAACCAGAGACCGGTGTAACGATTATGTATATGGTTGAGAAGTTAGATGCTGGTGATATGTTAACACAAGCTAGTATTCCAATTGAATCAGATGATCATGTTGGTTCCATGCATGACAAGCTTTCAACATTAGGAGCAGATTTATTAATGGAAACTATTCCTCAATTATTCGAAGGAAAAATTAATCCTGTTCAACAAGATGATTCGAAGGCAACGTTTGCATCGAATATAAAACGGGAGCAAGAGCGTATTGATTGGAATAGGTCGAATCTAGAGATTTACAACCAAATTAGAGGGCTTCACCCCTGGCCAGTTGCTTTTTCGACGTATCAACAAAAAAATATGAAAATTTGGTGGGGAGAACTTGATAATCAAAAGTATGATGGGGAGCCTGGCGAAATAGTTGCTAAGGATCAAGATGAAGCGTTCATTGTAGCTTGTGGAAATGGTAAAGGTATCCGTATTACCGAAATACAGCCTGAAGGTAAGAAAAAAATGGCTGTTAAGGATTACCTTCAAGGATCCAGTGATCGAATACAAGTAGGAATTAAAATGGGTGAATTGTAATGAGTAAATATCTTCTAAGAAATACAATCATAGATTTATTATTGCGAATTGATCAGGACAGTGGTTATAGTCATCTTTTAATTAGTCATGAAATAAAATCTAAGAACATTTCCGCAAAGGACGAAGGATTATTGACAGAAATCGTGTATGGGACGATTCAACGGAAATTGACTTTGGATTATTTTATCGATCATTTTATTAATGCGAATAAGAAGATGGATTCTTGGGTTAGAATGCTTCTACGTATGTCAATTTATCAAATGGTTTACCTTGATAAAGTTCCAGATCATGCCATTATTCATGAAGCTGTTGAGATTGCAAAATATAGAGGTCATAAAGGTATATCATCTCTCGTTAATGCTATACTCCGAAATGTTCAGCGGAATGGTGTACCAGATACTGCATTAATATCAGACGAGGTTAGACGGCTTTCCATTGAAACGAGTCATCCTGAGTGGCTTGTAAAGCGCTGGATAAATTGCTATGGATTTGAAACAACAAAGGAAATGTGCGAAGCAAATTTACACCATAAACCTATCTCTATTCGTGTCCAACCGATGAAAATGTCGAGAGAAGATGCCATTAACCACTTAATAAATGAAGGGTTCGAGGTATCGAAATCATTTTTTTCTGAACAGGGCATTATTATTGAAAAAGGAAACATTCTACGTTCTTCGTTATTTTCAGAAGGTCTGGTGACCATTCAAGATCAAAGCTCTATGCTAGTAGGGGAGATGCTTGATGTGAAACCAGGATATAAGGTACTTGATGCATGTAGTGCTCCTGGTGGAAAAGCGACACATATTGCTGAAAAAATGGAAAATGAGGGTGTTATTCATGCTCATGACCTTCACGAGAAAAAAATTAAGCTAATAAATAAGAAGGCTAAAGAATTAAGTCTTTCTATCATTGATGCAAAGGCAGCGGATGCTAGAGGATTAAAGGACCTGTATGAACCAGAAACCTTTGATAGAATATTGATTGATGCACCTTGTTCTGGTTTAGGGGTTATGAGAGGAAAGCCAGATATAAAATATAACAAAAAAAGCGAAGATATTGAGCGACTAGCTGTTATTCAAAAAGATATACTAGCTAGTGTTTCAACCTTATTAAAACAAAATGGCTTGCTAATCTATAGTACCTGTACAGTTGACCCTGCTGAAAATGAAGAAGTGGTCGAGGAATTTCTAAAAAGTCATCGTAATTATTCTGTTGATACAGACTTTTTCGAAGAATTACCAGATTGCCTTAAGAATTCAAAAGGTATTACAGATTTCGGACTGCAGCTATATCCTCAAACCTATCATACAGATGGATTTTTCTTAACGAGATTAATTCGTACTACGTAATTCTAAAAGACTTTTAATGTAAGAAAAAAGTAGAAATAAATATTCTTCTTTGGTAATTTGTGTAATACTTATATACAAATAAATATTTAGGAATATTGTAAAATCATTAACATGATAACGTCGAAATGTAAGGCGTATAGAAGTATTTTTGCTTGGCAAGAGTCAAGTTTTCTTTAAGGGGTGGTAGTATGAACGGACACTTTTTGACCGACAGGGGTCAAGTAAGAAGTCATAATGAAGACTCTGGTGGTATTTATAGCAACCCCAGTGGACAATTTTTAGCAATTATTGCTGATGGTATGGGGGGGCATCAGGCGGGCGATGTAGCAAGTCAGATGGCTACTTCAATCATGGACAAAAAATGGCAGGAAAAGCATGGCTTTGAGTCTCCCGAAGAGACAGAGGGATGGTTAAAACAAACCTTACATGACATGAATGTAGCAATCTTTGAGCATTCACAAGAAAATGAAGAATGTCAAGGTATGGGTACAACTATTGTAGTGGCCATTTGCACCGAAGAATTTATTACAGTTGCTCATATTGGAGATAGTAGATGCTATCTCTATAATGATTATAGCTTCAAACAGATAACCGAAGACCACTCTTTAGTTAATGCACTTGTTCAATCCGGGCAAATTACAAAGGATGATGCACTTGTCCACCCTAGAAAAAATGTTGTTTTACGTGCACTAGGAACAGGTGAAGTAGTAGAGCCAGATGTTCAGTCTATCAGCTGGGAAGAAGGAGACAAGCTATTGCTTTGTTCAGATGGTTTATCTGATAAAGTTCGTGATCAGGAGTTAGCTGATTATTTGGATTCTAGTAAAGATATTCAAGAGCTTGGTCAGGAATTAATCAATTTAGCGAATGAACGAGGCGGGGAGGATAATGTTTCACTAGTCATCATACAGCATGAAGCATTCAAGGAAGAAGGTGAATCATTATGTTAAATGGTCGCCTGCTAAATGATAGATACCAAATAAAAGAAAAAATTGGCGGGGGCGGTATGGCAGATGTTTATCTAGCCAAGGATACGATACTTGACCGAAGAGTAGCGATTAAGGTGCTTCGTCTAGAATATGCAAATGACGAAGAGTTTATCGCTAGATTTGACAGAGAGGCTCAGTCTGCAACAAGCCTATCGCACCCAAATATAGTGACGATATATGATGTTGGAGAAGAGGAACAAATTCTCTATATGGTAATGGAGTATGTCGATGGCATGACCTTAAAGGAGTTTATTCAACGATATGGTCCTGTCGATGTGCCTGAAGCAATTGAGATTATGAAGCAAATAACTGCTGCAATTGCTCATGCACATGAAAATGATATCGTGCATCGAGATATCAAGCCTCAAAATATATTAATTGATACATATGGACATATAAAGGTAACCGACTTTGGTATCGCTGTAGCATTAAGTGCAACATCTTTGACACAAACGAACTCTATTCTAGGCTCTGTACATTATTTATCTCCTGAACAGGCAAGAGGGGGATTAGCTACTAAGAAATCAGATATTTATTCCTTAGGGATTTTGTTCTTTGAAATGTTAACTGGTAGACTCCCTTTTTCAGGGCAATCTCCAGTATCAATTGCTTTAAAGCATTTACAAAGTGACACACCCTCTGTAAGAAGATTCAATCAGGATGTTCCACAAAGTGTAGAAAATATTGTTCTGAAAGCAACAGCGAAGGATCCATTCCACCGCTACAATACAGTTTATGAGATGGAAGAGAGTTTAGAAGTAGCACTTTCTCCTGAGAAGATAAATGAATCGAAATATGTGCCTCCTACTGAAGTGGGAGAAGAAACGAAAGCAATACCAATTATTACGGAAAGTCATTTAGAAAATGTTCATCAAGATACTATTGTACATCAAGCAAATGCAGAGACAAAGAAGGTACCGACTGGACAAGCTGTTAAAGGTAAAAAGAAAAAGAAGAAGGATCGAGATAATAGTAAAAAACGTAATAAGAAGCTGTTAATCATCTCCATTAGTCTTTTTGTGCTGTTGGCGATTATTCTACTTACCATATTTCTTGTACCGACCTTTACGGGACCAAAGGACGTTGCTATTCCAGATGTCATAGAATTGGAGTATAGTGAGGCTGTCCAAGAATTAGAAGCCAATAATTTGAAAGTAGAACGAGAAGATATCTATTCCGAAGATATTGAGGAAGATTTAGTAGTGAAAACGGATCCTAGACCAGGTAGAACGGTCAAGGAAGGCTCTAGTGTAACGGTTTTTGTAAGCCAAGGTAAGGAAAAAGTAGAATTCGAGGATTATGTGGGGCAGGAATTTACTCAAGTTGAACGACTTTTAAAAGAAAAACTATTCACTGATATTGTGGTGTACGAGGAATTTTCGGATCGTCCTGCAGGAGAAATTTTGACCCAAGTCCAGCCGGAGCCAGGTGAAAAGGTTATTCCTGGTGAAACAACAGTTATTTTTGAGGTAAGTAAAGGAAAAGAACCAATTGAACTGGATAATCTTATTGGTTTAACAGAGGAAGAAGCAAAAAGTTATCTGGATTCTATCGGATTGAAGATAAACGTTATTAAGGAGAATTCTGATACGGTAGCAGAAGGATTAATAATCCGTCATAATCCTGACAAAAATTCTGAGGTTGATGAGGGAGACACGGTTGATGTTTATGTCTCTATTGGTCCTGAAGAATTACCACCAAGGACACATTCTGTTCAGTTGTTTATCGAATATAATCCGCCGCAGGATGATTCTAATGGGGGCGGAGAAGACAACGGAGAAGGAAATTCAGAGCAAGACCCTGTTGAGCAAACAATTAGAATCTTTATTGAGGACATGAATCATCCGGATATAACAGAAGTGTACGATGAGTTTGAAATTACGGAGAACGAACAAAAAAAGATTGAACTTAAGATTGCTCCGGATTCTGTAGCCCGCTATAGAGTTATGCGTGATGATGAGGTAATTTATGATGAAACAATACCATACGAAGAGGGTGAATAGATGCCAGAGGGCAGAATAGTGAAAGCGCTAAGTGGTTTCTACTATGTTCAAGTGATGGACGATATCTATCAATGTAAGGGTAGAGGTGTATTTCGGAAAAGGAATATCACACCACTAGTTGGCGATTTTGTATCCTTTGATGTTCGTGAAGGAAACGAAGGGTATATAACAGAGATAGAACCAAGGACGAATGAATTAATTCGTCCTCCTATTGCCAATATTACCCAAGCGATTATTGTGAGCTCTGCTGTGATGCCAGATTTTAGCACAACTTTATTAGATCGCTTCTTAGTGTTAATAGAGGCCAAGGGTATTGAACCGGTTATTTTTATAACAAAGACCGATTTATTAACGGACGAACAGCAGCATGAAATGATAAAGTACCAAAAAGACTACGAAGCAATCGGATACCGAATAGAATTATTTTCAGCAAAGGAACCCACTGATATTGAACGGATCAAGCGTTATATGAATGATCATGTAACCGTAATTGCTGGTCAATCCGGGGTAGGTAAGTCGACACTCATTAATTCATTAAGACCTGAGTCAACCCTGAAAACGGGTGATATTTCAAAGAGTCTTGGTCGTGGGAAACATACGACACGCCATGTCGAATTATTTGAAATAAATAATGGATTAGTTGCCGATACGCCTGGTTTTAGTGCACTAGACTTTGAAGAGATTGAAGCAGAGGAATTATCCGCATGTTTTCCTGAATTGAGAGAGCGTCAGGATTTATGTAAGTTTAGAGGATGCTTACATGATAAGGAACCTAAGTGTGCTGTGAAAGAATCGGTAGAAAAAGAGGAAATTCCAAGCTACCGATATGAACATTATTTGAATTTCTTGGAAGAAATACAAACACGAAAGCCGAGGTATTAAATATGATTAAGATTGCACCATCCATACTATCAGCAGATTTTTCAATTCTTGGAGCCGAAATAGAAGATGTAGATAAAGGTGGAGCGGATTACATACATGTTGACGTCATGGATGGAAAATTTGTGCCCAATATAACAATAGGTCCATTAATAGTTGAAGCTATAAAGCCTAAGACATCTTTACCGTTAGATGTTCATTTAATGATAGAGAATCCTGATAACTACATACAGGCATTTGCTAAAGCCGGTGCTTCTATTATTACTGTACATCAAGAGGCGACTGTTCATTTACACCGAACCATACAGTTAATTAAGGTTGCTGGTGTAAAAGCAGGAGTCGCGCTTAATCCTGCTACACCTGTTGAAATGATACGGGATATCTTAGGAGATCTAGACCTGGTATTAATTATGACAGTCAACCCTGGTTTTGGTGGTCAATCCTTTATTCCACAGACGATTGAAAAAATTAAACAAGTAGCCAAATGGCGTGAACAATATAACTTATCATTTGAAATAGAGGTTGATGGAGGCGTTAACGGGTCAACGGCAAAAGAATGCGTTGAAGCGGGAGCTGAGGTATTGGTCGCAGGAAGTGCTGTATATAATCAAACTGACCGTAAAAAAGCAATTTCAGATATCCGAACTGCGGCAGAGCAATCGGAGTAGCGATGCGAAATGTAGCAATTATGGGTAATGGTCCAACTGATGTGCTACCTGATTTATCACGTTATACAGACTTTGTAGACTACTGGATTGGTGCAGATAGAGGGGCACTTACATTAATTGAAAATGATGTAGCACTTGATTTGGCAATTGGCGATTTTGATTCCGTATCGAGCTTTGAAATAGAGAAAATTAAACGAAAAGCGTTTCAATTTGAGCAGTATCCAATTGAAAAGGATAAGACTGATGTTGAAATTGCGTTGGATGAGGCTATGAAACAAAAGCCAGACACGATTTATTTTTTTGGAGTTACTGGGGGGCGGATGGATCATACGCTGATTAATATCCAACTACTCCATCAAGTCATAAGCAAAAAGGCTCGTGGTATAGTAATTGATAAACATAATGAAGTGGAATTAACTAACCCTGGTCACTATACGATTGAACAAGATAGTGCCTATGAAACAATTTCCTTTATTCCATTTACACCTGTTGTGAAAGGATTAACGCTAACAGACTTCTATTACCCTTTGAAAAAGGCAACGATTACGATGGGGTCAACTCTTTCTATTTCGAATAAGCTGATTTCAAATAATGGTACTTTTTCATACGATGAAGGCATAGTATTAGTTGTAAAGAGTCGTGATTAATTTTGCGATTCGCGGTAAGCGTGTTTGTAAATGGAGGAGGGCGAACTCATGAAATTTTATACTATCAAGCTCCCTAGAGTACTCGGAGGATTTGTTCGTGTAGTGATTGGTATCTTTAAAAAAGATAAATAAGCTTTCCTATGCTTTTGTCAAGAATGGCAGAAGCACTTTTTTTGACGATTGGATGAGCTTGATAAAAATTAGAAAAGCACCCAGTTTATAATGGGTGCTTTTAGCTAATAACTAATGTAAACAGTGTAAAATAGATCGGTTATATTAAACGCGTTCCACTTTACCTGATTTAAGTGCGCGTGCAGAAACATAAACACGTTTAGGTTTTCCATCTACCATAATACGAACTTTTTGCACATTAGCTTTCCATTTACGCTTGTTGGAATTCATAGCGTGAGAGCGTTGGTTTCCACTGCGAGTTTTACGTCCAGTTACAACACATTGTCTTGCCATGGTAATCCCTCCTACTCTAAACAAAAGTCAATTTAATACTTATACAATTTACCACATGTAAGGCAAGATTGCAATATATATAAAGAAATATCTCTTGACAGAATTAAGGGAATCGTTCATTGTAATAAGGGGTGAAAGCTTGCTTGCACCTTATTAAGTCATAATTTCTATACAATCATAAGGTAGTTTTGCTTTATAAAAATTATTATTTGCTATGGAACCTAAAGTGCAAAATTGGGTCTGTTGTAGTAAAATATCCTTAAGAACCTTAAGAATACAGATTTTTAAAGGAGGATACTAATGTCCATTGAGTTGAATACAAATGATGGTCATGTAACCATAACTAATGAAGTCATTGCTACAATTGCAGGTGGTGCTGCGGTAGAATGCTACGGTATCGTAGGTATGGCATCAAAAAGTCAAATAAGAGACGGAATTGCGGAAATACTACGTAAAGAGAACTATTCTCGAGGTGTTATTGTACGTCAAGAAGATAATCACCTACATATTGATATGTACATTATCGTAAGCTATGGCACAAAAATTTCAGAAGTGGCACATAATGTTCAATCGCAAGTTAAGTACACATTAAGTAAAACTTTGGGATTAGAAATTGATTCTGTTAATATCTACATACAAGGAGTACGTGTAGCAAAAGATTGATCTTTGCTCACCTGATTTAGAGGGAGGAACTATTGTGGCAGTACAGAAGCTTGACGGCATTACCTTTTCGCAAATGGTACTAACTGGAGCTCACCATTTAACGAACAATGCCAAAAAAATTGATGCACTGAATGTGTTTCCAGTACCAGATGGAGATACAGGAACGAATATGAATTTATCAATGACTTCAGGTGCAAATGAAGTAAAGAAAACGAAGTCTGAAAATATTTCAGAGGTGGCACAAGCATTCTCGAAGGGATTGCTTATGGGTGCTAGAGGTAACTCTGGCGTAATCCTATCCCAAATTTTTAGAGGCTTTGCAAAGGGAATGGAAAAGAAAGCAGCCCTGACAACGAATGATTTGGCTATTGCCTTTGATTCGGGTGTTCAAACAGCTTATAAAGCTGTTATGAAACCAGTAGAAGGAACTATTCTTACGGTCGCAAAAGATGCAGCAAAAAAAGCTGTTGAGGTTGCAAAACAGGAAAAAGATATTGTCATCATGTTTGAAAAAGTAATACAAGAAGCAAAAGCATCTTTAAAACGAACACCTGATTTATTACCAGTTTTAAAAGAAGTAGGTGTTGTCGACTCGGGTGGCCAAGGGCTTGTAACCGTATATGAAGGCTTCCTAGCAGCGTTAAAAGGTGAAGAACTTCCTGAGGATACAGAAGTTGTTGAAATGGATGATATGATTAATGCAGAGCACCATAAATCTGCTCAAGATTTCATGGATACGTCACAAATAGAGTTTGGATATTGTACGGAATTTATGGTTAAGTTTGAGGATGAAAAGCTTAGCAATCATCCATTTGATGAGGATGCATTCCGTAACGAATTAAGCGAGCATGGTGATTCCTTGCTTGTTGTTTCAGATGATGAAATTGTAAAAGTACATGTTCATACCGAATATCCAGGTAATGTGCTAACAATTGGTCAGCGCCATGGTAGTCTAATCAATATGAAAATTGAGAATATGCGAGAACAGCATACAGCAATTGTTGGTGATAACAAGCCAAAGGCCACGCCAAAAGAGAAGGCAGAGTTTGGGATTGTAACGGTTGCAATGGGCTCTGGACTAAAGAATTTATTTGAGAGTCTTGGAGCAACAGTTGTAATTGAAGGTGGACAAACCATGAATCCTAGTACGCAGGATATTGCGGATGCGATTGAACAAGCCAATGCGAAAAATGTGATTGTGCTTCCAAATAATAAAAACATTATCATGGCCGCTGAACAAGCAGCAGAATTATCAGAATTAAATGTTGCGGTTGTAACATCAAAAACCATTCCACAGGGAATAAGTGCTTTATTAGCATTCCATCCGGAGGAAGACCTTGAATCGAATAAGAATAACATGCTTGATGCAAGTGCAGCTGTTAAAACTGGTCAAATAACATATGCAGTACGAGATACGCAAATTGACGGTATTACCATTGAAAATGGTAATTTCATGGGTATTGCTGAAGGTAAGATCGTGACAACGCACAAAGAACGAATGGAAGCTGTAAAGCTTTTATTCCAAGAACTAATCACGGCTGAAGATGAAATTTTAACGATTCTTTCCGGTGAAGATGTCAATGAAGAAGAAGTGAATGAACTGATTAGCTTTGTTGAAGAGAATTATGAGAATGTGGAAATTGAAGTCCACAACGGAAATCAACCGATTTATTCTTATATTTTCTCTGTTGAATAAAAAAGATTCGCCAATATTTGTTGGCGAATCTTTTTTTGTGTTAAACACCGATAATTTTTAATAGGAAATCACATACAAATAATAAAGAAATCATGATAACGGCGAAAGATAGTTCTTTCTGTTTTCCTAGTGCCATTTTAACGATAGGATATGCGATGAAGCCGAACGCCATACCATCTGCAATACTGTAGGTAAAAGGTATCATGACGATGATAAGGAACGCAGGTATTGCTTCCGAAATATTATCTAATGGAATATGACGGATATTTTGTACCATTAAAAACCCTACAATAATTAGAATAGGACTAATTGCTACGTTTGGGATCATGGAAATCCATGGAATGATGAAGATTGTTGCGATAAATAGAATACTCGCTACAATCGCAGCTACTCCAGTTCTACCTTTTGATGCAATCACTGCTGCATTTTCTGCTGCCGATACAGTTGGTGATGTACCTAGAAATGCACATGAAAGCGATGATAGTGCAGTCGTTTTGTAACTAGCTTGATATGATTTCTCTCTGTTTAACATGTTTAATTGTCCGTTTAGTAATCCCATGTTCTCGAAGATTAAAATCAACGCCAAAGGAAAAACTGCAAGCCAAAATGATAAATTATCTAGAGCTGTAAATGCAGGCATAAACAGAAGGTCGGTTGACCCTAGGTTAACAGCACTTTGACCAGTATCTACAATTCCAAATAAAAAGGCCAGGACAGTACCAACAATCATCGTAATTAAGAAGTTAGCTGGAACGTTTTTTACAAATAAGAAAATCGCTATAAATAACGTTATCAGACTGACGAAAATAGCAGGTGAAGAAAAGTCACCAATTGCAATAATGGTGCTTTCACCACTTTTGATTAAGCCACTTTTTTCCAGACCAATTAGTATTAGGAAAAACCCTAATCCTACACTAATAGCATGCTTTAACGAATCTGGAATCGCTTCTTTTAGCTTGATACCTAATTTGGTAAATGCAGTTATCAAAAAGATTAACGAAGCAACGAAAACTACTGCAAGTCCTTCCTGATACGTAAGTCCACTTCCTTGTACAATTGAATAAGCAAACAATGCATTGATTCCCATACCGGGAATTAATATCAATGGTAACTTACCAAATACACCCATAAGAAGTGTTCCTACAAAGCTAGCTAGTATCGTAGCCAACATACCAGATTCAAGTGAAATTCCAGCTTCGCTTAAAATAGAACCATTAACTACAACTATATAGACAGTTGTTAAATACCCTATAATTCCAGCAATGATTTCATTACGAAATGTAGCTCTGTTGTTATTAGGAAATAAAGGCATGTATACTCCTCATTTATTTTGCTTATCCCTCTCCCACCCGATTATAAAGACTCTCAAGAGAAATTGAGAAAAAAATCTATAATCCACAAATGATTATTATAGTAGTTTTTGTTATAATTTACAATAGACGTTAAATTTTAAATAGAATTATAGGCGGTGTAATGATGAAGTACAATTCCGTTTTCGATATTATTGGTCCCGTAATGGTAGGGCCATCAAGTTCACATACAGCTGGAGCAGCTAGAATTGGTCTTGCAGCTCGTAATTTATTTGGAAAAGAACCATCATGGGCTAAAATACATCTATACGGGTCCTTTGCCAAGACCTATCAAGGACATGGAACAGATTTCGCCCTAGCAGGAGGTCTGCTAGGATTCGAAACAGATGATATTCGGATGAGTAAGGCTTTAGACATTGCTAAAGAAAGAAGCCTGGCAATCGACTTTATAGAAGATAGTGCTAAGACAGAACATCCGAATACGGTTCGTCTGATAATAGGTGATGATAAAGACCAACTTGAGATTGTCGGCGTTTCCATCGGTGGTGGAAAAGTAGAAATTACAGAGTTAAATGGCTTTGAATTACGATTATCTGGAACGCATCCAGCTATTCTTATTATGCATAATGACCGTTTTGGGGCCATCGCCTCCGTAACGAAGATATTAGCAAAACATGAAATAAACATCGGACACATGGAAGTAAATCGTAAAGATGTCGGTAAGGAAGCGTTGATGGTCATAGAAGTGGACCAAAACATTGAGGATGACATTTTGTTAGAATTAGAAGATGCAGATCATATTATTCAAATTTCCAAAATAGTTAGCTAGAGAGGAGATTTCACATGTTTCGAACTGTTGCGGAATTAGTAGAAATCGCAGAAAAGGAAAATATCTTAATTTCAGAAGTAATGATTCGTCAAGAAATGGAAGTGAAAAATAAAAGTCGAGAAGATGTTTTTGCAGGGATGGAAAAGAATCTTCAAGTAATGGAGAAAGCAATTGAAGATAGTTTAAAGGGAGTTCAATCTGTAACGGGACTAACCGGTGGAGATGCTGTAAAAATCCAAACGTATATGAGGGAAAGGAAGCCATTATCTGGACATTTATTATTAGATGCCGTCAGTAAAGCGATGGGTACAAACGAAGTAAACGCAGCGATGGGCGTGATTTGTGCAACGCCTACTGCTGGAAGTGCAGGATGTGTTCCTGGAACCTTATTTGCTGTTAAGGAACAATTAAACCCAACCCGTGAGCAAATGATCCGCTATCTGTTTACGGCAGGTGCATTTGGTATAGTTGTTGCAAATAATGCCTTTATTTCTGGTGCAGCAGGTGGTTGCCAAGCAGAGGTTGGCTCAGCTGGAGCAATGGCCGCTGCTGCTATCGTGGAGATGGCAGGTGGCACTCCTCAACAATCTTCTGAGGCGTTTGCCATGACACTAAAAAATATGTTAGGACTCGTTTGTGATCCCGTAGCTGGTTTAGTTGAAGTACCTTGCGTGAAACGAAATGCTGCTGGCTCTTCGCTTGCGATTGTCTCTGCAGATATGGCTTTAGCTGGAGTAACAAGTCGTATTCCTTGTGATGAGGTAATTGGTGCGATGTATCGAATAGGAAAACAAATGCCTGAATCATTGCGTGAGACAGGCGAGGGTGGTTTAGCCGATACCCCAACTGGAAGACTTCTCAAAGAAAAGATTTTTGGGATGTCGGTTTAGAAAGAGTGATGAAAGGTGTTAAAAAATTCTGTAATAGAAATTAAAGGTGTAGGGGAGAAATTTGCAGAGGATTTGCAGGCGTTAAATATTTTTACAATTGAAGACCTGTTACTGCATTTCCCCTCACGATATGATGTATATGATATAAAGCCTTTAAGTGAGTTAATACATGAGGATAAGGTGACATTAGAGGGAAGGGTGATACATGCTCCTTCTCTCTCCTTTTATGGGCGGAAAAAGTCCAGGCTATCGTTTACAATTGAGGTCGAAAATGTTGCTATAAAAGCTGTTATGTTTAATCGTGCCTTTGCCAAAAATCAGATTCATGCTGGAGATACAATAACATTAACCGGGAAGTGGGATGCTCATCGCCTGCAGATTACCGTTAGTAATTTTAAAAAGGGATCGATACAAGATAACACTGAGATTCAACCGATTTATTCGGTAAGAGGAAACGTGACAAGCTATAAACTTAAAAAGGCTATTCGGCAAGCAATCAATGATTATGGGAATGATTTGGAGGAATTTTTGCCTCAAAATTATGTAACAGCATATAAAATACCCACTCGTGGTGAGGCAATTAAAACGATGCATTTTCCTGCTAGCCGAATTGCCTTAAAGCATGCTAGAAGAAGATTTACATATGAAGAGTTTTTATTGTTCCAATTAAAAATTCAAGTGTTACGGAAGAGGAAAAAAGAAGCTACAATAGGGAATGCCCAAGATTATAGTTCTCAGAAGCTGAACAGCTTTATCGAGCAATTTCCTTTTGCGTTAACAAATGCCCAACAAAAATCATTAGAACAAATTCTATCCGACATGAAATCTCCCAATCGCATGAATCGCCTTTTACAGGGGGATGTGGGTTCAGGGAAGACAGCGGTTGCTGCAATTGCACTTTACGCAGCCATTACAGCTAATAAACAAGGAGCATTAATGGTTCCGACAGAGATACTAGCCGAACAGCACTACCAGTCTCTTCAATCCTTATTTGGTAATCTAGCAAGAGTGGAATTGTTAACTGGGTCTATTAAAGGGAAAAGAAGAAAAGAAATTTTATCTGCCATGGAGAATCAGCAGATAGACATTTTAATCGGTACACATGCCCTCATTCAAGACGAAGTATTTTTCCAAGATTTAGGGTTGGTTATTGTTGATGAGCAGCATCGGTTTGGTGTTGAACAGCGTAGAGCGTTAAGCAATAAAGGGCTACATCCAGATGTTTTGTTTATGACAGCAACACCAATCCCAAGAACATTAGCAATTACAGCCTTTGGAGATATGGATGTTTCGGTTATAGACGAAATGCCTGCAGGACGTAAGGAGATTGAAACATACTGGACAAAGGCTAATGCATTTGACCGTGTTTTAGATTTTATTCATCAACGAATAAATGCAGGAGAACAGGCCTATATAATTTGTCCGTTAATTGAAGAATCGGAAAAGCTGGACATACAGAATGCTGTAGATTTATTTCAAGAATTAGTATCGTATTATCCACCTTCAATTCAAATTGGTCTCATGCACGGAAGATTACATGCGGATGAAAAAGAGCAAGTCATGAAGGATTTTGCTTCGAATGAGGTTCAAATACTTGTATCAACAACAGTTGTGGAAGTAGGGGTAAATGTTCCAAATGCTACTACAATGGTTATCTACGATGCAGAACGATTCGGGTTATCTCAGCTACATCAATTAAGAGGTAGAGTTGGTCGAGGAAGTAAGCAAAGTTATTGTATTTTGATAGCAGATCCGAAGAGTGAGACTGGAAAAGAGAGAATGCGAATTATGACAGAGACGACTAATGGTTTTGAACTAGCCGAGCAAGATCTCAAATTAAGAGGACCTGGAGACTTTTTTGGAACAAAACAAAGCGGGTTACCAGAATTTAAGGTAGCGGATATGATTCATGATTACCGGGCATTAGAAACGGCTAGAAATGATGCACAAGAAATTATTGAGTGTAACCTATTAGAAGAGGATTCGAAGTTTTCTAAATTAAGAAAGCTACTTGAGAATGAAGGAGTTTATGATACGACACTTGACTAACTCTTACTTGCATAATTTGTTTTGGTATAATATATTACTATTAGTACCAAGTCATAATAGTAACGACAATTTACCAAATATAATCAATATAAGTGGATGGTGCTTTAATGAGGATACCAAAGATAAAGAGACAAGAACGACTTAGGGAAACGATAGACGAGACTCCTTTTATAACCGATGAGGAGTTAGCAAAAAAGTTTAATGTCAGTATTCAGACAATACGGCTAGATCGAATGGAGTTATCCATTCCAGAGCTTCGAGAAAGAATAAAGACAGTAGCTAAACATCAATGGAATGAAACGGTAAAATCATTACCGCTAGAGGATGTTATAGGAGAAATTATTGATTTAGAACTTGATACACGAGCAATCTCTATACTAGATATTGGCAGAGAACATGTATTTACAAGAAATAATATTGCAAGGGGTCATCATTTATTCGCACAGGCGAATTCACTGGCTGTTGCTGTTATTAACGATGAACTTGCATTGACAACAAAGTCAGAGCTTCACTTCATGAGACAAGTTCATCAAGGTGAGCGGGTGGTTGCCAAGGCTCTTGTTAAAGGACCAAATGAAAAAGGACTGACACTTGTCCATGTAGATAGTTTTGTAGATAGTGAAAAAGTTTTTGTCGGCGAATTTCATATGTACCGGTCAACGGAGAAAAAAGGAGATTAACATTCATGAAGATTGCAATTGATGCTATGGGAGGCGACCATGCTCCTAAGGAGATCGTATTAGGTGCTATGGATGCTATCAAGCAAATTGATAACCTACATATAACGCTTGTTGGTAATGAAGAAGAAATTAAAGAACATTTAACAGATAGTGAGAGGATTTCCATCATCCACACGGATGAAATGATTACTGGTGAAGATGAGCCAGTTCGTGCTGTTCGTCGCAAAAAAAATTCTTCTTTAGTGAAAATGGCTGAAGAAGTTAAGGAAAAACGCGCGGACGCTTGTATATCTGCTGGGAATACGGGTGCACTAATGAGTGCAGGGTTATTCGTAGTCGGAAGGATTCCTGGGATTGATCGGCCGGCATTAAGTCCAACCTTGCCAACTATAGACGGAAAAGGGTTTGTTATGCTGGATGTTGGTGCAAATGTTGATGCAAAGCCTAACCATCTCGTACAATATGCGATAATGGGGTCAATATATGCTGAACAAGTTCGAGCAATTAAAAATCCGAGAGTTGGACTTCTAAATATAGGAACTGAAGATGGCAAAGGGACAGAACTTACGAAAAAAGCCTTTGAACTGATGAAAAAAGCTCCAATAAACTTCATTGGTAATGTGGAGGCACGTGACTTACTAGAAGGTGTGGCAGATGTAGTCGTTACCGATGGGTTTAGTGGAAATATCGCATTAAAAACGATTGAAGGAACTGCTAGCGTATTGTTCTCGATGATTAAAGAAACTTTTATGTCTTCCTTAAAAACAAAAATTGCTGCTGGATTAATAAAAGGTGATTTAAAGGGTTTGAAGGATAAATTAGATTATTCCGAGTATGGTGGAGCGGGGTTATTTGGTCTTGCAGCACCAGTAATTAAGGCGCATGGTTCCTCGAATCGACGTGCGATTTTTAATGCGATAAAACAGACTTGTCATATGGTTGATAATCATGTAACAGAAACCATTAAAGATACGGTTGAATCAATGCAATCGACTGAGGAGGAAAATGAATGAAAAAAGTAGCATTTATGTTTCCGGGTCAGGGCTCGCAAAGTGTTGGTATGGGGAAAGAACTTCATGATCAATTTGCTGAAGTGGAATCACTTTATGCAAAGGCGAACGATTTGCTTGGCAAAGACTTGAGAAAATTAATGTTTGAAGGTCCAGTTGAAAAATTAACAGAGACAGAGAACACACAGCCTGCACTTCTATTGTCTAGTATCGCGATACATAAATTATTAATGAAAGAAGAAATTCATCCTTCTATGGTAGTGGGGCATAGTTTAGGTGAATATAGCGCACTAGTCGCGGCTGGATCCATTTCATATGAAGAAGCATTGCCACTTGTTGCTACTAGGGGAAAATTAATGGAAGATGCCTTTCCTAAGGGGCAAGGTACGATGGCTGCCGTATTAGGACTGTCAGAGCAAGCTGTAGATGAAGTGATTAAGCGTGTAACGGATGAAGTAGTTGATATTGCAAATTTAAACTGCCCAGGACAAATTGTTATATCAGGTTCACAGGCAGGTGTAGAGAAATCTAGTGCTCTATTAAAAGAACATGGTGCTAAACGAGTGCTCCCTTTAAATGTAAGTGGTCCATTCCACTCCAGATTAATGGAAGCTGCTAACGATGATTTTGCGAAGTACTTGGACAATGTTGCTATTCAGGATGCAGGCGTTCCAGTTTATGCTAACGTTACGGCAACTCCTGTCACCAATCATCGGGAAATTAAAGATTTACTATTAAAGCAATTATATTCACCTGTTCGATTTGAAGCATCTATTCGTAATATGCTAGAAGCTGATGTAGATGCATTTGTAGAAGTTGGGAATGGTAAAGTATTAAGTGGACTAGTAAAGAAGATTGATCGAAAAGCACCTATTTTTACTGTTCAAGATTTAGCTTCTATGAATGATTTTATTAAATGGTATAGGGGTGAAGCGTAAATGTTAACTGGAAAAACCGCAGTTGTTACTGGAGGTTCACGAGGAATAGGTCGTTCAATTGCTTTGGAATTAGCAAAAAAAGGTGCGAATGTTGTGGTGAACTATGCTGGTAGTGAGTCAAAAGCACAAGCAGTTGTTGAAGAAATTGAACAATTAGGTGTGAAGGCATTTAAAGTACAAGCAGATGTTGCCGATGAAAATCAGGTAAAAGATATGATTGGTGCTGCTATTGAAAAGTTTGGAAGTGTTGATATTCTGGTTAATAACGCAGGAATTACACGTGACAATCTGTTAATGCGAATGAAAGAATCTGAATTTGACCAAGTTATTAATACGAATTTAAAAGGCGTCTTTGTTTGTACAAAAGCTGTTACGAGACAGATGATGAAGCAACGCTGTGGTAGGATTATTAATGTTGCCTCAATTGTTGGAGTTAGTGGGAATCCGGGGCAAGCGAATTATGTTGCCGCCAAAGCAGGTGTGATTGGTTTAACCAAAACAACTGCGAAAGAGTTAGCTTCACGTAATATTCTAGTAAATGCGGTTGCACCTGGATTTATTTCAACTGATATGACCGATGAATTAACAGATGAACAACGAGAAGGAATGTTAAGTTTAATTCCATTAGCCAAATTAGGCCAGCCTGAGGACATTGCAAAAGTTGTTCGCTTCTTAGCATCTGAGGATGCAAATTATATTACGGGCCAAACCATTCATATTGATGGTGGTATGGTCATGTAATGGATAATGATTTTTCTTTGAAGGGAGGTGAACGTGTTATGGCAGACGTATTTGATCGCGTAAAAGAAATTATTGTTGATAAATTAGATGTTGAAGAATCTAAAGTAACAATGGAAGCATCTTTTAAAGATGATCTAGAAGCAGATTCATTGGATGTAGTTGAGCTTGTAATGGAGCTAGAAGATGAATTTGATATGGAAATTGCTGATGAAGAAGCAGAAAAAATAAACACTGTTGGTGATGCTGTGAATTACATAAATAATTTACAGTCCTAATATACCTAAGTTGGAAAGTCTCGCATCATGCGAGACTTTCCGTATATCAACAACCAGAGGTGGCAAGGCTAAATGAATCGTAAAAAATTAGAAGCAATGCTTGATATTGAATTTTTAAATATAGAGGTTATTACACAAGCATTTACACATTCATCTTATGTGAATGAGCATCGTGAGAAAAACTATTCTGATAATGAACGATTAGAATTTTTAGGAGATGCAGTGCTAGAATTAGGTGTTTCTCAATATTTATTCCGTAAATACCCAAAAATGCCAGAAGGAGAAATGACGAAGCTACGTGCTGCTATCGTTTGTGAACCCTCCTTAGAATTATTTGCCCGCAGATTACATTTCGGTGAGCATATTCTTTTAGGGAAGGGTGAAGAAATGACTGGCGGTAGAAATCGTCCAGCACTACTTGCTGATGTTTTTGAAGCATTTTTAGGTGCACTCTACTTGGATAAGGGGTTTGATACGGCTTTAGATTTTTTAGAGAAACACGTATTTCCTCAAATAGACACTGGTGCTTTTTCGCATGGGATGGATTATAAGAGTAAATTGCAAGAAATTGTACAACAGGATAAGAATCGAACAATTGAGTATAAGATTGTAGATGAAAAGGGACCTTCTCATAATAAAGAGTTTGTAGCAGAGATAAGTATTAATCAAACGGTATTCGGTGTTGGCGTAGGTCGTACAAAAAAAGAAGCGGAACAGCGTGCAGCAAAAAATGCCTTAGACAAGCTTGGGAAGTAAAAGGAAGCGTTTTTTCTTCAATGTGTAATTCTTAACAAAAATTAAACAAGTAAAGACTGTATTCATGTCTTTTCATGAAGTACAGTCTTTTTTGTTCTTACTTTCTTACCGTTCTTAACTCCTGAATGAAAGCTTGAGTCTCTGAAGCTGATAATTTTCCTTTTTGCACAACCATATCATACATAAATTTGATATCGTCGTATTTGGAAATATCATAGTCTTCAGCATCCATAATAGAGCGATTGACAACTGCTAGTCGTTCTGCGAGTTCTTCTAAAATAAATTGCAAATTTTCTTTTGATGGATTTTCTAAATTCATATTACACCTCTTAAATTATTCTTTTAGTAGAGCTATAAATCTTTCGAATACCTCGTTGCTCTTCTTTTGTGTCTATGTTTATGATAAAATAAATGCGTTAAAAAGCCAATGTGAAATCATATTTTTATTATTTTAATCATCCATTTTATAAAAAGAGAAACAGATTCGGATTAATAGTTAGATTATTTCGTATCTAATAGGAGAATGACTATGTTTTTAAAACGATTAGAAAGTGTGGGGTTTAAGTCTTTCGCAGAGAGAATCGGCGTTGATTTTGTACCAGGTGTTACGGCTGTTGTAGGGCCAAATGGAAGTGGTAAAAGTAACATCACCGATGCTATGCGTTGGGTTTTAGGTGAACAATCAGCTAAATCACTCCGTGGTTCTAAGATGGAAGATATTATTTTTCAAGGTAGTGACACTAGAAAAGCGTTGAACGTAGCGGAAGTAACGCTAGTATTAGATAATAGTGATCAGGCATTACCGCTTGACTATGATGAAGTAAGTGTGACAAGAAGAGTGTATCGTTCTGGAGAAAGTGAATTTTATATCAATAAGCAATCCTGTAGATTAAAGGATATTGTTGATTTGTTTTTAGATTCTGGATTAGGGAAAGAAGCTTTCTCTATCATTAGTCAAGGTAAAGTAGAAGAAATACTAAGCTCTAAAGCCGAAGAGCGTCGAACAATTTTTGAAGAGGCGGCAGGAGTATTAAAATATAAGCAGCGTAAGAAGAAAGCAGAATACAAGCTTGCTGAAACACAAGAAAACCTAAACCGTGTCGAGGACATTATTTATGAAATCGAAAATCAGCTTGAGCCTCTAAAACTACAAGCAGAAACGGCAAAAGAATATTTAATGCAAAAGGATTTATTAAAGGGTCAAGAGATTTCCTTACTCATTACAGAAATTGAAATGCTTCACGATGAATGGCAGGGATTATTGCAAGAAATTGAAGCAGAAAAAATGAACGAGATCAAACTGAAGACAGCCATTCAGAAAAAAGACGCTGCTCTCGCTAATGAAAGACAAGAAGTTGAACGAATTGATGAACAAATAAATGATTTTCAGGAGCGGTTATTAATAACGACGCAGCAGCTCGAACAATATGAGGGGAAAAAGCAAGTATTCCATGAGCGATCAAAACATTTCTTAGAAAATAAAGAAAAACTAGAAGTAGATAAGCGAGATGCCGAGAGTAGAATTCAAAAGCTAGAATCGGAGCTGTCAGAGGAAAATCGTAGACTTACAGATTTATTAGAAGCGAAGCAAAAAACAAAGCAGTTAGTGGATGATTTAAAGAGGAAATTAACTACTGACAAAGAACACCTATCTATTCAAATAGAAGAGCTTAAATCTGAGTATATCGAGTTTCTAAATAAACAAGCTGCGATGCGAAATGAAAAGCAGTCAATTACCCAACAATTACAGCAGATTACAGGTAAAAAGGATAAACAAGCTGAAAAGTTTCAAGATCTACTTCAGCTAAGAGAAGACTACTCGCAGCAGTTATCGAATACAACGGAATTACTTCAGGCAGAAGAGAATAACTATAGGCAAAAAGAAAATACTGTAAGACAATTGAAAATGGATATTGATTCAAAACGGAAACAATATCAAGAATCACAAACGAAGTTATACCAAGGATATCAATACATTGAGAAGCTAAAGTCTAAAAAAGAAATGCTTGAGGAAATGAAAGAGGATTTCCAAGGATTCTTTCAGGGGGTTAAAGCCGTTCTCAAAGCTAGGGAGGATGGTAAGCTTCATTCTATTCATGGTGCTGTTATTGAACTAATTGATGTGCCAAAATCATATATAACAGCAATTGAGACTGTTTTAGGTGGTCAAGCACAACATATTGTTGTCGAAAGTGATGAATCAGCTCGCAAAGCCATTTCTTGGCTAAAGCAAACAAATAGTGGAAGAGCGACGTTTTTACCATTAGGTTCTATTCAATCACGATTTATCCCTCAGGACGTACTGTCACAGGTAGAAAGGCATCCAGGTTTTGTAGGGGTGGCAGGAAAGTTAGTTTCTGTAAATGGCGCATATCAAAAAGCCGTCGATCATTTAATGGGACATGTAATAATCGCAAAATCACTAAGGGATGCAAATGATATTGCTAAGCTTGTGATGCGTAAGTATCGGATTGTTACACTAGAGGGTGATGTGGTAAATCCGGGTGGCTCGATGTCAGGAGGAGCTCAGAAAAAAACAAATCAATCCCTTTTTACGAGAGAAAAAGATCTAAATGAATTAACAGATAAATTATCTGACTTCCAAGCAAAAGCCACCGAATTTGAACAACAAGTACAAGAACAGAAAAACCAAGTATCGGAATTAGAATTAAAGCTACAGGAATTAGAGCAAGGTATTGTAGGAGATCAAGTACGATTACAGGAAGTAAGATCCAGCCATAAGGAAATCGAATTGAAGCTATCTTCCTTACAAGAAAATTTATCCATTTATGATCAGGATAATCAGCAATTCGAAAAAGATCGTCAACAGTTACAAAACCGTGAGCTAGAGCTGACAGATGATCTAAATAAAATCGAAAAAAAATTAATCGATTTCCAACAAGAAATTGATATGCTTTCCAAACAGGAAGTTGAATTTAAAGAGAACCAAGATCAACTCCAAAATGATTATCACCAATACCAAGTTCAATTAGCAGAACAAGAAGAGCGTGTTCGGAACCAACAGGAAAAAACGAATGCACTTCAAGGTCAAATAAGTGAATTAACTGACCGACATGATTCATATGTCGATGAATTAGACGAGCTAATAAAGCTTTCGCAATCAAATGAAACAGAAGATGAAATCAATGAAAAGCTTCATGAAAAAAGCAGTGAAAAAGAAACCATTACTACTTCTATTCAGGAATTACGCGCCGAGAGAATGGCGCGTACGACTCGAATGCAGGATAATGAGCGAGAATTAAAGGAAGAAAATAAAACACATCAGCAGTTGATGGAGAAGCTTCAACAGAAAGAAGTAAAAGCAAATCGTATTGATGTAGAGCTAGAAAATCGGCTATCTATATTACAAATGGAATATACGATTACTTATGAGAGAGCGAAGCAAGATTATGAGAAGGTTTCCGATATTGATGAAGCTAAAAATACAGTAAAAGAAACCAAAACACGTATTGAACGTTTAGGTAATGTAAATATTGGTGCTATTGAGGAATATGATCGTATTGCAGAGCGCTATACTTTTCTTACAGAGCAACGGGATGATTTGGTTGAGGCAAAACAAACGCTATTTTCTGTCATTAAAGAAATGGATGATGAGATGGAGCATTTGTTTAGTACAACTTTCTCTCAAATTAAAGAAGAGTTTGCAATTGTGTTCCAAGAACTATTTGGCGGAGGACACGCTGAATTAAAGCTAACAGATCCTAGTAATTTACTTGATACAGGTGTTGATATTATTGCCCAGCCACCTGGTAAGAAGCTACAAAATTTAGGGCTCTTATCTGGAGGAGAACGTGCATTGACAGCTATTGCATTGTTATTCGCTATCTTACGAGTTCGACCTGTACCTTTCTGTGTACTGGATGAAGTAGAAGCAGCCCTTGATGAAGCAAATGTTGTAAGGTTTGCTAAATATGTAAAACATTACAGTGAGCATACTCAGTTTATTGTAATTACACATCGTCAAGGTACAATGGAACAAGCAGATGTCCTATATGGTGTTACG
Source organism: Ornithinibacillus xuwenensis (assembly GCF_039614845.1). Taxonomy (NCBI): domain Bacteria; kingdom Bacillati; phylum Bacillota; class Bacilli; order Caryophanales; family Bacillaceae; genus Ornithinibacillus; species Ornithinibacillus xuwenensis. The sequence goes on along the minus strand of NZ_JBDIML010000001.1, from coordinate 800,948 downwards.
ATGCAGGAATCAGGAGTATCACGATTGGTATCTGTTAGGTTAGAAGAAACAAAAGAGCTTATTCAATCGTAAAGGAGTGCTCGGTACATGAGCTTTATTCAGAAACTAAAGAATAAATTCAAACAAGATAACCAAGAAGAGGTATCATCCAAGTATAAAGAAGGAATGGAAAAAACGAGGAAGTCCTTTTCCAGTAGAATTAATGATCTAATAGCTCGCTATCGTAAAGTCGATGAAGATTTCTTCGAGGAGCTTGAGGAGGTGCTAATATCAGCAGATGTTGGCGTTATGACAGTCATGGATTTAATCGAGGAGTTGAAGTTTGAAGTTCAACGCCGCAACATAAAGGATTCAATGGAAGTGAAAGACGTCATTTCTGAAAAATTAGTAGAGATCTACTATGGTGATGATGATGAACAAATAGAAACGTTGCAATTACAAGAAAAAGAACTTACGGTTATTCTAGTTGTTGGTGTTAATGGAGTTGGAAAGACAACATCCATTGGAAAATTAGCTCACCAGTTAAAACAGGAAGGTAAGAATGTAATGCTTGCAGCTGGCGATACATTCCGTGCAGGTGCAATCGAACAATTAGAGGTTTGGGGGGAGCGAGCTGAAGTAGAAGTGATAAAACAAAATGCTGGAAGTGACCCTGCAGCTGTTATATTTGATGCCATCAAGGCTGCTAAATCACGTCAAGCTGATGTTTTATTGTGCGATACAGCCGGTCGCCTTCAAAACAAAGTAAATTTAATGAATGAACTCGCAAAAGTAAAACGGGTTATTGAAAGGGAAGTTCCTGGTGCTCCGCATGAGGTTTTACTAGTATTAGATGCTACGACAGGTCAGAACGCTTTAAATCAAGCAAAGACTTTTTCAGAGGCAACAGATGTAACAGGAATTGTCTTAACAAAGCTAGATGGTACAGCCAAAGGTGGTATTGTACTTGCTATTCGTAACGAATTAAATATACCAGTAAAATTCGTTGGCTTGGGTGAAAAGGCAGAAGACTTACAAAAATTTGATGCGAATGCGTTTGTTTATGGTCTTTTTGCAGATATGCTAGAAGACACAAAAGAAGATTGAGGTTGTCTTCCACTTGCAAATTATGTATACGTTCGTTATGATAAAATGTAAAGGATTTTCACTTAACAAGGGGTGTTGAAATGCTAGAGAAAACGACGAGAATGAATTACCTTTTAGATTTTTACCAAGCATTACTAACACCCAAACAACGTAATTATATGGAAATGTACTATTTAGAGGACTATTCGTTGGGTGAAATTTCAGAGGAAGCAAATGTTTCAAGACAAGCGGTATATGACAATATAAAACGTACGGAAGCAATGCTAGAATCGTATGAGGAAAAATTGCACTTATACCAAAAGTTTGAAAAACGTATGAAGCTTATTCACAAGCTCGAGGAAAGGGCATCTTTATTAGAAGATAAAGAACTCTTAACCTATATTAATCAATTAAAAGAATTAGATTAGGGGGACACCTTCTATGGCATTTGAAGGATTGGCCGACCGCCTGCAGAATACCATTAAAAAGATTACTGGAAAAGGGAAAGTTTCCGAGCAAGATGTTAAGGAAATGACCCGTGAGATTCGCCTTGCATTATTAGAGGCAGATGTGAATTTTAAAGTTGTAAAAGATTTAATTAAGAATATTAAGGAACGTGCCATTGGTCAGGAAGTAATGGAAAGTCTGACTCCAGGTCAACAGGTAATAAAGGTTGTTAAAGAAGAGTTAACGGAGTTAATGGGAGGCGAGCAAAGCAAAATTGCTGTCAGTGATCGACCGCCGACCGTTATCATGATGGTTGGGTTACAGGGTGCAGGTAAAACAACAACAACTGGTAAGCTTGCTAATCTACTACGCAAGAAGCATAACCGTTCGCCACTACTAGTAGCATGTGATGTATATCGCCCTGCGGCCATTAAACAGCTGGAGACACTTGGTCAACAATTAAGTATGCCTGTGTTTTCAATGGGAACAGAAGCAAATCCGGTTGATATTGCCAAACAAGCATTAGAAAAGGCTAAAGAAGATCATCATGATTATGTTATCATTGATACCGCTGGTCGACTTCATGTCGATACAGATTTGATGAATGAATTAGAAGAAATAAAAGCAACTGTAAAGCCTGATGAAATATTCTTAGTTGTAGACGCTATGACAGGTCAGGACGCAGTTAATGTTGCAGAAAGCTTTAATAATCAGTTGGATATTTCTGGTGTTGTACTAACGAAGCTCGATGGTGATACTCGAGGTGGTGCTGCCTTATCGATTAAAGCTGTAACAGGAAAGTCAGTAAAATTCGCAGGTATGGGCGAGAAATTAGACCAGCTTGAAGCCTTCCATCCTGAGCGTATGGCTTCACGTATTTTAGGCATGGGTGATGTATTAACATTAATTGAGAAGGCCCAAGCATCTGTCGATGAAAAACAAGCAAAAGCGCTAGAAGAAAAAATGCGAACCATGTCCTTTACATTTGATGATTTCCTAGAGCAAATGGGGCAGGTAAGAAATATGGGTCCACTGGATGATTTACTTGCAATGATTCCAGGAGCAAATAAGATGAAGGGCTTAAAAAATGCCCAAATAGATGAAAAACAGCTTGTTCATGTAGAAGCTATCATTCAATCAATGACTAAAAAAGAACGCGAAGACCCAAGTGTCATGAATGCAAGTCGTAAGAAACGTATTGCAAAAGGATCTGGTACATCAGTTTCTCAAGTAAACCGTCTCTTAAAGCAATTTGACGAGATGAAGAAAATGATGAAGCAGATGACAAATATGCAAAAAGGTAAAAAAGGAAAAGGCTTCAAGCTTCCATTTAACCCATTTTAGCAGCTGGTTAAATCATATTAATTAATCAAAATAATGATGTAATGGAAAAACACTTTACAGACAAACAAGTTTCTGTTAGAATTTATTCTTGTGAGAAACTTTTAATGGAGGTGCAAGTAATGGCAGTAAAAATTCGTTTAAAGCGTATGGGATCTAAAAGAAATCCATTTTATCGTATTGTTGTAGCTGATTCACGTTCTCCTCGTGACGGACGTTCTATTGAACAAATTGGAACTTATAACCCTGTAGTTGATCCAGTTGAAGTTAAAATAGATGAAGCAAAAGCACTTGATTGGATGACAAAAGGTGCTAAGCCAAGTGATACAGTACGTAACTTATTTTCAAAAGAAGGCATCATGAAAAAATTCCACGAACAAAAAAATCAGTAAAGTAGTGTGATATCATGAAAGCCCTAATTGAATCGATTGTTACACCATTAGTCGATTACCCAGATGACGTTGTTGTGACAGAAAAAGAAGAAGATACAAAGGTTATTTATCATCTTACTGTCAATCAACAGGATGTTGGAAAGGTTATCGGCAAAAACGGGCGCATTGCAAAAGCGATTCGTACGGTTGTTTATGCAGCAAAGACGGATGCTAACAAACGAATCTATTTGGATATAATGTAAAAAGAGGGAAAGGGAAACCTTTCCCTTTTTATACATGCATAGATTTTCACGCATATGACCGCAACTCTAATTCGGCCGAGAGTGAGGAAATAAAAGTGAATATAATTAAAAAGATCGTTATTAAGCAAGTTATAACGGAAACAAGCAAGCAAAAGCTATACGGAAAATTTCATAAACATAAAATGCGGCTTGAGCAAGAGTGTCAACAGCTATTATTTGAGCAGCGTAAACTTCAGAATAAAAAAGGAATATCGAAGCAGGAACTACAGGAACGCTTTCAACAGGAAATTAAGAACCGTAAAGAAAAAATGAAGTTAGTTGAGTTTAAAATGAATCAATTGGAAATGCTAGAAATTGGTAGTGAAATTGTGGAACGCGAGGTTGAAGCTCTTGTTGAAGTCAATGTTGGTACGCATTGGAATGAAATCATGGAACAAACAGCAATAGTTATAAAGGATGATGTTGTTGTTCGAATTGATAATTAGCAGGTGAGAAAAATGGAAGAAAAATTGTATACAGTAGGAAAAATAATTAATACTCATGGAATACGTGGGGATGTGAAAGTTCTTCGAATTAGTGACTTTGAAGAGCGTTTCGAAATCGGGAATACATTATATTTAGTAACGGACAATACCGTTGTTCGGGAGTTAACCATTGATGGGCATAGAGTTCACAAAGGGTTTGATTTACTACATTTTAAAAACCTTAATAATATCAATGATGTAGAGCATTTTAAGGAATCCCACCTGAAAATCCCGGAATCAAAGCTAACTGAATTAGATGAAAACGAGTTCTATTATCATGAAGTTATTGGAAGTGAAGTATTTACCAATGATGGAAAACTCCTAGGTGTTATTAAGGAGATACTTGCCCCAGGTGCTAATGATGTCTGGGTTATTAAACAACCTAAAGGGAAGGATATATTAATTCCTTATATAGAAGAGGTAGTGCTTGAGGTAGATGTTGACGAGAAACGTATCGTTATTGAACCAATGGAAGGATTGCTTGAGTAATGCATATCGACATTTTAACATTATTTCCAGAAATGATTGAGAGTGTATTAAATACATCCATTTTAAAAAAAGCACAAGAGAAAAATAAGTTCAGCTATAACCTAGTAAACTTTCGAGATTACACAGAAAGCAAGCATAATAAGGTGGATGATTATCCTTATGGTGGTGGAGCGGGTATGGTGTTGTCACCACAACCGGTCTTTGATGCGGTAGAAGCAATTACAAAGGAAACATCATCAAAACCGAGAGTGATTCTGATGTGTCCGCAAGGGGAACGGTATACGCAAAAAAAAGCGGAAGAATTCGCTACATCAGAGCAGCTTATCCTTATTTGCGGACATTATGAAGGTTATGATGAACGCATTCGAGAGCATCTCATTACGGATGAAATTTCCATCGGAGATTATGTCTTAACGGGAGGTGAGCTAGGTGCCATGGTGATTGTAGATAGTGTAGTAAGACTATTGCCAGATGTACTTGGAAATAAGGAATCAGCCCCGCAGGATTCGTTCTCAACAGGGTTATTAGAGCACCCTCACTATACGAGGCCAGCAGATTTTCGTGGCATGAAGGTTCCTGATATATTGATGTCAGGTGACCACGCAAAAATTGAGGCTTGGCGCCGTAAGGAATCTCTTAAACGCACCTATGAACGTCGAAGAGATTTATTTGACGATTATCCATTAACAGAAGAAGATAAGAAAATTCTTGATATGATATCCAATCAAGATCGCTGACAAGGTTTGCTTAATCTCTTTTTCTTATAAAAAATCTAGTTGAAGTCTGGTTTGGATTATGGTATATTATTTATTGTGCTTAAGTGCGATTAAGTGCATATAAACGATGTTCCGCTGTTGCCATCGGGAATATGAGCATTGGTTTGGAAGGAGTGAAGCAGGATGCAAAAATTAATCGAAGAAATCACAAAAGATCAGCTTCGTAACGATCATCCTGATTTCCGCCCAGGAGATACTGTTAAAGTTCACGTTAAGGTTGTCGAAGGTAGCCGTGAACGTATCCAGGTATTCGAAGGTGTCGTTATTAAACGTCAAAACGGTGGAATCAGCGAGACATTTACAGTAAGAAAGATTTCTTATGGTGTAGGTGTTGAACGTACTTTCCCAGTACATTCACCTCGTATTGATAAAATCGAAGTTTCTCGTCGCGGTGTTGTTCGTCGTGCGAAACTATACTATCTTCGTAACCTACGCGGAAAAGCAGCACGTATTAAAGAACGTCGATAAGACTAGAAATCGAAGAATGCAATTAGAAAGGAGCTTGGTATTTTATTCAAGCTCCTTTTTACATAAAAAAATATAGTAGGGTAAAAAATAATCTTATACTTAGCAGGCCTCGGAGGTTAGATTATGGCGAAACGAAAAAGCGAATGGTTTGATTGGGTAAAAGCACTGCTAATTGCGTTTGCGTTAGCTTTTCTAGTAAGAACCTTTTTCTTCACACCCATTATTGTTGATGGGCCATCTATGCTGCCAACACTCCATGATCGTGATCAAATGATAGTGAACAAATTTACTTACCGATTTGATCAACCAGAACGTTTTGATATTGTGGTCTTTCATGCCAATGATAAGAAGGACTTCATTAAACGTGTGATTGGATTACCGGGAGAACACGTAGCATATAAGGATAATGTTTTATACATAAATGGACAACCGATTGACGAGAATTTGCTAAGTGAAAATCCATCTATCATGACAGAGGATTTTACAATGGAAGAGGTTATGGGCAACTATGAGACCGTTCCTGAGGGACATGTCTTTGTATTAGGGGATAACCGTACCAATTCTACAGACAGTCGATTACTTGGTCCAATACCAATCGATCAAATTGTTGGTAAAGCAAGTGCTATCTACTGGCCATTTGATAGAATGCAATTTATAGGAGAGTAGATTCAGGATGACAATACAATGGTTTCCAGGCCATATGGCCAAGGCCAGAAGAGAAATAGAGGAAAAGTTAAAGCTCGTAGATTTTGTGATGGAACTAGTAGATGCTCGCGCACCATTATCTTCACAAAATCCAATGCTTCAACAAGTATTACAAAATAAATCCAAAATGATCTTATTAATGAAAAAAGATTTGGCTGATACGAAGGTTACGAATGAGTGGATTTCATATTTTAAGGAAAGAGATATTCCGGCGTTAGCGGTTAATGTAAATGATAAGAGTGATATCAACAGGGTAATTCAACTAGCGAAGGAGCTTGGTCAGATAAAGCTGGATAAGCTGATTAAGAAAGGGATTCAGCCTAGACCTGCTAGAGCCATGATAGTTGGTATTCCAAATGTTGGAAAATCTACCTTGATTAATCGACTTGCAAATAAAAAGATTGCCAAAGTTGGCGATCGTCCTGGTGTAACAAAGCAGCAGCTTTGGATTAAAGTAAAAAAAGATTTTGAGTTATTAGATACTCCTGGTATCTTGTGGCCTAAGTTTGAGGATCAAATGGTGGGATACCGACTAGCTGCAATTGGTACTATTAAAGATCAATTATTATCGTTACAAGATATTGTTGCATTTGTGATTAATTATATGAAAGAACACTATCCACTTCTTCTAGAAGAACGGTATCAGCTTGAACAAGATGTAGAAGATATGTTGGAAATATTTAATCAGATTGGTAAATTTAGGGGTGCCCTGGAAAGCGGAGGAAATGTGAATTTTGATAAAGTCGCTGACATTGTCCTGAGAGATTTAAGAACTGGTCGCTTAGGGAATATCACCTTGGAGAAGCCAGGAAATGAAGAATAAAGACATGCATCAACTAGATGGATGTCTTTTTACTTGTTAAGAAGAGAATTAATATTAAACACGCTAATTTTCTTTTATTTTCATAATAATATGCCGATATAAGTATTGAGAGATAGGTGACAAGATGGAAAAACAATCGATTACAACATTACGAAAATTATTCCAGGATAATTTAATATCCACTAATGATATTGAGACATTAAAAAAGGACGAACGTAAAGGTGTTCAGCAGCTTATTACTTCATACGAGAAACAGAAGCAAAAAGAACGAGCGTTAGAGATTGCCTTTAACGAAATGTGTACATATGAGCAAAGAGCTTATGCTGCAGGGAAACGATTTGTAGCAGGTATTGATGAAGCTGGAAGGGGACCTCTTGCAGGACCTGTAGTTGCTGCTGCCGTAATATTACCATCAGATTTTAAATTACTAGGATTAAATGATTCCAAGCAATTAAAGGAAGAAGCAAGAGAAGCATATTTTCATTATATTAAAGAACATGCAATCTGTTATGGGGTATCCATTATTGATAGTGAAACAATTGATAGGATTAATATCTTTGAAGCAACAAAATTAGCTATGAAAGAAGCTTTAAACCAATTAACCCCTACAGCAGATCATACATTAATCGATGCAGTTAAACTTGAGGGTTTATCATGCAGTTCAGAAGCGATTATTAAAGGGGATGCTAAAAGTATTTCTATTGCAGCGGCAAGTATATTAGCTAAAGTAACTCGCGATAATATTATGAAGGAAATTCATCAGAATTATCCTATGTATGATTTCGAATCGAACATGGGATATGGTACAAAGGTCCATCTTGAAAAATTGATGGAACATGGTATTTCTCCATACCATCGAAAAACATTTGGACCTGTCAAAGATGTTTTATTGAAATGAGGTGAATCTAATTGAGTATCCAGAAGATTAATATCCACCAATTGACAAAATTGAGTGACACAACACAAGCTTTTAGGCCAGGCCAAATCATTCAAGGGAAAATTATCAAGCTTTTTCCAAATAATAAAGCTCAAATTCAGCTTGGCTCGCAACAAATGGTTGCTCAATTAGAAGCTGCCCTTGAAGTTGGAGCAAGGTATCATTTTCAAGTACAGGGTGGTGACAAAGTTGTTTACTTAAAAGTAGTTGGTGAGTCGTTAAAATTGAATAGTCAAATGAATCTCGTAGACTTGTTACAGCAACTTGGATTAAAGCAATCTAAACTAAGCGAGTCGCTTGTACAAGGACTATTAAACAATAAAATTCCTTTTGACAAACAGCAACTGCAAAGAGCGCTACCTTTATTAGAAGGAGCACCGAATAAAGTTCTAGCACATACTGTTCTGCATAAAATGATAGCGAGTAAGTTGCCTATCACAAAATCTACTTTCCAAGCGTTATATACAAGAATGGATGGAACTTTCTCGGCAAACCTTTCAGAACTGCAAGGTGTTTTACAGCGCACGGATGGAATTCAACCAATTCATAAACAGACTCTAATGAATCAGATTACACAATTTACGGGAATCAAAACGGATTCGGAAGTTAAGCAAATCATACAATTATCTCAAAACCCTTCTGTATTTAATTTGTTAAAAGCAACTGGTTCAATAAGCCGTGATATGCAGTTTTCAGAATGGAGTAACCAAGTTAAAATGTTTTTAACTGGTGATACATCATCAGCAAAACTTGACTTTCCTAAGGTGGCAACGGCAATTGAGCAGTTGGTACAAAACCAGGGTATTTTGAAGCAAAATGCTAGTAGTATATTGGGTAAGTGGGGAGAAACATTACATACCAGTATTGCAAAAGGTGTACCTATTTCAGATAATCAATTTAGCCGATTGCAATTGGAAATACAGCAAAACATAGGAAATCAAAATAGGAGCAATCCAATTCAAAATACACCGATGGACTTAAGAAACTTAGTCATTGACCTTGAAATTTTAGCAAACACTCAGATAAATAAGGACTCTGAACAACTAATTCAGCAAACGATAAAAAATCAGTTCTTAGAACAAGTGAGCAATGTATTACACCATACAGGATTACAATATGAAAAGTCTATTGTTGATGAAAAGCTAGATCAAACCAATACTCTAAAAGGATTATTGCTTCAGCTTATTCAGCAAGCAGATGGAAATGTTCAAGACCAAGCATCTAAATTGCTACATTTTATTAATGGAATGCAATTACAGTCGTTGAGTGAAACAGATAATTTTCTTCAAGCGAGTTTGCTTATACCATCCGAGAAACTAGGGCTCAAGCAAGATATGGAGATTTCGTTTGAAGGACAGAAAAATGAAGCTGGTGAAATAAATCCAGATTATTGTCGTATTGTATTTTATCTAGATTTACAACAATTACAAAAGACAGTAATCGACATGAATGTTCAGAAGCGAAACATTTCGATAACCATATTAAATGATCAAGAAATAAGCGGTTTAACGAAGTCATTCAAGCCACTACTAAAGGAAGGGCTGGAGAGGATTAACTACCAGTTGTCTACCATTACTTGTAAACCATTGACCAATCACGAAGAAAAAGAAATCTATAGTAAAAAAAAGGAAAAGCAACAGGCTTCCTATCGTGGAGTTGATTTTAGGATATGATAGAAAAAAGACAAAAAGCCGTAGCGCTTAGTTATGACCATGATAAAGACTATGTTCCAAGAATATCAGCCTCCGGTAAAGGACTGGTCGCGGATAACATATTAAAAAAGGCGAAGGAGCATCAGATACCTATACTAGAGGATTCATCCCTGGTTGAAATTTTAGCTGAGCTAGATATTAATGAAAAAATACCGGAAGAGCTTTATCAAGCAGTGGCAGAAGTGTTTGCTTTTATATATCGAACAGATCAAAGCATGGAGCAAATGAAAAAAGAAGAATGATTATACGACAATATTTTTGCTCTTTTCTTGTTATATTTCATGTTTTTTAATACAATGAAAATGCAGTGAATTTTGATGGGAGGATATAGAATGAATATTCATGAGTATCAAGGGAAAGAAATTTTACGCAACTATGGTGTAAAAGTTCCTAATGGATATGTTGCATATACAGTAGATGAAGCTGTAGAGGCTGCGAAGAAATTAGGTACTTCTGTTACCGTTGTCAAAGCACAAATTCACGCTGGTGGACGCGGGAAGGCTGGTGGTGTAAAAGTTGCTAAGAGTTTAGAAGAAGTACGTACATATGCTGATGAAATTCTAGGTAAAACACTTGTTACACATCAAACTGGTCCAGAAGGTAAAGAAGTTAAGCGCTTGCTTATCGAAGAAGGCTGCGATATTCAAAAAGAATATTATGTTGGTGTTGTACTAGACCGTGCCACATCTCGTGTCGTTATGATGGCATCAGAAGAGGGCGGTACAGAGATTGAGGAAGTTGCAGAAAATACACCAGAAAAAATCTTCAAAGAAGTAATTGATCCAGTAGTTGGATTAACTGGTTATCAAGCTCGTAGACTAGCATTTAATATAAATATTCCAGACGAACTACTTAATAAAGCAGTTAAATTTATGAATGGTTTATATCAAGCATTTGTAGAGAAAGACTGTTCTATTGCTGAAATTAATCCATTAGTTACAACTGGTGATGGAGAAGTCCTTGCATTAGATGCAAAATTAAACTTTGATGATAACGCTTTATATCGTCAAAAAGACGTTATTGAATATCGTGATTTAGATGAAGAAGACGAGAAAGAAATTGAAGCATCTAAATATGATCTAAGTTATGTTGCTTTAGATGGTAACATTGGTTGTATGGTAAATGGTGCTGGTCTTGCAATGTCTACTATGGACATTATTAAACATTATGGCGGAGAACCCGCAAACTTCCTTGACGTTGGGGGCGGTGCTACTGCTGAAAAAGTTACCGAAGCATTTAAAATCATTTTGTCCGACAAAAATGTAAAAGGTATCTTCGTCAATATCTTCGGTGGAATTATGAAATGTGATGTCATCGCAGAAGGTGTTGTAGAAGCTACAAAACAGGTTGGATTAAACATACCATTAGTTGTTCGTTTAGAAGGAACAAATGTAGACTTAGGTAAGAAAATCTTAAACGAATCTGGATTAAACATTATTTCTGCAGATTCAATGGCTGATGGCGCAGAAAAAATCGTATCCTTAGTAAAAGCTTCATAATTTATGAAATTTTCTATTTGAATAGACTAGTTTTGAGAAAGGACGGACGAAAATGAGTGTATATGTAAATAAAGATACGAAAGTAATTGTCCAAGGGATTACTGGCGGAACCGCTAGATTCCATACAAAACAAATGCTTGAGTATGGTACTAAGATTGTTGGTGGTGTTACACCGAAAAAAGGTGGAACAGAAGTAGAAGGTGTTCCAGTTTTTAATACAGTAAAAGAAGCTGTAGATGCTACAGGTGCAAATGCATCTGTAATCTATGTACCCGCTCCATTTGCTGCTGACGCAATATTAGAGGCGGTTGATGCAGAGTTAGACCTAGTCATCTGTATTACAGAGCATATTCCTGTTCTAGATATGGTAAAAGTTAAACGTTATATGGAAGGGAAGAAAACACGTTTAATTGGACCGAACTGTCCAGGTGTTATCTCTCCAGAAGCGTGTAAGATTGGTATTATGCCTGGTTATATCCATACAAAAGGACATATTGGTGTTGTATCACGCTCTGGTACGTTAACTTATGAAGCGGTTCATCAACTATCACAAGAAGGCTATGGTCAAACTACTGCAGTTGGTATCGGTGGAGACCCTGTTAACGGAACAAACTTTATCGATGTTTTAAAAGCATTTAATGATGACCCGGAAACTTACGCTGTCGTGATGATCGGCGAAATCGGAGGTACAGCTGAAGAAGAAGCTGCAGAATGGGTTAAGGCAAATATGACAAAACCTGTAGTTGGTTTCATTGGTGGAGCAACTGCACCTCCAGGAAAACGTATGGGTCATGCTGGTGCGATAATTTCAGGTGGTAAAGGTACTGCAGATGAGAAAATTCGTGTTATGAATGAATGCGGAATTCAAGTTGCGGAAACGCCATCAGTAATTGGAGAAACAATGATCCGAGTGCTTGAAGAAAAAGGTTTAGCAGAAAAATGTAAAACACATTAATATTTTATAAGGAACCTAAAAGACGCTATCTTTTAGGTTCCTTCATTATAATTTAATAAAAGGAAGTGAGTTCTTGTACACTGAAACTCAAGTTAACCTGCTTCATCTTCATCGATGTAGAGGCATATCGAGAAGTAAACTTCGTAAGTTACTCCAAATTGATCCATCTTTACAAACCATCTATTCTTACTCCTCTGCACAAATAATTCAATATTTATCCATCCCTCATAAAAAAGCAGAAATGCTATACCATGATATTCATAATCCGACTATTAGAAAGGAATTATTCAAGGATTTGCAAACATATCGTGGTATAACGATAAATGACGAATTATATCCACCTATGTTAAAAACTATAAAAGATGCCCCGCTTGTTCTCTATGCCTCGGGGGATGTCAGCTTATTAAAAAAACTGCCGGCAATTAGTGTGATTGGAACAAGAAGTCCATCACCAATGGCAAGTCATAAAATCAAATTTCTTGTAACGCCATTGGTTAAAGCGAATTGGGTCGTCATAAGTGGAATGGCTAAAGGAATCGATAGTTATGCACATCAGCTTGCTTTACACTATCAAGGTAAAACCATAGCTGTACTTGGGAGTGGCTTCCGCCATATATATCCTAGAGAGAATCAGCCTCTTTTTCACCAAATTGAACACGATGGATTAGTACTTTCTGAATACCCTCCCAATACCCCACCAAAACCGTACTATTTTCCGGAAAGGAATCGAATCATAAGTGGTTTAAGTTTTGGGACATTAGTTATAGAAGCAACAGAAAAAAGTGGTACTTTGATAACAGTAAATCAAGCATTAGATCAGGGAAGAGAGGTATATGCAGTTCCTGGTTCTCCGCATATTCTGCAGTCAAAAGGATGCCTGAAATTAATCCAGGAGGGTGCGAAGCTTGTTATTACGTATGAAGATATTCATCAAGACTGGGAGTTACTGGGTGATAATTGGATGAATTTGTAATTTTAATGGATAAGATATTAACAGTATGTTTGACAAATGTATTGTATATATTTAATATTAGTGAGGATTTAGTGGTAAAAATTTGGTAGCGAAATTGTAAGTAAAATAGTTTATTTTTAGAAAGTTTAAAATGAATTTGTTGACATTTTAAACATATATTCTTACATTTAGATGTATAAAACTTTTTGATTCGAATGATTTAGGTATTACTTTATATTAGGTTATTCGCTTAAAGTTACCTCAGCTTAGGAGGAAATAAGATGGCAGACTATCTCGTAATTGTAGAATCACCGGCTAAAGCAAAAACAATTGAACGATACTTAGGTAAAAAATATAAAGTTAAAGCTTCTATGGGACATGTTCGTGATTTACCAAAAAGTCAAACAGGTGTTGATGTAGAAGATTCGTATAAACCAAAGTATATTACAATACGCGGTAAAGGTGATGTTTTAAAGGACTTAAAGAAATCAGCTAAAAAAGCAAAGAAAATTTACCTAGCAGCCGACCCAGATAGAGAAGGGGAAGCGATTGCATGGCATTTGGCACATGTCTTAAATGTAGATGAAAATTCAGAATGTCGGGTGGTCTTTAATGAAATAACAAAGGATGCTATAAAAGAATCCTTTAAACATCCACGTTCTATCGATGCTGATTTAGTAGATGCGCAGCAGGCTAGAAGAATTCTAGACCGACTAGTAGGATATAATATAAGTCCATTACTTTGGAAGAAGGTTAAAAAAGGACTTAGTGCTGGTCGTGTACAATCCGTAGCGTTGAAAATGATAATTGACCGAGAAAATGAAATAGAGAATTTCAAACCAGAAGAGTACTGGTCAATTGAAGCAAACTTCTCACAGGATACCGAACAGTTTGATGGCTCTTTTTATGGAATTGATGGTAAAAAACTAGAGCTAAAATCAGAATCTGAAGTAAAAGAGGTTTTAAGTAAATTAGTAGATAAAAAGTTTACAATAGAAAAGGTTACGAAGAAGGAAAGAAGACGTAATCCAGCAAAACCTTTCACAACCTCTTCTTTACAGCAAGAAGCGGCAAGAAAGTTAAACTTCCGTGCAAAGAAAACCATGATGATTGCACAGCAATTATATGAAGGAATTGATCTTGGGAGAACAGCTGGAGGAATTACTGGTTTAATTACTTACATGCGTACGGATTCTACTCGTATTTCTGAAACAGCTAAACAAGAAGCGAAAGGTTATATTGAGGAGAAATATGGAACTGAATTCTTAGGGGGAAATAAAACGGATAAGCAGAAGGAAAACGCTCAGGATGCTCATGAAGCTATTCGACCTACTTCTGTACTGCGTGATCCTAGCTCTTTAAAAGCGATTCTATCAAGAGATCAATTACGACTATATAAGTTAATTTGGGAACGCTTCTTAGCGAGTCAAATGGCTCCAGCAATCTTGGATACCATGACTGTTCAATTAGCGAATAATAATGTAGAGTTTCGTGCTACTGGTTCAAAAGTAAAGTTCAAAGGCTTTATGAAGGTCTATGTAGAGGGAACGGATGATAATAAAAAGGATGAAGACAAATTTCTACCAAACCTTGAAGAAGGAATGGTTGTGGACGCTAACGAAATTAATCCGAATCAACACTTTACACAGCCGCCACCACGATATACGGAAGCTAGACTTGTTCGGACGATGGAGGAATTAGGAATAGGGAGACCTTCCACCTACGCTCCTACGCTAGATACGATTCAGCGCAGAGGCTATGTGACACTAGATAATAAGCGATTTATTCCTACAGAACTTGGAATAATTGTAATTGAATCATTAAAAGAATTTTTCCCAGAAATCCTAGATGTGGAATTTACGGCAAAAATGGAAAATGATTTAGATGCTGTAGAAGAAGGAAAAGTAGAATGGGTTAATATTATCGACGATTTCTATCAGGGATTCCATAAACGCTTAATCAAAGCAGAAGAAGAGATGGAGAAAATTGAAATAAAAGATGAACCCGCAGGAATTGATTGTGAGAACTGTGGGCATGAAATGGTTTATAAAATGGGTCGATACGGAAAGTTTCTAGCTTGTTCAAACTTCCCAGACTGTCGCAATACAAAGCCTATTCTGAAGGAAATTGGTGTTACCTGTCCAAAATGTAATGAAGGAAACGTTGTGGAACGGAAATCAAAGAAACGTCGAGTCTTTTTTGGATGTGATCGCTTTCCAGAATGTGATTTTGTATCATGGGATAAACCAATCGCAAGACCATGTCCAAAATGTGATTCACTGCTCGTAGAAAAAAGAACGAAAAAGGAAACGCAGATTCAATGTACGAACTGTGATTATAAAGAAAATACACAAAATTAAATGAGTCGCTCATTTTTGAGCGACTTTTCCTTTGCTCTTTTAGCTCGACGCATGCCAATTTTGATTTTTCTGATTATAATTTCGAATAAATGGAAACACTAGTTGATGTACTATTTTTTTCAATATTTAAAGGTATCGAATAATGTCGAAAAATGAATAGTTCTTTGTTGACTATTTAAATATGAACCGATATAATTATCCAGTGGTAAGCCAAACTACTTGACAGTAAGAATTACATAGCGCAGAGTAGCTACAAAATACAATAGCTTTACAAATTAGGGATAATATTCGAAAGTATTGCACTCAATTCTGAATTTTGTTACAATTTTGTTAAGTTTATTGCATTCAATATCCTATGTGTGATATATTTTAATCGCTGTTCAAGCAAGAGGTGAGAAGTTGGAAAGTTTCATGAACGATCACAAGGCGTTTATAGAATACCTACAAATTGAAAAAAATGCGTCACCATATACAGTAGAATATTACCAACAAGACTTAAAGGAATTTTTTTCTTTCTTACATCAAGAAGGGATTCAAAGCCTTGGGGATGTTGATCAACAATGTGTTCGACTGTTTTTGACAACACTTTACGATCACCAACTATCCAGAAGGTCTGTTTCTAGAAAAATTTCAAGTTTGCGAACTTTTTTTAGGTTTTTGGAACGAGAAAAGCTTGTCGAAACAAATCCTTTTATGCTAGTAACATTGCCAAAATCGCCAAAGCCAATACCAGGGTTTCTTTATATGGAAGAATTGGAGAAATTATTTGAAGTAAATAATGTAAATGACCCATTAGGACAGCGAAATCAAGCGTTATTAGAAACATTGTATGGTACAGGAATGCGTGTGAGTGAATGTCAAAACCTTAAACTAAGGGATGTTGACTTCACCATCGGGACAATGTTAGTCAGAGGTAAAGGAAATAAAGAAAGGTATGTTCCTTTCGGTAGCTTTGCGGAAAAGTCCCTCAAAACATACATACATGATGGTAGAGATCAACTATTAGAAAAAACAGGTATACATACAGATGTTATCTTTCTGAATTCGAGAGGTAACCCCTTAACAACGAGGGGCATTCGTACAATTCTTAAAACAATGATGGAAAAAGCTGCTCTAACTGTAAACGTACACCCACATAAACTTAGGCATACTTTTGCGACGCATATGTTAAATGAAGGTGCAGATTTGCGGACAGTTCAGGAGTTATTGGGGCATGAGAACCTATCCTCAACACAAATATATACGCATGTCACAAAGGATCATTTACGTAACATTTATTTAAATAGTCATCCGAGAGCTAAAAGTCGGGATTAACAGATGAGGTGATTTTATTGGCGCTTGAAATACATGCAACCACAATATTTGCGGTACATCATAAAGGGCAATGCGCGATGAGTGGTGATGGTCAAGTAACGCTTGGGAATTCTGTTGTCATGAAACATAAAGCCAAAAAGGTACGAAAGTTATACAATGGCCAAGTATTAGCAGGTTTTGCGGGTTCTGTTGCAGATGCCTTTACTCTATTTGAGAAATTCGAGGGAAAGCTTGAGGCATTTGGTGGGAATTTAACGAGAGCTGCAGTTGAATTGGCACAAGAATGGCGCAGTGATAGAGTTCTGCGTAAATTAGAAGCAATGTTAATTGTTATGAATAAGGAAAGCATGCTGCTCGTATCAGGTACAGGTGAAGTGATTGAACCCGACGATGGGATTTTAGCAATTGGTTCTGGGGGTAACTATGCACTTAGTGCTGGTAGAGCATTGGTGAATTATTCCGAAGATTTATCAGCCAAAGACATTGCACTAGCTGCAATGAAAATAGCTGGAGAAATTTGTGTGTTTACGAACGATCAAATTACGCTGGAAGTACTTGATTAATGAGGAGGCCAAGAATATATGGGGATTAATTATACTCCAAGACAAATCGTTGATCAGCTAGATCAGTATATTATAGGCCAACAAAGCGCAAAGAAATCAGTTGCTGTAGCACTAAGAAATCGATATCGACGAACATTGCTTGATGAAAAAATTAAAGATGAAATAGTACCCAAAAATATCTTAATGATTGGTCCTACTGGAGTAGGGAAAACTGAAATCGCAAGGCGACTTGCCAAGTTAGTAGGTGCACCATTTGTAAAAGTGGAGGCTACCAAGTTTACCGAAGTTGGGTATGTCGGCAGAGATGTGGAATCAATGGTTCGTGATTTAGTTGAAATGTCCTTGCGAATGGTTAAAGAGGAAAAAATGAACCAAGTAATGACAAAGGCGAAGGAAGAAGCGAATAAAAAATTAGTTAAGCTATTAGTTCCACAGGTTAAAAAACAATCAAACATTACGAATCCTTTTGAAATGCTATTTTCCGGTGGTAATCAAGAGGATGCTGATGATAGTCACGATAAAGATGATGAAATAAAAAACAAAAGAAATAGAGTTGCACATCAGCTAGATTTGGGAGAACTGGAAGATAATATTGTGACAATTGAAATTGAAGAAATCCCGCCTTCCATGTTTGATTTATTACAGGGTTCGGGTATGGAACAAATGGGTATGAATATGCAGGATGCTTTAGGTCAGTTCATGCCAAAGAAAAAGAAAAAACGGAAGCTTCCGGTTTCTGAGGCAAGAAAGGTACTAACACAACAAGAAGCTCAGAAATTGATTGATATGGAAGAAGTCTCTCAAGAGGCAGTTAATCGTGCAGAACAGTCTGGCATTATTTTTATTGATGAAATTGATAAAGTAGCTGGAAAACAAGATAATTCACCCAATGTATCACGTGAGGGTGTGCAGCGAGATATTCTGCCTATTGTAGAAGGTTCAACTGTTGTCACGAAGCATGGTCCTGTTAAAACAGATCATATGTTATTTATTGCTGCTGGTGCTTTCCACATGGCAAAGCCATCTGATTTAATACCGGAATTACAAGGGAGATTTCCAATTCGTGTAGAATTGGAAAAATTATCAGTAGAAGACTTTGTTCGCATCTTAGATGAACCTTCGAATGCCCTATTGAAACAGTACCAAGCCCTGCTGAAAACGGAAGGTATAAATGTTTTCTTTACAGAGAAAGCTGTAAATAGAATTGCGGAGATCGCTTATCAAGTAAACCAAGACACAGATAACATTGGTGCAAGAAGACTTCATACAATACTAGAAAAATTATTAGAGGATCTATCCTTTGAAGCTCCTGACGTTATGATGGAGACAATTGAAATTACTCCGGAATATGTCGACCAAAAGCTTAGCACTATTGTTAAAAATAAAGACTTAAGCCAATTTATACTGTAAAAATAATTTAAATGGAGGATTAACAATCAAATGGAACTATTAAATCGCGCAAGAAAAATTAACTCAATGTTGCAAAAAGCAACAGGTAAATCAGTAAACTTCAACGACATGGCTGCATCATTAACGGACGTTATTAAAGGTAATGTGTTTATTCTAAGCAGAAGAGGAAAACTATTAGGATATGCTATTAATCAAGAAATAGAAAATGAGCGTATGAAATCTATGCTAGAAGAAAGACAATTCCCTGAAGAATATACAGAAGGTCTATTCCATATTCACGAAACAACTGCTAATTTAGACGTAAATAGCCAATATACAGTATTCCCAGTTGAAAACCGTGAGCTATTCAAAAATGGCTTAACAACTATCGTACCAATTATTGGTGGTGGAGAACGACTAGGAACATTAATTATCGGTAGATTAACAGAAAGCTTCAATGATGATGACTTACTTCTTGCGGAATATGGTTCAACCGTAGTTGGTATGGAAATTCTTCACCAAAAAACAGAAGAAATTGAAATGGAAGCAAGAAGTAAAGCGGTAGTTCAAATGGCGATAAGTTCACTTTCTTATAGTGAGTTAGAAGCTATTGATCACATTTTTGAGGAACTTAATGGTCATGAGGGCTTATTGGTAGCAAGTAAAATTGCAGATCGCGTAGGCATCACTCGTTCTGTTATTGTAAATGCCCTTAGAAAACTTGAAAGTGCTGGCGTTATCGAATCCCGTTCACTAGGAATGAAAGGTACATATATTAAAGTACTAAATGATAAGTTCTTAGTAGAATTAGAAAAATTACGTTCAAGATAATATGTTAAAAAAGAATTCATACACTTGTGATATGAATTCTTTTTTTTGTATAAACTTGGCATACGACATGTCAAGTTTTTTTTGTGCGCAATAACTAGTTCTTTTGAACTAGTTATAAGAAGACTATTTACCTGAAATTTTACATATATCTACAATGGTTTTTTGTGGTATACTCTAAAAGGTTCTAGAAGTCGATTAAATTAACGCCAATATAGTTAATTTTACCTAGTATTTAGCTACTATTTTGAAAATCCACAATGAAAAATGTCGAATTTTGATAGACTTTATACCTGATATAAATTACAATATTCGTATACTATTTATTTTTTATGTCCGTTATATTATTTCTTAATCAAACTGTAAAAGGAGGTTTTTGTATGGATTTATTTGGTGGAACGATTAACACATTACAGCAATCACTTAACTATGCATCTGTGAAAAATCAAACAATATCTTCAAATATTGCAAATGCCGAAACACCAGATTATAAAGCGAAAGATGTAGTCTTTAAAGATATTCTAAATAAAGAGTTAACAAGTTCAATTACGGCTAAGCGAACTAACTCCAGACACTTACCTTTTGAAAATGATGTCCAATCAGCTTATCAAGTAGTTACGAGAAACGATACAACCTATAATCATAATGGGAATAATGTCGATATTGATAAGGAAATGTCAGAATTAGCACAAAATCAAATCTATTACCAAAGTTTAGTGGAAAGATTGAATGGTAAGTTTAATAGTTTACAGACTGTTATTAAGGGAGGTAGATAACGATGTCAATATTTAATGCATTGAACGCTAGCTCAAGTGCACTTACTGCACAACGATTGCGTATGGACGTTATCTCTTCAAATATCGCGAATGCAAATACAACAAGAGCAACAGTGAATGAAAATGGTGAGTTTGAGCCTTACCGTAGAAAAATGGTTGAAGTTGCACCATCAGACAACAGCTTTAAATCATTCTTAAATAAGGCAACTAATTCTTCATCTAATCCAGCAACAGGTGTCAAGGTTACAGGTATAGTCGAAGATGAAGAACCTTTTAAACTGTCCTATGATCCAACACATCCTGATGCTAATGAAGCTGGCTATGTACAATTGCCTAATGTTGATCCATTAAAAGAAATGGTGGATTTAATGAGTGCTACAAGATCCTATGAGGCTAATATTACTGCACTTAATGCAAGCAAAAGTATGCTAATGAAGGCATTAGAAATTGGTAAATAAGGAGAATAGTGATGAGTATACCTATTAGTGGGTTAAATAATAATGTGATCGGTGTAACAGCTAAAGATAAAGTTATTACACCTGGTCAGGCACAGTCTAATTTTGCAAATGCATTAAAAAACGCAATAAATAATGTGAATGAATTACAGAATGTTTCAGATCAAAAAACAGAGGCACTTGCAAAAGGAGAGATTGATGATTTGCATGATGTCATGATTACTGCGCAAAAAGCGAGCATCACATTACAGGCAACGGTAGAAATTCAAAGTAAAGTCATTGATGCTTATAAAGAAATGATGAGAATGCAAGTATAGTAGCTATTCTATTATATTTATCGGTAACTTTTACAAAGCTTTAATAGATTTTCAAAATATTATTGTTTTGAAATTTGGCGGGGGAGTACATGAACGAAAAAATAATGAAATTTAATGATAAGGCAAAAACTTTTTGGTCAAAGCGGTCGAAAAGTCAAAAGGGATTATTAATAGGCTCGATCGTTGCGGTTATTGTGTTAATAGCAGCTATTTCATTATTTGCGACGAGATCGAATTACGTTCCATTGTATAATAACTTATCCCTACAGGAAGTTGGACAAATAAAAAGCGAGTTAGACGCTAGAGGCGTCCCTTATGAACTCCAGGGCAACGGAACAACAATTTTAGTTCCGAAAGAGCAAGCTGATGCTTTACTCGTTGATCTGGCAGGTCAAGGAATTCCAAACAGTGGTAATATTGATTACTCATTTTTTAGTGAAAATTCTTCTTGGGGAATAACAGATAATGAATTCAACATCATGAAACTAGATGCAATGCAAACTGAATTAGCAAATCTGATTAAGGGTATTGATGGAATTAATGATGCACAAGTCATGATTAATATGCCAGATGATCCAGTTTTTGTTAGTGAGACGACAAAACCAGCAAGTGCATCAATTGTTTTAGAAACGGCACCTGGATATCAATTTGAAGGTAATCAAGTAAATGCTTTATACCAACTTGTGTCAAAGGCAGTTCCTAATCTAAATCCGGAGAACATCTCCATCATGAATCAATACTTTGAATATTTCGATCAGAACACACAAAACACAGCCGCTGGCTATCAAGATGCCTACACCTATCAACAAACAGTCAAAAAAGATATTGAACGTGATATTCAACGAAGAGTTCAACAAATGCTAGGAACAATGGTAGGCTTGGATAATGTCATCGTATCTGTGACTTCAGATATCGACTTTACACAAGAAAATCGAGTAGAAGAGATTGTTGAACCAGCAGATCCTGAAAGCATGGAAGGATTACCAGTTAGTATTGAGACGATTACAGAAACCTATACGGGTGATGGTGCTCAAGCTGGTGGTGTAGTTGGTACAGGTGAGGAAGACATTACGAATTATCAAGGCGCGGATGAAGCTGGCGATGGGGAATATGAGTATATTAAAGAAACGATAAACAATGAGTTCAACCGTATTCATAAAGAAATTGCCGAAAGCCCATATAAAATTCGTGACTTAGGGATTCAAGTAGCAGTAGATAGTGTGAAAAGCCGCGATGGTGATGAGGTAGAATATCTATCCGAACAGGATATGGGTGTTGTCCAAGAAGGAATAACATCGATTCTAAATTCTATCATTACAACATCTGTCGATGGGGCATATGGTGAGATTGCACCTGAAGAAAAAACATCTATTGTATTTCAAGAGTTCAGTGGCAGTTCTATCCTTCAAGAGGATCCAGGATTTAAGATTCCTTTATGGATGTATATTGTTGGTGGTGCGCTTCTATTAATTATTATCGTATTAATAATTCTTTTAATAGCGAGAAAACCGAAATCAGCAACAACGTATGAGGACAGTGCTGTTACAAGTGAGCCAATTGATAAATTACCAGACCTTGACTCAACTGAAGAAACGGAATCCATACAACGCAAAAAACAGTTAGAAAAGATGGCGCAAGAAAAACCAGAAGACTTTGCAAAATTATTAAGAGGCTGGATAGGAGAAGAATAGGAGGGTTTACGTATGGCAAGACAACAGCAAACAGAATTATCGGGTAAACAAAAAGCTGCTATTCTCTTAATCTCCCTAGGTCCAGATGTTTCAGCGCAGGTCTACAAGCATCTTACAGAGGAAGAGATAGAGAAGTTAAGTCTTGAAATATCATCTGTTCAAAAAGTAGATGGCGGTATGAAAGAGCAGGTTCTTGAACAATTTCATCAAATAGCACTTGCTCAGGATTACATTTCTCAAGGTGGTATTGGATACGCAAAAACTGTACTTGAAAAAGCCTTTGGAGAATCGGAAGCAAGTAATATTATTAATCGATTGACATCTTCTTTACAAGTGAGACCGTTTGATTTTGCGCGAAAAGCAGATCCGCAACAGGTTCTAAATTATATCCAAAATGAGCATCCGCAAACAATCGCGCTTGTATTATCGTATCTTGATCCTGAACAAGCTGGGCAGATATTATCTGCCTTACCTCAGGAAATGCAAGCTGAGATTGCAAAACGTATTGCAACAATGGATTCTACTTCTCCTGAAATTATCAGTCAAGTCGAGGAAGTTCTAGAACGTAATATATCATCTTCCTATACAGAAGATTACACGCAAACTGGTGGCATTCAAACAGTTGTAGAGGTATTAAATGGAGTTGACCGAAGTACAGAAAGAACTATCTTAGATGCTTTAGAAATACAGGATCCTGAATTAGCAGACGAAATCAAAAAACGAATGTTTGTATTTGAGGATATTGTTATTCTTGATAACCGTGCAATTCAGCGAATTATTCGTGAAGTTGAAAACGATGACCTACGTCTTGCTCTTAAGGTTGCTAGTGATGAAGTGAAAGATATTGTCTTTAAAAACATGTCACAGCGTATGGCAGAAACCTTTAAAGAAGAAATGGAATACATGGGGCCTGTCCGCTTACGTGACGTTGAAGAAGCACAAACTCGTATCGTGGCAATTATTAGAAGACTTGAAGATATCGGTGAAATCGTAATTGCTCGTGGTGGAGGAGACGATATCATTGTCTAATTCCAGTGCTGAAGTGAAACGAATTATCCAAATCAGACAAATCCAAAGACAAATTGATGAAGATGAGAATAGCTATGAGGATACTATTCAATCACAACTTTCAAAATTAAATGAAGCAAAAGAAGAGTTATTCAAGCTTGAAGAGCAAAAAAAATTATTGCACTCTCAAACAGAAAATCAAATACAGAAGCTAAGAGATGACTGGGAGCAAGAAAAACTTGAATTGGCTGAGCAAGCTAAGGAACAAGGGTATGAGGAAGGCTTTAATCAAGGAAAAGAAGATAGCATTTCTCAGTATCAACATTTGATTGAAGAAGCCAATTCAATCACGATTTCTGCAAGAAAAGACTATGAAGCAACGGTAGAAAAAAATGAAGAAACGATTTTAAACCTTGCCATTCAAGTTGCAGAAAAAATCATTAAGAAAAAACTAGCCGAGGATCCAGAATCGTTTCTACCAATAGTAAAAGAAGCAATAAATGATATTAAGGACCAACGAGTTCTATCTATCTATCTATCACCTAAGAATTATGCATTTGTATTGGCTCAAAAAAGTGAGTTAGAACGAATTCTTGATAAGAAAACAGAATTATCTATATATGTAAATGAAAGCTTGGAGCAAGGAAGTTGTGTAATAGAACATCCATTTGGCAAAGTAGATGCTAGTGTCGATACTCAGTTAAGTCAAATACAACAAGTTTTGCATGAAATTGTAATGGAGAATAGAGAATGAATGTATCTAACTACCTAAATGCAATTGAAGAAGCAGATTTGTACAAACGCTTTGGTAAGGTTCAGCGAGTTGTAGGCATTATGATTGAATCAATCGGGCCCGCTGTAAACATTGGCGAGGTTTGTTACATTCATCCAACTATTAACCTGAATAAGAAACCTGTTTTAGCAGAGGTTGTTGGGTTTCATGATGAGAATATCATATTGATGCCTTATAACGAGGTGACAGAAATCGGACCAGGTTGTCTTGTAGAGTCAACTGGAAAACCGCTGACCGTGAAAATTGGAAGAGGATTAATTGGTAATGTAATTGATTCATTAGGGAAACCGTTAGATGAATCTGCACTTCCAAACGGGCTGTCTAGTTATTTAACGGAACAGTCGCCTCCAAATCCTATGTCAAGACCAACTATTTCTGAACATATTCAAGTCGGGGTCAAGGCAATTGATACCATGCTTACAGTTGGAAGAGGCCAACGAATTGGTTTGTTCGCAGGTAGTGGGGTTGGAAAAAGTACTTTGCTAGGAATGATTGCTAGAAATAGTACCGCTGACATTAATGTTATTGCATTAATAGGAGAGCGTGGTCGAGAAGTTCGAGAGTTTATTGAAAAGGATCTCGGACCTGAAGGATTGAAAAAGTCAATCGTTGTCGTAGCAACTTCCGACCAACCTGCTCTTATGAGAATAAAGGGTGCTTATACAGCTACTGCGATTAGTGAATACTTTCGTGATTTGGGTTACCAAGTGAATCTCATGATGGACTCTGTTACTCGTGTAGCAATGGCTCAAAGAGAGGTCGGACTAGCTACCGGTGAACCTCCTACAACAAAAGGATATACGCCTTCTGTTTTTTCAATATTACCAAAATTGCTAGAGCGAACTGGTACCAATAAAAATGGTGCAATAACAGCTTTCTATACAGTCCTAGTAGATGGAGACGATATGAATGAACCAATTGCAGATACGGTGCGAGGGATTTTAGATGGTCACTTTGTTATGGATAGAAAGTTAGCTGAGCAAGGACAATACCCTGCACTTAACGTGCTTAAATCAATCAGCAGGGTTATGAATAATATTGCTGGGAAGGAACATCGAGAATTAGCTCAAACAGCGAGGGCGTTATTAGCAAAATTCGAAGACAATAAAGAGTTAATACAAATCGGGGCTTATAAGCGAGGTACCGATCAAGAAATTGATAAAGCAATTCTTTATTACCCTAAGATAATGAATTTCCTTAAACAGGATGTGTTTGAAAGTCTATCTTTTGAAGAGACGTTAGAAAAGTTTAAAGCGTTGCTAAATGGAGGTAGTTGATAGTGGCAGGAACAATCGCCTTATCGAAAATATTGGACATACGAGAGCAAGAGAAAAAAGATGCTCAATTAGCATATCATCAATCCGTTGATTCATTTGAACAAGTTGCAACAAAGCTCTTCAATATTCTTAAAAGAAAAGAGATGGCTGAAGAAGCATATGATGAAGCGCTAAAGGAAAGTATGCATCTTGATTACATTCAAGATCAATTAATGTATATCGAGACTTTAAACAAAAAGATTCTAGAACTACAGGGCCAGGTACAGCAGGCGAGAACAACTATGGAGTCTAAGCAAGTTAAACTTTCCAATGCACATGTGGAAACAAAGAAATTTGAGAAAATAATCGAATTTCGAATTAACGAAGAATCGGATGCGCGAAAGAGAGCAGAGGATTCGCTGATGGATGAAATATCCATTCAACAATATCTTAGTCACAAAAAATAGGTGAATGCGATGGCAAAGGAAAAAGTACTAGAAGAAAAAGAAAAAATGAACCCGTTTCTATGGTTCCTGTTTGCAATTGTAATTCCAATTATAATTGCAATTACGCTGACAGTTATAGTGTTTGCTGTGGCCGGGGTTAATGTTGTGGATTGGGCAAAGAATACAGGAAATAACATTCCGGTCCTTTCATCGATTATTACGACTGATGAAGAAGCAAGAGAGACTCAAAAAGAGGAAGATATCCAAGGTAGACTGGATGCAAAAGATGCGGAGATTGAACAATTAACCGCTGATAATACAAATCTAGAAAGTACGATTGAACAATTAGAGCAAGAAATCGTAAAACTAGAAAGAGATCTAAATGCATCTAGTAACGTAGAGGATACCACCGATGAAACACAAGAAACAGTAAAGCAAATTTCAAGTTCATTTTCTGAAATGAAAAGTGAGCAGGCTGCTCTAATCCTTCAAGAGCTTGAGGATGACGTTGCTATCGCTATTTTAAGTGAAATGTCTAATGAAGATCGCGGGCTTATAATGGAAAGCATGACACCAGACAGAGCAGCAACACTTACGGAGCAATTCCTACAAAATTAATAATCCGTAGTCAACTTGGAAGGAGGTGAACACATGAGTACAATCGGAATGTTTTTACAAACTGGTCCAACAGTGGAAGGTCGAAATCCAATCATGAAGAACAACGGAAAATCTAGTGAAGGTACACTTTCTTTTCCATCCTTATTAAAGGAAGGTGACATACTGTCAGGAAAAGCACCTGTGAAAGGTCATCCGACATCAGGAGAGTTACCGAGTAGTATCCAGAACTTGTTAGAGATGATGAATATTTCGAGTTCCAACTTATCTGCTATTCTATCCAAAGGAAATGAAGGAACAGAAGATTCTAGATTGTTAGAGCAATTGATTAGCAAAGCTTCGGCTGAAGAAATGACTGTTTCAGCTGATTCACTTCTGCAATCCTTAAATTTACTTGCTGAGTTAAATGTACAGACAGATCCTGCTGAACTGATAGCACTTCAACAGCAACTGACAGAAATTCTTTCCAAAATAGAAAACTTACTTTCTGAGGTTAGTAATCAACAGGATAGCAAAAAAGTCGCGCCAAAAATCTTAGAGCTCTTACAAAAATGGTCTGAACTAGAATCAAAGGTAGCGGCATCGGGAACAACAACTAACTTGGTAAATACCTCTAAAGATGTTGAAGTAAACCCGGCGTTAAAAGAGATTTTAGTAGCTTATCAAAACCGAACAAAAATGACGTCTAAACAACAGTATAATACGGATTCACAGGTCACAGTAAAGGATGTTGCAAAGTGGATTGAGAATGCTTTACATAATCAGCAAATGGCTGATAAAGCTTCTCCTGTACAGAATGCTTCCTTTAATCCAAATACGGTGATGCCGAAGCTAGAGCAATATGTTATTTACGTGAATCAAAACCAGACAAATCAATCTGTTGAACAACAGGTGATGGACCAATTCCAACAAGTTATGAAGTCGAGTAAGTTTTTATCCATGCCTAATGGGTTAAATCAATTATCTATTGCACTTAGACCACAAAATCTTGGTGAGATGATGGTACGTTTGACACAAATTAATGGAGAAATGACAGTTAATATCGTTGTAACAACACAAGCTGCTAAAGAAATGCTAGAGTCGAATATTAATCAACTAAAGCATATGTTCTCACCACAACAAGTAGTGATTGAAAGACAAGATGTAGCTGCTGGACAAGCACAGTCACAATCAAAACAGAATGATGAGCAACTTTTTAATGAGCACAATCAAAGTCAGTCAGAACAATCGAACCAACAGGAAGGTAATCGAAATGAAGAGGACTTTGAAGCACATTTAAACGACTTAATTCTTAACGAGAAAGTGTAGGTGAGATAATTGGCAACGATTGATCCCACATTATATTTAAAAAATCAATCAACAACAAGAACTCCAAGTAATGATCTAGGTAAGGAAGAATTTTTAAAAATCTTAATGACCCAGCTTCAAAACCAGGATCCAACAAATCCAATGGAAGACCGTGAATTCATTTCACAGATGGCACAATTTTCATCATTAGAACAAATGATGAATATGTCCAATGCAATCAGTTCGCTTGTTATGAATCAGCAAGTATCTCCAGTAGTTCAGTATAGTCACATGATTGGAAAGGAAGTCTCTTATCAATCTTTTGATAAAGAAACTGGCGAAAAGCTTGATGTGAAAACTAGTGAAGTTGTTGCAGTTAGTCAATATCAAGGTTATGCAGTGCTAGAGTTGGAGAATGGTGAAAAGGTATATGCGGATGATATCTTGGAAGTAAAAGCAACAAATGATGATGCTTCCGAAGTTGAAACACCAGAAGAAGACACTTCAGAAGAAGATAAATCTCAAGCATAAACAAGGGTTTTAAAGTAAAGGAAGTGAAAGGTATGGATCACAGAATCCATCAAGTACCTAGCCAACATGCTTTGCAGTTTCCTGTTACCAAAAAACCAAAATCCATTGAAACAAAGCTAGATTTTAAGGCGGTTCTAAATGAACAGCAGGAACTAAAGGTTAGCAAGCATGCGAATGAGAGATTAATGGAAAGAAATATTCAATTAAATGATAAGCAATGGCAGTTAATAAACGATAAAGTTTCAGAGGCAAAGCAAAAAGGAATCAAAGATTCGCTAGTTGTTATGAATAATGCTGCTCTACTCGTAAGTGCCGAAAACCATACTGTCGTGACGGCCATGAACTTAGAAGAAGCATCTAATAGAATTTTTACGAATATTAACGGAACAATCTTAATTAACGAATAGGCTGGACCCTAATGGGAAGCCAATAGCTGTTGACTGATTGATACAGCTTATAAAACCAATTAAAGGGGAGAAAAAAATGCTACGTTCAATGTATGCTGGAATTTCAGGAATGAAAAATTTTCAAACGAAATTAGATGTAATTGGTAATAACATCGCTAACGTAAATACAACAGGTTTTAAAAAAGGTCGAGTGACTTTTGAAGATATGATGAGTCAAATGACTTCTGGCGCACAAGGTCCAACAGCTACACGAGGTGGGGTTAACCCTGCACAGGTTGGGCTAGGTTCTCAACTAGGTTCAATAGATAATATTCACACCCAAGGCTTTCGTCAAACGACAAACAGTCCTTTAGATTTCGCTTTAGAAGGTGATGGAATGTTTGTAGTTGCAAGTGACTTACAACCAGTTTTTGAAGATTCAAATATTTCTTATACACGTGCAGGTAATTTTTATCTAGATGAGCAAGGTAATATTGTTAATCCTCAAGGTTTATATTTAGCAGGTTTTCAAACAGATGATTTTGGAAACATGATCGTTGAGGATCCTGCGGGTACACAATATTCAGTTGATGAAGAAGGTAATTTCTATAACTTTAACACTGAAACCCCGCTTGCAACTCCACCAGCGGATTATGCTCGAGTTTTTGGACCAATTAATATACCAGCTAATGCTCAAAGCTTCAGTGTACAAACAAATGGGACGGTTAACTTTGTAGATGAAAATGGTGCTACACAAGTGGCTGGAAGAATAGCAGTTGCTAATTTCTCTAACCCTGCAGGTCTTCAAAAAGCGGGAAGTAATTTATTCCTAAACAGTGATAACGCTGGTTTTATTGATTATGTCCTACCAGAATCAAATGGTGCAGCTTCTATTGTATCTGGTTCACTTGAAATGTCTAACGTCGATCTTTCTGAAGAATTTACAGAAATGATTACTGCACAACGTGGTTTCCAGGCGAATACTAGAATTATTACTACTTCTGATGAAATCCTACAAGAACTCGTTAATTTAAAACGATAATAAGGAGGTAGGAAGTGTCCGGTTATTCGGACACTTCTTCCAATAACATGATAAAACTTAAACGATTAAATGGTGAGCAATTCACATTAAATGCGTTCATGATTGAGCAGATTCAATCCTTTCCAGATACAACAATTACATTAATAAATGGCAAAAAATTTGTTGTGAAAGAGACTGAGGAAACAGTAGTTGAACTTATTACTTCTTATTATCAACGAATTGGAATTATTCAATCGCTAAGTGAGGTGGGAAAGACAAGTGAGTAAATTAGTAAAAACCATGCTTATCTCGTTAGTAATTATCATTGTAATTGGTGCAGCAGCAGCAATCATTTTTCTAAATGTATTAGATAAAAAAGATCATGCTGAAGAAGAAAAATCGATTGATGAAATCGTTGAGTACTCTTATCAAACTCCTGAAGTAACGACTGACCTTAGTGATGGAAGTTTTGTACGTATCCAATTTCAAATTGTGACAGATAGTAAGCATGCGAAAGAAGAAATTGAAAAGCGTGAGTTTCAAGTTCGCAATGTCATAATCAAAGAACTAGCAAAAATGGATGAAGAATCATTTAAAACAGGCCTTACAGATGTAGAAGATGTTCTAAAAGTTCAACTTAATGAGGTAATGTCTGAAGGCAAGATAGAAGATGTCTATACAATAAGTAAAATATTACAGTAGAAAACAATACTCCGATATGGAGGTGAGTATCTTTGGCAGAGGAAGTTCTTTCGCAAAATGAAATTGATGCCCTTCTATCAGCATTAACAACTGGTGATATGGACGCAGAAGAACTGAAAAAAGAAGAAAAAGAGAAAAAGGTCCGTGTTTATGATTTCAAGCGTGCATTACGATTTTCTAAGGATCAAATCCGAAGTATCGGTAGAATTCATGAGAATTTTGCACGGTTATTGACAACCTTATTTTCATCACAACTAAGAACGTATGTCAACATTACCGTTGCATCGGTCGATCAAATACCATATGAGGAATTTATACGTTCTATCCCTAAAGTCACTGTATTAAATCTTTATAATGTGGAACCACTGGATGGGAAAATTATTATGGAAGTAAATCCTAATATTGCTTATGGGATGCTTGATCGCTTACTAGGTGGAAAAGGGGATTCTGTTAATAAAATTGATAATCTAACGGAGATTGAAACCATTCTCATCACACAGTTGTTTGATAAGGCAACAATTAGTTTAAAAGAAGCATGGTCATCCCTAATTGAGACTGAACCACTTCTGGAAGATTTAGAAATTAATCCGCAATTTTTGCAATTGGTTTCACCAAATGAAACGGTTGTGGTCGTATCGTTGAATACGGCAATTGGCGAAGTTAGTGGAATGATAAATATATGTATACCACATATTGTTTTAGAGCCAATTATTTCAAAGCTTTCCGTTCAATACTGGATGCAAAATGAGACTAAAAAGCCTGATCCTGCAGCAGTGGATAAGCTTTCCAAAAATCTTAAAAATGTTTCCGTTGATGCAAAAGCAATTCTTGGAGAAACTACGATTAGTATGCAACAATTGTTGAACTTGAAGTCCAAAGATGTATTTGCATTAAATCAATCAATTGACCAGCCGTTAATATTGAAAATAAATGATGAACCTAAATTCCACGTACAACCTGGTAAATTTAAAAATAAATTATCTGTACAGGTGTTGGAAGAAATAAAGGGAGGGGTTGAAGAATGATGAATGATGGAATGCTTTCCCAAGATGAAATAGATGCACTACTTAATGTGGGTGCTGAAGATGAGGAAGATTCAGAGACAAGCGAAAATGTAGACAGCAGCGAATATCTTACCAATATCGAAATCGATGCGCTAGGTGAAATAGGCAATATATCATTTGGAAGCTCTGCAACTACGCTTTCAACGCTATTGAACCAAAAGGTTGAAATAACAACTCCTACGGTTTCAGTAATTCATCGAAGTCAAATAGAAGATTCGTTTCAATTTGAACATGTAAGTGTTCAGGTGAAATATGTTGAAGGATTTTCTGGTAGTAATGTTCTTGTAATTAAGGCAGAGGATGCTCAAATTATTTCGGATGTTATGCTTGGAGGTAATGGTGAGGGTCCGTTTGAGGAATTAAATGAAATCCATTTAAGTGCGGTACAAGAAGCAATGAATCAAATGATGGGGGCTGCAGCAACTAGCATGTCAACTGTATTTGATAAACGTGTTGATATATCGCCACCCTCAATTTCACAATCTGATGTATCAGACGAATCGAATGATCAGGAAGATGTCTTTGTAAAAGTATCGTTTCAGTTGAAAGTGGGTACATTAATTGATTCAAATATTATGCAATTAATGCCAGTAAAATTTGCGAAGCAATTGGTAGAAGATTTACTAAAAGAAGATCAAGTGAGTCAAGCAGAATCAGCAGTAGCTGTTGAACAGGTTGAGAGTAATACAATGTATGGAGCAGCAAATACTGCACCTCAAGCTATGGCTCAAGTAAATGAGGGTATCATGAGTGGTCGAAATGAAGCACAATTCTTAGGTAATCCAGCAGTAAATAATAATTCAAATGTTCAACAAGCTGAATTTTCAAGTTTTGAGCAATCAGCTCCTACTACTAGTCAACAAAGAAATTTAGATATGCTATTAGATATACCTTTAAAGGTGACAGTAGAACTTGGCCGTACCAAACGAACAGTGAAAGACATTCTTGATCTAACATCCGGTTCTATTATTGAGTTGGACAAATTAGCTGGGGAACCAGTTGATATATTAGTAAATAATAAATTAATTGCTCAAGGGGAAGTAGTTGTAATCGACGAAAACTTTGGAGTTCGTGTCACTGATATTATCAGTCAATCGGACCGATTAATGAAGCTGAAATAAACATACTAGGAGGAATTTTACATGAGCAAACGAATCTTAATTGTAGATGACGCCGCATTTATGCGAATGATGATTAAGGATATCCTATCTAAAAACGGGTTTGATGTAGTTGGGGAAGCGCAAGATGGCGCTCAAGCAGTGGAGCTATATAAAGAACATACGCCTGATTTAGTAACAATGGATATTACAATGCCAGAAATGGATGGATTAACTGCTTTGAAAAAAATTAAGGAAATTAACCCAAGTGCTAAAGTAATTATGTGTTCTGCAATGGGACAACAAGCAATGGTAATTGATGCAATTCAAGCCGGTGCAAAAGACTTTATCGTAAAACCTTTCCAAGCAGATCGTGTTATTGAAGCTATTCAAAAGGCATTGGATTAAGAAACGAGTGAGTAACTTGAGTAAAAAATTTGGTTTGGGGATACTTCTTGGTCTGTTTTTACTTCTAATAAGTTCCCCTTCAGATGTATATGCAGATGGAGATAAAGTCAGTGACATGTGGGATGAAAACACAGACGTATCAGAGGAACAAAAATCTGATTCTCCTGATACCAATTCAGATGAAGATGGCCAAGTGTCTATTCCTAATCAAGAGGATACTCCTCAGGTTGAACCGGAATCAGATAACGGTGGATTAGCATTTGATTTAATCAGAATGGTTTTTGCTTTACTCTTAATACTTGCTCTGATTTATTTGTTGTTAAAATTTCTAAACAAACGAAATAAGTTGTTTAATCAAGTAAAGACATTAGAAAACCTAGGTGGAATAGCTGTAGGTCCCAGTAAATCAATTCAGATTGTGAGAGTGGGCAGTAAGCTTTACATGATCGGAGTTGGAGAAAATGTTCAGTTGCTTGAGGAAATAACAGATGAAGCAATGAAGGAAGAGATTCTTAAAAGTAATGAAGAACAAACTAACTTCACGGCTGGAAACATTCTAAATATATTCCGACAAAATAGAGAACAATCATCCACGAAATCAAAGAAGTCAGGTCATGATTTTAAACAACTTTTTTCAAACGAACTAGAAAAATTAAAGCAAAACAGAAAAAATCTAATGAATAGACATACCGAGAAGGAAGATAATCATGAATGAATTTATCGATATGTTTTCTAGTTCAGATCCTACAAACGTTTCGACATCTGTAAAACTAATTATACTCCTTACGGTCTTCTCGCTTGCACCGGGGATATTAATATTAATGACAAGCTTTACGAGAATTATCATCGTATTATCATTTGTTCGAACATCGCTTGCTACGCAGCAAATGCCGCCGAATCAAGTGCTCATAGGACTGGCGTTATTTTTAACATTTTTCATTATGGCTCCAACTTTTAATGAAGTGTACGAACAAGGTTTACAACCTTTGTTCAACGAAGAAATTACGCTTGATGAAGCTTATGACCGAGCAAGTGAACCAGTTAAGAATTTTATGGCAAACCATACAAGGCAAAAAGATTTAGCGTTATTTCTAAATTATGCAGAAATTGAGGCACCCGAAAGTATAAATGATGTACCATTAACAGCATTAGTACCTGCTTTTGCAATCAGTGAATTAAAAACAGCATTTCAAATGGGCTTCATGATTTTTATTCCATTCTTAATCATTGATATGGCAGTTGCAAGTATATTAATGTCTATGGGGATGATGATGTTACCACCAGTTATGATTTCACTTCCATTCAAGATATTGCTCTTCGTAATGGTGGACGGTTGGTATTTAATCACACATTCCTTACTTGCCGGATTTTAATGTTAATGAAGGATTTAAAGGAGGGGGTTAAACGTTGAGTAGTGAATTTGTATTGTCTTTAGCAGAAAAAGGAATATATACGGTGCTACTTGTTACAGGTCCGCTGCTTATTCTAGCACTGGCAGTTGGATTACTTGTTAGTATTTTTCAAGCAACCACTCAGATTCAAGAACAGACCCTTGCCTTTATTCCAAAAATCGTGGCAGTATTGGTAGGATTATTATTCTTCGGGCCGTGGATGCTATCAACTATTATGGAATTTACAGTTGACTTATTTCAAAATCTGAATCGATTTGTAGGTTAACTCATGCTTGATTTAATTAACATCAATAGCTTTCCAATCTTTCTGTTAATCTTAGTTCGAGTGTTAGGTTTTTTTGTCACGATGCCATTACTATCGTATCGAACAATTCCACTTCCGTTTCGAATTGGTTTAAGTTTCTTCTTAGCTTTTATCATGTTTTATACGGTAGATGCTTCAGCAATTGTAATTGATGAGTTGTATTTCTTTCTAATTGCGAAAGAAGCACTTGTTGGAATATTCATTGGACTTATCGGCTATATTATTATCTCTGCTGTACAGGTAGCTGGGGGATTTATTGACTTCCAGATGGGTTTTGCCATTGCTAATGTAATGGATCCACAAACCGGGGCCCAGAGTCCATTGACAGGACAGTATTTTTATATTCTTGCCTTATTATTCTTATTATCGGTTGATGGCCATCATTTATTAATAGATGGAATCTTTAATAGTTATCGTTTTATTCCAATTGATGCCTTTATTCCTTTTCATGATGGTAATATTGCTGATTTTGTTATTGAGGCGTTTAATACTATGTTTCTCATAGCTTTCCAAATATCCATACCAATTGTCGGATGTTTGTTCTTAGTGGATGTTGCACTAGGAATTATTTCAAAAACTGTACCACAACTTAATGTTTTTGTTGTAGGTTTACCACTTAAAATTTTGGTTAGTTTTGCTGCTATTTTTGTTTTCTTAAGTCTGTACATGGTTCTTGTACGTAATTTGTTTAATACGATGTTTGAAGTAATTCAAGGACTTATGCAGCTATTTGGAGGTGCTTAATCTTGCAATTAAAACTTGATTTGCAATTCTTTGCAGGAGAAAAGACCGAAAAAGCAACTCCTAAAAAGAGGAATGAGGAACGAAAAAAGGGTAAAGTAGCTAAAAGTCAAGACGTTAATACGGCATTTTTATTATTATTTGCTTTAATTTTAATGGCTGTATTTGGAAGCTTTATGAAGGATAATATGCTTGCCTTATTTCAGCATTCGTTTACGGAATATATTAATTGGGAACTTACCGAGAAAACAGTGTTTCAAATATTTCTCGAAGGAAGTATGGAGCTACTAAAGATTGTTGGACCAATAATGCTTATTGCTGTTATTGCTGGAGTTGCTTCCAATTTGATGCAAATTGGATTTTTATTTACAACCGAGCCACTAAAATTCGATTTGAAAAAGATTGATCCAATACAAGGTGCAAAAAGAATCTTTTCATTACGAGCATTGGTGGAATTGTTGAAATCTTTCTTGAAGATTGTGGTCATTGGTGCCATAACATTTACGATTATTTGGATGTTCAAAGACGATATGCTTATGATGGCATTTAAGAATGCTGAAAGCGCGCTATCATTTTTCGGAAGAGTAACATTAATAATGGGGATTAGTGCAACTGTTGCGTTACTATTCTTAGCTATATTTGACTATGCTTATCAACGCTATGATTTTGAAAAAAACATGCGAATGTCTAAGCAAGATATAAAAGATGAATATAAAAATACAGAAGGGGATCCTTTAATTAAATCAAAAATTAAAGAGAAGCAGCGTCAGATTTCGATGCGACGTATGATGAGTGAGATTCCAAACGCAGACGTTATCATTACGAACCCAACACACTATGCAATTGCAGTAAAGTATGATGAGAATAAAGCAAGTGCACCTTATGTAGTAGGAAAGGGTGTGGACCATATTGCTTTTAAAATCAGAGAAATTGCAAAGGCAAATAATGTTATGACGGTTGAAAATAGACCACTAGCACGTTCACTTTATTCATCTGTTGAGATTGGAGACGTAATCCCTGAAGAATTCTACCAAGCGGTTGCAGAAGTACTTGCATATGTATACCGGATGGAGAAAAAAGTTTAGCAATGAGGAGAGACATCCATGAAAGCCCGTGATTTGTCCGTTTTAATTGGAGTAATTTTAGTTATTATAATGCTAGTCATCCCACTACCCGGATGGCTTTTAAGTGTTTTTATCCTGATTAATATTATACTCGCATTGATCGTACTATTAGTTTCAATGAACACCCAGGAACCACTACAATTTTCAGTGTTTCCAACGTTACTACTACTATTGACATTGTTTCGTCTGGCGTTGAATGTGTCTACTACAAGAGGTATCCTTAGTGAAGCAGATGCAGGCGGTGTAGTTGATACGTTTGGTTCTTTTGTTATTGGTGATAATCCGTTAGTAGGATTTGTTGTCTTTATAATTTTAGTTATTATAAACTTCCTGGTTATCACGAAAGGTTCTGAACGTGTATCTGAAGTAGCAGCGAGATTCTCACTTGACGCGATGCCAGGTAAACAAATGAGTATAGATGCTGACTTAAATGCAGGATTGATCTCAGAAAATGAAGCAAAAGATAGACGTAAAAAAGTAGAAAATGAAGCGGATTTTCATGGATCAATGGATGGTGCCAGTAAGTTTGTTAAAGGAGACGCAATTGCTGGTATTATCATCGTTCTTATTAATGTTATGTTTGGACTAATCATTGGGATGGTTCAAATGGACATGTCGTTCCAAGAAGCGATTGATACCTTTATGCGCTTAACGGTAGGAGATGGACTAGTCAGTCAGATACCTGCTTTATTAATCTCTACAGCTACAGGTATCGTAGTAACACGTAGCTCTGCAACAGGTAATAATCTTGGTAGTGATGTTAGTGCACAGCTTCTACAATATCCAAAATTATTATTCATTGCAGCGGGTACAATATTCTTATTAGGCTTGACACCGATTAACTTTTTCTTAACAACTACAATTGCTGCCATACTTGCAATTGGTGCATATTATATGCTTCAGAAGCAGAAAGTTCCAGAAGTTAAGAATGAGGAAGTAGATGATCAAGAAGAAGGTACCGCCATGAAGACACAAGAAAATGTCATCAACTTACTCAGTATGGATCCTATAGAGTTTGAGTTTGGGTATGCCTTAATTCCATTAGTAGATGCCAAGCAGGGGGGAGATTTATTAGACCGAGTAATTATGATTAGAAGACAGCTTGCGATAGAGCTTGGAATTGTAATTCCAGTTGTAAGGATTCGTGATAATATTCAACTTAACCCCAATGAATATCGATTAAGGATAAAAGGCAACGAAGTGGCTTCAGGAGAGATATTACTTGATCACTATTTGGCAATGACACCGGATATGGATAATGATTTTATTGAAGGAATCGAGACGCAAGAACCTGCCTTTGGTCTTCCTGCAAAATGGATAAGTGAAGAGAACAAAGATGATGCTGAATTAACAGGTTATACGGTAGTAGATCCACCTTCTGTTGTGTCAACACATATTACAGAAGTAATCAAACGCCAAGCTCACACA
This sequence comes from Ornithinibacillus xuwenensis, assembly GCF_039614845.1. Lineage (NCBI taxonomy): Bacteria > Bacillati > Bacillota > Bacilli > Caryophanales > Bacillaceae > Ornithinibacillus > Ornithinibacillus xuwenensis. The sequence continues at coordinate 762,305 of NZ_JBDIML010000001.1, read as the reverse complement.
TTATTAGGAAGACAAGAAACAAAAGAGCTAGTGGATCATCTAAAAGAAAATTATCCAATTTTAGTGGAAGAGGTTACACCAGAACCACTAGCCATTGGAGATATTCAGAAAGTTTTAGCTAAACTGTTAAGAGAGAATGTATCTGTACGTAACCTACCAATTATTTTTGAAACACTAGCAGATTTTAGTAAGCTCACGAATGACACTGAGCTTTTAGGAGAATATGTAAGACAAGCACTTTCTTCACAAATAACTAAGCAATATGCGAATGCGGATAAATCATTGAAGGTTGTTACGGTTTCTGGAAAAGTTGAAAAAATGATTGCAGAAAGCATTCAACAAACAGAACATGGCAATTATTTGGCATTAGACCCAGATTCACAGCAAATGATTGTAAAATCAATTAACGAAGAGATGGAAAAACTAACCTTACAGGAAGAAAATGCCATTATTTTATGTTCGCCTGCTATACGCATGTATTTAAAACAATTACTAGATCGCTTTTTACCTCAGGTTGTTGTGTTATCTTATAACGAACTAGAACCGACTGTGCAAGTACAAAGTGTTGGGGTGGTGAATGTAGCATGAAGGTAAAAAAATATGTAGCACCAACAATGCCAGAAGTAATGAGTAAAGTACGGAAAGAGCTCGGTGCAGAGGCTGTTATTTTGAGCTCAAAAGAAATACAAGATGGTGGTTTTTTAGGTTTCTTTAAAAAAAGAAAAATTGAAGTTATTGCTGCGTTGGACAAGAGTCCAATTCCACCTAAACAACCAAAGGCAACCATGAATCAAGCGAAGATGCCTAAAACAGTAAAACCAAAAACTACAATGGATGCAGAAGTAATTCAGGAAATAAAGAATATGAAACGAATACTTGAACAGCAATCATTACAACAAAAATCAAGTAAATTTGCTATCGACTATGAAGTTGTTTATCAATATTTACTTGAGCAGGAAGTTGATGATGCTATTGCAACGGAGATCATCCAGAATGTCATGAATAAACATGAGGAAGAAAATGTATCCCCAACTGCATCCATTATAAAAAATGATGTACAGAATGAAATTGAAGCAATGTTAAGTGGACTATCGTTCGAAGGGATCTCTAACACTGCAAAAGTTGTTCATTTTGTCGGCCCTACGGGTGTCGGAAAAACGACAACAATTGCCAAAGTAGCAGCAAATAGTATGCTCCAGGAAAAAAAGAAGGTAGCCTTTGTAACCATGGACACTTACCGAATAGCCGCAATTGAGCAATTAAAAACGTATGCAAAAATTCTAGATACACCAGTTGAGGTAGTCTATTCAATTGAGGATTACCGAAACGCTATGGAGAAATTTCAGAACTATGACTTAATTCTAGTAGATACTGCTGGAAGAAACTATCGTGACGAGAAATATGTTAAGGAGTTAACGAAAAACATTTCAGCGAATGGCCCTGTTGAAAATTTCTTAGTTCTTTCCTTAACATCAAAACCAAAAGACATGCATGATATTTTTCATAGCTTCCGACACATCGATATTAAAGGGCTAATCTATACAAAAATCGATGAGACAAGACAATATGGAAGCTTGCTTAATATTTCTTTAACGAGTCATATTGGTATTGCATACATCACGAATGGGCAAGAAGTCCCGGATAATATCGTTAAACCGACAAAAGAGGTCATCAGTAACTATATAGTAGGTGATTTAAGTGGTTTATGATCAAGCAGATAGTTTAAGAAGACAACTAGAGCTATCTAAAAACCCAAGGGAAGCGAAGACGATTTCTTTTGTTAGTGGTAAAGGCGGTGTAGGTAAAACTAATATTGCCGTAAATTTTTCCCTAGAGCTTTGTAATCAAGGAAAAAAAGTACTCATCATTGATTTAGACATTGGAATGGGAAATGTCGAAATTTTACTTGGCTTGCATGCAAAAAAAACAATTGTCGATATGATGCACGACCAATTACCTATTTATGATATTATGGAGATAGGTCCAAATAACTTGTCATATATAGCAGGTGGTTCGGGACTTGCGAACTTGTTTTCCATGGATGAATATAAGATGAACTACTTTTTAGAACAATACCAATTAATTGTTAGAATGTTTGATTACATTATTTTTGATATGGGAGCTGGAGCAACTCAATCAAGTATTGATTTTATTTTAGCATCTGATGAGTGTATTGTGATTACCACTCCGGAGCCGACATCGATAACAGATGCATACAGCATGATCAAGCATATCTTAAGCTATGATCGGACAATGCAACTATCCATTATCTTAAATCGTTCTGATACAACCAATAATGGGCTAAGAACAATGGAGCGATTTCAAAATGTTATATCGAAATTTTTAGATGTTGAAATAAAGCTTCTTGGTATGCTTCCTGATGATAAAACTGTGTCTTCAGCGGTTATTCATCAAGCACCATTTGTGCTTGCAAATAAAAAATCAGCAGTAGCAAAGTCATTAAAGCAGCTAACCGCTAACTATTGTAGCAGTAATACTACTGTTCATAATGTAGAATCCACATCATTTGTACAAAGGTTGAAAAATCTATTAAAGAATAGGTAGGTGGGCATCGTGTCTCCCATTCGTGTAATCGTGATCGATGATTCTGCTTTTATGAGAAAAATGATCACGGATATATTAGAAAGTGACAACCGGATCCAAGTAATTGCAACAGCGAGGAATGGGGAAGAAGGGCTTAAAAAAATCAAGACGCTTTCACCAGACGTTGTAACATTAGATGTTGAAATGCCTATTATGGATGGAATTACAGCACTTGGTTCTATCATGAGGGAACATCCCTTACCTGTAGTTATGCTATCTAGCTTGACAAAAGAAGGAGCTAGTAATACTTTGCAGGCATTATCGATAGGTGCTGTTGATTTCATTGCAAAACCATCAGGTTCCATTTCACTGGATATTGGAACCATTAAACAAGAAATAATTGATAAAGTATTAGCTGCCTCCAAGGTTAACTTATCAAAAACAGTAGAAAAAGAAGAAAGTCCAAAAGTAATTCCTTCTAAGAAACGATTTTCGAAATCGGTTGTATTTGTCGGGGCATCAACTGGGGGACCTAGAGCTTTGCAACGACTACTTTTAGATATACCAAATGACTTTTCTGACCCGATTCTTATTGTTCAACATATGCCAGCCGGTTTTACGAAATCACTAGCAGAACGCTTAAATAATTTGACAGAATTTCATGTTAAAGAAGCAGTACACGGTGAAATTATTAAAGAAAAGACGGTGTATATAGCACCGGGTGATTTCCATATGAAAATTCGAAAAGTTGGCACTGTTAATGCGATTGAACTTACACAGGAAGATGAACGTTCTGGTCATAGACCAGCAGTAGATGTACTTTTCGAATCTGCTTCTGAGATAGAAAGAGTAAATAAAATCGCTGTTGTTTTAACAGGTATGGGTAGTGACGGTTCAAAAGGGGTTGAGCGTTTAAAACAGGTAGACCCTAATACGATTGTTCTAGCTGAGTCTGAAGAATCTGCAATAATCAATGGTATGCCGAAAGCTGCAGTTAAAACGAACGCAGTAAATTATATCGTACATTTACATCAAATGGGTGAGATGATTCACGCATTAACCAAAAGAAGCGGGGGGATGTAGTAATGGACACTACGCAATATTTGGATGTCTTTATTGATGAGAGTAATGAACATATCGAAGTATTATATAAAAAATTACTAGAACTTGAAAAGTCACCTAACGAGAAAGCGATAATTGAAGAAATATTTAGAGCTGCCCATACGTTAAAGGGAATGTCAGCAACAATGGGATTTAGTGACTTAGCGACCATCACCCATACACTGGAAAATGTTTTTGATGCAATTCGATATGATCGCGTAACTGTACAATCTGAAATGATTGACTTATTAGTTGATACGGTAGACATCCTAAATTCAATGGTAGAGGATATTGCGAATGGCGGAAAGGGCGCACATGAGGTAGATTCAATCGTTAGTAAACTTGAAACGATTGAAACTGGTGTTGCAGCTGCAAATGAAACGACTCAAGAAGTAAAGCAAGACATTGAATCAGAAATTCATCATATTAGTAGTGATTTAGATGAGTTTGAAATATCGATATTAAATGAATCACATGAACGTGGCTTCTCAAACTTTGAAATCACGGTTCAGCTTCGGGAAGATTGTTTATTAAAGGGTGCTCGAGTTTTCATGGTATTTGAAGTACTGGAGCAGCTTGGTGAAGTAATTAAGTCTAATCCAACAGTAAATGATCTAGAGGAAGAAAATTTCGAATCATCGTTTACCGTAATATTAGTGTCAGAGCATCCAGAAAAGGAAATTGGTGAAAAGATCAAAAAAGTATCAGAGATAGAAACAGTTACGATTCATCAGTTTTCCGTTTCGAATTATCGTGAGAAGAAAGAGGAACAGAAGGACTCAACAACGGAAGAAAAGAACCAATTGGTGAATACGAAAAAACAGCAATCTTCTAGAGCAGATAATGATACTACGAAAAGCTCTCAACATAAAACAATTCGAGTCAATATTGAAAAATTAGATGTATTAATGAATTTATTTGAGGAATTAATCATTGATCGAGGCCGTCTGGAGCAAATCTCAACAGATCTACAGAATAATGAATTACAAGATACAGTTGAACGTATGTCAAGGGTTTCAAGTAACTTGCAAAATGTTATTTTAACGATGCGTATGGTTCCAATTGATCAAGTGTTTAGTCGATTCCCTAGAATGGTTCGAAAGCTTGCAAGAGATCTACATAAACAAGTAGATATCGAGATTATTGGTGCGGATACAGAATTAGATCGTACTGTGATAGATGAAATAGGTGATCCTATTGTACATTTATTACGCAATGCGATCGATCACGGAATTGAAACACCAGAGGAGCGACTTCGAAAAGGTAAACCAGAAAAGGGTACCATTACCTTAGAAGCATTTCATAGTGGAAACCATGTCTTTATTGAAATAACAGATGACGGTGCTGGAATTAATAAGGAAAAAGTGTTAAACAAAGCATTGAGTAACGGAATATTGTCGGAACGGGAAGTGACTGGTCTTACCGATCAACAAATATATGAGTTGATTATGGAAAGTGGTTTTTCAACGGCAGAGAAAATTTCTGATATTTCTGGTCGTGGAGTAGGTTTAGATGTCGTAAAGAATACGATTGAATCACTTGGAGGGAACATCTCTATTGATTCTACTTTAGATAAGGGTTCGGTTTTCTCTATTCAACTGCCGCTAACTTTAACCATCATTTCTGTGTTGCTTGTTGAATTAAACCAAGAGAAATTTGCGATTCCATTATCATCAATTATCGAAACAGCTATTATTTCCAAAGAGCAAATTTTATCTGCTCATCATAAAAAAGTAATTGATTTTAGAGGAAAAGTCATTCCTTTAGTTAATTTAAAAGAAGTTTTCGATATTCCTAAAGAGAATGACGAGGAAGAATATACTTCAATTGTCATCGTTAAAAAAGGTGATAAGTTAGCAGCACTTGTGGTTGATGCATTTATTGGGCAGCAAGAGGTTGTCTTAAAGTCTTTAGGCTCATATTTAACCAATACATTTGCAATCTCTGGGGCAACAATTCTTGGAGATGGTGAAGTTTCACTAATTATTGATAGTAATGCAATTATTAAATAGTATTTTTAAAACGGGGAGGATTTAAAATGGCGAATGAAATAGCTACTGAAAAAAAGGTGATTGTTTTTCAATTAAAGAATGAGGAGTTTGCTGTATCCGTACAGCAAGTTGTTACGATTGAACGTGTACAAACTATAACAAGAGTTCCTAATACTTCGAATTTTGTGAAAGGTGTTATTAACTTAAGAGGAGTAGTAACGCCAATAATTGATTTACGTACTAGACTTGGAATTGAAGAATCAGAGTACAATGAATCTACACGTATTGTAATTGTATATCTAGATGATATGGAAGTAGGTTTGATCGTAGATGCAGCAAACGATGTAATTGATATTCCAAGTGATGTCATTGAACCAGCACCAGAAGTAATTGGAGCTGTTAACGCAGATTATATCGAAGGCGTGGCGAAGTTAGACAGTCGCTTACTTATCTTACTAGACTTAAAAAAGGTTTTAACAAATGAAGAATTAAACGAGTTAAAATCACCTGAAGGTCAATAATATGAATTATGAACAACTTTCGTTAATACAACTAGATGCCCTTAGAGAAATTGGAAATATTGGTGCTGGTAATGCTGCCACATCAATGTCTAAACTTATCGATAAAAAGGTCGATATGGAAGTTCCTGATATTAAAATTGTTGCATTTGATGAAGTGATGGAAATGGTTGGTGGGGCCGATAATTTGGTTGTCGGTATCCTGTTCGAAATTCATGGTAAGGCACCAGGAATGGTTTATTTATTGTTCTCACTTGAAGAAGCGGAATCCCTGACCAAGCACTTGACAAACAATGAAGATATCAAGTTATTTGATAGTGAAGCAGACAATGAAATAGCTTTTTCAGCACTTCGTGAGGCTGGGAATATTTTAGCGGGTTCTTACTTATCTGCCCTTTCTGATTTTACGAATATTAATATGCAACCCTCAGTACCACATTTGAGTGTTGATATGGCTGGTGCAATATTGACTGTTGGATTGCTACAAGTATCTGAAGTGACCGATTACGCGATTATTATTAATACGAAGATAAATGATCTTAACGAAAAGCATAATGGCATTAATGGTCAATTTCTGCTATTGCCATCTCCTGAATCGTTCACGAAAATTTTTCAAGCATTAGGAATACAAGATTATGAATAAGGAACAGACAATTATTAAGGTAGGTATAGCAGATTTAAATATTGTCACAGCGCCAGATGTTATTCGTACTTCCGGATTGGGTTCATGTGTTGGAATTGTCATTTATGATGTTGGAAAACAAATAGCTGGAATGGCACATGTAATGCTTCCAGATTCCAAACACGCCAAACAACAAACTTTAAATCATTATAAATACGCAGACACGGCAGTAGATATTCTTATTGAAAAGCTATGTATGAAGGGGCTACGTAAGCCCTTAATGAAAGCAAAATTAGCAGGTGGTGCACAAATGTTTCAGTTTAACTCTGGCAGTGATATGATGCGGATTGGACAACGAAACACAGAGGCAGTGCTACAAAAGCTAGCAGAACATAACATTCCTGTAATATCGTCTGATGTTGGTGGTAATTTCGGAAGAACAATTGAATTCGACCCTCAAACTGCCAATCTCCGAATAAGGACGATTACAAAAGGTGAAGAAATTATCTAGACTTTCTCTTTAAAATATGGATAGGGAGGAGCAAGTCATTTGGGTACAAAAATCTCTCCTCTAGAGCAAGAGTTATGGAATAGATGGAAAAACACTCAAGATAGTGAAGCGGCAAATGAATTAATACAAAATTATATGTACTTAGTGAATTATCATGTTGAAAGGACTATAAGTCATTTGCCAAGTAGTGTCATGAAAGATGACTTGAAAAGCCTTGGCTTGCTAGGTCTCTATGATGCACTAAAGAAATTTGATCTTGAAAGAGATCTAAAATTTGATACCTATGCTTCATTTCGAATAAGAGGAGCAATTATTGATGGCTTAAGAAAAGAAGATTGGTTACCTCGTTCTATTCGTGAAAAAACAAAGAAGATTGAACAAGTAACCCAAAAGCTTGAGCAACGCTTTCAACGGCAGCCAAGTTCTGAAGAAATTGCGACGGATTTAGAAATGCCTGTGCAAGAGGTTGAATCGTACGTTCGGGATGCCCTGTTTTCCAATATGCTATCAATTGAGGAAAAACCAAAGGATGGTAGTTCGCATCATAAAGAAGGTATTGGATATACCATTCCTGATGAGTCTAGTATTCAACCAGATAATCATCTTGTTAAGCATGAACAATATAAGGAGCTTGCAGATAGTATTAAAGGCCTAAAAGAAAATGAACAAATGATTATTAGTCTTTTCTATCAAGATGGACTTACATTTACGGAGATAGGACAAGTATTAGGATTAACAACATCAAGAATCTCACAAATTCATAAAAAGGCAATTTTTAAATTGCGTCATACACTGGAAAAAGCTTTATAGCTTTGATAAAGGAGATACAAGGTGATGTTTAATCTAAATGAACTCTTTACAATTGTAATATCAAAGGATCACATGATAGCAGAGCTCCACTACACGGATGAATACCTGGTTAATCGAGATTTAGATATAACGTCTGAAGCATTTCATGATTTTTTAAACGATAATCAAATCGTATATGGAATAAAGGAAGAGGCTGTTGAATTAGTGATTTCAGGGATTCCACTTGATGATTTCCCAGTAGCTATTGCAACAGGTGTTCTCCCAGAACATGGAACAAATGCAGAAATCATTTATGAAATTAACTTAAATCCAACTATTGAAAAAACAGAGAAGAGGGATTTTCGAGATGTGATGCAAATTCCTTCTGTTGAGAAAGATCAGAAATTAGCATCTGTATCATCTCCCACTAAGGGAAAAGATGGTACAGATGTTTATGGTAATTTGATACCAGCACAGCCCGGAAAACCCTTAACTATCAAAACGGGTAAAAATGTTCGTTATGAAGAGACAGAATCAGCCTTCTACGCAACATCAGAAGGACAAGCTAGTGTACAAAGAAATATCATCCATGTTCTTCCTGTATTTGAAGTGAAGGACACACTTTCCTTAAAGGAAGGAAATCTAAATTTTATTGGTACTATTATCATAAAGGGAGATGTTCCTTCTGGATATAAGGTAAATGCTGGTGGTGATGTCAAAATTTTCGGAATGGTTGAAGCTGCCTCTATACATGCAGAAGGATCGGTATTTATCTCAGAGGGGCTTTCCGGCCTTCAAAAAGGACAGGTTGTTGCACGTGAGAATATTCAAATAGGCTATATTAACCAAGGTAATGTTAACGCTGGTAACAATCTCTATGTTGAAAACTCCATTCTTCATAGTAACTGTACTGCAGGAAGTGAGATAATATGCCAAAAAGGCAGCATAATTGGTGGTACTGTTTCAGCTGGTGATTCCATACAAGTTAAACATGTTGGAAACCAGATGAGTACAAAGACTGAACTAATGCTGGGTCAAAGTCACAATGAAGTGCAACTAGCTGAAAATCTTCAATCTCAAAAGAAGGAAATTGAAGATAGTTTAGCGAAGTTAAAAATTATTGGTGAAAAGTTATCACAGACACCAAATATTGAATCTAATCCGAAATTACTTCATGCTTTAAAAAGGCAGAGGGCGTCCTATGATAAAAACACAGAGATGCTTTCCACCATAAATGAACAACTAGAGTCGTTATCCATAGATGCGAAAGAAAAGTATGCTAAATTAGTTATTACCGGTAATGTATATGCCAATACAATTGTATCATTTGGTAAGTATAAGCGAGTTATCAATACTATTAATCAGCATGTGGAATTTGAGCTTTTAAATAATGAAATTTTTATGCGTACACGATAATGGGTACAATAAGGAAGTGATTCTAGATGAGTTGGAAATCTGTTGAGATGCAGGTTGCGCTTCCCCGGACACATGATGCAGGTAAACTACAAGACCAAATGCTCAAGCAAAATCAGCATTTTCAGGAGGCACTCGCCCAAAGTCAGTTAGTGCAAGAGAATAGAAAAAGAAAAAAAGTACAAGAATTTGAAGAGACTCAGCTTCAAAAGGATGGTAGAAAAGAGCAAGGTGCGCAAAATCTAGAAAAACAGAAAAAAAATAAGAACAGTAATCAGGCCTTGCAAGCATATAAGCATCCATATTTAGGCAACAACTTTGATATTAGGAGATAAATGTTATATGACATCATTTCTATTTATTATCAGTTTTTTATTACATATAGTTTCATTAGTCGCTATTTACGTTATGTATAAGCAATTAACCATTTCTAAAGGTTCAGACACTGCGGAACTCGTGAATCTCATGGAAAGTTATTTAGAAGAGATAAAGGAAGAAAACAGATTATTACAACAAGAAGTAAATCAAGTCCGAGAGCGGAAACCCTCGGACCAATCATTGAAAAATACGAATCATTCAATCACACCTACTGTTGAAGAAGATGAACAGGAAGAATTTTTAGTGCCAATTGATGAATACGCACAAGATGAAATAGAGGTTTCCTTACAATCACGAATATTCAAGCTACATGAAGAAGGGCTGAGCGTTGACGAAATTGCTAAAACATTAAACTGTGGAAAGACAGAAGTTGAATTAATTATTAAATTTAGCGAAAAAAAATAGCATTTAAGCTTGATTACCGTTTTTCGGTATGATATATTTATTTTTGGTGTAAATACAATAAAATATATTTATAACCACACACGCTTGTTGATTTGTATAATTGGTGCCTAAAATGGTCTTTATACAAAAATGATTCAAGCGGAGGGAAAAACCAAGGAGGAAAAAAACTATGTCAGTAATTTCTATGAAGCAATTACTAGAAGCTGGTGTACATTTCGGACATCAGACACGTCGTTGGAACCCTAAGATGAAAAAGTACATCTTTACGGAGCGTAACGGCATCTACATTATCGACCTTCAAAAAACAGTTAAGAAGGTTGAAGAAGCTTACAACTATGTGAAAGAACTAGCTGCTAATGGTGGTACAGTTCTATTCGTAGGTACGAAAAAACAAGCTCAAGACTCTGTTAAAGAGGAAGCTATTCGTTCTGGAATGTACTATGTTAACCAACGTTGGTTAGGTGGTACATTAACTAACTTCCAAACAATCCGCAAACGTATCAATCGTTTAGTTGAGATTGAAAAAATGGAAGAAGATGGAACTTTTGAAGTTCTTCCGAAAAAAGAAGTTGTTGGCTTGTTAAAAGAAAAAGAACGTCTTGTGAAATTCTTAGGCGGAATTAAAGAAATGAAGAAGCTTCCAGATGCACTATTTGTAATTGACCCACGTAAAGAACGTATTGCAATTGCAGAAGCGCATAAATTAAACATTCCTATTGTAGGAATCGTTGATACAAACTGTGATCCAGATGAAATTGATTATGTGATCCCAGCAAATGATGATGCAATTCGCGCTGTTAAACTTCTTACAGCTAAAATTGCTGATGCTATCCTTGAAGTTAAACAAGGTGAAGAATTAGAAGTAGCTGCTGAAGCACAAACAGAAGGTTCAGTTGAAGAAACTGAAGAAGCTTAATTTCTGAAAAGGTCAGGTGATAAGAGGATAAGCCTTTTATCACCTTTTTTTAAGGATGTAATAAAAATAGCTAGATTAGCTAAAAATGTAATTATAATAAGGAGGATTTATTATGGCTATAACTGCACAAATGGTAAAAGAACTGCGTGAAAAAACAGGCGCTGGAATGATGGATTGTAAAAAAGCATTAACAGAAACGGATGGTGATCTTGAAAAAGCGATTGATTACCTTCGCGAAAAAGGTATTGCTAAAGCTGCTAAAAAAGCAGACCGTATTGCTGCAGAAGGGTCTACATACATCGCATCAGAAGGTAATACTGCAGTACTTATAGAGGTTAACTGTGAAACAGACTTCGTTACAAAAAATGAACAATTTAAAACATTGCTAGAAGACTTAGCGAAACATTTACTAACTCAAAAGCCTGCAACTGTTGAAGAAGCACTACAACAAAAACTAAACGGTGATGGAGATACAGTAGAAACATATATTAATGAAGCTGTTGCGAAAATTGGTGAAAAGATTTCACTACGTCGTTTTGAAATCTCTACTAAGACTGATAATGGTGCATTTGGAGAGTACCTGCATATGGGAGGAAGAATCGGTGTACTTGCATTACTAGAAGGTACTACTGATGAATCTGTAGCGAAAGACATTGCGATGCATATTGCTGCCGTAAATCCTAAATATGTAAGTCGTGATGAAGTCTCTGAAGAGGTTATCAATCATGAGCGTGAAGTGTTAAAACAACAAGCATTAAATGAAGGAAAACCTGAGAATATTGTTGAAAAAATGGTTGAAGGTCGCTTAGGTAAATTCTTTGAAGAGATTTGTTTATTAGAGCAAGGCTTTGTTAAAGATCCAGATCAAAAGGTTAAGAAATACCTTGCAGACAAAGGTGCAACTGTGAAATCTTTTGTTCGTTTTGAAGTAGGAGAAGGTTTAGAAAAACGTTCTGAAAACTTTGCAGAAGAAGTAATGAGCCAAGTTAAAAAATAATGAAAAAGGAAATAGGGGACATTATATGTTCCCTATTTCACCATGAAGACATAGATTATTGTACACAGAATATATAAATTATTTTTTCTATGGAGGTTAATATGACAACAGCTCGTTACCGTAGAATTGTACTTAAATTAAGTGGTGAAGCGTTAAGCGGAGACCAAGGTTATGGTATTGAACCTAAAATCATTCAATCGATAGCAGCACAGGTTAAAGATGTGGTAAGCCTCGGAGTAGAGGTTGCTATCGTTGTAGGTGGAGGAAATATTTGGCGTGGAAAAGTTGGCAGTGAAATGGGAATGGACCGTGCAACTGCAGATTATATGGGTATGCTAGCAACTGTTATGAACTCTCTAGCGCTCCAGGATGCTTTGGAAACAATTGAGATTCCGACGCGTGTGCAAACATCAATTGAAATGCGCCAAGTTGCCGAGCCGTATATTAGAAGAAAAGCAATTCGCCACTTAGAAAAGAAGCGTGTTGTCATTTTCGCAGCCGGAACTGGAAATCCTTACTTTTCAACAGATACTACAGCTGCATTAAGAGCTGCAGAAATTGAAGCCGAGGTTATTTTAATGGCTAAGAACAATGTTGATGGCGTTTATTCGGATGATCCACGAACCAATAAAAATGCGAAAAAATACGAAAATATAACGTATATGGAAATGTTGAACGAAGGTCTTGGTGTGATGGATTCAACTGCTTCTACATTATGTATGGAAAACGACATTCCGTTAGTCGTATTCTCAATAACTGAAGAAGGTAATATTAAAAGAGTTGTCCAAGGTGAGACAATCGGAACGACGATAAGGGGGAAATAAACATGTCAGATCAAATTTTAAACACATGCCGTGATAAAATGAAACAAGCTGTACAAGCATTTTCGAGAAATTTGGCAACTGTTCGTGCGGGTAGAGCTAATCCTAGCTTGTTAGACAGTGTGTTTGTAGAATATTATGGCGCGTCTACTCCATTAAATCAGTTAGCAACAATTTCTGCACCAGAAGCTCGCTTACTAGTTATTACGCCATATGATAAAACGGCGATGGGTGATATTGAAAAAGCGATTCAAAAGGCAGATTTAGGACTTTCTCCAACAAATGATGGAAATGTAATACGCATAAACATTCCAGCTTTAACCGAAGAACGTAGAAAAGACCTTGTAAAAGTTGTTGGTAAATATGCGGAAGAGTACCGTGTACAAGTAAGAAATGTTCGTCGTGATACAAACGATGCGCTTAAAAAAGCTGAGAAAAACGGAGAATTAACTGAGGATGAATTAAGGCTTGCTCAGGATGACGTCCAAAAAGAAACCGATAAGCATATTGCTGAAGTCGATCAGCTTGCAAAGAACAAAGAAAAAGAAATTATGGAAGTTTAATATAGCGTAATTATTTTCTAATTGATTAACTATATGTTAATACATTAGTATGCCCTCTTGAAAAAGGGGGCTTTTGTATTCTAGCTGCAATACCGTTATAATAAAATGGAGCTTACCTATTTATTTTTATATATACATGTAAAGAAAGTGTAGTATAGTATATGATAGAATGTGCAACTATTACAGGTGTCATATCGAATTATTTTTTAGCATACGCTATTATAGTATTTTTTAAATGTTAAACACCAGTGTTCGGAGGACAAATTATGTCAATAAAACTTCCTTTCTTTAAATCAAAGCGTGAAGCCCCTATACAAGTGGATGAACTTAAGCATGTTCCTGAACATGTGGCGATAATTATGGATGGAAACGGGCGCTGGGCTAAAAAAAGAGGTCTACCACGTATTGCGGGTCATAAAGAAGGTATGGATGTTGTCAAAAGAACTGTTGAAATAGCAGTACATTACAACATAAAAATACTTACGCTATTTGCTTTCTCAACAGAGAATTGGAAAAGACCAAAATCTGAAGTTGAATATTTATTGAAATTACCGAAAGACTTTATACATACGTACTTACCAGATATGATTAAAAATAATGTCCGTATTGAAACAATTGGTGATTTTGATTCGTTGCCAGAGCATACAAAAGAAGCCGTTCAGTATGCAAAGGATAAAACAAAGGATAATGATGGTTTATTATTAAATTTTGCTTTAAACTATGGTAGTAGAAAAGAAATCATGCGTGCTATCAAGTTAATTATGAAAGATTTAGATAATCAACAACTTGACCTTGATAATTTAGATGAAGAGATAGTATCAAAATATCTATATACAGAAGGTTTATCAGACCCTGATTTGTTGATTCGTACGAGCGGGGAAAGAAGATTGAGCAATTTCTTACTTTGGCAACTTGCTTATACGGAGTTCTGGTTTACGGATGTACTCTGGCCAGACTTTAAGGAAGAAATTTTTGTTGAGGCGCTCTTAGATTTCCAAAAGAGATCTAGGCGTTATGGAGGTATATAAGGTGATGAACGGTAGATGAAACAACGAATTCTAACAGCAATCATAGCACTAATCCTATTTGTACCAGTCGTAATTTATGGTAATTGGCCGTTTGAGATTATCATTTACTTATTAGCTACAATTGGTTTAGTTGAACTATTAAAAATGCATAACGTTCCATGGTACTCCTTTGCGGGAATATTATCAATTGCTTTATTATGGTTAATTTTATATCCTGCGACGGAGGAGTTACTTTCTTTTACACTCCCTACCAATACAGCTGAAAACATATTATTGTTTGTTCTAATACTACTTGCCTATACAGTTTTATTAAAGAACAAGTTTACATTTGATGATGTTGGAGTTATTCTCTTAGCTGTTTTATATGTAGGGATGGGGTTCTTTTATTTTCTAGAAACGAGAAATATGTCCGATGGCAATGGACTAGCCCAAATATTTTTTGCACTACTCGTAATTTGGGCAACAGATACTGGAGCTTATTTTAGCGGAAGAGCCATTGGGAAACATAAATTATGGCCCGAAATTAGTCCTAATAAGACAGTTGAGGGAGCAATCGGCGGCATTCTTCTTGCGAGTATTGTAGGAGTTGTATTTCATTCAATATATCCATTTCCATATGGTGTTTTTTCTGTCATTATGATTTCTATATTAGTATCTGTTTTTGGACAAATTGGAGATTTAGTTGAGTCCGCTTTTAAGCGGCACTATCATGTAAAAGATTCAGGGAAAATTTTGCCGGGGCATGGGGGAATTTTGGACAGATTTGATAGTGCAATATTTGTTTTTCCTGTATTGCATTTCATCTTACAATTTGTTTCCTAAATAAGTACGAGCGAATCATTATATCGAAATGACTTCTTCTTGCTTATTCTACTTCAATTAAGGAAGGTGTTAGATTTGACAACCGTTATAGCGTTTATTTTTATGTTTGGACTTCTGGTATTTGTACATGAACTGGGACATCTAATATTTGCAAAGCGAGCGGGGATGTTGGCGCGAGAATTTGCAATCGGATTTGGACCGAAGATTTTTTCTTTCATGAAAAATGATACATTGTACACGATAAGATTATTACCAATTGGTGGTTACGTTCGTGTGGCAGGAGAAGATCCAGAAATTATTGATCTAAAGCCTGGACACCATATTGGTCTTGAATTTAACGATGAAGGAAAAGTAAACAAGATTATTGTTAATAATAAATCCAAACATCCTAATGCGCGAGTTATTGAAGTAGAAAAAGTAGATTTAGATCATCAGTTAATAATTGAAGGCTATGAGTTAGACGAAGAAGAAAATCTGTTACACTTTGATGTGGATCGTAGAGCTTTATTCGTTATGGATGAAAAGGAAACACTCATAGCACCATATGATCGACAATTCGCATCGAAATCTCCGGCTAAACGTGCCATGCAATTATTTGCTGGACCAATGATGAATTTCCTCCTAGCGATTCTTATATTTATTATCTTAGGAGTGGTTCAGGGTGTTCCAGTGGATGAAGCAAAAATGAGCCAAATCCAGCCAGATAGCCCAGCTGAGGAAGCTGGTTTTCAGGTGAATGATGAGGTAATAAAAATTGACGACCAATCGATATCCACGTGGGAAGAATTTACAACGATTGTGCGTGAAAATCCTGGTGAAGAGCTAAGTATGACTGTTTTGCGGAACGGTGAGACAGAGATTCTAACGGTTGTGCCAAATGAAATTCCTGCACCAGAAGGGCAAGAAGGATCAGTTGGACAAATAGGAGTTTATCAAGCTTTTGAAAAGTCTTTTTGGGGATCATTTAAATATGGTGCTGAACAGACGTACGAAACAACTTCCATGATTCTAACAAATCTAACCATGTTAATTACAGGTCAATTGGGCATTGATATGCTTTCAGGACCAGTTGGAATATACGATGCTACTGATCAGGTTGTCCAAACAGGATTTATGAACTTTTTAATGTGGACAGCAATTCTAAGTATTAACTTAGGAGTAGTAAACTTAGTTCCATTACCAGCACTTGATGGTGGAAGGTTATTATTTGTGGGTATTGAATTACTTCGTGGAAAACCAATGGAGCCGGAAAAAGAAGGTATTTTTCACTTTGTCGGGTTTGCATTATTAATGTTGTTGATGATAATTGTAACTTGGAATGACATCCAACGATTATTCTTATAATACTTTAATTTACCAAATGAAAAAGGTTGTATCCTCTTGTTAAAGTGGGTACTATAGAAATAGAATAATGTTAACCAAAGTAGACCCTTGTCTTGCCATTACCTGACAAGGGTTTACATGTTTTAAAATTCCTGAACTACCGTTATACGGTGCGGTACTATTTAACAGGAGGAATACGAATGGATATATCTAATAAAGAAAAGATGGAGCTGCTTTTACAACAAATAAGTATGCCTGAGCAGCAAGTGGTAGAGCACTTTCAAAATAGTGTTCTATCAAAACTAGAAATCTATAAAATGCAAAAGGTATGGCATTTTCATGTCAACGTTTCAAAGGTATTACCTGTAGACGTATATCAAGAGTTTATTACTAGGTTAAAAGAATCATTTCAACAAGTAGCAACAGTTGAATTAACAATATATAGCGAAGATATTCAATGCCATGCAGATACAGTATGTGCATATTGGAAGCTATTTTTATCCTACACACCAGATTTATCACCTGCGTATCGTGATTTAGTATACAATCAAACTCCTACTGTTAACGGTAATAAGATTATGTTAATTGCTAGAAACGAAGCAGAAGCAAGTGCCTTAAAAAAACGTTTAGATGAAAGCTTTAAAAATTTTTGTAAAAAAGTCGGGCTTGCTTATCATCCATTATCAGTTGATGTGAAGGCTGAAGAAGATGCTATTCAAAAGTTTCGGGAACAAAAAGCCATCGAAGACCAGAAATTAATATTGAAAACAATTCAAGAAAAAGAAAAACGAGATAAGGACCGTTCGCAAGATGATTCAGCACCATTTGGAATTGGTTACAAAATCCAAGATGACATTACTGAAATGAGAGAAATCCAAGAGGAAGAAAAGCGAATTGCTATACAAGGTTATGTGTTTGATGTGGACATTCGCAAATTACGTTCTGGTAGAAGTCTACTGATTGCAAAGGTAACTGATTATACAGATTCTCTTCAGATAAAAATGTTCTCAAAAGGTGATGAGGATGCTGCGAAGTTTGAGCAATTAAAGAAGGGTATGTGGATAAAAGCAAGAGGAAGTATTCAAACCGACATGTATTCCAATGAATTAGCTATGATGGCTAATGATATGCATGAAGTTAAAGTTGACACCAGACAGGATACTGCACCAGAAGATGAAAAACGAGTTGAGTTCCATGCCCATACTACTATGAGTCAACTTGATGCTGTAATTTCGGCAGGTAGACTTGTTGAGCAAGCTGCAAAATGGGGTCATAAGGCAATCGCCATAACCGATCATGCTGGTGTTCAAGGATTCCCTGAAGCGCATAGTGCAGGTAAAAAACACGGAGTCAAAATACTATATGGTGTAGAAGCCAACTTAGTGGATGATGGCGTCCCTATCGCTTATAATGAGCACGATGTTCATCTGGAAAACGGAACCTATGTCGTATTTGACGTTGAAACAACTGGACTTTCAGCTGTTTATGATACGATTATTGAGCTTGCTGCGGTGAAGATTCATCAAGGAGAAATTATCGATCGATTTGAGTCGTTTGCAAATCCACATCATGCACTTTCGCAAACGACTATTGATTTAACTGGTATTACAGATGATATGGTAAAAGATGCCCCCGAAATTGATGATGTATTACGTGATTTCCATGTTTGGAGTGGAGATGCAATATTTGTCGCCCATAACGCTAGCTTTGATATTGGTTTCCTTAATCAAGGTTATCAGAAAATTGGCTATGATAAGGTTGAAAATCCAGTGATTGATACATTAGAGTTAGCTAGATTTTTATTCCCAGAATTAAAGAATCACCGACTAAATACATTATGTAAGCATTTAGATATTGAATTAACACAGCATCACCGTGCAATTTATGATGCTGAGGCTACAGGATATTTATTATGGAAATTAGTCCAAGCATTATTGAAAAAGGAGATTACGAATCATCTTCATTTAAATAATCATATGGGAGAAGGCAATGCTTATCAACGATCAAGACCATTCCATTGCACGTTGATTGCTCAAACACAAGAAGGACTAAAAAATCTATATAAGCTAGTTTCCCTAGCACATATCGATTACTTTTATCGTGTACCACGGATACCAAGATCACTGTTACAAAAGCTTCGTTCGGGGGTTTTAGTAGGAACAGCTTGTGACAGTGGAGAGGTATTTGAGACCATGATGCAAAAGTCAGCAGAAGAAGCTGAAAAGGTTGCAGAATTTTATGATTATATCGAAGTACAGCCTCCTGGGAACTACACCCATCTTCTGGATAAAGATCTTGTTCAGAATGAAGCTCAAATTCTAGATATCATTAAAAAGATTGTCGACCTCGGTCAAAGAATGAATAAAAAGGTTATTGCTTCTGGAAATGTTCATTATATCGATAACCATGAAAAGATGTATCGCCAAATTCTGATTGCTTCTCAAGCTGGAAACCCATTAAATAGGGTAACTTTACCTGACACGCCTTTCCGTACAACGAATGAAATGTTGGATTGTTTTAGTTTTCTTGGGACTGAAAAGGCAAAAGAAATTGTTGTGACTAATACTCAGGCTTTGGCAGATGAAATTGATGAACTTTCACCAGTTAAGGATGACTTGTATACACCAACAATTGAGGGTGCAGATCAAGAAATCAGAGATTTATGCTATACTCGCGCGAAGCTCATCTATGGTGAACCCGTTCCGAAAATTGTCACGGATAGATTGGAAAAAGAATTAGACAGTATTATTAGCAATGGGTTTGCCGTAATCTATTTAATATCACATAAATTAGTTAAAAAATCATTAGATGATGGCTATTTGGTTGGTTCTAGGGGTTCAGTTGGATCCTCCTTTGTCGCAACCATGACAGAAATTACAGAAGTTAATCCTTTGCCTCCTCATTACGTCTGTCCAAGCTGTCATTATAACGAATTTATTACCGATGGATCCGTTGCAAGTGGTTTTGATTTAGCTGATAAAGATTGTCCAACATGTGGGACTTCACTCAGTAAAGATGGACAGGATATTCCGTTTGAAACATTCTTAGGATTCAAGGGGGATAAAGTACCCGACATTGATTTGAACTTTTCAGGTGAATACCAACCGAATGCTCATAATTATACGAAGGTACTGTTTGGCGAGGACAATGTCTTTCGTGCTGGAACAATTGGTACTATAGCTGAGAAAACAGCTTATGGCTACGTAAAAGGTTTTGCATCAGATAAACAATTAGTGTTTAAAAACGCTGAAGTGGATCGATTGGTGCAGGGATGTACAGGTGTAAAAAGAACTACAG
The DNA here is from genome assembly GCF_039614845.1 of Ornithinibacillus xuwenensis. Lineage (NCBI taxonomy): Bacteria > Bacillati > Bacillota > Bacilli > Caryophanales > Bacillaceae > Ornithinibacillus > Ornithinibacillus xuwenensis. The sequence goes on along the minus strand of NZ_JBDIML010000001.1, from coordinate 742,266 downwards.
GACAGCATCCAGGTGGTATTATTGTTGTTCCAGACGATATGGAAATTTTTGATTTTACACCAATACAGTATCCTGCCGATGACCGTAAAAGTGAATGGCGCACAACACATTTTGATTTCCATTCCATTCATGACAATCTGTTAAAACTCGATATACTGGGACACGATGATCCGACCGTAATACGTATGCTTCAGGACTTAAGTGGTATTGATCCGAAGACAATTCCAACTGATGATAAAGAAGTGATGAAGATATTCTCGGGCACAGAGTCTTTAGGTGTGACACCAGAACAAATTAACTGTAAAACCGGTACATTGGGTGTACCTGAATTCGGAACCAAATTTGTACGCCAAATGTTAGAGGATACAAAGCCGAGTACATTTGCAGAATTGGTTATTATTTCAGGCTTATCACACGGGACGGATGTTTGGTTGGGAAATGCTCAAGAATTGATTAATGAAGGCATTTGTGAACTACCAGATGTTATTGGGTGTCGTGACGATATTATGGTTTATCTCATGCATAAAGGGTTAGAAGCATCACTCGCATTTAAGATAATGGAATCCGTTCGTAAAGGGAAAGGGTTACAGGATGAATGGATTGTTGAAATGAAAAAGCATGATGTACCTGATTGGTATGTCGAATCCTGTAAAAAGATTAAGTATATGTTCCCGAAGGCACATGCTGCCGCCTATGTATTAATGGCTGTAAGGATTGCTTATTTTAAAGTACACCATCCTATTTACTTTTATGCTGCATATTTTACCGTTCGTGCAGGGGATTTTGATTTAGATACTATGATTAAAGGCCCAGAAGCAATTCGTAAGCGAGTAGAAGAAATTAGTGTAAAAGGAAATGATGCTTCTCCTAAAGAGAAGAACCTACTAACCGTACTAGAAATTGCATTAGAAATGTGTGAGCGTGGTATTTCATTACAAAAAGTAGATTTATATAAATCCAAGGCTTCAGAGTTCGTCGTAGAGGGTAATACATTAATACCACCTTTTAATGCAGTTGAAGGACTTGGTACAAATGCAGCAATTAATATTGTTAAAGCAAGAGAAGAAGGAGAATTTCTATCGAAAGAAGATTTAAGGGAAAGAAGTAAAATCTCCAAAACTGTATTAGAATATCTTGATAACCATGGCTGCTTAGAGGGTATGGAGGAAAAGAATCAACTATCTCTATTCTAGATTTCTTGTAGGTTTGTCATTTGATAATATTTGGTCCCGAGCTGAATTCGTGATGCACGGGATCATTTTTTCTCATTATTGGTTGAATAACACTATCTAGAGTAGATATAATTGATTTATAATTGTAATTATTCTGATTAAATTACATACTTTTCTGACCACAATAGGATAAGGAAGTGAATATGTTGTCAAATTTCGAAAAAAGTGAAGACTTACACGAATTCTTAGTATTAAATCGGTCATTATTTGAAAAAAGATTATTAGATGTAGCGGTCAATGTACGTGATAAAATTAACGAGATTCGATTAATTGGGAATATTAATTTGCTAGATAACGCGCATCACTTAGTGCTATTAGTAGTTGATCAGGAAAAAGAAGAGGTAAGCAAATTTGCTAGAAAAGAAGGGGTTCTATGGGCAAAATTTGCGATGACGCTGAGCTTTAAATTAGAATGGCTTCGGTCAATTCGACGAACGCTCTGGGAGTTTTTAAATCAATATGATGTTTTATGTGGTAACACCACAAAAACCAGTGAAATATTTTACAAAGAAACAATACGTTATAATGATTTAATCGACCATTTTACCAATGGATTTTTCATGAGTTATTCAAAATACAAGGATGAGCTTATTGAAAAACAACAAAAATTGGTCAATAATCTTTCTGTTCCAATAATTCCTATAACACCAGATGTTTGCATTTTACCTTTAATAGGTACAATCGATTCAAATCGAGCAAATATAATTGAAGAAAAGGTATTGCTAGAAGTAGGAAGACGACGAATTCAAACTTTAATCATGGATCTTTCAGGCATTGCAGAAATGGATAGCGATTCTATCCAATTATTTTTGAAATTGTTGGATGGCGTGAACATGATGGGGTGTGAATTAGTGATAACAGGTTTACGTCCAGAAATAGTAAGGAATATGGTAAAGCATGATGTGGACTTTCGATCAAAAGCAACTACCAAAGCATCGCTTCAAAAAGCACTTCAGGACTATTTAAAATTAGATACAAACAGAAACACAAACTCGTTTATCGATTTCTATAATAGTTGAGTTCTTGTTAAGTGAAACGTGTAAGAGAAGGAAAGAGTCATACGGACTACTAAGGCTTGATAGGTAATAATGAGACGTGTTTTACTTTATCCGAATGCCTTGCATGCTTAAATAACTTATGGTATATTCTAGAAGTAAGTACTGATAACATCGGACAAAAGAGTGGGCATATCCCACTCTTTCTTCGTAATCTGCTACTCTGTTTAAACATCCCTTGCCTTTATTGGCAAGGGTTTTATATTGATACATACCTAAATTAATTTATAGGAGTTTGTCAATAATAAGAAATAGCAATGCAGCTAGAGTTAAAAGGAGGATGGTGAGCTTTGAGCTCTCAAGTTGTAAAAACAACAGAAGAATTAGTGCAGCCGATTTTAGAAAAAAAGAATTTAGAATTAGTTGATATCGAGTATGTAAAAGAAGGTAAGAACTGGTTCCTACGTGTTTACATTGATAAAGAAGGCGGTATAGACATATCGGAGTGTGGTGAAGTGTCGGAACATTTAAGTGAAAAATTAGATGAAGTCGATCCCATTCCTGAAGCTTACTTTTTAGAGGTTTCCTCGCCAGGGGTTGAACGTCCTTTAAAAACAGCGGAAGATTTCACAAAAAGCGTGAACAAAAATGTCTATGTCAAATTATTTGAGCCAATCAATGGTGAAAAGGTTTATGAAGGTATTCTTGTAGATTTTTCTAACAATACCGTAACGATTGAATATAAATTGAAAACTCAAAAGAAGCAAGTGGAAATTCCATTTGATAAAATTGCAAAGGCAAGAATAGCAGTCGTACTATAAAAGGGGGAAAAAGGGAAATGAGTAGTCAATTGTTTGATGCAATTGAGAATTTGGGTAAAGAAAAAGGTATTGATAAGGAAGTATTAATAGAAGCATTAGAAGCTGCATTGATATCAGCTTATAAGAAAAATTTTAAATCAGCTACTAATGTTCGTGTGGAATTAGATGAAAATGCAGGAACGATGAGAGTCTTTTCACGAAAAACGGTTGTGGAAGAAGTTGAGGATAATCAACAAGAAATTTCGCTAGATGAAGCGAAGAAAATTAATCCAAATTATGATATAGAAGATGTTATTGAAGTAGAAGTAACACCAAAGGATTTTGGAAGAATTGCAGCACAAGCTGCTAAACAAGTTGTGACACAGCGTGTTCGAGAAGCGGAACGTGGTGTGATTTTTAGTGAATATGCAGATCGCGAAGAAGATGTTATGACAGGAATTATTCAACGAATTGACCCTAGATTTGTCTATGTTAACTTAGGTAAAATAGAGGCTAAGCTTCCAGAAGCAGAGCAAATGCCAACAGAGGACTACCAAGTACATGATCGATTAAAGGTCTTTGTTACAAAAGTTGAAAATACTAGTAAGGGACCTCAAATCTATATTTCTAGATCTCACCCAGGATTATTAAAGCGTTTATTTGAAATGGAAGTTCCAGAAATTTATGATGGAATTGTGGAAATAAAATCAGTAGCTAGAGAAGCAGGAGATCGTTCGAAGATTGCTGTTTATGCAGCTGATCCTGAGATTGATCCAGTCGGTTCTTGTGTTGGTCAAAAAGGTCAACGTGTTCAAGCGATTGTAAACGAATTGAAGGGTGAAAAAATTGATATCGTAGAGTGGTCAGAGGACCCGATAGTTTATGTATCAAATGCACTTAGTCCTTCAAAAGTTGTTGAGGTACTAGTAAATGAGGAAGACAAATCAACAACAGTTGTCGTTCCGGATTATCAGTTATCCCTTGCTATTGGTAAGCGTGGTCAAAATGCACGTCTTGCTGCGAAATTGACTGGGTGGAAAATCGATATTAAGAGTGAAACAGAAGCACGTGAAGAAGGAATATTATCTGATAAAGAAAAGGAAGATTACGCAGATTTCGAAGAGGATTTATTCGAATAAGGGAGAGGTTTATATGGTGCAAAAGCGTAAAACTCCAGAGCGTAAATGTGTCGTTACAAATGAAATGAAACCCAAGAAAGAGTTAATTCGTGTTGTGAGAAACAAAGAAGGAGAGGTCTTTGTTGATTCAACAGGAAAGAAAAATGGCAGAGGGGCCTATTTAACAAAAAATCTACAAGTGATAAATAAGGCAGAAAAAACTGGCGTGTTAAGTAGACAGCTCAATGCTACTATTGATCAGACGATTTATGATGAATTAAGAAGACTTGTTGAGGATCACAATGAATAATCAATACTTAAATCTTATCGGCTTAGCGTTTCGTGCAGGCAAATGTTCAACTGGGGAAGAAACGATTGTAAAAGACATACAGAAAAGAAGAGCAAGATTAATACTTATAGCAAATGATACTGGTCCCCAAACAATGAAAAAGCTAACAGATAAGTGTCAGTCATATAATATTCCTTATATTATCGTAGCCGATAATCGAGATACATTATCAAATGCTATTGGAAAATCCCATAGAGTAGCCATTGCAATATTAGATGATGGTTTTGCAAATAAATTAAAGTCGTTACTCGGGTAAATAAATTCGGGGGTGAACATATGCGTAAAATGCGTGTATATGAGTATGCGAAACAACAAAATATCACAAGTAAGGATGTTATTAATTTCTTACAAGAAAATAATATAGAAGTAACAAATCATATGTCTACGATAGATGATAGTGCCATTTCAAAGTTAGATGGTAAATTTAATGCAAACAAGAAAGACCAAAAACTAGAAAGAAATGCTGATAAACCTCGTCATAATGAGAAAAAAACACCTAATTCCGACGGGCAACAAATTAAAAATTCAACGAAGAATCCGAATACAAAGCAACAAGTTCAACATAATAAAAAACAAATGAATAACAATAAACCAAAACCCAATAACAACAAACAACAGAATAAGGGACCAAAAAACAAAAAGCATAAACAACCACAGAATTCCCAGCAACCGGTTGTAAAAGAAGCACCTAAGGAAATTAAATATAGTGGGACTTTAACTGTGAGTGATTTAGCAGGGAAGCTAAATAAAGAAGCATCTGAAATCATAAAAAAATTAATGTTCCTGGGTGTCATGGCAACTAAAAACCAAGACCTTGATGACGACGCAATTGAACTAATCTGTGCTGAGTATGAAGTAGAGGTTGAAAAAGAAATTATTTTAGAAGATACTGACCTAGATAAATATACTGACGAGGATAATGAGGCTGATTTAGTGGAAAGACCTGCCGTTGTTACCATTATGGGGCACGTCGATCACGGTAAAACAACCTTACTGGATTCCATTCGTAATACAAAGGTTACAGAAGGTGAAGCAGGTGGAATCACGCAACATATTGGTGCTTATCAGGTTACACGAAATGGTAAAAAAATCTCTTTCTTAGATACGCCTGGTCACGCTGCTTTTACAAGCATGCGTTCACGTGGTGCCCAAGTTACCGATATTGCAATTCTAGTAGTTGCTGCAGATGATGGTGTTATGCCGCAAACTGTTGAAGCAATAAACCATGCTAAAGCAGCAGAAGTTCCAATTATCATTGCGGTTAATAAGATTGATAAAGAAGGTGCAAATCCTGATCGTGTGATGCAGGAATTAACGGAATATGAATTAGTTCCTGAGGACTGGGGCGGAGACACTATCTTTGTTCAATTATCAGCAATTAAAGGTGAAGGAATCGATGACTTACTAGAAATGATTGTCCTTGTATCTGAGGTTGAAGAATTAAAGGCTAATCCAAATCGAAATGCTACTGGAACAGTAATTGAAGCACAGCTGGATAAAGGTCGTGGCTCTGTAGCTACTCTCTTAGTGCAAAATGGTACATTACGCGTTGGGGATCCAATTGTTGTCGGAAACACATTTGGTCGTGTCCGTGCTATGGTGAACGATTTAGGACAACGTGTTAAAGAGGCTGGTCCATCAACACCAGTTGAGATTACAGGTTTAAATGATGTTCCTCAGGCCGGCGATCAATTTTTAGTATTCGATGATGAAAAGAAAGCACGACAAATTGGTGAGGCTCGTCAACAAAAGCACATACAAGAAAACAGAACTGAGCAAACTAAGGTTAGTCTTGATGATTTATTTGACCAAATCAAACAGGGTGAAATGAAGGAAATTAACGTTATTATCAAAGCAGATGTTCAAGGCTCTGTTGAAGCTCTAGCAGCTTCTCTTCGTAAAATTGAAGTGGAAGGTGTAAAAATAAAAATTATTCACACAGGCGTAGGGGCAATTACAGAATCAGATATTATTTTAGCATCTGCTTCCAATGCAATTGTAATTGGATTTAATGTTCGTCCTGATGCAAATGCCAAAAGTTCTGCTGAGTCTGAAAATGTGGATGTGCGATTACATCGTGTAATCTATAAAGCGATTGAAGAAATTGAAGCAGCAATGAAGGGTATGCTTGATCCAGAATTTGAAGAAAAAGTTATTGGTCAAGCGGAGGTTAGAGAGACATTCAAGGTTTCGAAAGTCGGAACTATTGCTGGTAGCTATGTGACAGATGGTAAAATTACAAGAGACGCAGGAATTCGATTAATTCGTAATGGTGTTGTACTGTTCGAAGGAGAAATTGACGCACTGAAACGCTTCAAAGATGATGTAAAAGAAGTTGCGCAAAACTATGAATGTGGGATAACCATTAAGAATTATAATGATATTAAAGAAGGCGACATTATTGAAGCATACGTCATGGAGGAAATTGAACGTAAATGATAATTTCACTTGAAGTTGAATGCATGCTATATGATGGACACTCATTAAAAGAGAAACGTTCTGTAATTAAGCGTCTAATTGCCAGACTTCGAAATGATTTCAATGTGTCTGTGACAGAATTGGATTATCATGATTTATGGCAACGTACTAAGCTAGGTGTAGTCACCATTACAAATGAACGAACTCATGGTGAACAGGTAATGCAGGAGGTACTTCGGGTGATTGATACGTATTCCGAATTGGAAAGAACCATTACAAACATGGATGTTGTATGAGTGTAAAGGTAAGGCGTATGTGTTTCGAACAAAGAGGTGATGGAGATGAGTAATCTACGTGCAAATCGTGTAGCAGAGCAAATGAAAAAGGAACTCGGTGAGATTTTGACTCGAAAGATTAAAGACCCACGAGTTGGTTTTGTTACAATTACTGATGTAGAGGTTACTGGTGACTTACAGCAAGCAACTGTATATATTTCTGTTCTTGGAGAAGAATCGAAGAAGAAGGATACTTTACTTGGTTTAGCAAAAGCAAAGGGATTTATCCGCTCTGAGATTGGAAATCGTATCCGGTTACGAAAGACACCTGAAATTAATTTTGAATTCGATGAAGCACTTGACTATGGTAATCGAATTGAAACGATTTTGCGTGATATAAACAAGCAATAATTGAATAATCTCTTTAATAAAAATCTGGCTCAATGGGCCAGATTTTTATTAAGGCAATAGGTGTAGTAGAACTTTGGAGGTTTTAATATGGATGGTATTCTGCCGCTTTGGAAGCCAAAAGGTATGACATCTCATGATTGTGTGATGAAAGTAAGAAGATTATATAAAACAAAAAAAGTGGGACACACGGGAACTTTGGATCCAGAAGTAGAAGGCGTTCTCCCTATATGTATTGGACAAGCTACAAAAATCGTACAGTTTCTAACGGACACGAAGAAGGAATATATTGCAGAGCTAAAGCTTGGTACTTCAACAGAAACAGAGGATGACCAGGGTGCCATAATTGAAGAAGCAAGCGTTACACAATTTCCCTCTAAACAAGAAATAGAAAACGTGTTACAATCTTTTATGGGTGAGATTGTACAAGTTCCACCGATGTATTCGGCTGTAAAAGTGGATGGAAAAAGACTTTACGAATATGCCCGACAAAATCAAACAGTAGAACGGCCAAAGCGTACGGTTACAATCCATGCGATTGCTTTTCTTCCTACCCCAAAACAAAAGGATAACGTAATAAAATTCCAAGTGATTTGTTCAAAAGGAACATATATCCGAACATTATGTGTTGATATTGGCAAGGAATTAGGCTACCCTGCACATATGTCTAATCTGGTTCGGGAAGAAACCGGCTCCATCAACCGAAAAGACACCGTTGACTTTCATGCAATTGAAGAAGCCTGTCACCAAGAATTAGGGCATACACTTTTATTGCCAATTACACGTGGATTGACACATTTAAATAGTATTCATGTGGATAAAGATACGAAGCAAAAGGTTCTATTCGGACAAAAATTGAATAAGCCGGAGAATTTTGTACATACAAGTCCTTTTAAAGTAATGCATGGCAGTCAGTTATTAGCAATCTATCAAATACACCCTGAGAATTCTAACGAGATAAAACCGATTCGCGTTTTTAGCGAGTAAGAAGAGTGTAGGTGAAAAATATGAAAACAATAAAGTTGACATACCCGCATGAATTAAGTAGAGAACAACTACCAGAAACCGTAGCTGCAATAGGCTTCTTTGATGGGATACATAGAGGGCATCAAACTGTTATAAAACAAGCAGTAACAGAAGCAAAACATCACAACATGGAAAGTGCTGTTATTACATTTTATCCGCATCCATCTGTCGTTCTTAAGAATAACCACCAGGTAAAATACATTACTCCTTTACGAGAAAAACAAGAAATTTTAGAAGAGATGGAAGTAGATCGGTTATATTTGATTACATTTGATAAAGAGCTATCGGCTTTATCTCCACAAGATTTTATTGATCATTTTATCATTGGGCTGCATATTAAACATGTTGTTGCAGGGTTTGACTTTTCTTATGGACACAAAGGTAAAGGAAATATGGAAGTAATCGGTGAGCATTCGAGAGGTGAATTCAGCCATTCAATAGTTGAGAAGGTCTCGTTACATAATGAGAAGATAAGCTCAACAAAAATAAGAAACCTGTTAGAAATTGGTGACGTGGAACAGGCAAATGTATTGTTAGGGAGACAATTGACCACTAGTGGTATTGTAATTGAAGGGGATAAGCGTGGACGAAAGATTGGTTATCCAACTGCCAATATTAACTATGATGAGGATGCATTATTACCAAAGCCGGGTATCTATGCAGTTCGTGTAACTATTGGTGATACTACATATGATGGTCTGGGAAGTTTAGGCATTAATCCTACATTTACAGCCGACCGTAAAGATTTATCACTAGAAGTAAATATTTTAGATTATCATAACCATTTATACGGGGAAGAATTAATACTAGAATGGTATAAATTTGTTCGAGATGAGGAAAAATTTGATAATGTAGAAAAGCTCATTGAGAAGATAAAAGAAGATGAAAGCATCATTCGGGAATATTTTAGCAATCTTGTTTAGTGGATTGCTTTGATTTATCTAGAAATCACTTGCATTTCTTATTAAAAAGATGTACGATATAACAGTTACAACCTTCGCTTGGCAAATCGTAACTCCGACGATTGCTAGGGGACAGGGGATATCAAAAAAATTTAGGAGGTAACCCAAGATGGCTATCACAAAAGAACGTAAGAATGAAATTATCAATGAATACAAAGTTCATGAGAATGATACTGGTTCTCCTGAAGTACAAATCGCTGTACTAACAGAAGAAATCACTACATTAAACGAACATTTACGTGTTCATAAAAAAGATCACCATTCACGCCGTGGTCTATTGAAAATGGTAGGTAAGCGTCGTAACTTACTTAACTACCTACGTAATAAAGATGTTACACGTTATCGCGAGTTAATTAAAAAACTTGGATTACGTAGATAATTTGAAAAGCAGGAGTAATCCTGCTTTTTTTCACGTTTATAGCATACATAAAATTTACATTACTGTCTATAAGCTATAAAATATAGAAAAGAATGCTTTAATGAAAGGAGTACTAAGAATAATGGCACAAGAGAAACATGTATTCTCCACAGAGATAGCTGGTAAAAAGTTTACCGTTGAAATCGGAGAGCTAGCAAAACAAGCAAATGGAGCTTGTATGGTGCAATATGGAGATTCATCTGTATTAGCCGTAGCAACTTCATCAAAAGAACCTAAAGATTTACCATTCTTTCCACTTACGGTTAACTATGAAGAACGATTATATGCTGTAGGTAAAATTCCTGGAGGATTTATAAAGCGTGAGGGAAGACCAAGTGAAAAGGCAATATTAGCATCACGATTAATTGATCGTCCAATTCGACCTTTATTTCCGGATGGTTACCGAAACGAAGTTCAAGTAATCAGTACGGTGATGAGTGTGGATCAGGACTGCTCTACAGAAATTGCAGCTATGGTTGGATCATCAATTGCACTTTCAGTATCCGATATACCGTTTGAGCAACCTATTGCGGGTGTACATGTCGGTAGAGTTAATGGAGAATTTGTCATCAATCCAAGTGTAGAACAAGAAGCAGTTAGTGATATTGAATTAACCGTTGCAGGTACAAAAGATGCCATTAACATGGTGGAAGCTGGTGCACAGGAAGTTCCTGAAGAAGTAATGCTTGAGGCGATTATGTTTGGCCATGAAGAAATAAAACGTCTTGTAGCTTTCCAAGAAGAAATTGTACAAGCTATTGGTCAAGAAAAATCCGAAGTTGTGTTATTTGAGTTAGATCAGGACATAAAAGAAAAAGTGGAAGCAGAAGCTAAAGAACAATTATTAGAAGCAATACAAGTGAAAGAAAAGCATGCTAGAGAGTCAGCTATAAGTGAAGTTAAATCACAAGTGTTAGCAAAATATGAAGAAGAAGAGTCAGAACATATTTCACAAGTAAGATCTATTCTAGATAAAATGGTGAAAGAAGAAGTTCGACGCCTAATTACCAAGGAAAAAATTCGTCCAGACGGCCGTAAAATTGATGAAATCCGTCCACTTTCTTCTCGGATAGGAGTTCTTCCGAGAACACATGGTTCCGGATTGTTTACTAGAGGTCAAACACAGGCATTAAGCATCTGTACACTAGGAGCACTTGGTGATGTGCAAATCTTAGATGGATTAGATTTAGAAGAGTCGAAGCGTTTCATGCATCACTATAATTTCCCGCAATATAGTGTCGGTGAAACAGGTCCAATAAGAGGACCAGGACGCCGTGAAATTGGTCATGGTGCTTTAGGAGAGAGAGCGCTTGAAAAAGTTGTTCCATCTGAAAAAGATTTCCCTTATACAATTCGCCTTGTATCTGAAGTATTAGAGTCAAACGGATCAACTTCACAGGCAAGTATCTGTGCTAGTACACTAGCTATGATGGATGCGGGTGTTCCGATTAAAGCCCCAGTTGCAGGAATTGCAATGGGACTTGTGAAGTCCGGTGATGATTACACCATTCTTACTGATATTCAAGGGATGGAAGATGCATTAGGAGATATGGACTTTAAGGTAGCTGGGACAGCAAAAGGTGTAACAGCCCTACAAATGGATATTAAGATTGATGGTCTCTCAAAAGAAATTTTAGAAGAAGCACTTACGCAAGCGAAAAAAGGTCGTATGCAAATTCTCGATTCGATGTTACAAACAATCAATGAACCTAAAAAAGAGCTTTCTGTTTATGCGCCGAAGATTCTAACAATGGCTATAAATCCAGATAAGATTCGTGATGTTATTGGGCCAAGCGGAAAACAAATCAATAAAATCATTGACGAAACTGGTGTGAAAATTGATATTGAGCAGGATGGAAGTATCTTTATTTCATCTACGGACACTGCTATGAACGATAAAGCAAAACAAATTATCGAAGACTTAGTTCGCGAGGTTGAGGTTGGACAAGTTTATTTAGGAACAGTTAAACGTATTGAGAAGTTTGGTGCTTTTGTCGAGATTTTTAAAGGGAAAGATGGATTAGTTCATATATCTGAACTAGCAGAAGAACGCACGAATAAAGTTGAAGATGTTGTCAAAATTGGAGACCAAATCATGGTCAAAGTAAAAGATATAGACAATCAAGGTCGTGTTAACCTTTCTCGAAAAGCGGTTCTTAAAGAACAAAAAGAAAAGGCAGAAAAATCAACACTGTAGTACCCACAAGAAGCTGGAATTCCAGTTTCTTTTTTACTTATTAGCTTCAAAATGAAGCAAACATAAAAACATCATTTCATATCTTGTCCTCCTTATTCATATAAATGAAAAGGAGGAGTGATGATATGAAAAGCTATCGGAATTATATACATTTTATCGTATTTATAATAATTGTGATGATATCGTTTAATATAGATCAAAACCCTTTTCAGAACGATAATCAAACAGTATTTTCGCAGATAGAAGTAGTGAACATGAAAGAAGATCCACTTTATAAAGAGATTGTGAAAAGAAGCACTTCTTTTAACGAGGATGCAAAGAATGCGTACATAGATTCAGTTTGGAAAAAAACGCCTGGTAGAAATGGTCAGAAGGTAGATGTTGTTGCTTCCTATAAACGTATGAAGGAAGCAGGTAGTTTTATTGAGGAACTATTCGTGTATGACCAAATTTCTCCTAAAGTTTCGTTAGATGATTTAGAACCTGCTCCTATATATCGAGGACATCCCGAGAAGAAAATGGTTTCCTTCTTAATCAATGTCTCCTGGGGGACAGAGTATATCCCCGATATTTTAGATACTTTAAAGAAGCATAATGTCAAAGCAACCTTTTTTATAGAAGGAAAATGGGCAAAAGAAAATGTAGATTATGTGAAAATGATTCAAGAACAGGGGCATACTATTGGCAATCACGCATATAATCATCCGGATATGTCCCGATTGAGTCATAACCAAGTTCTTAAACAAATACAAGATACAAATGAAGTTATTCATGCTATTACTGGAAAAACGCCAAAATGGTTTGCTCCACCTAGTGGTAGTTTCTCGGACGAAGTTGTAAATGTGGCTGAGAATATGAATATGTACACCATTCTTTGGACAGTAGATACGATTGATTGGAAGAATCCTACTGTTAATGTTATGATGAATCGAGTAATGGAGAAAATTCATCCAGGTGCAACAATATTGATGCATCCTACTCCATCAATCGTCAAAGCATTACCAACTCTAATTACGTCAATTAAAGAGCAGGACTATAAAATAGGAACAATAGAAAAATTATTATCCGAAAATCGATAGCTTGTTATACAGGAGGAACTATATTGATTGAAAAACATACTAGTAAAAACGGATTACGAATTGTACTAGAGAAGATACCAGCCGTTCGCTCGGTGACAATTGGAATATGGATATTAACTGGTTCAAGAAACGAGAATGAAGAGAATAATGGGATCTCACATTTTCTTGAGCATATGTTCTTTAAAGGTACAAAAACTAGGTCAGCTGCTGATATTGCTGAGGCCTTTGATTCAATAGGTGGTCAAGTCAATGCATTTACATCAAAGGAGTATACTTGCTTCTATGCAAAGGTCTTAGATACCCATAAAGAACATGCGCTAGATATCTTAGCGGATATGTTTTTTAACTCCGCATTTGATCAGGAAGAAATGGAGCGAGAGAAAAAGGTAGTATTTGAAGAAATTAAAATGTATGAAGATACACCTGATGATATCGTTCATGATTTATTAGCGAGAGCATCCTATGGACAACATCCATTAGGATACCCAATCCTAGGAACAGAAGAACATTTAAAGTCATTTTCTCCAGACACGTTAAGAAATTACATAAAAGAATATTATACACCAGAAAACGTGGTCATCTCTGTTGCAGGGAATGTAGAGGAAGATTTTATTACGAAAATTGAAGGATATTTTGGCTCATATCAATCTAGTTATCAAAGACCTGCAATCCAGAAGCCTGCTTTTTTAGGTGGTTCTATTGAACGAAATAAAGATACCGAACAGGCTCATTTATGTATTGGATATAATGGACTGCAGATTGGTGCTGAAAATATTTACAGTCTTATCATTCTTAATAATGTTTTAGGCGGTAGTATGAGTTCTCGCCTTTTCCAGGAGGTAAGAGAGAAGCGTGGCTTAGCATATTCAGTATTCTCGTATCATTCATCCTTTTTAGATAATGGATTGCTAACCATCTATGCTGGTACAGGAAAAGAGCAATTACCACTACTTCAAGATACAATTGAGAACGCAGTTAAGACATTAGTGGATAGTGGACTCACGGATAAGGAATTGCGAAATAGTAAGGAGCAATTAAAGGGAAGTTTGATGCTAAGTTTAGAAAGTACGAATAGTCGTATGAGTAGAAATGGTAAAAATGAGTTACTATTGAAACGACATAAATCACTGGATGAGATGATTCAAGAAATTGATTCGGTTAGTCATGATACGATACAACAAGTGATTGATTTTACCTTTAGTCAGGACCCATCCATTGCCTTAATAGCACCAAAAGTTAATTAATGGTTAAAAGAATCTATGCTGAAAAACATAGGTTCTTTTTTTGTGCATATACTGTTACAAAGATGAAAATGTGGGGGATTGTATATGCGATATAATGATATTAGTGGTAAGGAAATAGTAAATGTCACCCATGGTAAAAGACTAGGTATTCTTGGTCAAACTGATTTAGAAATTGATGAACATACCGGTCAAATACGTTCCTTTATCCTTCCTAATTACAAATGGTTTGGATTAAAAAAGGAAGGTGCAGTAGCAAAAATACACTGGAATTCGATTAAAAAGATTGGTGACGACATGATTATGATTGAAGCTGAATAAAGACATTGTGGCTAGTACCGTATACCGGATACTAGCCTTTTTTTTGCTTTTTAATAACTAACATTCACTATCCGCCTATATCCACATAAGCTATAAAGAAAATGCTTTAAGTATATAAAGGATTTATTGGAATCAAGATTTTCTTAAACAAAGGTTGGAGGGTGTTCTTGGTAATGAAACAATTAATAGCTGTAATAGGTGGAGATGCGAGATATTTAGAGTTAATTCGGCAACTAAAGGCCATTGAAAATATAGAGATAATTCTAGTGGGCTACGATAAATTGGAGCAAGGGTTTACGGGATTAAATCAAGTTGATTTTCAAGAATTAGAGGTTGAAAATCTTGATGTCGTAATATTACCTATAACAGGAACTGATGATAAAGGCAAGGTAGAGACTGTCTTTTCCATCCAAGATATCAATCTTACAGAAGAGTGGTTTCAACGATTGAAGAAATCTTCTGTTGTATTTACAGGAATTACAAATGAGTATTTAACCACTGTAACCCGAAGAACAAATAGAACTTTAATACCACTACTTGATCGTGATGATGTAGCAATATATAACTCAATTCCAACAGCTGAAGGTGCTATAATGATGGCTATTGAGCATACCGATTACACCATTCATTCTTCGAGTGTGATAGTAGCAGGATTTGGTAGAGTGGGTAACACTGTTGCAAATAAGTTTGCAGCACTTGGTGCTAAAGTTTCAGTTGCGACTCGAAGCACGAAGGATTTAGCAAGAATTACGGAGATGGGTTTGACACCAATTTCTTTAGATAAGCTACCAGCATATACTAGTGATTGTGATTTACTTATTAACACAATTCCTGCACAGGTGATTAATAAGGATGCTATTCAAAATCTTCCTTCGAATGCACTTATTATTGATCTTGCCTCGAAGCCAGGAGGCACTGATTTTGAATATGCGAAGCAAAGGGGAATAGAAGCAATATTAGCACGTAGTTTGCCAAGTATCGTTGCCCCTAAAACAGCAGGAAAGATATTGGCTGACGTGATCATTCAAATATTAACGATTGAAAAGGAGTTATGAGGATGGATTTAACTGGGAAACGAATTGGTTTTGGAGTGACTGGTTCTCATTGTACGTATGAAGCAGTGTTTGGCCCAATGGAACGACTGATGGACTTAGGAGCAGAGGTCGTTCCAATTGTTACGTATACGGTTATGAATGTGGATACAAAGTTTGGTAAGGCAAAAGATCATATTGAACGAATCGAATCCATTACAGGTAAAAAGGTGATCTCTACCATGCCAGAAGCGGAACCACTTGGACCTAAAAATCCACTAGATTGTATGGTGATTGCCCCTCTTACTGGTAATTCAATGAGTAAGCTTGCCAACGCGTTAACCGATTCTCCTCCTTTAATGGCTGCCAAAGCGACGATGCGAAATCAAAGTCCAGTTGTATTGGGGATATCTACGAATGATGCCCTAGGTCTAAATGGTGTGAATTTAATGCGGCTTATGGCAAGCAAATTTATCTATTTTGTCCCATATGGTCAGGATGATCCATATAAAAAACCAAATTCACTTGTCGCAAACATGGAATTACTTCCAGAGACCATTTCATCAGCTATAGAAAGGAAACAATTACAGCCTGTATTAGTTCCATTTTTGGATTAATATATGATAAAATTAAAAGCTAAGAGTTTTACAAATCTTTTAACTTATTATGTATCCTATTGGGGAAGGAGTCATCATGATGACGATGAAATTAAAATATAACATAGCAGTAGTTGGAGCAACTGGAGCAGTAGGTCAAAAAATCGTAAAAATCCTAGAGGAAAGAAATTTTCCAATAAACAATTTAAAACTTCTATCCTCAAAGCGTTCTGCTGGAACAAAGATTCAATTTAAAGATACTGAGTTAGTCGTTGAAGAGGCAACTAATGATAGTTTTCATGATATAGATATTGCACTATTTTCTGCTGGAGGATCAGTTTCAAAACGATTTGCTCCTGAAGCGGTAAAACGTGGTGCAGTAGTGGTTGATAACACAAGTGCATTTCGTATGGATGAAGAGGTACCACTGGTTGTGCCAGAAGTAAATGAAGATGATTTAAAAGCACATCAAGGTATTATTGCTAATCCAAACTGTTCTACGATTCAAATGGTAGCAGCCTTAAAGCCAATTCAAGATGCATTTGGACTTAGTCGAGTTATCGTATCCACTTACCAAGCGGTATCTGGTGCCGGTACGCAGGCGGTAGAAGAGTTAAAAACCCAAGCACAGCAAATCTTAGCTAATGAAGAGCCAGAGGCAACTATCCTACCGGTTAAGAGTGGTAAGAATCATTATCCAATTGCATTTAATGCATTACCTCAGATTGATTTGTTCCAGGAAAACGGATATACATTTGAGGAAATGAAAATGATAAATGAAACTAAAAAAATCATGCATGCTCCGGATCTTTCCGTGGCTGCAACTTGTGTTCGACTTCCGTTTTTTACATCGCATGCTGAAAGTGTATATGTTGAAGTTGAACAGAAAGGTTTGACAACAGAAGAGCTATGGAAGGTATTAGAGCATGCTGAAGGTATCATTTTACAAGATGATCCAGCGACTCAAACTTATCCAACTCCATTAAGTGCATCCGGTAAAAATGACGTATTTGTTGGTAGGGTGAGAAAAGATTTGGATCATGAAAATGGCTTTCACATGTGGGTTGTCTCAGATAACTTATTAAAAGGGGCTGCTTGGAATACAGTACAGATAGCAGAACGACTAATTGAAAAGAATTTGCTTTTAAAATAATATAAGATTAGGTCGAGGTGTAAGTTGTGCAGATATTAGTTCAAAAATTTGGTGGAACTTCTGTACAAAGTAAACAAACCAGACAACATGTTATCAATCAAATAGAAAACGCACTAACGAAAGATTATAAGCTTGTAGTTGTTGTATCTGCATTAGGAAGAAGTCCTGAACCATATGCAACTGATTCCTTATTAGATTTAGTGGGTTATCCAGAGCAAGCCATTACAGACCGAGAATTGGATATGCTAATGGCTTGTGGCGAAATTATTTCGTCTGTTGTCCTATCAAATGAATTGAAAAAGAAATCTATTAATTCAGTTGCCTTAACTGGAGCGCAAGCTGGTATTCAGACAAATGCAGATTATAATCAAGCGAAGATAAGAGAAGTGAATCCAACACGTATATATAGTGAGCTAAAGCGTCATGATGTTGTAGTGGTTGCGGGATTCCAAGGAAAGAATTCTATTGGAGAACTGACAACTTTAGGACGTGGAGGTAGTGATACAACCGCTGCTGCACTAGGAGCGGCATTAAACGCAGAAAGAATTGAGATTTTCACAGATGTTAATGGCATCATGACTGCTGATCCTCGGGTTGTAAAAGAAGCACGTGCATTAGATGTTGTAACGTATCGAGAGATTTGTAATCTTGCCTATCAAGGTGCAAAAGTAATACATCCAAGGGCAGTTGAAATTGCTATGCATGCAAAAGTTCCAATTCGAGTGCGTTCAACCTATGAAAATAATGGGGGAACACTTGTAACCACGATGCCCACGAAGAAAGCTGGAGTTGACGTTTCGGATCGATTAGTTACAGGAATCGCTCATCTAGCCAATGTTACACAAATTAAAGTTCAAACAAAAGAAATTCAAGCATATCGAATCCAATCAGATGTTTTTAAAGCAATGGCCGATGCTGGTATTTCAATTGACTTCATTAATATTTCACCTACGGGTGTTGTCTACACGGTACCAAATGTTCAAGCCAAAAAAGCAATTAGTATATTGGAGTCAAGGGATTTTAAACCAAAGGTAACGACTAATTGTGCGAAGGTATCCGTTGTTGGGGCAGGGATGACAGGAGTACCAGGAGTTGCTTCGAGAATTGTGCAAGCACTTACCAGTGAAGGGGTACAAATCCTACAATCAGCAGACAGCCACACAACGATATGGGTGTTAATTTCTGGTGAGGATTTATATCAGGCAGTAAATGCATTACATGATGAATTTGATCTGAGTAATAATTCGACAGTTTTACATGATTTTTATATAGAAAGGTGAGTTCTTATGAATTTTGGAAAAGTGTTAACCGCTATGGTTACTCCTTTTAATAATCAAGGGGAAATCGACTTTGAGGAAACAACAAAACTTGTAAATTATTTACTGAAAAATGGAACAGAAGGGTTAGTAGTTGCAGGTACTACAGGCGAATCTCCAACACTCACAACAAAGGAAAAAATTGCTTTATTTTCCCATGTCGTTAAAATTGTCGATAAAAGGGTACCAGTTATTGCTGGTACAGGAGGAAATAATACTCAGGCATCTATTGACTTAACAAAAGAAGCCGAGGCTTGTGGCGTGGATGCTGTTATGCTAGTTGCTCCGTATTATAATAAACCAAATCAACAAGGGCTATATGAGCATTTTAAAGCAATCGCCACCAATACAACGCTTCCTATAATGTTATACAACATTCCAGGAAGATCAGTTGTGAAGATGACATCCGAAACAATTATTGCATTGAGTAAAATAGACAATATCGTGTCGGTAAAAGAAGCAAGTGGAGATTTGGATCAAGCTGCAGATATTATTGAAAACACAAGTGATGATTTTACAGTATATTGTGGTGATGACGGTCTAACATTACCAATGCTTGCTATTGGCGGAGGTGGAATTGTATCCGTTGCGTCTCATGTTATTGGAAATGAAATGCAGGAGATGATCCAAATGTTTGAAAGAGGAGAAGTTAAACAAGCTGCAATTATTCATCGTAAGCTATTGCCAGTTATGAATGGATTATTTGAAGCGCCGTCTCCGTCACCTGTTAAAGCGGCACTGGTGTTCAACGGTATTCAAGCTGGAAGTGTCCGATTGCCGCTAGTTCCTATTACCGAGGAATTGGAAAAGAAACTACAAACATTACTAAATACGCTATCGTAAAAATAAGCATGAACGTAAAGGATTCTCTTGGAGACAAAGGGAATCCTTTTTCAATAGGAATGTAATTTCTTGTTTCCGTTCATACTATATCCATAGTGACTTTTAAAGGGGTGTTTATGAAATGGAAAAAGACACAGAAAAGAAAGAGGAACAGGAAGAACAGTCAGGCTCGTCTTCACTTGTGCAAAAGATTCAGGCGCTAGGGCAGACTAATGTGCCACAAGCTCCTGATTCCAATATTCACGTGTTATCTATTATTGGTCAGATTGAAGGTCATATCCAATTACCACCACAGAATAAGACAACAAAATATGAACATCTACTTCCACAATTGATTGCGATTGAACAAAATCCGAAAATTGAAGGGGTTATCATTTTATTGAATACAGTGGGTGGTGATGTTGAAGCAGGTCTTGCTTTGTCTGAAATGATCTCGTCTATTTCAAAGCCAACTGTTTCTATCGTTCTTGGCGGAGGACATTCAATCGGTGTACCGATTGCTGTATCAACAGATTATTCTTTTATAGTCCCGACTGCAACCATGACTATCCATCCAGTTCGACTGACAGGACTTGTGATTGGAGTACCGCAAACATTTGAATACTTAGACAAGATGCAGGAAAGAGTCATAAACTTTGTCGTAAACCATTCTCATATTAAAGAAGAGAAGTTCAAAGACTTAATGTTTGCAAAGGGTAATCTTACACGAGATATTGGGACGAATGTAGTTGGTACGGATGCAGTAGAATATGGTTTGATCGATGAAGTTGGTGGTGTGAAAGAGGCTATGAATAAATTAAATGAATTTATTAGTGAAATAAAAGGTGATGGTCAACAGGAGGTTATCCAATGATACACTACACACCTCTATCAGAACATGAGATTTTTCCGACCTCTGAGGAGGATTATGGAAATCGTCAGTGTATTACCTATGACGGTAAACCAGTTTATGTCGATAAAAACGAAGATGGAACCTATCAGTTGGTTCAGTTATTGTCGACGGATCCGCAAGACTTTTTGAATGAGCGCTACTTGCCTGGCACTTTTATACCATAATGTTCAAATGGAATCGTTAAATTAGTAACTCTATGATATACTATAGATACTCAACAAGACATAAACCCTTGCCATGTTGGCAGGGGTTTATATTTCAGAAAGTGTGCGTGTCGCAAGAGGTGATAATATGGCAAAAAAAAGAAGAAAAAAGAAAAAAGGTTCATTAAAAAAACAAGTCAAATTCGAATTGCTAGGATTACTATTTATATTTCTAGCAATTTTAAGTGTGCCACCAAAGTCAATTAGTGATGGTGTTATTCCAAATATATTACAGAATGTCTTTGTGTTTATTATCGGATATTGGTATCCTGTTTTGTCTCTTTTTCTTTTCGGAATTGGAATCTATTTTATTATTAAACGACGAAATCCAAATTTTTTACATAAAAAAATGATAGGTTTCTATATTATTGTAGCTGGGATTCTATTATATACCCATATTCAGATGCTAGTAGATGGTGCTGCTAATCAATCTATCATTTCAACTACCTTTAAAAATATCATTCAGTATGTTGGTGGAGATACATCGTCTATTATAGGGTCTGGTATGATAGGTGCGTTTATTTCGCAGTTTTGCTATTTCTTGTTTTCGGCTGTTGGTGCTAAGATTGTGTCTGTCTTCTCAATTTTAGTAGGTATCATCTTTTTAACAGAATTCTCTCTAGGTGATTTCTTTACGAAGACCATTAAAAGTGGAAAATCTTCAGTTAAAGGAATGAAGGAAAAAATTCAAACTATCCAAGCTAATCGAGAAGAACAAAAAATAGCGAACGAAGAAGTTGAGATTGTCGATAATTCAGATAGTGGTTTGGATTCTCAAGAAGCGGTATTTCCGGATGTAACATACGCATTTGATGAAAATACAGAATCGAATCCAATAATCGACCAGCCGTCTGATGATTCGGTTGAAAAGGCTGTTGAGGAAGAAGATGATGATGTCAATGTAATGCCTATGACAGAGACAGAGAACCCCGAATATATTCTACCTTCTCCTAATTTATTGGCAGAGCCTGCGCAAAATGCGCAACATCATGAAAAATCACAGATTCAAGCAGTCGTTCGAAAGCTAGAACGTACCTTTCAAAGCTTTGGCGTAAAGGCGCGTGTTACAAAAGTAAATGTAGGTCCTGCTGTTACAAAATATGAAGTATATCCAGAAGCGGGTGTTAAAGTTAGTAAAATTGTAAGTTTACATGATGATTTAGCACTTGCTTTAGCAGCGAAGGATATTCGTATCGAGGCGCCAATACCAGGGAAATCAGCTGTTGGTATCGAGGTCCCTAACAAAGAAATTGCAATGGTTTCTTTGCGAGAAGTACTGGATAGTACTGGGGGTAATCAGACTTCTAAACTATTAGTTGCTCTTGGAAAAGATATTTCAGGAGACGCGGTATTAGCAGAGTTAAATAGAATGCCTCATATGCTAATTGCTGGAGCAACTGGAAGCGGAAAAAGTGTCTGTGTGAATGGAATCATTACAACTATTTTAATGCGCGCTAAACCTCATGAAGTAAAAATGATGATGATCGATCCGAAGAAAGTAGAGCTAAATGTATATAATGGTATTCCGCATTTATTAGCTCCAGTAGTAACGGATCCAAAGAAGGCATCACGTGCATTAAAGAAAGTGGTAGCGGAAATGGAAAGACGCTATGAGTTATTCTCGGATACTGGAACACGTAATATTGAAGGGTATAATGAATATGTTAGAAAATATAACAAAACTGTAGATGAAGTAGAAAAGCAGCCTAATTTACCTTATATTGTCGTTATTGTAGATGAGCTAGCAGATTTGATGATGGTTGCCTCTAGTGATGTGGAAGATTCGATTACAAGGCTTGCTCAAATGGCCAGAGCAGCTGGTATTCATTTAATTATTGCTACGCAGCGACCATCCGTAGATGTTATTACCGGTGTCATAAAAGCAAATATTCCATCAAGAATAGCATTCAGTGTATCGTCTTCAACGGATTCTAGAACGATATTAGATTCTGGTGGCGCAGAAAAGCTGCTAGGTAGAGGGGACATGCTGTTTCTCCCAGTCGGTTCATCTAAACCAACGCGCGTGCAGGGAGCTTTCTTATCTGATGAGGAAGTCGAAAGAATTGTGGATCATTGTATTGAACAACAAAAGGCTGCTTATCAAGAGGAAATGATACCAGAAGATACGAGTGAAGTGGTAGAGGAAGTTGACGATGAGTTATATGATGAAGCAGTCCAACTAATTACAGAGATGCAAAGTGCGAGTGTATCAATGTTACAGCGTAGGTTTCGAATTGGTTATACGAGAGCAGCTCGTTTAATCGATGCAATGGAAGCAAGAGGTATAGTAGGTCCTTACGAAGGAAGCAAACCGAGATCCGTACTTGTTTCCCAAGCGGAAGAAAAAACTTCATAATCTAGTCATTTTGTATAAAATAGGAGCAAGGAGACATCGTAATAATAAATGATTGTTTCCTTGCTTTTTTGTTTGACTTCTTTTGACAATTTGCATGATAATGTAAACGCTATAGGATTTCTTTTCGGTTAAAAATTGCTTTAATAGTATGTTATAAATAAATAATGTACGTATTTTTTGTTAAAACTATTTATTTGTTTTAAAATAAATGATATATTATTCAAGGTATGGTTGTCAGAAATTGTCGGAAATCCATTTTCCTAACTTGTTAAGGTAATAAGGAGGGGCTCTATTGTCGATTAAAGCAGACTCGAGGCATTTGTATTTACAAGTAATCGACCGAATTAAAATGGATATTGAAAGCGGTCTATATAAAGCGAGTGAAAAACTCCCTTCTGAATTTGAATTATCGAAACAATTAGGTGTATCGAGGGCAACACTTCGTGAGGCTTTGCGAATTTTGGAAGAGGAAAATGTCGTATCTCGTAAGCATGGAGTAGGTACCTTTGTGAATCCGAAACCAATCGTATCCTCTGGAATTGAACAATTGACAAGTGTTACGTATATGATTGAACAAGCAGGTAAGACAGCAGGCTCGCAATATTATTCAACAGAACTAATCGAGCCAACAGAAGAAGAGAAATCAAAGTTTAAGTCAAATGATCAGGAGCTCATTAAAATTGAGCGGGTTCGTACAGCGGATGGTAAACCAGTCGTGTTCTGTATTGATAAAGTACCACGGGGGTTAATTCCAATAGAAGCAGCACATCAAGAAGACTCCTTATTTAAGATGATGGAAGAGTATGCGAATAAGCGGATTAGCTATGCGGTTACGTATATAGAACCAGTAAGCTATCACGAAAAAATATACGATATTCTAAACTGTGACTTTGAACAGTCTTTATTGTTACTGAAGCAAATGCACTATACGGAAGATGATGAACCCGTATTGTACTCATTAAATTACTTTCGTTCAGATGTGTTTAGTTTTCACGTATTACGGAAACGCATCTAAGGTTAGATTCCTTTTAGGAGGTGATTGTTGACAAGCAGTATTGTAAGAAACATAAGCGTTACACGATATAATACTTATCAAAAATTTGTTTAGGGGGCATTTATTCATGAAAAAATTAAGCTTTTTATTGGTATTAATCCTTGGATTAGGATTATTCTTAGCAGCATGCGGAACTGCAGATGAAGAAGGCGGTAAAGATGAAAATGCTGGCGATGACGCTAAAAATGAAGAAAAAACTGATTTCTCTGTAGGTATGGTAACTGACATCGGTGGTGTTGATGATAAATCATTCAACCAATCTGCATGGGAAGGTTTAACAGCATTCGGTGAATTAAATGGATTTACTGAAGGTGAAGAATTTGCGTACGAACAATCTAACGCAAGAGAAGATTACATTCCGAACTTACAACGTATGGTTCGTGATGGTTATGATTTAATCTATGGAATTGGTTTTGAATTAAAAGAAGATATAACAACTGTTGCAAAACAAAATCCTGATACGCATTTTGCTTTAGTTGATGACATTCTTGATACTGAAAACGGTGTAAGTATTACGTTCAAAGAGCATCAAGGTTCATTCCTAGTAGGTGTTGCTGCAGCACTTAAAACAAAAACAAATAAACTAGGATTTGTTGGTGGTGTGGATTCACCGCTAATCAACAAGTTTGAAGCTGGATTTATCGCTGGAGCTAAATCAGTAAATCCTGATATCGAAGTTGAAGTGCAATATGCTGAAAGCTTTGCAGATGCTGCAAAAGGTAAAATTATTGCAACTAGCATGTACGACAGCGGTGTAGATGTTATCTATCATGCTTCAGGTGCAACTGGTAATGGTGTATTCAACCAAGCGAAAGACCTTAAACAAAACGATCCAGAAAGAGAAATCTGGGTAATTGGTGTTGACCGTGACCAACATGAAGAAGGTCAAACTGGTGATTACAATGTTACATTAACTTCTATGGTTAAACGTGTAGATGTTGCGGTTGAGAAAGTTGCAACGATGTCAATGAATGGTGAGTTCCCTGGTGGTGAGCAATTAGAATTCGGTATTGAGGAAGATGGAATTGCTTTTGCGACTACTAACACAGAAGCGATGACAGAAGATATCATTTCTACAGTTAATGAATGGCAAGATAAGATTCTAAATGGTGACGTGAATGTTCCACAAACTCGTGAAGAATTAGATGCATTCGTTAAGGAACTTCAGTAATAAATAGTGGAAAAGGCCGTTTACCGGTCTTTTCCCATCTTTTTCTATAGCCATAAAATCTTCAACTGAAAAAGATGTTTAATGACGTCTTTTTCATTTGGTGATTTTATTTTATGAAATCATATAATTTATATTTTTACTTGTAAAATAGATGAAAAAGAGGGGTGACATTAGTGGAACATGTGATTGAAATGTTAAATATACGCAAGGAATTTCCTGGTATTGTTGCAAACGATAACATTACAGTCCAGTTAAGAAAAGGGGAAATACATGCGCTATTAGGTGAAAATGGAGCAGGGAAATCCACTTTAATGAATGTGTTATTCGGACTATATCAGCCAGAGGCTGGCGAAATTCGAGTAAAAGGTGAAAAAGTAAATATAACAAATCCAAATATTGCTAATGAGTTAGGTATCGGGATGGTGCACCAGCACTTCATGCTCGTCGAGCCTTTTACAGTAACTCAGAACATTATTCTTGGGAATGAACCGAAGGACAAGCTTGGTAAGATAAATTTAAAGAAGGCTGAACAGGAAATTCAAGAGATTTCCGATCGTTATGGTCTAAAGGTGGATCCTTCTGCGAAAATTAGTGAAATCTCAGTTGGTATGCAACAACGCGTCGAAATTTTGAAAACGTTATATCGTGGTGCAGAGGTTCTAATTTTTGATGAACCGACTGCAGTATTAACACCTCAAGAGATTAATGAACTAATCGAAATTATGCGCTCGTTAGTAAAAGAAGGTAAATCCATCATTCTAATTACACACAAGCTGAAGGAAATAATGGAAGTTTGTGATCGCTGTACGGTTATTAGAAAGGGTAAAGGTATCGGTACAGTTGAGGTTAGTGAGACAAATCCAGATGAGCTTGCATCCCTAATGGTTGGTAGAGAGGTAAGCTTTAAAACAGAGAAAAAACCAGCAGAACCAAAGGAAGTTGTTCTTCATATAGAAGACTTATTTGTGAAAGATGCGAGAAAAGTAGATTTAGTGAAAGGGCTTAATCTTGATGTTCGTGCAGGCGAAATTGTTGGTATTGCTGGCGTTGATGGTAATGGTCAAACAGAGCTGATTGAAGCAATCACTGGCCTTCGCAAATCACAGTCTGGAAAGATTTCGTTAAAGGATAAGAAAATCACCAACTTAAGTCCTCGTAACGTAACGAAGAGTGGACTAGGTCATATTCCACAAGACCGTCATAAATATGGGCTTGTTCTGGATTATCCAATTGGTGCCAATATTGTTCTACAAACCTATTATCAAAAGCCTTTTTCAAAGGTTTCAGTGCTAAATTATAAGGAAATCTACAACAAAGCTAAAGAAATTATTGAGGAATACGATGTTCGTACACCTAGTGAATTCACACCTGCTCGTGCATTATCAGGTGGTAACCAACAAAAAGCTATTATCGGGCGTGAGATAGATCGATCACCTGATTTATTAATTGCTGCACAGCCAACTCGTGGATTAGATGTAGGAGCAATAGAATTTATTCATAAGAAACTAATCGAAGAACGAGATAAAGGACGCGCAGTATTACTTGTGTCATTTGAGTTGGATGAAATTATGAATGTTAGTGACAGAATAGCAGTTATGTTTGATGGTAAAATTGTTGCTAATGTGAAGCCAGAAGAAACAAATGAACAAGAATTAGGACTTCTAATGGCAGGTAGCATTACAGAAAAGGTAGGTGATTAGAGTGACGTCGAATAATCGTTTATTTGGTATTTTAGTACCAGTAATTTCCGTAATTCTTGGACTAATTGTTGGTGCCATCATTATGATTGCTTCAGATGTTAATCCGATTGAAGCATACACAGCATTATGGAATGGTGCATTCTATGATGCATTTACAATAGGGGAAACTATCAGACGTATCACCCCACTAATTTTAACTGGTCTAGCAGTTGCGTTTGCTTTTCGTACCGGACTATTTAATATTGGTGCTGAAGGTCAAGTTATCGTGGGCTGGTTAGCCGCAGTATGGGTAGGTTTGACTGTAGACGCACCGATGATCATTCACTTACCACTTGCTGTATTAGCAGGTGCACTTGCTGGTGGACTTTGGGGATTTATACCTGGGCTACTAAAAGCAAAGCTTGGTGTACATGAAGTTATCGTAACAATCATGCTTAACTATATTGCATTGTATGTTTCAAATGAGATTGTTCGAAATGTTTTAACAGATCACGGTACGTCAACGGAACAAATTGCTGCATCAGCATCATTAGGTTCTGAATGGCTACAAAACTTAACACTTTATTCCAGAATGCATTACGGTATTTTGATCGCTTTATTTGCTGCTATAATTATGTGGTTTATCATTCAACGTACTACTGTAGGGTATGAATTAAAGGCGGTTGGTTTTAATCAACATGCTTCCAAATATGCAGGTATGAATGTAAGTAAAAATATAATTTTATCCATGGTTATCGCCGGAGCTTTTGCTGGTTTAGCAGGGGCAATGGAAGGTCTAGGGACATATGGAAGTGTCTCTGTTATTTCTGGATTTACGAATCTAGGTTTTGATGGAATTGCGGTTGCGCTTCTTGGAGCAAATAATCCGTTTGGTGTTGTTTTAGCAGCAATTTTATTCGGTGTATTAAAAGAAGGTGCAGGGGAAATGCCATCAGCAGGTGTTCCTACTGAATTAGTTGATATCATCATGGCACTTATTATTTTCTTTGTTGCATCAAGCTATATCATTCGTTGGGTATTACTTCGCTTTAAAAAGGAGGGGAAATAAATGCTAGACATTCTACAATCAATTGTACCAACTGTATTATTCTTTTCAGCACCCCTTATATTTACAGCATTAGGCGGAGTCTTTAGTGAGCGATCTGGTGTAATTAATATTGGACTAGAAGGACTTATGGTTATTGGAGCTTTTGTCGGCATTGTATTTAACCTAACATTTGCAGACGTATTTGGAGACTTTACACCATGGGCCTCTCTTATTGCTGCTACTATTGCTGGTGCTATATTTTCGATTATCCATGCAATCGCAGCAGTATCGTTTAGAGCAGATCAGACAGTTAGTGGTGTTGCAATAAATATGCTGGCGCTTGGTGTTGGTGTTTATTTAACAAAGGTTTGGTATGATAAAGGACAAACAGACATGGTAACGGAGCCGTTCTTGTCTACGAATATTCCTGTTTTATCAAAGATTCCAATAATTGGACCTATCTTCTTTGAAGGAATTTATGTAACTTCCTATATTGCAATCTTATTTGCATTTATTGCTTGGTTTGTATTATATAAAACTGCGTTTGGCTTACGCCTACGTGCTGTTGGTGAGCATCCGATGGCAGCTGATACAAATGGTATAAACGTCTATAAAATGCGCTATATTGCTGTTATTATCTCAGGTGCTTTAGGTGGCCTTGGTGGATCCGTGTTCGCATTAACAATTGTTTCTAATTTCTCACATGCAACAATTGTAGGACAAGGATTTATGGCGCTAGCCGCTGTAATCTTTGGTAAATGGCATCCACTAGGAGCCATGGGTGCTGCACTATTCTTTGGTTTAGCACAGAGTTTAAGTATTGTGAGCTCGGGAATACCTTTACTAGAGGATATTCCGCAAATCTTTCTACTAATCGCACCATATGTGTTAACAATATTAGCACTTGCTGGCTTTATCGGCCGAGCAGAAGCTCCAAGAGCAAATGGTATACCTTATGTTAAGGGTAGCCGATAAAATTATGAAACTGACTTGATATCTTCAATCAAGTCAGTTTTTTCTTTGACTGAAACATGGATAATAATGGTAAACTAAGGATATTAACAATTTGTTCATTGATTAATGAAAAACGTACAAACTAAGCATTAGCTTGTTGAATGTATAAAATTGGAGGAAATAAGATGCATACTATTCAGGAAGAAGTGAAACAACTCAACGGATACAACTTACATTTAGTACCTAATAAAAAGTTTAAAACAATTAACATTGTTGTTAAGTTTAAGGCTCCTTTGGAACGTGAAACTATCACAAAAAGAGCATTATTACCATATTTATTGCAGCAAGGACCAAATAAATATCCAAGTAGAAAGGAACTCCAAATAGCTTTAGATAGTTTATACGGCGCTGTATTATCGATTGATGGTGGCAAAAAAGGAAACCATCATATAATTAGTTATCGTCTCGAAGTTGCAAATGAGAAGTTTATTCCGAATGAATCGAATATGGTTGAAGATGCCTTTAATTTATTAAACGAAGTAATTTTTCAGCCAAATGTTACGAATAATGCATTTAAAGATGCGACTTTTAAACGAGAAACAGAGACACTACGACAAAAAATTAAGGCCGTCATTGATGACAAAATGAAATATGCAAATATGAGGCTGATTGACGAGATGTGTGAAGATGAAGCTTACCAACTTCATGTACATGGCTATGAAGAAGATCTTGCTACTTTAAATCCAGAACTAATTTACGAATACTATAGAACCATACTTCAAGAGGATCAGGTGGATGTATATGTTTTAGGTGACTTTGATCTAAATGATATGGAACGTATCGTTAGTTCTACCATGAAACGTATGAAGAAGGAAAAACCTACATCTGGAGAAGAAAATGCCCATACAAAAAAGGAAGAGTCGAAGGAAATAATTGATAAACAGAACATACAACAGGCAAAGCTGCACATAGGTTACCGGACAAATTGTCGTTATCAGGATAAAGCGTATCCAGCACTTCAAGTGTTTAACGGCATTCTAGGAGGATTTCCGGGTTCAAAATTATTTGTTAATGTACGGGAAAAAAATAGTTTGGCTTATTATGCCTCTTCCCGTCTTGAAAGTCACAAAGGACTTCTTCTTGTATTTAGCGGAATTGCACCTGGCGATTATGAAAAAGCACGTAAAATTATGGAAGAACAAATGGAAGCTATGATGAAAGGCGACATATCCAAACAAGAGTTATCGGAAACGAAGGAATTAATTGTGAATCAATTATTAGAAACACTTGATAATCCACAGGGAATTATTGAAATGCTCTATCAACAAGTGATAGCCGATGTAGACTTAAGTCCACACCAGCTCATTGAAAGTATAAAAAAGGTTAGCATTAACGAAGTGAAAGAAGTTGGAAATAAGATTGAGTTAGATACAGTATATTTACTAACTAGTGAAGGTGGTACTGCAAATGAGTAAGCAAGTATATGAACACATTGAAGAAAGCCTTTACCACGAAAAACTTGAAAATGGTTTAACGGTTTTTCTTTTACCAAGACCTGAAATGTCAAAAACTTATGCTATTTTTTCTACTAACTATGGTTCGATGGATCGAACTTTCGTCCCCATTGGTCAACAAGATAAAATAACGGTTCCAGACGGTATCGCACATTTTTTGGAGCACAAACTTTTTGAGAAAGAAGATCGTGATGTTTTTGCTGATTTTGGTAAGCAAGGTGCTTCTGCTAATGCATACACATCTTTTACAAAGACAGCCTACCTTTTCTCTTCAACAACAAATGTTGAGGACAATGTAAAAACATTACTCAATTTTGTTCAGGATCCTTATTTTTCTGAGAACTCTGTTGAAAAGGAGAAAGGGATAATTGGTCAAGAAATCAAGATGTATGATGATCAGCCAGATTGGCAATCCTTTATGGGTACCTTAAAAAGCTTATTTAAGGAAACCCCAGTTAATATTGACATAGCGGGAACTGTGGAGTCAATTGCCGAAATAACCAAAGATGATTTATATACCTGTTACCATACTTTTTATCACCCAGAAAATATGACGTTTTTTATTGCTGGTAATTTTGAGCCGGACAATATGTTAGCGCTTATAAGAGAAAACCAAGCTTCAAAGGAATTTTCAAAGCTAGAAGAAATCAAGCGAGACTTTCCTAATGAACCATCGGCAGTGGCGAAATCAGAAAACAAGATTGTTATGCCGGTCTCTGTCTCAAAATGTACGATTGGAATTAAGGAATCGACTAAGGAATTAGAACCACAAGAATTTATTAAACGAGATTTGCTACAGGACATTATTCTAACGTACTATTTTTCGAAAAGTGGTCAGTTCTATGAGGAGCTATATCAAGAGAACATTATTGATGCTAGTTTCTATTTTGAGACCAATCTAGAGAAGAATTTCGGTTATTCCATAATAGGTGGAAATACAGACAATCCTGAATTATTTACAAAAAAGATTATAGAATTACTTCTTTCAACCAAAACACAGCAGCTTACTGAAGATGATTTCGAAAGAATGAAAAAAAAGAAAATTGGTCAAGTATTGCGATCGATGAATTCATTAGAGAATATCGCTAGTAAGTATATTCATTATCATCATGTTGGTATCGATTATTTTGAACTAATTCCAGAAATCCAAAAACTAACCGTACAGGATGCGAATGGTTTCTTATCCGGTTGGATAGCGGAAGAGCGCTTAGCTGTGTGTAAAATCGTACCAGAATAAGGAGAAATTATGGGGAAAAATGTATTAGTAATTGGAGCAAGTGGGGACATTGGTCGTGCCATTGCCACCCAACTAGAGAAAGAAGGATATGATTTAATCCTTCATTATCATCAAAATTTAGATGCAATTCATGATATAAGAGTACGAATGAAGCCTGAGTCTGTTTTAGATGTTATAAAAGCTGACCTAAGTAAACCTAATGGGGAAAATGCGCTACTGAATCAAATCGTTTATCCAATCCACTCGATTGTGTTTGCTAGTGGAATTGCCTTATATGGATTATTTCAAGACACAACGGAAATCGCTATGGATCAAATGATAGCTATACATGTGAAAGCACCAATGGCAATTACAAAAGCCTTATTGCCTTCTATGATTCGCAATAAAGCAGGTAAAATAGTCTTTATCTCCTCTATTTGGGGTGAAGTAGGGGCAAGTCATGAGGTGCTATATTCTGCAGTAAAAGGCGCACAAAACAGTTTTGTGAAAGCATTAGCAAAAGAGGTTGGACCTTGTGGAATACATGTGAATGCAATCAGCCCAGGATACATTAAGTCAAAAATGAATCAACTTGAACCAGATGAGGAAAACGAGCTGCTTCAAGAAATTCCCCTAGGTCGTGCAGGACGACCAAGTGATGTTGCAAATGCAGTTAGTTTTTTACTTGGTGATAAATCAAGCTATATACAAGGGGAAATCATAAGAATTACTGGTGGTTGGAACTAAAAAAATAAATCAATCCCCCTTTATTGTCATGCATAATCAAAAAATAAAATCAAATACTATGCATGTACAAAGAGAAGGAGGAATGATGATGTCCGTATTGGATAATTTTGATTCTTGGAAGGACTTTTTGGCGAATAGATTAGAACAGGCACAATCACAAGGAATGTCTCAACAAACAATTTCTGAGGTTGCTTATGAAGTAGGAGATTACCTTGCAAAAAGTGTAGATGCCAAAAATAGCGAGGAAGCAGTTTTACGAGAGCTGTGGAATGCTGCGACCAAGGAAGAGCAACACGCAATTGCGAACTCCATGGTTAAATTGGTGCAAAACCAAGCTAATAGCTAAGGAATCCAAAATAAAGGAAGCTGCGTCTATTCGTAGCTTCTTTTCCATTCTCTTATGCCAGTCTCAATAATTATTTTGATTAAATTCTTTAAACTATAGCCAAAATCATTTATTATAGTGATATATATCTTTTTTATCCATTTTTTAGCATGTTTAAAGGGGAGTTTCTGATGGGACGGATAGAATGGTACTTAGAATATGAAATTGAAATAAATCGTCCAGGTTTATTAGGTGATATATCTTCTTTATTAGGAATGCTCTCGATTAATATCGTGACGATTAATGGAGTAGAGAATGGGAAAAGAGGTATGTTACTACTAGCTCAAAACGAAGAACAAATAACACGATTACAATTAATTTTACAAACAATGGATACAATAAGAGTAACGAAGCTTAGAAAATCAAAACTTAGAGATAGACTTGCTGTGAGGCATGGAAAATATATACATAGGGATGCAGATGACCGTAAAACTGTTCGTTTCGTAAGAGATGAACTTGGATTACTAGTTGATTTTATGGCTGAATTATATAAACAGGAAGGGCATAAGTTGATCGGAATACGAGGGATGCCTAGAGTAGGGAAAACAGAGTCTGTTGTTGCAGCTAGTGTTTGTGCTAACAAGAAATGGTTATTTGTATCGAGTACATTGATTAAACAGACGATTCGCAATCAGCTAATCGAAGGAGAATATAGTGTCGATAATATATTTATTATTGATGGGATCGTATCGAAGCAGAAGGCTAATGAAAAGCACTGGCAATTAATTCGAGAGATAATGCAGCTACCAGCAATAAAAGTTGTCGAACACCCTGATATTTTTGTTCAATCAACCGAATATAGTATTAA
The DNA here is from genome assembly GCF_039614845.1 of Ornithinibacillus xuwenensis. NCBI lineage: Bacteria > Bacillati > Bacillota > Bacilli > Caryophanales > Bacillaceae > Ornithinibacillus > Ornithinibacillus xuwenensis. Next base: position 708,461 of record NZ_JBDIML010000001.1, on the reverse strand, counting down.
TGATTTTGATTATATTATAGAGCTTCGTAGTGATGAGGATGAAGAAATAACGTATGACGTAGTAGAAAAACTACAGCTTAACCAGGGAAATGGTTTCTCAATGTTCGATTAAGAAATTGGATGGTGTTATAAATGGGAATAGGTGCAAGGTTAAAGGAAGCAAGAGAAGCTAAAGAGTTATCACTTGATGAACTACAAGATATCACGAAGATACAGAAGCGATATCTTGTAGCAATAGAAGAGGAGAATTTCTCGATTCTCCCAGGTAAATTTTATGCGAAGGCATTTATTAAAGAATATGCAATTGCAGTAGGTGTGGATCCCAATCAGTTGATGGAGGAGTATAAAGAAGAGATTCCTTCCCCTGAAGAAGATACCACTACTCAATACACAAGGATTCATCGTTCCAGAAAAGACAATATGCCAACTAGGAGCTCGGCAATTTTTTCATTTATTCCTACGTTAATCGTAGTACTACTTATTATCGGTATTGTTTTTCTAGCATGGTGGTTCTTAACGAAATCAAATGATAATGAGGACCCAAGTCCAGTGGATGAAACAGGTGATAATACCATTATTCGTAATGAAGATACCGACACTTCTGGTGAGGAAACAAGAGATGAAAATGGAGCGGAAGACCCAGACCCTGATTCGGAGGACACTAGTGAAGACGAGCAAGACGGAGAGGAAGGATCAGGCGAGGAAACAAATGAGGACCAAGTTGAAGAGGAAACTGATCTTAGCATGAACGTAGTTGAGCAAGGTAGTGGATCACCTCCAGTTTCAACCATTGAATTATCCAATACAGGCGAGGCGTTAATGTTCACATTTGAATCACAAAGTGGCGTTTGGTTAGATGTGAAAAATGAAGCTGGTGAGTCTTTCTTTGGTGCAATTACTGATCCAGAGAATTCACCAATGGAGATTGACTTAACTGGTCAAGAGAGAATTTTTCTTAATATTGGTCATGCGCCCGATCTGTCAATTAAGATAAATGGGGTGGATGTCGAATACCCTGTCGATCCAAACACAAGTGATCATCAGCAAATATGGTTTAATGTTACAGAAGAAAATGAATAATCATAAAACCCTTCTCAGTAACAGGCTAGAGAAGGGTTTTATCCCTTTATTAGAACTTATCTATTATTCATAAAGCTTATATAATTGCTTTTAGGAGGAGAATGTTGTACATGAATATTCCAAATAGAATTACGATTTCTAGAATACTATTAATTCCTTTATTTATTTTATTAATGAGTATTCCATTCCAGTGGGGAGAGTGGAATATTGGCGATGAATCACTACCTGTATCCCACTTTGTAGCGGCACTATTATTTATTATTGCTTCTACAACAGATTGGATAGATGGTTATTATGCCAGAAAGCATAATCTCGTTACCAACTTAGGTAAGTTTTTAGATCCGCTGGCTGATAAGCTATTAGTATCTGCTGCATTAATTCTATTAGTAGAAACTGGAGCGGCACCAGCGTGGGTTGTGATTATCATCATAAGTAGAGAATTCGCAGTAACGGGGCTACGTCTTGTCGCTGCAGGAGAGGGAACGGTTTTAGCAGCAGGTAATATGGGCAAGCTTAAGACCGCTACACAAATGGTTGCGATTTCTGTTTTGTTACTTCATAATTTTCCTTTTTCCTTTATCGACTTTCCGTTTGGAACAATTATGCTATATATCGCACTTTTCTTTACAGTATTATCCGGATATGACTATTTTGTGAAAAACTGGCATGTTATGAGGGACTCTAAATAATGAAAACAGTTAATGCGGAAATTGTTGCTGTCGGTACAGAGCTTCTGTTAGGGCAAATTGCGAACACGAATGCACAATGGATTTCTGAACAGTTGGCATTACATGGTATTAATGTTTATTATCACGGTGTTGTAGGTGATAATTTAACACGTGCAAAAGACATCTTTGACGCTGCACAAAATCGCTCTGATGTCATTATTGTTACGGGAGGATTAGGACCAACTGATGATGATTTAACACGAGAAGCCTTTCAACTTCTCAGTGGTATTGAAATCATTGAACATAATCCTTCTATGAAAAAAATTGAAGCTTATTTCAAGAGAAATAATACGGTGATGACACCGAATAATCGAAAGCAGGCTCGTGTATTTCATGGTGCTAGCATTATCGAGAACAATGTTGGAATGGCACCTGGTATGATAGTTGAATATCAGAGTAAGACGTGGGTCTTTTTACCTGGTGTTCCGCGTGAAATGAAGTCAATGATGAATGAAGGTGTCCTGCCTTACTTAAGTCAGTTGCACGGGCAGACAGATGTAATTAAATCGTATGTGCTACGTTTTATAGGTATTGGAGAATCAAAGCTTGAACACGAACTTAAAGAGCTTATCGATAGCCAACAAAATCCAACAATTGCACCATTAGCCCAGGCAGATGGTGTTGTGATTCGTTTAACGGCAAAAGCGTCATCTGAAGAAAGAGCAATAGATTTATTAGAACAAACAAAATCCGCTATTCTAGCTAAAGTAGGCCCTTATTTTATTGGAATGAATGATGAGAATATCGAGCATCGTATTGTTTCCTTATTAAGAGATGGCCAGCATAAAATCGCTTCCGCAGAAAGCCTGACAGGTGGGAAGTTTATCGAAAAAATGATAGCTGTTCCAGGTGCTTCTGTGGTTTGTAACGGGGCAATTGTCTGTTATGATGAATCAGTTAAACGAGATGTACTACAGGTATCATCATCTACTTTAGATAATTTTGGGACAGTAAGTGAAGCATGTGCACTGGAAATGTCTCAGAATGTAGCCAAATTATTAGGCACTTCGGTAGGAATTAGCTTCACAGGAATTGCAGGACCAGACTCGGTTGAAGGAAAAGCTGTAGGGACAGTTTATATTTCCATATACATTGAGGGTGTTGATCATTTTGCGAATAAATATGAGTTTATTGGTGATCGGGAAGCAATTAGACAAAGAGCTGTATTAAAGGGATATGAACTTTTATTCCATAACTTAAAAACATAATTTTAAGTGCTCTTCCGAGTATAGAATATTATTTTTATAGAATATCTCAGTTGAATTAATGAAAAATAATGAAAATAACCCAGAAAAAATATGAGAACATTTATTCGTTTTTTGCTTGGCAAAACATCGAAAACAATGTATGATAGATATAGTTAATTTAAGGAGGTAGTTTCGTTGAGTGATAGAAAACAAGCTTTAGATATGGCTTTAAGACAAATAGAGAAACAGTTCGGTAAAGGTTCTATTATGAAATTAGGTGAAACAGCTGATCAGAAACTAGCAACAGTTTCTAGTGGTTCGCTTACATTAGATATAGCATTGGGTATAGGTGGCTATCCAAAAGGTAGAATTGTGGAAATCTACGGACCTGAATCATCAGGTAAAACAACAGTAGCACTTCACGCAATTGCCGAAGCACAGCAAGCCGGTGGCCAAGCAGCATTTATTGATGCAGAGCATGCACTTGACCCTACCTATGCAAGAGCGCTAGGTGTTAATATTGATGAGCTTCTACTTTCACAACCAGATACAGGTGAACAAGCACTAGAAATTGCTGAAGCGTTAGTGCGTAGTGGAGCGGTTGATATTATTGTTGTGGATTCAGTTGCTGCATTAGTACCGAAGGCAGAGATTGAAGGGGAAATGGGTGACGCTCATGTAGGTTTACAAGCCCGTCTTATGTCTCAAGCTTTACGTAAGCTTTCAGGTGCTATCAATAAATCAAAAACAACCGCAATTTTCATCAACCAGATTCGTGAAAAAGTTGGCGTAATGTTCGGAAACCCTGAGACCACTCCAGGAGGACGCGCATTAAAGTTCTATTCTTCTGTCCGTTTAGAAGTTCGTCGTGCAGAAACATTAAAGCAAGGCAATGACATTTTAGGTAACAGAGCGAAAATTAAAGTAGTTAAAAATAAGGTTGCACCTCCATTTAAACAAGCAGAAGTAGATATTATGTATGGGGAAGGGATTTCTAAAGAAGGTGAAATCTTAGATATTGGCTCTGACTTGGACATCGTTCAAAAGAGTGGTGCATGGTACTCCTATGAAGGTGAAAGACTTGGGCAAGGAAGAGAAAATGCGAAGGTATTCCTTAAAGAAAACAAGGAAATCCTGGTAGAAATTCAACAAGCAATTCGTGATCACTATAACTTAGATAGTGATGTTGAAGTACCAGAAGAACAACCTGCACAAGAAACATTAGATGTTTAAGATATATTTTAAGCCCTTTACATAGTAAAGGGCTTTTTTCATTAACAGAAAATAGAAAATCAAAAACATATTTTATGTCGATTCCTTGACAATATTTTTACTGACAGATAAAATTAATATGTATAATTTTATATTTTTTATTATACGAAATGTAAATTATTCATTGAATATGGTACATGCCGACAATATGTAATGAATGAACTGAAACAATTTTATAGCAAGAGGAGGTGAAAACGTGGGAGACAACTTTCTACTCATCTCCATTTTGCTTGCCTTATTTTTCCTTGTAGTCGGTATTGTTGTTGGTTATCTGATTCGTAAATCTATTGCTGAGGCTAAAATTTCCAGTGCGGAAAATCTAGCAAAGCAAATAGTGGAAGAAGCACATCGAAATGCAGATGCCGCTAAAAAAGAGGCACTTCTTGAGGCAAAGGATGAAAATCATAAACTTCGCCAGCAGACAGAGCAAGAATTACGTGAACGTCGTTCTGAAGTCCAAAAGCAAGAAAGTCGCCTGATGCAAAGAGAAGAAAATCTGGATAGAAAAAGTGAGACACTGGACAAGCGAGAGCTCATGCTTGAAAAACGCGAACAATCGCTTACAGAAAAACAACAACAAATTGAAGAAATGGAAAGCAAAGTGGAAGCAATGTTACAAGAGCAGCAAACCGAGCTTGAGCGCATTTCTGGTTACACTACTGATCAGGCAAGAAGCATTATTTTAGAGCGTATTGAAAAGGAATTAGCACATGAATCAGCGATTATGATTAAGGAAGCTGAAAATCGTGCAAAAGAAGAGGCGGATAAGAAGGCAAAAAATATCCTGTCCTTGGCTTTACAACGCTGTGCTGCAGACCACGTTGCTGAAACTACTGTATCTGTTGTAAATCTTCCAAACGATGAAATGAAAGGTCGTATTATTGGTCGTGAAGGTCGAAACATACGTACATTGGAAACATTAACAGGAATCGATTTAATCATTGATGATACACCAGAAGCAGTTATATTATCTGGTTTTGACCCAGTTCGTAGAGAAACTGCTCGTATAGCTTTAGAGAAACTCGTACAGGATGGCAGAATTCACCCAGCAAGAATTGAAGAAATGGTGGATAAAGCTAGACGTGAAGTTGATGAATATATACGAGAAGTAGGGGAAGAAACAACGTTTGAAGTAGGTGTACATGGTCTACATCCAGATTTAATTAAAATCCTTGGTCGCCTAAAATACCGTACAAGCTATGGTCAAAATGTGTTAAAGCATTCTACAGAAGTAGCATACCTATCTGGTTTACTAGCTGCTGAATTAGGTGAAGATGTAAGGTTAGCAAGAAGAGCAGGATTACTCCATGACATTGGTAAAGCAATTGATCATGAAGTAGAAGGAAGCCACGTTGAAATCGGGAAAGAGCTAGCAATGAAATACAAAGAACACGAGGTAGTCATTAATTCGATTGCTTCTCACCATGGTGATGAAGAGCCTACTTCCGTAATTTCTGTTCTAGTAGCTGCGGCTGATGCTTTATCAGCAGCTCGCCCTGGAGCAAGAAGTGAAACCTTGGAGAATTATATCAAACGATTAGAGAAGCTTGAAGAAATCTCAGAATCGTTTGCAGGTGTTGAAAAATCATTTGCAATCCAAGCAGGAAGAGAAATTCGAATTATGGTTAAGCCAGATGAAATCGATGATATTGATTCGGCACGTATTGCACGTGATATTCGTAAGCGTATTGAAAGCGAGCTTGATTACCCAGGTCATATTAAAGTGACTGTAATTCGTGAAACAAGAGCAGTTGAATATGCAAAATAAAAAAAGCGGAGCATTTGCTCCGCTTTTTATATTCGAAATACAATTATAGCTTTATTTATTAGTGAAGAAGGTCTAAACTATACATAAAATGTACGATAGGATGGTTTTGGAATGAAGATATTATTTATTGGTGACGTCTTTGGATCTCCTGGAAGAGAGATGGTTCAAACATATTTACCAAAATTAAAAGAAAAATACAGACCCAACGCTGTTATTATTAATGGTGAAAACGCAGCATCGGGTAAAGGTATAACGGAAAAGATTTATAAGCAATTCATGGAATGGGGAGCGCAAGCAATTACCATGGGTAATCATTCATGGGATAAAAAAGATATTTTTGAATTTATTGATGACGCAAAAAACTTAGTCCGCCCTGCTAACTATCCAGAAGGGACGCCAGGGAAAGGCTTAACTTTCATCAATATAAACGGTACGGAAATAGCGATTATGAACTTACAAGGTCGTACATTCCTACCAGCAATCGATGATCCTTTTCGGAAGGCAGATCAGTTAATTGAGCAAGCTCAGAAGAGAACCAATATAATTTTTCTTGATTTTCATGCGGAAGCAACTAGTGAGAAACAAGCAATGGGCTGGTATGTAGATGGAAGAGTTAGCGCTGTAGTTGGTACACATACACATACCCAAACTGCCGATAATCGCATTTTACCAAAGGGTACTGCATATATTACAGATGTAGGAATGACTGGGCCGTACGATGGAATTTTAGGTGTTGAACGTGAGGCAGTGTTAAAGAAATTTTTAACAAGCTTGCCCGTTCGATTTGAACCTGATAAAAATGGAAGAAATCAATTAAATGGTATCATCGTAACAATAGATGATGCTAGCGGAAAAGCATCTAAAATTGAGAGAATTATGATAAATGAGGACAATCCATTCCTAGGTTAATAGCTGTTGTTCGTCGGAAATTTGAATTTTTTGAAATCTTGATGCATAATAAGGTTATAAGCTAACGTCTCCAAGAATATAGTAGCAATAGAACTATAATAGGAAATGAAGGAGGTACTAGTAATGGAAATATTAAAAGTCTCAGCAAAATCAAATCCTAATTCAGTAGCAGGAGCACTTGCGAATGTATTACGTGAACGCGGCACAGCGGAAATTCAGGCTATCGGCGCTGGTGCATTAAACCAAGCCGTAAAAGCAGTTGCAATCGCTAGAGGATTTGTTGCCCCAAGTGGAGTTGACCTAATTTGTATTCCAGCCTTTACGGATATCATGATTGATAATGAAGAACGGACAGCAATTAAATTAATTGTTGAACCTAGATAAGTATAGATGTCCTTAATTGTGTTGCGCGATAGCGTAGCACTTTTTTTATAGGTTCATAAGGTTCATATAAAAGAATTACTAGTTGTACTTTAGAAAGTTATGGAAGTAATCATTTATTTTTCCTATTTTATCTATTTCCGATAAATCTAATTGGGTTAGTGCTTTCACAAATATTGTTAAATTCATTGAAAGGCTTTATACTGTAATAATGTAAACCTATATACATAATTAATTTGTTCTAGAATAGAAAGGAGATTGTCTAATGAATGAAAAACAGCGTCTCGAACAAAATCAGATAAAGCAAATTAATCCAACAGACATAAACTCCGAACAGGAGAATATTGAACGAATCAAACAAATGTCCAGTGATGATATGATTGCAAAATACTTTCAAACAAGCTATCAGCCACCAGATTTAAAGAAAGCTAGAAAGCGACGTCGAGAAGAAGTTCAGTTTCATTATGACTTTTCCATTCCTGAGGATATGCAAGAAATTGGAAAAGGGAAGAAGTTCTTGATTCGTACATATGGTTGTCAAATGAACGAGCATGATACAGAGGTTATGGCTGGAATTCTGACAGATATGGGATATGAAGCAACAGCTGATACGAATGAAGCAGACCTAATCTTACTCAATACATGTGCTATTCGTGAGAATGCAGAAAATAAAGTGTTCGGCGAGATTGGTCATTTAAAGCCACTAAAAACTGAGAAACCAGATTTAATTCTTGGGGTTTGTGGTTGTATGTCTCAGGAAGAATCTGTAGTAGACCGTATTATGAAAAAACATCAGCATATCGATTTGGTGTTCGGTACGCATAATATTCATCGTTTACCACACTTAGTAAAAGATGCAATGTTTGGTAAAGCGCAGGTTGTCGAAGTATGGTCTAAAGAAGGAGACATTATTGAGAACCTTCCAAAGGTCCGTAATGGTAAAATTAAAGCATGGGTTAATATTATGTATGGCTGCGATAAGTTTTGTACGTATTGTATCGTACCGATGACTCGCGGTAAAGAAAGAAGTCGTCGGCCAGAGGATATCATACAAGAGGTGCGTCAATTAGCGGCACAAGGCTATCAGGAAATTACCTTACTTGGACAAAATGTAAATGCGTATGGTAAGGATTTCGAGGATTTGGACTACCGATTAGGAGATCTAATGGATGATATTCACAAAATTGATATCCCAAGAGTACGTTTCACAACATCACATCCACGAGATTTTGATGATCATTTAATTGAAGTGTTAGCGAAAGGCGGAAACCTTCTTGATCATATTCACTTACCAGTACAATCAGGTAGTAGTGAAGTGCTAAAACGCATGAATCGTAAATATACGCGTGAAGATTACTTAGAATTGGTACGAAAAATTCGTAAAGCAATTCCGAACGCGACGTTAACGACAGATATTATTGTTGGTTTTCCAAATGAAACCGATGAACAGTTTGAAGAGACAATGACTCTTGTAGAAGAGGTAGGATTTGAAGCGGCATATACCTTTATCTATTCACCACGGGAAGGGACACCAGCTGCAAAGAAAAAAGATGATGTTCCTGAAGAAGTTAAAAAGCAGCGTCTGTATCGCTTAAATGAGTTAGTAAATAAACAATCTGCAGCATCCATGAAGACATATGAAAACAAAACTGTAAAGGTTCTGGTTGAAGGAGAAAGTAAAAAGGATCCGAATGTATTAGCTGGATATACTGAGAAAAATAAACTAGTAAACTTTAAAGGACCTAAATCTGCTATTGGAAAGATTGTAGATGTAAAAATAACCGAAACAAAAACCTGGTCCTTAAATGGCGAAATGGTTGAAAATACAATAGAGGTGAAGTAATTATGGCTGAATTTACAAGAACACAAGTATTAGAAGAAGCTAAGCGACTAGCAGATATGCTTGCAAATACAGAAGAAATTGATCGTTTCAAGCAAGTAGAAGCAAAATTGAACGAAAATAATAAGGTGCAAAAATTAATACAGAAAATTAAAACTCTGCAAAAACAAGCTGTCAACTTTCAGGCATATGAAAAAAGAGAAGCATTAAAACGTATCGAAGAGGAAATTGATCGTCTGCAAGCGGAGATTGATGAAATTCCAATTGTTCAGGAATTCAAAGAATCGCAAATCGTAGTTAACGATGTATTGCAGCTTGTATCTGGTACAATTGCCCGAGAGGTTACTAATAAAGTAATTCAGTCAACTGGCGGGGATCCGTTATCTGGAAAAACTGCCTCTGGTGAAAAAAACAGTATTGGTTGTGACCATTAACGTTAAAAACAAGCAAAAATTAATTTTTTTGCTTGTTTTTTTTATTGCAATAAGCTTGCTAGAACTATCCGTCACAACTGATTTTTGCCCATAATTATTTTTTCTTCTTTATCTTTCGTAGAATCGCTATGCACTTTAGGTATTTGTCTTGCATAAAATGACTATGAAAAAAGAGGAGGTAAACGTAATTATGAGTTTTCTAGATAAAGACTACAGAGAGATTATTACAAAAGCGGTTATTGGCAAGGGAAAAAAATTCACGCAAGCTACTCATTCCATTTCGCCATCACATAGACCTACAAGTATCCTAGGATGCTGGGTTATTAATCATCTATATAATGCAAAGAAAAAATCTGAAGATACTGTTGAAGTTAATGGAAGCTATGAAATTAACATCTGGTATTCTTATAATGATAATACGAAAACCGAAGTAGTAACAGAACGTGTTACCTACACTGATTACATCCCACTTGGAATTCGTGATGATAATTGCATTAATGATGATTACGATGTGATTTGCAAGGTGCTGCAGCAACCAAATTGCTTAGAATGTAGAATTTCCAATCAAGGCTCTAAAATACTTGTAGATATCGAACGTGAATTCTTAGTTCAAGTCCTTGGCGATACAAAAGTATATGTGAGAGTAAAGCAAAAGATTGATAAATTTGATGATGAAGATGAGAGCTGGGATTATGCAGTAACAGAGGATGAGTTAAGCGATTTAAGTCCTGATTTCCTAGAAAGCAGTAGCAATAGAGGAAAAGATTAATCAACTTACGAGGGTATGTTCCTCGTAAGTTTTTTTTGTCTGTTTTCCCTTGTCTCAGCATATCTCTACAATCTAAACAATCGTTGTGGTTCATTTTATGCTATAATTGTAGAATAATATGTAGGTTTTTGGAGGATTTTTCATGGCAAAGTATACACCAATGATGGAGCAATACTTAACAATAAAAGCTGATTATAAAGATGCATTTTTATTTTTCCGTTTAGGTGATTTTTATGAAATGTTTTTTGATGATGCTATTAACGCGTCAAGAGAACTAGAGATTACATTAACGAAGCGTGAAGGGGGACAGGATGACCCTATACCAATGTGCGGAGTTCCGTATCACTCAGCGGCAAATTATATAAAAACTTTAGTTGAAAAAGGTTACAAAGTGGCTATATGTGAACAGGTAGAAAATCCCAAAACGGCAAAAGGGGTTGTGAAACGAGAGGTCGTTCAGCTTATTACACCCGGAACTGTTATGGAAAGTGCTATGCTAAGTGAACGGAATAATAATTATATTGCTAGTCTATCTCATTTCAAGGATGGATCATTTGTAGTAGTTTACTGTGATCTATCGACGGGAGAAAGCAGAATCGCTCAGATCACGTTAGGATTTGATGCAGTTATTCATGAGTTATATAACCAGCCAATTAAAGAGATTGTGGTTTCGTCAAACCTTCCAGAGTCGCTTCAGAAGCAGCTGATGGATAAGCTCCAAATTACACTATCCTATCAAGATGAAGTAACATTTAATGGAGAATATCGAGACCTCTGTGAGAACTTAAACGATGAAAGGCTAATAAAGTCATTCAGTCGTTTATTAAATTATGTACAATATACGCAAAAACGCTCACTTGATCATTTAAAACAAGCCGAAATTATTGAGCTTGACCATTATTTATCGCTAGACATGTATTCAAAACGAAATTTAGAGCTTACCGAGACCATACTTCGAAAAGGAAGACATGGGAGCTTGTTATGGGTATTAGATAAAACTGTTACAGCGATGGGATCTAGAATGCTAAAAAAATGGCTAGAACGCCCATTACTCGATCAGGTTCAAATTAATAATCGGCTAGAGGCAGTTGAAGGGTTTTACCAAGCGTTCCTAGAAAGAGACACCCTACGAGAAAGCCTTAAATCGGTCTATGATTTAGAACGATTAGCAGGAAGAATTGCATTTGGTAATGTTAATGCAAGAGATCTCATTCAATTAAAAAAATCATTAAAGAGAATTCCTGAAATAAAAGAGCTACTTTTGCAATTCGACCATAAACAAATAAGAGATCTCGCTAGCCTACTAGTTTACCCAGAGGAATTAGTGGATACTTTAGAAGCTAGTATCATTGAGGATCCTCCAATTTCTATAAAGGAAGGATCTATTATAAAAGATGGCTTTGACAAACAACTTGATGTTTACCGTGATGCATCTCGAAATGGCAAAAAGTGGATTGCTGAATTAGAACAGAAAGAGAAGCAGGAAACCAACATAAAATCGTTAAAAATCGGTTACAATCGAGTGTTCGGTTATTATATTGAAGTGACCAAAGCAAACCTTCATTTATTACCTGAAGGAAAATATGAACGAAAACAGACACTCACCAATGCTGAAAGGTTTATTACACCAGAATTAAAGGAAAAGGAACAATTAATTTTAGAAGCAGAAGAAAAAAGCGTTGAATTAGAATATAACCTATTTACTGAAATACGAGAACAGATTAAGGATCAAATTCCAAGACTTCAATATTTAGCAGATACAATCAGTAATATTGATGTATTGCAAGCATTTGCAACAGTTAGTGAAGCAAATAACTATAAACGGCCAACCTTTGTAGAGAAAAAGCTAGAAATCAAAAATGGTCGTCATCCTGTTATTGAACAGGTTATGGATGATGGGACATTCGTACCAAATGATATTACTTTAGATGACGATAAAAGTATTCTATTAATTACAGGTCCGAATATGTCAGGTAAAAGTACGTATATGAGACAGCTTGCTTTAATTGCTATTATGGGACAAATTGGTTGTTTCGTACCTTGTGAAGAAGCAGAGTTAATTGTGTTTGATCAAATATTCACGCGTATTGGAGCTGCAGATGATCTTGTCTCTGGCCAAAGTACTTTTATGGTGGAGATGCTTGAGGCAAATCATGCAATTTCTCACGCAACGGAAAGAAGTCTTATTCTTCTGGATGAAATCGGAAGAGGAACGAGTACGTATGATGGGATGGCTCTAGCACAAGCAATTGTTGAACACATTCACCACCATATTCATGCCAAGACACTATTTTCTACGCATTATCATGAATTAACTGCATTAGAAGGTGATTTGCCAAGATTAAAAAATGTTCATGTGCGTGCAGAAGAATATGAAGGTAATGTTGTGTTTCTCCACCAGATAAAAGAAGGAGCCGCAGATAAGAGTTACGGAATTCATGTAGCCAAGCTTGCCAATTTACCAGATAATTTAATCAATCGAGCGAGTATTATCTTAAAGCAACTGGAGAGTAATGATGCAACAGATTCAAAACAGATTGAAGTGGAATCTGATCAATTATCCTTCTTTTCGGAATCCGTTGCGGTAACAAAAGAAAATACCAACAGCGTATCGGAGCATGATGAAGAAATCGTACAACAGTTAAAACAAATTGATTTATTTGAAATGACACCAATTGAGGCGATGAACGAACTTCATCGATTACAAAAGAAAGCAAAACAAAAGCTTTCTCTAAAATAGCAAGAGTAGAAAGGGTTCTTTCTAATGAAAATATTCCAAATGCCAGATGCACTAGCAAATAAAATTGCTGCAGGAGAAGTAGTAGAAAGGCCTGCGTCTGTAGTGAAAGAATTAATTGAAAACAGTATTGATGCTAATAGCTCCTGGATAAAGGTTGACGTTTTAGAAGCGGGATTAGAGCAGATTAAGATAACGGATGATGGTGAGGGTATGGCGGAGGATGATGTCGAAAGAGCGTTCCTGCGTCATGCTACTAGTAAAATCCGAAATGAGTCAGATTTATTCCATGTCAATACGTTAGGATTTCGTGGTGAAGCTTTAGCTAGTATTGCTTCTGTAAGTAGATTATCCATTAAAACATCACAAGGTAATTCAGCAGGAAGCTTATTGTCAATGGAAGGTGGACAAGTAGTTGAGCGGAGTAAAAGCGATGCGAGAAGAGGCACAGAAATCATTGTTTCGGATCTATTCTACAATACTCCAGCCAGGTTAAAGTATATGAAGACCATCCATACGGAGCTAGGACATATTACTGATCTATTAAACAGACTTGCTTTGTCACATCCAGAGATTCGTTTCGAAGCGACTCACAATGGTAAGCCATTATTTAAGACGCCCGGAACAGGCGATATACTTCAAGTGATTGCTCAGATATATGGGATGGGTGTGGCAAGAAAGATGATACCAATACAGGAAGAAACATTAGATTTTAAGATTAATGGATACATTGCCAAGCCAGAGATCACCCGAGCTTCTCGTTCATATATTTCCATTATATTGAATGGGAGATATATCAAAAGTATTCCAGTAACACAAGCGATTATACGAGGCTACCACACGCTTCTACCAATTGGTCGTTCTCCAGTTGTTGTATTATCGATTGAGATGGACCCAATCCTAGTTGATGTTAACGTCCATCCTACGAAATTAGAAGCTAGGTTTAGTAAAGATAAAGAATTATATCGTTTAGTGGAGGATCTGATTCGTTCTACCTTTAGACAAACTCGGCTAATTCCGGAAATTGAACAAAAACAAACAGAAAAACCAACACCTTCCGTTCAAAATTCGTTTGATTTTGATTCCACAAGCTCGAAGGCAAAATTAACACCCGAGCTATCAAAATACCAAAAGACAATTTATCAAAATCAAACTGAGCAGAAAGCTGATCATCAATATCAGCATTTAGTAGAAAATAACTTCCGCGGAAGTAAGGTAGAGGAAACTCAAGAAAAACCTGATTTTCATGAATTGGCGAAGGAATCTATAACTAAGGAAGAGTCTCAGAAAAATATTCAAGTTCCTCAAGATGAACGTGTTCCAAAGATGTATCCAATTGGTCAATTACACGGCACGTATATTCTTGCGCAAAACGATAATGGTTTTTATATGATTGATCAGCATGCAGCACAGGAGCGAATTAAATATGAATTTTTCAAGCATAAGTTAGGTCAAACGTCTAATGAAGTACAAGAATTGCTGTTCCCAATTACCTTTGAATTCTCAAAGCAGGAATCAATTTTTATTGACCATTACAAAACAGAGCTTGAAAAAGTTGGGTTATTTTTTGAAACCTTTGGAAATCAGAGTTACATTATCCGCTCGTATCCAAATTGGTTTCCGAAAGGTTTTGAAGAAGAGGTAATTCGAGAAATGATTGAACAAATCATGCAGGACGAACGAATTAATATAGAAGCTATTCGGGAGGAAGCTGCCATATTAATGTCTTGCAAACGATCCATTAAAGCAAATCACTACTTGAATCATGATGATATGTTTCGTCTTCTGGAGGATTTACGAGGGACAACCGATCCATTTACTTGTCCTCATGGCAGACCAATAATTGTCCATTTTACAACCTATGAACTTGAAAAAATGTTTAAACGTGTCATGTAATAGGTATATTTCCGCTGCACTTCGCAAATGATAATAAAAAAAGGTGGAGTGCAGATGGAAAACCAAAGACTAGTGAATTTTTTAAATCAGTTATTATCAAATCAATTTGTCATGTATGTGAAATTACATCGATATCATTGGTTTATCCAAGGTAGACACTTTTTTCAGCTTCACGCCTTGTTTGAAGAAATGTATTCCAAATTTGCGAGTGATTTAGACACAGTTGCGGAGAGAATTCTAATGATCGATGGAAAGCCTTTAGCAACAATGTCAAAATATCTAAAGGAAGCAACACTCGTAGAAGCGAATGCAGATGATAAAGAAGATGAGATTATGGAACAGTTAATGGAAGATTATAAGCAATTAATCTCTGAAATTCGTGAACAGGGCTTTCATCTTGCTGACGAACGGAGTGATGAGCCGACCAAGGATTTGCTAGTATCACTTCTAGGAAGCTATGAAAAGTACATATGGATGCTATCAGCATATCGTGCATATAAATAAAAAGTATTTAATATCTTAGGGGAATAAGGATGAAACAAAAGGTTATCGCAATTGTTGGACCGACAGCTGTTGGGAAGACAAAGCTTAGTATTGAAGTTGCTAAGAAAATCAATGGCGAGATTATCAGTGGAGATTCCATGCAGGTATATAAGGGAATGGATATTGGAACTGCCAAAATTAAGCCGGAAGAAATGCAGGGCATACCACATCATATGATTGACATCAAAGAGCCCAATGAGGATTTCTCTGTAGCGGATTTTCAATACTACGTACAAAAATATATAAGCGAAATTACTTCGCGAAACCACATCCCAATCATAGTGGGTGGAAGTGGTTTATACATACAAGCAGTACTCAATGATTATAATTTTTCAAATGAAAAGAGGGATGACGCACTAACAAAACAATTAGAGAATGAAATGGAAGAAAGTGGTATTGAGCTACTGTTTAATCGCCTGAAGCGGTTAGACCCTGTCCAGGCATCTCGAATTCATCCAAACAATTACCGACGTGTCATACGAGCCTTGGAAATATATGAAAAGACAGGTCTCACCATGACAGAATACCAGCAGCAACAATCCAAGGACAGTCCATATGACAGTCTGTTAATTGGACTAGAAATGGAACGAGAGCTTTTATATGAGCGGATAAATCTACGAATTGATATGATGATTCGTGACGGTTTATTGGAAGAAGTAAAAGCCTTAATGGAACAAGGATTTGAAAACTATCAATCAATGAAAGCTATAGGCTATAAAGAATTGATTCCTTATTTTAATGGCGAAGCTGCTTTAGAGGACTCCATTCATTTATTGAAACGAAACTCTAGACGATACGCCAAACGTCAATATACATGGTTTAAAAATAAAATGGATGTCAATTGGTATAATTTCAGCGCGTCTAGTATCAACGAGAAATTTTCAGACATTTTTGTTGATTTAGCAGGATTTCTTAATGGATAAGTAGAAATATACAATATAGACAGAAAAGAGGAGGAAATGCGATGGCACAATCTGTAAATATCCAGGACCAATATTTGAACCAATTAAGAAAAGAGCATATTTCGGTTACTGTATTCTTAACAAATGGGTTTCAATTACGAGGTATCGTCAAAGCATTTGACAACTTTACAGTTTTACTGGAGACAGAAGGGAAACAGCAATTAATTTTCAAACATGCTATTTCCACATTTGCACCAGCTAAAAATGTAAATCTTGATAAAGAATAAACTGTAACGAACGCTTTTTTAGCGTTCGTTTTTGGTTGTGTAGCAGCGTATAGGCATTTGTCACACCTTTAACCTGGTAAACGTATACTATGGTGACTAAGGAGTGATGAAGTTGGGAACTCAAAGGATTCATAATAAGAATAGTCAAATCAATATTGTATTACATGATAACAAACCAACGAAAATTGAACATGAAAAACATAATCAATATATGGCAAAAGATCCCTTTTCTCATATCGATCAGGAATTAGCAAACTTTGTTGGGATGGAAACTTTAAAACAAAAAATTAAAGAGATTTATGCGACTATCATCATTAATGAGAAAAGAAGTGAGATGGGTCTTTCGAATACGAAACAAGTGCTGCATATGTTATTTAAGGGAAATCCAGGAACAGGAAAAACAACAGTAGCTAGAAAACTAGCAAAGATATACTTTGATATGAAGCTATTATCAAAAGGCCATTTCATCGAAGCGGAAAGAGCAGACTTGGTGGGAGAATACATTGGTCAAACGGCGCAAAAAACAAGAGCATTAGTACAAAAGGCTCTAGGTGGTATCTTATTTATTGATGAAGCTTATTCATTGGCTCGTGGTGGAGAAAGAGACTTTGGTAAAGAAGCAATCGACACACTTGTCAAGCATATGGAGGATAATGGCGATGATTTTGTGCTCATCTTAGCGGGTTATCCATATGAAATGGAACGTTTTCTAACTCTAAATCCTGGCTTGAAATCTAGATTTCCATTTATATTAGAATTTCCTGATTATGAGGTTGATCAGCTAATGGAAATTGCAAGACAAATGGCAGGAGAAAGGGAATATCAATTATCCAAGGATGCAGAGTGGAAATTACGAAATTTCTTATACAAACAAAAAAATAATACTGATAGAAATTTTTCAAATGCACGATTTATTCGGAATGTTGTAGAGCATTCCATACGAATGCAAGCTGTGAGGTTGCTTTATCAGGATAATATTTCTACAGATGAACTAATACTATTAACAGGAAATGATCTCCGATTAGATAATATCGAATCCGTTTGGTCTTAAGCTATACATTTCTGAATGATAATACACTAATGATGAAAGCTTGATTAGAGAGAGGTAATGAATTTATGTACGAAGAAAAAATACTAGTAATTGCAGTAAAAAAACCCAATCAGCTAGAGGACTATTTTGAATCATCCCTAGAAGAACTTGTATCCTTGGCCGATACAGCAGGAGGAAAGGTTGTTACCGTTGTTACCCAAAACAGAGATCGTCTCCACCCTGCTTATTATATTGGTGAAGGAAAGATGGCAGAAATTAAAGATACGATTGAAGAGAACGAGATTGATTTAGTCATTTCCAATGATGAGTTATCTGCTGGTCAATCAAGAAATCTTAGTGAATTTTTTGAGAGGCGTGTTATTGACCGAAGTCAGTTAATCTTGGATATATTTGCGGCTCGAGCACGTACTAAAGAGGGAAAGCTTCAGGTAGAATTGGCTCAACTCCAATATATGTTGCCTAGATTACACGGTCAGGGTACACAACTATCACGGTTAGGTGCAGGAATTGGAACCCGTGGACCAGGTGAGACGAAATTAGAGACGGATCAACGACATATTAGACGAAGAATTGATGATATAAAAAGAAGATTACAGCAGGTTGTTAAACAGCGTGAGCAATACAGAAAGCGCAGAAAAACGAATGAAGTTTTTCAAATTGCAATTGTTGGTTATACCAATGCTGGTAAATCCACCATATTTAATCGTTTAACAGACAGTGATTCACTAGAAGAGAATAAATTGTTTGCTACACTTGATCCATTAACACGAAAAATCCAATTGCCATCTGGTTTTCAATCTTTGTTAACAGATACGGTAGGTTTCCTCCAACAGCTACCAACGTCACTAATTGCTTCATTCCGTTCGACTCTGGAGGAAGTAAAAGAAGCTGACTTTATTTTACATGTAGTCGATGGCTCACATCCGGATAATGAGCAGCATCAGGATACCGTATTAAAGCTGTTAGATGAACTAAACAGTAGTTCCATTCCAATGCTTACAGTTTACAATAAAAAGGATTTAATAAAAGAGGATTTGATCCCGATGAGCCGCCCTTATATTGTGATTAGTGCGCTTTTAGAGGATGATTTAAACCGATTACTTCATAAAATCGAGGAAGAGATAATAATAAACTGGGAATCCTTCCTAATTAATCTGGGAGCGGATGAAGGACAATTGCTCAATCGCTTTGAGCATGAGACAATACTTAAAGAAAAAGTATATGAAGAAAGTTCAGAAACATATAAGGTAAGCGGATATATTCGACCTGATCATCCGCTCCAAGGCATAGTAAAGGAGAAATCATCGAAACATGATTGAGCAATTAGCAGCACAAGCAGAAAAAGACATACGAAGTATTCATGATGAAATCAATCAAACTGTAGAGGTAAATCAGAAACGAGTATTAGAAGCCTTTAAAAAAAATCGGGTAAGTGATAGCCACTTTAATTCAACAAGTGGCTATGGCTATGATGATATAGGACGGGATACGTTAGAAGCTGTTTATGCAGAAGTTTTTGGTGGAGAATCAGCAATTGTAAGACCGCAGCTAGTATCAGGTACTCATGCAATCACAACGGTATTATATGGATTACTAAGACCTGGCGATGAACTTATCTACATTACCGGTAAGCCGTATGACACCTTAGAAGAAGTGATTGGGACAAGAGGTGAAAATACAGGTTCGTTAAAAGAATTCAATATTACATATAAGGAAATAGGGTTAACCGACAATGGCTCGGTTAATTATTCAGAAATAAGAAATGCAATAAATGAAAATACAAAGATGATAGCCGTTCAGCGTTCTAAAGGATACGCAGATCGACCTTCCTTTCAAGTGGACGAGATTGCTGAAATGGTTGATTTTGTTAAGGGAATACGTGAAGATCTTATCGTATTTGTAGATAATTGCTATGGCGAGTTTGTTGAGGAAAAGGAGCCGCTTCATGTTGGAGCTGATATTATTGCGGGCTCTCTTATTAAAAACCCAGGTGGTGGAATTGTACGAGCTGGTGGTTATATCGTTGGAAAAGAAGAATTGGTAACATTATGTGCTTATCGTTTAACTGCACCTGGTTTAGGGAAAGAAGTAGGTGCAACCTTTAATTTACTACAGGAGATGTACCAAGGATTTTTCTTAGCGCCTCATGTTGTTGGAGAAGCACTTAAAGGGGCAGTGTTTACCTCTAGATTTCTAGAATTGTTAGGTTTTACGACCATGCCTCACTATCAGGAAAAGCGAACCGACTTAATACAAGCTGTCACCTTTAATACCGCAGATCAAATGGTTGCGTTTTGCCAAGCTATACAAAGGAATTCACCAGTAAATTCTTTTGTTACTCCATATCCTAGTGAAATGCCTGGATATGAGGATGATGTTATTATGGCAGCAGGTACTTTCATACAAGGTTCTAGTATTGAATTATCAGCTGACGGTCCAATAAGAGCACCTTTTACTGCGTTTGTGCAGGGTGGTCTAACCTATTCACATGTAAAAATCGCTTTAAAAGAAGCAGTAGCAGCACTTCATACGAAAAAGAGTTCTTAGGAGCTCTTTTCTTTTTGGTGTTAGGTTACCTAACAATGTATTGACACAATACATAACATCAATTATAATAAACCTAGATGAAAGGGAGGTCATAATCATGAATGATAAAGATCGCCGTTCAATGCCTTTGTTCGGAATCGGTATTGTTATGAAACTAACAGAACTGACCGCAAGGCAAATACGCTACTATGAAGAAAATGATTTGATAAGTCCAGAGCGTACCTCCGGAAATCAACGATTATTTTCATTCAATGATGTAGATCGTCTACTCGAAATCAAAAATTACCTTGATAAAGGATTAAACCTAGCTGGTATTAAGTTGTTATTAACAGAAGAAGAGAAAGTACAACCAGTGGAATCCGCACAAAAAAAGTCCGAACTGTCGGATAAAGAGCTTAGAACTATTTTAAGAAATGAGATCACAGAGGCTGGTCGATTTGGAAAAGCTAGTCTTCGTCAAGGTGAATTATCGCGATTTTTTGTTAAACGTTAGTAAATTAGAGAATAGTAAAGATAATAGTTCTTAGTTCTCTAGTGAATATAATTTATTTTTAGGAGGAGAAATTAATGAGTTTTACTCGTGAGGAAATTGAAAGAAAAATTAAAGAAGAAAATGTGAGATTTATTCGATTACAATTTACAGACATGCTTGGTACCATTAAAAATGTTGAAATTCCATTGAGTCAGTTGGAAAAAGCGTTAGATAATAAAATGATGTTTGATGGCTCTTCCATTGAAGGGTTTGTTCGTATTGAAGAGTCGGATATGTACTTATACCCAGATCTTGATACGTTTGTTGTATTCCCATGGACTTCTGAAAAAGGCAAAGTAGCACGATTTATCTGTGATATTTATCGTCCTGATGGTAAACCATTTGAAGGTTGTCCAAGATATAACTTGAAGCGTAACCTTAAGAAAATGGAAGAACTTGGTTTCGATGCATTTAATATTGGAACAGAGCCCGAGTTCTTCTTATTCAAATTGGATGAAAAAGGAGACCCTTCTTTAGAATTAAATGACCATGGTGGTTATTTTGACTTAGCACCAACAGACCTAGGTGAAAATTGTCGTCGTGATATTGTTCTGGAGCTTGAAGAAATGGGCTTCGAAATTGAAGCTTCACACCATGAGGTTGCTCCAGGTCAACATGAAATTGATTTCAAATATTCAGATGCATTAAAGCATGCAGATGATATTCAAACCTTTAAGTTAGTTGTAAAAACAATTGCTAGGAAGCATAACTTACATGCCACGTTTATGCCAAAACCACTATTTGGTGTGAATGGTTCTGGAATGCATGTTAATATGTCGCTATTTAAAAATGGTGAAAACTCATTCTATAATCCAAGTGGTGATCTAGAGTTAAGTGAAACAGCATATCAATTTATTGCTGGTATTGTTAATCATGCAACTGGATTTACAGCAGTTACGAACCCAACAGTTAACTCTTATAAGCGATTAGTTCCTGGATATGAAGCTCCAAGCTATGTGGCATGGTCCGCAGCAAACAGAAGCTGTCTAATGCGTATCCCGAATTCTCGAGGACTAAGCACTCGTGTTGAGGCGAGAAGTGTTGACCCAGCAGCTAACCCATACATGGCACTTGCTGTATTACTTGCGGCTGGATTAGATGGTATTGCTAACAGTGTAACACCACCACCAGCAGTAGATCGCAATATTTATGTTATGAATAAAGAAGAGCGTGACGAAGCAGGAGTAAAAGACCTTCCAGCCTCATTAATTGATGCATTACAAGAGCTTAAGAAAGATGAAGTAATTGTGAATGCATTAGGGGAGCATTTATTTGAACACTATATTGAAGCGAAAGAAATTGAGTGGGATATGTTTAGAACAACTGTCCACCCTTGGGAGAGAGAACAATATTTAACAATGTATTAAAATTGATATCATAAGGTTTTATGTTAGATGAAATCGATTTTTGTCTTGTTCATGTCCAGCACCCAATAAATGCAAATATCATATTAATTAAAAATATCGTCCATTTATGAATAATGGGCGGTATTTTTTTTGCTCCAATTTCTTGGAGAGATGAGAATAGACGCCGAAAGTAATTTGATAAATGCCATGGAATACTCTTTTCTGGACATATTTCAAATATGCACTAGCTACTAGTAGTATAAACCATGTGTAAGTCGTAACGAATGGATAGTTAATTGAACAGAGTAGAAAGAAAGTATGGACCTATTGATTTACAGCATGATTAATATTTCCTGCAGAACTACGGATATTTATGTTAGGAAAGTAGGAAAGTTTATAGGTGGTTAAATGCAATAAATATTCATTACTTTCCCAAGTTGAAAAAAGAGGGAAAATGGAAAAATCTGACGAATAATTGTATTACCTACAAGAGGAGGGAAGAAAAATAAGAAATAAGTACTTGAATTCAAATATTGTTGGAGGATATAAAAAAATGTAAACTTTTGACATAATTCAACTAGAGTATCTTATAAAACTACGCTTGATTGATATACACCAAACCAAATTCGCCCTCTTCAATAGGAAAAATAAGAAGGAGTAATGATGACTAATAGAACATCAGTTGAAGTATTTTTATCTTTTATTGGTAAGGAACCAAATTATGATTTTTCACTTTCAACGGTAACAGATAAGTTAAGGGTAACGCCAACTAGCACTTCCAAAAAGGGAGAACAGATCGGTACATCTTCTCTGCCAGAAAGACAATATAGTAATACAATTTGGATGTATAGTACAGGGAGAATTGAAACATATGATTTTGAAATGGTAACTCAGATGATTGTTCGTACTTTTAAAGATAAAGTACGAACAATCAAGGAGTTAATTAGAGAATTGGAAATTGAACCCTGGTTCTGTGCCATCACTTCTGTGGAGGATGGAATATCACCTGGCTATTCATTATCCTTGGAAGTAATGGATTTTGCGATTAGTATAGGGGCAGAATTTGAAATTGATCAATATGTTTCCGGATTTGTTGAAGATGATTTAGAAGAAGTATAATAAAGCCCACTCCCCAAAATTCCACCAGGCATATCACGTTACTATTGCAATAGAAGGAACTGTCCTTTCCGGGGAGAGATCAATATTTAACGATGTATGAAGGTTGTTCTGATAGAATTGGATTAAAGCTATCTGGACCAAAATAATAGAATGTATTATTAAAAAATATCGCCCTTATATGTTACAAATAGGTCGGTATTTTTTGATTCGTCTTTTAGATACAAGAATCGAATAACGAAAGTTACTACCTACATTACCGAGGGACGATGTAGTGACTATTTCGGTATCGGAACATGGAAATATAGAAAAATAAAAAAGACAACTGGTATGGCTAATAGCCATGCTAGCCAATGTTTCCATTTATGAATAGCGAGTAAGGAAAAGGTTATAAGGTTAAAAATATAGGACCAGACAAGTGTCCAGCCATGGTGATGCATGATACTTTGATTAAAATACGCTAGTACTTCTACGCCTTGAAAAATAGAAGCCCAAAGTAATATCCACAATAGTTTTACATAATTTTTTCTAGGAAATCGACCTAAGTAAACAACAATAACAAATGGATAGATTAATAAGGCAATTGCAGCCGAAATAATAGTATGGGTGGGAAGAAAAATTTTGTCAATCCAAACTGGGATAAATTCCCATAATCTATAATCATGAAATAGAGAATCATATAACAGGTTAGCGATAATCCAAAATAATAAGGTTGGATAAAATTCTTTCCATCTAGTCCAAACACCAAAAATTATCCCTATAAATATAAAAAACAATACAAATAAAGTTTGCATATAATTCTCCTTTGAAACATTTAGCGGTATTTTATGTTTGAAAATGTTTATTTGGCTTATTCAAAACAGGACAGTTTGTAAACAAATATAAAATATATTATTAATGGTGTACACAAATTGGGATGAACGGAAGAATCAATTACACTACTGAGGATATTGATTAGCTGTTTTTTACGAGATGTTTATAATATCGTTGGATCAGTTTTAAATAGTAAAAAGCTACTATTAAAACGGATAAATAAACAAGAAAGGAATACATTAGGTTCCATCTAATGTAAACAAATACGTTGAATATCGAAGCAACCCATTCCAGGAATACAAGTGTGAAAGCCCAAAGTACGATATATAAAGTTGTATAAAAGCCTTTTAACTTCCATTTAACTAAGAAATACACAAAAAAATAACCGAATAGTGGGTATGCTACGCCTAAACATAGCCAGTCAAATAAATCTTGTTTGAAGGTGTCTAAAGCAAGGTATCGTTGAAGCTTAATGCCTATAATGTAATCAGTCCATTTGCCAATTGAAGCGAAATAAAGAATTACGGCAACTGTAATCGCGGAGGGTAATACTTTACGACAGAAAATAATTCCCAAAATAAGAGGGAAGAGGGCTATTATTACGAACCACTCATTCTCGTCAAAATGGATTGGTAATAAAAACATATAATTGTTATACCCCTTTCAAAAGTTTTGAATAAAAACGTTGAAAGATTAATACAGCAAGAAGAACTAGAAACCAAAATATCAATAAACCAGGAATTGATAGTTGATGGTGTTCTATCATTCCGCCCCATTCTGCTGCAAATTCAACTACAACTAAAACAAAAGACGCTAATATTATAGTGACGCTTTTCCAAAGGAAAGTATGAAGTGATAACGTCATCCCAATCATCCAAGTCATGATTGCTGGTATTAGTGCAGCGCACCATATTATAAATGATAAAAATGAACCCATATTATCTGAAGTTTTTATTTGGCCAAGATTTAAGCCTCCCATACTAAATGCCTCATTTAAAAGATTAGAGATAAATACAATTAGTGTAATAACTTCTATCTTATGAAGACTCTTTGTACGAAAAGCAAGGATGATAAAGAGTATGGTTAGTGATAGGGTAACTGAGAGTAGCATGAATAAACTCCTTAGATGAATTAATACAATTATTATTCCACTGTGAGAGTGTATTATGTTGCTAAAGTCCATTAATAATTAGAATTTTCACGTTGAAAGTATAGAATTATATCTACAAAATCCGATATTTAGAAAAAAGTTAACCAACAAATTTTTAGTGATTTATTATATAGTTATACCAAAGGGGGCGTATGAAACGATGAAGATTATAAAGGGATTACTTATTACCGTCATTGTATTAGCTATTCTCGGCTATGGGGTTTATCATTTTGGAACAAAATTAGCATCCGATAAGTTAATGGAAGTTCTTTCTACTGAATTGGAAAACAGTGGTGAACTTGAGAAAATCAAACAGACAATTGAAAGTGATCCAGAGTTAATGGCCTTTTTAGAAGATGCCGAATCAGTTGACGAACAATCATTACCATTTACAACAAAAGAAGAAGCTACTAGAATGCTAGTGAAGAAAGTAGGAATAACAGGACTTCAAAATATACAATCGAAAGTTCAAGAAGGTCAAATTTCTAAAGAAGAACTCCTTCAAGAAATTGAAGGCAAATTATCCGAAGAGGAAATTACCGCATTGAAAGTGATTGCTTACAAGGAACTTTATCATAAGTAGCATTTAACAGTTTTGTTCCAAATTTGCTTAATAGATATACTTAACATGGTTAAGTGGTGCTTATTATATGACAAACTACTGACTTGATAAGCCTCGGTTAAAATATTTTGCTAACTCCAAAAGCTGATACTTATCATAGAAATAGAAAGAGCTAATTAACAATCAGGGAATTCCTGACCATAATCAGCTCTTTTGTTATGTATTTTTACATAAAAACAACGTCTTAACTAATAGACGTTGTCGTATGAATAATATTAGTGAATGTGTCGGTACAATCCAACTACTTTCCCTAGAATAGAAACGCTTGGATAAATTAATGGCTCCATTGTAGGATTTTCTGGTTGAAGTCTAATATGATCTTTTTCTTTAAAGAAACGTTTTACAGTTGCTTCATTATCCTCCGTCATGGCAACAACAATATCTCCGTTTTGTGCGGTGTTTTGTTGTTTGACAATGACCATATCACCATCTAAAATTCCTGCTTCAATCATACTTTCTCCATCGATAACGAGAACAAATAGGTTCTCATCGGGCCCAGCTGATGAGCTAGGGATTGGAACAAACTCCTCAATATTTTCGACAGCAGTAATTGGAACACCAGCAGTTACTTTACCAATGACTGGAGCATAACGCGCTTCGTCCCTTGGAATAGTAAGCTCTTCCTCAAAATCTAGTATTTCAATTGCCCTTGGTTTAGTAGGATCCCTGCGAATAAAGCCTTTACTTTCAAGTCTTGAGAGATGTCCATGCACAGTAGAGCTTGAAGCAAGACCAACAGCCTCTGCAATCTCTCTTACGGAAGGTGGATATCCTTTAATTTTCACTTGTTCTTTTATATAGTCAAGAATTGCTTGTTGTCTATTGGATAATTTAGTCATCTATTAAACCCCTCGCACATAAGATTTATTAATGATAGTTTACCACCCATTATCTAAAAATGCAAACATTCGTTCGAAAAAACGTTGACAAGACCATATGTTCTGTTATAATGAATTTAGCGAACAAAGGTTCTTATATTGAAAAGGAAGGAATGATGTAAAATGTTCGGAAGAGTAAACAAAACAGATTTGTTTTACATTGCTGCATTTGCGTTAACATTAGGATTCTTATACCTTTCATTAATTAGTGCATAAATAGGGGTTTTGAAAGTGAATGGCATCATATACTGCAGAGTGAGTACAGATAAAAAAGCACAAGAAACATCATTATCAAGACAGAAGGAAGAGTTATATCAACTAGCCAATCGTTATGGATTTAACATCGTTAAATGTATAGAAGAACAAGCTAGTGGTTATGAAATCGAACGTGAAGGTATATTTGAGATGCTCGAGACATTTGAAGCTGGAAAAGCGAATTGTCTATTTATTCAAGATGAGACGAGACTTGGTAGAGGCAACACGAAGATTGCACTATTTCATCAATTAGCAAAACGAAAGATACCTATTTATACGGTGTTACATAATGGAGAGTTAGAGCTATCAGAGTCAGATTCAATGGTATTGCAGATAGTCGGTATTGTAGAAGAATATCAACGGAAAATCCATAACGCTAAAATAAAGCGAGGTATGAAAAAGGCTATTGCGAATGGCTATAATCCATCAAACAATTTATCAAATCGGAACAAAGCGGCTGGTAGAGAAAAAATTGAAGTCCCAATAGAAGAAATTGTTCATTTACGAAATAAGGAATTAACTTTTGGGGAGATTGCAAACACGTTAAATGGATTAGGATACCAAGTTTCAAAGGCTACTGTTCATCGTAGGTATCAGGAGTATAAATTAATTGATTCAAATACATGGAACAGGTAATATTAAAAAGCAAGGACAGTATTTAGTCCTTGCTTTTTTCCATTTACTTAACAGTGACAGGATAAGATAAATAGATAGAATTTGGGAGGTTTTTTGATTGTTATCGAAGGAAAAACTGGAACGGATAAATGCATTAGCTAAGAAAGCTAAAAGTAAGGATGGTTTAACAGAAACAGAAAAGAAGGAACAGGTAGAGCTTCGTGAGGAATATTTGAAAAACGTTCGAAAGTCCTTTAAAAATCAATTAAAAACAATGACAGTTATTGACCCGGCGGGAAATGATGTTACACCGAAAAAGCTAAAAGATATGCAAGATAGAAATAGCAAGCATTGATAGTGTACCAACTACTAAATAATATCTATAATGCGTAAAATAACTTGTTATACGGCATCTTTCATTATAAGATAAACATGGAATTAAATTAAATGCTTGAAGTAGAAAGGAGTATCATTATGTCAACTAATGTTGAACAATTATCAGTTAATACAATTCGTACGCTTTCAATTGATGCGATTGAAAAAGCCAACTCTGGTCATCCAGGATTACCAATGGGGGCTGCTCCAATGGCTTATACACTTTGGACGGATTTCATGAACCACAGCCCAAAAAACTCAAAATGGTTTAATCGTGATCGTTTTGTTTTGTCAGCAGGCCACGGATCTATGCTTCTCTATAGCTTATTACATCTTTCTGGTTATGATGTAACGATTGATGATTTAAAATCGTTTCGCCAATGGGGTTCCAGAACACCAGGACATCCAGAGGTGCATCATACAGATGGAGTAGAAGCTACTACTGGCCCGCTTGGACAAGGAATTGCTATGTCTGTTGGGATGGCAATGGCAGAGGCTCATCTAGCAGGTAAATATAATAGAGAAGACTTGAACATTATTGACCATTATACATATGCCTTAATCAGTGATGGTGATTTGATGGAAGGGATCTCTCATGAAGCAGCATCACTTGCAGGACATTTGAAATTAGGTAAACTAATTGCTTTATATGATTCAAACGATATTTCTTTAGATGGTGAATTAAACCGAGCATTTTCCGATAATTCGGAGGAACGCTTTAAAGCATATGGATGGCAAGTTATCCGTGTTGAAGACGGAACTGATTTAAATGAGATTCGTGCTGCAATCAAAGCTGCACAAGAAAATACAGAACAGCCAACTCTAATTGAGATTAAAACCGTTATTGGCTATGGCTCTCCTAATAAATCTGCATCCGCAGCTTCTCATGGTGCACCTTTAGGGAAAGACGAAGTAGTCTTAACGAAGGAATTCTATGAATGGGGTCATGATGACTTCCATGTTCCAGAGGAGGTTTATGCTGATTTCAATGAAAAAATCGTTGTAAAAGGGCAAAAACTAGAAGGAGATTGGAATTCCTTATATAAAACCTATCAAGAAAAATACCCTGAAGCGGCGAAGGAATTAGAGGCAGCTATTCATGGGAATTTACCGGAAGGCTGGGTAAAAGAACTCCCTGTTTATGAAACTGGTAAATCAGTAGCGACAAGGTCTTCTTCAGGTGAGGTTTTAAATGCGATTGCTAAATCTGTTCCTAATTTCTTAGGAGGAAGTGCTGACTTAGCCGGCTCAAATAAAACCACAATTAATGGGGAAGAAGATTTAACTAGAAACAATTATGCGGGCAGAAACATATGGTTTGGTGTTCGTGAACACGCGATGGGTGCTGCATTAAATGGTATGGCACTGCACGGTGGACTAAAAGTATTCGGAGGAACTTTCTTCGTGTTTAGTGACTACCTACGTCCAGCGGTTCGTCTATCTGCGATTATGAAAACACCTGTAACTTATGTGTTTACACATGATTCGATTGCTGTTGGAGAAGATGGTCCAACACATGAACCTGTTGAACAGCTCTCTTCTTTCAGAGGTGTACCAAACCTTTCTGTTATACGTCCTGCTGATGGGAACGAAACACAAGCAGCATGGAGATTAGCAGTTGAATCGACTGACAAGCCAACCGTACTTGTTCTTACCAGACAAAATCTGCCAACGTTAGAGGGTACAAGCGAAAAAGCATACGAAGGTGTTAAACGTGGTGCTTATGTTCTAAGTGATTCTGAAAAAGAGACACCGGATGCTATTCTAATTGCGTCTGGATCAGAGGTTCAATTAGCTGTTGAAGCTCAAAAGGTTTTACGACAAGAAGGTACTGATGTGCGTGTAGTTAGTATTCCATCATGGGATCGTTTTGAAGAGCAGGATCAAAGCTATAAGGAACAAGTACTTCCTAGATCTGTTAAGAGCCGTGTAGCAATTGAAATGGGCTCTCCACTAGGATGGGAGCGTTATGTTGGTCTAGATGGAATTGTGATGGGAATCAACACATTCGGAGCATCTGCGAACGGTGAAAAACTTATTGAAGAGTATGGTTTTACAGTTGAAAATGTTGTTAAAAATGTTAAATCGCTCATGTAAAATAAATATATCTGAAAAAAGCCAATCAATTGTAGTTGATTGGCTTTTTCTCTTATCTACTAGAACTGCTTCAGTCGTATTGTTAATAAAAAACTTTCACAAACCTTATTAAGCCTTAATTGTTCTATAGTTGTTAATTTTTCAATTAGTTAATATCTTCGACAAAACTAGTGAAATTACGCTTCACAGTATGACATTATTTTCTACTAGATTGCGTATAATAGAGGATAAGGGAGGGTTATGACTATGAAGGTGTATACGGTTTACTGGATCAAAAATGAATTCGCAGAACATTACTATTATAAAAGTGATATATTATATCGATTTTTAAGAGAGTTTCATGCTAAATACAATCGTAACGACTTAGTTACGCAATTTAATTTCATTACGGAAAGCTTCCCTAAGGAACAATTGAGTTCGCAATTAACGAGACTTCAACAAAATACATTTCGCAATCAAGCAAAGAGGAATCCCATAGAACTTGGAAATACAATTAACTATATTACTTTACATATTAATGAAAAACATTTAAAATTTCGTTGTGAAACATTAGAGGATGCTGAAGCATTATTATTTCCAATCTTAAGACGTTTCCATCCATATCTATTTATTATGGATGAAGAGAATGAGAATTATGGTTGGATATCGCCTGTAAGGACAAGTATCGCGTATAATAATGAAGAAGTATTGTATTCTTAGGCCTGTTTTACTATACTGAATAAGAGACAACACGAAGGAGGAAAACGATAGATGGGAACACTTTGGGTCGTATTAATTGCTATAGCAGCTTTAATTGTCGGTGTTGCTCTTGGATTTTTTGTCGCTAGAAAATACATGATGAGTTATCTGAAAAAGAATCCACCAATTAATGAGCAAATGCTTCGTACATTAATGATGCAAATGGGTCAAAAACCTTCTCAGAAGAAAATCAATCAAATGATGCGTGCAATGAATAATCAAATGGACAAATAAATTCCTGGAATAATGAATTACTAACATACGTATACATTGCACAATGCCCCGTACTAATTGAAGTAGGGGGTATTTTTGTACGGTGATGTATGCATAAATCTGATTCGTGTAAACAAGATTTTCGACTAATTGTCATATTCATACCATAAGATAGAGATAACTAATTGTTATACTAGATAGTAGAAAAAGTTTTCAGGAGGCTAATAATGTCCGAAATAAATATTTTTCTTGCTTTTGGTGCAGGATTTCTTTCTTTCGTTTCACCATGCGTTCTCCCATTGTTCCCGGCGTTTTTATCCTATTTAACCGGGATGAGTGTTAGTGAAATAAAAGAAGAGAATAAAATGTTAAATCGAAAGAGCATCTTACATACCATTTCTTTCTTAATAGGGTTTTCCAGTATTTTCATTATGATTGGATTTACCGCATCAGCAGTTTCTGAATTCCTATTGACCTATAAGGATATTATAAGACAGATAGGTGCAATACTTATTATCTTCTTCGGCCTAGTAATTGTAGGAATCTTTAATTTTACTTGGTTAATGAAAGATAAAAAAATTACATTTAAACATAGACCATCTGGTTATTTTGGTTCAATTCTCATTGGGATGGCATTTTCTATGGGGTGGACACCTTGTACTGGACCAATATTAGCTGTTGTGCTTTCTTTGGCAGCAACAGACCCAAGTTCCGGGATGGTTATGATGATTAGCTATGTATTAGGTTTTTCAATACCATTTTTTATTCTGTCTTTTTTTGTAGGAAAGCTAAACTGGATCAAGCGTAATAGTCAAAAAATAGTCAAAATTGGTGGTTACATCATGATCTTTATGGGAGTAGCACTATTCTTTGATTGGATGACAAAGCTTACTGCGTTTCTAGCAGGGTGGATAGGTTTCTATGGATTTTAATGGTAAACTATATTATGATATTAACTATAGCAAGTACATAAGGAAGTGTTTTTATGAACAAACCCAATAACTTGATACTACAGACAGCTACAGCTTTGATTGCCTTTATTTTGTTAGGGTTTTCTATATACTTATTTATGGCTGGACATAATTCTCCAGGAGGAGGGTTTGTTGGTGGCTTGGTAACAGCTGCTGCAATTGTATTACTCTATATGGCATATGGTATTAAATTTGTTAATAAAATTTTGCCAATAAACTTTCGAGTATTAATTCCAGTTGGTTTACTAGTAGCTTTATTAACTAGCATGGGATCATTTTTGTTTAATGTTCCATTTCTATCACACACTTTTGGATATTTTGAATTTCCTGTTTTTGGAGAAGTGGAGTTGGCAACAGCAATGCTGTTTGATTTAGGGGTATATCTTACAGTTGTTGGCGTTACCGTTACAATTATCATTAATATAGCAAATGACAGAGTGGAGAGTTGATTTTAAACATATTGGGGGAACTATAAATGGCGAGAATTCTAGTTGTTGATGATGCAAAGTTTATGCGTGCTACATTAACTGCCATCTTAACAAAGGACAACCATGAGATCGTAGGAGAAGCAGAAAATGGAGAAGAGGCAGTTTCTCTTTATAAAAAAACACAACCCGAGCTAGTGATTATGGACATCACTATGCCAGTCATGAATGGTATTGACGCGATTAAAGCAATCAGAGAGTATGACTCTAATGCTCAAGTTGTTGTATGTTCTGCTATGGGTCATCAAAAAATTGTAGTAGATGCAATTGAAATTGGCGCAAAAGACTTTATTGTAAAACCATTTGATGAACATCGTGTCTTAGAAACAGTTGGCCGGGTGTTATCCTAACAACTTAGTATATCCGTACACGAGAAAGAGTGTGTTAGTATGTTTTGGATTGTAGCAAGTACAATTGTAGCGTTTTTAATGGCTTCTATGATGATTGTAATCCGATTAAAAGCATCCAAAAGACCTTCATCAGTAAAAGCGATTATTTTACCACCATTATTTATGAGTACTGGGGCGCTTATGTTTCTTTTCCCAGAGTTTCAATTAAAGTGGCAGCAAGTAGTTGAAGCACTTACAGTAGGGGTAGTTTTCTCTATATTTTTAATCAAGACATCTAAGTTTGAAATTCGTAAGGAGAAGATTTATTTAATCCCGTCAAAGGCCTTTATTTTTGTATTAGTTGGGTTACTTATTTTAAGAATCGTATTAAAATTAATTATAGGGAGTACGATTTCACTGGGTGAAACAAGTGGTATGTTCTTCTTATTGGCTTTTGGTATGATTGGAACTTGGAGAATGGCTATGCTTTATAAATACAAGCAATTAGAAAAGAAGCTTAAAGAAAAAGGTGTCCTTTATTAGAGACACCTTTTTTCATCGTTATGAATTTTTCTTGTATTGCGATTGCCAATCGGAACGGTAGTCCTCTTTTGCTAATTGGAACAAATGCTCATATGGCTTAATATCAATTTGCTTTTCTTTTAACTTCTTCTTTAAAAATTTATGATCTCGTTTCGGTGTAGCTAATATATATCCTTCAATTACAATATCTTGGTTAATTTGATTCATATTCTTCCTTAAGGCTACTTCTCCAATTTTACTTGCAATTTTTTGTCTTGCAACATCTCGAAAAAGCTCTGGTACTGGAGATACTAATTCCTCGAGTAAGTTTTTTTCAGGTTTCTCCCACATGTGTTTTGATTTCTCGAGATAATGTAATTCCCAATCCATCATGGATTTACCATCTTCTTTTGGTAATTGCTTCAAGAATTTACGAAACATAAAATAACCACCGATAGTCATAAACCCAATCATGAACAATCCCCAGAACACGACGAGGAAATCATCAAATATTGACATAATATCACCTTTTTCTTTGTCTACCTATTCTATCGTTCCATCTTCTGTATGTATAATTAGTTGAATTTATCCTGATATTACGGTAATTTTACTATTAGATAGTTGAAATAATTCTGATAAACTTGTTACTTTTCGTTATTATCTATGCTAATATAATTATAATTATAGGTAATTTTTTTCACAACTATCATATTCGTATATATCATAACATATAATACTTAAAAGTACCGAATTTGTATAATAATGTAGTAAAGGGGCGAATGCGATGAACAAAGAAACAAATAATAATCATAACCATCACGTTTCAACAAATACAATCACCCCTTTGGAATCATCAATAGACCGTTCGAATAGTCTTTTAGAACTACCGGAGTATATCTTAACTTGGATTGAAATGAACTCTAGTGAGGTTTTTGCAATATGGGATGAAAAAGGATTTGCACAGTTCTTTTCAAGCGCTGTAGAACAGGTTCTCGGATTCAAAGCGCAAGATGTTTTAGGTAAATCCTTTCGCGATTTAGTTCTAACCGAAGATATCAATTATATGCGCAAAGAGTTTAGTCAGGAAACATTTACAAATCAAACATTTAATATACATATTAAAAATTGTGACCAACGATATATTTGGTGTGAATGTAAGATTGCTAGAATAAAAGACCCATCAAGTGAAAAACATTATTATGTTTCTATTATCCGAGATATAACAGATAAAAAAGAAACGGAAGAGATGATGATTCGTTCAGAGAAGATGTCTGTGGCTGGACAATTAGCTGCTGGTATTGCGCATGAAATAAGAAATCCCTTAACTTCTATTAAAGGGTTTCTGCAATTATTGCAGGCCGGGGTAAATCGTAAGGATGTCTATTATAAGATTATGATTGATGAAATTGAGAAAATGGAGACCATTACTTCCGAGTTGTTATTTATTTCGAAACCCCTTACAGACAAAAAGCAGGAAGAATCGCTTTTAGAAATGCTAGAAGATGTAATGGAGCTTCTTAAGCCACAAGCAAAATTAAAGAACATTCTGCTTGAGGTGGATGGGGAAGATCGATTAATTTATTGTGATCGTTCACAATTAAAACAAGTATTTATTAATATAATAAAAAATGCAATTGAGGCAATGGAAGAGGCAGGGAAAATTACTGTACTCATCCAGAATGTCGATACATATGTACAAATCGATATTTCAGATGAAGGACCTGGTATAGATGAAGAGGTTATTCATAAACTTGGTGAACCCTTTTTCACTACGAAGCAACAAGGTACAGGACTTGGATTAATGATTACCAAGCAATTATTGGAAAGGCATAATGCTAAGCTAGATATATTGCAGAATGAAATAAAGGGAAGTACCTTTCGTATTGTATTTCCGACATAACATCTATATTGATTATTAGCAATAATTAATTCTGAAAACTGTAATTATTTTTGTATAACTAAAAATTATCACCTTACATAAGATTTTAATATAGTAAAATCGAGTATGAAACGATTGTTTTATACTCGATTTTCATTTAAGATGAATAATGTGCAAAACTATAGAATTTGGAAAAGCTCTATTCAATTATTATCATTCTAGCAGACACAAATTCTTATGAAAAACAGATTGAAAGGGGTTTAGAGCAATGGGAGAAAATGTCTTCAATGCAAAACAGGCATTCGAACTAAATGGTAAAACGTATAACTTTTACCAATTGAAAGCATTAGAAAATGCTGGCTTAGGAAACATTGATAGATTACCGTTTTCTATTCGTGTTTTATTGGAATCTCTTGTTCGCCAGTATGATGGCCGCGTAATTAATGATGAACATGTAAAAGCGTTAGTGAAATGGGGAACAAAAGAAGGTAAAGGGGTAGATGTACCGTTTAAGCCTTCACGCGTAATCCTTCAGGACTTTACTGGAGTACCTGCCGTAGTAGACCTTGCATCTTTACGTAAAGCAATGGTTGACCTTGGTGGCGAACCAAATGAAATTAATCCTGAAGTACCAGTTGATCTTGTAATCGACCACTCTGTTCAAGTTGATAAATATGGTACTCCAAGCGCGTTACAAGCAAATATGGATCTTGAATTCGAACGAAATGGTGAGCGTTATGAATTCTTACACTGGGCACAAAAAGCATTTGAAAACTATCGTGCTGTGCCACCTGCAACAGGTATTGTTCACCAAGTAAATCTAGAGTATATTGCCAATGTGGTACATGCTCTAGAAAATGATAATGGTGAATATGATGCATTTCCGGATACATTATTCGGTACGGACTCTCATACAACGATGATCAATGGTCTAGGAGTTCTTGGTTGGGGTGTTGGTGGTATTGAAGCTGAAGCAGGTATGCTTGGTCAACCATCATATTTCCCAGCACCTGAGGTAATTGGTGTTAAATTTACTGGTAGCTTCCCACAAGGAACAACAGCTACTGACTTAGCACTAAAAGTAACACAAGTACTTCGTGAGAAAAATGTAGTAGGTAAATTTGTGGAGTATTTTGGACCTGGTCTAAAGGATATGCCACTTGCAGACCGTGCGACAATTTCTAACATGGCTCCAGAATATGGTGCTACTTGTGGATTCTTCCCAGTTGATGAGGAAGCGCTAAACTATCTTCGTTTAACTGGACGTAGTGAAGAACAAATTAGCTTAGTGGAAAATTATTGTAAAGAAAATAATCTTTGGTATGCACCGGATGTTAAAGATCCTGAGTACACCCAAGTTGTTGAAATCAATCTTTCAGAATTAGAACCAAATCTATCTGGACCTAAACGTCCACAAGATTTGATTCCTCTATCAAAAATGAAAAAAGAGTTCAACAAAGCAATTACAGCTCCATCTGGAAACCAAGGATTTGGATTAGACAAATCTGAATTCGATAAAGAAGTGACAGTTGAGCTATCAAACGGAACAAAGACATCAATGAAAACAGGTGCAATTGCTATTGCTGCAATCACATCTTGTACAAATACTTCCAACCCTTATGTAATGCTTGGGGCAGGACTTCTAGCGAAGAAAGCTGTTGAAAAGGGACTACAAGTACCAGAATACGTTAAAACATCATTAGCACCTGGTTCAAAAGTAGTAACTCGCTACCTAGAGGACTCTGGTTTGATGCCTTACCTAGATAAATTAGGATTTAGTCTTGTTGGATATGGATGTACAACATGTATCGGAAACTCTGGTCCACTACTTCCAGAAATTGAGGAAGCAATTGCAAACAGTGACCTAACCGTTTCATCTGTACTTTCTGGTAACCGTAACTTTGAAGGGCGTATCCATCCATTAGTAAAAGCTAACTATCTTGCATCACCACCATTGGTTGTAGCATATGCACTTGCTGGAACAGTTGACTTTGATTTAGATACAGAAGCATTAGGCACAGATGCAGATGGGGAGCCAATTTACTTAAAAGATATCTGGCCATCAATGGAAGAAATTAAAGCAGAAGTACAAAGCGTTGTAAATCCTGAAATCTTCCGCAAAGAGTATGAAAATGTATTCAGCTCTAATGAAAAATGGAATGAAATCAATACGACAGATGAACCATTATTTGAATGGGATACAGAATCTACTTACATTCAAAATCCTCCATTCTTTGAAGGTTTATCAAAAGAAGCAGGTAAGGTAGAATCCTTAAATAATTTACGAGTAGTTGGTAAGTTTGGTGATTCTGTAACAACTGACCATATTTCACCTGCTGGAGCAATCGCGAAAGATATGCCAGCTGGTAAATATCTACAAGAAAAAGGAGTTTCTCCAAGAAACTTTAACTCTTATGGATCTCGTCGTGGTAACCATGAGATTATGATGCGTGGTACGTTTGCAAATATTCGTATCCGTAACCAAATTGCACCTGGTACAGAGGGTGGATATACAACTTATTGGCCTACTGGTGAAGTAATGCCTATCTATGATGCAGCTATGAAGTATCAGCAAGATGGTACTGGACTTGTGGTTCTAGCTGGTAAAGATTACGGTATGGGATCATCTCGTGACTGGGCGGCAAAAGGTACGAATCTACTAGGTATTAAAATGGTAATTGCAGAGAGCTTTGAGCGTATTCACCGTTCTAACTTAGTTATGATGGGTGTATTACCATTACAATTTGAAAAAGGTCAAAGTTCTGAAACACTTGGTTTAACAGGTAAAGAGACATTTAACCTAGAAATTGGTGAAGATGTTAAACCACATGATCTTGTGAAGGTAACTGCTACTGATGAAGATGGTAAAACAACTGAATTCAAAGCAGTTGTACGCTTCGATAGTGAAGTAGAAATTGATTACTATCGCCATGGTGGTATTCTACAAATGGTTTTACGTAATAAATTAGCTTAATACCTTGAAAACGAGTCCTAGTAAATAGGGCTCGTTTTTATATTATGTGACATCTCTTTGAATTTTCCTTTAACCGCTTTATATTTAGTATTAATTTGTATACTATTAAAGTAGATAGACCATGATAGTGGGAGAATGACTGACATAGGAGTAATGAACATGATAAAGAAAATCTTAGGAATTGCGATATTATTGACATTCGGTACAATTATCATCATCAATATTCTTGAAATCAATAAAGAAGAAAAGACGACTGGTCCAAATTTAGTTGATGTAACGGGAGATACCTCTGTAGAAGGAGTATCGATAGTATCGCCTTCGTCATCAGGAATAAATAAGGGTGACGCTGCACCTGATTTTGAGCTAGAAATGATAAATGGTAAGAAGGTAAAGCTATCAGAATTGAAAGGTAAAAAGGTGTTAGTTAACTTTTGGGCTACCTGGTGCCCACCTTGTAAGGAAGAAATGCCGGAATTACAACAATTTTATGAGGATCATGGTGATGAGATTACCATTATTGCAATAAATGCTACAGGCTCGGAACGAAACGAAAATGCTGTCCGGAAATTTATTAATAAGTATGACTATACATTCCCAGTAGCTTTTGATAAGAGCATGGATGTAACAGATGAATATATGGCAGTAACTATTCCTACTTCGTATTTTATCGGAACCGATGGTATTATTCAGGTTCCAAGAAAGGTTGGTCCGATGACATATGAATTCATGGTGGAAATGATGAATTCACTAGAGTAATCTAGAAGCTGGAAATTCTGGTTTATGTTTCATTATTTAAAGTATCGTTAACAAAATTATTATAAAATTTCTCAGGGATGGGAATACTTCTTTAAAAAGGGAGTGATTACCATTTCTTTAAAGAAGAGGCTTACATTTGAAGAGTTGGTTCAAGCTAATCGTCAACAAATACTTGAGGATCGTATCATTTTGGACCGAATTGAAGAAAATCTAGAAAGAAAAGCAAGAGAAGTTCTCGCGAAACGTCGAGAAGCTTAAATTACGTAACTTTAATATTCAAAAGTTGCCTCTTTTAATGTATCCATATTATGTTACTTAAAAGAGGTTTTTCCATGATGAACTCGAGTTGTTTTTTGAATAGATGATTGCCTATAAAGTAAAAATAACAATGCCTTGGCAAATAATCTTTCAAAAAGGAGAATCTCACATGACCCATAAGAATCACAATAAACCAAAACCAGATGATCGTAGCGACAATATTGACAAGCTACAGCATATGATTCATGATACGATTGAGAATATTGAAGCATCTCATGAAACGATGCAATTCGCTTCTGGAGAAGAGAAAGAAAGAATTGAAGAAAAAAACAAGCGACGTGAAGAATCAATTCAAGGAATGCGTGAAGAAATTAAAGACGAATATCGTGATCAACATTAGTTTAACGAAAACCTCAAATCATCTTGATTTGAGGTTTTTTCATTTCTGCAACACAAATAGGGTGTGCTAAAATAATGAGTAAGAGAATTAGGAGGAATCGCATTGAATAAAGTACAGACACCAATCGAGGTAAGATATCAAGAAACAGATCAAATGGGAGTTGTTTACCATGCAAATTATTTAGTATGGTTTGAAATAGGACGAACAAAGTTTATTGAGCATTTAGGGCTAAGCTACATCGAAATGGAAAAAAATAATGTAGTCTCTCCAGTTGTAGACGCACAAATTTCCTTTAAGAAACCAGTTCAGTATGGAGAAAGGGTGTTTGTCGAAACATGGCTAGAAAGCTATGATGGTTTGAAAACAGTTTATGGTTATCAGATCGTTGATGAGAATGACGATATACGTGTTTCTGGTAGCTCGAGGCATGTCATCGTGAAAAAGGACACATTTAGACCATTATCCTTGCGAAAGGCATTCCCTGATTGGCATGACGTATATATGCAAAACCTAGAAGGTGAGAAGTAATGGCCTTTGGATTAAAAAGGGAAGAAGTTAAAAATTGGAAAGAAAGTGTAGCGAAAGGAGAAATTGCATTTCTTACTCATTATTGGTTAGATGAACGATTTCCTTCCTGTACTACGGTAACAAAAGTAGGGTGTGCTAACGTTGAAAAATTAATTGCTTGGGGAAAGCAATATGATTTAAGTTCTGAGTGGATACATAATGATGCGAGGTATCCCCATTTTGATTTGTTCGGTGATACGCAGAGAAAAATATTAGAGCGCGAAGGAATGGAAGCACATATTAAGAAGTTTGAGCTATAACGATGTGATGGAGGTGTTCGGATTGGAATTTCGTAAAGCAAACCAAAAGGATATTCATAATTTAGTAACGCTTAGAAAAACACAATTAATTGATGAGGGAATTGAACCGAATCAAGATATTGACGAAGAATTATATCAATTCTTTAATAAGAAATTACAGGATGGTTCATTAATACAATGGATCGTAGTGGAAAAGGATAGTATTATTGCAACTGGTGCAATCATCTTTTATGACTTTCCGCCTTCATTTACCAATAAGAGTGGACGAAAAGGGTATCTCTCAAATATGTATACAAAAGCGGAATACAGAGGGCAAGGAATTGCTACCAAGCTATTAGATACTTTAGTTAAAGAAGCACAGGATGCTGATGTCTCTAAGTTGTGGCTAGGTGCTTCTACACTCGGAAAACCGGTATATAAAAAATTTGGGTTTAACGAATCGAATGAATGGATGGAATTGTCGCTTACATAGCTAAAAAAATAAGATGCTCTCTTAGGGAATCAATAATATCGATTCATTACTAGAGAAGCATCTTGTTTAATCTTCAGAATGCTTATTTTTATCTTTTTTTTCTGGTACTAAATCCACACCACCTGGATGGAATGGATGACATTTAGTTATTCGCTTAATCGTTAAATATCCGCCCTTTATAGCTCCAAATCTTCTGACCGCTTCTAAACCGTATTGCGAACAGGTAGGGTAGAAGCGACAGGTTGAAGGTGTATATGGACTAATGGCACTTCGATAAAATTTAATTAGTCCAATTAATATATATTTCATTAAAATACCTTCTTCTTTACGACAGTGTTAATGTTTTTGATAACTTAACGTCGCTATTGCGTCATGCATATGGATGGACTCTTCATTTTGGCATGTAACGGTAAAGCTTGTTACAAAAGGCATTTCGTATAAATCAGCAGCAACTAATCGGGCCATATCTTCCACAAACCTTGGATTTTCATAAGCGGTTTCTGTGACCGTCTTTTCATCAGGTCGTTTTAGAATAGGATGTAATCTCGCACTTGCATTGCTTTCAGCAGCCTCTAACAAAGCTAGCTTCCAATCGCCTTCATTTTCATCAAATGATTGATCCAACTCTACCTCAATTGATACGTCTCCACGCTGATTATGGGCACTATATTCACTAATTTCTTTAGAGCAAGGGCATAACGTTGTAATTAATACAGACAGTCCTACTTTTATTTGATAGCCTGTTTCACGATGATAAGAAATACGAATCATTAAATCAGTATGATTTAGACCAGATAAATTCGTATTCGGACTTTGACGTTCATAGAACCAAGGGAATTTTAACTCAATGGTGGCATCTCTTTGTCCTAATCGTTCAGCAAGTTCTTTAACAAATTGCTTCAGAGTAACCAAGTCAGTAGTAAATCCTTGCTCGTTATAAGTAGCGAGTTGCTCCATAAAACGACTCATATTCGTACCTTTACTCATCTGGTTAATGCTAGATGTAAAGGTGATCGTTGCAATACTTGTTTGGGTATTTGGGCTTGTATCACTATTAACTATGATTGGATGTTTTATATTCGTAACGCCAACAGCATTAAGCTCAAATAGAAAATCCTTTTGCATGTTCTGTAAATCTTTCATATTCTCTTTGTCAACTGGTTTTGTTTTTGGTCCAGGTTTTACAGAACCAAATAGTTTATGTCGTTCTTGTTTATTTGGCAATGTTTTTTGCGGTGTATTATTCGAATTCATGATAAATTCCCCTCTGCTCTGCAAGACTTGTCTCATCCCAAATTATAAGCCAAATAAGTCTAATTTTTCAATGATATCGCTTATTGATCATAGCGATTACATCCATTTAATTTTTGGTTCTGTTTTATTAATAATTCGTTTGATATTTGCAGTATGACGGTAGATAACAAATAGGGTTAATGCTGCTGTTACGATAATCAATCCAATATTTCCTAAAAACACTGATGCAATAACTGCTACAACTCCTGTTATCATTGAAGATAACGATACATACTTACTAATATATAACGATAGTAAGAAGGTAAGTATCATAATGATGAATAAAATTGGACTAACACCGAGAATAATACCACCAGAGGTCGCAACTGCTTTACCACCTTTAAATTTTGCAAATAATGGATAGGTATGGCCAATTACCGCAAAAATACCAATTGCTAGTCGGTACACATCGGCTTCAGCAAATAAAGGAATTAAAGTTGCTAAAGTTCCTTTTAAAATATCTGCAAGCGTTACAATGATACCAGCTTTAATTCCGAGGACACGAAAGGTGTTTGTACCTCCCAGGTTACCACTGCCATGCTCACGTATATCAATGTTATAGCCGATTTTTCCTACAATTAGCCCTGAAGGAATTGAGCCTAATAAATAAGCGATAACCGCAAAAATAATGTACTCCATGCTATTCCTACTTTCATTAATTATTCCTTATGTATAGTTTCATTTTATCATGAACTCTTAATAGAAGGTACTATATCATATGAATTTATGAAACAATTTGAATTTGTAAATACTATGAATCCTAAAAGCTGATTGATTTGTTTGTACATGCTAAACTACTAATTAGTATACATTAGTTGAAGGGAGCTAAAAAGGATGCAGAACCCATCGAATGAACATATTAGACAAATATTGGAAGGCACTAAGACAATCGCCGTTGTTGGATTATCGAATAATCCCGAGAAAACATCTTATCAAATTTCAAAAATAATGCAAGAAAATGGCTATAGGATAATTCCAGTTAATCCTACAGTAGATGAAGTGTTGGGGGAAAGGGCATACGATTCGTTAGTAGATATAAAAGAATCTGTTGATATTATTAATGTCTTCCGGAGACCAGAATATTTACCGGAAATTGCCAAAGAAGCAACACAGCTTGACTGTAAGGTGTTTTGGGCTCAACAAGGAATTACAAATGAAGAAGCGTATCATTTCCTTGATGATAAAGGGTTCACTGTAATTATGGATTTATGTATTAAGGTTGCTCATGCAGTCCTTGTAAAGAAATAAATGTTGTAAAATGGATGGCTAAGGTCATCCATTTTGTGTGTCTAATGGAGTCAATTCTTGCGACTTATTTCGCTTCAAAATACAGTCATGCTTGATTCAACTTTCTAGAACATCTATACATTTACAAAAAAATTGTAGTATACTTAAAGATATTGCATTAATTCCGATATATTGATTATGCTGTTTTAGTACAAGTAAATCTTTACAATGACAAACACTTGTTCTACGATGATTAATATAATGATAATGATTTCTTGGTGAAGGGAGCAAATCTGAATTGGACAAGACAACATTACATTACTCCGATGATTCGATCCAGGTACTAGAAGGATTAGAAGCTGTTCGAAAACGACCTGGTATGTATATTGGTAGTACAGACCACCGTGGTTTACATCACTTAGTTTTTGAAATAGTGGATAATGCTGTCGATGAGGCACTGGCGGGTTATGGAAATGATATAAATGTGACGATACATAATGATAATAGTATCTCAGTAGAAGATAGTGGGAGGGGTATCCCAACTGGAAAGCATAGTACAGGTAAGTCTACGATGGAAGTAATATTTACAGTATTACACGCTGGAGGAAAGTTTGGTCAAGGTGGTTATAAAACCAGTGGTGGACTACATGGTGTTGGGGCATCCGTTGTGAATGCTTTATCGGAGTGGCTTGAAGTAACATCATATCGTGATGGTGAGGTTTATTCCCAGCGTTTTGAACATGGCGGGAATCCTGCAGGCGGTATTAAAAAAGTAGGAACGACAAGAAAATCTGGTTCCTTAATTCACTTTAAACCTGACCCTAAAATCTTCTCGACTACTGTTTTTGATTTTGAGACGATATCAGAACGTTTGCGTGAAGCTGCCTTTCTAATGAAGGGGCTAAAGATAACGCTAACAGATGAACGAACAGAGGATAAAGACATTTATGAATATCCAGATGGATTAAAATCATTTGCACACTATGTTAATGAAGATAAAGACACATTACATGAGGTGGTCTTCTTTGAGGGAGATCATCAGGATATAGAAGTTGAATTTGCTTTTCAATTCAATGATGCATATGCAGAAAACATGTTATCCTTTGTTAACCATGTCCGTACAAAGGATGGTGGCACACATGAATCAGGTGCTAGGTCGGCCATTACAAGAACGTTTAATGATTACGCAAGAAGAAATAGTTTATTAAAGGAAAAAGATAAGAATCTTGAGGGTACTGATATACGAGAAGGATTGACGGCAAT
The DNA here is from genome assembly GCF_039614845.1 of Ornithinibacillus xuwenensis. Taxonomy (NCBI): domain Bacteria; kingdom Bacillati; phylum Bacillota; class Bacilli; order Caryophanales; family Bacillaceae; genus Ornithinibacillus; species Ornithinibacillus xuwenensis. The sequence goes on along the minus strand of NZ_JBDIML010000001.1, from coordinate 663,724 downwards.
TGTTTCTGTCCGTATTCCAGAGGAGAAATTACAATTTGAGGGACAGACAAAAGGAAAGCTTGGTACATCTGAGGCACGTTCGGCTGTAGATGCTGTTGTTTCTGAAAAGCTAATTTTCTTCTTGGAAGAGAATCCAGACATTTCTGGTACGTTAATTAGGAAGGCCATTAAAGCAAAAGAAGCGAGAGAAGCGGCACGTAAAGCACGTGAGGATGCAAGAAGTGGTAAAAAGAAAAGAAGAAAAGATACTATTCTTAGCGGTAAGCTAACTCCTGCTCAATCGAAAAACCCAAGTAAGAATGAGCTTTATCTAGTAGAGGGTGATTCTGCAGGTGGCTCTGCAAAGCAAGGAAGAGATCGTAAATTCCAGGCGGTACTTCCGCTTAGAGGTAAAGTCATTAACACCGAAAAGGCTAAATTACAAGATGTGTTTAAAAATGAAGAGATTTCTACCATTATTCATACCATTGGAGCTGGAATAGGTGGGGACTTTACATTAGAGGACGTAAATTACGATAAGATTATCATTATGACAGATGCTGATACAGATGGAGCACATATCCAAGTTCTGTTGTTAACGTTCTTTTATCGTTATATGAGGCCATTAGTTGAGGCTGGAAAGGTTTATATCGCATTACCTCCTTTATATAAAGTTTCAAAAGGTGCTGGTAAGAAAGAAAAGATTACCTACGCTTGGGATGAAGATGAAATGCGAAAAGCGGTTAATCAATTTAAGAATGGTTATATCATTCAACGTTATAAGGGTCTTGGTGAGATGAATGCAGACCAATTATGGGAAACAACCATGAATCCAGAAACTAGAACATTGATTCGTGTTACGATTGATGATATTGCTCGTGCAGAACGTCGTGTTACTACCTTAATGGGTGACAAAGTTGAGCCTAGAAGAAAATGGATTGAATCTAATGTTGCGTTTGGACTTGAGGATGATCCAAACATACTAGAGAACGATAAAATACACTCTTAAAAATGATGAAAGACCTAAAGGTAAGATAAGGGGGGAATGACTTGACACAGTCAGAAAAATTTCTCGATCTTCCATTAGAAGAAGTAATTGGTGATCGATTTGGAAGATATAGTAAATATATAATTCAAGATCGTGCATTACCAGATGCACGAGATGGATTAAAGCCTGTACAACGAAGAATTCTCTATGCAATGTATAGAGAAAAGAACACACATGATAAGCATTTTCGTAAATCGGCTAAAACAGTCGGAACGGTAATTGGTAATTACCATCCTCATGGTGATTCTTCTGTATACGATGCAATGGTCCGCCTAAGTCAGGATTGGAAAATGCGTAACGTATTAATAGAAATGCATGGTAACAATGGTAGTGTTGATGGCGATCCACCGGCTGCTATGCGTTATACCGAAGCAAGACTTTCTAGTATTGCTTCAGAGTTACTTCGAGACCTAAATAAGGAAACGGTTGATTTTATTCCTAACTTTGATGATACCGATCAAGAACCGGTCGTGTTACCAGCTAAGTTTCCAAACCTATTAGTTAATGGCTCTACGGGTATCTCAGCTGGATATGCTACTGATATCCCTCCACATAATCTTGGAGAAGTTATTGATGCTGTTATCAAACGAATTGATAATCCAGAAGTAACGACGGAACAATTAATGAAGGTTCTGAAAGGACCAGACTTTCCTACAGGTGGTATTATTCAAGGTGTTGATGGGATTCGTAAAGCTTATGAAACCGGTAAAGGAAAGATCGTATTACGCGGTAAAGCTGTTGTAGAGCCAATTCGTGGTAATCGTGAACAAATCGTAATTGATGAAATTCCGTATGAGGTTAATAAAGCAAATCTAGTAAAGAAAATAGATGAGCTACGTATTGATCGAAAAGTAGAAGGTATAGCTGAAGTTAGAGATGAAACAGATCGTACTGGTTTAAGAATTGTGATCGAGTTGAAAAAAGAAGTGAACAGTGAAGGGGTTCTTAATTATCTGTATAAAAATACAGACCTACAAGTAACCTATCATTTCAATATGGTTGCAATTCAGGATAAGACACCAACTCTACTCTCCTTACCACAAATGCTTGATGCCTATATTCAGCATCAGAGAGATGTTGTGACACGATCTACAAATTATGATTTGAAACATGCTAAAGACAGAGCGCATATTGTGGAGGGCTTAATTAAAGCAATCTCGATTTTAGATGAACTAATTGCCACAATTCGTGCTTCGAAAGATAAACAAGATGCTAAGAAACAAATTATGGAAATGTACGAGTTCACAGATAGACAAGCGGAAGCAATTGTCATGCTACAGCTATATCGTTTAACAAATACAGATATTACGGCGTTAGAAGCAGAAGCAGAGGAACTCCGTAAGCAAATAGCTGAATTAGAATCAATCTTGGCAAGTGAACAAAAACTATTTGAAACGATTAAAAATGATTTAAAAAAACTGAAAAAGCAGTTTGCAGACAGAAGAAAAACACAAATTGAAGACGAGATTGAAGAGCTTACCATTGATATTGAAGTAACCGTAGCCAGCGAGGATGTTTTAATATCTGCTACGAAAGAAGGCTATATCAAACGGACAAGTATCCGATCTTATGCAGCATCGAATGGGGAAGACCTTGCAATTAAAGATGATGACCATCTGGTTGGATTAATTGAGGCTAATACAACGGATAAGATTCTTCTATTTACAAATAAAGGTAAATACCTCTATATACCAGTTCATGAATTACCAGATATTCGTTGGAAAGATATTGGACAGCATATCTCCAATATCGTTTCGATAGAGAAAGATGAATATGTTATTCAGTGCTTACCTATAAGAGAATTTAAAGATGAAGAATATCTAATATTCTTTACAAAAAATGGTATGGTAAAAAGAAGTGAGCTAAAAACCTATGAGGCACAGCGTTACTCAAAAGCACTAATTGCTCTTAATTTAAAGAAGGGTGATGAGGTTGTAAGCGTGTGCCAAACAAAAGGCTATTCCGATGTATTTATAGCATCCAATAAAGGATACGGGTTATGGTATCATGAGTCCGAAATACCGGTTGTCGGTCAGCGCGCTGCTGGTGTTAAAGCTATTCAACTGAAAGATGGCGAATATGTAGTTGGTGGACAAGTATTTGATGATCTATCAGAGCCGTCGTTAGTGCTGGTAACCCAACGTGGTGCTTGCAAGCGAATGAAGTTACGCGAATTTGAAAAGACAAGCCGAGCAAAACGGGGATTAATTATGCTCCGCGAACTAAAAAGTAAGCCACATCGAATCGTAGGATTCTTTGTCACACATGAGAATGATACGATTTCATTTACAACAACTAAAGGTGAAAACCATCAAATATTCCCACTGGAATTATCTACAAGTGATCGATATAGTAACGGTTCATTTGTAATTGATTCTGATACGCAAGGGGAAGTCGTGGAAGCATGGAAAGAGGCTACTTACGAAAAGCCATTTGATTCTACTGAGAAATAATGCTTTGATGAATCGGATAGCGAGAAAACACTTTGTATAAGCAAAGTGTTTTCTTTTTTGTATCTAGACAGAATAAACGTTTGTTTTATTATTTAAACTTTTTATATTCAGAAAAATATGATAAGCTATTAGGGTAAAAGAGAGGAGGGCTTCTAACGGATTTACGAAATAAAATCATTCAGTCTGCTCTACATCTGTTTGAAAAGCATGGGTTTCATGGAGTTACAGTAAATCAAATTGTTGAAAGCATTGGTACCTCTAAGGGAGGATTTTATCATCATTTCACATCGAAGGATGAACTTCTCTTTGTCATCCATGATACGTTTATCACGTATGTTTTGGAAAAAGGAAACACAGCGAAGAACACCTATGTTTCTCCAACAGAGAAATTACATGCAATCATAAAAAGCTTTGTCCAAGTATTTGATCTCTATAAGCCACATATTTCCGTATTTTATCAAGAAAATGTGTACCTCAAGTCCAATTATGAAGAATTAATAAAAACTAAGCGAGATCAATTTAAAGAAATCATTATCGATACAATTCGCGAGGGAAAAGAATCAGGAGAGTTTAGGCAAGACTTATCGGAAGTTATTACTGGTATGGCAATACTTGGAATGGTAAACTGGACCTATAAGTGGTATAAAACATCTGGTGAAAATACAATAGATGAAATTGGTGACATATACGTCGACTTCATCATGCGAGGGATTATTAACCAAGAAAATGTAAGCGCTCTATTTTAATCTGGTAGTCTAATAGCTTATTCTAGTAAGCTATCATTTTATTTAATAGACAGACCAACCAGTCGGTCTATTTATTATTTGGAGGAGGGTTTTTATGGATTTTAATTTAACAAAAGAACAATCAATGATTCGAAAAATGGTTCGTGATTTTGCTGAAGAGGTTATTAAACCAAGAACAATCGAAATTGACAAAGAGGCTAAGTTTCCATTAGATATCTTTAAACAAATGGGTGAACTAGGCCTATTGGGTATTCCTTTCCCAGAAGAGTATGGTGGGTCTGGAGGAGATACCTTGTCTTATGCAATTGCTGTGGAAGAAATTGGTCGTGTTTGTGGTAGCACAGGATTAAGCTATGCTGCTGCAGTTTCATTGGGTGCGAGTCCAATCTATTATTTTGGTACGGAAGAACAGAAAGAAAAGTACTTAACACCATTAGCGGAAGGGAGCGCATTAGGAGCTTTTGGACTGACTGAGCCAAATGCGGGCTCTGATGCAGGCGGAACTAAAACAACAGCAATTGAAGATGGTGATGATTATGTCATTAATGGTGAAAAATGCTTTATTACAAATGCTAGCTTTGCCAAGACCATAATTGTAACTGCTGTGACTGGAAAAAATGAAAATGGAAAAAATATTATTTCTGCCATTATTGTTCCAACCGATACAGAAGGCGTTACAATATCAAGTAACTATGACAAAATGGGAGTGCGAGGTTCTGACACAGCTGAAATTGTGCTCGAGAATGTACGTGTTCCAAAATCAAATTTATTAGGAGATCCTCAAAAAGGATTTAGTCAATTTTTATATACATTAGATGGTGGTAGAATTTCTATTGCTGCACTTGGTTTAGGTATAGCCCAGGCCTCCTTAGAAAAAGCGTTACAATACGCCAAAGAAAGAAAGCAATTTGGTAAATCAATTTCTAATTTCCAAGCAATTCAATTTAAGCTTGCAGACATATCGATGGAAGTAGAGCTAGCTCGAAATATGGTATATAAGACTGCATGGCTGAAGGATAACGATAAACCATTTACGAAGGAATCAGCTTATGCCAAATTATTTGCTACTGAAACAGCATTTCGAGCAGCTAATCAAGCAATACAAATTCACGGTGGATATGGTTATATGCGTGAATATGAGGTAGAACGTTACTTACGTGATGCGAAGCTACTAGAGATTGGCGAAGGTACCTCTGAGGTTCAACGTCTTGTAATCGCAAGACAACTAGGTTGCTAGGTAGCTATCTATCTTTAATTCTTTATCTGGAAGGAGAGAAGTTATGATTACAAAAATACTTATAGCGAATCGTGGCGAAATTGCCTCTCGCATAATTAAAACCTGTAAAAAAATGGGTATCCAAACCGTTGCGGTCTTCTCAGAGGCAGATCAATCTGCTCCTTTTGTGAAAATGGCAGATGAAAGCTTTCTATTAGGTCCTCCTCGTGTTAATGAGAGTTATTTAAATGTTGATAAAATCCTTTCTATTGCCAAGAAAGCAGGCGCAGATGCCATTCATCCTGGATATGGATTTTTAAGTGAGAGTGGTAGCTTTGCAGAGAAGTGTGAGAAGGCAGGTATAACATTTATCGGTCCTACAAGTCATGTCATGGACATGATGGGTAGTAAGATTGAAGCTCGAAAAGCGATGAAAAAAGCAAATGTACCAATCGTACCTGGTACCGAGGAAGCTGTACCATCAGCTGAGGAAGCAGTTGAAATTGCAAATGATATAGGTTATCCAATCATGCTAAAGGCCTCTGCAGGTGGTGGAGGAATAGGGATGCAGGTTGTCCATCACGATGATGAGTTACTAAAAGCATTCCAAAACAATGCAAAACGAGCAGAAAGCTTCTTTGGTGATGGGTCCATGTTTTTGGAGAAGAAGATAGACGATGCTCGCCATATCGAAATTCAAATTTTAGCAGATAAATACGGTGAGGTTGTTCACTTATTTGAGCGAGAGTGCTCCATTCAACGTCGTAACCAGAAAGTAATTGAAGAAGCCCCTTCACCGTTTATCTCAGAAAGCACAAGAAAGAGAATGGGAGAAGCGGCTGTTACCGCTGCTAAATCACTTGGGTATACGAATGCTGGAACGATTGAGTTTTTAGTAGATAAAGATGAGAACTTTTATTTCCTAGAAATGAATACTCGAATTCAAGTAGAGCATCCAATTACGGAAGAAATAACGGGAATTGATATCGTGGAAGCGCAAATTAATATTGCCAATGGGAAAGAATTAGGATTCCAACAAGAAGACCTAACTATTAACGGTCATGCAATTGAGGCACGAATATATGCAGAGGATCCAAAAACCTTCTTTCCATCTCCTGGACATATCACAACTTTTGATATTCCAACTGGAGATTATATCCGCTTAGAATCAGCTGTTACAAGCAACTATGATGTCACACCATTCTATGATCCGATGATTTGTAAATTAATCGTTACAGGTAATTCAAGAGAAACTGCGATAAATAAATTATCGGAAACACTAGAATACATTAAAATAGAAGGAATAAAAACGAATACGCCACTATTAATTGATATCGTTAAACATGAAGCATTTCAGACAGGTGAAACAACAACACGTTTTATCGAAGAACATTTTACGAAACCGAAAAGCTAATAATTAGGAGGAATAATAATGGAAGAAGTAAGAGCAATGATGGCAGGAAACGTATGGAAGGTTCTCGTATCTCCAGGTGATCAAGTAGAGGCAGATCAAGATATCGTTATCTTGGAATCTATGAAAATGGAAATCCCTATTGCGGCTGAGGAAGCAGGTATTGTAAAGGAAGTAAGTGTAGACGAAGGTGATTTTGTGAACGAAGGAGATTTAATTGCGATAATCGAGCCGTAAAGCATTCTATTTGAATGGGAGTATCATTAAGAATTTTTTAGGAGGTACATATGTCCTTACTTGTAGATTTAGAGGTAATTGATAATCATGTTGCATTAATCAAACTCAACCGACCTGATGCTGCGAACGCCATGTCAAAAGCACTCTTGGATGAGCTTAATCATGCGATAGAAAAAATAAACCAAGATAAATCTATCCGTTGTACAGTCCTAACCGGTAGTGGGGAAAAAGCATTCTGTGCGGGTGCTGATTTAAAAGAAAGAAGAGGATTGTCTGAAGAACAAGTTATTGAAGCGGTTCGTTATATTGGTCAAACAGTAAAGGCGATTGAGGAAATGAAAATGCCTGTTATTGCTGCATTAAATGGTGTTGCGTTTGGTGGCGGACTTGAGATTGCGCTAGCTTGTGATATACGAATTTCCTCGGAGCATGCTAAGATGGGGTTAACAGAAACATCTCTTGCCATTATTCCTGGAGCGGGAGGAACCCAACGGTTAACAAGATTAGTCGGAATTGGTCGGGCAAAGCAGCTAATTTTTACTGCCAAAGCAATAACAGCTGATGAGGCATTTACTATTGGTCTAGTAGAACAGATCACAAGTAAGGATGCCTTGCAAACCATTGCATTGGAGACAGCAGGTATTATTGCCAAGAATGGTCCCATTGCTTTACAAGCTGCAAAAACAGCAATCAATCAAGGAAGTCAAGCCGACTTAACTACTGGATTAGCAATAGAGCATGCTTGCTACAAAGAAACCATTCCGACAAAAGACCGGATAGAAGGACTTCAAGCATTCAAAGAAAAGAGGGCCCCATTATACCAAGGAAAATAAGACAGGAGGTTAAGCAATGTCCTATATAGAAGAGCTACAAAAAAGAATTGAGCATATCGAAAAAGGTGGAAAAGAAAAGTACCACCAAAAAAATGAAGAACAAGGGAAATTATTTGTACGTAAGCGATTAGAATTATTATTCGATGATGGTATTGATATAGAGGATGCATTCTTTGCTAACTGTATGGATGATTCGCTTCCATCAGACGGTGTCGTGACTGGTATTGGGAAAGTGAATGGTCAGGATGTTTGTGTGATGGCAAATGATTCGACAGTAAAGGCAGGTTCATGGGGAAAGCGAACCGTAGAAAAAATTATACGTATTCAAGAGACTGCAATGTCGTTAGAGCTTCCAATGCTATATTTGGTGGATTCTGCAGGAGCTAGAATTACAGACCAAATTGAAATGTTTCCAGGCAGAAGGGGTGCTGGTCGAATTTTTCATAATCAAATTAAACTATCTGGCCGTGTTCCACAAGTATGCTTATTATTTGGACCTTCTGCTGCAGGAGGAGCGTATATACCAGCATTTTGTGATATTGTTGTCATGGTAGACGGAAATGCATCCATGTATCTTGGCTCTCCTAGAATGGCTGAAAAGGTCATTGGTGAAAAGGTCACACTTGAAGAAATGGGTGGAGCAAGAATGCACTGCAGTGTTTCGGGAGTAGGCGATGTACTGGTGAAAACTGAACCAGAGGCAATCGAATACGCTCGTAACTATCTAACGTATTTCCCGAAAAGCTTTAGAGAAAAGCCAAGTGCTTTCAAACCAAAAAATGCTAAAGAATTTGAAAAATCAATTGAAGAGTTAATTCCCGAGAATCAAAATGCACCATTTAATATGTATGATCTAATTAATCGTCTAATTGATGAAGATAGCTTCTGTGAGATTAAAAAGAAATTTGCCCCTGAACTTATTACAGGGCTGGCGAGAATAGACGGTAAATCAGTTGGAATTATTGCGAATCAGCCTAGAATGAAGGGAGGCGTGTTATTCCCGGATTCTGCGGATAAGGCAGCTAAGTTCATTCAACTCTGTGATGCATTCAATATTTCGTTGTTATTCCTTATGGATGTTCCTGGGTTTATGATTGGTACAAAGGTTGAACGTGCCGGAATCATACGTCATGGTGCCAAGATGCTAGCTTCCATGAGTGAAGCAACGGTACCGAAGATTTCAGTCATTGTACGCAAGGCATATGGCGCAGGATTATATGCGATGGCTGGCCCAGCATTTGAACCAGATTGCTGTATTGCACTACCAAGTGCACAAATAGCAGTAATGGGACCTGAGGCTGCAGTAAATGCAGTTTATGCCAATAAAATTGCAGAGCTACCAGAGGAAGAACGAGCTGAATTTATTAAACAAAAGCAAGATGAGTATCGTGATGATATTGATATTTATCGATTAGCTAGTGAGTTAGTTATCGATGCAGTTATAGAACCAAACAAGCTAAGAGATGAGCTAACTCACCGCTTCCGTATATACGAAGCAAAAAATGTAACCTTTACAGAACGAAAGCATGGCGTATATCCAGTATAAAGAGAAAAGAGTCTTGAATATTCAAGACTCTTTTTCTTGTGGTCAATAGCCTAACAAATTGAAGAAAAATACATATACTAGTGGTAGACAATGAGGTATGTATATCTAAAATCAAACAACTTTAGCAGTTTTTTGTACATCTTTAGCATTTCTTAGCCAAACTTTAGCATAATACTACTAAACTTTAGCTTTTATCAGTTAATCATTAGCTTTTCAATAATTCAGTTAACCATAACAATATTATGTTAACTGAATGCGCGGCCAAATAGGGAAAGAGGGGAAAGTAATGGACGATCGACTTTATCGTGATGCACTGGGACGATTTGCGACTGGTGTAACAGTCGTTACAACTGAATATAACCATCACATAATGGCAATGACTGTAAATGCGTTTATGTCTGTATCTTTATCCCCAAAGCTAATTGCAATTTCCATAGATCAAAAAGCAAGAATGTATCATCCTTTGCAGCAAACTGGTCAATTTGGTATTAGTATTTTAACAGAAGACCAAGAACTTCATTCTAGACATTTCGCGAAACAATTAAAGGATGAGCAATTAATTTCGTTTAAAATGTTGAAAGGAGTTCCAATACTTGAGGATTCATTAGCTTCGCTTGCCTGTCGAGTAACAGAAAAGGTAAAGGCTGGAGACCACTTACTATTTATTGCAGAAGTAAGTGACTTTAACGTTAGCAATGGAGAACCAATAATTTTTTATGGCGGTAAATACAGAAAAATTGAAACGTGATGTACTTCAATATTAAATTTAGTTAGCTGGTGAAATGATGAAAGTAAAAGAATTCATGATAACAGATGTAATTTCTATAAGAGAAAATACAACGGTTCGAGAACTTCTACAAATTCTTGTATCTAATAAAATTGGTGGCGTACCAGTTGTTAATATGGATGATGTATTAGTTGGCATCATTAGTGATGGGGATGTCATTCGATATTTAAAGCCATCCAGTAGAACAGTGTATGATATGTTCGCAATCGTGATGGTTAGCGAGCGGGAGAAATTATCCGAGAAACTTCGTTATTCTCTTAATAAGTCAGTAGCAGAGATGATGATAACGAAGGACATAAAAACATTAAGTACAGAAAATGATATAGATGATGCATTACACATCTTTTCGCAGCATCACTTTAAAAAGATACCAGTAATAGGTCGAGATAAACGCGTTGTTGGGGTTGTTAGCCGTGGAGACCTGTTACGTCATATAACAACGGAAATAATTAAAAAAGAATAAAACTTCTTTTTTACGAAGAAGTTTTTTTGCTATGTTGAAAATGTCTTAATGGGTGGTAGTAATAAGTCCTTAGATTACGATATAATGAAATATATATAGTGGAATAAAGGGGTAAATAAAACGTGAAAGCAATCCATCAGAATACTTCCATCATTGGAAATGAAAATTTAAATGGAATCTATCATACTATGTTGGAGCATGGCGATACGAAAAATGCCGATAAAATACTTGAACTCTACCAAAAAAAAGAAGCAGATGAATTCATTATCAGCTTTGCAGGTCATTTTTCTGCAGGAAAATCATCGATGATTAACGCATTATTAGGTAGTGAATTATTACCAAAAAGTCCAATTCCAACAAGTGCTAACATTGTTAAACTGACATCTGGTGAAGGGGTAGCTCGGATATTCTTCCATCAAGAACAGCCAATGGAATATGACGAACCATATGATCTAGATATGATTAAAGAATATTGTAAAGATAAAGATACAATAAAACAAATTCAGATCAGCTCTAGCCAGGACATTATTCCTAAAAACAGTGCGATTGTTGATACACCAGGGATTGATGCTGCTGATGACACTGACCGGTTAATTACGGAATCATCCTTACATCTTGTGGATGTGCTTTTTTATGTCATGGACTATAATCATGTGCAATCAGAAGTGAATTTATTGTTTTTGAAAAAAATACAGGCAATGAATATACCGTATTTTATTATTATCAATCAGATAGATAAACATAATGAGAATGAATTATCATTTGCAGCATTTGATAGTAGTGTTAAACAAACGTTTGACCAATGGGGGTTGACACCAGAATCTATTTATTATTCTTCCTTGGTAGAGGAGAATGCAAGTCACAATCAATTAAAAGAAATAAAACAAACTGTTGACAATCTCTTTCGCGAAGAACACATTCTCCGATTAGATGCTTCTGTGAGGAATTTGTTGGAGGAACACAAAACCTTTTTAAAAGAACAGATGGACGAAGAGATTACGATGCTATCGGTAGATGGTATTGAAAATGTAGAAGCTATTTCGAAAGTTGAATCGATAAAAGATGCAATTGAAACCTTAGAAAATAAGACAAAGGACCTTCAACATGACTTTATATACGATATGGAGCAAACATTAAAGAATGCTTATTTAATGCCAGCAGAGGTGCGCGATAAAGCGATGCGTTTTTTAGAATCACAGCAAAAGGATTTTAAAGTAGGTTTTCTTGGAGCGAAAAGGAAAACGGAAGAAGAAAAAGAGAATCGTATGCATGAGTTTTTAACAGCAATTAATGAAAGCATGCAGGTGAATATTGAATGGCGGCTCCGTGAGAAATTTGGTGATGTGTTAAAAGCATACTCTATTGCGGAACCACAATTACTAGAAAAGGCGCAACAATTAGCTATCTCCTTTAATGAAGATGACATAACTGGACTTATAAAAAAAGGTGCAATCGTTAATGGTGATTCAGTGTTACATTATACGAATGATGTGAGCCATGCAATTAAAACGAAATACCGAAAGTCATCTCGCGCTTTATTAGCAACCATCATTGAGTTCCAGTCCAAGGATTCAAAAGCCAAAATAGATGAATTTTATACAGAGCTCAGGACCTATCAAGAATTACTTGATGCCAAGGAAGAATACAAGCAAATAAAGGAGAATTTCCATAACCAAGTAAAACACATGGAGGAGCAGCTGTATGATCCGGAACACTCCAATAAACTCGCTATAGCAATGATGCAAAAATTAAATAATCAAGTATTTCGTAAGGGTACCGTTATTCTTGAGAAAAAGAAAATGGATTCCAAAGAAAACACAGCGAAAATAGTTCCAATCGATGATCTAACAAATAGCTCTGCGTTACCAACGCCCCATCAAATAGTGAAAGCGATAGGTGAAACGATAAACACGATTGAGGGTCTTCCAGGCTTCGAGTCCATTATAAGGGAATTGCTGGAGAAAAAAGAAAGACTAGATAATCGAAAGCTTACAATCGCTCTTTTTGGTGCATTTAGTGCTGGAAAATCATCACTTGCTAATGCACTGATTGGAGAAGGATTATTGCCATCTTCTCCTAATCCAACAACTGCAGTTATTAATCGCATTAGTCCTGTAACAGAAGAGCATAAGCATGGTACAGTATTAATTCATGTAAAGGACTTTAAGACTCTAAAGCAGGATTTATTAGGAATATTAAAGCATTTCTCTCCACCAGAATTTGATAAGCTTTCATCGTTTATTGAATGGATTAAGACAAATAACATCGATCAAAGCCAGGAATTAAGTAATATGTATCAGGCATATTTACAAGCAGTGTTAAGAGGATATGAAAAGCATAAGGAACTTATTGGCCACACTCGTGTCATCTCATTAGAGGATTTTACTGAATATGTCACAGACGAAGCCAAAGCATGTTATATCGAATCAATTGACCTTTTTTATGACTGCTCGATAACAAGAAAAGGAATTACCTTAGTAGATACGCCTGGAGCAGATTCGGTTAATGCAAGGCATACAAATGTAGCCTTTGATTATATAAAGAATGCAGATGCTATTCTTTATGTCACTTATTATAATCATGCACTAACTAAAGCTGATCGCGATTTTGTCATGCAGTTAGGGAGAGTTAAGGAATCATTTCAACTTGATAAAATGTTTTTCTTAATCAATGCGTCTGACCTTGCACAGGATGATACAGAGCTACATCTGGTAAAGGACTATGTAGAAGACCAATTATTAAAATTGGGTATACGCAACCCAAGATTATATCCTGTTTCCAGTAAGCAAGCCTTAACAGACAAAATGGCTACTCGAGAGCTTAATAAGCAAATGGCTGATTTTGAAGAGGAATTTTATTCATTCTTAGAAAATGAGTTATCGCAAATCGTCATAAAATCATCGATTTATGATTTAGATAGAACGAAGAATTTATTCGACCATTTTATTCAAAAGATGAATCTGGATGAACAAGAAAAGGAAACGTATAAGGCAGATTTAAAAGCAAGGCATCAGGAATTACTCGCTACCATTACGAAGTCTGAAGAAGGTAGTTTATTCATAGAACGAATTCAACAAAAAATAACAAAGCAACTTCATTATGTAGTGGAGCGACTTGGCATTCGTTTTCATGATATGTTCAAGGATAAATTCAATCCAACTACTGTATCTGAATCAGGAAGAAAAGCCATTCGTCAACTGGAAAGAAATATGGTTGACTTACTGGACTATATGGGCTATGAACTCTTACAAGAAGCACGTGCTGTATCACTTCGAATTGAATCGTATATGAAGGAGCAAAGTGCAACTCTGTATACTAGCTTTTCTAATAAGCTTCAAGTGGTAGATGGAGAGCTTTCATTGCCAGCTGCAAAATCAGCTGAATTCGAAACACCAGATTATCATCAACCATTGACAGACATTGATATAGTGAAATTCCAAAAGGCATTTTCTCTATATAAAGGAACAAAAGCCTTCTTTGAGAAAAATGAAAAAGAAGCAATGAAGGAAGCTATCTACAATACGCTAATCTCTGACATCGAAGAATACATCAAGGAAACGAACGGATTAATGGACGAACATTATGTGATACAATGGAATGCATGGGTTGATACAATGAAAAATGATTTAATGGAGGAAATAAATCGTTACGTAGAATCTAATTTTGAGCTGCTGGATAGAACACAGGATATGTCCATGCTAGTACAAAAACAAAGGGATCTTTCGAATATAATGGAAGATATTAAATAAAGGGCGTGTACAAATGAAGGAAAAAATATTATTAGTTGATGGAATGGCTTTATTATTCAGAGGATTTTTTGCAACTGCATATCGTGGAAACTTTATGAAAAATCCAAAAGGTATTCCGACAAATGGAATTTATCAATTCTTGCGCTATTTATTAGATGCGGTTGACACATTCCAACCTTCACATGTAATTTGCTGTTGGGATATGGGTAGTAAAACGTTTCGAACGACTATGTATGAAGAATATAAAGCAAATCGTTCACAGCCACCAGAAGAGCTTATCCCTCAATTTGATTTAGTGAAAGAAGTTGTCGAGGCGTTTAATATGCCAAATGTTGGAATTGAAAATTTTGAAGCGGATGATTGTATTGGAACATTTGCAAAACAATTTGCTGCTAATTATCATGTCATGATCCTTACTGGTGATCAAGATATTCTACAGCTAGTTGAACCTGGTGTAGAAGTTGCTATCATGAGAAAAGGGCAAGGTAATTACGAAGTATTTAATACCGATAATTTCTATGAAAAGAAGGGTCTACATCCTAAGCAAATTATTGATCTAAAGGGATTAATGGGTGACACGTCTGATAATTATCCAGGAGTTAAAGGAATTGGAGAAAAAACGGCATTAAAGCTCTTACAGGAGCATGAATCCATTGATAGGTTATTGGAAAATATCGATAATTTGCCAAAGGGAGTACAGACAAAAATTAAGGCAGATATTGAGATGTTACAATTATCAAGAACACTTGCTGAGATTCGATGTGATGTCCCAATTGAAATTCAACTAGATACTGCGAAATGGAATGTCGATATTGAAAAAGTAAAAGAAAAATTTGTTGAGCTTGAATTCAATAACTTAACAAAGCTATTGTCATCCTAATAAGAACAAAAACCTGTATTTTTCAATACAGGTTTTTGTTTTACGTAAAACTATTTACGGTTGTTGTTTTTGCGATTGTTATTGCGATTGTTGTTATTATTGTTGTTGTTGTTGTTGTCTAAATTGTCATTTAGAAACTCATTCGCAAATTCAACGTTATCATTGTTATTGTTGTTGTTGTTGTTGTTGTTATTGTTGTTATTGCGATTCTTATTATTCGCCATGTTATTGACCCTCCTATAATTTTTTAAGTGAATGAACTATTTTGTTTATTTAAGCTTTAAACAGGCTAGTTCATATCACTTACAAAAAGTAGGATACCCTGTAATTTTATTTTCATTCACCAATCTTACAAATTTATCCTTTATACAACAAAAATTTTTACGGTTGTTTTGCCTAAGATAAGTATGTAATAATCAGAGTACTATTTGTATATTATAAAAAATTCACATTGATCTTTAATTAGGGGAATAATATGAGACAGAAAACGTTATATATTGTACTAAGCACAATCGTTACCTGTGGCTTGTTAGCATTTATAGAACATGGGATTGAAATCAATTATTTAATTAAAACGGGTTTAAAAATTTTACTTTTCTTTATAACAATTTGGATCTACAAAAGGGTGTTTCAAGATTTTCAGTTTAAGAATCCGATCAATTTAGCTAAAATGACTAAACACGAATGGAGAAGAGTAATACTACTTGGAATAGCTTCTGCAAGTATTGTCTTAATCGCTTATTTGATATTTTTACCGTTCATTGATTTGAATGCAATTAAAACAGATTTAACGGATCGATTAGGAATTACAACAGCCACTTATATTATTGTCGGTTTATACATTACCTTTGGAAATTCATTATTAGAAGAATATTTCTTTAGAGGATTTATTTTTTTTAATTTACCAAAGAAAGTAGGATACATCTATAGTCCTCTTTTATTTGCTTCATATCATATACCGATGATTATGCTGTGGTTTGATCCATTAATTATTGGACTGTGTTTTATCGGACTATGGGTTATTGGACTTGTTTTCCATAAAGTAAATGAACGTAATCAAACGATATGGGCATCTTGGATGATTCATATCTGCGCAGATATCATGATTATCATCATTGGTCTAACGCTTTTTTATTAGTGAGCAGCATATTTATGCTGCTACTTTTTATGTGCCAAGATTAACCATGCATTACAATGATGCTAAAAGAAACAATAGTATCAGGGGATAACAATTTATATAATTTGAGGTGACAAAGTATATGATAAAAAGATTCATTCCCTTGCTACTTGCGCTCTTCTTAGCATTTCCAATAGGAGCAAGTGCACAAATAAAGATGTTTAACGAACCTCCGTTCGATTTTTATAAAGTTTCAAAAGGGGACTCTTTTTGGTTTATTGCAAAGCGTTATGGCTTGGACTATCGAGAGTTAATGCGCCTAAACCCAAATGTTGTTCCAACAAATATGCAAGTTGGTTCGGTCATCCGACTAAGAGCAACCGCTACTTCTCCAAGCTCATTTGAAGAACAAGTAGCTCAATTGGTGAACCAAGAACGAGCAAAGCAAGGTCTTTCAGCATTACAGCATAGAGCTGATATAAAAAATGTAGCAGAGAAGAAAGCGATGGATATGATTAATTCCAATTACTTCTCTCACACAAGCCCGAACTATGGATCTCCATTTGATATGTTAAAAACATTCGGTATCAATTACCGTACAGCTGGGGAAAATATTGCAAAAGGGCAGAAAACACCTCAAGAGGTTATGAATGCATGGATGAATTCTTCTGGTCACCGTGCAAATATATTAAACCCTAATTTTGATTCCATTGGAGTTGGCTACTACAATGGGGCTTGGGTTCAGATGTTCACAGGTTCTTAAGAAGCTAGTTAAGGTCCCAATTAGACTCTGCTAATTGGGACTTTCTTTTCTTTCATACGTATACGAAATGAAGATTACTTTATGTTAAAATAAAAGAAAGGAAAGGGGAGATTAGTCTTGTTTCAGAAGCTAACTGATGAACTTGAAGCAAATAGAAATTCAGACAATGCTTATCAAATGGAAAAGTATATGAAAAATCAGTTTCCCTTTTTTGGAATCAAAGCACCAGAAAGAAAGAAAATTTCCAATAGGTTTTTTCAAGAAACCAATCTTTTGAAAAAACCGTTTGATTCTGCCTTTGTATTAGCGCTATGGGATAAAAATGAACGAGAATATCAGAATATTGCACTTGATTATATAGATAAATCATTACGTAATATATCGATAAAACACCTCACACTAATGGAAAGTTTAATTACTACAAAATCTTGGTGGGATACCGTTGATATGCTCGCACAAAAACCTATCGGAAAATTGCCATGGAACATCCTGAGGTCATTCAAGAAAAAATAGAAAAATGGTCAACGGATTCGAATATGTGGTTAAGAAGAACATCCATATTGTTTCAGCTTAAATATAAAAAGTATACGAATGAACAGCTATTGTATACATACATAAGAAGAAATGCCAATAGTCGGGAATTCTTTATTCAAAAAGCTATTGGTTGGGCTCTACGAGAATATTCCAAAACTAATCCTGAATCGGTGAAGAATTTTATTGCTGAGAATGAATTAGCAAAACTTAGTGTCCGTGAAGGGAGTAAATATTTAACCTAATTCAAAAGGAATCGAGCAGTTTATTATGTAAGCTGCTCGTTGATGATATTAAGCAATTCTTTTATTTATATTGTCATCATCATCGCTGTTGATACTCGAGAGTCCCTCCTTCTTCATTTCATAGTAATAAATCCGTGGCAAGCCCCAATAAATCCAATAATCATGCAGTGTTGATACACCGACAAAGAGTATCAGTTGCCAATCGATTGATTTCACAATTTTTTTACCTCCTAAAATCATCGTATTGTAAGATGAGCTTGGCATAGAACACAAAATAATTAGAAAATAACTTATACATATAATGAAGGACCTGAAGTTGTCAACGTGAATATGGACGTTAACATGTTGGAGAGATAGAGGTATCAAACAATTATTTCGTAAACCGATTGGCATAAGAACTTGCCACAAAGGAATCAGGTTTTATTTTTGGTTCAATACCTAATGACTCCATTCTTCCAACCATTTCATTTACAAAAATTCTTGTTTTATTTTTTGAAGTACTACCAATGTCAACATGCCCCTCAATCGTAAAAGAGGCACCCTTGTATATATTGGGTAGAACAATATTGATAAGCTGTTCTTTTTTTTCCTCTGAAAACATGGAGAAAACTTCCTCTGTTAAAGTTGTTTCATACGAAATTCTTTCATGCAAATTTTTCATTTTTCTAGGTACGATTACTTTTCGAATACATGCCCAAGCACCCTTAGATTCACATTGAATAACAATACCAGTTATGAATCTGGTGTAGGTTGTGTGCACTTGTGAATCAGTACCGAATATTAATCGGTACCTACCGTTCGGATCTTTTTTCATGAAGTGAAGAATATTACTAAATACCTCTTCAAAAGTCATGCTCTTTTGGCTTAAATTTTGAAAAGTGAAATCTAACACTCTTAGGTTTGTCATATTTATACCTCCTAGGAGGAAAATGAGAGCTTATAGTCTTATTATAAGAAATCTACTGATTACTATTCTTTAAATTCATGTAAAAGTTTTTTATTTATGGAGGAGGATGACTATCACTATCAAGGCTACGGCAGGAGTTAG
The DNA here is from genome assembly GCF_039614845.1 of Ornithinibacillus xuwenensis. NCBI lineage: Bacteria > Bacillati > Bacillota > Bacilli > Caryophanales > Bacillaceae > Ornithinibacillus > Ornithinibacillus xuwenensis. The sequence continues at coordinate 644,672 of NZ_JBDIML010000001.1, read as the reverse complement.
AAAGGCAATTACGTGATCCACGGTGAAGAGGTTCTCTATTAATACTAAGGGGAAGATATAGAAGCTTTATGGGTATTATGTTTCATAGCTATAAAGATGTTAAGGTCTAATGGAAACACGTGTGCCAATTGGAACCAGAGTGGAGAGCGCTTCTACATCCTGATTATACATTCGAATGCAACCTCTTGAAACTGCTTTTCCGATAGAGCTTGGAGCGTTAGTACCATGTATACCATAATGCTCTTTCGATAAACTCATCCACATCGTTCCAAATGGTCCACCCGGATTAGGGGCTTTATTAATAATAATGTAATCACCAATAGGTGTATCATGAAGAATTCTTCCAACTGCAATGGGATATTCTCTTTGTATAATATTATTATGATAAAGCATGAGCAATCGCTTAGAAACTGAAACTTCTATATGAAAAGGTATTGTGCTAGGTGAAGGAAGGCCTGGTATGATAATTGATTGACCAGGATAAATAACATTAGGGTTTATGATTGTATTAGCTGTGATGATAGCAGGTAATGGCGTACGATAATCTCGTGCGATTTGGTTTAAAGTTTCTCCTTGCTTTACGATATGGATCATCCTACACCTCCAAGTGTTTTTTCTTACTTCATTGTATGTGTGTGTTTCAACTTGTTACATAAATATATTGGCAAACTCGTCAATCTTGATTAGTTGTACTGCTCAGTATTAGAAAAGGTTAGTTGCATCTAACTAGTAGAATTTGGTAGTAAAGTATGATTGACTGATATTTATTTTACAGACAAGCTAGATTTATAGATTTTTTCTGAACGAAAGCTATTAGCTTCACTCTAACTAATTGGAGAAAATACGATAAATACGAAACATACATGAACTGGGGAAGAAGTAAATCTAGATGAAACTTTACTCAAATGTACTAGTAAGGAGTGTTTTCATTGCGTATTTTAATCATAATAATAATGATTAGTCTGCTATTCATCATTACTTCTTGCAGTGATGGGGATGGTAAGAAAGATATAAATGATCCACCCATTGAATCAACAGTGGAGAATAAAACAGACAATAATGAAGGAAACGGTTCAATACTGAAAGAAGTGAGTTCTATAACATTAGCAGCTTCTACTGAAGATTTAAAAAATCAAGTTGGTGGTATATTAATGACTGATATTTCACTTAATAAAGAAATCGAAATGGATACAAATCAATTGATGACTAGTATAGAAGCTGAATTAGCGGAACATTTAACGAGTATAACAGGTCAAACTGAAAGTCCTGAAGAGCTAGTAAAATTGATTACTTACTTGGTAGGAAGTTCAAACTACAAAGAAGCCATTGAGATGGCTGAAGCATTCAAGCCGAATTTCGAGGATCCTTATCTACCAGACCCACAAAGGATCAGTTCAACAGCAGAGAATGGTCAGGAAATTGGTCAAGCTATTATTTTATTGGACGCAAGCTCGAGTATGCTTCAGAGTATTGATAATGAAGTGAAAATGAATATTGCAAAAGATGCTGTCAAACGATTTGCAGATGCAATAGGTCAAGAAAGTGAATTATCGTTAGTTGTCTATGGTCATAAAGGGTCAGAGTCAGAAAACCATAAGGCATTATCCTGTCAAGGTATTCAAGAAATATATCCAATGGGAGCATATAATGAAGACGAATTTGATAGGTCCTTATCATCCTTTGTGAGTAAAGGGTGGACACCACTTGCTGGAGCCATTAATAAGGCAACTGAAATGAGCGGTGATGTAAATAGTCCTATTACTGTATACGTTGTGAGTGACGGGGTTGAAACTTGTGATGGAAATCCAGTTCAAGCTGCAGAAAATTTTGTGAAGGAGAACGAAAATCGCTCAGTAAATATTATTGGCTTTAATGTTGATCAACAAGCAGAGGATCAATTAGTGGCTGTTTCAGAAGCTGGTAATGGTAAGTATTTTGCAGCCAATAATGCAGATGAAATCCAAGAGACCATCGAATATGAATGGTTACCATCATTAGGAGAGCTAGCGTGGGCTCACACAAAAGCCCCAGGACCATGGGCTGTATTAGACGAAAGGGATCGTTATCAGGCTTATCATGAAAAAGTTCGTGCCATTATTGAAAAAGAAAGGGAACGATATGATAGGGTGATAGAAGTAATATCGAAGAATGATCTTGTCCCATTAAAAGTAGCTACAGAGATTTCAACTATTACTTCAAATTATTATAGTATAAGGCTAGAGACAATTAGGGAGTTGCAAACGAGTAAGCTAAATGAGATAGACAATGTGGCGGATGACATTAAAGCACGAGTGAACAAATGGGTAGATGAAATGGAACAGATTGTCAAAAAAGAATAGTGTATTATCTAAAGAAATGCTATCAGATGATAGCATTTCTCCATGAGGAATCCTTTTACCAATAAAACCCACCATAGTACGGGGGATATCCATAACCGCCGTAACCATACCCATACGGAGGATAAAATAGTGTACTTCCTAATAGGCCGCCTAAAACTCCGCCAAGGAATGGTCCACCAAAGCCGCCATAAAATGGTCTATTGTAACCGTAAAATGGTCGATATCCCCAATAGGGTCGCCTTCCATAAAAAGGTCTTCCAAATACTCTCTCATCTACATATTGAACATTTCCTTCTTGAGTCGAAATGTTTTGCAACTGGTTATTCATACGCACAATCCTTTCTAAAATAATAAATTTTTCGTTTACAATATTTAGTTTATTAGTGTATGAATAATAATGTAGCCTGTTTATCTATAGAAATCCCAAAAAAAGTGTAAGGTCACTGTATAACCTTACACTTTTCATAAAAAGTACTATGATTTATTTTTAAAGTAATCACTAAAGGCTTGAAAAATTTCTACTCCCTGATACGACATTAATAATATTGCCGTAACAGAAAACAAACCCATCATAATAAATCGAACCCACATCATCTTGAATATCCTCCTTTGAATGAAACATTTAATTGTTTTGATTCAAAAGAGAATGGATAACATAATTTGATTGATAAAATACCGGCAGTAGTTGTTTCCTTCGCATTTGTATTCTTGCAGTAAAAGGAATACTCTGATAAATGTAAAGCGTTACAATACTAATTCCTGCTAAAATAGTACCAAAGACAAATTTATCACTATCGCTATTCTCAACAGAACTAAAATCGATTGATGCCTGGTATTCTATAATACTATCTTGCTGCATGGCTAAATCGTTATGATGATTAATAAACAGATTATTGATAAATAAACAAAATAAAAAGGTTACTAGAATAAGATATCGACTCATGTTATTCACTACCTTTAAAAGGGATACTGCTACAATATGCCCTTGAAAACTTTTTTATACAGTGGACAGGATAATTTTTTTTAATAATTATACCTGTCACTATAGCATTTAATTTTATGATTATAACATGTAAAGAATCCATAAAGCCACACATTAATTTTCAAAAGTTAATTTTTCTGTAGTTAGGATAGCTTAACTTAGATATAAAATTTTGTATAATGTATAATTTTATTGATTTATATACTCATTGTTATTTTGTTGTAGAGGATGATGCTGGATGGAAAAATTAATTCAAGAATATGTGCTAGAAGGTAGTTTTAACTTCCGTGATATGGGTGGTTATCCAACAGAGAATGGTAGAAGCGTTAAAAGTGGCATGCTATATCGTTCAGGAAATATAAACAAATTAACCGAAAAGGACCTAGAGCTTGTAAAAAATCTTGGAATTAAAAAAATATTAGACTTACGTGGACTTGATGAGATTGATCGATTTCCTGATCCGTCTATTGAACATGCAGTTTGGTATCACACACCAATTATTTCTGACGACATGTTAATCGATCAGGTAGGAGAACAAACAGCTTTTGGAGACCTTTTAAGAAATACGAAGCCCGGAGAACTATTACTGACATTAAATCGAAATATGGTGTCTTATAAGAAATCTTTCCAGAAGGTATTCCAGTTATTACTTGATGAACCAGATAAGCCATCTCTATTCCACTGTATGGCTGGAAAAGATAGAACTGGTGTCGTTTCAGCCCTAATTCTTAGTGTTCTAGGAGTTTCTCGAGAGCTAATTATAAAGGATTATCTTTATACCAATCAAACGTTGGAAAAAATGGCAGAAAACTTTAATGAAATTGGCTATAATAATTTACCAGATATAGAGCAGGATGTTCTGGATGCTCTGTTTGAGGCGCGGGTGGAATATCTTCAAGCGTTTTTTGAAGAAATGGAAATGAATTATGGTAGTATGGATCAATATTCAAAGGAAGTGCTTGGTCTAACGAATGAGGATATCCATAAATTAAAGACTCATTTATTAGTATAATAGATAAATTGTAATAAGGTGATGAGATGGAAATACGAATCTTACAAAAGCATGAAGAACCTCCAATGGACTTACTATTATTAGCGGATCCATCAACTAGCTTGATTGAGAAATATATCAAGGAATCAGAATGTGTGGTTGCGTTAGTTGAAAACAAAATAATTGGAATTTGTGTACTACTACAGAAAGATGCTAGTACAGTTGAGATTGTGAATATTGCAGTTGCTGCTTATATGCAGGACCAAGGAATTGGGAAACAATTAGTTATCCATGCAAAACAGAGAGCACAGAAAAATGGATTTAAAAGGTTAGAAGTTGGAACTGGAAATTCAAGTATTAGCCAGTTAGCTTTTTATCAAAAATGTGGATTTCGGATTACAAGTATAGAGTTTGACTATTTTATAAACCATTACGCAGAAGAAATCTATGAAAATGGTATCCAGTGTAAGGATATGATTCGATTATCTCTAGAGTTAGAGTAAAAGGAAAATCCGATATTATTAAGCGGATAAGGGAGCGGATTTCATCACCATTCCCTATTTTTACTCAATTCTGAAATATGGGACAACATTATTGGGATTTTATGTTAATATGTATAATTAGAACAGAAACTATTCTTTAAATGGAATGGATGGGGGTATTCAATGGGGATATTAATTATTATTATAATTGGCTATGCACCACTGTTTTATCGTATACATAAACGGTTAAATGAACTGGAGGCAGAAAATCAATTGCTGCGAAGTGAAATTGACAACTTAAAATAACCCTATTTCTCATTTATGGTGATGAGGGTTAGGCTATTATAGAAGCGGAAATATTATTTAATAAGCGAATAGATTATTTATCAATCTAACTGGGAATAGGAACGAAGAAGCATGATTATAACAACAGCAGGTCGTACATCAATTGACTTGATATCGAAAGCAAAGAGACTGGCTTCCAGTTTTGGGTTATCATATAAGGATAGAAAAGGCGTTTCGGTGGATCGTTTAAAGGAAATATATCATGATGACATTGCGATTGTCGGCAAGGATCGTCTCGTAATATCGACTTTAGCAAATGAGACGAATTTGTTTTTTCATCCAAATTTAGCCATGATTCGAGCAAAGCGTATCTTTAAAGGTGAGGAAGAGCCATTTATAAAATCAGCGAGGTTAACGGAAGGAATGTCTGTTCTAGATTGTACGCTAGGTCTTGCCTCTGATAGTATTATTGCAAGTATAGCGGTTGGAGAGAGTGGAAGTGTTACTGGAATTGAAGGAAATCATACGTTATATTTCTTAGCAAAAGAAGGATTATCATCATTTTCAAGCGGTCATAAATTGTTTGATGAAGCGATGCGGAAAGTTAAAGTTATTCATCAAGAACATTTCACATATTTACAGCAAGCAAAATCCGATTCGATTGATGTGATTTACTTTGATCCAATGTTTGAGTCGGCTATCGAGAACTCAGACGGGATTAATGCCATTAGAAAGCAAGTGCTCACAACAGAAATTACTCCTGCTGTTATAGCGGAAGCAAAACGAGTGGCAAAGCAACGAATCATTTTAAAGGACCATTGGAAGAGTGAAAGGTTCGATAAGTTAGGATTTATACAACATAAACGAAAGACTTCGCTATTTCATTATGGAACAATTGAAATAAACGTTTGATTACAGTAATTGAAGGAATATGGGTGGAATGATGGTTAAGCGAATATATGTAGTCAGGCATTGTCAAGCGGAAGGACAGTCACCTGAAGCAAAACTAACAAAAACAGGAAAAGAACAAGCGTTTGAATTAGCTAGACTATTTGATAATCTTAGAATTGACCGTATCATATCAAGCCCATATAAACGTGCTATTCAATCTATTGATCCAATAGTTACTAAAAGAAACATAAACATTGAAACAAATAGTAATTTAACAGAACGAATATTAAGTAATAAACCCCTAGAGGATTGGTTAGTGAAACTAAAACAAACATTTGAAAACATGGCTTTAAAGCTTGAAGGTGGGGAGTCAAGCCAGGAGGCAATGAACCGAATTGTTCGGGTAGTAGAAGATGTGTTTCAAAGCACAAGTGATACTACGATAATTGTGACTCATGGAAACCTAATGGCATTATTATTAAAGTACTATGATGAAAATTTCGGATTTGAGGATTGGAGAAGCCTCAGTAATCCAGATGTATACCTCCTAAAGATGACCAGCGATGAAGTCACTTATGAACAAGTATGGATACAAACGAGATTGTAAGAATGATGCATTTTGTGACTCAGCTAGTTACATCGCTTCAAAGTAAACATATGGGATTGGCTACAAAGGGGAATAGCTTATGAATTACAACTGTAAACGATGTTTTTATTAACTCATTCCAATTCCCCGTATCCAATTGAAATTAGTTCCCTCCATGAAGATCATTTACTAAACTGGCAGCATCCTTGTCCATTTAATTTTTATTATAGTAAATACTGGCGTAAACAATATGAAGAAAATGTGTTAAACGATTCAAGTACTTTTAATCACGAAATGTTAACAGAAATAGAGGATATATAATCTGATGGACGAATAACTGGAAACACATCAGAAATCTCACGGTCCTCAAAACAAATACCACGATGATTTATAATAGTGATATGGGCAGCTAAATCAGGATAATAAAGGATGATAGATAAAATGGTCTATACGATACGACCTCAAAGGCTTATGATTATTGGTTATGTCGCAATAATTATTTTCTGGCAGATGATTACTGACTTTTTCGGTATATCGATTCTAACGATTTTATCAACTTTGCTATTGGCAATTATACTCGGTTCTTTCCGCTTTAAATTTATTATTTATGATGAGAAACTTGTACACCAAATCTTATTGTTCAACAAGTCTATTGTAAATAAAAATATTCTACCCAATCAAATCATTTCTATGAAATTACTACGAGTTGGCTGGGCTAAAAAGGGAGCAGTTATCAAAACAAAGAAAGGGTTTAATCTTAGATTAGCTGTTCTTGAACCTCTGACTGGTTATCAACAATTAGTTGGATTCGCTAATCACCATCGTATTACGATTATTAAAACGAAAGATTATCATACTCTGGAAAAAATGGATGAATCATCATCCCGATAAACCTTCAACTTTTATCCATAGCACATCCAAAGATTGGAAATCCTCAACTTCTTTGACCACCAATTAAATATTTAGCCCCAAACCTCTAGTTCATGCGTTTTCATACCCCATTACCTAGTCACAACAAGAATAATAAATAGATATCGGTCTTTTTTACTAAAGAAGGAAATTAGTAATCCAATTTATCTAAATTATGTTAACATTATATATATTAGAAAATAATCCCAATTACTAACTTCTTCTTGTGAAAAACGCTTAATTAAGTTGAAAGAAATGAGATGGGGGAAATGTATTGGATAATATTAACAAAAGGAATCGTTTGGAAGATGCTCCTTTTAGCTATCGAGTTAATAAGGATAATACGGTTTTCATAGACTATCATGGAAAACAAGTGAAAATCCTAAAAGGAAAAGAAGCAGAAAGGCTTCTTCGGAGGATTAGCTCTGCTCAGAATGATAAATCCATTCAATTACTATTGGCAAAAGTAACGGGGAACTTCAAACGTGGAAATGAGATTAAATTTAAGAATAAAAGATAGTGAGAATAACGTATTCAGAATGTAAGGAGAATGAATATGGAAATAAAAGGGGTTTCCATTAACAGAGATATTTTGAATGATTGGATTCAAAAAGCAGTTCCTAAGTATGACTTGTATTTCTTTACAGAAGAGAATAAATCACTAATAGATGCATTTGGATCTAACGCATTGGTTATGCCAGCAGATAATTTTTATCAAAATCCTTATTTTAATGAGTTTGACACTGTAAATAGTTATCGGCAATGGCAGATAACAAAAGATGTTACCATGGTGTGCATTCTACCTCCTAATCATATTTTAACGTTAAATGAAAAGATGCGCAGAGAGATTTTTGAAATACAAAAAACAGTTAACAGCGTTTAGTTTATAAATGGGATATTCTTCAATCGATTATAGATAGAATGGAATCCGAACAAATTAATGATGTACTATAGTCATTAGAATTCTATTCATTTTCAATTGAGTCTAATAGATTTATAGTACTACAATATTCATTGTGGCTAATTTTACCAACATATCTTAAATGTGAATTGCTAATGGAGATAACAAAAATATACCTTGATGAAATTGAATTAAGTAATCAAAAAATGATTGAGTTAAAGAAAATTTATCCTCATTTAGCTTCCTATTTTAATACTTTTTGGAATGCTAATGGTGCAAATTGTTTAGCTTCTACACTTGCAGCACTATCAGAGAGTGATGTTCAGATAAACTGGATTATTACAAAATGGGTTACGCAAGATAGCTTTTTTCACGGGCTAGTAAATTATCATTACGATGCTTTAGATTCTAGTTCTATTCGCAGTTTGAATCCAAAAGACGTATTGGTATGGAAGGGCGAAGAGAATGCATTACTTCACGCCACTTTCTATTTGGGAGATGGATACTTCTTTAATAAAGATGGCCAGTCGTTTATAAATCCATGGCAAATTGTAACATTAGAAAAATTGATTTCTACTTGGGGGAACGAAAACATTAGCGTATATAGAAAAACACAATTATATATATAACCTTTATTAAAATGGAGTGAGTTTGTATGACAATAGCAATCGAGAAGAGAGTAGACACAATTTTTATTCATGTTACTAACCTAAAGAAGTCTGTAAAATGGTACAGCCAATTATTTGGGTTTGAAGTATCTGAGACTGAAATAATAAGCCCCATTTATACTTTTAATATGGGGGAAGGGAGACCAGGATTAACGCTTGATGATCATAGTCTGGATGATTCGTGTAAACTGGTACCATCCAATCAACCGTTGTTTAATCTTAGCACGAGCAATATTAATGCTGCATACGAACATGTGAAAGAACTAGGTGGAGAAATAGTTACAGAGATTCAAACGTATCCTGATCTATCAGACTTTAGTTTCAAGGATCCAGATGGGAATATCTTAATGGTATGCTCATGTTTTAGTTAAACACGTTTACCATATCTTTAGCAGTAATGTCTATCCGTAATGAAAGCGTAAGGGTTATCCTGCAACAAAGTTTTTCCTTATAATTATTATCTCATCAAAGGGAGTTGAAATCGTGAATAGTAAAGAAATTTTGTTAGCACAGTTAGATGCTTGTCACGAAAATACGTGGTTTGTTTCCTTGCTAAACGCAATTGATGGTGTTAGTAAAGAACAAGCAAGTTGGAAACCAAACGGTACTTCTAACTCGATTTTCGAAATCGTAAATCACTTAATATTTTATAATGAGCGCTACTTAAATTGGTTTAAAGGAATGAAGAATGAAAGTTCTGCTGAAACAAATACCTTTGAAAACAAAGGTGCATTATCATGGTCTGAAACCGTTAAACGAATAACCCATATTATGAATGAATGGAAGCGTGTAGTTGAGCAGTCTGATCTAACTGAATCTGATAGTAAAGCAATCGAACTAGCACACCTTACAATTCATACGACATATCATACCGGTCAAATTATTTACATTAGGAAATTACATGATTCATGGGACCCAAAAAATGGTGTAAAAGGGTAAGTACAGACAACAATATCTTTAAATGGTTAAGTCGGAACACATCATAACAATTTTTTCTCAGGAGGGATACAGATTATTATACGTTTCTTAGGCTATTTGGTCTGCACAGTAACTATTGGGGGTATCATATACTGGGGAATTCAGTATCAAAATAAATTAAGAATCGAAGGAACAATGGATTTTCATTTACTTCCTTCCATTTTGTTCCTAGCTATATTCCCAGTTGTAATCGGCATATTGTTAAGGTTGCCTAAATTGATAATAGAAATTATTGAGAAAAACCCGTGGACATTTGATTGGATCAAGTTCGCAGTTGTAGGATTACCTTCCTTCTATATTGTTATCATGTCTATATTACCTTACACACCACTGGGGCAAGAGGGTATGCTTATTCCAGAAATTATCCTAATTGGCAGTCCAACAATTACGACGATAGCCGGTATCATATTTGGTTATGTCGTTTTGGATGTATTAAAAAAGTAATAAAGATGGCTTTGAAGATTTAATATGCTTTTAGAAGAAGGAGAACTTGGAATGTTAATAGAGGCTTTCAGGATGTTCAAGGGAACTGAAAAAAATAGCAAAAGGCCAATAATCAGCTGAAATACGATTAGTCGATATTATTAGACAGGAAGTACAAAAAAACAATGCATTGATACATGCATTGTTTATAAATTTGGGTCATTAATATCGTTTATTGTTTGTTTTAGGTGCTGTTCTTTATAGATTTGTTCTGATTGACTTGTGGATTTAATGCCTTGTTCTGGGTCAAAGTAACGCTTCTTCTTTTTGGCAATATAATCGAAGGTAATCGCTACTATTAATAATATCCCGAAGTTAATTAGTATGAGCATCCAAACTTGCATACATAAAACCTCCTATGCATTTATTATACACTCTTCACAGGTTCATTTGTCAAATTATTTAAAATATACAAACACATTTGAGGGTTCTTAGGATTGACACGTCTCTTTTAACGTTTCGGATATGAAAATGTTAGAGAGAGCGATGAAATAAAGGAGGAAAGATGGAAAAACGAACGGTTTTATTTTGGATATTTATTATGATACTGCTCGTGATAAATTCGTCTATTTATTCGTTTATTTTCAACTATTTTATACCATGGAGTAGCTTCAGCTCTATACTAACACTATTACTTTATTTCATAGTAATTATTCCGTTAACTGCAATTTTATCTGATAAACTAACAAAATATTTACTAATGAAGGGGCTGAAACATCATAACAATTTTAGAACCTTTATCATTACACTACTCACCATTGTTTTGATTTATTTGTGTATACATAGTATAAGCTACTATAGTGAAAAGAATTTGGAAGATGTGATCAGATATACAGCAATAGACTTTGACTTTCTAGGATTTACTGAAAATCATAATCAAGTATCCGAGAATGAAGCATATGAATGGATTACCAATGAGGGTCAAACAGTTGAGGAACTACTGAATTTCCTAGGGAGATATGATGTTAAACGGGTTAACACGGATGAAATACTAGGGAGAGATAGCTTTAGCTTTACTATTTATCATGATATTACAAATCCAACAATCGTAAGGGTTTTAAATGAGAAAGAGATTATAGTAGGTGAAGATTTTTATCAAGTAGTTAATGGAGAAATTGATATGAACTGGATAAAAGAATTTAATAAGAAATTCAAAGGCGAACTATAAACTCTCCACGCAGTTCGTTAGGTTGCAAAAAGCACAATAGCAAATTGTAAAAATTGCGTGGAGAACCCGTAAAACAATTTTAAGTACTACTTTACAGAAATCTTACCTTTATTAATGATACGAATACTAGCGATGATTGATCGACATAACAAAAGTTTTATGATAACACTGATTAATGAGTGGTACCAGGTCCATCCCTTTCGCCAAGTTATTAGCTTTGTATTTTTTTCCACTAGTGTTTCAATCAGTATTTGTGGGATGACGAAAGGAAAAAGCTTAAATAGTATTCCAAGTGGTTTACTGTTTAGAGTCCATTGATTATAGTAGAGCAGCATTAACGGATAATGTATGTAGTCAAAAGGCAAATGAATCTTTAACCGTTTAAATGGCTTCATTTTATATTTAATATATCCTTTGCTTACTAGATATTTATCAGCTCCATAGTTACCGATAGCACTAACCAAATATACAATTACCCAATCTTTAAATGACCGTTTTACAATTGCAAACGGTAATAATAATATTCCAGCTACCGTAGTTAGTATTAATAATTTATAAGGACCATAGCTCTTTTTTTTCATATTAACCACCTCCTCCTTATTTTGTATATTTTTATCTGTTTTATGTGGAGGCTTTATTAGAATTAGATAACCAGATGAATACATGTTTACTTTTAATGATTGAAATAAATATATAACGATGTGGCCATAGGGTCTGAAATGAGGAGATGTCAATTGCGTAAAAGAAAAAAGATACTGATAATATGTTTCACACTAGTTTTTATTTTTGCTGGGTTATATGCGACTACCTATATACCTAAGAACATAATTACCATTAAGTCGTCGGAGGTTACGAAGATAGAAATTTTTGATGGTAATCGTGGTGAATCCGTTACCATTACAGATGATACACAGAAGCAACATATTATTTCTAACCTTAACGAAATTAAATTTCAGAAAGGAAAACCAAGTATAGGGTACTTAGGCTATAGATTCAGATTAGAAATTTACAATGAAAACAGTGAAGTGTATAAAGAAATAATAATAAATAGTAAAAATAAAATACGGTATAAAGGGTTCTTTTATACAGATGAATTTCAACGTATTGATATTGACTATTTAGATAATCTCTTTGAGAGAACTAATGATTAAAGGTTAAGCTTATTGTGAGATAGTCATCGTTAATTTACTAAAAAAACGAAAATAGTATTGCAATTAATTACATTCTCTAGTATCTTTAAATTGTGAAATGATTCACATAAAGGTATGCGATAAGAGAATGTAAGACAATTAGTAATATTGAAACGTTATTTTTTAAAATTAATATGTGAAATTATTCACAAAATCTGATTACAGCTATTGGGGGTTCCAGTAATGAATTTAACATTAGGTAATAAAATTGTATTAGTGGGAAATGGAGCAGTTGGTTCAAGCTATTCCTATGCATTATTAAATCAAGGTATATGTGATGATTTAATAATTGTAGATCTAAATGAAGAAAAAGCAAAAGGGGACGTAATGGATTTAAACCATGGTATTGCCTATGCACCAACTGCCATGAAAATTAGCTATGGTTCATTTGAAGATTGTAAGGATGCAGCACTTGTTGTGATTTGTGCGGGCGCAGCACAAAAACCTGGAGAAACAAGACTAGATCTTGTCAATAAGAATATTCACATCTTCAAATCCATTGTTAATCGTATTATGGATTCTGGATTTAATGGTATTTTCATCGTTGCAACAAATCCTGTCGATATACTATCTTATGCAACTTGGAAATTCTCTGGCTTACCAAAAGAAAGAGTAATCGGTTCTGGAACCGTATTGGACTCTGCAAGATTCAAATATTTATTAGGTGAGGAATTTGATACTGCAGCGGTAAGTGTTCATGGGTATATTATTGGAGAACATGGTGACTCACAATTACCTGTTTGGAGTTCTGCAAATATCGCAGGTACACCAATATCAAATAGATTATCAGATGAGCGAAAAGAAGAAATAGCTTTCCATGTTCGTGATGCAGCATATGAAGTGATCAATGCAAAAGGTGCTACGTATTACGGTATTGCAATGGGGTTAGTAAGAATAACAAAAGCAATTTTACGAAATGAAAATGTTGTATTACCAGTAGGGACATTGTTAGAAGGTGAATACGGATATCATGATGTATATATTGGCATTCCAGCTGTAATAGATAGATCTGGAGTTAAGAGTATTGTTGAGTTAACATTAACTGATGAGGAGAAGAGCAAGCTAGCTAAATCTGTACAAACATTAAAAGACATTCAGGATTCTAACAAATTCATCTAAAGGAGCGGATATATTGCTAGTTTAAACATTAACCCATTTGATAATCTTGCTATTTCAGCATTAGTAGTAAAAGCCCTCATTTTTTATAGCCAGGGTACAATAGACAAATTCCTTATAAGCTCTGTCATACAAAGTATGATTACCGCATCAAACTTTTGCAAAAGTTCAAGGAAATTTATATTAATATGAAAGTAAAATACTACCAGTAGCAGCAATCCCTATATGTAGGGTATAAATTATAGGTATAATATTACTAAAGTGAAGTAAAATTTTTTAACCGTTAAGAATGTAATTGCTAATCTACTTCTAATAAAGAACATAGAAATAAATGGTCTTTGATTAATAGAAATACATTTTATAGGAGTGAATTATGAAATGGATATGAACGAACGCAGAACTTGGAATGATAATCATAAGAAATTAAAGCAAATACTCGTTAGACCAGAAGCTCATAATGAAGTTATTCAGTTATTTCTATCCCATCACTTATTACTGCATGCTTCGTCTATAAGTCAAACAAATTACACTACACTTGAGGATAAATTGCTTAAAGGCTTGCATGAAAGATTGTTTAGACAATACCCAGTACCCAATCCTGATACCAACAATTCAATTGCATGGCATTTATGGCATATAGCTCGTATTGAAGATATGACGATGAATGTTTTAGTGTCAGATAGAAATCAAGTATTATTTTCTGAAGACTGGCTTACGAAAATGAATGTTCCGCTTACTCATTCTGGAAATGACATGCAGGAAGAGGAAATTGCCGATTTAAGTAGAAATATTGATATTAATTCCTTATTAGCCTATAGAGCAGCAGTTGGGAGGAGAACAAGAGAAATCATCACTTCATTGAAGCCAGGTCAATTTATAATGAAGATTAATGCGGATAGGATTAGACGATTATTTGAAGAAAATGCTGTTATGGAAAAATCAAAGTGGTTGGCTGATTATTGGAGTAAAAAGAATATTGCTGGATTAATCTTGATGCCTGCCACAAGGCATAATTTCTTACATTTAAACAAAAGTATCCGCATTAAAGAAAGACTTCAAAAGAAGCTAGATTAATAGAAAAATAAAAGGAAATTTAACCAGAAAATAAATTAACGAATTAGAAATAAGCAAGAAAATACTGATTGCAGCTCTTTAGTTGGTTGATAACATAAAATTCCATTATTAACATAAGTTCTAAATATCTATGTTAGAATAATATAACTGTTTAATTTTCTTCCTCAGATTATACTACCGTAAGTGGCGGAAGAACAGATGCACGAATTACTATTTCCATCTATTCATGAACAATACCACTAAGGATTACACCACAAGCTAAACCTACATATAGTTACCTCTTGTTTGGAAATAGTTCAGAAGACAGTACTTTTGTTAGCAAGAAATAAAATAAGTTAATTGGGGTTGATAGATGTGGAAGAAACTCGTATGAATAACAAAGATAACGAATTAGTAGATATCGCATTACAAAAATATGATTTGCAGGTTAAATCTGTATCGTTCCTTATTGAGGAGACAAACGACTTCTACAAAGTAGAGGATCATCAACAAAATTTATATGTACTTAAAGTGTATCAAGAAGAGTCTAGTTCAATAGATGATAATTTAGTAGAAGTGTTTTTTCTAAAATATTTAACGGAGAATAGTGATTTATTGATTCCTACTATGATCCAAGCAAAGGATGGAAAATACATTCAACAAATTGTAACTCCTAACCATTCGAAGCCAAGACGCGTTGCCTTATTTTCATGGCTAGAAGGAGAGGACTTACATAATAATGAAACGGAAAGTCTATTTATCAAGTTGGGAGAACTAACAGCAAAACTACATCAAACTATGAAAGGCGTATCTATCCCTCCTAATATCTCACCTAAAAAGTGGAACAAAGTATTTTTTTATGCTGGTGAAGAAGCAGTTTACCGAAATGAAAATTATGAAAGTATTCTTTCACAGGAGTACTTTGACTTAATGGATAAGATCATTCCATTTTTAGATGAAGCCTTGTCGAATTATTATAAAGAAAATGAGAATCAGCTCCTATTAATTCATGCTGATCTAAATCCATGGAATATTAAGGTTTTACGAGATGAATTAAGAATACTGGATTTTGAGGATGCATTACTTGGTTTGCCAGTTCATGATATTGCAATAATGCTATATTACTATGATTACGAAGAAGATTTTAACCTCAAAGAAGTAAAAAACTTGTTCTTAAAAGGCTACGAAATGGTTTGTCCACCACCTTCGTTTACAGATTATGATTTGGATTTATTAATGACAGCTAGAAGAGTTAATTTTATGAACTACATTCTTCTAGTCAGCGATGAGCCTCAAAGCTTTATTGAAAAGAGTATTCCGCGCGTAAAAGATTTTATAAGACGATATAATATTGTATTAGATTAATAGCCCTGATGAATTAGAAAATTACCTTTTCATATTGATAGAAAAAATTCAGACTGGAACGAACAGTTACCATTTATTGATTGGGATTCCGTTAAAAATGGGGTATCAATTTCACCTGTGTTAAATCGAGTGGTTTGAATATGACTTGATTAATGAAAGGGAAATCCATAAGGCGATGATACAATTCGCCTTTTTTTGCTGTTTTTACATAAGGTGTTGGAAAATTATGATAGTATTTAAAATTACTGATATTATTAAACTAGGTAAACTTAGCTGTAGGAAAAATTAGGCATGGAAAAGGAAGGGATACTAAAGGAACATGTTAGGAAAGAGGGACGATATGAAGACCTCGTTTATTATGGAATTCTAAGCAACTAATAATACTCTTACATAGGGAAGGGGAAAATTCAAAGGATGAATATCCCAATAGAAATTAATCATGTTCTAGAAAAATATTTTGAAAACATGGAATCGAAATTACCTAAATTGCTTGATTCTTATTATATATATGGTTCGACATCACTAGGAGAATATAACCGTGGGATTAGTGATATTGATTTTGTAGCGATATTAGTTCACGATGCTTCAGAACAAGAAGTGAATTCGCTACTAGAAATTCACAGGAGCATGCAAAAGCAGTTTCCTAAATTGATTCTAGATGGTATTTATATTATTGCTGATGGAAGTGATTCCTTCAGCGGAAATAAAACCCTTCGTTTTAATGAAGGAGAGTTTCATGGATACGGAAAATTTAATAATCACTCAATTGATGCCTTTCAATTAAAGACATATGGTATCCGAATAAAAGGGAAAGAAAATGAAAGTCTGACTTTCGATGTTGATTGGGAAATCTTACTACGTAATATGAGAAATAATCTAAATACATATTGGGTTAATTGGTTAAATGGGTGTAAGAAGACATTATCACGCCAATATTTAAGCTTATTTGTTAGTTTAGATACGTTAGAGTGGGGGGTGTTGGGAGTATCGAGACTCTACTATACATTCAAAGAAAAAGATATCACATCTAAAGTAGGTGCAGGAGAATATGCATTAAAAAATGTACCACAAAGGTGGCATAAGATAATTCAAGAGTCTTTAAGATTACGAAAAGGCAATAAGAAGTCGCATTACATTTCCATATTCAAAAGGCGAAAGGATGCCCTAGACTATATTGATTATTTGATACGAGAGTGTAACTCGTTATTTAAATAAGCCTTTGATACAGAATACTGTCCAAAACAAATGGGGGAATTTTAGTTGGATAAGATCGATCATATTGAATTAAAACATTTTACACCGGAATATATAGATAAATTACATACTTTCAAACTACCAGAAGAACAAGCCAAATTCACTTCTTTACCTAGTAATTATATGGAGGTAGCAACCGGACAGTTTAGGGTTGTTATTTTATGCGGAAATGATCCGGTTGGATTCTTTCTATTGCATAATACGAATCGCGTGAACGATTACACAGATAACCCAAAAGCTATGCTATTAACTTCATTGTCCATTAATCATAATCAGCAAGGTAAAGGCTATGCAAAAAAAGCAATGAGTTATTTGGATAAGTTTGTCGCAACAGAGTTTCCAACCTGTAATGAAATCGTATTAGCAGTAAATCACAAAAATACTCCAGCACAAGACTTGTATGTAAAGGTTGGATTTCAGGATACAGGAAGAAGAAAAATCGGAGCTATTGGTGAGCAATTCATTCTTAGTAAACGATTGAAATAGCTTTACTTATAGGAATATTTTCAGGTTATAGTCAAATGAAAAAATGAGGAGTAATCAGAATGAATATTAGACTAGCTGAAGTAAAAGACATAAAACAATTAATTCAAATGAGATGGGACTTTACTATTGAACATGATGAAAGTAAGAAAGAAGCATCGTTCAATGATTTTGCCTCGGAATGTCAGGCTTTTTTAGAAAATGCCCTTAAAGGAAATCAATGGTTCATTTGGGTAGCAGAAGAAAAAGAACGAGTGGTATCACATATTTTTATTGAGTTGATCTATAAGGTACCTCGCCCGGGCAGAAAGACATATCCATTTACTTACATGACTAATGTCTATACCATCCCAGAATATAGAAATAAGGGTATTGGTAGTAAATTATTAAGCTCAATCAATAAATGGATTAAGGAAAATAATTATGAGTTTGTGATTGTATGGGCAAGTGACGAGTCTGTCAACTACTATAAGAAGAATGGGTATATTCCGTGTACGGAGCCAATGGAATATTTCCCATCATAATTAAAGTTTCTTTGAATTTGAAATTCTAAAGTCTTGTGTATTACATTCAATTAGTATAGAATCAATTATAGACATCAAAGGTCTTTAATATGTATAAAGGAGCACGGTAATGAAATATTCTAGAGCTACTAATTATGCCTTGCACACAATGGTATATTTAACTTTAACGTCAAAAGGAAAGTCAGTAGGAGTTGAACAATTAGCAAGCATTCAAGACCTCTCACCGACGTATCTATCAAAAATATTAACAAAACTTGTAAAAGCAGGATTGATTGAATCTACTCCAGGTGTAAAGGGAGGATACAGTATTGCGAAAAAAGCTAGCGAAATTTCCTTTTTAGATGTTATTCACGCCATTGAAGGAAAAACTACTTTATTCAGTTGTTCACTGGAACATGAAAACTTTCATAATGAAGACTGTCTAATAGAAAATGTGATGATTGACGCAGAAAAAGAGATGACAGATCAATTAGCAAATCAATATATTATGGATATTGCAAAGGAAATTGAATTAACAAAAAAACAAAAAAGCTGTGATTAAAAACAAATTTTTTTACTCCTATTATAGATATTAAGAGTCTTTAATGTACTTGATAAAGAGAGGAAGATTACATGTTATACGATTGTGTCATTATTGGTGGAGGTCCATCTGGTTTAAATGCTGCACTTGTACTTGGAAGAGCAAAGAAAAATGTTCTGTTATTTGATGAAGATAAACCGCGGAATGCTGTAACTTATGAATCCCATGGTTTTATCACAAGAGACCGTATTAAGCCCTCAGAATTTAAGCAAATTGCTAAAGAAGAATTAAAAAGGTACCCAAATATAACCATACACCATGAACGAGTAATTGATATTTCGAAAGAAAGACATTTTATAGCGATTCATACCAATAATGGACAATTATATCGTTCAAGAAAGGTGATATTATCGACAGGTCTTACAGATGTTCTTCCTGATATAGAAGGAATTCATAACTATTATGGTAAGAGTTTATTTAGTTGTCCATTTTGTGATGGTTGGGAATTAAAAGATCTACCATTATTAGTTATCTCAGAGGATGAGCGTGCTTTTCACATGACAAAAATGATCTCAAACTGGAGTAGTAATCTTGTTGTATGTACAAATGGGAAATCTTTATTCTCAATAGAGCAGAAGGAGTTAATCACAAATAAGAATATAACAATTATGGAAGAAGAAATTGAAACATTTTTGGGTCAGGATGGATTACTACAAAAGGTTAGGTTTAAAAACGGAAAAGAGATTACAAGGCAAGGTGGATTTGTCACGACTGGTTTGAGACAGGCATCTACATTACCCGAAAAATTAGGTTGCGCTATGAATAAGATGGGTGGAATTGAAGTTGATAGTTTTGGACGAACCAATATAGAAGGGGTTTATGCTTGTGGTGATAATACGATGCAAGTACCTGCCCAATTAATTATTGCTGCGGCAGATGGTAGTAAAACTGCAGCTGCAGTAGTAGGTGATTTCGTTCAAGAAGAATTTTAATGACCAAAAGCAAAAGGGGAATATAAATGGAGAAAAAACGATTTAAAAAAATAGTTAAATTTCTTGAAAATCCAAATAAAAGAGGCGACATACCACCAGAGCAACTTCTACAATTAATACCTATTAAAAAAGATGATAACATATTAGATTTAGGAGCTGGTTCAGGCTATATTACTATTCCAGCAGCTAAGTATGTAGAAGGGGTAGTTTATGCATTAGATATAAATTCTACAATGCTTGAAATAATTAAATCGAAGGCAAAACAAGAAAACATAGGAAATTTAGTAACGCTGGAAGCAAGCATTGACAATATTCCACTAGAAAATAGTACAATAGACATTTCACTAGCTTCCTTTGTATTACATGAGGTTATGGAATTGTCTATAGCACTCGAGAAAATTAATCAAGTGTTAAAGAAAAATGGACATTTCGTTTGTGTTGAATTCGAAAAGAATGAACCCTATGAAGAACCGCACCCTAGAATTTCCTCTACAACTATGGAGCAAGAGATATTGAAGGCAGGATTTCATGTCATAGAAAAAATATTTCCAACAAAAGGTGTGTACATTATCATTGCTAAAAAATAACTCTAATTATGCTAGTGAATGATTTTCAAAATAAAAAAGTTAACCATAAATTTGTGGACGTATAAGAAGACTTTCTAAATCAGAAAGTCTTTTTTTTTTATATAAAATCATTATAAATTGGAATATTATGATAAAAATAATATATAAAAAAGTTTCGTTCTACATCGTAACATTTTTTTAATAAAATGGGGGAGTATATGATCTGATGCCTAAAAAAAGAATCCTAGTTTTTTCTCTAAGTATATTATTTATAATTCTAGTAATGACTTGGTTTTATCCTTATTCATTCTTTAGTATTAAAAAAAGCTATCTATATAATCCTGATTCAGTAGTGGTTAATCAATATGTTAGGGACATAACCAATTTTAAAGAAGTAGTTGAACAAGATTTAAGTGAAAATACTTCGGAAAATCCAATAGATTTAACCGTAGATAAAACCCGCTCTGTGCTACCAATTTTAGAACAAGATTGGTTAGTTAGTAAGAAGCCTGTTCCAATGAATAAACAGGATTTAAGTACCATGTTATTTGAAGTTGAAAATGCCAGAGACACATTACTAAACCTTGTTGCTGACCAAGAATATTCTAGTGAATCGAGAGAGTATTTAGTAGCTACTATAGGTAGTCTGTTGCGAGTTGAGAAATCCATTACCGATCTTATAAATGAGACAGCAGCATCCAGGAAAGCATTGAGAATAAAATTTAACAACTTAAAAGGAGAGATCATGAAATCATTTATGTTATATGAATCATTTTATGAATGGTCCCAAGAAGAAATCAATTAGTAGGTTGGATTGTTCGTTCGTTAATTTCGTCGGATAAATTAACTTCATATTCAATTTCTAGCAAATTGTTTTGCTACTCTTGCCACAATTCTCGTTATTATTATCCGAATATTATGTTAGTATAAATCATAGGCAATAAAGTAACTGGAAATTATGGGTATAAGGATGGTTTAACTATGAAAATTTGTAAAACAATTATTCTACTATTGATTATATTGTTGGTTTCAGGTTGTGTATTTATAGGCATGGTACGTATTGAGGGAGATAGTCAGCATTGGAAAGGTGAAATAACCTATAAAATCAGTGATACTGTAGAGAATGGGGAAGGCTACATTGAATATTTAGGTGATGAACAATTAGTAAGTATTGAATATGTAATAAAATTCCCAGAAATTTTTACTATAGGACACTCAGGGTCCATGGAAAATATAAATCAGGATGACACAATCTTTAGTATAGGGATTTTGAATCCCCCTCACGAGGATGTTGATACCTTCCGAAATAATGTGGATGATATATCAATTACCGTAAAGTGGGAAACTGTCAGCGGAAATGTATTTGAGGAGAATATTGATTTAGAACAAAAGTAAATCTGTTATTAATAAAACATGAAGTGAGTGGAGGGTAATAATTGCAGTATTTCATAGGAATCGTACCATCTGAAGAATATAGCATGAAAATTATAGCATTCCGCAACAAGTGGACAAATAATTCCATTCATGATGTCGTAGAGCCACATATAACATTAAAAGCTCAAGGCGGATTAACTTTCAAACGAGCTAAACCTTCTACATAATTATATCGTAAAAAAAGTAGACCCACCTATTGAATTGGTAAATAAATATTTTGAATTAGAACGTTTTGTACCTCATATGACTTTAGGTAAAACGAGCTATGGGCTAAACCAAATAGATCTAGCAAACATGGCCAAGCTAGCTGAGATAGAATTGTTTCCATTTCCGACATTTAACGTAAATTTTGTAAGAGTATATCGAGAGAGCTCTCCAAACAAATATATAAAGTATTTAGATATCCCTCTAAAATCATGAATAAGTTTTTAGGAGGTTTTGAGGATTGCAAAGGTGTAACAACTGCAATAGAAAATTTAAATTGACGAAGAATTTGTTTTTGGTTCAATAATTACTTTATTCTTTTGGGCGATCGACGAGATTCTGATGAGAATACTTAAAAAGTGATAGACTAAAAATCACAAATGGAGGCCTGGTGAACTGATGTAAAAAATACATCCCGGTTATAATATAAAATGAAAATAGCATTTACTAAGACTTTTAGACAGAAAAATCGTTATACCCTCTACCTCATAATTAGAAGGAGATAGGAAAATGAAACCTAAAAAACTATTAATCATTACGAGCATAGTTTTTGTAATTGTTTTAATTTTAGCATTTGGAACTCTTAAACAAGCTTCTGTACATAATTTCCCTATACCAATTAATGCAAAGGTAGATGAGGAACGTTCAAATAATCATATTATCTATAGTTATATTGGAATTAATAGTATATATGTTAATCAGGTAAAGTTATTTGGGTGGAAAGAAATAGATAGATTAGGCTCTAAACGGATATTTGAAAAAGATGGAAAAAGGGTTGCGGTTACAACATTTAAAGAAGGATTTCACATCTCAGCTACCGAAGGGCAATAGGAGTATTACTCGGATAGGAACTATTGAATAGATACTTAATATATAATTACTTTGTTATGTTACATATTTAACCATTACTATTCTTTTTCCTAATCATTTCAAAAGGAGGGAGAAGAAATGTCAGGAAATATTCTTATTAAAGAAATGACGTTTCAATATATGTCAATGATCGACCCACTATTTAACAAGGTGAATCTTAATATCAATGAAAATTGGAAGTTAGGACTTCTTGGACGTAACGGAAGAGGGAAAACAACATTTTTTAAAATTCTTTTAAATCAATTGGAATACGAAGGTACCATTCAATCTGCGCTTAATTTCAAGTACTTTCCATTATATCCAAGTGTTCAAGAGGATCTAACCGCTTTAGAAATATTACGAAAACATAATCCGAATATAGAAATCTGGCAAATTGAGCGTGAGCTAGCTTTTATGGAATTAAGTCAGGACTTATTATATAAAAGCTTTCATAATTTGAGTGGAGGGGAACAAACAAAGCTGCTACTTATTGAGCTGTTTTTGGATGATAGTTCATTCCCATTAATCGATGAACCGACGAATAACTTGGATTTACATGGAAGGCAAATTGTCGGTAAATACTTACAAAATAAGAATGGCTTTATCGTAATTAGCCATGACGAGTCTTTTTTGAATCAATTTGTCGACCATATACTAGCAATCAATAAGGAATCAATTGATCTTATTTCTGGCAATGTTGATACTTGGAAATATGAAAAAGCAAATGCAGATGAATTCGCGCAGGAAAAGAACTCAAAGCTTAAAGCAGAGATTAATAGACTTCATGATGTTTCAAGACAGGTTGGAAAATGGGGATTAAAAAGAGAAAATAGTACAAAAGATGCGGCTGAAAGGCGATTAGCTGCGAAACAAATGAAGCGAGCAAAAGCTATTAAGAAAAGAACAGAAGAAATGATTGAAGAAAAAAGAAATCTACTACAAAATTCCGAGAATATAGTAGAACTAAATATGAAAGTTGAACAACCTAGAAAGTCGGTCTTATTCTTCCGAAACTTTACTATTTTACGAGAAGGCAGACCACTCTTTGAACCTATCGATATTGATATGTATCCAAATGATCGCTTCTTTATTGAAGGGAAAAATGGTGCTGGTAAAACCACTTTATTAAATTTCATACTTGGAAAGGAAAAGCTAGAGACAACTGGAGCCTATCACATAAACCTTCCTGAGAAACTATCTATCATGAACCAGAACAAGCAAATGGAAATCAGTTATAAATCCTTTTTAAATGGTTTTTCTTCCAAAGAAAAAGAAGAATATTGGCATCTTCTACATCAATTAGGTATCAAACGTTCAAGATTTTCTGATTTATCATCGAATAATTGGAGTGCAGGTGAACAGAAAATAGCATTATTAGCACAGTCATTATTAGGGGAAAAAGCTTTATTGGTTTGGGATGAAGTGACCAACTACTTGGATATGATGGTAATAAATCAGTTGATAGATGCCATTAAAGGGAATCTTCCAACCATGATTGGAGTTGATCATAATGAAAATTACGTTAATGAAATCGCTACCAATAAGATAAAATTGATACCATATTAAATCTAGTATAACTAAATTTGCTAGAATAACTACAAAAACTCACGAGATGGAATATAATGGAACTAACGAAGTGATAAAAATAATCATGATACTCATTATAGCTTGTTCTTTAGTATTTATCGGTTTTCAGATTAAAAGATTAATTGAAGCATTAGAAAATGTAGCACTAGAGTTAAGTTACATACGGGGGAACCTTTAATTTTTTTTATTAATGAAATTGCAAGATAATATTTCGTTTGCCAATACTATTTGTTGATTAAGTTAGTATTTTTCAAGCAAATGGAAAAGGAGTTATACTTATGAAAAAAACCTATGTTATATTTGCAAGTGTTATTGTGTTTATTGCTGCAATTTACTTGCTAAGTTACAAACAAATCAACGTGAAGCATTCAAGTGCTAGTGTGATTTCAAATGCTGATACTATGCAGCACAAAGAAGAAATGAAGAAAGAAAGTACTGTGTCCGACAAGGTACCCGTTGGAATTGATTGGCAAAACGAAATCGAAGAATTAGCTAAAAACAACTCAAATATTATGCCAGTATCTGAGTATGATTCAGTAGATGAATATATTAATAGTTATGTAGCATCATTAAACCGTGAGAACAAAGAGCAAGTTGGATTAACTGATAAATATACATACGAATTACATATTACAACAACAGCACAAGAATATGCTAAGCATTTTTTAGAGCTAACAGATTCTCAAATCGAACAAGAGAAATTAAAACAAATTGTAGAAATCACCAATGTAGTGTTTGAAAAGATGAAGGAGAACCAATTAGACGATACAACACTAGAAAGTGCATTTAACGAATTACGAGATACTATGAACAGATACTAAGATCATTTGAAGTAAGGAAAATTACTTCTATAACAAACTTACTATGATAATAATAGATTTCGATTATACATGTACAAATAGATTGTTTAGTTAATAGGAATAAGTAATAATATTCCTTCTACTAAGAATGCAATACTTATAAAACATAGGAGGAATTTATATGGAATACGTGATGGAGCTAAGGAAATTAGTCGGGAATAGACCTTTAATTTTACCTGGGTCAGTAGTGTTAGTAATAAATGAACAAAATGAATTGCTGTTACAACACAGAATCGATGGAAGCTGGGGGTTGCCCGGTGGTTTAATGGAATTAGGTGAAAGCTTAGAGGATACGGCTAAGAGAGAAGTTAAAGAGGAGACAGGACTTGATATTGCAAAACTAGAGTTACTTGATGTTTTCTCTGGCAGTGACTATTATTTGAAGTTGCATAATGGAGATGAATTATATTCAGTAACAGCTGTTTATGTTGCGCATGAATCAACAGGTAAGATTAAAATGGATAAAACAGAGTCTATTGATTTGCAATATGTAAGTCTAGATGATTTACCCGAAGGTTTAACGTTGGCAAATCGTAAGTATATTGAAGCTTATGTGAATAAAGTTATCTTAGCAAGCAAATGAAAGTGTAAAATTTAACCCCGAATCGTAACTCTTATTGATTGGTACGATTCGGGGTTAGGCATATGTTGGCGTCGTTAGAAAACTCGTAATTACTATTAATTGTATTTCATGATTCAAATAACGTATGAAACTAATTAATTGCATGTAAGCTTTCCAAGTAGAATCTTATATATCAGCGGGATTAATATTTTCAATATTCGAATCAGCTATATCCGGATCTGCCACGTTTGGTGAACTTAATGGATTATTCGTATTTATCCAATATCCTGTGTTTAGACTGCCTGCGCCTGTTACGACCTTACTAGTAGATGTGGGTGCAACATAAAAAGTATCCCCTGTAATGACTTGCCCTTCATTACTATTAATAAATATTGGTCCAATCAAATAACTAGGCATGTAACCTCTCCTTTTTTCAACTGGATAACCTTGTTGGAATGTATTACCCTTTACACCTATAATATGGATTCCAAAATCAGTTTGAAATGTACAATTGTCCTCGTAACTGATATTTAGGTAGATGTCCAATGTTCTTTTAATATACATATAATGCTTAACAACGGACTCATTGGTAAATGATTTATAACTTCTTGCTAAAAATAGAGCTTAATAAATGGATTATTAATTATAATAATAATATCGTTGGAAAAATATGTTAATATAATGGTATTAGGAGTCTAAGTACACACGTTATAAAAGTTCATTTCGATTTTTAACGTTATGACTAAATTAAGTATCTCGAAAGATTAGGGTGATGATAATGGATCCTTTCAACGAAATAAAGAGTCATTTAATTGATGGTAAATTGATTATTAAGAGAGAAGATGGTTATGTAGAAGAAGAAAGCTTTACTTTTTATGCACCAGCCTCTGAAACCGAAAGTAAACTTCTACCTTCATTTGCACCAATCGAGCTTCTATCCTTTTTGAAGTTACATAATGGGGCAGATCTATATGTTAGTCCGAAATATAGTGGCGGTACACATTTATTTTCCGTTAAAGAGATTTTACACTATAGTAAAGAATGGGAGTGTCCTGACAATTTCTTACCAATTGGCATTGGTTTAGATGGGCTTAGAATAGTTTGTCAATGCTATCTTGAGAAGGTTGAGAACTTCATTTGGGTAGGCGAATTTATTGACTTTGAGGATGATTACCATAATTTAAATATGAATTACAAAACGTGGTTGGAGCGATATGTCGCTGCACAGGGCGATCCTTTTTGGGAAAAGTAAATTGATATTGTAACAAGTAGATTGGATGGTTAATAGGTTATGAATCAAAATTCCAACAAAATTAGTTTCGAATATGAATTTATCCGGAATAAAGAAAACATTTCGAATAAGCTTAGAAAAGATGTTCCATCTATACTCTCAGTGGATGCATTATTTACCATTTATATTAATGAAGAACGATATTTTCAAGCAGAAATAGCTATACTAGAATTCTACAAATCACTATATAAATGGAAGCAAGAAGTTTCAATAGATAATATTTCTGCGTTTCATTATTACACGATTGAGTATGATGATTATGAAGATGGTGCCCTTATTTCTGTGATACCATTTTCGGATAAGGCGATTGTGAAATCAATTTGGGCTGAATTGGATATTTATAATTCGTTTGATCTTCATTATGTTGTAAAAGAGCTCGAAGTACTAGAAAAGAGGTTAAGAGAAGATATAGAAGAATACTATGAGATTACACTTGAAAAATTTATGAAACATATTCCGTATAGCCATTAAAGCTCAAAACTCATGAGGAATCAATGGAGGTAAGAACTTGAAAGTAGATATTAGAAGTTTTAGCGAAAAACAAATTCAAGCATGGGAATTGATGAGGCTATATCGAAATGCTGGTTGGTGGGAGGAAAGAGGTGAGCAGGATATTGACAGCATGTTAACTCGGGAAATATCGGTTGGCGCCTGGAAAGGAAATCTTCTAATAGGTTTTGCTAGAGCTATTACTGACGGTAAATATAGAGGCTATGTTGAAGATGTTGTGATACATCGTGATTACCATAAATCTGGTATTGGTAAGAAAGTGGTATCGAAGCTGTTGCAAGAACTTTCACATATTGATGTAATTAGCTTATTTTGCGACAAGGACTTAATTCCATTCTATGAGAAAAACAACAATTTTAAACATAGCAAATCCCAGTATGTTATGCACAGAAAATAGTATATATATAATATAAATTGATAGAGGTGGTTTTTAATGAAAAATAAAAAGTCACCAAGTGTTATTGCCATTGCTGGCGTATCCGGTGGTGGGAAAACAACAATAGCAAACAGACTAAGCGATAGATTACCTAATTCTAGTGTGTTATTTTTTGATAACTATGATTTTGAAGGTCCTAATGACATGATTGGTTGGGTTGACAGGGGATCTGTTTATGAAGAATGGAATCTAAGTCCATTAATCATTGATTTAGAGGGTCTATTACAAGACAATTTTGACTATATTGTATTAGATTATCCCTTTTCTTATAATCATTCCCAGCTACGTTCGTATATTGACTTTACTGTTTTCATTGATACTCCTTTAGATATTGCGATGGCTCGTCGTATTTTAAGAGATTTTCACAATAGTTCTACCGAGATAATAATGAAGGAAATGGATAACTACCTATTACAAGGTAGGAGGGGGTATCTAGAGATGCTAAAAACTATCAAACCTAATTCAGAACTTATTGTAGATGGATCACAAGCAGTGGCTACTCTTGTTGAAGAAATATACCATAAAACTATTAATGGAAAAATTTAGTTATTTGATGAAATTGGAGAAGTTTGATTATTACCTTGTATAAATTTGAATTAATTATTCGGTTACGATATGTCAAGATATAAGACAAAATATATTAAACACGGTGATCAGTAGCTTGTTCGCTTTTTCTGTATAACCCTACTCGTTACAAGTATTAAAATAATTTATACAAAAATGGCTTAAAACAGCTTTAATGTATACGTGACAAATCGTTAGCATCTCTGAAGAAAATCCTCTTCCTCACAATACTTACAACATCCACTAGTTTTTATTTAGCATAATCGGGTAAATAATAAATATATAGTTTTTCACCATATCTTCACATTTTATGGGAATTACTAACATTAGCAAACTAATTTTTTGAGACTAGACGAGGTGATATAGATGGAGAAGCATTCAACTACTCATACCAATCATGAACATCACAATCATGACAATAGTGAACAACATGATCACCAACATCATGGTCATAATCACAGTCATATGTTAGATGACTTTAAAAAGCGTTTTTACATCTCATTAATTTTCACTATTCCAATCCTAATTTTGTCACCAATGATTCAATCTTTCTTAGGGATTGAATGGCGATTCTCCGGCGATCAGTATGTATTGTTTATTCTAGCGACATTCATATTTATTTATGGTGGATTACCTTTTTTAAAAGGATTAAAGGACGAATTGAAGGAAAAAAATCCTGGTATGATGACGCTTATTTCATTGGCGATTATTGTTGCTTATGTCTACAGTTCGTTAACTGTATTTGGTTTGTCTGGCAAGAACTTTTTTTGGGAATTAGCGACTCTTATTGACATCATGTTACTTGGGCATTGGATCGAAATGCGTTCTGTAATGGGTGCCTCAAATGCACTTGAGGAATTAATAAAAATGATGCCCTCAGAGGCTCATTTAGTTGATGAAAATGGAGATGTTACAGATGTGCCTATTTCTGATTTAAAAGAGGGAGATCATGTTCTTGTAAAACCTGGAGAGAAAATTCCTGTTGATGGCGCCATCGTTAAAGGCCATTCATCCATTGATGAATCTATGTTAACGGGTGAATCTGTTCCAGTGGCTAAAGAAGCGGAGGACGAAGTAATTGGTGGTTCTATTAACGGCGAAGGATCGTTGACTGTTTCCGTACTTAAAACAGGTGAAAAGAGCTACTTATCTCAGGTAATAACAATGGTTAGAGAAGCACAAGAGTCTAAATCTAAAACACAGGATTTATCTAACCGAGCAGCTAAATGGTTGTTTTATGTTGCATTAGTTGCTGGGATTACGACATTGCTCATATGGCTTTTGTTAGGGTATGAGTTCAACTATGCACTTGAGCGAATGGTCACTGTAATGGTAATTGCTTGCCCTCACGCCTTGGGGTTAGCAGCCCCTCTAGTAGTAGCTAGATCTACTGCATTAGCAGCGAAGCAAGGACTACTTATACGAAACAGAGCAAGCTTTGAAGATGCAAGAAAACTTCAAACGGTCGTTTTTGATAAAACTGGAACACTTACAGAAGGTAGATTTGGGATTACGGATATGGAAATAGAGGAAGGGATTAATCAAGAGGAAATCATGATGCTAGCTGGCTCTCTGGAAGCACAATCCGAACACCCTATCGCACGAGGTATCGTAGAAGATGCAAAACAAAGAAATATTAAATTGAAGTCACCAGAAAACTTTGAATCACTCACAGGAAAAGGACTTCAGGGAATGGTGGAAGGAAAAGACATTAAAATTGTTAGCCCTGGATATATCAAGGAACAGGGTATTGAATATCAAGTCGACAAATTCCAAGACCTTTCCAAACAAGGAAAGACAGTCGTGTTTGTGTTAGTAGAAAACAAGCTGGCAGGTATGATTGCGCTTGCTGATAAAATTAGACAGAGTGCTAAACATGCTATTAGCGAACTGAATTCTCTAGAAGTAAAGTCGATGATGTTAACAGGAGATAATCGTCAGGTTGCTAATTGGGTTGCAACTGAATTAGGACTTGACGATGTATTTGCAGAAGTATTACCACATCAAAAAGCGGATAAAATTAAAGAATTGAAACAAGAGGGCTTCAAGGTTGCGATGACAGGTGACGGTGTTAATGATGCACCTGCTCTAGCAAATGCAGACTTAGGTATTGCAATAGGGGCAGGAACGGATGTTGCAATGGAGACGGCCGATGTTGTTTTGGTTAAAAGTAATCCAAGTGATGTGGTATCAATCATCTCGCTTTCAAAGGCTACTTATCGAAAAATGATTCAAAATTTATGGTGGGCAGCAGGGTATAATATTGTAACAATACCACTTGCAGCAGGAGTATTATCACCAATTGGAATCGTATTAAGCCCAGCTGTAGGTGCTGTTTTGATGTCGTTAAGTACAGTAATAGTTGCAATCAATGCACGATTTCTTAAAGTGTAAAAAAATGTCTCAATTGGCTTCAAGATTTTGTTTAAGATTGAATAAACCATGAATCGTTACTATATACCTATGATGATCTCCATAACATTGTAAGATACGAATAAATAAATTATTAATAGTAAAAAATATCTCTGAATAATAATATGGAGGTTGAATTATGGGAGTTTTGACAGGTTCTTCAACAAATATGGATAGCTGTATTGATGCATGTATAAAATGTGCGAGAGCATGTGAGGAATGCACAACAGCATGTTTGCAAGAACCAGATGTACAAGCAAGGATTAAATGTATACAAGGATTAAATGATTGTGCTGAAATGTGTTTTCAAGCAATTGCTTATATGTCTCGAAATAGTCCTAGTGCCAAACAGTTTTGTCAACTTTGTGCCGAGATGTGTGAGACATGTGCAACTGAGTGTGAGAAGTTCCAGGATACCCACTGCCAAGAATGTGCTAAAATTTGCCGTGAATGCGCAGAAGCATGCAAAAATATGGCTTAATAATGATCCCCAACAGATATATCACGTTGGGGATCATTATTTTTTGTTCATACAATGGTTAGCTTGCATGTTGAATATGGATATATGATGGATTTGTACTTTTACTTATCCTACTTATGATACTGACGGTACATAACACAACAATTCAATTATTTTTGATGCACCCTTTTATGCGTTTTCAAATTAGTAAAAAGTATTCAAATGGTTATCAATACTTTTAAATACTAAGATAATGCTTAAGATTTTTGATAGATGGACCAATTGTAGGCATATTGCATAGGATAATTCTGTAAAAATAAAAAGGAAGTGAAATCATGTACGCTGTACCTTGTATGTATTGGAATCCATATGTTACAAACGGAACATTTCGAAGCTATCCAAGTCAGCCACAGTATTGGAATACAGTTCAAAATCATGCCTATCTAAATCCTTATTATTACCAACAAATTCCTTATAGGCAAGAGTTTAATATGGATTTTGGAAAGATATTGGTTTAGAGGTTCATCCGGATGTAGATCAATTTCTTCGTATTGAGGAAGGAAGAGCACTTGTACAAATGGGTGACTCCCAGCAAAATTTGGACTTTGAAATGATGGCCTCGGAGGATGATGCGATCATGGTTCCTGCTGGGAAATGGCATAATCTAACTAATAAGGGTGAAAAGCCATTAAAATTATATACGATATACGCTCCTCCAGAGCATCCATTTGGCACAGTACATCGAACAAAGGCAGATGCGATGGCTGCGGAGGAATATTCCTAATTAAAGAAGTCGTTCCCTTATGTTCACTATAGGGGAAACGACTTCTTTTATGAAATATAAGCCTACACGAGAATAATAAATGTGAAAGGCAAACACAATTCCTACAGTACTTTAGTTTAATTCACTATGAATTTCTTTGTAACTTGCTAGAGTAAGAGATTTATTTAGTAATTTATGATTGGTTCACTTATAATCAAAATATGATTCTTACATAATGTTGGAGGAAAATGATGAAAAAAATGATAGTAATTGTTCTTACGGCCGTTGCTGCAATAACAGCAGTCATAATACTAAATAATACAGATGCTAAAGCGGATAAAGTCATTTATGTAGCGCTTAATGGAGATGATGAAAATAATGGTACGAAATCGAAGCCTTTTCGTACACTTGAGAAAGCCGCTTCTGTCGCCCAAGCAGGAACGACTGTATACATAAGAGAAGGAACGTATCATGAAAAACTAGTTGTAAAACATAGTGGAACAGACTCAAATCCTATTATTTTTAGTGCATATCAAGATGAAAAAGTAGTCATAAGCGGAAGTAATCATACAGAATCTGATGGGGATACAGCGTTAATTACAATTGACGATAAGAATAACATTTCAATTTTTGGATTATCAATACAGGATCTATCAACCAATTTATCAGATGAAACAGTTATTGGCATTTATGTAACTGGTTCTAGCAGTCATATTACATTAGAAAATAATCATGTTCATGGAATAACAACAAATTCAGAAAATGGCAATGGTCATGGAATTGCAATATATGGTACTGGTGAAATGAACGATATCAATATTGTAAATAATATCGTTGAAGAGTTAAAACTTGGTTCAAGTGAAGCAATTGTGCTTAATGGAAATATTAATGGTTTTACGGTAAATGGTAATACTGTTCGACGAAGTGATAATATTGGAATTGATATGATTGGTTACGAGGGTATTTCAAAGGATAAGGAACACGATTTTGTTCGTAATGGAATGGTGAAGGACAATGATGTTTATGAGATAAGCTCTTTTGGAAATCCAGCATATGGCGAAGAGTACTCTGCAGCAGGGATTTATGTAGATGGTGGGAAAAATATATCCATCGAAGGAAATACTGTATATAAAAATGATATCGGAATCGAAGCTACATCTGAGCATTCTGGAAAATCCGCTGATAATATTACCATCACAAACAATGTTGTTTATCATAATTATTATACTGGAATATCAATTGGAGGGTATGATGAAAATAGGGGTGGTACTAAAAACACCACAATCGCTCACAATATTATGTATCGAAATGATACAGAGGGTTTAGAGGGAGGACAGCTATTATTACAGTATAATACACAATATAACAGTATAGAAGGTAATATCCTAACTGCTGGACCGTCTCGTATATTTATTGCGAATTACTTTACAGCTAACAAGGAAAATGAATTAAAGAATAATGTTTTTCATTCTGAAGAAGGAAAAGAAGGAATATGGGTATGGAAAGACGAAGAATATCGTTCGTTCTCTGAATTTCTTGAAGCATCAAATGGGGATGAGAGTTCTCGTTATATCGATCCAGAATATCGAAATGAGAAAACATTTGATTTTGATCTTATAGAAGATTCACCTGCAAAAGAAATTATCGAATGATATCCATCATACATGTTGAGATAATAATCAATTATACAGGCTTAGGATAGCAAAAGTAGAGAAGGTGGTCATCGCATTGAACGCCTTTTTTATGATACTTGCGGAATATTATGCTAGCATCTGAACTAGTATAAAACTTGCAAGTAAGTTTCATGAAAGAGATTACCAATCATAAAACCTAGGAGGAATAGTGATGGAAAGTGAGTTAGAAAGAGCTATTAACCTACGAAAAACTGGAAACCGTAAAGAGTCGAATGAAATACTCATTCGATTGGTACAGTTGTACCCTGAACATCCATCTATTAACTATCAATGTGCTTGGAGTTTTGACTTGTTAGGTGAAGAAGCTAATGCAGTACCCTATTACGAACAAGCCATTGAGCTTGGATTACCACGCGAGGAGTTAGAAGGAGCATTATTAGGATTAGGCAGTACATATCGAACGCTTGGAGAATATAAACAATCAAAAAAAGTCTTTCAAAAGGCTATGGAAGCTTTTCCGACGAATCGAGCAATTCAAACATTCTATGCCATGACCTTATATAATCTCAACGAGCATCATAAAGCGATGGAGCTGCTATTAAAATGTTTAATCGATACCACAACTGATGATAAACTATTAAGCTATCAAAAAGCCATTGAATTCTATTCGAATAAATTAGATGTAACTTGGAAGTAAATGATGTTACAACTGAAACAATATTTATAGTAAAATCAAAGGTAAGGATATTCTGTTATGATGAATACATATTAATGATTCGTGTGCACACACTTCATCGGTAATAAATCTTTATGTCTTTAGGAGGGTTTCACATCCAAAGGAAAGTAATTGGAATCGGCGTATTAGTATTCGCTATGTTGACCTTGCTATATATGATAATGAATGATTATGATGCTTTAAATCTTGCAACTCAGAGAATCTCAGATGAAATTGGTATGCTTTCATTTCGAATAGCGGTATGGGCTTATCTTTTCGGTATTTTATCAGAATGGAGAGCTATTCAGCAGCTTATTAATAAAGAAATAAAGGTAAATTTAAAACTACTTATACCTTCTTTATTCTTAACGACCTTAGTCTTTATCCCAAACATATATTGGCTTAAATGGTTTGGTTCACCAATGCCAAAACTAGAACATCTCTTCATTAATATATTTATTATCCCAGAAACACATATGGTTGTTTCTGTATTAGCTGGAATCCTATTTATCCGGTCCTTTACTAAGAATTAATAGTAGAACTGACTAGCGTTGGTTAAAATTAGCTAACATTATTAGAAACGAACGTTTACAAAAATTCGCATTAAAAATAGTTACTAGAATTAAGAGAATATGAGGATGGAATAAAGAATATAGATAAATTAACTGATATTAACAATAACTAGTGAAGGAGATTCTCTTTGAAACATCTAATTTTGGGTATCTTATTAATTATGATTATCCTCATTATTCTGTACTTTATGACTAGCTCTACTCCTTAAAATTATATTTTGGCAATATTTACAAAAAGCGATCTTAAGATCGCTTTTTTGTTTGGGTATAAAAGAATTAGTAGTCTTTATTAACAATTATTAACAGTAATTAAATAGTAGATTAATAGTCATACAGCATAATAGATATAAAGCATGATTATTATGAACTAGAGGAGGAATAGAAGTGAAAAAATTATTATATGGCCTTACGCTTGCTTTGTTAATTGTTGTTGTAACAGCATGTGGTAATTCAGAAGATGCACAGACTAGTGAAGAAGAGACAGAAGGTACAGCTTCTCAAGGAAATTCAGATACAGCAGCAACTAGAACGATAGATACGTTATCAATTGGATTCGTTCCTTCAAGAGAACCAGAAGAAATTATTACGGCAACAGAGCCGTTAAAATCGCTATTAACAGAAGAGTTAGCAGAGTTAGGCTACGATATTGGTGAAGTCGACATAACGGTAGGTACAAATTATGAGGCTGTTGGTGAAGGCTTATCAGCAGGTACCTTAGATGTTGGACTTATTCCTGGTGGTACCTACGTTCTTTATGATGATGGTGCCGAGGTAATTTTAACTTCCACTCGTGCAGGGTTAAGTAACGATTCCAATAATCCAGTCGACTGGAATGATAATAAACCAACTGAACCTTCAGAAGATCAAGTAACTTACTATCGCGCATTAATTATTGCCGGTCCTTCAGAGAAAGGACAAGAACTTGCTGACAAAGTAAACAATGGAGAAGCGTTAACTTTTGAAGATTTAAATAGCGCAAACTGGGCTGTTATGTCATCTTCCTCTCCAGCTGGTTACATTTATCCAGCAATTTGGTTAGATGAACATTATGGCAAAACCATTACCGATCTTGAAAATGTAGTACAAGTAGATTCCTATGGTAGTGCATTTGCTCGCCTAGCGTCTGAACAACTTGACATAATGGTTACATATGCAGATTCAAGACGTGACAATGCAAATTCTTGGAAGAATGATTTTGAAAGAGATGCTTCAATTTGGGATGAAACCAATGTCATTGGTGTCACAACTGGTATCTATAATGATACGATAAGCGTCAGTAAAAATGCGGAAAATATGAATGAAGACCTGAAAACAGCTATCCAACAAGCATTTATTAATATTGCTCAAACGGATGAAGGAAAAGAAGTCATATCCATTTACAATCATGAAGGATATCAAGAGGCCGCTTCTTCGGATTACGACAATGAAAGAAAAGCACAGGAACTGGTGCAAAGTTTAAACTGATAGCGTTTACATCATCTATATTACTTTAAAAAAATGAGAGCATCCATGATGTTCTCATTTTCACAAGAATGGGGATTATCAATGATAGAGTTTATTAATGTCAATAAAACATACACCAATAATATAAAAGCATTACAAAACATTAACTTAAAAATCAATCAGGGTGAATTTGTCGCCATCATTGGATTATCAGGTGCTGGCAAATCGACATTGCTTCGGTGTATCAATCGAATGCATGACATTACTAGCGGTAAAATTATGATGAATCAGGTGGAGGTTAATGCCATTAGAGGTAGTGACGTCCGAAAGCTTCGTAAGCGAGTCGGGATGATCTTTCAATCCTTTAATCTCATTACTCGTACTACCGTATTAAAGAATGTGTTAGTATCATTTGTCCCTGAGCTAACACTTTGGAGAAAAGTAACAGGTGTATTCACAAAAGGTCAGAAGATTAAAGCACTGACTGCATTGGACCAAGTTGGGATACTGGACAAAGCCTATGTAAGAGTCAATCAATTATCAGGTGGCCAGCAGCAACGTGTTGCACTTGCTCGGACGTTGGCTCAAAACCCAGAAATAATTTTAGCGGATGAACCGATTGCCTCTCTTGACCCTGTTACATCTAGGCATGTGATGGATGATTTAAAACGCATTAATCAAGCAATGAATATATCTGTCATTATGAATATTCACCATGTCGAAATAGCTTTAGAATATGCCAATAGAATCATTGGCGTACGAGAAGGACAAATAATATTTGATGGAAATTCTACAGAGGTAACACCAGTTGTTCTAAAACATATTTATGGGGACTCAACTGAATACAAAGTCAATGAAAACACAGGAGAGACCGCTTATGTATGACAAAATATTTTCACCGAAAAAACTAACGTTACCAAATGGAAAGGTTGTCCAGGAGAAAAAGTCGAAGGCAGTTTTCATTATTATAGTTGTTCTAATTGCTACATATATATCGGTCCAAGCTACTAGCTTTGAAGCAAAGGTGTTAGCAGACCGCTGGCAGGAATTTTTTGTCATAATCAATGAAATGATTCCTCCTAAGTGGGATTACTTCGGCCATATTTGGCAGCCGCTCCTAGAAACCATACAAATGTCCTTACTTGGTTCATTATTAGGTTCGCTAGCTGCTATTCCGGTTGCTTATCTTGCATCATCCAACATGATGAAACATAAACTAGTAGTTTTCGTGGCTAAACTTCTGTTAAGTATTATACGAAAGATTCCTACACTAGTAGCTGCATTAATTGCTACATTCATCTTTGGTTTAGGAACATTAGCTGGAACAGTTGCGATATTTTTGTTCACAATATCTTATGTAGGGAAACTACTATACGAACAAATCGAAAATGGAGAAATGGGTAGTTTTGAAGCAATGGAATCACTCGGTATGTCCAAAATACAAGCATTCCGGTATTCGATAATACCACAGATCTTACCAAACTACTTATCTACGTCTTTATTTTGTTTCGAGGGGAACGTACGATACGCTGCTATATTAGGTTATGTTGGTGCAGGTGGGATTGGATTACTGATAAACGAAAGCTTAGGCTGGAGAGACTATGCTAGCGTTGGCATGATATTACTTATGCTTATCTTAACAGTATTTGTAATTGAAAAGATAAGTGAACATTTCAGGAAGAAGCTATTTTAAAGGGGTAAACGTACAAATGGATGTCATCGAAAAACAACTCAATAAATCACCTAAATATAATCGATATTTGATTACCGTATCGCTCATTATTCTACTTCTATTTTTATGGTCTTTTTCAACAATTGATAGGAAAGACATGGAAGGAAGCAGTTGGGAAATTGCAACAAGCATCATAAAAGGTATCATCAGTCCAGATTTAGACCTTTTATTAAACCTTACTTCGGAGGGTGTTCTATTTTTATTAGTCGAAACTCTCTCGATTGCATTTTTAGGTACGATTATTGGTGCACTGTTAGCTATTCCACTTGCGTTTCTCTCGGCTTCAAATGTTGTACCTAAGCCAATCGCTTCGTTCACCAAATTTCTATTAATTATCATTCGCACGGTTCCAGCGCTTGTTTATGGTTTAATGTTTATTCGTGTTACAGGACCGGGGCCATTTTCAGGTGTTTTAACAATTTCATTAATATCGGTTGGGATGTTGGCTAAACTGCTTGTTGATGCTATTGAGGATTTGGATACGAGTATTCTTGAAACCATGACTTCGATTGGATGCAATACCTTTGAAAAAATAAGATATGGGATAGTGCCACAGTTATTTGCGATTTTTTTATCAATTATTATTTATCGATTTGATATGAACTTAAGAGAAGCATCGGTTTTAGGTTTAGTTGGTGCAGGAGGAATTGGCGCACCACTTATATTTGCCATGAATGCTTATCGTTGGACAGAGGTTGGAGCTATTCTAATTGGACTAATGCTCTTAATATTACTTGTAGAGTTAATCTCGAATCGTACACGGGCAAAGTTAATAACCGGATAAAAACGTTGATTATCACAGAATGTTAGAGATATAGCAGCATTTACGAAGCGGCCATTCAATTGGTCGTTTTTCTTTTGCGAAAATTCAATCATTCAAATGGAATATTATGTTAGTATTATAGAATAGATAATTAATTTATATATAAATGCGCCAAAAAGAGTTTGTTGCAATTTCACGTAGAGGAACGGTATGAAAAGAGAGGAGAGATCTGGAATGAATCGAAAGAACTTCTTACTTATCTTAGGATTGTTCTTTTTAACTGCTTGTTCATCTAATGGTGATTTTATTGGTACTAAAAAGGTTTATAAAAGTAATGAATTAACCGGATTCGAACGCACGATACAATTCCCAACATATTCACCTTTTAAAGTTGATGATACCGTATTGGAAACCGAATTTAGAGGTCCTGTTGACTTAGTTAATAACAGTGATGATTCAGAAGATGTTGATGGGCTAGAGACTTTTGCTGAGCCCAGGGATCGTAAAAACAAAGAATTTTATGTTATCTTGACGAGATACATGTCAAGGGATAAAGAGAAGGTAATGGAAATCGAGCAATCAAGCACTTCTATTTTTTCTCTTGATAGTATTGCTAATTATGACGAAAATAAGCTAATTGATTTTGGAAAAGGATTGCGTGGCTTCTATATGGCTAATCGCCATGCACAGACGTTTTATTGGGAAGATAGTGGGACCACATTCGGGATACATCTGTATTCTCTTCATAAGGATAAAACTGTGGGAGAACTATATCCAAAAGAAGAAATCATTAAGATAGCAGAATCATTTAAACAGTATAAGTAATCATGATGATTGTAGAAATGTGAGGAGTGACAAATATGCAATATTTAATCCGTGAAATGGTAAGTGAAGATATTGAGCAGGTCCAAGCTGTAGCTAAGAGCAGTTGGAATGCAACATACGAAGGAATAATTCCACGACCAATCCAAGAAAAATTTTTAAACCTAGCATACAGTGACCAAATGATGAAAAGAAGACTTCGAGATTCTCTCCTAATGGTTGCTGTAATAAACCAGGAAATAGTAGGTTTTTGCAACTTTTCTTCAGTAACAGCAAAAGGGGAAGCAGAGTTAGCTGCGATATATCTATATCCAGATTCACAAAGTAAAGGAATAGGAACTGCCTTATTATATGAGGGGATTAAGAATTTACATGGAGTAAAGCATATTTATATTAATGTAGAAAAGGAAAACGAAGTCGGAAGAACCTTTTATGAAGCAAAAGGCTTCAAGGTAATTAAGGAATATGATGATAATTTCGAAGGTCATATTCTAAAGACTGTAAGGATGGTATTGTCATTATAATAAACTTGTTTTAAGGGAGCAATTAAGTATGAACCAAGGCTGCCTATTGAAACATATAGCTAATATAGACGTATGTAATGTAGGGAGGTTATGCGCTTGAAAAACATTATGGGGATACTGTTCCTGACTAGTATGTTCTTTGTCGTTACGGCATGCGGTGGTAATGTGTTTAATGAAGATTCTATCAAGGAATTCGTTATGGAATACAAAACAGACCAATATACAGTTAAAAATCCATCCAATCCGCCAACAGCAGTAGAAATCGGTGAGAGAGTTAAACCATATCTTTCAGAAGAAGAATACAATAGTTTCATGACAAATCGTTACTTCAATATCATTACTGTCGTTGCAAAAAATACCAGAAAGAGTATTGAAGTGCAAGATGTAGTATTAGAAAAGGTAGAGGAAAATGAAGATGGTTCCATTGACTACAACTATACATTACAATTGAAATACTATGACAATCATTTTGAAGACATAATTGAAAAAGAAGGGCAAATGACTATACAACATAACGGTCAATATATTATCACTCGTGATTGGGAAAAACCAAATCAATATGAACAGGATGCCATTTTAAATCAAGGAAATGAAAATTAATCGAGTTATATGAGCGGAAATATGGTTTTCGTATTTCGTTAGTATTAGGAGAATTACCTAACCACGAATTTCTATGGAGGTTTTATATGTTTATCGTAAATGTTGAAGGAGCAATATACCAAAATGGTAATTGGCTTTTAATCCGAAGAAGTGAGAAAGAAGAACATGGGGCTGGTACACTTTCTCTTGTTGGTGGTAAATGTGAAATTGAAGGCACAAGCA
Organism: Ornithinibacillus xuwenensis; assembly: GCF_039614845.1. NCBI lineage: Bacteria > Bacillati > Bacillota > Bacilli > Caryophanales > Bacillaceae > Ornithinibacillus > Ornithinibacillus xuwenensis. The sequence continues at coordinate 602,987 of NZ_JBDIML010000001.1, read as the reverse complement.
CAGATATATTGGAAAGAACCTTAAAACGAGAAATATTTGAAGAAGTTGGAATAGAAGTATCCAATTTAAGGTATGTAAATAGTTCTTCATTTGTTGCTAATTCAGGTCAGAATGTCATTGATATCGTGTTCCTCTGCCAACATAAATACGGGGAACCATATGCTAAAAGTACCGAGGAAGTTGATGAGGTATTGTGGATGACCACTTCACAAATTTTGGATCACAGCGAACTGCCATACTTTCTAAAAGATAATATAAAGCTAGCACATAAGCTATTATCGGAGATTTCCTAGTTTACTATAAGATTGTCAGTGAAATTGGAAGGATAAAAAAATGCTCTTTTATATGAAGGATGTAATCTATTTATCGAGTATATGTTTATTGTCACTGTTTCTCTACGGCTGCGGCAATACCGTCACACTTGAGCAATCTAAAGTATAAGGTGAAATGACGTTTGCTCAACGGATTCCAATAATCGCATCATTTGTGATTTGGAGTGTATTCTACTTCATTCAGTTTGCAGGTTCAAACAAAGTCTGGAGACTATCCTGGTTTGGCATTATGATAGTGTTACTTTTCTTTTGGAATACAGGCCTAGGTGCAACCAGTGGAAGAGTGTTAAGTTAATAGTAAATACTTTAAAGTGACTACAGATAATCTTTATAAATAAAAGAATATAGGAGGAACTTGCATGACAAATAAAGATAATAATAATAAGCACTTATCACCAGAACAATGTGAGGAATTAATCCAGAATCTGAAAATACGATTTGAGAATAACATGGTTCGCCATCAAAATATTAAATGGTCTAACGTTCAAGAAAAATTGAAAGCTAATTCAGTAAAACTGTGGTCACTCAATGAAATGGAAAGAACTGGCGGTGAACCAGATGTTGTCGATTATGATAGGGAGAACGACGAATACATTTTTTATGATTGTTCTAAGGAAAGTCCTAAAGGTCGTAGAAGTATTTGCTTCGACCGTGAGGCTCTTGAGTCTAGAAAAAAACATAAGCCAGAAAATAACGCCATTGATATGGCAGCATCCATGGATATTGAACTGTTAACAGAAGAACAATATCGAGCGTTACAGGATCTTGGAAATTTCGATATGAAAACGTCAAGCTGGGTGCAAACTCCTTCTGATATTAGAAAACTTGGTGGTGCACTATTTTGTGATTTTCGCTTTGGGCATGTTTTCGTCTATCACAATGGTGCGGACTCTTACTATGGATCTAGGGGATTCCGAGGTTCATTAAGGGTATAGATAGACAATAAAATCAAGTGATTCTCGTTGGAAAATGGTTCCAATAACTAACTTTCACTTCTTTTTTGGTAGAATGCTAGGAAATTGTCCTACTGTATAGAAGTATAAATAAACCACTGGATAATAGGAGGAGGTGGAAAAATGGTAAGAAGTAAAGTGACAATAATTATTTCATTATTAATATTTGGTGTATGTATGTCTTTATTCTTCCCGTTTCCAAATAACGAAATAATGGATGCTCGAACTATCTTCATGTCGTTTCCAATTCGAAATTATAATGGATACATTATTTGGGGTATAATCGGCTCATTTTTGTTTCTAGTCGCTATGATACTACTTGTCATTGGCTTAAATAAATATCGCTTAAGGGCAGTATTTATTATGGTCATTGTTTATTCATTATTACCAACTTTTCTAACTACAATGTACCAAGAAACCTTGGCAAGTGGGGTAAAAGCAATTTCATACGATGGTAATGGAAATTGCACATTCCAGGAAATTAATGATAATAAAATTAATGGGGAATGTAATCTTGTCCTATACAATCGAAGCAATGAAGCTGTGACATTTGAGCTAGAGTTTTTAGATTCATATTATTGGGGAGATGAAGCACGAACGGAGTCCATAATGAATTTAGCTGGGCCATATCGTATCTCTATTGAAGCGAATCAAAAAAAATCTATTAATTTGAAGGAACTACTCGATTTATCAGATGTTTCTAATCACATTATTAGTGGAACATCAAATAATATCCACCTTAAATTACGTGATGAAGAGATAGAGCGAAAATTATAGACATCCTAATAAGTGAATGCACAGGTAAATGAGTCAAACAATAAAGGCTATTAGAGAAGTGATAGTTTAGATGGTTAGACTACTAGAATATCCTGATTACCCTTCAAGATTGTCTTGCTTATGTGTAGCTAAAACCTATGAAGATGCTTTAAAGTGGAAACAAATTTTTGATTCATATAACCGAAGAGTATTACAGATTGTTAAACTTCGAGTAACTGGAAATTATTTTGAAGGTGAAGGGAATCTCTTACCAAAGGATGATGGAGTTTCTTTTGCTATAAAAATAGAACAGGCAAGAAAATACTGGATGGGCAATGTAAAGAATGAGCTTCCTGAACTATTAATTAATGGATATATTGAAGTAGTAGACATTATTCATAACTTTTCCGATTAAAGTGGAGTTGGCGAACCAAAAAAGTTCTAGTTAATAAATTCTTTTAACACTAGGTTTATGGTAAATGGTTAGATTAAATCATTTTAAAGTAAATAACCTTTACTAACAGGAGGCTAAAAATGGGACTATTAATAGGAATATTATCTATAATCTCAACTGCAGGTGTTCTATATTATATGGGGAAATCTGGTTATGATTGGGGAACCAAAAGGGATGAACTGCAAAATGATAACTAGCTGTACAGTATGTTTACAAAAATATGAGAGTAATAGTTTATTTGAAAAAAGGTGATATTAATGTTGCTAACTCCTCTTGGGCCTATCAGAGTTTTTGTTAATAATAATGAAATAGAATTCTATCCAATTAGATATATCTTGGATAGCCGTTGTTTAAATCTAAATGGTAGATATTTAATTCAGTATAAATACAATCACGATTATAAGATACAAAGAATAAGATGTTGTTTACCTAACATTGCTACCGAAGGAAATATTGAAAGTGGCGAAAGACTTGAAGCAATCTCTTTCTATAAAGATTTTACCAAAGTAACAATAGGAGCAGAGGCTGCATTTGGTTTGGAAGAAGAATATAACTATGACTATAGTGGCAGTTATGTAAGTAATGGAATAGAGTATGAAACAACATTAACAACTAATAATCAAATTTTTCAATTTGGTGTAAGTTGGATCCGCCCCTTCATTGAGGAAAATGAGTATGAAACGGTGTATGGAGCAGAACCATCGATAATGCACTGGAGGAAAAATAAATAACAAAATAAGACATATTTTATATATATTTCTTTTAAGAAGATTCGTTAATAATCCTATACAGCGCGGATGCTGAATTCTCGGGAATAGGCATCAGGAGGATGATAAATTATCTAAAATCAATAAACCTTTTACCTAAGGAGAACGAGCATGAAGCTTGAAAATGGAATAACAGGCTTTTACGAGAGAACCAACGAACAACCCTTTAAAGAAGAAGGAAAGCATTTTAAACAGATATGTTTTAGTCTCATAAATTCTAATAGAGGAAGTGTAATAAAATTTGAGGAACCTAACGGAACAAATTTTTTTAATGTAGAAGTATTAATATCTGACAAAAATACTCATATTCTATTAAATGCGCATTATCCATATATCGCTTTTGCGTCTGATGTACAATTTGAAAACATTGCATTTATTGATGACGTGGAACTAAATAATGTTTTTAAGCCCTATTATAATATCTTAAATACTTATCAACTTAATAAAACGATGGCATCAGTAGAAATGGATCTAAATTCCGCTGAATTGAAACAAATTGATTATTGGAAACCAACTAGAATTGGAGATATTATTTTTAATTACTGGGATTAAGCGTATTTTTAATTAATTCACTAGAGGAAGGGTATTTAGGAACTTTAAATATTAAGCATGCTATAACAAACTAATATTAAAAGGGTGAATTAATATGGCAAAAGAAGCTTTATTAATAGTGGATATGAGCAATGATTTTGTAGCTGCTGATGGTTCATTAACTGCTGGTACGCCTGCTCAAGAGATAGTACCTTATATAGTAAAAATAGCAAACGAATTTTTAGAAATGGGAAACTTAGTAGTTGTAACAATGGATGCACACCAACCAGATGACCCACACTTTGAATTATGGGCTCCACATAATATAGTAGGTACAAAAGGACAACAATTGTACGGAGAATTATATGATTGGTTTCATCATCACAAAGATAATAAGAATCTGATTTATACGCCCAAAACGAATTACAACGCATTCTTTAAAACAGATTTAGCTGACACTTTAAGAAATTTAGGAGTTGAAAAGGTACATACAGTAGGGGTATGTACAGATATTTGTGATTTTTTAACAGTTGCAGGAGCAGACGCAGAAGGCTTTCGTACAGCAATACATAAACGTGGCGTTGCAACATTTACTAACTTGGGAGACACTATGATTAACCATATGAAACTTTGTTTCCATACGGAGATTATTGAATAAGCTCGGGTTATTGAACCTGTTAAAAGTATGACTTTGAATGAGAGGTTGGTTAACTAACTAATTAATAGTCGAGATTAGATATGGAACAGAACAATATCTCCATCCCAAACATAATGATTATAAATATCATAACCAAGATTCCTTTTAAGCAAAGCCATATTCTTCAAAGAAACAGAAGAATATGGCTTTTCAAATGAAAAAGGTAGAGTTAAGGTACCGTATATTTGGATTACTAGTCATTTGTTTAGTAAGATCTTTGGAATAGGCTATTAATAATGAAGTCGTAATAATTTATATGATCTGGCAGAAAAATTGTGGAATTAGAGGGATAACTATTTTGGATACAACAAGGAAAGAGCTGCCGGTAATGCCTAATATAAATAATTACACTTAAAAATGTAAGATATATATTGAAAAATGTAATGTATAGTGTATAATGTAATATATAGATTACATCTCTGGGGGTTTTATATTTGTGGAAAATCAATTAAAAATTGCTCGTGTTAAAGTGAATTTAACACAACAACAATTAGCTGAAAAAGTTGGTGTAACAAGGCAAACAATTAGCTTAATTGAAAAAGGAAAATATAACCCAACCTTAAAGTTGTGTCTTAAGATCTGTTATACCGTTAATAAGTCTTTAGATGAAATTTTTTGGGTTGAAAAGGAGAGTAATAATGATGTCATTACAAAGAATTAACGATGAACGTCTAATTCTGAAAAATTTACAAAATATAAGGGTTGCTTATGCCATTCAGACTCTTGGAATAATTGGTGTATTAGGCTACGACTATATCACTAAAGGTATGGATGGAATGAAAGAAAATCCATTATGGATTATATTTATAGTATCAACAACTATTTTAGCTTTTTTATCAATGAATATTAGTGTAGATTACGAAAACAATAAAAAATCCCCCAAAAGAGGTTTCGTTATTTCAATTGTCGTGCTGACACTTATTTGTACCAGTATTGGTTTCTTTACAGCGTTAAGTGAAGGTTTTACTGTAATGGATGGTGTGTTTATTGGAGGGATATTTCTTATTTGTGGAATGGTTCCTTTCCTCTTTTTATTTGGCATTAGGAAAAAGCGAAGAGATGAATTTTCAGATGACGAATAAACGTACCAGTAAAAAAATTCTTTGAAGTTACTTTATAGAGATAGAACAATGTCAATTTAGTAAATTCAAGTACTGAGATAAAGTATAGAGAAATATTTAAACCATTTGCGAATTCATTTAGTGACTCGCAAATGGTTTTTTAACATTCTAGTTCTTAACTAGATAGTCGATCATGTATTTCCTATTTCCTCAAAAAATCGGTCAACTTTATGTTATCTTTGAATAAAGTTATTGTGAAATTATTTACTTAAATTAACGAGGGAAGGTTTGATTTAAGAAGGGAAAGTTAGAAGTCGATTTTTAAGTAAGTAGTTTCGTCATTGCAGAGTAAAACAGAAAAACCATAAAAATAGCAATTTAAATATCAGGAAATTGGAGACAAAATATTATCCCGCTTTTTTATGACCAATCGCACACGTTTAGCATAGTTATCAGAACAAACAAAATGATTGATGATTTATAAAGGGGAAATGAGATATAATGTTAATTTGTGTACACTGAAACTTTTTATTGTACTCACCCGTATATACTGAAAAGGGGGTTACCATTATAAAAAAACGGTTAATTTTTCTATCACTGTTATCGGTGTTTTTTTTATCAGCCTGTAACAATAGCGATGAATTATCTGGAAAAACGTTTGACGTTGCTTATTGGGGACCTAATCCCGATAAATATTACTCTGAAATAACATTAGAATTTTTAGATGGTAATATAGTGAAAAACACGAAGGGTTATGAAGAAGGAACTTATGAGTTGAAAGAAGATAAACTTGTACTTTTATTTGAAAATGAAAATGAAAACTTAGAAATAGTATTTACAGTTGAAGAAAGTGATAAAGATTCTAGTAAATACTCAGCAGTAATTAGTGATGTGTCTTATGAAATGACTGATACGGATAAAATAAGCCACTTTCAACATTTATTTTTTCAATTAGATAAAAAGATGCCATACGAATTCATAAAAAAATAGAAGAAGGTAAGTTATCTAAATGAAACTTCAGTTATGAACTATTGAGTGCGTTGATCTAAGAGGGATTAATGCACCTTTTTGTTGAAATTATTTTACTGACGTGGTCGTATAGTGGAAGAAGTCTTTGTTATACCCAATTTTTGAAATTTTTGATACTTAATCTTGCAATAGACGTATTTTGTATCATAGCTGTAAAAACTTGTTTATAGGAGGTAAAGATTTCATTGAACTTATTATTAAAAGGTTAATTGAATAAATTTTCATATGCAAGTACTCTATAATAAATTTTATCAAGGCGTGAATTATATATATATGAATTCTGAACGGTATTACATTCATTGATGTAAATAGTATTTTGGTGTTTAGTATTAGAAAAATAACTTTTAAACAAGGGTAGAAATATACTCTTCATAAACGAGTGTAATAGTAATAGATAAGAGAAAAGGAAGGGAACATAATGGAATTACTGTTTTTAATCTTAATTTTTGCGGGTGTTTTCGCAGTATACGACGCGATAAGGAAACTAAATAATAACCTCCTTGAACAAACAGAAGAAATCAAAAAGATGCGAGAAGAGTTAATGCAGAAAAATACATAGTAGATTTAGTGTACTTCACCTAGATACATCTAGGAGATATTTCTAATTCTTCTTATTCCTATTTTTACAAGTGTCAATAGGGGAGAGCAATTAAATGAGAAGCATAAAATAGAGATTATGAGTTTATCTGAATCTGTTTACACATGTGACATTAGTGAGACTACTAGAAGCTGGGACCAAGTAGAATTAAAACTTGAATGTTTGAATGAGGCTATGGATTATTAACACCTGTTGAGGAGTTTAGACTAAGATAACCCGTACTATATCGCACTTATAGAAAACAGAGAGTGAAACTTCTTTTAAGAATAATCGTATAAGTAATAAAGCAAAAAGGGGGATTAGCTATGTTATTCATTCTCATAGTTTTTTCAATACCTGTTTATTGTTTTGGTATTTGGAGTCTTTATGAACCAGAAGAAAGTTTTTTCTTTTTAGACCGATGGAGATACAAAGAGATTCCAGATTTGTCAGATATTCAGATTAAGTTGATAAGAATTGGAAGTATAGTTGGTATGATTATATGGACGATATTAATTATTATTGCTGCAATTGATACCTTTACACCTGAACCACCTTTACCAACTAACGATTTAATGAACTTATAGTAAATACCAACTTACGTTATTTGAACTATATTGTAGAATACTAATAGAAGGTGATCTGAATTGAAGAGATCGCCTTTTTTCTAATTGGTAAGTTTCTCATAAGATGTTTGGAATATTATGTTAATATTGATATAGAAATAATTAGGTTAACAGGTCAGAAAATACATGATAGCATTTCTCGCCAGATTTATAGAAGGTTAAATTTCACTAGAATAATGTTGAGAGGTAAAAATATGAATATATATATTCGAAACGCCACCCAAAGTGATTATGAGTCTTTGTTGCCTTTATTTAGGCAGGTTCATGAATTCCACGTTTTTGTAAGACCAGATTTATACAAAGAGAATTCTACTCCAGTAGAACAAGAGTTTTTCGAAAGCCAATTAATTGATGAAAAACAGCATATTTTTGTGGCTACTATAGGTAATGATATAGTCGGCTTTGTTGTGGCAAAGGAAGATGAAGTAATTGAAAATACTTTTGTTAACGAGAGAAATGTTATATTTATAAAAAGTTTATGTGTTTCCGAAACACATAGAAAATTAGGTATCGGAAAAAAACTAATGAAGCATGTGTTTGATTTTGGAAGTGGCCTCAAAATTGATAGTATTGAATTGGGAGTATCCGAGGAAAACTTATCTGCCATTGAATTTTATAAATCAATTGGGATGGCTACGAAGAGTAGGAAAATGGAGTTGAAATTAAAATAACTTGTTAATGAGTTAAACAATCCGATCATAGCAGATTTCATTAATTATTTGGTCAAAAAATTACAGAAATAAAACGAATGAATTGTTAATGCTGTTATTATTTATTGGTATCATAAGGTATGGGAATTATGGATAATAGGCATAGGTTAGCGCAATAAAAGGAATATACCTTGGATACCAAAAAGGAGAAGTAGAACCATTGAACTATGAGATAATTAAAGCAGACTTAGATAATAAAGAAACACTTACGAACTTATTACAATTCTATATCTATGACTTTTCAGAGTTTATTGATGCACATGTCGAGAAGAATGGGAGATTCGATGAATATCCTTTAAACGATTATTGGACTAAAGATAATCATATACCATATTTAATTAAGTTAAATGGTAATTATGCAGGATTTGTACTAGTTAGATTAATAGAAGTGGAAACGAAATCATTCTTTTCAATTTCTGAGTTCTTTATTATGAAAAAGTATCGAAGAACCGGTTTAGGTAGATCAGTTGCAAAAGATATTTTTCGTTTGCATAAGGGGAAATGGGAAGTATTCCAAATAGGAAAAAATGAACCAGCGCAATTGTTTTGGAGAAATGTAATAAATGAGTACACAAATGGACATTTTTCTGAGCGAATAGAGGAAGGAAAAAGAGTAATACAAGAGTTTGTTAGTTAATAATCATTTTTGCAACTACCTTCAGTTAAAAATTGTTGTAGAAGTAAATTAACGTAAAGGGAGGTTATTATGAAAAATCAAAGGATTTTTCCTGAAATAGAGACAAGCAGACTAAAATTAAGAAATGTTAATGAGTCTGATGCTGAGTTCATTTTTAAACTTTTCAGTAACGAAAAAGTTTGTGAGTTTCTATATGACGAAGAAATATTTACAAAAAAAGAGGATGCAATCGAATTTATTGAGTGGAATAAAAATCCAGAAGAAAAAAGTCATAATAGATGGGTTATAGAGATGAAAGGTAATAATGAGAAGATTGGTACTTGTGGTTTTGATTTATGGGACAGGACCAACAACATAGCAGAAATAGGCTATGACTTGTGGTATGAATTCTGGGGATACGGATATATGAAAGAGGCATTAATCGCAGCGATAGAGAGTGGTTTTAGAAATATGAACCTTAATAGAATTAATGCATATGTAGCATTAGAAAACAAAAAATCTTCTAATACATTAGAAAGCTTAGGTTTTTTAAATGAAGGAATTTATCGAGACAAACATCTGTTTAGAGGCAAATACTATGACCATTATTCGTATTCACTATTAAAGAATGATTGGTGCTATTAGTTATTCTTCAACCAAAGTGTCATTTATTCAAAATAATGCCACTATTTTCTCTGGATCCTATTGCACTATGGTCAAAGAGATTAGTAAAGGAGGAGGAAAAATACTTTCTACTAAAACAATGCTACTAGGTATTGCAATTATGCTTGTCGCAATATACATACCACATGAAGTTGCCTTTAGAACAGGTGGTTATGAGATTTCCCTGTTAGCTCTTGGGTTTATTCTTGTCGTATTTGGTCTTTTCATAAAAGAAAAGAAAGGTCATTCTTAGAAAAATTGCTCTAGTACGGGTGAAGTAGTTATACAAGGTGAAATTAGTATTGGATTAAAGTGGGAGTCCAGAATATTCTTTGCTCATATTTCGGGCCATTCTCTGAAAATATTAGGTTATAAGTATTGATTATGAATTTAAAACTACTACTCTTTTTAATTGAGAATCGTTATCACTTATAGTATAATAGAGTGTAATAATACATATAAACTGAATAAGGAGAATCCATTATGCAAATATACTGGGCGAAGATAAATAAGATTATTGAGGAAACCTCTGAGGTTAAAACGTTCATGATCGACTGTCCGGAAGACTTTACATGGGAAGAAGGTTCCCATACCCATTTAGCACTAGAAGGTTTCAATGCAGGAGATAAGCCAAACCGCAGTCTGATTCGCCATATGTCAATTTCCACCTTACCGCATGAAAATTCTATTGGTATTACAACACGGATTAGAGAACAGTGCTCTGAGTTTAAGACGATTTTAAGAAATCTTGAAGTTGGCGATGAAGTTGCAATATTTAAAACTCATTCGAATGTACCACTTAAAAGAGAAGACAAAAATGTATACCTGTTATCATCAGGCGTCGGATTAGCAACTTTTAGGCCACTTGTGCTTGATTATTTCCAACGTGCTGATAATGTCAATCAAATTCATTCTCTAAACATCGATTCATCAAGGGATTTCTTATTTACTAATATTTTCGAATCCGTACCTGACAAGAAGTTCACAGCACAGTTCGTCGATAACCGTAATAACTACTATGAAGAAGTAAAAAATCTTGCTGCAGACAAGGATGGAATCTTCTATATTGTAGGAAGCGATGAGTTTCTCGTCCAGAATATTGATGTATTGCGTGAGCAAGGTATTAAACCAGAACAAATTATGCTCGACAAACGTGAAAATTTACTGACCGAGTTTTTAACATTTAGCTAGAAAAATGAGTATTCATAGGAAATAGTTAATAGATGTCGAAATAACAGGCGCAATGATTAATCAAGGCGATCATAATTGATCGTCTTTTTTCGTTCCTAAATTTTTAACAATAACTTCGGAATATTATGTTAGTATTTAAATAATAAATACGAAGCTAACAGGCAACTTAATTCAGCTATCAAATGTATTAAAGAAAGTGTTTGTCAAGATGAAAGAGGGGTTATTACACATGAAATATCGGATGGATTCCCAATTACTTGTTTCTGTTTGTTTATTCCTTATTATTTCGGGGCAAGCTTTACAACATTAGGAGAATTTTTCTTCAATAAGGTAGTGGATAGTTGGAGTATCAGTATTTTTATGGTTATTTCACTTTTTTTATATTATCAATAACGATCAATGGATAATTTATTTTACAAGATGTATTAGATGTACTTGTTAATTAATATTGATAGGGAAAGAGAGGAAGTTGGAAATACATATATTCATTATTCATCGATTTTCATAAATTATTTCTAGTTTACATAATACTTATTATAGGAAGTAATAGTTAAAATCATTATTAATGTCTCACAACCCAAGTATACTCATGATATTGAGACAAAATAGAAAATAACGCTATAATTTACACAATAAAAACTTATAGCGTTATTTAAATTAAATTTACTCACCAACATACTGAGCGTTTGGTCTAAAAATTGTATTATTATTTAGCTGTTCAATTACATGTGCACACCAGCCAACTATTCGACTTGCGCTAAATATTGCTGTAAATAACGTTGAATCTAGTTCTAATGTCTTCATAATTGCTGCTGCATAATATTCTACATTTGTATACAGCTTATAATTTGGTTTTTCTTTTCTTAAAATTTCAATTGTTTCTTGTTCCGTTTTCAAGGCTAATGACATCCAATCTGGTAATTCATTTAGTTTTATAATAGTGTTTTTTAACGACTCTGCACGTGGATCAGTTGTTTTGTAAATTCTATGGCCAAATCCCATTATTCGATCCTTATTTTTTAGTTTATTGTGAATTACTTCACATATCCTATCTTCTGTATTTATTTCTTCTAATAAATCTATTACTCCTGATGGTGCACCGCCATGTAAAGGACCCTTCATAGTACCCAAGGCACTTGTTATGGCAGATACCATGTCACTTTCAGTGGAAATGGTTACTCTTGCAGAAAATGTTGAAGCATTTAAGCCGTGTTCCATGGTTAAAATAAAATATGTTTCTAGAATTTTAGCATTTAGTTCGTTTCTTTTACCACTTAACATATAGATAAAGTTCTCAATATGATTTAATTTCATATCAGGTTTTACAATTGGAAGGTTACTCATTTTACGATAGCGATATGCTATGATGCTGGGAAAAATAGCGATTAATTGTAAAGCAATCTTATTATTATCACCTATATTATTTGTATTAAATGAGGAAATCGTGGTTCTCAAAACATCCATTAAACAGAGTTCTGGCGGTAAGTTATCAAGTATGCTTATCATATAATCTGGTAGACAACGGGATTCTTTTAAACTTTGATTAAATGCAACCCATTTCTCTCCCGTTGGAAGCTCGCCATGCAATAGAAAGTGCGCTACCTCTTCAAATGAATAATTCTCGACCAATTGTTGTACGGGTACACCCCTATAAGTCAGTAGCCCTTCTTCCCCATTTATATTACTTAATTTCGTTTCTACTGCTGTTACACCTTTTAATCCTGGTTGAAACATTATGCTACTACCCCTCTCTTCTTTTTTCTTTGTTGTCTTCATTATAAGCAATTAATTTCATTATTAAAATTTAGTAATTTTTACTATAATAATAAATAATACTTATTAATGGGGTGGGCTATGGATATCAGAACGATCAGAACATTTCTTCTGGCAGCTGAGCATGAGAATTATCGGGAGGTAGCCGAGCGATTATTTATTACGCAGCCCGCTGTAACCTTTCAAATTAGACAATTGGAAAAGGATCTTGGCGGGAAGCTCTTTATGAAGGACGGTAGAAATATTGTTTTAACGGAGTTTGGAAGGCTATTTTATCAAGAATGCGTTGAAATTGTATCGCAATTTGATAAAAGTATCCATCGGATGAATCAGTTTAAACAAGGTTTTCATAAATTACTAAGAGTTGGAATATCACCATTATTTGCGGACACTATCTTACCAACTATCATTCATCGTTATATTGAAGGAAATCCGAATGTAGAAATTACGATTAAAATAATGGAGTCAAGTGAAATTTCACAGCATATCGAAAAAGGGATCATTGATATTGGTTTGTCCTGTCTCCCTGGTTCCTCACTTGTTGAAACGATACAATTTCATGAAGAAGATGTATCATTTGTAACGAGGCATGATGGGTATGATTCAGAATCAGGTCCAGTCCTTGATGCAATGAATTTATTAGAAAATAATCTTTTATTTACTGATAATCATCCCGTATATTGGAATTCGTTAACAGAGCAGCTTTCAGCAAAGATACCATCTTTACGTACGATGCAAGTAAATCAATCCTATATTACGAAACGCTTTGTATTGGAGGGTATCGGGGTAAGCTTCTTACCAAAATCCATTATCACGAGAGAATTAATGGAGGGAAGATTGTTAGAGGTACCGATTGATTTTATGACAGTTCCTACAGCAAGTATGTACCTAGTATATAAGAACAAGCAACAATTAGATTCGGAATTTGCCAGCTATATTATGAACTTTCATTATAGTTAAAGTGGAAAAAGACTAACAAGGAGTTGTTTGTTAGTCTTTTTGATCTATATCTATTCGAGATCAATACGCTCCAATGGACGTTTAGCTGGTCCCTCTATCACTTCACCTTTATAGGAAAATCTAGAACCGTGACATGGACAGTCCCAGGTTCTGTCACCGGAATTCCAAGATACTTCACAACCCATATGGGTACACGTAGTATCCACTGCATGTAGGTTATTTTCCTTATCTTTGTATACGCCCGTGCGTTTACCGTGGACGCGTGTAACAGTTGCATCATCTGGTGAGAGCTCATCAATACTATTTTCCGTAAATTCTAGCTTACCCTTAATTAAATGCTTCGCAACATCGGCATTTACCCTTGCGAACTTTCGCAATGAAGGATCTGCTTGGAAGCGTGAAGGGGTAAATAACTCACCGTATGGGCTATCCTCACCTGTTATTTTATCTGTGATAATCTTAGCGGCAATTGTACCATTTGTCATTCCCCATTTTCTAAATCCGGTTGCAACAAATACAGCCTCCTCTTCAGCAGATATTCTTCCAACATACGGGACTTTATCTAACGTTGTTAAGTCTTGTGCCGACCATCTATTGACATACTCTTTTACGCCAATGTATTTTTCTGCAAAATCTTGTAATGCCTCATAATGATCCATTGTCGATTTCCCTTGGCCAGTTTTATGATTCTCACCTATTACTAGCCACATTTTTTCACCGTTAATCGTTACAGAGCGTAACGATCTTGTTGGATCCTCAGCAGTAATGTACATGCCGCCTGGATAGTTTTTGGCTGACTTAACAGCTAAAACATATGCCCTTTCTGCATACATTCTTGTTGGATAAAACGCTTGCCCATCATAAAAAGGATAGTGAGACGCCGAAATAACGTAATTGGAAATGATGCGATGGCCATCCCTTGTAATGATGGCTGGATGTTTGTTATATTCAACATCGATGGCTGTGGAATTTTCATAAATTAGCACACCATTTTTTACACATTCCTCGGCTAATGCTTTTAAATATTTAAGAGGATGATACTGTGCTTGGTCTTTCATCACTAGAGCTTTCTTGATGGGAATATCTAATGGTATCTCTTCCGTTAACTCACTCTTAATATCTAATTGGTCATATGCTTTTCGTTCATTCTCTAGCTTTGATATGTATTCGTCAGAATTTGTATAGATGATGGCATCCTGTGACTCATAATCACATTCAATTTGGAGCTCTTTAATATTATCTTCAATTATTTGTTTTGCTTCAATTTGTGCTTCATAGTAAAGTTTTGCCTTTTTCTCCCCAAAATGCTTGATAAGCTCATCATAAATAAGCCCATGCTGTGCAGTAATTTTGGCTGTTGTATGACCAGTAGTTCCATTTAATATAACACCTGCATCAATTAGAGCTACTTTTATGTTTCTTTTGGAGAGTAAATATGCCGCTGTAAGTCCAACGATGCCGCCACCAACAATTCCAACATCAACATTTATTTTCTCTTCTAGCTTTGGAAAGCTTGGAAAATCAATATCCTGTCTCCAATACGGTTCAGGGAATTGTGGTAAATCTGTAGATTGTGTCATGAATGTTCACTCCTCACTGTGTATCGAAACTGCATCAAATTAGTTGTTTTGTCATAATAAAATTACCGTTAATTAGTATTACCAAATCATCAACTAAATATTTGATAGTCAGGAAATATAGTAGATGGAGGGATTAGATGCGTATGTATTTACATGTTAGTGGTCGTGTTCAAGGAGTTGGGTTTCGTTATGCCACAAAGCAAAAAGCAAATGATTTTGAACTGGCTGGGTGGGTTCGAAATCTGGAGGATGGAACCGTGGAGCTAGAGGTTGAAGGAAAGCAAGAAAGTATTCAGAGATTTATCGATACATTAAAGGAAGGATTCCACCCTTTTATTCGCGTGGACCATATCAATATGGAAACATTAGAAAAATCAAAGGGCTATAATGGGTTTAAAATTAAATAAAATCGCTATCTAATGTTAGATAGCGATTATGAATTAACGATCCTCAAAAAATTTCCGGTTTAATAATATATATTCATTTTCTTCATCTGGAACTTCATCTTCCATATAGATTGCTTCAACTGGACAAACAGCTTCACAAGCTCCACAATCGATACAAATGTCAGGATCTATATAAAACATATCTTTACCTTCTTCAATACAATCCACTGGGCAGACTTCAACACATTCTCCTGCCTTTTCTGTTTTACAAGGCGATGTAATAACAAATGCCATGTAAGCCCCTCCTTTATAAAAGTTTATAACCTGTATCAATGCCATATTATAGTAATTATATTACAGAACATCCTATTATTGTTCAAGCAATTAACTATAGAATCACCTATTTTAATTTTCTTCATACGATTTATTAGCCCCTATTAAAGGAGAGAGTATGATATGGATATTTATGTTCGTAGTGGAGATTCTATGTGGTTATATAGCCAATTATTTCAAGTTCCTTTAGAGCTAATCGAAGAATCCAACTCAATTTTTCCCTCTTCACAATTAACGATAGGGCAACGTGTTCGAATACCGGGTTATGAATTAACAAATTATACTGTTAAACCAAACGATACCCTCTGGAAAATAGCATCGAGTCAAAACCTTAGTGTTGAGGTACTCTTGAGAGTAAATACTGCTATAAATCCAACAAACCTACAAATTGGCCAAACAATTCTTCTACCTAGAAGAGTAACTTCAACATTAATTAGTGATGTATCCAATTATACGTATGATAAAATGGTTCAAGACATTCAACGTTTAACAGCTACCTATCCTTTTATTCGAACAAATACAATAGCTCAATCCGTGTTGGGAAAAGATCTTATTGAATTGCAAATTGGTAAAGGAAATAAGCAGGTTCATGTTAATGGATCGTTTCATGCGAACGAATGGATTACTACCCCTGTTATCATGAGATTTTTAAATGAGTACGCCCTGTCCATAACAAATAATGAGCCAATAAGAGGGCTGCTTATGCTTCCCTATTTTAATACTATGATGCTGTCAGCAGTCCCTATGGTGAATCCTGATGGCGTTAATCTAGTAATTAATGGCCCTTCAGCTGCTGGACCATTTCGAAATGAAGTATTAGAAATAAATAATCGTAATACAGATTTTTCCGAATGGAAAGCCAATATTCGAGGAGTAGACTTAAACAACCAATATCCTGCTCGATGGGAAACCGAAGCAGCAAGAAAACCAACAACACCACAATCAAGAGACTTTCCAGGCTATCAACCTTTAACGGAGCCTGAGGCTGTTGCAATGGCAGAATTAACAGGTAAAAGAAACTTTCAAAGGATGAATGCTTTGCATACGCAAGGTGAAGTAATTTATTGGGGATTTGAGGGCTTAGAACCACCTGAAGCTGAAACGATTGTAAATGAATACGCTCGAGTTAGTGGGTATAATCCAATCCGTTATATCGATAGTTATGCTGGTTATAAGGATTGGTTTATCCTGGTTTATCGACGGCCAGGCTACACCATTGAATTGGGGACTGGCATTAATCCACTTCCGATTTCACAGTTCTCGGAAATTTATCAAGAATCCTTAGGAGTGATGTTGGCTAATCTTTACCTATAATAGAGCAGGAGCACTGTGAAGAAACAGTGCTCCTGGATTCATTATACCTCTTTAAAATAGTCCTTACGAAAACCAGCTATACGATTACTATTATCAATAATGAAATAAAATTCATCCGTTTCGTTTTTAACATCGTAGATTTTACCTGGAGTTAGTTTATTGTCTACTACAAACTTTTTTGCATTTGCATGTACACATTCAATTCGCTTTATTGTTGGGTTATTTTCCCATTTTAAATGCATCATTCGAATTCTCCTCTTGTTTACATAATAATTTTACAGTAAACTAAATATTTTCATTCAAATAAAGATAAGTATTTTCCATAACCCTCTTCTTCAAGCTTATCCTTGGGAACAAATCGCATCGCAGCAGAATTCATGCAGTAACGTAATCCCCCCTTATCCTGTGGCCCATCCTCGAATACATGGCCTAAATGAGAGTCAGCAGTTCTACTTCTAATTTCTGTGCGTATCATCCCATGAGACTGGTCTAATTCTTCTACGATTTCATATGAATCAATTGGTTTCGTAAAGCTTGGCCAACCACAGCCAGCATCATACTTATCCCTAGAGGAGAATAATGCTTTCCCCGAAACAACGTCTACATAAATCCCATCTTCTTCTAAATTCCAATACTCATTATGAAAAGGTGTCTCCGTTCCCTTTTCTTGTGTCACGTGATATTGAAGAGGAGTTAATGTATTCTTCAAGTTACTTTTATCAGTTTTCCATGTATTTTTAATAAAATCCTCCCTGCCAGAGCCTTTCTTATAAAGTCGATAATGGAATGATTGTTTTTTGTAATAGTCTTGGTGTTTTTCTTCAGCTTCATAAAAAGGTTTAGCAGGAAGAATTCCTGTAGCAATAGGTTTTGAAAATTTTCCACTTTCCGCTAAAGCTTGCTTTGATTTTTCAGCAATCTCTTTTTGTTCTTCATTATGGTAAAAAATAGCGGTTTGATAAGACTCACCACGATCATTAAATTGCCCACCTGGATCAGTTGGGTCAATTTGCTGCCAAAATGTTTCTACTAATTGTTCATATGGCATAAGTTCAGGATTAAAGGTAATTTGAACAGCTTCAACATGCCCTGTTGTATCAGAACACACCTCTTCATATGTTGGGTTTTCAACGTGACCGCCCGTATATCCAGATATTACGCGGTGAATTCCTGGGCGCTGATCAAATGGCTCAACCATACACCAAAAGCACCCACCTGCAAATGTTGCTTTTTCTTCACGATTTGTCATGATACCTACCTCCAAAAGTTTCCTACTACTACTCATTTTTTCTTTTTTTACTTAAAAAATCAAGTTTTGAGCATTTATTAGATAAATAATTTTGGGGTAGACTGACCATTATTGATTCTCTTAGAAGCCGATTTGTAACTTTCATAATCACTACTAGACTCATTACTTTCATAGTCTTCTTCAATACTGTTGTAACTTTCAATACTTTCAACATTATTTTCCGTGCTCTCTGATGCTGATTCTGTGCTATCCGCATCCTTAAATGCTTTCATCATTCGATACATTGCAGGTAAGTTTCTCACTAAAGGGCCATATTGTTTAACGATTGGAGCAGTTTGATCAACCACTCTCAATACCTGTTGAACATTATTTAGTGTTTTTGATAATCCACCTACGCCTTTTGTAGCAATGTCAGTTACATTGGTGGTCGCAGTTGGATTAAAGAAGCCCCTTGTAGCCATATTTGCAACATCCGTACTACCTTTGGGGTTTATGAATCGCTTGAGGATGTTGCTAATATTATTTTGTTTCGGTAGTTGTTGTGTGTATCCTCTATTTGGAAACCAAAAGTCATTTGGTGGCATGAAATTGTTATGGTTTGGTTGTCTCGGGAATACCATCTTACAATCCCTCATTTCATAGAATTATCTAGTTCATTGTACGTATTTGGTTACAATACGTGTAGGCGAACATCAGGAATTTGTATGGTATATTTCCCGGGTAACCGCAGGAACTTACATTATTCATGCGATATCACGCGATTATTGACGAATTCAGGAGTATTATCGCTATATTATTTGCAAAGTAGCTCAATTTCCAAAAGTAAATCTCAAATTAGACCCTTTATGGGAAGGGGAAATGGTTAATTTCGTGTGTATTTCATTTTTCAACTGTGGTACATGGGAAATGATTCCGAGCAATCGATTACTCTCCTGTAAGTCTTTTAAGCAATCGATTGCTTGTTGTAAGGAAATTTCATCAAGTGTACCAAACCCTTCATCGATAAATAGTGTATCAAGCTGAACACCACCAGCATGTGCTTGGACAACATCCGCTAATCCAAGCGCCAGACTGAGGGCTGCTTTGAATCCTTCCCCACCTGACAATGTTTTTACAGATCTTGTTATGCCAGTGTGATGGTCCATAACCTCTAAATCTAATCCGCTTTGTGCACCTCTCTTTGCAACTTCGCCACTACGTATCAATTGATAGCGATGCTCTGTCATTCGATCAAATCTGATATTTGCTTGTAACAGAATCTCATCTAAGAACGACGCTAGCACATATCGCTCAAAGGATAAACGTAAGGCGTTATTACCACTTGATAGGTCTGATAAATTACCAATAATATAGTATTCACTTTCCAGTTCCTTTTGTCGTGCTGTAATCCTTGATACTTCCCGTTGAATACTTTCATCCTGTTTTGCTTTGGCGTTCATGGCAAATAACGTATCATTTATTTCTTGTAATTGCTTATTATAAGATTCCATAAGCGCTTCTAATTCTGCTAGATTTATTCTTTCCACTTGAGATAGCTGCTCCTGTAGCTCCTCAAGTCGATATCTAATTTGTTTTGCTCTATTCTCATAAGCCTGAATTTCTTCTTCCATTTTAGCCTGATCTGCTATGGGTAATTTTGCTACTGTGTATGCTTCCTGTGATAGGAAGCCGGCGTTTTGCACAGCATTTAGAAAACCTTCATGCTGCACATAATAATTTTTCTTTGTCTCTTCTTCAAATGAACGAAGCTGTTCTAAGACGGTTTTTTCTTTTTGGAGTGACTCATGTGAAGCCTCATATGCTGACTTTAATTGTTCCCATTCTTTCATCAATCGCTGATAATTCGCTTCTTTCTCTCGTAAAGCTTCAGCAAAAGCTCTTGGGTCTGCTATATCTTCTGGAAGCTGCTTTTCCATTTCCTCTATTTGCGTTCGTGTCCGAACAAGCTCTTCTTGACTAATTTGAATAGCGCGATAAAGTTGTTCAAACGTTTGTTTTAATTCTGTACTTGTTCGTTTCATTTCTTCTCTTTGTTGCTTTAATAAACTTATCACTTCAAGCTTTTCCGTTATTTCAGTCAACTGCTTCTTACTATTATTTATTCGATTCTCTACATGACTCATCACTTCCGTAATAGTCGCTTCAGTGATTTCCTCAGGAAGCACATCGTTCAGCTCTTCTTGAAGCTTTTCTACTTCATGTCGTTGTGTCTGCCCTTTAGAGGTATGATCCAAATACGTCTGCTGATAAGTTTCAACTTCATTTTCTTTTTTCTGGATAGCTATTTTTAATTGTTCCATTTCGTTAAAATCATTATCTACTTCAGCATGCAGTGCCTTATCAGGATGCTCCAGAGAGCCACAAACCGGGCAGGGTTCACCAGGGATTAATTTATGTGCGAGCAATGCAGCAAATTGTTCTTTTTGCTTGGTTTCTAGCATATCATATTTCATTTTTATTTCTTTTAATTCCTGTTGCTTTTCTTGATACGTCCGATGAATAACGGAATATTCCTGACGAAGATGTAGAAGCCTTTTGGTTTCAGATGACAGCTTGGATAGCTTTTTCATTAACTCATCTAGCTTATTAAGCTGTTCCTTCGTTTCATAATATGTTTTTGTTAAAGGATTTTCTTCCTCTAATTTACGTTCAATTTCCTGTAACGCTGTTTCTAATGCTTGCTGCTTTTCTTCTACCTGCTTAAGCGAGCTTTGTTGGATTTCTTTATCCTTCCAAATTTCTTCTACTTGTTGCTTTAGGATTAGATAGCTGTTTACTTGTTCTAGCTGATTTTTCGCTAGTTTTATGGATTCCTTTAATTGTTCGCGTTCAGTTTCTTTCGCTTGTGCTTCCTGAAAACGAATTACAATGCTTTCATACTCACCTTGCTTGTGCTTTACGATTTTTTCTTGCTCATTTAATCGCTTTAGTTGATTATGCCATTCTACATTTCGAGCATTACTCTGTTCTTCTAACGGAATAATTTGCTGTGCAATCTGTGCTTGTTTTAGCTTCTTCTTTTGAGTAGTGATTGTTTCACTATCTTTTTCCAGTTGTGTTAATTCGGTTCTTAAAGTCTCTTGTTCTTTAAACTTTTCTTCTATCAATCTTGCATTGCGAAGTTTCTCCTCGACCATCTTTATGTTTTCTAATTGCGTTGCTTTAACTTGATTATGATTATCGAGCTGTTTCTTCGTCTGTTCTATTTCCTGGCTCAATTTTTCTGCTCGTATCGCATCTGAATCTGACTCTTCTATCGAAATATACTGCCAGTAGACCTTGGAGAATTCATAGTTTAAATCTGCTTCAAATTGTTTTATATTGCCCTCTAATTCTTTTGCTTTCAGCTTTAATTCATCCGTAATTTTTTCATAGAAATGTGTGCGAAATATTTTTTGTAATATCGCTTCTCGTTCTCTACTGTTCTCTGAAATTAGTTTTCTAAACTCACCTTGTGGTATCAACACCATTTTTCGAAACTGCTCATAATCAAAACCAAGCTTTGACTCAATCGTTTCATTAACGTCTTTTATTCGAGAAGAAATTAGTTCTCTTTCGCCATTAATAATCTCATAAAGAATGGCTTTTGCTGGCTCATCTGTAAATCCTTCACCACGTTCCTTTTTCTTTTGTTGTTTAGGGTGACGAATAATTTCATATTCCTTTTGATTTAATGCAAAACGAAATTGGACTTCTGTCGGTTCATCATTTGCTGCAAAATGGCTTCTAAGTGAATCCTGATCCCGATCTGATCCACTTGCTTTACCATATAATGCATAACAGATTCCATCAAAAATTGTTGTTTTTCCTGCTCCCGTTGGTCCAGTGATTAAGAATATTGTTTCATCGCCTAATTCCTCGAAATTAATGACCTGTTTCTCTAGATATGGACCAAAGGCTGTTAAACTTAGGCTTAATGCTCGCAAATTATTCCCCTCTTTCTTTCGCGATTACACTTGAAATTGTTTTTTCAATATAGGCCATTCTTTGTTCATCAATAGCTTCATCCGTTATCTCTTTATAAAAGGATGCAAATAGCTCTGAATGAGACTGTGATTGCTTTTTTCTAATTTGCTGCAAATCTAGTAAACTCTTAGCTGATGATTGCCCTACACGTTCAAGGCGAAGAATATTGGGATAGATTTTTCGCAGCTTGTACATCGGATCGATAATTTGCCCCTTATCGAGTAATCGAATGTGCAAATAATCCTCATTATCTTCCAATGGTTGTTCAATCAGTTCTTGAAAATAACCTTCTACCACACGCATATCATGTTTTGGTGCTAATGGGATAAATTCAAGTTCACAATTTCCTTCTTTATCAAGGTGAACGATAGTTACGGATTTTTTATGGTTTGCTTCTGAAAAGGAATATTTTAAAATCGAACCACTATACCGAATGACATCTCGTTTAATTCGCTGCGGTTGATGCAAATGCCCCAATGCCGTATAGGAAAAATCCTGAAATAAAGCTGCATCCACATATGGTGTTCCACCTATCATTGATAGTCGTTCCTCTGATTCAGATTCCATTCCCCCTGCCACAAAGGCATGTCCAACAAATATGTGACGCTCCTTCATGTTATGATGCTCTTTTATATAATTGATAACGGCTTCCATTGCTGTTTGGTGAGAGTGGATGGAGTCATCCTGAAAGAATGCTCTTGCTTCTGCCGGTTCAATATATGGTACCAGGTGAAAGTATACTGGTCCGTGTTCATCCGTAAGAACCACTGGTTTTAGGCTTCTACTTAGGCTTGTCTCAATATATAAGTGCTGTGCACGAAACATCTCTGTACCAAATTCAAGTCGCTCAGGACTGTCGTGATTTCCGGAAATTGCTAATACCGGTATTCGAATATCTTTTACAAGCGTCGTAAATATACGATTTAATAAATCAACTGCTTCTTTTGGTGGTATTGCACGATCGTATAAGTCACCGGCAATGATAAGTACATCTGGCTTTTCAGCTCTAATAATCTCTAGTAACTGATTTAATATAAAATCCTGTTCGTCTGTCATATGAACACTGTTAACAATCTTTCCGAGATGCCAATCAGCTGTATGCATTACTTTCATCTGATTTCCCCCTTGCAAGTTTATATAAGTAATAGGAAATACCTATTTAAATTTTATTGTTTCTTTCATTTTAACACGTTTCCGACCTTCTCCATATAACGAAAAGTTGAATAACGAACAAATGTTTGTATATAATGATATAGAGGTGATTTTTTAATGGTGAATGATAGAGGAACGATTAAATGGACATCGTTAATGCTTCCTGAGCATGTTGAGCTCTTAAAGAATATATGGAAAGAAGATAAAAAAGTAAGAAGGCCGGCTTTGGATGAGCAAGAGCTGGAGATACTAAATCAATTTATTATCGAGGCATATCAAGAAAAACAAACGATAACAATCAACTATTATCAAGATGGACAAATGCATAATACAAGCGGGATCATCAAAAAGCTAGACCCATTAAATCATACAATCTTACTAAACAATCTAAGTGTAAGTGCGGATACTATTTCAATTCGGTTTACGGATATTTATACGGTCATATAAAAATGCTCTGGAGCTAATTCCAGAGCATTTAATCTTTTTCCTTCATCAAGTACGTATCCCAAAGGGAGTCAAACACAGAAAGCGCATTTGTAAACGGACTATTCCATTCAAGATAATCACTAATTTCGTGATAGCTTTTGGAATGCTTTGGAAAATTATGATCATCAAACATCCAATCTGCAAGTCTACTTGAATCATCTGGTTTCTTTTTACCACGGTAAGTCATCATGAAATGATAAAACGAACGCATCATACCCCCCCTTTATATAAACGAATTAGGCTTCCATAAATTCCTTGTGCTTCTCCTGTTTCTTGCGATATACAATAGCAGCAAGATAGATACTTATCTCATATAGAAGAATAAATGGAATCGCCACAAAAATTGGTAAGAAAAAGTCGGGTGGTGTGACCATGGTTGCAATAATAATTAAGACTAAATACGCATATTTTCTCGTTTTACGCATGATATTAGGAGTTAAAATTCCTAGTTTTGTTAAAAACATGGTAATAACCGGTATCTCAAAAATAATGGCAAATGGTAAGGTTACTCGAAGTAAAAATTTAAAATATTTTTCAACGGTAAACATTTCATTAAAGATACCATCGTTTAATGACAACAAGAATGGAAGAATTAACTTAATAAACATCAAATAACCACAAGCAAGTCCACCGATAAACAATAAAAAGATTGCTGGGATAAATGCTAACGACGCTTTTTGCTCCTTTGCAGTTAGCCCAGGCTTAATAAACATCCATATTTGGAAGGCTAGTATTGGAAGCGTACCTGCGAGTGCCACAACTCCAGCGATCGTAAACCAAATCCACATAATTTCACCTGGACTTAACAAGGTGAGCTTAAAGTCAATATCAGACTCAAAAAAATTATAAATATCCTCCACAAAAATAAAGCTTACAATAAAGAAAAGAATGAAGAATATTGCCGTGACAACTAACCGGTTTCGTAGCTCCGATAAATGTCCCGTAAAATTCATTTCCTTTTCATCATAATTCCTCGCCATACAAAACACTCCTAGTAACAAATGCCACTGTAATAAATAAGCATGTCTCACTATATTTTCTAATACATTAAACTTAATAGAACATTACATCTACTGTCTTTAATGTTTGGTACAAACAGAAAAGAAGATGCAAGGTTAATAAACCTTACACCTTTTTTTAATCATTTTTAATTGTCGTATTAGAAGGATTATTTACATGCTTGTTTGCATCTTCCTCCGAAACTATATCTTTTGCAGCATTTCGGAATTCCTTCAAGGAACTACCAAAGGCTTTTCCTATTTCAGGAAGCTTTGAAGGACCAAAAACAACTAATGCAACAATAAGAATTAGAATTAATCCTGGAATACCTATACTGCCCATAAATTTCACTCCAAAAGATTTATTTGTTATCTTTGCCTTTCACAACATCTTTCGTTTCGTTAATTTCATCCGTTACATCTTCAGTTAAATCTTTAGTAGATTTTTTAAATTCACGTAATGTTTGTCCTGCAGCCTTACCTATTTCTGGTAGCTTTTTTGGCCCAAAAATTACCAACGCAATAACAAGGATTAATATTAATCCTGGAATACCTATACCTGCCATGCTTACACCTTCTTCTATCTGATTAAAGTAATTATAGTCCAAAACGATTCATTTGGTATGTAACTTAATAAAATATCACAAAATGTTCATAGAAATACAGCTCAATAGCTTGTAACCAACTATATTTTATCAGTTAAACCAGCTTTATACAACTTCTAATCGACTGTTTTCACTCGATCATATTGAATAAAATAGTAATCGTATGGATTTTTTTCGTCCCTTTCACCCTTCGTACTAGAAGTTTTCTTCCATTCTTCAAGTGAAAAACTCGGGAAATAAATATCTCCTTCAAACGCTTCATCAATAAAGGTGACGTACATTCGATCAGCATGAGGTAAAATATGTTCAAACAAAACGCCACCACCAATAACAAAGAATTCCTCATTGGGGTTCTCTCGATTCCATTCTAAGATAGTACTCATATCTTGAATGAACTCAACATTTTCTGATAGCTGGACAGTATTTCTACTCAGAACAACATTTCGACGATTCGGTAAAGC
Source organism: Ornithinibacillus xuwenensis (assembly GCF_039614845.1). Classification (NCBI taxonomy): domain Bacteria; kingdom Bacillati; phylum Bacillota; class Bacilli; order Caryophanales; family Bacillaceae; genus Ornithinibacillus; species Ornithinibacillus xuwenensis. The sequence goes on along the minus strand of NZ_JBDIML010000001.1, from coordinate 576,761 downwards.
CCTCCCAATGGAATCGAAGGTTTTTCTTCCCATAACAATAGTATGACCGGTGGTTTTTTCTTTAAAGAATTTTAAATCATTTGGTAAATACCAAGGTAAATCATTATTGGAGCCTATCAGTTGATTACGATCCATAGCAACTAATAATGAAATCATATTGTTCCTCCTTACACAGCAATTGGAGCTTTTATTGTAGGATGAGGGTCATAGCCCTTTAGTTCAAAATCAGTTAATTCAAAATCGAAGATAGAACGTTTATTTTCATTTAATAATAGCTGTGGTAATTGTCTAATATCACGTTCCATCTGGGTTTTCACTTGTTCGATATGATTCGAATAGATATGTGCATCCCCCATTGTGTGAACAAACTCTCCAACCTTAAGTCCTGTTTCATGCGCAATTAGATGCGTTAACAATGCATAACTTGCAATATTAAAAGGCACGCCTAAGAAAACATCCGCACTACGTTGATATAATTGACAAGAAAGCTTTCCATCCGCTACATAGAACTGGAATAAGGTATGACAAGGCGGTAATGCCATTGTAGGTATATCTTCAGGGTTCCATGCTGAGACAATATGCCTTCTTGAATTCGGGTTATGACGGATGGAATCTATCACCTCTTTTAACTGATCAATGACTTCATTCTGAGAGGTCTTCCATGCTCTCCATTGCTTACCATAAACAGAGCCTAAGTCGCCATACTTCTCTGCAAATACATCGTCTTCTAAAATATTTTTCTTAAAGATTTCCATCTGTTCTTCATATATTTTATTAAATTCTGGATCAACCTGAATCCGATTTCCAAAGTCGTCCATGTTAGGGCCTTTATATTCATCGCTTTCAATCCAATTTTTAAATGCCCATTCGTTCCATATATTATTATTATTTTCGAGTAAATATCGAATATTAGTGTCACCTTTAATAAACCATAGTAATTCACTAGCTACTAATCGAAATGGAACCCTTTTGGTAGTTAGTAATGGAAAACCATCTTCTAAGTTAAACCGCATTTGATGACCAAAGACAGAATATGTTCCGGTGTCCGTACGATCATCTCGCTTTGTACCGTTAGTTAAAATGTGATTGCATAGATCAAGGTATGCTTTTTCGCCTCTTCCCATTACTTCTCCTCCATTATTTACACTATTTCATTCATTGTAACATAATCGTAATTCATAAAAACAATATTTTAGCAATAAAACTAGTTAACAAGAGTCCAAACGAAAGGGGAAATTTGGATGTTAAATGGAACGGTTGAATCCATTGCCAAGAACACACTTTTATATAGCTTTGTATTAAGTCAACCTTTTGCGCTATACGCAGGAGCTTACCCTATATTTGAAAATAAAACATTACTGGAAGCCGAGGAATTAGAATATGGTGATCATGGTGAGGCGGTAAGAATCTTACAGTATAAACTAAATGAACTATCCTATTATGATGATAAAATCGATGGAGAGCTTGGTGTCTTAACTGAGCATGCCATTAAGAAGTTTCAAAGAGATCATAATATGACCATTACCGGTCAAGCAAATAAGGAAACGATTTACGCACTTATTGAGGTTGAGATAGAAGGTCATCTGAAAAGACTAGAAAACTTATCAGGATCTGTATATCCAGGTCTCCATAGTGAGGATGTTAAGATCGTTCAGGAATCCCTTCAATATTTTGGATATTATGAAGGCGAAATTGATGGCATGTATGGCCCACTGACGAAAAAAGCGATTGAAATAGCAGAAGAAAAGCACGACATTGATTTTCAAGATGAAGCTCCACAGCAATCATTCAATACGATGTATGAATCCGAAAGACAGCAAGCGGCAGCAGCTACACAAACAAGTACAAAACAATCATCCATTAAACAGGTTCAAGTGCAAGGTGGCAATTCAGGAATTATTCAAACTGCTTATGCTTATGTAGGCACACCTTATGTTTGGGGAGGCACCTCTCCAAGTGGATTTGATTGTAGTGGTTTTTTACAATTTGTATATAATACAGAAGGCATTTCCATTCCAAGAACAGTTACAGACATCTGGAATTTCGGTTCACCAGTTGGTTCTCCTTCTGTAGGGGATGTTGTCTTTTTTGAAACCTATAAGCCAGGTCCATCGCATGCAGGGATTTACCTTGGGGATGGTAAATTCATTCACGCAGGGTTAGATGGAGTTGAAGTGAGTAATATGTATACATCTTACTGGGAGCAACGATACTTAGGAGCAAAACGAATTGGTGAATAAATACTTAGTAGAGGAGCTTGGAATTCATCCAAGTTCCTTTTTTATATCATCAGACCTTAAACTAGGGTAATAATTCTTTTAAATACACACGAATATCCTCTGGTAGCGATTCAACACGTAACACCTTTAATTTTTCCGTCCCAGGAGTTGTCATGACAATATAAGATTGATCATCATAGTCAAGCAGTGTAAATTGTCCAATTTGTTCTAATGAGCCCTCTTTAATATGTTCAAAGTCTTCTTCTTGAAAGTACGCTTCATATCCTTCTTCGGTTAAATCAAGCGCCTTTTCATATGTATCTGCAAACGCTATATCCTGATACAATTCAAGTGAGTTTTTAGGTGAGAAGAAATAGATATAGTACACACTAATTCCAGTAATAATAAAGATTACAACACCAAATAATAGCCAATTTTTCTTGTTACGCTTCAATTGATAATCACTCCTTTCACATCAATGAATGTATCCACCCTAGAATATCCTCTAGTACAATATACGTAATAGAGAAAAAATCGTTTCAGAAATCTAGAAAAATTCGGTAATTTGATGCTAGTCTTTTTAATCTAAAAAGCATGTGTTCCTTTTGATGAAACACATGCTTTCAAACTTATCCCCATTCTTTAAAAAACTGTTCCAAATAATCCTCAACGAATTGATGCCGGGACTGCGCTAGTCTTTTTGCAGCACTCGTATGAAGTAAATCCTTCAACCTTAATATTTTGTCGTAAAAATGCTGTACAGATGTTCCCGCTTTAGCAGTGTCGTGATACATTAAATTCCCACTTGCCCCTCCATAGGCAAACGTCCTTGCTATACCAATTGCACCTATTGCATCAATCCGATCCGCATCTTGGATTATCTTGCCTTCTAATGTCTCTGGTATATTCCCTTTACTAAAGGACACATTTTCTATTGCTTCATGAATCGCTAATATTTGTTTATTCGTTAACCCAATCGAATCTAGGAACTGGTCCATATCGTTTAATGCTTTTTCGGTGTCCGAAAACAACTTATAATCGCCAACATCATGAAGCCATGCTCCAACTATGCAAATAAACGAGTCAGCACCTTCTTCTTCTGCAATCTCACCTGCAATACGAGCAACACGACTTAAATGGAAGAAATCATGGCCACTAGCGTCCTGGTGAAATAGATGATGACAGTATTCTCGAACTGCTTTTAATTGATCAAACTGAATCATTAGAACAACCCTACAATTTTTCCATCTTCTGTTACATCCATTTTTAACGCAGCTGGCTGTTTCGGTAGACCTGGCATTGTCATTACATCTCCTGTTAATACGACGATAAAACCAGCGCCGATAGAGGGACGTAACTCACGAATAGAAATACTAAAACCAGTAGGACGACCAAGTAGTGAAGGATTATCTGACAAGGAATATTGTGTCTTTGCCATACACACAGGAAGATTACCCCAACCTTGTTCTTCAAAGAATGCAAGTTGCTTTTTGGCTTTTGATGATAATTCAATATCATCTGCTCCATATACAGTGTGGGCAATTTTTCTAATCTTTGTCTCTAAAGAATCCTCTAATTCATACACTCTTGTGAAATTCCTATTATCAGAGTCAATGGTGTGTACCAATTTTTCTGCTAGTTCAATTCCACCTTCTCCACCTTTTGCCCAAACATCAGTGAGAGCAACTTGATATTGATGTTCATTACACCAAGCTTCGATATATTGTACTTCGTTTTCTGTATCCGTTGGAAACTTATTAATGGCAATAACGAACGGTAGCCCAAATCCTTCTATCGTTTCGATATGCTTTTTCAAATTTTCCATTCCAGCTTTCAATGCATCAACATTTTCCTCTGTTAGATTGTTTTTAGGAACTCCTCCATGCATCTTCAACGCACGGACAGTGGCGACAATGACAACTGCATCAGGCTCAAAATTACCTGCTCTCGTTTTAATATCAAGAAACTTCTCCGCTCCAAGATCAGCACCGAATCCCGCTTCTGTTACGACATAATCTCCTAATTTGGCTGCGGTTTTAGTCGCAAGAATACTATTACATCCATGCGCAATATTGGCAAACGGTCCACCATGAATAATAGCTGGTGTATTTTCGATTGTTTGAACTAGGTTTGGTTTAATGGCATCTTTGAGCAGCATGGTTAAGGCACCTTCAACGGCCAAATCCTTTACATATATTGGCTCTTCTTGATATGTATAACCAATAACAATATTGGATATCCGTTTTTTCAAATCGTTTAAATCGTTGGATAAACAAAGTATCGCCATGATTTCTGATGCTACCGTAATATTGAAACCATCTTCTCTTGGTACTCCGCGAAGCGGGCCGCCTAGACCAACTACAATTTGCCGCAATGCTCGGTCATTCATATCCATAACACGCTTGAATTCGATTCTTCTTGGATCAATATGTAATGCGTTTCCTTGGTGAATATGATTGTCAATCATTGCTGCCAATGCGTTGTTCGCGCTTGTGATAGCATGTAAATCACCTGTGAAGTGAAGGTTAATGTCTTCCATAGGCAAAACTTGCGAATATCCGCCTCCGGCTGCACCACCCTTAATACCCATTACTGGTCCAAGTGATGGTTCTCGAAGTGCAATCACTGTCTTTTTTCCAATTTTATTTAATGCTTGACCTAACCCTACAGTTACAGTAGATTTTCCTTCTCCTGCAGGTGTTGGATTAATCGCCGTCACTAAAATGATTTTTCCGTTTGGCTTATCGGATAACTTGTCTAATAATTTGTCAGATAGCTTTGCCTTGGTATGTCCATATGGTTCCCAATCCTCAAGTGATAAATTGAGCTCTTCTGCGATTTCACTAATTGGCTTTAAGCTTGCTTCTTGTGCTATTTCTATATCTGTCTTCATTTCTCCTCTTCCCTTCCATTGGTATTATAGGTACTCGAAAAAAATGGGTACATGATACATAATATTTACGAAAAACAGTACACTAAGATTATACAATGAATGACAGTAAAACAACAGATTCATTATTGGATTATTCTGCATGTTTTTCCAGGAATCTTGACTGTCATGATAAAATAAGCTATAGTTGACACAAGCAAAGAAGATTTATGGATCATTAGAAATGGTGGCTTCGATTAGAAAGAAGTGGGTTATTTATGATCCAGACTTTCTGACTTAGCTACCTTTTTTGATTGTCATTTTTCTGATTTGTAATAACACGTTTTACGTGAAAGTTTTTAGGAGGATTATTTACATGGAAAACGGAGTAGTAAAATGGTTTAACGCAGAAAAAGGTTATGGATTTATTTCAGTTGAAGGTGGAAACGATGTATTCGTACACTATTCAGCAATTCAAGGTGAAGGCTTCAAAACACTAGAAGAAGGCCAAGAAGTAACATTTGAAATTGTTGATGGTGAACGTGGTCCACAAGCAGCTAACGTTGAAAAAAAATAAGAGAACATATATAAATAAACGGTAATCAATCAAGATTACCGTTTTTTTTGATGCTTTAAAGCTTCGATAGCGAGGCCAACGCTCTTTCTTCTGCTGGAATCCGAATTCGTAATAAAAGAATATGAAGAATCGGAAACACGATTGCGGTCATATATGCACCAAACAACATTGGAATCACAAATAGCTCAACTGCTACAATAATATAATTTGGATGCTTAACAAATTTATATGGTCCCTTTTTTATTAAGGCCACACGTGGCAATACAATAATTTTTGTATTCCAAAATCTTCCTAATGAATAGATACACCATACTCTTGCTAATTGTGCAGCAAAAAATAGTAAAAAATAAAGGTAGTTAAAGCTTATTTCTTGTGTTTGAAGTTGATTTTCTAGAAATACACTGATAAAAAACAGACTATGTAAATAAATAAACCATTTATAGTGATCGCTACCTGCCTCTATTCCACCTCTTGCCTTCATCCATTTTTCATTGTTTCTTGCAATTACTAATTCCACTAATCGTTGACCAATAATTATTACGATAAATATCCACATCCATAATGCCACTATTCATCCCACTCCAATAGTAAAATTTCAGAACTAAAACCAGGACCAAGAGCAGATACTATACTTTTCTCACCTTTTTTAATATCTTGTTGAATCCATTTTTGCAATACATATAGAACTGTCACAGAGGACATATTTCCGTGATTGGCAAGTACCTCAAATGAGTATGACAATTTCTCAGTTGGAATTGAAAAGGATTCCTCCATTGCCTCTAACACCTTTCTTCCTCCCGGGTGCACGATAAACGAATGAATCGCTTCTAGGCTCGTATTGTTTTGATGAGCAAACTGTTCTAAATGATCCTTCCACACTGTTTTAACTAAGGCAGGAATACTTTTAGAGAATATCACTTCAAAGCCATTATTCGTAACCTGCCACCCCATAACATCAGTACTGTTTCTTTTGGTATAGGAACTAGATGCTATAATTCTAGGCAATGTTTTTTGAAGAGACTTACGATGTTTTGAATTTTCCCCTATTAGAAGCACCGCACTGCTTCCATCTCCGAATAATGCTGTTCCAACTAAATTACTTTTCTTATGATCACTTTTTTGAAAGGTTAAGCTACAGAGCTCACAATTCACCAATAATGCATTTTTAGTTGGGTTAGCAGCTAACCAATTAGAAACCCTTGCTAAACCAATTGCACCTCCAGCACACCCCAATCCCCACAAAGGCATTCGTTCTACATTTTCACGAAACGGGCGTTCGTTCATGAGATATACATCTAGTGATGGTGTTGTAATACCAGTACTAGAAACAAACGCAATCAAATCAACCTCTTCATACGAAATGTTATGTTCGAGATAGGCGTTTTCCAAGCATGCATCCATCGCTTCTAATGAATGTTTAATCGCATATTTGTGATACAAGTCATTGCGTTCTTCAAAGCTATGATTATCCAGAAACCAAGATTTATCCACTACAAATTGCCTTTTATGAATAGCCGCATGATCAAAAACTGGTAATAGTCTGGATAATTGCTTTTCTGGATATGGAAAGATTTTTGCTACTAAGTCTTTTACTTCAGCTTGACTAATTTCATATGTCGGTAATCCAATACCAACAGAACAAATAATTGCCATCTACTCACCTATTTTAAAATGAATTATATTAGCGTTAGTTTGCAGCCGAATTCATATTTTATTACGATTTTCTACACATTTTTGTCACAAACTTTATTAACCAAAAAGTTAGTAAAATTCATCTATCAGCTCCAATTTAAACAATTGAACAAATTGTGAATCCCTTGATATGAAGGCTCTCATCGCTTGTTTATTGTGTAAGATTAAATCGAGGACATTAATGTAAGTTTAAGGGGGTTAGCGGAATGCAAAGCAAAGAAGTTTCAGCTAGTAAAGACAAAGAAAAGAATCGACAAGACTTAAAAGGCACCTTGGTTTCAGTCAGTATATTAGGGGCCATTCTTATCATTAGCTGGGTTGGAGCATATATACTATTTATTTCGAGATAGAACATTTACGATTAGGAGCGTGATTAGAACATGCATTTACACAAGTACGAGAAAATATGGTTATTGTTTGGGATAGGTTCCTTAGTAGTCTTTCTCCTCGTGTTAGGATATGGTGCCTTTTGGCAGGGAACACATCCTCAGAGTCACGGAATCACAATTGATCCAAATAATATTGAATCAAATGAAGCATTTAAACCTGAAAATTTAGGATTAACACAAGTTGAAGAAGATAAGTATATCCTTAATATAGCAGCTTCAGCGTTTTATTATGATCTTGGAAAGGATGAAGATGGTAATGCAGTTCGGCATATTCGAGTTCCCAAAGGGTCAACAGTATTGTTCCAGGTAGCGTCAAAGGATGTCGTTCATGGTTTTAACGTAGCAGGAACAAATGTAAATATGATGGTTGAACCAGGTTATATTAGTAGCTTAGAAACGGTTATGAAGAACCCTGGGACATACACCATTGTATGTAATGAATATTGTGGAATTGGCCATCACATGATGTATGCCACCTTGGAGGTGTATGAATAATGGAATTAGCAAAGAAAAATATAGATGAACAATCATTGGGGCAACTAACGATCCAAAAAACAGAATCGAAATTATATATGTCTTATATTACAGTTGCATTTGTTGCCTTACTTATTGGTGGATTAATGGGCTTATTACAGGTATTCGTCCGTTCTGGAAGATTCACTTTACCTTTTGGAATTGATTACTATCAAGTATTGACTGTACACGGTGTTATATTGGGACTCGTATTGACCACTTATTTTATTATTGGATTCCATTTTTCCTTAATGGGCAAAACGGTTGGCATTTCCACTAAACAGCGGAAATTAGCATGGCTTGCATTTTGGATTATGGTGATTGGTACAGTCTTAACAGCGACAGCAATTTTATTAGGTCAAGCAAGTGTATTATATACATTCTATGCACCACTTCAGGCTCATCCAGCGTTTTATATTGGTCTAGCAATGGTTATCATCGGAAGCTGGATAGCGGGATTTGTCAATTGGCGACAGTTATACGTATGGAAAAAAGCACATCCAAGGGAGAAATCTCCACTATTAGCATTCATGGTTACGATTAATACATTATTATGGTTTATTGCAACATTGGGAGTGGCTGCAGCAGTACTAATTCAATTTATTCCGTGGTCACTGGGGTATGCTGAGACGATTAATGTATTAGTAAGCAGAACATTATTCTGGTACTTTGGTCACCCATTAGTTTATTTTTGGTTACTGCCTGCTTATATGGCTTGGTATGCAATTATTCCAAAGATTATTGGTGGGAAGCTCTTTAGCGATTCACTAGCCAGAATGTCCTTTGTCTTATTCTTATTCTTTTCTATCCCAGTTGGTTTCCATCACCAGCTAACGGAACCAGGGATTGATCCTACTTGGAAGTTTATTCAAGTAGCTCTTACGTTCATGGTTGTAATTCCAAGCTTAATGACGGCATTTTCTATGTTTGCAACATTTGAGATCACTGGTAGAAGAAAAGGCTTTAAAGGCTTATTTGGATGGTTTAAGCATTTACCATGGAAGGATGTTCGATTTCTAGCTCCCTTTATTGGAATGCTAGCATTTATTCCTGGTGGAGCAGGTGGAATTATTAATGCTTCCCATCAAATGAATGCCGTTGTGCACAACACCATTTGGGTAACTGGTCACTTTCACTTAACTGTAGCAACGACAGTAATGTTAACGTTTTTTGGAATCAGTTATTGGTTAATTCCTCATTTAAGAGGTAGAACATTAACACCGAAGCTTAATCGTTTAGGTATTATACAAGCTATTATTTGGACTGTTGGAATGACGATTATGTCTGGTGCCATGCATATTGAAGGATTACTAGGAGCACCTAGACGCTCTTCCTATTCTGAATATGGTGGTGGCGAGCAGGTTTCTGAGTGGATTGGCTACCAACTTGCACAGGCAATTGGAGGAACAATTCTATTTATCGGTATCATCCTGATGGTTTATATCTTTATCAAACTAACCTTCTTTGCTCCAAAGGGAGATGAAGAGTTTCCTATAGCTGAAGAAGAACCTGATGCAGAGCAAACACCTGCTTTCTTTGAAAACTGGAAACTATGGATTGGTATTACAGTGGCATTAATTCTATTTGCCTACACAATTCCATTTGTCGATATCATTCAAAATTCTCCTCCTGGATCTGTGCCATTTGATTGGCCAATAGGGAGATAAGTTATCCCCCACATACGCTGCATATTTCTGCAGGGTTTGTGGGGGATATTTCATAATAGTGATTCGCCATTATACATAAAAAGAAACAGGGTCTCCCCATGCTTCTTAAAACTGGTAAATATTACGATATTTTTCAGTTAGATACGATACTAAATAATCAGGATTTAATGATTCACCTGTTACATCTTCAACTATTTGCAGTGGCTTCTTCATCTTGCCATATTGATGGATATTCTCGGTTAACCACTCACGGATCTTGGTAAAATCACCAGATTGAATAACGTCATCCATATTTATGGCATCCTTCATTTTATTATTAAATTGTGCTGCATACATATAGCCTAATGCATATGATGGGAAGTAGCCGAAATCTCCACCTGCCCAGTGAATATCTTGTAATACCCCTTCTCTATCATTTGATGGCTTGATTCCTAGATAATCTTGCATCTTTTCATTCCAAAGATGTGGTAGGTCTTTCACCTCAATCTCGCTGTTAATCAACGCTTTTTCCAACTCATATCGAACCATAATATGAAGTGGATAGGTTAATTCATCCGCTTCAATTCGTATTAGTGAAGGTTTCACTTCATTAACAGCTTGATAAAAATCATGTAGCGAAATATTGTCAAAATGCTTTGGTGCATACTTTTTAAATAATTCATAGTGAGAATCCCAGAATACTTTATTTCTTCCCAAGAAATTTTCCCAGAATAAAGATTGAGACTCATGGATTCCCATGGATGTACCAGAAGCTAAAGGTGTTCCGGCGAGCCTATTACTAATATTTTGTTCGTATAGTGCATGACCACCTTCATGAATGGTACCAAATACCGCCATCCGGAAATCTTGCTCATCGTAACGTGTAGTAATACGAACATCATTTATGTTAAGAGTGATGGCAAATGGATGGATGGTGTCATCCAAACGTCCAGATTCAAAGTCATATCCCATTCGTTTTAGTATTTCAATGGCAAATTCCTTTTGACCCTGCTTTGGAAAGTGTGTATTCAAAATTGTTGAATCTGGCTTTACAGTACTTGATTGAATTTTTGATAGTAAACCGGTTAACGACTCACGAACCTTAGGAAATACTTGGTCTAATGTTTTAACGGTAACTCCAGGTTCATAGTTATGAAGTAATGCATCATAAATATTTTCTTCATAGCCCCAGTAGTTTGCAAATTTCTTATTAAAGTCAACCAGTTTTTCAAGATATGGCTGAAATAATCCGAAATCAGATTTTTCTCTAGCTTCCTGCCATACCGATTCAGACTTAGACTGTAGCATAACAAATTCTCTAAATTCTTCATCTGGTATTTTTCGATTCTTTTCGTATGTATCGAGACACTCTAACACTGTTTTCTGGAGTACTTCATCATTAGTCTGTTCGTTAAGGGCGTCAATAAAAGACTTCATTTTATCTGATGTCTCCATTTGGTGTAGCTTATGAGACAAATATCCTACTACCTCTGAGCGTTGCTCGACCCCTTTCTTAGGTATCTTTGTTCTTAGATCCCACTGAATGAGTGTGATTGCTTCCCGATACGCATTCATTTCTTTTAAATACTCTTGAAATTCTGATTGGTTTTGTGAAATCGATGTCATGACATTTCCTCCCCTAGTTTCTTTCCAAAGTACTGATAGTAATCCGTTTTAATAAACCCATTAAATAGCTTGCGCTTCTTAGTAGCTTTTTGGCCGTAATATTTCTCAAAGGCCTCAAACGCTGTTAATATATACACACTCCAAGAAGGATGGGTTTTCATTACATTTCCAATATCCTGGTAAATCGTTTGAACCATTTCTTGATCACCAATTCGTTGACCATATGGTGGGTTACCAATAATATACCCATTATTTTGTCGTATGGTTAAATCCTTAACCTGCATTTGTTTCCATGTAATTAATTCTCCTAGACCAGCTTCTGTACTATTTGATTTAGCAATTTCGATCATTTTATGATCAATATCACTACCGAGGATTTCTAGCTTCTGATCATACTTGGCTAAATCTTCCGCCTCTTCGAATGCTTGATCCCAGTATTTTGATCTGATGAGCGTCCAATCCTCAGAAGCAAATTCTCGATTAAAGCCAGGTGCGATATTTTGACCAATTAGTGCTGCTTCAATCGCGATAGTTCCCGATCCACAAAATGGATCAATTAATGGGTATTCTGCTCGCCAGTTCGTTAATAAAATTAGTGCTGCAGCCATCGTTTCCTTCAGTGGTGCTTCGCCTTGCCCAACACGATAACCTCTTTTATGTAATCCAACTCCTGAAGAGTCTATTGTTATAAACACATTATCCTTTAAGATGGAAACCTCTACTTTGTATAACGCACCAGTTTCTGGCATTTTAGAAGCAAGACCATATTTCAATTTAAGTCGTTCCGCTATTGCTTTTTTTACGATTTTTTGACAATCAGGTACACTGTATAAGGTGGATTTAACTGATTTCCCAGAGACAGGAAATTGCCCATCCTCATGAATATAATTTTCCCATGGCAATGCCTTCGTATTTTCAAATAGCTCATCAAATGATGTTGCCCTAAATTCTCCAACGACTACTTTTATACGGTCGGCAGTACGTAACCATAAATTACATCTAGGAATTGCAGATATTGGTGCTTCAAATAGAACCTTCCCATTGTCAACCTCGACTTCATACCCTAGATTTTTTACCTCGTGTGCTACAACTGACTCTAAACCCATTGCAGCTGTTGCAATTAACTTTATATGTTGCGCCATTTTAAAAATCCCTTCAAGTTCAGATTTACAATATTATTAGTGTACCACAACGTTAAAAATAAAATAACCTTTCTGCATGCCTAAGCATACAAAAAGGTTATGGTTATTTATTATTAGACCGTTGAATACTCGATAAGCCATGTTCTGTACCATTGTACTGCAATCGGTGGTCAGCCTCGTACTTAGGTTGTAATCATCTATCTACAGGTATTCACCTGTCCCTCGTTCGGTTCATTTCCCTAATAAAGGATGCCCCTACCATAATTTGGGTTGCTCACTCGTGGGGTTTACCTCGTTCCACCTGAAATGTTTCCATCTCAGCTACGTCACTGTGGCACTTTCAAGGATAGAATTCCATATCATATAGACTTAGGAACTTCACCTGCCGTTAACCGTTAGGCTACCTTGACTTATGAATTCGTCAAGCACGAACACTACAAACATCTCAGTTTGTGTGAGCATGGACTTTCCTCTGCATCTAAAATGCAGCGATTACGTGAGTATTCAATCTCTCATCTACAACTATTGTAGCATATTTAGATTACTTTTTCATTGGTAAATAAAGTTAGTTTAGGACTCTGCATTAGCGTATTTATTACCGAAAACTGCTTTTTCTAGATTGGATAGGCGTTTCAGAACATCGTAGTTTACCTGTGGTACTGTGTTAGACGACCTAGTTTTCACCTGGCTCTCACTACTCTTTTTCAAACGTTCCACTTCTTGTTTCAATCGATCAATTTCTTTTCCAAACGCTTCATAGTCTTGGATAACAATGTCTAGAAACCCGTCAACTTCTTCTTGATTATACCCTCTCATAGCTGTTTTAAAATCTTTCTCAAGAATATCCTTCGTGTTCAATTGAGCTCGATTTGGTTGCATCGTGTCATCACCTCATTTTATTTACTTTCAATTTCGATCTTACTACGTTAGCTATAATATAATGCAAGTTAGTATACTATATGTATGTGTAACTTCTTTTATTATAGCAAAAAAGTAAGAAACAGGACAATCTGCTTCTTACTTTACGTATGTATTACTTTTCCATATCTGATTTTTGAAAAGAGAACGGTAGTAAATCCTCCATTTTTATCGTCATGGTATTGGCGTGTAAATTGGTTAAATGAATTTGCATGTCAGATGGAAAGAATTCACTCATAACTTGACGACATGAACCACACGGTGGAACAGGTCGTTCTGTATCTGCAACAACTGCCATCTCAACAAAATCTGTTTCCCCATCCGCAATTGCTTTAAATATTGCAACTCTTTCTGCACAGCATGTAACCGGATAAGCAGCATTTTCAATATTACATCCAGTATAAACTTTTCCAGAGCTTGTAACTAAAGCCGCTCCTACTTGGAATTTGGAATAAGGTACATAGGCTCTTTCTCTTATAGCAATCGCTTGATCAATTAGTTGTTGTTTAGACAACACCTTTTCCCCCTTCTCGTTGTATGGAAGCTAATTATAATAAAAATTGTCAGAATTGTAAAGATTGGGGTATTAAACAATTTCCCTTAATAACTGGTCAAGAACATAAGAAACAGATTGATTTAATTCCATATATCGCTTTCTTCTAACATCTATATAATAGCTATGCATTAAGAGTAGTTCCATATTCTCTCTAGTTGACGTAATTTGATTTGGGTGTACACTTATCTTTCTCTCTTTTACCACTTTTAATGCAAGCTCCTCCCACTTCTCCAATAAATCATAAATCGGAAGCGTATTTTGCTTAACCATTTGAAAGAACTTTTTATCTTTACGGTCCTCAGGAGGATTATTTTTTTCGAATTCTTCTCTTAGCATTTGTAGATACTCTTTAAGTTTATAGGTATAGTTAACAAGTTCCATGATAAAACCTCTATTCTTATCTAGCTTTATAACTAGTTTACCATGTTAGGCTAAATAAGACATGACTAATACCTTTGGATTCGCTACAAAAAACTTCGAATGCAATACTATCCATGACGTTTCTTCAATTTCTTCATAAAGAGCTTGGTTTGAACAAGGCTATCCCGTTGTTTTTGATACGCTTGTTCAATTTGTTTGTCAATTTGCAGTGCCAATTTTTGTTCTGAAATCCGTGCTGTATCTCCTATTTGTAATAAAGCAGAGACAAATTCTTTTCTTGGATATCCGTTCTTTTCTCTTTCTCTCATCAGAGCAAGTCCCATTTTCATCACCCTTTCTAGTAAAAATGTATTATCAAACTTATTCGCTTTATTCATTAAGGTATCCTCCGTGTTCGACAAAACTAGAAGAAATGATACAAAAGTAGTGCTTAGATTCATTTTTTTTTATGAATTAGACAAACTAAAAGAAAAAGGAGGTTGTTCTAGTGAAAAATAAAGACTTACACCAAAACAAACAAAAAGAAGAAATAAACGGGAAATCATTAACAAAAGGCGACAAAAAGCTAAATGGACCAAACCGTCCTTCCACTTAAAATAGAAAAAGGATTTGCGAATGTGCAAATCCTTTTTTACGTTACGATATTTTTCAGATGATAATAAGCATATAATAACTTTCGTTTTAAATAAAATGATGTACCGATTTCATTAGGGATCGCTAAGACCGCCTTGAACCACTTCTTCTTCATACCCCCTGAATAAAACCAGTCATTTCGAATAATATCTTGATGCTCAATAATTGGATATACCATTCGTAACATAGGACCCTTAGGACGGGTTACATCTAGGAATTTTTCATAATCTGTTCTAGAACCTGTATGTTCAACAGAGAGAACAAATTTTATTAGCTTCGAATATAGTTCTGGATGGAAGATTTGATTAGCTAACTGTTTCCCTAACGTAATTCGATTGGTTACATCTGTAAAATGATGCACAAAAGCACCATAAAGCTCTCCTGAATGTGTAGGTAGTATAACCGCATTAAGCATTAAAGCATTTTGTAACATATAAGGAAGACTTAGAAACACTTTCTTTCTAAAAAATGATTGCGATATTACTGGAGCTTGAATCACATTTTGTTCATTAATGATTAATGCAATCATCAATCGATCCTTATTATTTGTTTGCCAAAAATGCTCCCATTCACGAATCATGAATGTGGAAACACGTAACTTTCTTAATAGATAAAATAATGGATAGTCATGTTGTATGGATAATTGATATACAATTAATTGTGGAAAAGCATCAGAAAATATAAGCCAATTTGCTCGTTCATATGTCATGAATAAACGTTTTCTCTCTGCTTCACCTAACATTTTTTTATAGGGGGCTAAATGTAAATCGGTCATATTCCATCCTGCATTTCGAGACACAACACTGGCAATCAAAGCCCATTTAATCTCGGGAAAGTCAAAATAGAAATGTTGATATGCTTTCGTACGAGAAATATTATCAATATTATGCTTCCTTGTTCTATTTGTTATATAATATAGATAATCCTGGTCTTGCCATCTAAGATGCATCAGACTATTCCTGCCTTTATAAAGCTTTCTAGAATAAATTTAGTTTTATGATTCCGTTATTAATTATTTATGTATTTTAGACTTTAAAGTTACTCTGCAGGCAATTTTCTGATATGATACTGTATTATGCTAGGAGGCATAATAATGAATTACCCAAATGGAAAACAGAGAGTTTCAATGAAACAGATAAGCCAAACATTCAGCAATCGTGGTATGACTCTTGAAGAAGATATCAATATGACAAATCAGTATTATTTGGATATGGACTTAGCAGTTATTCATAAAAAGCCGACACCAGTGCAGATAGTGAATGTTAATTACCCGAAAAGAAGTGCCGCCGTAATCACTGAAGCTTACTTCAAACAAGCTTCTACAACCGATTACAACGGCCTCTATCGAAATCGCCATATCGATTTTGAAGCTAAGGAAACAAAAAATAAAACTTCATTTCCGCTTGCCAATATACACGATCACCAAATAAAGCATATGGAATCGATTGTGAGCCATGGCGGAATTTGCTTTATGATTATTCGGTTTGCTTTACATAATGAGACTTATTATCTATCTGCAGATAAATTATTTCTTCATTGGTATGAAAAGCAACGTGATGGTAGAAAATCAATACCATACAATCTAATAAAGCAGGAAGGCCATGAAATACCGTTTAATTACCAAAAAAGAGTTGATTACTTATCGATTATTGATCAGCTTTATTTTTAGATTGGAGGTAGTGAGTTATGGCAGACAATCGCCAAAGTCGCACTGCACGTAGAAAACAAAAGAAAGCCAAAAAGAAACCATTATGGAAAAAAATATTCTTAGGAATATTCTTATTTTGTATAGCTATCGGAATCGGCATCGCCGGTTTGTTCACTTATTATATTGCCACTGCACCAGAAATTGATACATCAAAATTATCAGATCCATTATCGTCCAAGGTTTATGATAAGGATGGTGAGTTAATTGCTGATTTGGGTGATTTTAAACGAACAAAAATCGGTTACGATGATCTCCCACAGGTACTTATCGATGCGGTAACGGCAACCGAGGATGCGCGATTTTTCGAACATCCTGGTATCGATATTCGTCGGATTGGTGGAGCCATTTTAGGAAACCTGCGTAATGGGTTTGGTTCTGAAGGTGCAAGTACGATAACCCAACAGGTCGTAGAAAAATCTTTCTTAGATCCTGATAAGAAGTTGAAGCTGAAAGTACAAGAGCAATGGCTTGCTTTAAAATTAGAGCAAGATTACTCCAAAGAACAAATTTTAGAAATGTATCTGAATAAAATTTATTATGGTGCTGGAGCATATGGTGTAGCCAAAGCCGCAGAAACTTATTTTGGTAAAACAGATTTGCATGACTTAACGTTACCTGAAGCGGCGATTTTAGCAGGTTTGCCTCAGCGTCCAACTGCATACGATCCATTTAATAATCCTGATTTAACAAAGGAAAGAATGGAAACTGTTCTTAAACTAATGGTTCGTCATGATAAGATTTCACAAGCAGAAGCGGACGAAGCATTACAAGTTGATATCACGTCATTACTCGTAAAAGAAAAGCCTGAATCATCACCTTATGATGCTTTCTTACAACAGGTTCAAAAAGAAGTTGAGCAAAAATTAGATGGTGCAGATATTTATTCAGATGGATTACAAATCTATACGACTTTAGATAAAGATGCACAGGATTACGTAGAATATTTATTATCGGATGCTGAAGATAACCCTATCCCTTATCCAAATGAAGATTTGCACGCAGGTATGGTCGTCCTCGATACAAAATCTGGTGCAATTCGAGCGATTGGTGGAGATAGAGGCTATCAAAACGGCTTTAACTATGCATTACAAGGTGGTAACCAAGCTGGATCAACCTTTAAGCCAATTGTTGCCTATGGTCCTGCAATTGAATATAACAAAATGTCGACTTACCACCAAATCAATGATGATAAACCTTATGAAATTGCTGGAACTGACGGTCAAGTAATTCGAAATTGGAATCGTGAATATCAAGGCTGGATGACAGCGCGCTATGCTTTACAGGAATCATTGAACGTTCCTGCTGTTAAAACATTAGTTGATGAAGTCGGCTATGATAATGCACAAAAATTCGCAAATAATCTAGGGATAGAATTTGCTAACGGCAAGCCTCAGTTAACCGATGCAATTGGTGGTGCAGATACTACAGTTAATCCATTACAAATGGCGAGCGCTTATCAAGCATTTGCTAATGAAGGTATCCGTTATGAGGCACATGCCGTTACAAAAGTTGTATTTCCTGATGAACGAACTGTTGATTTAACTCCAGAGCCTCAGGTAGCTATGTCGGATTATACAGCCTATATGATTTCTGATATGCTAAAAACCGCATTATCTGAAGGGTCATCTGGTGGTAATGCGAGAATTCCTGGATTACCAGTTGCTGCAAAAACTGGTACTACAAACCTTGAGGACGCTGAAGGCGCGAAAGACTCTTGGGTGACGGGCTATTCGACCAACTACACAATTTCCGTTTGGGTTGGGTATGATGATGGAAAACGTACGATGCCATATGCAGACACACAGATTGCTCATCACCTGTTTAAAAACACGATGACTGAAATATCGAAGGATGTTGACACACCAGATTTTAAAAAACCAGATTCAGTTGTAGAGGTTGCTGTTGAAAAAGGTTCAAATCCTGCTTCCCTACCTAGTGAATATACACCAGAATCAAAAATCGTTACCGAATTATTTGTTAAAGGCACAGAACCAAAAAAGACTTCGGAGAAATATGATAAGCTAGACCATGTAAGTAATTTGAAGGCAGAATATAGCAAAGGTAATAATGCAATTAATGTTTCATGGGATTACGACTCTGAAGATGATGTCTCCTTTGAAATTTCAGCAAGTGTTGATGGTGGAGAAATGCAAGTTCTCTCCTCTACCGAAGAAAATCAAGTCGAAATAACAGAGGTTTCTGCAGGATCTGACTATAAGATTCAGGTTGTAGTTGTCAATAAGCAAGATGAGGAAAAACGTAGTGAACCACAATCTGTCTCTGTAAAAGTTGCAGAAGATGAGGAAGAAACTGAAGCGATGAAGCCTGTAGAAGGCTTAACTGCTGCTTATGTTGCTGAACAGTCTATTATTGATGTTTCATGGGGCTATAATGGACCACCAGCTACGTTTGAGGTTGTTGTCGAAGGACCACAAGGTGGGACACAGGTGGTAGAATCAAATGGCATTGAAATAAGTGGTACCTTCGAGCCAGGTCAATCCTACACAATTCGAGTTACTTCCATTGGTAAGAATGGAAATAATTCAGGAGTTCGAGGTGAAACAAAAAGTACAACACTTGAAATCCCTGCTTCACCAAGTGATCCAGGAGAAGGATCTGAAGATGAATCTGGAGGAACAGAGACGCCCAAAGACCCTGATCCTAACGATTCAGAAGAATAATTACTATAAGTAAGAGGAGTTCCGTTATTCGGAACTCCTCTTTTTAGCTTACTGCTTCTCTCTTTTTCATTCGCTTTTGGCCTTCTCTACATACTTCAAGTAATGGGCACTCTGGACAATTAGGATTTTTAGCTTTACAGTGATATCGACCGAAAAATATCATTCGATGGTGTGTTACACTCCACTCTTCCTGTGGAACCTTCCTCATCAGAGTCTCTTCAACTTCAACAACAGAATCCTTCCACCTGCAAATACCAAGTCGCTTCGAAACACGTTCTACATGTGTATCTACTGCAATCGCTGGTTCGCCAAAGGCAACAGAAGCAACAACATTAGCTGTCTTCCTCCCTACTCCTGCTAAGGTAACAAGCTCTTCTTTTGTTTTTGGAACTTCACCATCATATTCTTCTAAAAGTACCCTACAAAGCTTCTGAATATTCTTAGCTTTGTTACGATACAAACCGATCGAACGAATATCATTTTGTAATTCTTCTAATGAAACATGTAAATAATCTTCTGGGGTTTTATATTTCTTAAAGAGATCCCTTGTAACTTTATTTACTAGCGCATCCGTACACTGAGCTGATAATAACACAGCAATAACTAGCTCAAACGGGTTATCATGTGTCAACTCGCATTCTGCATCTGGAAACATTTCAGCAATTTCATCTAAACAAAATCGGATATCTTTCTTTGTTAACATTATTCCTCTCCCTCTAACCAATTATAATAGATGGATGTATCACGCTTTTTAGTTGGGGTGTTTGGTTGCTTGGATACTTGGTAGTCGTGAAATCGTTTGCTTGCTTCTCGTGCTTGCTCAACTGAATGAATACCCTTCTTCTTCCACTCTCTTAATATCCGATCCATATATTTAAAATTTAACTTCCCCATTAAAACAGATTCTCTTAGTGCGGCTTTTATTAGAGCAGGAGCAATATCATCTTCGTCTAGCCAGACATTGATTGTCTCGATTTCAAAAGGTGAGATTGGTCTACCGAATTCCTGTTCAAATAAAATAAACAACGATCCTTCATCAGACTCTTGCTTTTTCTCCTTTACCTCAGGCTTGAATAGCTTCTCCCATAATGGCTCAAGCGAATATGCTTCACTCAATTGATATTGATTATTCTCTGAACGTTCAATACGTAATAAATGTAGTTGGATAAGCTTCCGTAAAATTTGGGAGCATGATTTATCATCTATAGTTAATGTATTTGATAGCTCTTCTAAACTTGGGAAATAGTTGCCCTGTACAATAAATCGATGTACCTGTATGATAACCATTAATTCTGTCTCATTAAGACCCATTTCTTTGTAATCTGTAAGCAGCTTGGTGGGTAATGATACTTGATTTAATAAAATATGTTGAAATGAATTAAATTTTGTCATATGATTGCACCTCTATCTAAGTATAGCATGATAAAAGGTGATTCAATAATAAAATCCCTTGCAATTTAGCAAGGGATTGAGATGAAATTATGGATATAAACGGTTTAATAATCTTGGGAAAGGAATTGTCTCACGAACGTGTTCAACTCCAGATAACCAGGCAACAGTTCGTTCTAGACCAAGACCGAATCCTGAGTGTGGTACACTACCGAATTGTCTTAGCTCTAAATACCATTGGTACGCTTGACCTGTAAGCCCATGCTCTTCATAGCGCTGCTTCATAAGATCAAGATCATCGATACGCTGAGATCCACCAATGATTTCTCCATATCCTTCAGGAGCGATTAAGTCAGCACATAGTACGACTTCATTTCGGTTTGGATCTGGCTTCATGTAGAATGCTTTAATATTTGCAGGATAATTTGTAATAAACACTGGCATATCAAAGCTTTCTGCAATAGCAGTTTCGTGAGGAGCACCAAAGTCATCTCCCCATTCAATATCAGTAAATCCTTTATCTTTCAGTAATTGAATTGCATCATCATATGAAATTCTCGGAAATGGAGCTTTTATTTTTTCTAGCTTACTTGTGTCACGCTCTAGAATTCCTAGCTCTAGCTTACAATTTTTTAGCACTGATTGAACGATATAGCTAACATAATTTTCTTGAATTTCAAGACTTTCATCATGCTCAACAAATGCCATTTCAGGCTCAATCATCCAAAATTCAATTAAATGTCTGCGCGTTTTAGATTTCTCCGCACGGAAGGTTGGTCCGAATGAGAAAACTTTACCAAAGGCCATAGCAGCTGCTTCCATATATAATTGTCCACTTTGAGATAGGTAAGCATCTTCTTCAAAATATTTTGTATGGAAAAGCTCAGTAGTACCTTCCGCAGAAGATCCAGTTAAGATCGGTGGGTCAATTTTAACATATCCGTTTTGATTGAAGAATTCATATGTCGCACGAATAATTTCATTACGAATTTTCATGACAGCATGCTGTCTTTTAGAACGTAGCCACAGATGGCGATGGTCCATTAAAAACTCAGTACCATGTTCCTTTGGTGTAATTGGATAATCTGTTGCTTCATGGATTAATTCAATTGCCTCTACCTGCATTTCATAGCCAAACGGTGATCGTGTATCTTCTACAATAGTTCCTGTAATATACAAAGACGATTCTTGTGTCAAATTCTTAGCTAGTTGAAATGTTTCTTCACTAACATCACTTTTGACAACAACAGCTTGAATAAATCCAGTACCATCTCGCAATTGTAAAAATGCGATTTTACCGCTTGATCGCTTATTTGCAAGCCAAGCTCCTATTGTTACTTTTTCCCCTTCATGTTCAGGTACTTGTGCAATTGTTGTTTTCAATAAAATTACCTCCAATAGTTAAAAAGTTACATCCTTCGGGATTATCATGATGAAATCTTAGGTTACAAGCGATTTTCTACAAATCGTCGAATACGGGTTGCTGCTTCTACTAACTGTTCTTTCGAAATCGCATAGGATAAACGTATGTAATTTGGTGCACCGAATCCAGAGCCTGGAACCACAGCTACCTTCTCATCATCCAATAGTGCAGCTACCCATTCGTCAACAGTTGAAAACCCATTTAACTTAGCTGCTTCCGATACATTTGGAAAAAGATAAAAAGCACCTTTAGGTTTCTTACAAGTAATTCCTGGAATGTCAACTATTAAATCATATAATGCATCAAGTCTTTCTGCAAATACTTTCCTCATTTCAATCGTAGGATCCTTTTCGGCTTTGTACGCAGCTACTGTTGCATATTGTGCAATTGTGGTAGGATTTGATGTTGAATGAGATGCCAGGTTTGTCATCGCCTTAATTATCTTAACTGGACCAGCTGCATATCCAATCCGCCAACCAGTCATAGCATGTGATTTTGATACTCCATTAATTACCACTGTTTGATTCCTTAATTCCGGTGAAAGCTGTGCAATCGATATATGCTTATCGTCTGTGTAAATTAACTTTTCATAAATTTCATCGGAAATGATTAGTATGTCATGCTTTAAGCAAAATTCTCCAATGGCTAACAATTCGCTTTCACTATAAGTCATCCCAGTTGGATTACTTGGTGAATTAATAATTATTGCTTTGGTGTTAACAGTAATGGATTTCTCCAGCTGTGCAGGCGTAATTTTAAATTCATTTTCCTCTTTACCTTCAAGAAATACTGGAGATCCACCAGCCAATTTTATTTGTTCTGGATAACTGACCCAATAAGGCGTTGGTACAATCACCTCATCACCATCATTAAGAATTACCTGAAAGAGCGTATACAAGGCATGCTTGGCACCAGAAGTAACAATAATCTCATCTAAATTATATAATAGCTCATTATCAGTAGATAGCTTATCAACAATAGCTTGCTTCAAATCATTTGTTCCACCAGCTGGTGTATACTTTGTAAAGCCATTGTCCATTGCTTTCTTTGCGGCATCCAAAATATAATCCGGTGTATTGAAGTCTGGTTCCCCTGCTCCAAGTCCGATTACATCGTATCCACTTTGTTTTAATTCTTTGGCTTTTGCAGTGATAGCCAATGTTGTCGAAGGTGTTAATGTTCTTACTCTATTTGCAATCTCCATTTACATATCCCTCACTTATTCAAACATTTTCTTGAAACGAAATTCTTCGTATTGTGTTCCATCATACATGGATACATAATCAATAACATATCGATTTGCCTCATCTATGTATGTTATCTCCCATAGTACATTGTCTTTAATAATAGCAGGTACAATGTTCTTAAGCTCACATCCAGAACAATTTTTTTTCCAATCAGATTCGATGGTGTCAGAGGATAGGATATCCTCCTGATCGACAATGGTGAGATCCACCTTTTTATCGTTTGGTACAAAGACAATCTGTTCTTTATTTTTCTCGGTTTCACCATAAACGACATGATACGCTTCATCACCATGGAATCGTATGGTATTACGAATGCTAGTTATCGATGTTTCATCTAGCACACGTTTTTCGGCAGAGAAATAGCCTTCTGTTTTACTATTTTGTATATCAACATAAAGGAAAGTAATAAAAGCAATAATAGCTACCATTAGTAGAAGTACGCCAAGAACAACCCATTTTGTCCAGGAGGGAAAATTTAATCGTCTATTATTCATTACTTTGTAAAAACTTATCCTTAATTCTTATGTCATGAACCACTAAATTAAATCGTTGGGATTTCATTAGTTTAAACCTCCATTATTCTATATACATGTTTTATGGCTTCTTTTATTATCAATTATTGTTAAACATACTTCTTATGTCGCTGATTATACTATATAGTAAAGTTGAACTTAAATAAGATGAAACACATACATTATATCAGCAAAATTATATTTTGTTTTGATTTTATTTATTTCAACCCAAAAATTCTTCTAAACACCATACCAACATTGTTACTGATGCATTCACGCATCAGTAATTTTTTTATAAAAATAGAAATGCTTCATTCTCCCTGAACCCTAAATTAGCATCATAGTCCCTTCTAAGACTACCTACTGATGACCTGTTCCCTTAAAACCAATCGCTTGCTTTTTCCATTAGATTAGCAGTCGAATCATATGCAATTGGAACCGCTGGAATTGATTCTGTAAAATAATTTCCATATCGGGATTTAATAATACGGGCATCACATACAAAAACGATACCTCTGTCATTGGTTGAGCGAATCAATCGACCAAATCCTTGTTTAAATCGAATCACGGCATTTGGCAATGCAAGCTCATAAAAGGCATTTTCCCCATTTTTTTTCATCTCAATTGATTTTGCTTCATATACGGGATGGTTGGGCGGCTGAAATGGTAATCTTACAATCATCAGACAGGATAGATCATCTCCAGGAATATCGACTCCTTCCCAGAAAGAGCTTGTTCCTAAAAGAATAGACTGGTCAAATGTTTGAAAATTTTTCTTTAGTCTTGCTCTACTACCACTTGAAATTCCTTGCGCGATCAACACAAAATTTTCGCTTTCAATTGCTTCTTTAAGCAAGTAATAGGTTTTTCGAAGCATATCATATGACGTAAATAGAACAAGCATTCTTCCATTGGTTATCTCAGCTAACGATAAAATTGCCTCTGCCGTAGCAGTAATAAAATCATCTGTTTTCCCATATGTCGCTTCGGGGAAATCATCTGGAATCATGACGCGTACTTGGTCCTTATATGAAAATGGTGATGGTATTTTTTTAGTACTTAAGCGCTCAGAACGAAGTCCCAGTCGTTTTTGAATGAAGCTAAAGGAGTTTTTCATGGTAAGTGTAGCACTCGTTAAGATTACACTATCTTTAACATCAAAAAAACTCTCCGCCAAAATAGAAGAAATATTTACAGGCTCACTATAAAGATATACTGCATTTTTTGCTCCGTAGGCTTCAATTTCAATCCATTTGACATCTGTAGCATCATTATCTAACAAAAATAACTGTTCTAAGCCGTCGATAAAGGATTGCAGAATCTCTATCTTATGATGCACATCTTCCTTGATTTCTTTATCAGTCAATTCCTGTCCTAACATAGTTAGCAAATGAATTAAGTCCCGTAAATAATATATCATTCGTGTGGCCATTTCTCTAATCGTCAGCCAATTGTTTTCTTGCTCTTTTCTCGTTTCATATCGATATTGAATACGTCCCACATCACTAAGAACTTTTTGCGAGCCATGTTGTTTGATGACATACTGAAAAATGGTACGGAACAAATCATCCAGCTCATATTTTGTTAGCGCATAAAGGTCGTTCCAACGCTCTTTGGAAATGCTGTCCTCAACAGAAGGATTATCAAAGATGATTTTCTCTATCCATTTTCCTTCTCCAAAGGAACCTAATTGATTTAATACTTGCTGCATATTGACATAGTCTAGTTTCAACCCGTAATGCTTAGAAGCTGTTTCTTCTAAGTGGTGCGCTTCATCCACAATTGCCTTCTCATAGGAAGGTAAGAATTGATATTCATTAAACATATCCGTACATAACAATGCATGATTGGTAATAATAATGTCTGCTTGTTGTGCTTTTCTTCGTGCCTTTTGATAATAGGAGTATTTATACCACGGAGAGGCAGGGTCTGCTTGACCTTCTGTATCCGCAGAGATTCGTTTATAAAATAATTGCCCATGTGATGGTAAATGTAATTCATCTATATCACCTGTTTCGGTTTCTAGTAGCCATACAAGCAGCATAGCTTTGGTTAATGCAACATCATAATTATCTTGTTGATCACTATTCACTTCATTCGCAAATTTCTCAAGACTAATGTAATGCTGTTTGCCTTTTAACAGGGCAACTTTAAAAGGAAAAGATACCAACTTTCGAATTAGTGGTATTTCTTCCTCTAGCAATTGTGATTGTAATTGTGTCGTATATGTACTAATGATAATTCTTTGTTCAGATTTGACTGCTTCGTAGATACTTGGTAATAAGTATGCCAAAGACTTCCCTGTACCAGTTTCCGCTTCAATTAAAGCGTGTTTTTTGGATTGAAATGAGTCGTATGTTTCCTCAGACATGATGCGTTGACCCTCTCTTTTCTCATAACGCTTCATGTGGTGCTCCATTGCACCATCCTTCTCATAAATAGAATCCAAATATTCGCCAAACGATGAAGTCAGTGTAACTGACTTTCTTTTCTCAAGCACATTATTACGAAATGCAAGTCCCTTAAAGGTTATGTGTTCCTCATCTGTGGGCACATGAAAGGCAAGTGCATCTTTTCGCTCAGTTAACAGTTGATATAAATCAGATTTCAGCATTTTTTCAAGCTTAAGTAAGTGAAGAACTGTCTCATATGGTAATGAGGATAGTTTTTCCTTTAGCTTAATAAAAAGCTTCGCAGTTACAAATGCATCTGATAACGCACGGTGAGGATTTTCATGTGTAATAGTTAGGTATTCCGCCAATATGCCAAGCTTAAATCCCGGTGCTTGTGGATATAATATTCTCGTTAACTCTACTGTATCAATAACTGGATTAGTTAATCTCTTTTTACCTATTGCAGATAATTCAGCATTCAAAAATCCTAAATCAAACGGAACATTGTGTGCAATTAAATAACTGTTCTCGAATAATTCCACAATCGTATCAGCCATATCTTCAAATGTCGGTGCATGCTCAACATCTTTATCGGTGATACCTGTTAACTTTGTTATAAAAGGTGGTATTGATTTATTGGGATGTAGCATCGTAGAAAACTCATCGGTAATTTGATCGTTTTCGATGACAACAATCCCAACCTCAATTATTTTATCTTCATTTGCAGCTGAATTCCCCGTCGTTTCTAAATCGATTACAACATATCGATCCATTCCCTCACCACCTTTACTATTCATTGTTATGTTACACTATCTAGAATTCCTATATTCTTTTTCTAAGTGTCCTTTACTTTGCTTCAAGAATAAAACTCTTATCTTGTATACGATAAGAGTATGCCATATCTCACAATATGGAAGTCATTCAACTTTGAATCCATTAGAAGCTTCCCTTATCAAACCAATCAATTTCTCCGGAATAAACCTTACTTACTTTACCATCCAGGCTCTCAGCTAGTAAAGCTCCATCTTCAGCTATTCCAATAATTTTTATTTCATTCACTTCTTTATGGGTCTTTATTCGAGTTATTTCACCGATACGATACCCGTAACGCTCCCATTTTTCCTTTATAACTGAAAAACCCTTTCTCATATAAGCAGCATAGGTCTCTTCAAATTGTACTAGGATTAGTTGAATTAGGTTTGTAATATCCCATTTCTTCTCGGAAACAATACTTATTGAGGTCGCCTTATCTTGAATATCCGCAGGTAAATCAATTTGTTGTTGATTTACATTAATCCCCATCCCAATGACAATATATTGAATTTGGTCTTGTTCTGCTTGCATTTCCGTTAAAATACCTGCTATCTTTTTATCATCCATGATGATATCATTCGGCCACTTTATTTTCGGATCAAGCTTCAATTCATGTTTTAGTACATCTGCTAAGACTGTTGCCGTTAATAAGGTTAGCTGTGGTGCTAAATGGGGTAATATATTGGGTCTAATGATCATACTAAGCCAAATCCCCTGTTGTTTAGCACTATGCCATTGTCGACTTAACCTTCCCTTACCTGCAGTCTGTTCATCAGCAATTACCACCGTGCCATGAGCTGAATTAACCTGTGCTAATTGATGGGCTATATGCTGTGTAGAGGTTGTTGTTTCCTTATGATAGATTGTTTTTCCTAACCACTCCGTATTCAGTCCCCATTGAATGGTATTTTGACTTACTTTTTTAGGAGCATCAACAATACGATAGCCCTTATTACGAATTGCTTCAATAATATAACCGTCTTTTTCTAATTCTTTCATATGCTTCCAAATCGCGCTTCTTGAAATGTTTAGTTTATCCGATATCTCCTGTCCAGAGATAAATATGTCATTACTTACCGATAATAGATGAATTAATTTATTTCGGGTGGATTCCATTTTATCCACTCCTTTAGCATTGTTTTCGTATTGAATACGTTCCCTAGAACGACTTGCTTCTCCATATCTATCAGTACAGAATGAATCCATGGTCCTTTTTTATGATTTGGATACATCTCTAGTATATCATTACCATTTATAGCAAGGTCTTTTTTTGAACGAATTGTTAAGTTATCATGCATAGTAGTTAAAGCTTCCAAATCCACTTTTTCTGAAAGAAGTACGGCTATAAGTTGTGAAAATCCTTTATATAATTCTGGTGGTAATACATACACTAACCAATTATCTAATCCATTTGACTTATAATAGCGAATAGCTTCATTTAAGTGCATCGCATTTTTCAGTACTTTATTCGAGCACTTCCACTCTGCTACGATGTCACGAATTTGTATATTGGGTTCCCGCTGGTGGATGAAGCATATCACTTCACTCAATGAAGAAAGTGGCCGTGTGATATGCTGTAAAGTCTGTATATCTTTAAATTGCTTTAAGATGGGAATATGAGCTGTTATATGTAGATCTACTAAATACTCCAAACCTTTTGCAACATAATTTCCCGCAAATAGCTTGTGGAGTTCTTTTGTAATTCGTTCAATTGCAAGCCCTTCTATTTCTGGTTTTACGTTTATAATTGCCTGCTTTGTATGTTCGTCTATCCAAAAACCTAATTGACTAGTAAACCGAACTGCTCTTAATATTCGAAGTGAATCCTCTTTAAACCGTTCGTTACCATTTCCTACCGTGCGTATAATGCGATTTTCAAGGTCTTCTCTCCCATTGAATAAATCTATTATCTCGCCAGTTTTATCCATCGCAAGTGCATTGATAGTAAAATCACGACGTTCTAAGTCTTTATCTATTTGATTAATAAATTCAACCGTATCCGGATGGCGCTTATCAGAGTATTCACCTTCCACTCTAAAGGTTGTAACCTCATAAGAAACATCTTGATGTCGGACGATTACTGTACCATGCTCAATCCCTACAGGAATTACGTCATCAAAAATTGCTTGAATAACGTCTGGCTTAGCAGAGGTAGTAATGTCGATATCACCAATTTGACAATTTAACAAAAAATCACGAACGCAACCTCCAACATAGTATGCTTGGTGACCGGCTTCTTCGATAGCTTCAATAATAGGCAATGCATCCTGAAAGGGCTTTGTTAATAACAAGGAGTATTCACCTCTTGGTCTCAAATTTTCTGAGACTTATTCTATGTTTTCTGTTAGAACTTTTTGATACAAATCGAGATACTGCCTTAAAATTATTGATGAGTGAAATTTTTCTTGAACATGATGTAGTGCATTTTTTGAAAAAGTATAAAGTAAATCTTCATTTTGAAGTATTTCTGTAGCATGAGCAGCTGCACTTTCTATATCACCAAGCTCGACAATATAACCTGTTTCATTATGTGTAATAACTTCTGGTATACCACCAACATTTGTTCCAATGCAAGGAACTTCACATGCCATGGCTTCTAATAACACCAAGCCAAAGCTCTCTTTTTCTGACAACAGCAAATTTAAATCAGCAATTGACAACAAATCACTTATATTCTTCTGTTTGCCTACAAACAAAACATCCTGCTGTATCCCTAGCTTTTGAACCAAATTAAATGTATTGGAATACTCTGGTCCATCGCCAACTAATAAAAGCTTTGCCTTCACATTTTCTTTAATCAGATGAAACGTGTGGACAATATCCTCAAGTCTTTTTACTTTACGAAAATTAGAAATATGAATGACAACCTTCTCGTCATCTGATATACCATATTGACTCTTAATTTGCGTTAAGTTCTTTTTAAAATATTCTTGTTCATTAATAAAATTATAAATAACGGAAATATCCTTCTCTACGTCAATCATGCTTTTGGTTTGACGAACCAAATCCTCTGAAACAGCAGTTACAGCATCCGATTGCTCTATGCCATACTTAATCATTCGTTTGAATGTATTATCAATTCCTAAAACCGTAATATCAGTCCCATGTAATGTTGTAACAATCTTCACATCTCGCTTAGCCATATCACGCGCGAGTATGGCACATATTGCGTGAGGCATCGCATAATGTACATGTAAAATATCTAACTGTTCACGATCAATTACTTCTGCCATTTTCGTAGCTAGTGCTAAATCATACGGCGGATATTGAAAGACTGGATAATGACTCACTTCTACTTCATGGTAATAGATAGAAGGATATACACGATTTAAACGGAATGGAAGACTTGATGTAATAAAATGTATTTCATGACCTTGTTCTGCTAATAAAATTCCTAATTCGGTCGCAATGACTCCTGAACCACCCACTGATGGGTAACAGGTAATTCCAATTTTTTTCATCCTTCACGATCCTTCTTCGTTTTAATCACATTTCTCCAATGAAAATCTCCTCGTTCTAAACCATGGATAAATAGTTCAGCTGAAGCGAGGTTTGTAGCTAATGGAATTTGAAATACATCGCATAATCGCATTAAGGCGCTCACGTCTGGCTCATGTGGTTGAGCAGTTAATGGATCTCGAAAAAATATAACCATATCCATGTCATTCGTTGCAATTAAAGCGCCGATTTGTTGGTCTCCACCGATTGGACCTGATTGAAAGCGATGTATTGCAAGACCTGTCTCATCTGAAATTAATTTCCCGGTTGTACCAGTAGCATAAAGTGTATGCTTTTCAAGTATGTGTTTGTACGCAATTGCAAAGCCAATTATACTAGACTTCTTATCATCATGAGCAATTAAGGCAATATTCATAGGTTACCTCCAAATAGGATTTATGCTAAATCAAGAACATTTTCTAAACCATAAACGTATTCCTTCAGATTCATAACTTGTTGAACGGATAGTTTAATCCCTTCCATAAATGATTTTCGATTCATAGAGTCGTGCTTGATTGTAAGTGTTTGTCCTTCCCCACCAAAGATTACCTCTTGATGAGCAACTAAGCCTGGTAAGCGAAGGCTATGTATTCGAATTCCGTCATCTGAAGCACCCCTTGCCCCTTGCATCGTTTCTACTTCATCAGGGTGGCCTTGTATTTTTGAATTTCTTACGTTTTTTATCATTTCTGCTGTTTTAATAGCTGTACCTGAAGGAGCATCAATTTTTTGATCATGATGTTTTTCAATTATTTCAATATCCGGGAAAAATTTTGCTGCAATTTTAGAAAAATGCATCATTAATATAGCTCCTAATGCGAAATTAGGTGCGATGATACATCCGGTACTGTTCTCTTTGGCTGTTGCCTTCATTGTCTGAAGTTGCTCATTCGAAAACCCAGTTGTACCAACCACACAACGAATTTGTTTTCGTAGTGCCATCATCACATAGTCGTAGCTAGATTCTGCAACCGTTAGATCTATTAGAACATCAACCTCTTGTGCGTAGAAGCATTCCTCAGCATCTCGATATACAGGTATTCCTTTCTCAGCCAAAAAAGGCACTTGTACTTCCTTATCTTTACGATCTATACAACCAACTAATTGAAAATCTGGCTCATCTAATACCATTTTGACAGCTTCCTGCCCCATCCGTCCACGTGGACCGGCGATTACTATCTTAATACGCATCTGTCTATTCCTCCTAAAGCAGTTCTAATTCGTTAATCCTTGCGAGTCCACCTATCTTTATCTCTTGTCTCAATTTTCGTCATTGCACGGTCGAACGACTCAGATAAATCAATATTTAATGAATTGGCAAAGCATGTTAAAACAAAGATAACATCTCCCAGTTCATCTTCCATTGTCTTTTCCTTCTCCGTCAACTTCTTCGGTTTTTCACCATGATAATGATTCACTTCACGAGCTAATTCACCTATTTCCTCTGTTAGCCTCGCCATAAGTGCAAGTGGTGAAAAATAGCCTTCTTTAAATTGACCAATATAACGATCAACACGTTCTTGTATGTCTTTGGTCGTATATACTGAGTTATTCATTTTATAAGACTCCTTTATGTATGATGCATACCGCGTAAAGTATCTAATCTAATGTTAGCGAATACCAGTATATTTGACAAATTATTTAGTTCGAGTTCAGTAATTATTGTTCTTGTCATCTAAATTGATTATAATAGTGAAGGTGCGATTATGTTAACGGATTAACTGTACTAGTGGAGGTGTCAGCATGATTTTTGGTTTAAAAATAAAAAATATCTTATTTATCTTATTAGGTGCTGCAATATTTTCTTTTGGAATCGTACACTTTAATATGCAAAATAATTTAGGTGAAGGTGGTTTCACTGGTATTACGCTAATTCTCTACTTTGCATTTAAGTGGGATCCTGCGATTACCAATATTATTTTAAATGTTCCTGTGTTATTTATAGGATGGAAGTTTCTCGGAAGAAATACGTTATTATATACGATTATTGGAACTTTTGCGGTATCTTTTTTCTTAAGTGTATTTCAGATTAATCCCTTTACAATACATCTACAAAATGATTTAACGCTTGCCGCACTGTTTGCAGGAGTATTCATCGGAGCGGGACTTGGTATTGTATTTCGATATGGTGGAACAACTGGTGGCGTTGATATCATTGCTCGCATTGTACATAAATATGTTGGGTGGAGTATGGGGAAAACCATGTTTCTATTTGATTTTGTCGTTATTGCTACGTCAGTATTTACGATTCTACAGCTTGAACAAGGAATGTACACATTAGTCGCTGTCTACGTTGGAGCACGAGTAATTGACTTTATACAGGAAGGTGCTTATTCTGCTCGTGGCGCAACCATTATTTCCGGTAAAAGTGATTTAATAGCTGAGAACATAATGAAGACCATGGATCGTGGCGTTACGGTGTTAGATGGTCGTGGAAGTTTTACAGGTGAAAAAAGAGATGTGTTATATTGTGTTGTTGGAAGAAATGAAATTGTAAAGCTAAAGAATATCATTAACACGATTGATCCTCATGCTTTTGTAGCAGTTAGTTCTGTCCATGATGTTGTTGGTGAAGGGTTTACACTCGATGAAAACAAGAATCCTATTCGTGATTAAGAAAAAGGGATGAACCTAGTTGTTCATCCCTCTCGTTATTAGTCTTCACTACTTGCAACAATCATTAATATAAATCGAATCAATTCTGCAACAGCTACTAGTGCAGCAGCTACATATGTCATTGCAGCAGCATTCAATACTTTTTTTGTTTCACGCTCTTCATTGTTACGAATAATACCCGTAGAAACTAATTGAGCCATTGCCCGGTTAGAAGCATCAAATTCAACAGGTAAGGTTACAAGTTGGAATAATACAGCTGCACCCATAAATACAACACCGATAGTTGCTAACTCTAACATCCCAAAGATAAAACCTGCTATGATAAGAAATATTGAAATATTCGATCCAAAGTTTGCGACAGGCACTAAAGCACTTCTAAATCGCATAAAAGCATACGATTCGGCATCCTGGATAGCGTGTCCAACCTCATGTGCTGCTACAGCAGATGATGCCATAGAGTGACCATGGTATATCCCACTTGAAAGTCTAACCACTTTCTTTCTTGGATCATAGTGATCGGATAATAAACCTTTTGTTTCCTCAATCTGAATATCGTAAAGCCCATTATCATCTAAGATTTTTCGAGCTACTTGAGCTCCTGTCATCTGTGATGAAGTAGCTATTTTTGAATACTTTTTGTAGGTACCTTTCACCCTTGATTGAGCCCAAATTGGGATAATTAAAATCAAGGCTAAATAGATAATATATGCACCCATTCTTTGCATTCCTCCATATTATGTTAATTCGTCTATCTATAGTCAATTTTAGTCAAAAAGTAAATAAACGTCAATTATTTACTCGGTGTCCAAGTTTTTTTTCTCTTCCTTTTCTCCTCTATATTTTCTCCAGCTAACGTAAGATAATGTAATCGCGATTATTCCTCCGACAATAATGATTAACCAATAAAAGGGAAACATATTATCGTCTCCCTTTTGGTTTTGCTTTGTATTGGCATTTACGGTTTCCCCAATTATTATTTCAATTAGTACATAAAGCAGTATCCCTATGAGTAACCATTTAAAGATATTTACCAGTTTGTTTCTTTTCATAGAGACCACCCCACACAAAAGAATCACTTTTAATAATGTATGAGTGGCAAAAGTATTATATAACTTATAGGCTTGCTCTATTTTTATTTCTTATCGTCAGCATATAGGCTATTCCAACAGAGAGAATGCTTAACCAAAATGTGAAATAGCCAATCTCATTCATGTATTTCGATAACGATGCATAGCTCGGCATCATTTCAAACACATAATCGATCACATCATTGTGTAACGTCCAAACAGCAGCAACAACAATATGTATTGGTTTTATTTTGTAATACGGAGAATATAACAAACCCTGAACGGCCATCGCACCATGTGATGCAATTAACATATATCCTTCCCATGGTAAGCTTCCATTAACAACTAATGTCAATAGATTCATCACAACAGCCCAAACACCATATTTAAACAATGTAATTATGGCTAATGCCTCAACCAGTGGAAAATGCTTTCGAAATAAAAAGAACAGTAGAAATATCGTAAAAAACAGGCTAGCAGTTGGACTGTCAGGAACAAAGACAAGAAAGATATCTGGAGTAACGACTAATTGTGACTTATACCAGTAGTATCCATATATCGTTCCAAGCAAATTAACGATAAATAATAGCACTAAAAACTTTCGATCAAGTAGTATGGCTTTAATCATTCAGATACTACACCTCTTTTTGTAAATTATGATAAAAAAACACCTTTACCACAACTGGCAAAGGTGCTTTTGTTTATTGTTTATTCTTCACCCTGTTCATTTACCGAGATGATAAAATCAACTAGCTGCTCTAGCTCTTCATCGGAACCTGTGAACATATTTGGAGGCATTGAATTTATACCTTCTCTTGCAATTTTTGCAATTTCTTCAGCAGAATACTCAATACCAATTAAAGTTGGTGCAACACCAGAAGTTCCCTGTAATTGATCACCATGACACTGCAAGCAGCTAGATTCATAAACCGCATAACCAGCATGGTCCGTATCAATTTGCACCTCACTAGGTGGAACCGGTTTATTCATCTCTGCACGAGCTTCCCAATCAACATGCTCAGCTGAAGCATATGTTAACCAAATGGTTGAAACTAATGCTAATAACATCATGATAACAGCAATTGGACGTTGATGTGGTCTTCTTCCTGGTCCATTATCTAAAAATGGTGCTAAGAGAAGCGCTCCAAAAGCTAGACCTGGAATACCTAATATTCCAATTAACACATATGGTCCGCTTGCAAATTCATATTTTAAGAGTTCGTATAAGAACAAGAAGTACCAATCCGGCAAAGGTATATAGGATGCATTCGTTGGATCCGCCATTCCTTCCAGAGGAGATGGGTGAGCCAAAGTAAGGCATAAAAACCCTACTAAGAATACAGCACCTACTAACCACTCTTTTAATAAAAAGTTGGGCCAAAAAGCTTCTGTTCTTCCAGGATACTCAGAATAATCTTTTGGTATTTGTGATTTGCGTTCAGCGGAAACACGAGAGTCTCCGACAAATTTCATTCCTTTTCCCTTATGCATAGCTTTCCCCTCCTTCTAAAGTGGTCCTGATATACCTTGTCGACGGATTAAAATAAAGTGTGCCGCCATTAAACCAAATAATGCAGCCGGTAAGAAGAATACATGGATTGCAAAGAAACGAGTAAGTGTTTGTGCACCTACAATTTCATCATCACCAGCTAATAATGTTTTCAAATCGTCACCAATAAGTGGTACTTGTTCAGCAATTTCTAAACCTACTTGTGTTGCAAAGTATGCTTTGTTATCCCAAGGTAATAGATATCCAGTAAATCCTAGACCTAGCATAACAAAAAAGATTAGAACTCCAACCATCCAGTTAAGCTCACGTGGTTTTTTGTATGCGCCTTGGAAAAATACACGTAATGTATGTAATAAAAGCATAACAATAACTACACTAGCACCCCAGTGGTGCATACCTCGGACAATTTGTCCATGCGCTACCTCTGTTTGTAAATAATAAACAGACTTCCAAGCGTTTTCAATATCTGGTACATAATACATCGTTAAAAACATACCAGATAAAATTTGGATAACTACCACAAAAAATGTTAACCCACCAAAGCAATATACAAAAGCTGAGAAATGATGCGCAGGGTTTACATGTTCAGGAACTTCGTGGTCTGCAATATCTCGCCAAATTGGCGTAATATCTATACGCTCGTCAATCCAGTCATAAATTTTTTGTAGCATATGTAATTACGCCCCCTCTCTTGCTATTGCTTTACCTAAGAATAACATTCCGTTTTCCACTTTTTGTTGATATACCGCTAATGGAGCAGTTGGTGGTGTTCCAGGAATGTTTACGCCATCTTTTGTATAGCGTCCTTCATGACATGGGCAAAAGAATTGATTTGGATGACTTTCGCTTCCTTCCCATGATACAACACATCCTAAGTGAGTACATATTGGGGAAAGTGCTATGATGTCACCACTATCATTTTTGTACACCCAAGCAGTTCTTCCAACTTTTGATTCATACCATCCATCTACTTGATCAATCTTCCAATCGACACGTTGAGGTGTTGTTGTGATATCTTCAACAGCAAGACCAACATTTGCATATTCTCCAGTACTTGCTGGCTGCAAAACTGGGTCAATTGCCATTCTGAGCATTGGTGCAAGCATTCCTGCTGCCATAAATCCGCCAACACCTGTTAGTGTATAATTTAGAAACTGACGACGGGACACTTGTTGCTTTTCTTCGCTCATGATTTTCCCCCCTCTTTTTACATTTATCACGGACAATAATTTTAATCAGATTACTAGGACATTACCATGATAGCGCAAACTTACTGCTCGGTCAATATATAACCATATTTGTTCTGAAAGAATTCACTATTTTTTATTATTACCAATAGCTACGAATAAGCTCTACAACATCTGTTACTTGTCCACGAATTAATTGTTGCATTTTTGTAGAGGCTGTATTTTCAGAAGTGAATCCGGGTAACCACAATAAATTTCCTTCTAAATCACTTTCTACTTTCTTCCAATTTGCATCTAGGGTGAGAATAAAGACATGTTTAAATGGTTGTTTTTTAATTTCCTCTATCCATTGATTTAAGCGCTTTAACTCTTCCGATTTATCACCGAACTCTAGATAATAATAATTCGGTATTAATAGAATCCTTCCTGTAAGCTCTTGTTCAATTTCGGTTGCAAAAATTGATACAACCTCTCGTTTTAAGGTACTCTTTCCAATCGTTGATTCTTGTGAAACTTGAAAAGGGATGATTGGAATAAGAGCAGTGTCAATATACTCCTTTGACCCAACATATAGTTGCATATCGTTTTTTGTCCATTGCATGTATGTAGTCACCATCCTATAGTATTTACCAAATTTAACAATTTATTATACCCGTGTAAATGTTACTGATGAATACAAAAAAAATCAACCTATTGCTCTTGCAAGCTAGGTTGACTTAGCATCTTTGCTTCCAGTATTCGAAGTTCCAATACTAGCTTATTAAACTTATCACGGTCTTGTTCATCAAGTGTTTGATCAATTTCAGCTAGAAGCTGTTTCCTTTTAAATTCAAACAGGGAGTTATCTAGTAATATCGTTGCATTATCTTTATCTTGTTGGGTAATGACATAGTCATCAGGAACAAAAGGATTTTCTTCTAACACCGAAGCATACATGTGATTTTGATTGGATTTATTAAAATTTAATTGAATGTATAAGGACTCATGTTGATTTAAGCGAATATCATGAAAAGCTTTTTCCGCATCCGTCGTAACTAAATGATTTTTATAAAATCGAAAAGGGACTTCTTTTGAGCATTGACTAGTAATGATGATACTTCGCATGCAAAACTTAGCATCATGGACAAAATGAACGTTCTCCAAAATTTCATGATGGTTAATTAAATAATTTAAAATCCATACGCTTTCCCGCTTCTTCAACTGATAATTGTTAAGAAACCATTGTAAAAACTTCTTTTTATCCTTTACGGAAATAGGAGTATGCATAAAGTGAGTTACCTCCTCCTTTGCTCATTACAATTGCTTCAACCGACTAACATAATCTACGATTTCATCATCCTGATTTTCTAAGTGCAAATATGACTCAAATACGTTAATCGCTTCTTGTGTCCTCCCTTCCTCGGTTAGAAAATATCCGTATTCCTTTAAGAAGTCACTGTCATGTTGTAAGCTATTATATGCTTCTTTATAGTAATTTAATGCATCATTATATGATTCTATTTCGTTAAACGCACGTGCGATTTCCCAGTCATATATTGGGTCATCTCCGCCTGTTTCTTTCACATTATGGATTAAATCTATAATGTCCTCTGGCTTGTCCTTTTCTTTTAATAGCTCAATTAAAAATAACACCGCTTCTCTATAATCAGCATCCAAAACGACTGCTTCACGCACATGCTTTTCACTATCTTCATCAAGATTAAGTTTATGCGCTAAAGAACCAGCGAGAAAATACAATTCTTTATTAAATTCATCAACCTTAATTCCTGCTAAAGTTGTTTCATAAGCTTCCTCAATCAACTCTTCATCTTCATAAGCTTTAGCAAGCTTCATGTATGCAGTGTGATAATATGGATCTTCCTCTAAGAGCTCTTTCCACACATTAATCGCAATATCCTTTCTATCTGCCTGAAATGCCGTAAAGCCATATTTATATAAGACATCAGAATTTTTATTATCGTCCTTCTCATAGAATTCTAACGCAAGCTCATATTCACCAATATTCGCGTAAGACTCTGCTAACCGCTCATGCATGGAAATTGCTAATTCATCATTCTTTAGCACCTTTTCATAATGTGTAACAGCTCGTTTAAAATCACCTAATGAATAGTAAAGTTCTCCTAGTGCAAAATCAATAATTACCTCTGATGGACTTATATGCTTAGCTTGCAAGAGTTTTTGTTCTGCTACTTCGAACAAACCTTGTGCTTGATATAAATCTGCTAACGAAACAAGTACTTGTAAGAAGGAATCATCTTCTGCATCAATGGAATTAAGAAGCTCGATTGCATCCTCATCTCGTTGTTGTTCAATGTAAATATCCGTTAGTAATAGTTTTAATTCACTCTCATTAGGATAGTTAACCAGCAATTTATTTAGAACTTCTTCGGCTTCAACTAAGAAGCCCCACTGAATATAAAATTCAGCAATAGCAAATAATTCATCATCCTTTGCAGTAGGAATAGATGAATTTAATAATTCGATTGCCTCATTTACCTGGTCCATTTCCATTAGTTTTGTTGCATCTTCTAATAAATTCAAATTAATTACCCTTTCTATCTTCGTTAACTATTGTTCTTAAGAATCGATTCCAAATCATCTAGAAATCTCGGATAGGAAATTGAAATCGATGAAATATCATCAATGGTCACGTCTTGTTCTGATATAAGTGAAGCAATAACAATCATCATTGCGATACGGTGATCTTGGTATGCGGAAACAGAACCACCTTTTAAAGAGGATTTACCCTTAATTATCATTCCTTCATCAGTGGCCTCTATATTGGCACCCATTGTTCGTAACACATTCACAACAGCCGCTATACGATCGGTTTCCTTTACCCGTAGTTCTTCTGCATTGCGGATAATGGTATTCCCCTCAGCTTGTGTAGCAAGTAAAGCAATTATAGGTATTTCATCAATAAGCCTAGGGATAATCTCTCCTTCAACAACAACGCCTGTTAGCTGGTTATACGTAATTTGCACATCTCCAATATCTTCACCACTAAGTACTCTTTCATTGCTAATCGAAATATTAGCACCCATTTTCTGCAATACTTCTAGAAATCCAATGCGTGTTTTGTTGATACCAACCTTCTTTACGGTAACATTACTACCAGGTATAATAGCAGCTGCTGAAAGCATAAACGCAGCAGATGAAATATCTCCTGGAACGTAAACATCTGTTCCTAATAGCGATTTACTAGCATCAATTTGAATGCCGTTACCACTAACTTCGATATTTGCTCCAAATGCCTTTAGCATTCTTTCAGTGTGATCCCTCGTCTGCTGTTGCTCAATGACTCTTGTTGTCCCTTTAGCTTGCAAACCAGCTAACAATATCCCCGATTTCACCTGCGCACTCTTTACTGGCAATTCATAAGTTATCCCCTCTAGATTTCCCCCTTTTAGGGCAAGTGGAAGATAGCTTGATTCATTTCTCCCCAAAACGGTAGCCCCCATTTTATTAATTGGGGTAATTACCCGGTCCATCGGTCTATTCGTCAATGAAACATCACCATAAACAACTGTTGAAAAAGGAAGCCCTGCTAATAATCCAATCATCAGCCTCGCAGTAGTGCCTGAATTCCCAAAATATAACGGCTCTAATGGTTCAAGTAAGCCAGATAACCCTTTTCCTTCAATCTCTAAGAAGGTTCCTTTAGTAGTAATAGAAACCCCCATAGAGCGAAATGCTTCGACTGTACGCATGCAATCTTCACTATCTAGAAAATTTTCCACTTTTGTTATTCCATTTGCAATTGATCCAAGAATAACAGCTCGATGTGAAATAGATTTATCGCCAGGAACCTCTAGTTCCCCTTTCATATAGATAGTCCCTCGCCTCTTTAAAGTTTTCATTTGATTGCTTCACTTCCTACTTTTAGATATCTGTGCGATGAAAGTAGCCAAATAATCTTTCATTTTCGTTACGTCCATAGAATGAATAACAGGTTCTCCCAGATTTTGCAATAATATCATCTGAATATCTTGTTTAATTACTTTTTTATCACGTTTCATTAGGTCTATTAATTCGTCAATCATCTCGATGGAGAGATTGAAAGAATAATTGTTTTCTTCTAACCATCTTGAAAGCTTTTCTTTCGGTAGGTTAATCTTGAATTCCGCCTCGCTAACATGCATGGCAAACAACAAGCCAACAGCAACTGCTTCTCCGTGTGTCATGACACCATATCCGAGTTTCGTTTCTAAAGCATGACCTAACGTATGACCAAGATTTAAATGCTTTCTAATTCCTAATTCTTTTTCATCTTTTTCGATAATCCTTGCTTTTATCTCGATACCTTTTTTAAGATATTCCGTTAAACTATCTCGATTTAATCGAGCTAATGGTTCTGATAGAAGCTTTTCAAACCACTCTTCATCAGCAATCAAGGCCTCTTTGATTAATTCAGCATATCCAGAACGAATTTCTTTTGTAGGCAAGGTAGCCAATGTTGCTGTATCAAATAATACTAAACTAGGTGGGTAAAAACTACCAATTAGATTTTTTCCTTGTTCATGGTTAATCGCAACTTTACCACCGACACTACTATCATGTGCAAGTATGGTCGTTGGAACTTGTATATAATCGATTCCTCGCATATATGTCGCTGCCACAAATCCTGCTAAATCACCTATGACACCGCCACCCAATGCAATAATTAAAGAATGTCTATCTAAACCTAATTCAATTGCCTTTGTGAGAAGCTCATAATAGATATCAACGCTCTTCGATTGTTCACCCGCATGAACTACTTCTAAATATACGCTATCGTATCCTTGTAATCCCTGCATAATATCGTCTGCATATAAGTCTGCTACATTTGTATCCGATATAAGTAGAATGGAAGAATATTGAGGCTGTAGATAATCGCTTATATCATATCGAATGCCGTTTCCTAAAAGAATACGATATGGTTTTATGTTGGAATCAACATTAACAATTTTCATTAGAAGCTCCTTATTTCATCACGGTATTGCGTAATAGCAGTTTGTAATGTTGAAAACTGATCACTTGGAAACTGCTCCAGTATTGCTTTTGCTAGCTCAAATGCAACTACATGCTCCATTACTACAGCAGCTGCAGGAACAGCACAGGCATCTGATCGTTCTACACTAGCATGAAACGTCTCCTTTGTCTTTATATCAACACTCTTTAGCGGCTTCATCAAGGTTGGTATTGGCTTCATGACACCCTTTACGACAATTGGCATCCCTGTTGTCATGCCACCTTCGAAGCCACCTAATCGATTCGTTTTTCGATAGTATCCACGGCTTTGATCCCAGGCAATTTCATCCTGAACATCACTACCTTGTTTTCTAGCTGCCTCAAAACCAATTCCGAATTCTACACCTTTATAAGCGTTAATACTGACCACAGCTCCAGCAATACGACTATCTAACTTCCGGTCATATTGAACATAAGAACCAATTCCAGCAGGCATCCCCTCAACATAGACTTCTGTAACTCCTCCTAAGGAGTCTCCATTTTTTTTTGCATTATCAATTGCTTCCATCATCTGTTGCGCTGCAAGTTCATCTAAAGTTCGAACAGGAGAACGCTCCGCAATTCCTTGTCGCTCATTCATCGAAAGCTCTGTTATTTCTCGAGCTTGTACGCCACCTATTTCTTTGACATACCCACAGACTTCAATGCCTAACTCACGTAATAAGGTTTTTGCTATTGCCCCCGCTGCAACTCTAGCAGCCGTTTCACGAGCTGATGATCTTTCTAGCACATTACGCATGTCACGATGGCCATATTTCAGTGCACCATTTAAATCAGCATGTCCAGGTCTCGGTCTTGTAACAACTCTTCTAATATCCGAATCCTCTACCAAGGGATCTTCCCCCATAATATCAGTCCAGTGTTTA
Source organism: Ornithinibacillus xuwenensis (assembly GCF_039614845.1). Lineage (NCBI taxonomy): Bacteria > Bacillati > Bacillota > Bacilli > Caryophanales > Bacillaceae > Ornithinibacillus > Ornithinibacillus xuwenensis. The sequence continues at coordinate 533,680 of NZ_JBDIML010000001.1, read as the reverse complement.
TAGTCATCATTATGTATAACTAATGTAATCGGTGAGCCAAGAGTATACCCATGACGTACTCCACTTGTAATTTCCACCAAATCCTTTTCGATTTGCATCCTTTTCCCACGCCCATATCCTTTTTGCCTTCGTAGCAAAGAAGCATTAATATCTTCTCTCAATAATGGCATTTGGGCAGGTATACCTTCAATAATAGTCGTTAATTGTTTTCCATGAGATTCACCCGATGTTAAATAACGCATGTTTTACCTCCTACTAAGTACTTCCTTATTTGCTATTATAGACTATTTTCTATACTGAAATAAAAAAAATGCTCCTATCCAACGAACTGTACATGCCAAGCTGTTAGATGATGTCCAACAATTGGTGTCACTTCACTATGATAAGAGCACTCTTTACTTATTTTTGATAGAAAAAAGTATCCAGAAGCTTGAAACCGTATTTGTGAGGGCTAAAAATTTGCTCTGTACTACCTACAAATAATACCCCATTAGTATTTAATGAATTTGCAAAATCATGATATATCTTGTCTTTAGCATCATCTGTAAAATATATCAATACATTTCTACAAATAATTAAATCAACATTTTGTGGATACTTATCCTCAAGTAAATTATGTTTTTTAAATTGTATTTTTCGCTTTAGAGTTGGGTCGACTTGAAATTGACTACCAACTTGTTTAAAGTATTTTGCTTTTAATTCCTTTGGCAGCTCTTTAAGGGCTTGTTCTAGGTAGATACCCTTATTTGCTTTCTCTAAAACCCTATCATCAATATCCGTTGCAATAATTTTAGCATTAAGATCTGGATAGAATTCTTTTAATAACAAGGAAATGCTATATGGCTCTTCTCCGGTGGAACATGCAGCACTCCACACTGTTATATCCTTTTTATCCTTCTTAATTAGTGGGATAATTGTATCTTTTAATACATCCCAACGTTTCGGATTTCTGTAAAATTCTGATACATTTATTGTAATTCGATCAACAAACTCATTTAATAGTTCATTATCTACATTTAAGGCATTAAAATAAGACATAAAATCAGGATAACCTTTTTTATCCCTTAGAGATGTAAGTCTACGCTTCATTTGCGCTTCTTTATATTGCTTTAAATCAATACCCAACTTGGAGTATACTTTTTCTGTGAATTTACCATAATCGTCTGACATGTCTACGCCTCTTTACTCTTAACTTGGCATTCGCCAAGTAATGGACGAATGCATGTATACAACTAATTTTCAAAGACTTCCGTACTATCTAATAAAATGCCCCCATTATAAAACGGAGGCATTTTTTTCTTAATAAATCCAATTACTATCTTGTTTTGAATACGCTACTAATTCTTTTTGATCAAAGAATAAATTAATTTCTCTTTCAGCGCTAGCTGGTGAATCTGAGCCATGGATAACGTTTTTACCTACTGTTACACCAAAATCGCCTCTTATAGTTCCTGGTGCAGCTTCTAAAGGATTTGTTTTACCCATCATTTCACGAGCTATCTTAATGACATTTTCACCTTCCCAAACCATTGCAAAAACTGGTCCAGAAGTAATGAAATCAACTAATTCTCCAAAGAAAGGTCTTTCTTTGTGTTCACCATAGTGTTCACTAGCCAATTCTTCAGAAATCTGCATTAGTTTTGCACCTACTAATTTAAACCCTTTTCTTTCAAAGTGGTTTACGATTTCTCCTACTAAATTTCGTTGTACCCCATCTGGTTTGACCATTAAAAATGTTTTCTCCACGTTTACACCTCTTTTATGTATATCTTAAATGTAACCGTTTAAATTCTATCAAACTTTTGGGAAAATAACAATATAAACTATGATCTTCGTTTCCCAATAAATTTAGCTATTTGTTCCAATGTTATTTTTGCCTTTGTATTTGGGAAATTATTAAGAGCTTCATAAGCCTTTTTTAGGTATCGCTCACTCATTTGATAGGATTGTTCGATTGCGTCTGTATGGTTTAATGACGTGATTAACATTTCCATATCCTCTTTCGATACTTCATTAGGATCTTCAAACTTACTTAGTAGAAGTTCTCTAAACGAAGAATCTTGCATCGCTATTAATACTGGTAATGTAACATTTCCTTGGTACAAATCATTCCCCGCAGGTTTACCTAGCTCCGCTGAGGAGGAGGTAAAGTCAAGAATATCATCGATAATCTGATAACTCATACCAATATAATAACCATATTGAAATAATTTATTAACTTCTTTCTCTGATAGGCCTGATGTAATTGCCCCAAGCTTGCAGCTAGTCGCAATTAAAAGAGCGGTTTTCCGCTTAATTCTTCTTAAGTAGGTACGAATATTTTGATTCCAATTATATTTCTCTTTAATTTGTTCAATTTCACCTAAGCTAACTTCTACTAAAGTTTCTGATAAAGCTTTATGAAGAAGCGGATTATGAATTTCTGTAATACATTCTAGTGCTCGAGCTAGAATATAATCGCCAGTATACATTGCTACCCGATTTCCATACTGCTTCTTTATCGTTGGCTTTCCACGCCGAAGCGCAGCATCATCGATTACATCATCATGAACTAAAGTGGCCATATGAATTAATTCTAATGATACAGCAACGTTTTTCACTTGTTCTATATCAACCTTACCAAATTGACTGGATAACAAAACAAAGACAGGACGAATACGCTTCCCCCCTGCCTTTAACAGTTGTGTGGATGCCTCTCTTAATACCGGATGGTCCGCTTGAATAGCTTCCATTAATGATGATTCAATCAGGTCAAGATCCTTTTTTAAATAATTATAAGTCTTAGGTAGTTTCATGTAATTCACCTTTTGTTTTGTAAAACTAAAATTTGTTATTTAATACCCATATGCATAGCAGCAACGCCGCCAGTATAACTCTTAACCTTTACATTTGAAAAACCAGCATCCAAGAACATTTGTTTTAAGGTATTTTTATCTGGAAAGTTACGAGTCGATTCATTAAGCCATGAGTATTCTTTATAGCTTTTCGCAAAGATTCTACCAAATAATGGCATGATATATCGAAAGTAAAAAAAGTATAATTGCTTAAACCCAAACAAGGTTGGTTGTGAAGTCTCAAGACACACTACTTTACCACCAGGCTTTACAACTCGTTGCATTTCTTGTAATACAGTCCTATAATCTGGAACATTTCTTAGTCCAAATCCTATTGTGACAAAATCAAATGTATTATCTTCATATGGTAACTCCATTGCATTTCCATGGGTAAATTCCAGATGCTTATATTTCAAAGCTTTATTTTTTTCAATAGCTACGGAAAGCATATTCTTACTAAAGTCAAGACCAACAACTTTTCCAGTTGGACCTGTGGCTTCTGCTAGTGCAATAGCCCAGTCCCCTGTACCACAGCAGACATCAAGTGCAGTTGCCCCATTAGTAACATTCATTTGCTTCATAACATCTTTTCTCCATGCTTTATGCCTTTGAAATGAGATAATAGAATTCATGGAATCATAATTATCATAAATTTTTTCAAAAACGTTGTGTACACGTTCTTCTTTTGTTTTATCTGGCATTGCTATTCCTTCTCCCAAGAGGTATTTTATAGATAAGCGATTCAAGTAATTGGGCTGTTTCCTGTTTAAACAGTGCAAAACCTTCTGGAAGTTCATCTATAACACCTTTTGTTTTATTTATTTGTATCTCTTGGAGCATCGTAATGTCCTCAGCTATGGTTAGCGTTTCTTGTTCAATCAAGTAACTGGCTAATAATAATTCTTCAATCACAGGAACTTCATTTGTCATTTGGAAAAATTCCGCAACGTACTTTATGAGTATAGAATCGATTTGTTTTATAAGCTTGAAATACACTTCTATCGATTCATCTTCCAAGTAGTAGAGTCGCATTTTTAATTCGTTGATATCTTTGATTGCGGTTGCAAGCACGGTTATAAACTGATGTTCTTCGATTTCTGATAAGAGTAAATAATAAAGTCCACTATAATAATCACCAGCAAGTATAGACAATTGGCTATCTGTTTCAATTGCAATGTTTTCCTCTACGCCATAATCAGGTATCTTCTGATGAATATCCAATGCAATTTGAACCAACATAGTAGAAATAATATATTGTTCTTTAATATTAGGGGCGAGTGAAGTTTTATTTAGAATATTGTTAAGAAAGAAAAGCTTGTATTCATTAATAGCAGGCTTTTGGATATGCTCTAATAGGAAAGTATGATGTATACGATCTTCTATCAATACTTTTAGTTGTTGTAGTTCTTTCTCCATTGTTTGCAAATTAATCACCTTAGCCCCTTTTACCTTATTGTTGCCTATGTTATTATAACATAATTATATTCGTAGGATAATGAAAAATATGAACGGTGTCTTAAAGCGATACGTTATTACCTTTTAGTTATTGCTTACTTCACCATGACTTGTTTGGATAAGGGCTTTACCTCTTACCTTAACAGCTGAAGTGTGCTCAGTGAATTGAGCGATCATAATTTCATCCTTATCTAGCTTCTCCGAGTGATGAAATTTGGTATCGGATCCTCTTGTAAGACCAATTACATGAACACCATCCTCGAGGGCTTTTATGACAAAAAAATCAGTATTTTGATTCACGGAATTCTCTCCTTTTGGTAATACTTCTAATATATTGACATTGTGTCAGGTTATCATATGTAATGTTACGAATGTTCATTCTTTCTTGTCACTTATATAATTAAAAATCAATTAGATTATGCTACATTATTTACTATAACATTTTTTAACGAAAAAAAGGGTGCGAATTAACGCACCCTTTTAACCCTATGTACGTATTATTTTACGCTGTCTTTAAGGGCTTTACCTGGTTTGAAAGCAGGAACTTTGCTTGCAGGAATTTCGATTTCTTCTCCAGTTTGTGGATTACGACCTTTACGTGCAGAACGCTCACGCACTTCGAAGTTACCGAAACCGATTAATTGTACTTTTTCACCTTTTTTAAGTGAATCCATGACAGCTTCGAAAACTGCATCTACAGCTTTTGTAGCATCTTTTTTAGAAAGTTCGCTTTTTTCAGCAACTGCATTTACTAAATCTGTTTTATTCATGACATTCACCTCCTCCCAAAAAATTTCGGGTCACATTGGTACAAATATTTCTCTCTCATCATTTGTTAACCAATTTACCATCTTTTATACTTGATTGCCCCTATAATCAATAGTGACAAGGCTAATATTAAACGAGATTCCCTCAAAATTCAACAAAAAATTACTATTTTTTCATATTTTATTAGATTTCAACCATAATTCCATATAAAATTGACAAAATATGGAAAGTCGAACAAAGTTGTTATACATGTTGTTAGTATAAGTATTCGATACACTTTCCTTATTTCCTTCTCTTATTTTAGAAAAGTTTCACAAAAAAATAGAACAGCAGCTTTGATGCTGCTGTTCTATTTTATAGAATTATGGCGATTAATCCCCCGGAACCTTCATTAATGATCCTTTCAAGTGTTTCTTTTAGCTTGTATCGAGCATTTTCTGGCATTAGTGAAATCTTCGCTTGTATACCTTCGCGAACGATTGAGCTAAGCGATCTACCAAATATGTCCGATTCCCAAATTGATAGTGGGTCTTCTTCAAAATCTTGCATGAGGTAACGCACCAATTCTTCACTTTGTTTCTCTGTTCCAATAATTGGAGCAAATTCGGACTCTACTTCTACTTTTATCATATGAATAGATGGAGCAACCGCTTTTAAACGGACGCCAAATCGAGAACCCTGACGGATTATTTCTGGCTCATCCAGCTCCATATCTTCTAAAGTTGGTGCAGCAATTCCATAACCTGTTTGTTTTACCATTTGTAAAGCGCTTGCGACTTGATCGTATTGCCGCTTCGCATATGAAAAGTCTTGCATTAACTCTAATAAGTGGTCTTTACCTCTTATTTCTACACCTACAATTTCTTTCAATACTTGATCATATAGATAATCTGGAGCGTGAAGATCTATTTCCGCAATCCCTTCTCCCATTTCCATCCCGGCTAGATTGGCTTTGTCAATATAATCATAGTCTGCAAAATCACCCACGATATGGTCCACATCACGAAGCCTTTTAATATTTTTTACAGTTGACTGAATTGCTTCCTGATAGCTTTCTCTTAACCAGTGATTATCTTTAAGTACCATAACCCAGCTAGGCAGATTTACATTAACCTCAAGTACCGGGAATTCATATAAAGCCTCTCTTAGAACATTGTATACATCATGTTCAGTCATAGACTCAACACTCATTGCTAATACCGGAATATCATACTTATCCGATAATTCCTGTCGTAATAACTCCGTTTCTTGACTAGTTGGTTTTACAGAGTTGACTACCATGATGAATGGTTTTCCCACTTCTTTTAATTCCTCTACTACTTTTGTTTCTGCATCTACATAATCACCCCGTGCGATGTCCCCAATCGTACCGTCAGTTGTCACCACTACCCCAATAGTAGAATGCTCCTGAATAACCTTTCTCGTGCCAATTTCTGCTGCATCATGAAATGGTATTGGTTCTTCGTACCATGGTGTGTTAATCATTCTAGGACCATTTTCATCCTCGAATCCTTTAGCACCTTCGACTGCATAGCCAACACAATCTACTAATCTTATGTTGACATCTAGACCTTCATCGACCGATACCTTCACTGCCTGGTTGGGAATGAATTTTGGCTCTGTTGTCATGATAGTTTTTCCCGCAGCGCTTTGTGGCAATTCATCCTGTGCTCGAACTCTTTCGCCGTCGTCTTCAATGTTTGGAAGCACAACTAACTCCATAAATTTTTTTATAAAGGTTGATTTTCCTGTTCGAACAGCTCCAACGATACCAAGATATATATCGCCGTTCGTACGTTTTGAAATATCTTTAAAAATATCTACCTTCTTCAAACGATCCCCTCCCGATCACTACAATATTAAATGAACAAACTACGAATAATTGACATTACAATTCTATGATGTTGTCCTATCAAATTATGACTTAATATATGCAAAAGAATTAAAATAAATGCTAAAGGTTACTCGCAGTTCGGTATTTTTTTGAATCACCCCTAAGTATTGGATAAAAAAAACCCTTGCAACAAATATATGCTACAAGGGAATTTATATGAAAAATTATTTATTTAGTACTATTTTTCAATCATAAAAATTGGTTCATTATCTTTTACCGTATATGGAAGAGAATAAGCAGGTAAGAATGGAGTATTCTCTGCTAAGAGGTATCGAATATCTTCACCTTCCTTATAATCATGCTCATACTCTTTTAATGCAATATTTAAATCGATTCGATAGTCAACATATATTTGACCAGCCGTGTCCATGACAACTGGTAACGTGACATCTGAATATGGACTCTCAATTGTTGGTGGTGAATCCATACCAATTTTCTCGTAATCGACCTTAAAAATACCTGGTTCAATTTGTTCTCCAAATGGAGGGTATAGATTTTTGTCTCGATAGGTATCAATTCGAAAATTCACACTTCTAAGTGCCTCTGTAATACGCAAATCGATTAATTTTACTTGGGCATCAGTTTCTGGATACAATATGGCATACTGATAAATTCCACCATTCTCATAAGCGTTACCTGGAATTTCAGTCAGACTATTACTTTCCTTTAACGTCGTAAAATCAATCAGATATTTCTCAAATATTGGTGTGTCATTAGACTTCGTTCGAATTGGTAATAATCCTCCCGAACCTTCTTGGTAATCATCAACTGCAGCTTGTACCATATCAAGTTGTGCTTGATTAGGAATCTGATTTTTATCTAATTCACTATTAGGGTACATACAACCACTTAAGAACACAATCATTAGAATAAGAATACTAGTTTTATATGTATACTTCATGACATAACCTCCAAAGCTAAATCGATGGCCCACTAAATACAATATATAGGATGATAATACCGCCTAGAAGCAAGCTAATATATGCAAAGAATGAAGTAATAATTGCGAATATCCCTTTGAGCTTGTGTCTGCTTAGCACGATGAGTCCAATTGCTAAAATTAATAAAAACATTCCGGCGAATGATATCCACATCTTAAGCATTGATTCTGACATAGTTTCACCTCTTCACATCACGATTGCTATATTCTTGCACATCGTATTATATCATACTGTAAGCATACTAGCATGGATTAACCTAATACTTTGCTAACGTAACAGATGACAATTCATTTCTACCTACAAAAATCCGGGATGAAGAGGGGCCTTCTCCATCCCGGTTTGACTAAATAATTCCCACAGCAACTCTATCTATGAATGCTTGTGCGTTTCATTTTATGCGAGTAGACGCGAGGTTGTATCCTCACCTGCCCAGTTGCAGTTATTTTTTAAATAACTGACTCAGCGAGTTAAAATCTGTTGGAACTTTATTGTTTGTTATAGACTTTACGATTTTGTCTTCTTTTTCTTTTGAGATGGGTTTATTAGCCATTTTTGCTAATTGCCGAACGAGTTTTCGAACGGTTCTTTCATCCGAAAAGTCGGCATTTTTAACCGAATCAGCAACCTTATAAATTTCGCTTGGATTAATACCTGCGTTTTGCTGAATTTTGTCAAAGGGACTATTGCTTTTATTGCTCACACGCTCGCCTCCTTGCTGCTATGATACTTCAACATAGTATATGCAAGGAGGAAAATAGTGTGTTAGCGTGCGTAACGGTTCTTTATTAAAGAAGCAAGATCATCCATCTCTTCACGCTTGTCTCGATTCATCAATTGCTCTACAACCTCTTTTGGCTTTTTGTTATGGTGGATAATTTGATAAATACCTGCCGTAATTGGCATATCAATATTTTCCTCTTTCGCAAACTGGTAAGCTGCCTCAGCTGTGCGAACTCCTTCTACGACCATACCCATTTTTTCTAGAACATCTTCTAACGGATTACCTTTTCCAAGCAGATTACCTGCTCGCCAGTTTCTACTGTGAACACTAGTACATGTAACGATGAGATCTCCTACCCCTGGTAGGCCAAGAAAGCTTAAAGGATTTGCTCCTAAATAGGTACCTAATCGTGTAATCTCTGCAAGCCCTCTTGTAATGAGTGCTGCTTTAGCATTATCGCCATAGCCTAAACCATCTGATATTCCAGCTCCTAGGGCTATAATATTCTTTAATGCGCCACCAAGCTCGATTCCGATAACATCATTGCTCGTGTAAACGCGAAAGACCTCATTTATAAATAAATCTTGAGAAACTTTGGCATTCTGATCATTGATAGCCGCTACCGTTACCGTTGTAGGCTGTCGTTGTGCAACTTCTTCTGCATGACTAGGTCCAGACAAGACAACAATATCCTCATAGCTATAGTGATCCATTTCCTCTGCAATCATCTGAGAAACTCGTTTTAAAGAACCTGGTTCAATACCTTTTGTAGCATGAATTAACACTGCATCATGCTTTAGTATCGTATTCAATTCATGACATACGTCACGAATTGCTTTTGTTGGTATTACTAAGAGAATGACATCCGCATCTTTTATCGCTTGATCCATTTCATGATAGGCTTTGATTTTTTCGGGAATCATAATTTCTAAATATCGTTCATTTTTATGTGTCGAATTAATGCTATCAGCTTGCTCTTTGCGATGTGTCCATAAACGCACATCGTGACCATTGTCTGCTAAAACAATACTAAGGGCAGTTCCCCAGCTTCCTGCTCCTAAAACAGCAACTTTCTTCACTATATACTCCTCCTCTAACTTCGCTTCCTTGCAAAGATTTTAATCGGTGTTCCGACAAATCCAAACGCATCACGGATTTTATTCTCAAGAAAACGTTGGTAAGAAAAATGCATTAACTCTGGTTCATTCACAAATACAACAAAGCTGGGTGGTTTTACCGCAACTTGTGTAGCATAAAGAACCTTTAGACGTTTCCCTTTTACGGTAGGAGTTGGATTCATCGCAATTGCATCCATAATAACGTCATTTAGTACGTTCGTAGAGATTCTCTTTGTATGATTCTCACTAGCAACTTGTACCATAGGCAATAAGGTATGTAATCGTTTTTTTGTTTTTGCTGATAAAAACACAACTGGTGCATAGTCTAAGAATTGAAAATGAGCTCGAATTTTATCTTCGTATTCCTTCATCGCTTTTTCATCGGTTTCAACTGTGTCCCATTTGTTAACAACAATAACAATGCCTCGCCCCGCATCATGCGCATAACCAGCAATTTTTTTGTCTTGCTCACGAATACCTGTTTCAGCATCAATTAATACGAGAACAACGTCAGACCGTTCAATAGCCTTTAATGCCCGTAATACACTATACTTTTCGGTTGTTTCATATACTTTACCACGTTTTCTCATTCCAGCAGTATCGATAATCACATACTCTTGTCCATCTCTTGTAAGGTGTGTATCGATCGCATCTCTTGTTGTCCCTTCAATATCGCTAACAATAACTCGATCTTCATTTAATAAAGCATTAACTAAAGATGATTTTCCAACATTCGGTCTTCCGATTAAACTAAAATAAATGGTCTCTTCATCCATCTCTTGCTGAACAACCTGTGGAAAATGCTTAACCACTTCATCTAATAAGTCACCAAGTCCAAGTCCATGTGCACCAGAGATTGGAAATGGCTCGCCAAATCCTAAAGAGTAATACTCGTATATTTCATCTCGCATTTCAGGATTATCTACTTTATTAACGGCTAGCACAATTGGCTTATTTGATTTAAACAACAATTTAGCAACTTCTTCATCGGCAGCTGTTATTCCTTCTTTTGCATTCACGATGAAAATAATAACATCCGCTTCATCAATCGCAACCTCAGCCTGCTGACGCATTTGCACTAACAATGGCTCATCGCCAATTTCAATACCGCCAGTATCGATTAGATTGAAGCTGTTATTTAACCACTCAGCCTGTGAATAGATTCTATCTCTCGTTACGCCTGGTATATCCTCTACAATAGAGATTCTTTCACCAACTAATCTATTAAATATGGTCGATTTTCCTACATTCGGTCTTCCTACAATTGCAACTACAGATTTCCTCATAGAAAGGAACATCCTCTCTCTTTTTGCTTTTTATTCTATGTATGAAATAAAATCCTATCTATTGAATATTGGATTTCATAGCTTTATTTATTCTAGCAAAAGAATTTCATCTTAACAATGTTTAATGTTTTACAATGATGAAAACCTCATCACTTAAAGCATGTGCAATCCCATCAATAATCGCTTCTAGATTTGCTGCCGTTTTCTGAAGTTCTTCAAAATGCTTACATATAAATATAGGTGCACCACCAGATACCTTATCCTTATTTGTCGTAATAATCGCAAGGACTGATTTTTCGATTACCATATCTTTTATACCTCCTTGTTATGTACATTAGATCTTGAAGGCATTCGAATAGCTGTCTCCAGTACCGGAACAGCACCTATTATCTTTATCGCTTTATCCACATCTCTTACTTGCGGTAAAATAAATACACCAATTCTACCATCATCCAAATCACGTTTAATTAATGGTACTAGTGCCGGTGTTCCGGAATCACGAAACACCCCCAAGGACACGGATACATCATGTAATATAGCTTGTCGTTGTCCCAAATGAGCTATCGTATTTACGACATTCATATTTTTAGGTGTTAGTACAAAGCCCATTCCGTATTTTAAGATTTCTTCTTGTCGTTCTGGTAAACCGATATTCATAATATAAATATTATCCACATATAAACCAGCTCCATCAAAATGTGGTGCCGAATATTCAATATCTACAAGGTCTTTCATGGTTGAACCGCTCTGTAATATCTTGCTGATTATGAAGCAAATAATGGCACCAACAATAGCCATATATACATTCCAGACCAAATAAAATAACGTACCAATAAACGACGTTAGAATTACTAGATAATTTCTACTTTCAAAGGATATAGCAATTCCTTCTATGTATGCTTTCCCCCGTGAAACAAGTTCATAACCATCAATTTCAGATAGAGTATTCCGCTCCATATTACGAACCTCACGAAATTGTGTTGCAGCTACTGTTAAAAAAGTAACGGCAGTAAATTCCATTTCCATAATGGCAGGAACTGCAACTGCACCAAGTGAACCAGCAATAAAACCTAACGCTACATGAATAATTTTACCGTGTAAATAAGTAGGATACTGTCGATAATCTGTTCGTAACATTAGTATTCGAGCGATGGTTCCAATTGTTACGCCAAATACAATTGGCATTGTATATTCATTCATCATGACACCTCAATTGCTGTTTAATTGCTTCATTTAGAAATTGACAACGAGCACCACTATTAGATGGACCTATCTTAGCTAGTCCAAATAATTCATGCTTTTCGGATTACTAATATGAATTTTTCTCTACCTTTTTGAATTACTTCCAAACAAACTAAGATAAATAGGACGATTAATAACGTATCTAAAAATTCTCGCTCACCTATTGTCTGTCGAATCGAAAATCTAGATACCATTACACTGTACAAAAATTCCCCACCGCATAATCCCAGCGTAACAAGTGTCATCCTTTTCTGAAGGCCTTTAGCAATGAACGTTATCAATAGGACGCATATGATTGGAATAATCAATAGCCTAGGCATGAAAATCCAAACTGGAGCATGTGCCTCCCATATTAATAAGCTCGTAAATCCAATCATTATGGTAAAAGCAGAAAAGATGCTAAATCCGATTCGACTTAATAATGAAATAGAAATAAAGCTCCCGACAATTATGAGTAAAAATGACATGGATATTTCAATGTAATTGAATGAGAGATACAGGTTTGACACTGTAATAATGACTAATAACCAGACTGCTAAAACAGTTCTTTTTTTACTTTTTGGCATAAGGAAGGTAATAACTATCCAAAACAACCAACAGAACCAATAAAAATATACGCCTTCCACTTTACAATCACCTACCATATTTATTATTGCTTTCAAATGTATATTTTAAACCCAGTCCATATCGTTTACTCCTATGACCAACAAAAAAACTCCTTTCATCTCTGAAAGGAGTCTTCTCTATAGTATTTCTTATTTTTTAAATTTATTTAATTTGTCACCAATTAGATCACCAAATTGGAAGCTAGATTGCTCTTCATCTTTAGCGTATTGCTCAAATTCTTTTGCTTCTTGTTCTTCTTCAACTTCTCGAATGCTTAATGACATTCTTTCTTCTGACTCATTGATATCTAAAATTTTTACTGTAACCTTTTGGCCTACTTCTAAGACCTCTTGAGGAGTACCAATATGTCTGTTTGCTATTTGTGAAATATGAACAAGTCCTTCGATGTTAGGAAGCACTTCAATAAATGCTCCAAAATTAACAAGTCGCTTAACCGTACCTTCCACTATCTGACCTGGTTTAACTTTTTCGTTAATATTTGACCAAGGTCCAGGAAGTACTTTTTTACGAGATAAAGAAATTCGCTCGTTATCACGATCAACGGATAATACTTCTACCTTAATTTTATCTCCTTCAGAAACTATTTGAGATGCATTACGTACATGTTCATGAGCTAATTGGGAGATATGTACTAAACCATCAATACCACCAAGATCAACAAACACACCAAAATCTGTAATTCGTTGAACAGTACCTTCTAATACTTTTCCAGCTTCTATTTGTTGTAAAGCCTGTGATTTTTTAGAAGCTTCTTCTTCTTCAGCAACTGCACGATGAGAAAGAATAACTCGATTTTGCTCCTTATCAAGCTCTACAATTTTCACGGATAATGTGCAATCTTGATATTCAGAGAAGTCATCAACATAGTGTGATTCAACTAAAGAGGCAGGAATAAAGCCCCGAACACCGATGTCAGCAACTAAACCACCTTTTACAACTTCTTTCACTTGTACATCAAAAACTTCTCCACTATTATACTTCTCTTCCAGATCTCCCCATGCTAAATCACGATCAACCGCTTTTTTGGAAAGAATAACCTCATCATCTTCAATCTTTTTAATCGTAAGTGTTAGGCTGTCACCTTCTGACACAACCTCATTTGGTGTTTCAATGTGGAGATTGGAAAGCTCACTTATTGGAATAATCCCCTCAGTCTTAAATCCAAAATCGACAAGAACATGTTTGTCCTCTATTTTAACAACTGTTCCTGTTACCGTATCCCCAACAATTAAATTTAGGTTTTCTTGATTCGCTTCACTCATTCCATTTCCTCCTTAACCAAAAACAACAAACGTATAAATTCTGAAAAAAAGTTCTTTTTTATAACTTCTAATATTTACATATATTTGTCAAGTAAAGTAAACAAAATTTCACAAATAATATACCGTAAATCTGCTATAGTTTTCCATTCCTCGATACTTTTATTTAACGTTTTTATTCACTTCTGCTAGAATTCGTTCTGCTACATCTTCAATTGAAAGAGAGGTTGTATCAATTTCAATTGCATCCTCTGCCTTCACTAAAGGAGAAGCCTCTCGTTTCGAATCAATTAAGTCTCTTTTCTCAATTTCTTTCTTTAATTCTTCTAAATTAGATTCAAATCCCTTTTTTAGATTCTCGGTGTGTCTTCTCATCGCACGTTCCTCCACAGAGGCTACTAGAAAGATTTTAACCTCCGCATCAGGAATAACCTTTGTTCCAATATCACGACCATCCATCACGACGCCTCTTTTTTCGGCAAGTTCCTGCTGCCGTGCTACCATATCCTCACGAACTAATGGATGTTTTGCAACATAGGATACATTATTCGTAACATCATTTGTTCTAATTGCTTCCGTTACATCTTGGCGATCTAATAAGACACGTTGTCCTTCATCATGTTGGATCAACTCAATATCAGTAGACTTCAAAAGTGTTACTAATGCTGCTTCGTCATTAACATCAACAGCTTGTTCTAATGCTTTAAATGTGATAGCCCTGTACATCGCTCCAGTATCAATATAGATATACGATAATCTATGAGCAACAATCTTTGCTACAGTGCTCTTTCCAGCTGCAGCAGGACCATCAATAGCGATTGCGAATAGTTTTTGCATAAATACTCTTCCTCTCATTTGTCTATCAAAAGTTGCTTCTATATCATAACACCTTCAACTATTCTAATGAAGTTCTTTTTGCCTTGCTTCTCGTTGCTTTTCAAAACAGTAGCGTATGATTCCTTGTTGTTCTAGCTTACTAAGCGATAATAGCTTTATGGAAGCTGTTGTTGCAGCGTTTTTACTCTCAATGATACGAACAACTTCTCCTGCTATATGAAGATATTGATAATCGCCAGATTGCATTGGAAGAACTAGATATAGCCTGATTTTTGTATTTTCAGCTAGTTGTACGCCTCTTGGTACGACTATAGACAATCCTCCGCCACTAAGGTCAACGGAAACAGTTGTAAAAGGTGTAAACTTATTTTCTTCGCTATGTATTGCAATATCAATCGCAGTATCAACTCGAACATATTGTCGTCGTTGAATACGTTCTATCTTTTCCTCATCCGGTATTTCAAGAGCAAGTGTAGGTATTTTTCCCCGTCGTCTTTCTTTTATCACTGTTTTAAATCGATAAACCGATTGATTGTTCCCAAAAAATTCCGCATCTAGCTTTGTTCCAACCTGAAAAATAGTAGTACGCTTTGTTTTCATATTTACTGGATAATCAATATACAAATTCTCTTTATTCATATCAATTATTTTACACCGATATTTCTGCACGCTATTTGTTTCAGTATGAAATACCTCTAATGTTAAAAATTCGCCAATTTTCATGACAATCCCCCATATACAATCTCCATCAAATTATTTTCTCTATACTCATTATCACAAAAAAAGTAAAAAAGGGAAAGGACTAAAACCTTTCCCTACGAAACTCCAGCATAATTTATTTCTTTACCGTTCAGTTTTTCAACCTTTTCCTCGGTTCCATCCATGGCATTGATAAAAATTCGATACGTGTCGTCTCCTAACAATCCTAAAAATTCGTAGGTCAATACTTCATCACCGAGATCATTATCGATAACTGCTAAGAATTCTTCTTGGATTTGAACATTTGGGTTCACATAATCTCTAGCGTCATCTAGTGTT
Source organism: Ornithinibacillus xuwenensis (assembly GCF_039614845.1). NCBI lineage: Bacteria > Bacillati > Bacillota > Bacilli > Caryophanales > Bacillaceae > Ornithinibacillus > Ornithinibacillus xuwenensis. The sequence continues at coordinate 517,660 of NZ_JBDIML010000001.1, read as the reverse complement.
AATTCAGGCTCCGGAATTTCTCTTTCATGATGATTCATAAAGTAATTATTGGAAGTCAGTCCTAAGATATCACCATTATCTAGGGCTATCTTTACCTCTATTGCATCCGAAAACACTCTCACATCATCTTGTTGATAAATGAACGAGTACATGCCAACATTATTAAATTCACTACTATTCAATAATGTCATATTATCAAACCCATGCTCTTTTATATACTTTTCTGCCACAGTAAACCCTTCATTAAGACTGATTTTCTTTTCACCAATAGGTCGATCAACTAACAGATTAATCGGATGACCACCCTGTTGTGTTATATCCAAGTACGCGTTCTTATTCCCGTTATTATACGATACACTATACAGCGGTATATCTGCGCCTTCACCTGTGGATGTAATTCTTAAGTCATTTACATCTTTTACATTGAATAAATCTTTACTATAATCCAATGCCTTTTCTTCACTTAATTTATCTCCAGTAACATTTTCATACTGGTGGGTTTTTGAGGAAGTTCCAATTATGGATGAATCTACATTTGCTTGGGAAAAGCCTTCTACTGTTTTCTCTACCGTTTTGAATCCATCAATAATGGTATTGTCTGCTTGCTCATCTTCTGTCGCTAACGCCAATTGCACATCCATCCATCTAAGATTGTTTTCCATTGCTGTATGCTGCACTTGTCTTAGTTCGTCTTTGATATCGCCAGCTTGTGCATAAAGATTCTTAAGGGTCTCGATTTCTTCATCAGAAAGTGGGTCCTTCTCAAGATCTCTAATAGCAGTTCGATACGTAAAATCACCTATGTCTGATAAAAATTCCTCCGTTTTATTAAATGGTAATAATGTAAGCGGAAGCTGACCAACATTTGATAATGAATCAGAAGTTAGTCGCCATATTTCAGCCAGCTGTGGTGATAATCGTTCCCTAGAATTCATTGCAATTGCGGTACCTATTTTATCGTGCATCAAATCAATATTATACGTTAATTCATGAAAGGATCGTTGATACGTATTTTCCGCTTGAATTAAAATGGCATTTTTCTCCTGGTGCTCCATATACCCCCAAGCGGCTGTTCCAGCAACACCAAGAGATAGAATTCCTATTGCTATCCATCGTAACATGTTCCATCACCTCTCTATTTACAAAAGATATGTTTTCCAATTCGTTTAATTTGTGGTCTACCCCAAATCCAACTTGATGTTGCTGTATCTGGATTAAAGTAATAAATTGCTTCTCCAGTTGGGTCCCAACCGTTAATAGCATCCAAGACTGCTTCTTTCGACTTTTGATTCGGTGTTAACCATATTTGACCATCTGCAACCGCTGTAAAGGCTCGCGGCTCAAAGATTACCCCTGCAACTGTATTTGGAAAGGTTGCACTTGCTACACGATTTAAAATAACCGCTGCAACAGCTACTTGTCCTTCATATGGTTCGCCTCTTGACTCACCATACACTGCGTTTGCCATCAAATTAATATCATTTTGCGAGAATCCTTGTGGTACATTTACTGCAGCAGTATCTCTTGCCGGAGTATTATTTTGTTGGCTTGTATTTCCTGTATTCTGTGTATTCGTATCTGGCTGTTTTTGAGGCTGCTGTGGTTTCGGATTTGTAGCTTGTCCTCCCCCGGCCTGGTTCTGTTTATTGGACTGTGTTTGTTTATTGATATCTGTACCACCATAGTACGTAAAATCATTACCTTTTCGGATTTGCTCCTTAACCCAAGCAGCATTATATTTACTTGCTTTTACAAGCTTTTCTTTGGTTGTAGCACCTGCTAATCCATCAATATCTAACCCGAAATCCTCTTGAAAATTGCGGAGTGCCCAGTATGTACCCCAACCGAAAACTCCATCAATCTTTCCATTATAGAACCCTGTATACTGTAATCTAGCTTGCAATTCAATGACATCATCACCCGTGGCACCACGTTGAATTACTTGATTTGTAAATGCATCTACTTCTTTAGGATTATATGTTTCTTGAAGTCCTATAGCAAATAGACATATAATAATTAAAAAGAAGAATTTTTTTAGACTCATGTTGATTCCTCTCGCTTTCTTCATTATCTAGTAGTATCTATTTTTCGATGAAATGATTTATTTATGCATGAATTCAAGATAAAATAAAAAGACCACTCTTAGAAGTGGTCTCCATACTAGGTCTATTAAATGCTTGCTTTTTTTGCATGATGCATACTAAAGAACCAAAGAACAATCATAAATGGTATAGCATAGAACGCCCAATTTTCGTCTACTACCATTAATATAGAATTATAGGTACCATGTAATGCAATTGGTATAAATAATGCAAGAACGATATGCCATATAACATTGCTTTCTTTCATTTTTGCTTTTCCAAAATGGTACCCCATAATCACACCGAATAATGCGTGGGAAGAAACCGGGAATAATGCCCTAGTAAATGCGTACTCAATTCCATTAACAAATAAGTACAATATATTTTCAACCGTAGCAAATCCTAGACTGATGGAAACTGCATAAACAATACCATCATAATGGGCATCGAATTCTGTATGTTGATAAATTACATAAAGAAAAATAAACCATTTAAAAAATTCTTCTAAAAAAGCAACGATGAAAAAGGATTCAACAAATATACTATTGACTTGAATTCCTTCAAAAGCGTATTGAATAAACATAATCGGAAAGACGATTAAACAACCATAAATAAACGTTCGAATAATTAGTGAGATAGGCTCAGTAATCTTGTCTTTTAAATAAAAAAAAGACATTAATGCTAATGCGGGAGCAACTCCAGCTGAAATGATACCTAACATAATGTAACCCTTTCATATTGAACTAAGTTTATCGTAACACTTAACCAAACGGTTGAAAATACACAATTTTAAAAGTTATTTATAAAAGCAGGTGACCCAATGAAAAAAATATTAATTATTCATACTGGTGGTACAATCTCAATGCTTGAAAATAAAGAAACCGGAGAAGTGAATACCACGAATACACATCCATTATCCAATATTCCTTATCATTTTGGAGAAACCATCGTCATTGAGGAGCATATTGAATTTTCGTTACCATCTCCTCATATAACACCGAATCATATGCTTCAATTAGCCGATACCATTAAAAATTCCTTGTCAGAATATGATGGAATCGTCGTTACACATGGTACTGATACATTAGAGGAAACAGCCTACTTTTTAGAGTTAGTTCTAAATACGAATAAGCCTGTGATCCTGACTGGTGCCATGAGGTCAAGTAATGAAATAGGATCTGATGCTCTATATAATCTCATTAGCTCAATTCGAGTAGTATTATCCAATAATGCATACTCCAAAGGCGTACTTGTCGTGATGAATGATGAAATTCATAGTGCAATAAATGTAACCAAAACATCAACTAGCAACGTGGCTACATTTCAAAGTCCTCAATATGGACCAATTGGAATCGTTACGAAGGAGTCGATAATCTTTCACCATCAGCTAGTAACTAGAATTACTTATCCTGTTAAGCATATTTCCAAAAATGTATTTCTCCTTAAGGCATACGCAGGCATGGACAGTCGAATCATGGAAGCTATCCATAGCGGGAAACCAGATGGATTAGTAATTGAAGGTCTTGGACAAGGAAATTTACCGAAGGAAACCATTGAACCAATCAAGAACATTCTAGCAGATAATATTCCAATTGTGTTAGTTTCGAGAAGCTTTCGAGGTACGGTTCAACCAACGTATGCATATGAAGGTGGAGGGAAACGATTAAAGGAAATGGGGATTATCTTTACTACTGGACTTACAGGTCCAAAGGCACGTCTAAAATTATTAATTGCACTAGAGAACACTTCAGACATGGAGGATTTGCGGAACATTTTTGAAAAGGATTTATAAGGATAGAATTTAGGTAAGGGGGAATAATCCCCCTTTCAATTTAAAAGCAAAAAAACGCACAGAAAATTCAAGATGAATTACTGTACGTTCTCATTAATAAGATAAAGCTCACAGACGAGCTGCAATCACATTTGCAATTTTTTCGCCATGAAATCTTCCATTTTCGATAAAGATTTCGTTATTATTATTTCCCGCTGCAACTACCCCAGAAACAAATACTCCAGACACATTGGTTTCATACGTCTCCTCATCATATATCGGTTTCCCATTATCTTCGTTAAATAAGACACCAATTTCCTGTATTAATTTAAAGTTTGGACGATAGCCTGTCATGGCAAAAACAAAATCATTTTCAATACGATATTCTTTACCATTAACGGTATAATACACTGCATCTTCGGTAATCTTTGAAACATGGGAATTAAATACCATTTTAATAATATCTTTTCGTACTAAAGAATCAAAATCAGGTAATATCCATGGTTTAATACTCTGAGAATAACTTTCACCTCGATAAAGCACCGTTATATTTGCACCGGCCTTATGGAGCTCTAATGCGGCATCAACTGCAGAGTTCTTACCTCCTATGACAACAACATTTTTCTTATAATATGGGTGACCTTCTTTAAAATAGTGCATTACTTTTGGCAGCTCTTCTCCAGTTACATTCATATAATGCGGTTGATCATAATATCCAGTAGCAATAATCACATTATCTGCCAAGTATTTGAGATGCTCCCCCGATTGTTTATTCGTTGTAATGACAAATTGCTCATTTTCCTTATGCAGTGAAATTACTTCCTCAAAGGCTTTTACACGTAATTGTTTTCTTTCCGTGACACTTCGATAATAAGCTAACGCTTGATTTCGAACTGGTTTTTGTCTTTCTGTTATAAACGGAATACCACCTATTTCCAATTTTTCACTAGAACTAAAAAAGGTTTGATGAGTAGGATAGTTATAAATAGCATTGACAATATTTCCTTTTTCAATAAGTAATGCGTCAATCCCCTTCTCTTTAAGCGAAATTGCACTAGCAAGTCCACAAGGGCCAGCACCAATTATAATGACTTTTTCTTTTTGCATGTATCAAGCACTTCCTTTAAGTAAAATCAAAAAACTCTTATCTCTGATATATGATAAGAGTCTTTTTGTTTATTTTTCTGTTATACCCATCCGCGGAATCGAGATGCTTCTGCCATTTTTCTTACGCCAACCATATACGCTGCTAGACGCATATCAATTCTTCTCGTCTGAGAAGTTTCATAAATCGTGTTAAATGCTTTGGTCATCGTAGCAAGAAGCTTTTCATCAATCTCTTCTTCTGTCCAATAATAACCTTGATTATTTTGAACCCATTCAAAGTAAGAAACTGTTACACCACCAGCAGATGCAAGTACATCGGGTACTAGCAGAATTCCTCTTTCTGTTAAAATCTTAGTTGCTTCCATTGTTGTTGGGCCGTTGGCTGCTTCTACAACAATACTCGCTTGAATTTTATGAGCGTTTGCTTCTGTAATTTGATTCTCTACAGCAGCCGGAACTAGAATGTCACATTCCATTTCAAGTAACTCTTTATTGGAAATCGTAGTATTAAATAATTTGGTTACCGTACCAAAGCTATCTCTTCGGTCAAGTAAATATTCAATATCTAATCCCTCTGGGTCATACAATGCACCATATGCATCTGAAATACCAACAACTAGTGCTCCAGCATCATGTAAGAATTTAGAAAGAAAGCTACCAGCATTTCCAAATCCTTGAACAATAACCTTTGCACCCTTCACATCAATGTTACGTTTTTTTGCGGCTTCATCGATACATATCGTTACACCTTTTGCCGTTGCAGATTCTCTACCATGGGAACCACCTAATACAATAGGTTTACCAGTAATGAAGCCTGGGCTATTGAATTCGTCAATTCTGCTGTATTCATCCATCATCCATGCCATAATTTGAGAGTTTGTAAAAACATCTGGTGCAGGAATATCTTTGGTAGGTCCAACAATTTGACTAATTGCACGAACATATCCACGACTTAATGCCTCTAATTCACGAAATGACATTTCACGTGGGTCACATATAATGCCACCTTTTCCTCCACCATATGGTAAGTCAACAATACCAGCCTTTAAACTCATCCACATTGATAATGCTTTCACTTCAACTTCGGTTACGTCTGGGTGGAATCTTATTCCTCCCTTTGTAGGACCAACTGCATCATTATGCTGCGCACGATATCCAGTGAAGATTTTAGTTGAACCATCATCCATACGAACAGGAATTCTTACTGTCATCATTCGGAGAGGCTCTTTTAATAACTCATAAACTTCATCAGGGTAACCCAATTTCTCCAGTGCGTTTTTTACAACAGTTTGAGTTGAACTCAACACGTCCATTTGTTCCTTTTTCTCTTTGGTAGAATCTGCTGCTTTTTCGGCTACCATGAATTTACCTCCTAAAGATCATATAAAAATTTATTATAGCTATTCTCAGAGATTAGTATACACGTTAAACATAAATATGCAATATAAAAACTCTTATTTTCCATGAAAATAATAAAATAATGTAAGCGCTTTATTACTATATCATTTTTCGTCGGAATTTGTCACCTTTTTTAAAAAATACGTAAATATTAGGTAAAAGCTTCCATTATGGTTTCAACTGCATTTTCTTGGATAATGACTTTTCCATATTCCTTAAGTCTATAGGACGTGACGATGCTAGGATTTGAGAACTCAGACATTAATGCTATTATATTTTCTTTATTATTGCCATTTAATTCATTTCGTTTTAAAAGCATATAATATCGATTTCCCATGTAATATACTTGACCGCCATAAACCATTAATGTATTTAAATAGGCAGAAACTTGTATTATATTTTCAAAATCATCAAAAGAAAAAATTAATTCTTTGCTCTCATCAAGTGTCACTTTCATTTCAATGAAATCCTCATCCCAATCTATATTATCGCAGTTTTGCGTTACAATAACATGCATGCCCTGTGCCTGCATTAAATAGACCTGAACATATAGTTTTCCTTCTAGTTCAAAGCCTAACTCTGAGCTTGCTTCATGCATAACATCCGTAAAGAGGTTTTCAATGCTTATCGCATCGTACCATATTTCCTCTTTATTAAATCCCCGATCTACCAAATCATCAAACGTCAAAAATATTGTAAATTGATTACTGGACACCCTTTCAATACGCACATAGCATCCTCCTCAAATTTGCGAATTAGATAAAACCTTCATTTCTTATCAGCTTATTAGTTAAGAAAATAAAAAAAATCCATATTAATGGAATTACTTCCATTATCATCCTAATAAGAAGAATTCTTTTTATTAGTATATGCTCTTTATAAAATTGTTGAACGTTATCCGAGTTTATTCTTACTTATTCAAAAAGCGGAATTAATACAAAAAACCTCCTTAATCAGAGGCTTCATGTGTAATTTAGAACGTAACGATTCCGTCACCAAAGTATAGGAGCATGATAAGAATAATAATTAGTAAAACTGCTACTACTACTAATCGAATAAATGGTTTACTTAGCTTAACATGTGCTCTTCTTTTCTTTTGGCCATGAACTTCTTTTCTTGGTGGCAAATCCAATACATTAATTTCTTTTTGCTCATCTTCATGTTCAACTTCAATACGTTCATCAGAATTGTCATCTGATTGACTATGAAGTTCATTTACAATCGACCGAAGCTCCTTCGCCTGATCGTCAATTTCTCTCTTATTCTCTTCCATTCAAGATTCACCCCAGCTCTTATAACGAATGAATATCCCTAATAAAAAGTCCACTATAAAATGTGAAAAAATCGTTACGAGAAGATTATCTGTTACTTCATACATATACCCAATTAAAAAACTAACTAACAATATAGAAATAAGTAATACTGGCTTCCGTAAATAACGCACATGAACGATAGCAAAACTAACACTAGCAAAAATGTAGCCAAAGATCGTCTGAATGACACCACGAAAAAGCAGCTCCTCAGACAATGCTATTAAAAAAGTCAGGAGCAAAATCTTATCGATACTTATATCCGAAAAAATGCGTTTATTAATACCGCCATCATCATAATGTTTACTTGGTAAAAACCGCATTAATACAAGATCAACAAGTACAATAAGAATTCCGGGTAGAATTCCAAAGTAAACAACTTCGCTTATATCGAATTGTATGATAAATGTCCATGTTCGCAGGTCTTCAAACAGTACTAAACTAAGAACTGCTGCAATAACAATAAATAATAATTGCGAATATATGACAGATTTTCGAAGGTCTTCATTTGATAATTGTTTAATTAGCTCACTCTGTTTCATGTGTATCTCCTAAACCAAATAGGTGTTTAAGCTTCATCTCCCAATTGGGCAAGATACTAGCATTCACCGTCTGTTTTGGCTTAAAATCTGTTAAATCAATCCCACAGTTGCTACAGCATTGTTGAGTCAATACTGTATATCCATGTTGAAATTTAGTGTAAAGTTCTTTTCTTAAACATTCCGTGGAGTGAATCCATGAAATCATGTCTTGTAATTTATGCTGTTTTAATTTCATTCGCTCATCTCTAATTTCCCTTATTAGATGGAATGTTTCTGTTAGTTTACCTTGGTCATATTTTAAACTATTTTCTGTTAGGACGCTATTTTTTTCTAAATGAGAAGAAATAAATCTCCACTGTGTTTCACTTATTTCAAAAAGCGCTTCTACTTCCACCATGTCAGCTGGTATCACTTGTTGCTGTTTTGCATATCGACTAACAATCTGAAATACTCGCGTTAAATCACTATCAGATGGCAATTCACTCTGAATCAACTGCTTAGGAAGAAATTCATCCTGCTTTGAATAAAGTAATATACTAACACTCTGTTCCCCATCTCTCCCTGCCCTACCGATTTCCTGGATAAACGATTCTATTTGGCCCGGAAAATGATAATGAAAGACAAAACGTATGTTATTCTTATTGATCCCCATACCAAATGCACTTGTGCAACAAATAACATCAATTTGATCATTCATAAATTGTTGCTGAATCGAAATTCTGTCAATCGGATCCATTCCACCATGATAGTATGCAATACGGTGATTGGGGAGTTTTTTGTATAGCTGTTGTGTAAAACTCTCAGCAGAAGACTTTGAAGAAAAATAGATAAGAGATGGTACTTTATTCTTAGATAAAATGCATGATATAATCGCAAGCTTTTCCTCATTATCCATAACTTCTTGAACAGAAAGCATAATATTATTACGATCGATAGGATAGATATGTTTCACCATATTTGGTAAGTTAAGTGACCTTTTAATATCATTCTGAACTTCATTGGTCGCAGTAGCACTTAGCGCCAAAACATTAGGATTGCCTAGCATTTCAATTATTGGATAAAGCTTCTGATAATCTGGCCTAAACTCATGCCCCCATTGGGAAATACAATGTGCTTCGTCAATAACAAATAAAGCTATATGTAATCTACTCAAATAGTTCTGTAATTCTTTTTGCTGTAGAATTTCCGGTGACAAATAGATGATCTTATAGTTTGAAAGTGATCGATACAGCTTTTTTCTGGAATGAAAATCTAAAAAGCTATTAATTGCGATAACGTCTTTAAAATGATTTGCTTTTAACTCCTTCACCTGATCCATCATTAAAGAAATTAGTGGTGAAACAACAATCGTTATTCCTTCTAGTAACCTAGCAGGTAGTTGGTAACAAACAGATTTTCCCGTACCAGTTGGAAGTACCCCTAGAACATCCTTTCCCTTTAATACATCTTCAATAATCTCTTTTTGACCTACTCGAAAGGTTGAATAACCGAAATAGTTTTCAAGCTCTTTTTCTAAGTGGATTATGTTAGACATGTGGGCCCTCCAATCTCAACTCTTCTAGCCTAGCTAGGACAAGTCTAATCTGAAAATAGCTGATGGAAGAAGTAGTATTATCTTTTATTATCTTCAATTTATACGTGTTGTACTTATGGATTGCCTGTAATATGATAGCTTGCTCTTGCTTCGTCACAAATGTATCAATTGTAAATTCTTTATCATATAGTACAATTTCGACAATATGGTCATAGATTGTATTTAATTTGAGATTACGCATTGACGCAATCTCTGAAACCGTAAAGTGATTACATAATAATTGATAGGTTTGCTTCGCAGTATTCGTAATAAATTTTGTTTGCTCGAGATCTCGTAATAGTGAATACAAAACCGTAAATCGTTCTTGGTTTTGTTCGATTTTTACAATTAAATGATGCGTAACTCCAGTTAAGTAAAGGATAACATCATGCTTTGTTAGAGAATGTTTTTCTGATAATTGCTCAACACTCATTCCATAGTACTTGTACCCACTTAAACGATCTACAAAGATATTTGCTTCTTTCTCAGGTAATTGATTCAAAAGCTCATATAGCTCTTCATATAGTTTGATAGTAAAATTTCTCCTATTTCCTTTTATCGTAGTGTAAAACTTTTTTGTCCAATTTGTGATGCTTGGTCTATCAATTACTGGAATAAATGTGGTGTTTCCTTTTTGTATATTGGATAACGTTTGGATAATTAAAAAAAGCCGTTCTAGAAAAGTAACGTCTCGACCATAGTACTTTATCCCGTTAAAATAACATAAGATACTAGTAACGTCAGATTGCTTTAAATACTGTTCTCCTCTGTCCGTGATATCATAATAATTATCTGTTTTACCTTTTTTAATCAAACCACCTGCAACCATTTGCTGCACACAATCTAGGAAATCAATCATTGTTAACGCAGGATAGATTCCGTAAAGCCCTTCTAGGTTGAAAATTTTAGCATCATGAACAGATTGAATAGATTTCTTGCCGGAAAGCAGATGATAGATTCCGGAAATAGAGCGATTTTCCTTCATGAATGTTATACATTTTAATATTATCCCTTTAAAACACACAATACTTCCCCTCTTTTCCGTCACTATCTCCATCATAACACTGATTGCAATAGTTGAATTATATATGCTAACAAATTAATATAGAAGTAAGCACCAGAACTGCAAAGTAAGGATAAGGGGTATGTAACATGAGAGCAAAATATTCCATCGTGGATAAAGACACATGTATAGCCTGTGGTGCTTGTGGGATTACCTGTCCACAAATTTTTGATTATGATGATGAAGGTCTTGCGTTTGTCCGAATCGATCATAACACAGGAAATCAAGTAATTCCATTGGGATTAGAAGATGACGTACTGGATGCATTTGAGGGTTGTCCAAGTGACTCTATTAAAATATCCGAGCTTCCATTTAACGGTAATCCATTAAGGCTTGAAGAATAATAGAACACCAACTTAGGCTAGTTGGTGTTCATTTTTTTAGATGTTTCGTTATATAGTTATTAAAGATAAATGTAATTGCAGGATATAATAAAATCATAAATGCGGCATTCCCGATTGCATGATTCGTATCAAATGGTAATCCGGCAAGATAATATGCCAGAAATCCCTGACCAGTCACCTGGTAGTTTACCAATGAAACTACAAAACCATAAAAATAACCACAAAACACAGCGAATAAAACCACTACATAGAGAGGGAATTTCTTAGTATACTTGCCAATTATCCCACTTATTAAGCCTATTAATCCCCAAGTAATAATCTGCCAAACAGTCCAAATTCCAGTTCCTAGTAACATGTTTGACAGAAAGGTAACCAAAATTGCCAATAGGATTCCAGAAACTGGCCCTAAAAAAATGCCACTGATAATAATGATTGAGGTAACCGGCTGTACACTAGGAATGAAGGACACGGCAACCCGACCAACAATTGCTAATGTGGCGAGTAATGCAATCAGTGTTATCTTATAGATATTCACTTATATCATTCCCATGATTGGAAATCAAGTACTACTTCGTCACCATCTTTTAGTACAATGTCGTTTGCACCAACTTCAGCCGCTTTTCCATTAACAGAAATCATCCAGAATTTCTTTAATTCTTTATCTTTATCATTGATACCTTCAATAGAATTAACATAGCCATCTTTTTCTTCAACTTCAAAATTGGCTTTCAAAACATCCATTAAGGTGTCACCATCTTCAATAACAATATCTTTTTCTTCAATAACTTCAGCCTCTTTATCCTGAGAAAGTTTTATATGGACTGAAGCTTCCTCCTGCTGTTCCGAATTATTTTCGGATTCATTTGATTGTTCCGTAGTTGTGCCTTGACTTTGTTGTTCATTATTAGTGGAATCCTCTTCTGAACATCCTACCATCACAACTAATGTAATAAGTACTGCCATAAATTTAAATAATAGCTTCTTCATCTTCTCATCCTCCATACGTGTTATCAAGAACAGGAAAAATAAAAAGAGCTAACCCGCAACAAGGTTAACTCTTCTGACAGTCCTTCACCATAAAAAAGCATCGTTTTACTTTCTATGTACGAGATTGTCTCAAATGTCCTATCCTCGGGATCATTGATACAAATGACACTGGCAGGTCTACTGACTTGTGACTTATGCCTACTTTAAGCCCTTCCCGTATGTTATTCATACAGTGGCAATGCTTAGTTCGTTATCACTTACAGTTGCGAGGACAGCTCTAGATTTTCACTAGATTCCCTTTTAAGTGGAACACACCAATATCAAAAATATTGTATTCAATTCTACTGAATATAGTAACAATACAAGTCGAAAAACACAAGCTAAAGTTCTTCACTTCTAGGTATCTTCAAGTTAAACGTTGTACCAATATTTACCTTACTTTTAACCGATATCATACCGTTATGCGACGTTACAATATTCTTCGCTATTGATAGTCCTAGTCCGGTCCCCTTCACATGCTTGTTTCTAGTCCGAGATTTATCTGCTTTATAGAAACGTTCAAAAACAAATGGTAAATCTTCCTCGGGAATACCACTACCACTATCCTCTATCGATACATTCAGCTCGTGTATATCGTTTTGAACAAAGACCTTAACAAAGCCACCTTCACTCGTATGTCTAATAGCGTTATCAATCAGGTTTGTAAAAACTTGTTCCATACGGTCTGGATCATAATAAGCATATGGTTCTGATATTTCTTTTGTCAATACCAAATCTATCTGGTGTTCCTCTGCTATTCCTTTAAATTTCCGATATATACGATCCACATATGGATTAACCTCAACCGTATCTACCGTTAAGGTTAAATAACCCGCTTCCATACTAGCTAAATCAAGTAATTCATTAACTAATCGGCTAAGTCGTAGTGATTCTTCATAAATAATTTGGGCAAGCTCATTTTTTTCTTCTTTACTTTCTGCGATATCATCCACAATTGCTTCACTATATCCCTGAAGCATTGAAATAGGTGTTCTTAATTCATGCGATACATTGGCTATGAAATCTTTTCGCAATTTATCAAGTCTGCGTTCTTCTGTCATATCACGCATAACAGCAACTGCACCGCGAATATAGGATTGATCATATAATGGAGTCATAATCATAACCCAAGTTCTACCTTGCAATCCAATTTCTTCCAACACCTCTTTTTCTCCTTGAATAACCTCTTGCAGTAATTCATAGAGCTCGTTCGGAAGTTTACGATTACCATCTGCCTTCTCTAGGTTCTTCTCAAAATACCAATCCTCCATAAACTGTTCTGCAGGACGATTGGTGGCAATAATTTCCCCATTTCTACTTAATGTAATGACACCATCTGCCATGGAATTAACAATACTTGATAATTGCTCTTTTTCTTGTCTTAATGCATTAATATGAAATTTCAACTGTCTTCCCATGTGATTAAATGCCATCGCCAGTTCACCAATTTCATCATGGGTTAAAATGGGAACCTTCGTATTAAATTCACCTCTTGTTAAATCAAAGGCAGCTTCTCGCATTTTAATAAGCGGTGACGTAATACGTGTGGATAAGAAGAAAGCAAATATTGTTGTAAGAACAATGGCAACAGCAGCCGCACCTAATATTATCTTAGTTGTTTCAGATTTGGTTTTATCGACAACGGCAAGCGATTGATAGACAATTACTGCCGCATCGCTGTTAGGTACAGAGGTTGCAACAAGCATAACACCCATTTCCTCATTAGGAACTTCAATTTGCTTTTCGATCGTCGTATCACGATTTGACAAATCTCGAACATTAGAGTTTTCAATAATCCACTCTTCATTCAAATCAGATAGCATTTGATTATCGGTATTCGAACCCCAGATTCTTCCGTCTGAAAATAGAATAAGTACTTTACTAGCAGAATCTTTTACCCGTTCTGTCGTTTCATGAATTAACGAGATGTCTTCATGATTTTCAACCATCACAGAAACCTTCGTAGCTGTCTGCTCCAAGTCTTTTTCTGCTTCTTGAACGTGAAAGTTCTCAAAGAATTCAAGTAAAAATATGGTTAACACAAATAATACAAAAGAAACTAGCAATAAAATCGTCACTGCTAGTTTCCCTACAACACTACGCCAAAACATTATTCATCATCTACCTCAAATTTGTATCCAACACCCCAAACGGTTACAATCATCTTCGCGGCTTCTTTGGAAACATTATTTAATTTTTCACGTAATCTCTTTACATGTGTATCTACTGTTCGTAAATCACCAAAAAACTCATAATTCCATACATCTTTCAGTAATTGCTCACGATTAAACACTTTATCTGGGGACTTTGCTAAATAACAAAGTAATTCGTATTCTTTAGGTGTTAATCCTACTTCTTGTCCCTCCGCAGTAACACGATGTGCATCATGATCAATCGTTAAGTGTGGGAACACTAACAAGTCCTTTGTTTGCGCGTTCACATCATTATAACCGCTTGTTGTTGTTCTCCTTAATAAGGCTTTAACACGAAGTACCACTTCTCTTGGACTAAACGGCTTCACAATATAATCATCTGTCCCAACTTCAAATCCCTGTACTCGGTTTGCTTCTTCACCTTTTGCAGTCAACATAATAACGGGAGTATTCTTTTCTTTTCTTAATTCCTGGCACACTGCAATTCCATCCATCTCTGGCATCATGATATCTAATAAAATAAGATCATAGTCATTTTCTAAAGCAAGTCCGAGTCCATCCGTTCCATTCTCAGCTTCTTCTACTAGAAAATCTTCCCGCTCTAAATACATTCGAATTAATCGGCGGATTCTTTCTTCATCATCAACTACAAGTACTTTGGCACTATTATTCATTGATAAGCTCCCCCTTGATAAGCGTTACTAAAAGTATATACCAAGCATTTATAAAAGTATAAGAAAACACGACACCCGTTCAAAAATGTCATGTTTTCTATCATTTATTTATGCATAAGAATGTAGTCCTGCAAGAACTAAATTAACAACGATTAAATTAAACATAATAATTCCAAAACCAACTACTGCAAGCCATGCAGATTTCTCACCATGCCAGCCTCTTGAAAGCCTTAAGTGTAAATAAGCAGCATAGAAGAACCACGTAATTAGTGCCCAAACCTCTTTCGGGTCCCAGCCCCAAAATCGATCCCAAGCTATTTGCGCCCAAATTGACGCGAAAATCAATCCACCTAACGTAAATACAGGGAAACCAATTGCAACAGATCGATAATTTATTTCATCAACAAGATCTGGCTTTACGTTTTTAAGTAATGGTTGAATCGCAGCCCCTACACGCTTTCTTAATATTAAACGTATTAGTCCATATAGGACACTTCCGACTAGTAGAGACCAGACAACAGTATTAAACTTTCTTCCCGCGTCAGCTCCATGCATCCATTCAGGTGTCTGGAACCATGGTTCCATTACGCCTTCAGTGGTTAAGGTGCCATCATATGGTCCCGCAATCGCTGGCATAGTATATTCTGTTGTTACTGTTTTATCATTTAACGGATAGTCAAAGCTAGCACTGTATCCCATGGCATTAAACACCGATGAGCTAACGATAAATCCTATAAATAAAAATAGTGAATAGATAACAAACTCTAACGCAATAGTTCGCGCACTTCTTACACTTTGATCTACCTGACGAATTAAATAAATTAATCCCGCAACGAAACTAATAAAGAGTATACCTTGTCCTAACGCAACCGTCGAAACATGTATGGCAAGCCAGTGGCTTTGTAAGGAAGGTACTAGTGGTGAAATCTCCCTTGAGAACATACTAGCATATGCAATAATAATCATCGCAACAGGTAGTGCAAAGAGTCCTAACACACTAAGCTTGTATATAAAATAGATGATTATAAAAGCAAATACTAAACACATACCTAAGAAAGTTGTAAATTCAAACAAGTTACTTACCGGTGCATGCCCTGAAGCCATCCATCTAGTGACAAAATATGTTAATTGTGCGATAAATCCAATTATTGTTAGGCTAATGGCTAATTTTCCGGCGAAGCCTGTTTTGGATTTATCACTTGTTTTATCTTTGATAGTTGCACCAAAAAATAGGGTTGCAACTAAGTATAAAATAAACGCTGTAAAAAGTGCCGTACTACTTGTACTTAATAAGCTTTCCATAAGTGCCCTCCTTATTCTACTTATTCCTCTTCATTTTGGTCTTCTACCATATTAATAGCAGTGCCATCGATTGCTTTTTCAATGTCTTTTTTAAGTCCAAACCAATTTTTATTGGTATGACCTGCTAGTAACACGCCATCACCCTTACGTTGAATCCAAATTCTTCTGTGCTGCCAATACATTCCTTGGATAACCCCAATCATAAAGATTATTGCACCAAATCCAAATACTGGAAGTGTATAATCTTTTCTTACGGTTAATCCACTCTTACGATCAAAATCAATGGAGTCAATGAGAATACGATATTGATTTTCTCCAGTGGGATCAATTGACGGAGCAAATGTCCCAACCACATTACCCATCGGCTGTAATTCTACTACCGTTGTATCAATTCCTAAATCTTCAGCAGCACCTATGACATCACCGACAAAGCTAATCTCGTAATCTTCACTTTCCGGTGGGTAGAGATTAAACACGAATGCCGGATTATTGGAATCATTGGTTTCTGACTTAACCCCATCTTCCGTTAGTTTATAATCAGGATAGTATTCGGCCACAACCACTTTATATCCATTATCTAGTTTATATTCATGCTTCATATTGTATAAATCAATTGTAAATTCGCCCAGTGCTTCTGCATCAGGGTCATTCATTTCATAGATTTTAAAGGTCATATTCGCAAACTCATTTAATTGATAACCCTGCTGATAAAGAGCATAACCATCAAATTTAAGTGGGTAATTCATTCGTATTTCATCTTCCGTAACCTTTTCTAGGTCTGTTTCAGCGCCTAATACTTCTGAATCTCCTGATTTATAAATTATCACATTACTCTGGAAGTTACTCGGTACGATACCTTCTTTCGCAATTGCCTCTTTAAACCGCTCATCCTCTTGGTCATAGGTTTCTAAAATGAACTCTTTATTCTCGATATAGTATTCTCCATCCGTTCCAGGAATAACTTTCAATTCGCCTTCTCGAACCCAAACGTAATCATCTAGGTAAAGTAATGGAGTAGTCCGTAATAGGGCAGCAAGCAAAATGATAATCAAACCAATATGATTAACATATGGCCCCCACCTTGAAAATCTACCTTTTTCAGCTACTAGATGACCATCTTCTTCTTTTACCTTATAACGTTGCTTACGTAAACTTTCTTTAACAGATTCAATATCACCCTGCTCAACAGATTCTGTTTTACTATAAAAACGTTGTCTATTAATAAAAGATTCATGTCTTTTTGCTTTTTGCCTTTTCAATGCTTTATATAACGGCACAAAACGGTCAAGACTACAGATTACTAAGGAGATACCAATTAAAGCAATTAATAACAGATACCACCAAGAGCTGTATAAATTATGAAAGCCTAATTGATAGTAAATTTTCCCTAAAATACCAAATGTTTCCGGATAATATATTTGCGGATCTCGTGATACGGCAGTAGATGGTATGTATTGTTCCTGTGGAAAAATAGTTCCAATTCCTGAAGCAACTAACGCAATAACAATTAACCAAACTCCTACTTTAACAGAGGAGAAAAAATTCCATATCTTATCTATGATTGTCTTGTTATATGTTTTTGATCTTCTAGCACTACCTTCATAACGCATATTCAATAGTTTCTTTTTATCATTTCCATCGATATGCTGGTTCATTTCAATAGGCTTACCACATGCTTCACAAAGAACGGTGCCCTCCGGATTCACATGGCCACATTCACATTTAATATGATTCATCTATATCCCTCTCCAGTAATTATGATTCATTTGGTTGAATTTGTTGTAAATATCCCTCTAAACGTTCAAGTGAAAGCGCGCCTTCAACGATTTCAACTATCTCTCCTTCTGAATTGATAAAAAAGGTACTTGGAATTGGACCAATTTTATACTGGTCACGCACAAGATCTTTCGTATCATGTGGGATTGGGAAAGTTAAATCATGCTTATCAATAAATTTATCGATAACAAACTCAGTCGCATCAAGGCTAACCGCAATGATTTCGACACCCTTTTCCTGATACTTAGGATATAACTCTTGCATATATGGCATTTCCGCTTCACATGGCTCACACCATGTCCCCCAGAAATTCAGCATAACCCCTTTTCCACGATAATCACTTAAACGCACGGTCTCAAGTTCATTATTATTATTAACCTGTGTTAATTGAAAGTCTGGTGCCTGATCACCTATATCATAAATGGTTTTATCCTTTGTTATATTAGTAATTAAGGCATATCCCACTGCAATAAGTAGTAGAACTAAAATAACAGAACGAAAAATTAATCTGTTCCTTTTCTTCTTTTGTTTCGTAACTTTAGCTTGTTCAACGCTCACTAAGACCACTCCCTGCCCAATTATACCATTTATTGGACAATGTAAATTTGTCTAATCTTCAACAATTTTGGACGCAAGGTTTCTCATTTGCTTTACTTCCTTAGGAGTAAGCTTACGATATTCTCCTACACGTAGCCCTTCTAGTGTAAGAAGTCCATATTTTTCACGCTTCAGTTTCATTACTGGGAAACCAAGCTGTTCCATCATCCGACGAACATGCCTGTTCTTTCCTTCTCTAAGTGTCAACTCAAGAATGGTCGTATGATTCTTTTTATCAGTAGAAATCACACGATATCGTAATGCTTTCAATAGCTCTTTCTTGTCTTTTACGCCTTTACGTAGCTTTGCAAGGTCCATTTTAGAAGGAATTCCTTTTATTTTTGCAACGTATACTTTTTCTACACCATATTTAGGATGCATGACCATATTTGCAAATTCACCATCATTTGTTAGAAGCAATATTCCAGATGTATCATAGTCAAGCCGTCCAATAGGATAAATCCGCTCTTCAATTTCTGGAAAGAAATCTGTAACAATCTTTCTGCCTTTATCATCCTTCACACTAGAGATAACACCTCTCGGCTTATAGAACAGATAATGAACTGGTGGCTCTTTTTCAAGCTGTACACCTTCCACCTCAATTTTATCATCTGAGCTAACCTTCGTACCCAGTTCTGTTACAATCTTATCATTAACTTTAACTTTTCCAGCTACGATAAGGGCTTCTGCCTTTCTTCTCGACGTTACACCGCTTTGCGCAATAACTTTTTGTAGTCTTTCATATGTATTCGACATAATATCACCAATTTATCCTTTAATTTATTGTCACTTGTCATTAAAATCAATTGTATTAGAAACTCCAGAAACTAATGTTTAACTTTCTAACATAATAATAGCGTTAACTATATGTTAACGCTACTTTAACGATTTTATCCAATTCGAGCATTAGGATTCCTTTATAGCTTAACCAAAAACAAGTGTGACAATGACAATTGCTGCTATTATACCAACTAAATCAGCTAAAAGTCCAACCTTTAATGCATAACCCATCTTACGTATCCCTACAGCTCCAAAATATACTGTAAGAATATACAGGGTTGTATCTGTACTACCCTGCATCGTGGATGCTAATCTTCCTAAAAATGAATCTGGACCATGTGTTGCAATTAGCTCCGTGGTTATGCCGAGTGCAGCTGAACCTGAAATAGGTTTAACCAACGCCAATGGTACAATTTCTGGTGGAACACCAAAGAATAATAAGACCGGGGCAATTAAACCAATGATCGCATCGAGGGCACCCGAACTCCGAAAAATAGCGATTGCCACAATCATTCCTACTAAAAAAGGAAGTAAAGAAAATGCCATCTTAACACCTTCTTTTCCTCCCTCCACAAATAATTCATATGTTGATATCTTCCTCCAGGTTGCCACTAGTAATACGATTAGAATAAATGCTGGTATTATCCAAATACTTAGTTGTGCGATTATCCCCATATTATTTCCTCCATACACTTCTATAATAGAATATGCGATCGATTAGGATTGCACTACAGGTTGAAATCAATGTGGCGAGGATAGTAGTTCCAACAATCTCTGTCGGTGAAGCAGAATCATATTGCATTCGTATCGCAATAACTGTGGTTGGGATAATGGTCAGACTTGACGTGTTGATAGCCAAAAATGTAATCATAGATCTTGATGCAGAATCTGAGCCACTTAGTTGTTTCATTTGTTCCATAGCCTTTATCCCCATCGGCGTGGCAGCATTGCCAAGCCCAAAAATATTGGCAGTAATATTAGAAAGAATGTACCCAATTGCAGGGTGGTCCTTCGGTATTTCAGGAAAGAGTCGCACGACAATTGGACGGAATATTCTTGCTAGAGCCTTTAAGATTCCAGCTTCTTCTGCAATCTTCATGATTCCTAACCAGAACACTAGCACACTTATAAGCCCAATCGATAATGTTACCGCTTCATCTGCACTTTCAAAGATTGCTTTATTCACTTCATCCATCGTTCCATTAAACATCGCATATATAATTCCGATTATCGCCATAGACGCCCAAATAATATTGACCATGTTAGCTCATCCTAAATATTTGTTTAAACACAGAGATCAGATTGGAAAAGAATGTAGTATCCTGTTCTGCTTGCTTTTCTTGATAGATGGCAACCTCTGCGATTGGTTCATCATGAAGAAAATAACGCTTCTTCCCAACAATTTGCTCTTTAAAATCAAGTGTGACTGTTTCAATTGGATAGACCTCACTATTAATAGCATCTATTTCGTTCTCTGCTAATGGATAGATAGTATCTTCATAGGTATATCCCTCAATACTTTCACCAGTTTCTAATGAAATGTCTATGATTCCTTTCTTCGATAGTGCATGCATTTCATAGTTATCAAACCCCCAGTCAAACATTTGCATATGGTCACGCCAATCATCAGGGGCATTCAGGGTGACTGCTATTAAATCCATCCCATCCTTTGAAGCGGTCGAAACCAACGTTCGCCCAGTTTGTTTCGTGAAGCCTGTCTTTCCGCCTGTGCAATATTTATAATAGGCAGTCAGTAATTTATTTTTATTTCTCCAGCCATACTCTCTACCCTCAGATTTATATGACTTGGTTCCCGTAATCTTCTTAAATTCCTCATTTTTCATGGCATAGCTCATAAGTAAAGCCATGTCATATGCAGATGAGTAGTGTGTTTCTGAATCTAATCCATGCGGGTTGTCAAAATGGGTGTTCGTCATACCAAGCCACTTTGCTTTTTCATTCATCAAATACACAAATCCTTCTTCACTACCTCCAACATGCTCAGCTATTGTTACTGCTGCATCATTACCAGACCTTAGCATTAATCCATATACTAGGTCTTCTAGAGGCATTTCCTCCCCTTGCTTTAAGTAAATGGAGGATCCCTCTGTATTTACTGCTTCTTCACTAGCGGTCGCTAATTCCTTCATTTTACCAGACTCAATCGCTATAATTGCTGTCATAATTTTGGTGATGCTGGCAATGCTCTGTTTTTCATGGGCAGCCTTTTCAAATAAGATTCTGCCAGTGGATTGTTCGATTAATACAGCATTATTAGCAGATACACTAGGGGTAGCCTGTCCAATAATTGGAAATGAAAAGCAAAAAATTAATAATGTTATAAGGGTTATTGCAATAGAACGCATTGTTTTGCCTCCCGATAAATATGTCTATACATTTTATGCGGTGGATTCATGGTTATGAATAAATTTGTACAGCCTACCTATGAACAGATTCGGAAGTCACATAAAATACTAAAAGCACATAAATGAGTGTTATATATTAGCAGATAAAGTAAACACAAAAAACTCCAGCAACATCTGCTGGAGTTTTCGGTTAGAATAATAATAAATAATTTCAATATACATTAATCTTCTGTTTTTTCCTCTAACTGATTAAACCGATCAAAAAATAAATCAGCTTCCTCTTCAAGCTCATTTTCATCCATGTTTTCTGGTAGTGGTGGAAGCTCTTCGAGTGAGGTTAACCCAAAATAAGTTAGGAAATCCTTACTCGTTCCAAATAATACCGGTCTTCCTACTCCTTCACGTCTACCTACCTCTTCAATCAGGGATCTTGCAAGTAAAGTTTGGACAGGACGATCACTCTTAACTCCTCGAATTTCATCAATTTCTGATCGAGTTATCGGCTGTTGATAAGCAATTATTGCCAGCGTCTCTAATGCCGCCTGTGACATTCTACTTGTATGAGGGGTTTCTAATAACTTCTTATAGTACTCACTATGTTCTGGTTTCGTTGTCAGATGAAACACATCATGAGATTGCATCATCATAATCCCTCGATTGACATGTTCATAATCATATTTTAATTCTTCAATGAGATGTTCAACTGCTTTTGTTGAAATATCCATCACTTTTGCCAGATCCTTGATGGTAATTCCATCATCTCCACAAGCAAATAGCAATCCCTCTAAAATGGCTTTTACATTTTTCATACTACACTTCATCCCCCGTATAAAATACATATAATGTATCAAAATGGTTTGTTTGCTGGCAGGTAACCATGTTTATCTTCATCAGCTCCAGTAAAGCCATGAAAGTAACAACAATATGGGACTTCGTGCGTTGAGTAAACATTTGATCAAATGAAATACCACTTTTGTTAGATTTCACTAACTCCAATACCTCGTCCATTCGTTGTTCAATAGGTATATCGGCTTTTTGGATTCTAGTTTCAAGTGGTTCTTTCCATTTCTTACGTTCTAGCATTCTACCTAGGGCACCTAACATATCATAAATAGAAATGTCTCCTTGAACAATCGTTTTTTCGATATTTAAACTTTCAAAGATAACAGGTGGCCTTGTAAATATCTGATTTGCTTCTAATTCTTTTTCCTTAAAGGTTTCTGCAGCTTCTTTGTACTTCCGGTATTCAATAAGGCGCTGCATCAATTCCTCTCTAGGGTCTTCCATATAATCTTCCGTGTCATCCTCTAATTCTTGCTTCGGCAATAGCATTTGACTCTTGATTGCCAGTAGCGTAGCAGCCATTACAAGGTACTCACTTGCGATATTCAATTCAAGATGCTGCATAGCATGAATATAATTCATATATTGTTCTGTTATCTGGGCAACTGGAATGTCATAGATGTCAATCTCATATTGATTGATTAAATGTAACAATAAATCAAGCGGACCTTCAAATGTATCTAGTTTAACCTGATATGCTTGATTCATAGTTTTTCGCCCTTTCTTTTTACAGAATTATATTTCAACATTGGTTTCCAGAAAAAATTAAAGTCACTTGTATAAACGCCTATACACGATGCTAGGTATTTACATAAGTTATTAACGTAAGATAAATGTTACCCAAAACATTTATTTAAGTACAAAAAGGAGGAATTTATAATGGGAGCAGGATATAATTACGGTGGAGGATTCGCTTTAATCGTAGTATTGTTCATTCTTCTAATCATTGTTGGTGCTGCTTGGTTCTAATTTAGAATTCGCTACGATTAAATTCATTCCATCAACAACATCATAATCTCGTAATAAAAATCAGCCCTAAGGCAATATTAGGGCTGATTTTTTTAACTGTTATATGCATCCCTTAATTCAGATTATCTTCTTGCGTGCAATGATCATAATAACGTTGTATCGGCTCTTCCGCACAAATGTCATATTTCTGACCATAAAGCTTCTTAATCTCTTGTACCATCTTTTTGCCAATGCCTGCATTTCTATGTGAAGGATTTACGGATATATGTTGTAAGACTACTTTTTCATCATCAACTCGCAAGCCAATTGCGCCGATAATATCTTCTTCTTTCCATAGATAAAGATGCCAATTTGGATTGGACTCATACTCTTTTATGGTATGCTGCAATTTTTTAACATCTTTTTCTTCTGGCATAAAAGACAATAGACCCATTGCAATTTTTTCCGAATTTTTTTTATAGCGATTTAACATAGATACCCCTCATTATGTGAATAACTTTTAAACTAAGTTGGTTAAGCAATTCATCAGATTACTTTCAATTGGAGTTCGTATATATATTTATGACCTATTAATCTACATTTGTCAAATTAGGTTTATAAAACGAACAAAATCCAATAAGCAAATCCCCAAATTATACTAAGCAAAAGCAATACAACAAATAGTAGGATATTCTTTTTACGTTGTTTCAATCTGCTCATCCTTTACTATCATTGACAATTAATTCCTATTTATTACCTTTACCAATTAATTCCTTCATAATTATATAGCCATCGGACTGCTGATCCTTAATCTTAAATGGGATACAATTCATGACGAACAACCAGCAATTATACAACATCAAGACCAAAATGTAATCATTTTGCATATGTAGAAACAGAAGGTATAAGATGAGTGCAACAGCAGCATTAAGAAATGGACCAAAGAATGTAATATAAACGATTTCTATCGGTTTATAAACTTCCTCTCTTCTACTTACTGTAAAACCTGAAGTAAAAAATACAGACCCTATATCAATCTCAGTAGTACGGTATACAAATTTACATACGCTTGTACCTCTACCTAAATAAAGTTTGACCTCATCTGCTTTTGCAAGCTTTGCACCAATCAAGTGCCCTAACTCATGAATTAGATTACTGATTGGCGCAACAAATAATACAAGATACAGCAATATTAATGTATTCATCTAAACCTTCCTAATTTACAGAAGTCATTATGCAGAAGTAACCTTTACCTCTTTCATAACATCTCCGTTTCGCATTGCTTTTACATGCTCCATACCAGAAGTAACTTGACCAAATACGGTATGTACTCCATTTAGATGTGGTTGTGGTTCATGTACAATAAAGAATTGGCAGCTACCAGTATCTCTCCCTGCATGTGCCATAGAAAGTGTACCCTCAACATGTTGATGCGGATTATTATCTGTCTCACATTTTATTTTATAACCAGCGTCACCCGTTCCGTTACCAATCGGGCATCCCCCTTGACTTACAAATCCATCGATTACACGGTGGAATGTTAGTCCATCATAAAAATTTTCGTTAGCTAATTTTTCAAAATTCGCTACTGTTCCTGGTGCTTCATTAGGATATAATTCAAACTCAATCTTATTTCCATTCTCCATTAAAATATAACCTTTTTTTTCCATCTATTCCAACTCCATTCGTCTTGTTCACTGTTATTATAGCATTCATCATAACATTTCTTACCATTTATTAAAAGTTAATTGATAACATTACTCATAGGATAAATCGTGGCTGACAATATCCTCGTATGTTTCTCGTTTAATAACAAGCTTATCCAAACCATTCTCAACAAACACAACGGCTGCTTTTTGAATACGGTTATAATTACTGGCCATGGAATACCCATAAGCTCCTGTAGAGAATAATGCAAGGATGTCTCCACTTTCCACGTCAGGCAGTGGTAGATCCCAAACTAGCATATCTCCTGATTCACAGCATTTACCAGCAATCGACACAACAGAACTGCTTGGGTGATTTGCTTTGTTAGCAAGCACTCCATGGTACTTTGCCTGGTATAATGCTGGTCTAATATTATCAGTCATACCACCATCAACCGAAACATAATCCCGGACACCTGGTATATGCTTGGTAGAACCTATCGTATATAAAGTAATACCAGCATCTCCCACAATCGATCGTCCCGGTTCAATCCAAATTTCAGGCATTGGAATGCCCAATCTATCACTATGCTCTTGTACAGTTTCGACTAATCTTTCCACATATTTATGAAGTGGAAGTGGCTGATCATCTTTCGTATATCGAATACCAAACCCTCCACCTAAATTCAGAACCTCAGGAGAATAACCATACTTAGTATTCCATTTCGAAATAGCGTCAAATAAAATATTGGTAGCTAAAACAAATCTCTCTGTATCGAATATCTGTGACCCAATATGGCAATGCAGGCCTTTAAAATTTATAGCTTCATGCTCATGTAGCAACAAAAATGCTTCTTCAGCTTGTCCATTATGAAGGTCAAATCCAAATTTTGAATCCTCATTACCAGTCATGATATATTGATGTGTTTCTGATTTGATTCCAGGCGTCACGCGAATGATAACATCCGTTTCTTTACCATATTTAGCTAATAATTCCTTCAGTAGCTCAATCTCATAAAAGTTGTCCACCACGATACAGCCAATATTATTTTTTATCGCCATCTCAAGTTCTCTAGGGCTTTTATTATTGCCATGCATATGGATTTTTTCAGGATTGACGCCAGCTTGAAGGGCAGTAAACAATTCGCCTTCAGATACAACATCTACCGAAAGTCCTTCTTGCTTCATAACCTGTAAAATTGCAATAGAAGAGAATGCTTTACTTGCATATGCTACTTGCGCCTTCACGCCAAGCTTTTTAAATGTTTCTACAAACGCTCTACAGCGTTCACGAATAAGCGCGATATCATAGACATATAGTGGGGTACCATATTTTTTCACTAAATCAAGCGTATCAATTCCACCAATCTCTAAATGTCCGTTTTCGTTTATTTGATATGGGTAATTATCCAGCGACATAATTCTCACCTATCTGCATTATATTCTAAACATACATATAAAAAATTTACCATAACCTGATAGAAAACAAAAGAAATAATACCCCGCAGCAGTTGACACGAGGTATTAATTCCCTTTTTATGAATGATTCTTTACCGGTTGACGATAGGTATTCTTCGGATGGACAATGCTTGGTCTTGAATTTGCATAAGGAGTTGGGACACGAATTAAAATGGAAAGCATCGCCTTGGCATTAAATGGTAAAAGTGGCCATAAATAAGGAGTTCTAATAGATCTTACGCTAATTAAGAACAAGAAGAATAGGGTTATGCTGATTATATAACCCATCAATCCAAAGGCTGCTGTCGCTAATAACAGTATAAGGCTTGCTACTTTATTGGCTACGCTGAGCTCATAGCTTGGGGTTACATAAGATCCTATGGCACTAATGGAAATATAAAGAATAACCTCTGGACTTAGCAAACCAACATCTATTGCTATCTGACCAATTAATACGGCTGCAATTAACCCCATAGCTGTAGATAAAGCAGTCGGTGTATGAATAGCAGCCATCCGTAAAAACTCAATCCCAATTACACCTAAGATAAGCTGTATAACAATTGGAATGTTGCCTTCTTCATTTGGTCCGATAAATGAAAGTGCCTTTGGTAGCAAACTTGGATCCATTACAAACAATAGCCATGTTGGTAAAAGAAAAATAGAAGCAACTATCGCTAAAAAGCGAATCCATCTGATGAAAGTACCAATAACTGGTGCTTGTCGATGCTCTTCCGCATGTTGTGAGTGATGAAAGAATGTTGTCGGAACAATGATAACACTAGGTGAAGTATCCACAATAATGATGACATGTCCCTCTAACAAATGATTAGCAGCAACATCAGGCCTCTCCGTATAGCGAACCATTGGATACGGATTCCACTTGCGTTCCACAATGAACTCCTCAAGCGATTTTTCTGCCATTGTTACACCATCAATGTCGATAGCTTCAATCTTTTCTTTCATTAATTTCACAAGACCTTCGTCAGCAATATCTTTTATATAACTTAAGCAAACATCTGTTTTAGAACGTTCTCCAACCTTCAGCATTTCGTGACGCAAACGCTCATCACGAATTCTTCTCCTTGTTAATGCAGTGTTTTCAATAATGTTTTCAGTAAAACCGTCCCTTGAACCACGAATAACCCTTTCCGTGTCTGGCTCCTGTGGTGTTCTACCTGGGTAGTTTCTTACATCCACAACATAAGCAAATCGTTCACCATTGATAAAAATAACAATTAGTCCAGAGAGCATTTGATCCACTGCTTCATCCATCGATTTTATGGAATTAACCTGCTGATGAACTAAGCGATTTTTAATAATCTCCGCAATTTTCCCTTTTTCCTTTTCATGGTCATTCAAGTTAACCAGTTCTTCTAAGATGTCCTGAATAATCATGCTATCGACTAATCCTGTCACATAATACAATTGAATATCTGTTTTTAATAGAACTATTTCGCGAAACCCAACATCAAAGGATGTACCTACTCCTACTCTTTCTTTTAAATAGGCAGCATTATGTTTGATTGTGGATGATATTGGTTGTTGCTTCATAACTAACCCTCCATTCTTACAGCTTAACTAAAATAATCCATTGAAATAATGACCCTATAATCTTTCCAAACACGATTGCCATCATTAGGAGAATGAGCTTACCCTCTAGGTTAATCCTCCTAGATACTAACGGAAACACATTCAATACCTCTGTTAAGGCAGCAGCAAGCATTCCATTAAAAATCCCGTGCAATCCACCCCAAATCGCCAGTAATATTACTGGGTGATTCCATGTGATATCTGCAAAAGATAAGTAAGTTCCAATTAATGAACCTAAAATAACGCATGCCGTATAAACCTTTACTAAGTGTAATGTTTTGCTTAGTTGAATTAATCTTGGAATAATACCAAGCACTGTTAAAAAGGCAACAAATCCACATCCAACAGCTAGTCCCCCAGAAAAGCCAATGATGATCTGGACGACATTAATGAGGATGGTTTGGATCATTTAACTGATTCTCGTGATAATTTACATAGTCATCAAGGGATTTCTGGTAGTTATAGATTTCAACCTCTAAGGGACTTGGCTCCTCATTAAAACGTTTATTAAACCAATGGTTAAAAAATAATATCATTCCGATTCCTAAACCAAATGAATAAGGAATCTGTATCCACAGTGGATACTCATTTTCTTCACCTGTCAGTAAGTAATGTAATTTCTGTTGGACTTCTTGCATGCTTACATCATAGTGAAAGTTCATAATTGTCATCGCTGTCCCAATAAATAAAAGCAACCATACAAATGCTACAATAAATACATTTGGAGATTTCCTGTATTTGCTAACTCGGATAATGGTTTGTTCAGGACCAACTAGTTGAACCTCTATAAATGGATAGTTTTGATTTAGGTGATCGATAATCAAAAAACTATCAATAATAACGATTTCTTTATCTTTTTCTGTTATTCGGTAGATCTTTAATGCCTCTAATTCTTGGACAATGTTTTTGGAATTAGATGACAGATAAGCAACATCCTTTAAATGAATCACCTTCGGATTACTTATTTCTAGCTTCTTTTTCATCCGTAAATATACAATTCCATCCATTAGTCATCACCTCAGCGGAATTTTGTTCGATACACTATAGTATCTGTTTAAAAAGAAATATTATAATTGGAATTGCGGAAGAAAGTAGTGAAATCAATAAAAAAATCATCACATACGTGATGATTTTTTTAAGAATCCATTTTATTTTTCATTTCAAATAGTATTTTTTTCTCTAATCTCGAAACTTGAACCTGCGAAATCCCTAATCTTTCTGCAACTTCAGATTGGGTTTTATCCTTATAATAGCGCAGATATAAAATTAATCTTTCACGCTCATTCAAGCCCCGTATAGCTTCTTGTAAGGATAATTTATCAAACCAATTTGTATCTTGGTCAGCAATTTGATCGAGTAATGTTATAGGGTCTCCGTCATTTTCGAATACAGTTTCATGTATGGAGTGTGGTGCCTTCGATGCTTCCTGAGCATGGACAACCTCTTCTGGAGATATCTCCAAAGCCTCCGCAATTTCATTAACTGTTGGGGACCTTCCAAATTGCTTTGTTAACTCATCTTTCTTTTTACGAATCTTATTTCCAACTTCTTTTAAGGAACGACTAACCTTTACGCTACCATCATCTCGAAGAAATCGTTGAATTTCTCCGATTATCATCGGTACTGCATATGTTGAGAATCGAACGTCATAAGATAAGTCAAACTTATCAATTGATTTAATTAAACCAATACTACCAATTTGAAATAAATCGTCAGGGTCATATCCTCGATTCATGAAACGCTGAACAACTGACCAAACTAATCGAATATTTTTTTCAACTAAAAAGTCTCTGGCTGCTTTATCACCTTGTTGACTCTTTAAAATATATTCTTTTACTTGTTCATCCTTCAACGCTTCATTCCGACTATCTTGTTTAACATTAACATCCATAGGCATACATCCTAATTATAAACCGTTTTACTTTTAGTTAACTGCTTTTTCATATAGACAGAAGTACCTTCGCCTTTTATAGACGTAACCTCTACTGAGTCCATAAAATTCTCAATGATTGTAAAGCCCATACCAGAACGTTCCAGCTCTGGCTTCGATGTATACAATGGTTGTCTAGCCTCTTCCACATCTGCAATACCAATTCCATAATCGCGTATCGTTATTTCAATTTCTCCATCTTCTTGTAGCTTACAAGTAATCGCAACCTTGTGGTCAGGCTCATTATTATACCCGTGAATAATTGCATTTGTAACAGCTTCAGAGACAACTGTTTTAATTTCTGTTAATTCATCCATTGTAGGATCAAGTTGCGCAACAAATGATGCCACCGTTACACGAGCAAAAGATTCATTCTGACTTACACTTGAAAACTCGACATGCATTTCATTTTTCATGAAGCCACCCCCAATGTTTCTAAAGCAAATTCTTCATTCTCCTCCAGGCGAATAATCTTAAACATACCCGACATTTCAAACAAACGTTTAATTGAATGTGGTATTGAACAAACGACCATTTCTCCTCCCAACTGCAGAACTTCCTTATATCGACCTAGGATTACACCCAATCCTGAACTATCCATAAAACTAACTTGATCAAGGTTCAAAATAACATGTTTCACTGGATTTAGATAAAGCATGTCCTTCCATCTGTCTCGCAGTGTTTCAGCTTCGTGGTGGTCTAACTCTCCCGCTAGACGAACGATTAGAACATCTTCTTTTACTTCAAACGAAAACTCTAGCCCCATTAATAATCCTCCTTACATTCCTTTGTAAGTACATTTCTTTATCAAATGGGAAAAATCCTGCTAATAGACAAAAGAAGAAATAATTCTGCTAAACTAGAAGGAATTAATCATTTTTCGACAACTTTTGAATCGTACGTTTGAACAGTGTAAAGTACGACGCTTTCTTTACATCCTTTTCTACAATTAAAGGAGTTTCTGATATTAATTTTTTTCCATTCTTAACAACCAAGGTTCCCACTTGGTCACCTTTTTTCAATGGTAATTCAACAGAGTTCAACTCAACCGAAGTTGTTAAATCTTCAATGGAATCACCTTTTTTAAATACTGTGCTGATGGATTCCGAAGCAACCACTTCAACCTTACGATCCTCTGCCTTAAGAAATTCTAACTCAGAAATTTGTTGACCCTTGTCAAATAGTTTTTTTGTTTCATAGGTGTTGAATGCGTAATCTAACATATTAGACACCGTTGCATTACGTTCTTTTGGCGTAGCCGCCCCCATCACTACCGCAACGACACGCATATCATCCTTTTTAGCAGTTGCCGTTAAACAATACTTTGCCTCATTTGTAAATCCTGTTTTTAAACCATCAACCCCTGGATAAAAACGTACCAGCTTGTTTGTATTAACTAACCAGAATTCATTTTCAGTTCCTTTTCGTAAATAATCTTCATAAATAGACGTGTAGTCTGTAATGGACTCATGACTCAATAATTCTTTTGCAATCATCGCCATATCATAAGCAGTGCTATAGTGATTATCAGCAGGGAGTCCAGATGCATTTTGGAATTGCGTGTTTTTTAAGCCTAACGCTTTCACTTTTTCATTCATCTTTTTAACAAAGGCTGCCTCACTACCAGCAATTCTTTCTGCCATAGCAACACTAGCATCATTCGCTGAAGCTATTGCGATTCCTTTCAGTAAGTCATTTACCTTCATTTCTTCCCCTGCTTCGAGAAAGATTTGCGAACCACCCATGGATGCTGCATTTTCACTAATACGAATAACGTCATCCTTTTTTAGAGAACCTTTCTCCAATTCTTCCATAATCAATAATAGCGTCATAATTTTAGTCATACTAGCAGGTGGTAGCTTCTCGTGAGCCTGCTTTTCAAACATAATTTTCCCTGTATCCCGTTCAATCAAAATGCCGGATTTCGCATCAGGAGCCAGATCTAATGTATTTTCACCTTGTGACTCTCCACCTTCTTCAGCAAAAACTGTTGTTGTAACTAAACATAACGTGAAGAATAGTAAACTAACCATCAGAGCATATTTTTTCATTTTGTTTAACCTCCAGCAATCAATATACTCCTAGGATTGCCAAAATTAAACAATCTTATAACGTAGTTATGGGATAAATATATTTTGATGCAATTACAACTATAGTTGAAAAAGAAAAACGCACAAAATTATTATTTTGTACGTTTTTACATGTTTACTCATTCTGTAATGGTATCGTAGATAAGAGTTGGTGCTGCAACAGCATTATCCGATATCAATATACTCTTGTGAATTAGATCGATAACCGAATTTACTTCTTGCTGATTCGTATGCAATGTAAGGATTGGTTCTCCTTCTTGAACCTTATCTCCGACTTTTTTGTGTAACAATATTCCAGCAGAAAGATCTATTTCAGATTCTTTGGTTGCTCTTCCAGCTCCTAGCATCATGGCTGCTGTTCCGATATTATCAGCAACAATGCTTTCTATAGTACCTGTTTGTTTTGCTTTTACCTGGATTTGTTTAGCAGCCTTTGGTAATAATTCCGTATCGTCAATCACAGACGGATCTCCGCCTTGAGAGGAAAGGAAAGTCTTAAAGTGCTCAAACGCTTGTCCGTTCGCTAAACTCTCCTCCAATTTTTCTCTTGCTTCTTCAATCGTAGATGCTTGATTAGCTAATAAAACCATCTGACTACCAAGAACAAGACATAATTCTGTTAAATCTTTTGGACCTTTACCTTGTAGCGTCTCAATTGCTTCTTTTACTTCTAATGAATTACCAATAGCAAAGCCTAGCGGCTGACTCATATCAGAGATTACTGCCATCGTATTTCTACCGACCTGTTTTCCAATAGAAACCATTGCTTTCGCTAATTCTTTTGCATCCTCCAGATCCTTCATAAATGCCCCTGCGCCAGTTTTTACATCTAGTACGATAGCATCTGCTCCAGAAGCAATTTTCTTACTCATAATAGAGCTTGCGATTAACGGTATAGAATTAACAGTTGCTGTAACATCTCGCAGACTATACAACTTCTTATCTGCAGGTGTTAAATTTCCTGTCTGTCCAATTACAGATACTTTATTCTTGTTAACAAGATCAATAAATTCTTGATTACTAATTTCAGTATGAAAGCCAGGTACCGATTCTAGCTTATCAATTGTTCCACCAGTATGTCCTAAACCTCTTCCACTCATTTTCGCAACTGGTACACCAACAGAAGCTACTAGAGGCGCTAGCACTAATGTAGTAGTGTCACCAACTCCTCCAGTGGAGTGTTTATCTACTTTAATTCCGGAAATATCGGTAAGATCAATTTTATCACCTGAATCAACCATAGCTTGCGTTAATTGCGCTCTTTCCTGCTCAGACATATCCTGAAAGTATATTGCCATTAATAATGCGCTTACTTGATAATCCGGTATATCTCCTTTTGTATAACCATCAACAAAAAATCGAATTTCTTCTTCTGTTAATTCATTGCCATTGCGCTTTTTCTCAATAATGTCATACATTCGCATTTTATAATGCACCTCCCCCATGTTTCACAGGTAATGTGCTAATAATCTTTTTAACAAATTGTAAAAAGTCCTGCTTTACCTGATCGGTAGTTTCAATTACTTCATCGTGTGTTAGAGGTTGATCTAATATTCCTGCCGCCATATTGGAAATACAAGAAATTCCCAAGACTTTCATTTGTGCATGATTTGCAACAATTACTTCAGGAACAGTTGACATTCCAACTGCATCTCCACCCATTTGTCGAAGCATACGAACCTCGGCTGGTGTTTCGTAAGCTGGTCCAGTGTTGCCAACATAAACACCTGATTTCACCTCTAAACCAAGTTCCTTTGCACAATCGACGGCATGCTGTATGTACTGCTTGTCATAAGCAGAAGACATATCTGGAAAACGAACACCTAACTGCTCATCATTTGGGCCAATTAATGGACTCGTACCCATATTATTAATATGGTCCGTTAACACCATAAGATTTCCAGGCTGGAACGATTCATTTATTCCACCTGCGGCATTTGTCACAATCAATGACTCTATTCCAAGCTCTTTCATCACACGAATTGGGAAGGTCACTTGTTGCATCGTATACCCTTCATAAAAATGAAAACGACCTTGCATCGCAAGAACTCTTTTACCTTCCAATGTACCAACAACAAGCTGTCCCTTATGTCCTGATACTGTAGATTCTGGGAATGAAGGTATCTCATTGTATGAAATAATTGTTGGATCTTCAATCTCCTCAGCTAATACACCTAACCCGGAACCAAGTACTAGTGCTAATTCAGGCTTAACCGATAATTTACTCTCAATAAACTTGCTAGCTTCTTTAATTTTTTGATAATCCATGTTATTTTCCCCCTACTCTATTTCGTGTAAAAAGCTCTTACCATTTTCAGGTAATTCTACATTAAAGTTGTCTGCAACTGTTGCACCTATATCAGCAAATGTTTGTCGCAATGGTAATTCTTTTCCTACTTCAATTCCCTTATGGTGTACAAGTAAAGGTACATATTCACGTGTATGATCTGTACCATGATGTACTGGGTCGTTACCATGGTCAGCTGTAATAATCAGTAAATCGTCTTGTCTCAATTTTGCTAACACTTCGGGAAGTCTCTTATCAAATGCTTCGAGTGCTTCTCCATATCCTTGTGGATCTCGTCTATGTCCGTATTTTGCATCAAAATCAACTAGGTTTAAGAAGCTAATACCATTGAATTCCATATCCATGGACTCCACGAGCTTCGTCATCCCATCCTCATTGTCTTTCGTGCGGATAGATTTAGTTACACCTTCACCATCATAAATATCAGAAATTTTTCCGATTGCAAGGACATCATAGTTTTCATCCTTTAATGTATTCATTACTGTTTTACCAAAAGGCTTTAAAGCATAATCATGTCGATTAGACGTTCTTTCAAAAGCACCCGGCTGCCCAATAAATGGTCGCGCTATCACTCTACCTACCATGTATTTTTCATCTAATGTAAGTTCTCTTGCGATTTCACATATACGATATTGTTCTTCAATAGAAATAACATTTTCATGAGCGGCAATTTGTAGAACAGAATCTGCAGATGTATAAACAATTAAAGCACCTGTTTCCATATGCTCCTGTCCTAATTCATCTAATATAGCAGTACCTGAAGCTGGTTTATTTCCAATCACTTTTCTCCCAGTTCTACTTTCTAACTCTTGAATCAACTCATCCGGAAACCCATCTGGAAAGGTCTGAAATGGTTGTTCGATGTGAAGTCCCATAATCTCCCAATGGCCAGTCATTGTATCTTTACCATTGGACGCTTCTTGCATTTTTGTAAAATGAGCTTTTGGGTTTGCAGCCTTTTGAACTCCTTGTATTTCACGAATATTACTTAAACCAAGCTCAGCCATATTAGGCATATGTAAGCCTTTCATATGTTCTGCAATATGTCCCAATGTATCTGCACCTAGATCATTAAATTTTTCCGCGTCAGGAGCTTCGCCGATACCAACAGAATCCAAAACAATGATAAACACACGATTATATTTACTCATATTATTACCTCCCTGTATTATATTGCCATATTTTTATAATTCTATGATGCGCTAGAAGTGTTGTAGGATGTCAGACAACTTAAAGAAAAAAGAAAACCTATGCACGTGGATGAAAAGATTTGTACATATCTTTTAATCTAGTCTTTGTAACATGTGTATAGATTTGTGTAGTTGATATATCTGCATGCCCCAGCATCTCTTGTACCGCTCTTAAATCTGCTCCATTTTCTAACAGATGTGTAGCAAAGGAATGCCTTAATGTATGCGGCGTAATATCTTTTGTAATCATTGCATCTTTGGCTAGTTTTTTAAGTATCTTCCAAAAGCCTTGTCTAGTCATTGGTCTTCCATGCTGATTTAAAAAGAGCACATTTTCATCCCGCTGTTTTTTTAAGAGAGTTGGTCGACAATACTGTAAATAATTCTCTACCGCTTTCTGTGCGACATCCCCAAGTGGTACAATCCGTTCTTTAGCACCCTTTCCAAAACAACGCAAAAAACCCATTGTTAAATGGAGATCATTTAGCTTTAGAGCGATTAACTCACTTACACGAAGACCAGTCGCATAGATTAATTCTAACATTGCTTTATTGCGAATATCCAATGGAGAATTCCCATTGATTTCAAGAAGCTTGTCTACTTCTTCGATAGATAATACATCAGGAAGCTTCCGTTCTTTCTTTGGTGTTTCAATATGTAATGTTGCATCATGCTTCACGATTTCTTCACGCAATAAAAAATGATGGAATTGACGAATGGATGAAATTGTTCTAGCAATTGTAGCAGATGATTTATTTTCATCTCTAAGCTTATATAAGAAACTAATAATGTCTGCTCTAGTAATCTCGTTCCACGATGAATGTTTTTCTTCAACATAATCCGTATAGTTCTTTAAATCTCGCTTATACGATGTTAATGTATTATCTGACAATCCCCGTTCAACTTGTAGATAATGAAAGAAATCATGATAAGCATGGTTTAGCATTCTACTACTCCCCTAATCGAAAAAATATATTTAAGCGATCCATGAAATCCTCTTCATTGTTAAACACTTTAACAGATGGACCTTCAGGTGTATCGTAGCGATGGAATTGTTCATATTCTGAATGCATAACTTGTATTCCGAAATAAAATAAAAAAGTGCAAGCTATGAAAATAACAAATACCTTAATAGTGTCCCATACCATTTTTTTCATATGGCATATCCCCTTTAATAATTTCTCATACTAAAAGATATGCCAAAAAAGATACACTTTATACATCCTTATAGAAAACTAGTCCAATAATTCAAAGAAAGTTACCTTATACTCATTCTACACGAAAACTGTATTACTTTACATGCAATTTCTACCTGATAATAAATAATGCCTTCTCAGGCTGAAAAGGCATTTTGTATTATGATGTAGTTTCCACCGCAGCTTTTTGACAAGCCTTACACAACCCGTGGAAGGTTAAGCGATGATCCTGGACTTGAAAGCCCCATTCGCTTTCCACTACTTTTTCAACTTCTCCTAATAAATCATCCATAATTTCTTCAACTGAGCCACATTCGATACATACGAGATGATGATGGAAGTGTTCGGCTCCTTCTTTACGTAAATCATACCTGGAGACGCCATCGCCAAAATTGATTTTATCGATAATTTTTAGCTCAGATAGTAATTCTAGTGTACGGTAAACAGTAGCTAGACCAATCTCAGGTGCTTTTTCTTTTACCAACAAATATATGTCCTCTGCACTTAGATGATCTGCTTCACGCTCTAATAATACACGTACAGTGGCTTCTCTCTGTGGTGTTAACTTATAGCTATGCGCATGAAGCTGCTTCTTAATCTGATCGATTCGATGTTCCATGGCGATCTCCTCCCTCATATCCCATCTTTATTATATGCACAGAGAATTAGAGTGTCAAAGCATAAATGCGCAAAAGCAAGATTTCTCTATTTACTTACCTGCCTGAATACAGTGATTTAATGTACGATACCATTGCTTCATTCGCTACATATGCCTCTATGAGGGAAGGGATAAATGATAGTACTAATAATAATGAAAACACCGAAATATATTTCACAAACGGACTCATAATAGGTTGTGCCATCGTGACCTTACTTGAGAATAATTTATTTAATAATCCCAATGAGAAAATCATCGATAAACTTCCAGCAATAATATAAATTGGTATAACTATTACATTTTGCGGCGCAATTGACAACGTTGCTAATAAAAATCCTTTGACTTGGAATTGATTCACAATAAAACCAACGGAGAAGCCCACTACTAAGCCTTTTAAAAATATCAACACCCAAACAACTGGAAGACCTATTACAGATAAACCTAAAATAAATAATAGAAATAAATATCTAGCATGATAGAAAAAACTATCCTTTAAAACATCTTTTTTCTCTATCGAGCTCGCGTTATCCTCCGATATATGTCCAAAAAACTTTTCAAGATAGAAGAACAAATCTTGTTTTTGTGCAAAACCCATACTGTTAACTACAATTGCACCGAAGATAATACCAGTTAAAAATAAAATAATCATAAAGATATAAATGGTCGCATGTTCCCGTATGTGCTCTACTAATTGCATTCTATGTTTATTCATTGGAATCCTCCATTCACTACTGCACTATATTAAACGTTATGAAGAATCCCATAGAAAAATACCAACCAAATCTATCTTTTTTTCATAATGCCGAAATCAACATAAATTGCCTACAAACTATTAAAAGATGACACAAGTATAGTTAAAGGACAATTTTAACTGATACTCATATTGGTCGACGATATGAACATTACTTCCTGTTAATGAAGTTCTTATTTAGGAACTGGATACACTACCGTATTTTCCTCCACCACCAGCAATGATTGATAGTTTTCCTTCTCTCATTTGCATAATAGACCTTGCGATAGGTTCGGGTACTACTTTGACTAGACTCTCATATGGTACATGATGAATAATATTCATCTCTGTTTGAAAGCTATCTAGTAACTTCTTAAATGTCTTTGGACCTAATTTTGGTAAATATTCTAATGGAACTTGATACAAATATGGTGGACGATTATTTAATAGTTGCTGATTATCCGCAAGCTCTTCGATTCGATCCGCTACCCCTTTTACAACTTTATGAGATTTGCATTGCTCACATTCTGTTGAAGCAGGATTCATATATGCTGAGCAATTATCACAAACGGTTCGATGATACTTTCCAAGCTGAGGATTCATACCATAATTTCGGACAATTTTTCGTCCATCTATGTTGTGTAATGCATAATTAAATTCCTTAAAGGAAGGCTCCTCCATTAATATCTCTTGATACTCTCTCCCTATTTTCGCAAGAGAGTGCGCATCCGAATTCGTAACGTAGGTATAAGCATGTAGCTCGCTAATTTGATCAGCCATTAATGTATCCGAGCTCAATCCAAGTTCAATTCCATCAATTAGATCTCCATCAAAAACCTCGGTTAATGACTGATGCACACCCTTCCCATACAAGCTTTTATATGGGGTGAAGACATGAGCAGGTATAAAGATACCCGACAGCTCTTTAACTTTATACTGCAGTTCCTTTGCTGACCCGTAGTAACGCTGTGAACTAAGGGTAATATTCTTCATCTTCGAAACGAGCCATTCTGAGAATAACGCCATTTCTTTTAAGCCCGGAAGGAAACAAAGCACATGAATTGGACCCTGGCAGTTTTCGTCATAAACCTCAATTTCAGACCCTA
This sequence comes from Ornithinibacillus xuwenensis, assembly GCF_039614845.1. NCBI lineage: Bacteria > Bacillati > Bacillota > Bacilli > Caryophanales > Bacillaceae > Ornithinibacillus > Ornithinibacillus xuwenensis. Next base: position 478,104 of record NZ_JBDIML010000001.1, on the reverse strand, counting down.
ATAGTAAGGTTACCTCTTCAAATCGGATGCCTCCATCACCCAGTTCATAAGCTTCCCCCTTCTCAATCAGCTGCTGCAATTCAAGTTGCACAGCTGGTGATTGACAATCAATAACTCCGATTAAATTTATCCCCTTATTTCGACTAGACTCTTTTAAAATATTCGTTATGGTTAGGCTTTTAGAAGCTGTTATCTTAACCGGCTTATCAAAGATATCCTTTCCAATGTGGATATGCATGTCGGCGAAATATGACCTCAACATTCTATAACAACTCCTGCGTTTCAAGATATAAAACTGCAAAATTAGTTTTAGCATCATGAATACGTTCCGCTTCAACAAAACGCTTAGCTTCATCTAAAGATAATTCAATAAGCTCCACAAACTCATCCTCATCTTGTGCAGGGGGCTGCTCAAGCTTTTCCAAATCACTAGTTATGTAGATATGCATTAATTCATCGGCAAAACCAGGTGAGGTGTAAAAGGAAGCTACCTTCGTTAACTTACTTGTTGTATAGCCTGTTTCCTCCTCAAGCTCACGGATTGCAGTTCTTTCCGGGTCTTCACCGGGCTCTAGCTTACCCGCTGGTATTTCAATAATTGATTTTTCTAATGGCTTCCGATATTGTTCAACGAAAATTATCTTATTGTCCTTGGTAATTGGTATAATTGCTACTGCCCCTGGATGTTTAATCAGCTCCCGCTTAGATGTTTTTCCGTTTGGTAAACGTACATCGTCGACCTGTAGTTTCACTATCTTCCCTTCAAAAATTGTTTCAGATTTTAGCGTTTTTTCCTCAAACTTTTTCATTACCGTCATCCTTTAAATCGTAATGTTTTTATTGTAGCATAACCGTCTAGACAAGTTAATTTCAAAACATATTGCATCTTATTTGTCATACAGGATTGGTTTCCACTAGAATTTAACTAGGAGGTTTTTAATATGAAAAAGAATATGATAGGAAAATCAACAATTGAAGTGTCTGCGCTTACTCTTGGCTGTATGTCACTTGGAACGGACAAACAAAATGCGAAGAATATTATTGATTTTGCTTTAGAAATGGGGATAAACCACCTAGATACAGCTGATTTATACGATTTTGGATTTAATGAAGAAATTGTTGGTGAGGCAATTAAAGATAGACGAGATAAAATTGTAGTTACAACGAAAGTCGGGAATCATTTCAATGCGCAATCAAAGGACTGGTACTGGGATCCTTCCAAGACTTACATCCAAGCAGGTGTTAAGGAAAGTTTACGTCGTTTAAAAACGGATTATATCGATCTATACATGCTACATGGAGGTACCCTCGAAGACCCGATTGAAGAAACAATCGAAGCATTTGAAGAGCTTAAGAAAGAAGGCGTTATCCGAACATACGGTATCTCCTCTATTCGCCCTAATGTAATTCGTGAGTACGTGGCGAAATCATCTATTGATGCTGTTATGACTCAATATAGCTTGTTTGATCGCAGGCCAGAAGAAGAAACGTTAGATTTTTTACATCAGAATCAGATCAGCGTATTGGCACGCGGTCCGTTGGCGAAGGGTATGTTAAGTAATCAAACATTGAAACAGTTAGAAAGAAAAGGACAACATGGCTACTTAGAATACTCGTATGAGGAGTTAAGAAATGCCATACATAACCTATCCAACTATAATAGTTCACTAAATGAATTAGCGATTCAATATGTCATCACGCATCCAGCTATTGCAAGTGCTGTTTTTGGTGCAAGTTCGATTGAACAAGTAAAAGAGAACACTAGCTTTAATACAGATATTAGCTTGGATGAAGAAATTTATCAGGAGTTAAAGGCTATTACCAAGCCATCGAAGTACCAGCATCACCGATAACAGAATTTTTAACGGTCTATAAAGTAAAGCTCAGAAATAATCTGAGCTTTTTATAACTTATTGTGTTCTCTACAACTTTATTTGAAGCATTCCCCTAACTTATGAAGGTAATTTCCAGTTTTTTTGAGACCTACTACATGTCAGTTAGACTTGTACTTTCCATTCCGCAAATGTCGTCACATCTATGCCTATATTACTTGAATTTATCCATTCAAAAGCTTTTAGAACCAGTGGAGATGAATTATCTTTTGTTATATCTTCTTCAGATACCCATATGGCACCTAGTGAGTCCTGTCCATCGAATTGTTTGGGCTTCGTTAGCTTCCCACCAACTCTTTTAACTGAATAAAAAACTGCTATGTGGTGTACATGCGAAAACTCCTTCCAGACCCACGGAAGCTTAAAATCAACCACACCAATATTGTCTTCAACCATAATTTCAAGTCCTGTTTCCTCAAAGAATTCTCTTTTCATCGCCTCTATTAAACTTTCACCATCTTCTAAACTTCCTCCCGGGAGATCATACCGATTAATATAAGGCCCGCCACCTTTATGGATAACTAATAGCTTTTCATTTTCAATACATATACCATAAACTCCAAATGCACGATGATATTTCATTTGAATATTCACGACACACCTCACAAGTGTTAAATTCGTTTAAAAACATTACGCCAACTTAAAATCATAGCCTACATAATTAAACACATGATGGAAACCTATTTTTTCCGCAACTGCAATCGACGGCTTGTTTGATTCCATGCAATCCCAATAGGCAATATCGTTATTTTTTATACAATCTTGTACAAATGCTTCTGCAATATTTTGTGCTAGCTTTTTCCCTTGATGTCTAGGTAATGTCTCAATATCAATGCAGTGGGTATTTTCAATTACAAAACCAGAAAAACAAATACTCACAATCTCTTTTTGATAAACGACACAATAGCCAATTCCAACATGAAAGAAGTCCTCTGGTGTTGACCAAAATTCTGATATCTTATCATGTAAAAAATCAATATTATGAATTGTATTGTCTACGTTATAAAAGAGAGCTTCACTTATTTTCACTACCTTATACCCTTGTTCAATTTCTCGTAAATCCTTGCAATCATCGTTTTCCTTTAGAAACTTATAAACTCTTTGATTCCAGCTTCCTAATTCACGGTGTTTAAAAATACTACTGATGATCTTGTACCATTTCTCATGATTGCCAATACCTTCAAACCAGTTTAATCCAACTTTTTTAGCTTCTGGTATGATTACGGAATCAATAAAGTTGTTTAGTTCGCCATTAAACGCTTCATTTGCTTCATCTCCAATGAAAATAAAACCATCATTATTCCCTAGCCAGATTAAACCAGATGAAGGGAGATCAAGATTATCAACGAAAACACGCCCAGGATTTACGCCTTCAATTACAGCTATCGCTTCTATTTGACCATTTCTATTTAACAATTCGCTGCATTTATAATAATCATCTTTCTTTAACTCTGAAATCATGCGTATCACCCTAACTAAAACTATTCACTAGTATTTGATATCGGTTACCAACTAATCCTTTACTATCTTGCCATATATGCTTGCCATCCTGGATGGAATAAACAAAATTTTGTAGTTAGCTGCTAGCTCTTTCAGTAGTTTTTCCGTCAATATAGCACCCTGTTCATTATGTTTTCTCTCCATTTCGATACCATTAGACAGTAATGTATCTTGATCCCAATCAATCCATAGACCATATTGAGTTGCCCATTCCAATAATTCGCTTTTTAATGATTTAGTTATCGGTGTGTCTTCAAGATCTAAATTACCCCCACATTGATTACACCAAATTGGATCAGCACCTACATCCCCTTCAACCTTTAACGCATTCGTTAATTTTCCTTCATAGTTACAGTACACGTAGACACCCCCATAAACTCACCAATTATATTTTTTAGTATCTCTTAAATCCTTCCTCTGTGGAAGGATTTTTCTTAATACCACATAAATTAATACGCCCGCCACAAGCAAAATGGGGACAAATAATAGCTGCACATTATTTCCACTAGGTGCATCAAAAGTTTGAGCAGCTACGATATTTACTGCTAGTAGAAGGATTAGAAAAGACAGTAATAAGACTAACGAACGGTATATCAACGATTTATGTTTTTTAGAAAACATAATAATCATTGTAATAATCAATACGATTAAAAAAGAACTTTCTATTGAAAGTGTATAATTAGATAAAGTATGGAGTCTAGCAAATTCTGCTTGCGTGATTTCAGATTTCGCTAACATAGGCTTACTAATGTTAGATTTATACAGTTTAATTGATATGTATACCATATTTAATAGCAGCATCACGATTAGCATTAGCCAAAATGCACCAAATTGTTTCATACTATTTTGATTACGATTATTTACTTGCAAAGAAACACCTACCTATTCCTACAACAATCTAGTAAATTCTTATGTAACACTCTCTACGTTTTCCTAATATATATCGAGTATTCTTCGAAGCGATCAAATCCTAACTTGGAAGCTAATTTTTGGGATCCGACATTTTGTTTATCACAATCCCAAGCTGGAGTTAGCCCTTCCTCAAAACATTTCTTAATGAAAGTATTACCTAATAGATATGCAAACCCATTCCCCGCATATTCTTCTTGTGTCACGATATCAATTTCAGCATATTGATTACTGACAAAAATAGACGTACATTCACTGACTACTGTTTCATTATGAACGACACAATAACCTATACCGTATTTCAAATAATTAGATACACCATTCCAGTATTGGGAATAGTAATCCCTGTTGAAATTCGAGGAAGCATCGATCATTTTTTCATTTATCACAACTAAATCAAATCCGTCTGGTAATTGCTGTATTTTAGTTGTTTCATCTTTTTCGTTAAAAAAATACTTCCTTCTAACCATCTGGCTAGTCTCTTTTTGTAGTAATTCTTTAATGACATGATTCCAACTACTTGTAGGTGAAAAAAGCGTAAATCTTGATGCATCCCCTTTTGTACATTGTCTATAATAATTAAGAAACATCGTGTTAAATTCGACATTCCTATCAGAGCCTGCTATGAAATATATTCCATTATTTGTACCGATTAATATCGTTTCCGGTCTCTTTTGATTGTCTACATACACACTTCCTGGAATAATGCCGTCAATTACAGAACAAGCAAAGGTTGGACATGTTCTAGAACAACTATTTATTATTGGTAATACGAGATGATAGTTTGCTTTCTCAAGTAGTTTCATTGAACATCAAACCCTTAGTTTAGTAGATTCATCATAATTTTTCGTAGAATTATAAGATATCATTTCAGTTAGTATGACTTTTCAATTGGAATAACAATTGCGTGACATGCCTTCTCATAAAATTCTATTGGTCCCGCTCCACCAATAATGGCATATTCATAGCCAATCGCTTTCATATCATTCAAACAATGATGAAGAAGAGAATAGCCTATTCCTTTCAGTCTATTCTCTGATGCCACACCCATTGGTCCAAAATAACCCTTTTTATTCTTATAGACATCATAAGCAGCAAATCCAGTAATATCATTTTGATCATTAAAGGAAATATACACATTCGGCTCCTCAATAGAAAATGACCCATTTATGGTTTGTGACCATTCCGAAGAAAAATTCTTTTCAACAAAGGCTACAAGGGGTAGTTTATCTTGTAACATGTCCTTTAGAATGAATTGTGTTTCAACTTTTGGAAATGTGTAGTTACCAAGTTTCGTAATCATGTCTCTTGCTGTTGTTCCAAGTGTTAATATCAACTCTTTATCCTCTTCAGATAAGATATAATCCACAACTCCAGTTGCTAGAAGCGCTTTCAGTAAATGACCTTCATTTAAATAAATCTGATTATACCTTTTCATAATGTCAATGGCCGCTTCCATAACATGCACTACACCCTTCGTTATGTCTATTGTAAAAAACTCAGAACCTGAAAGTTCCTGGTTAAGAGAGGCACCCATTTTCATTAATATCATTCTTACATCCGCAACGTTTAGGGAACAATTCAAATATAAATCTCTAAGTGCTCCAGATTTTTCATTTAAACATGCTAGCAGTAAATGCTCCGGCGTTAATACCTGGTTCTTAAGTTGCAGCGTTTCTTTTTCTGCATTCATAATTATTCGTTTCATTCTACTTGTCATCTGGACATTTGCAAAAACCATTGTAAAGCCACCTTCTAATTTATCTATTCGCTATCATTAACTCCTATCACAAATTCAGAAACTTAGATATTTCTTTGTTTTACAACCTCAAGAATTTGTGCTGGATGATATAATTTCGAATAACCTGTGATATTATCATGAAGGTGCTTAGGTAAAAACCAAGTTGCGTGGTATGCTTTCATACCACTATTCGTTGCTCCTTCTAATTCATTAAAACCTCCATCACCTATAAAAATGGAATTTGTCGCTGAGACATTTAGGTTTTTACATGCCTTTTCATATATTTCAGGGTTTGGTTTTGAAAGTCGCATTTCATAAGAGAATACAACATCATCAAATAACTCTGCTAGCATCGAAGTGTTCCAGCCTTCCACTTCCTCTGGCGCACAATTACTAATTAAACCAATTCTAATACGGAGTCTTCGTAACGTCATTAGCATGTCAATAATAGCTATATCGATGTTCTGAAACGGCACTAATTTTGCTCTTACTCTATTTTGGTGGATAGCTTCGATAGTCTTCTGATCTACTTCTAATCGTTGTGAGGCCATAATATCGATCAAGACACTTTGATGGTCAGGATACGTCCCATCCATCCGCTTATTTCGTCGTAATGCCCATTCTCGTTTATATACCGCTTCTTCCAAACCTAGTTCTTGAATGGAATAGGTAGCTTTCTTTTGATTGTTTTCCCATTCTGTAATAAGCGTCTCATATAAATCAAAGAATACTGCTTCAATCAATCTACTACTCCTCCCAATCCCCTAATATCATTGTACTTTACAGTTAAGGATTTTTATGTAAAGCTTGTTTACTCGCAAAATCGATATAATCAAGAATAATTGGTAAGTCAGGTGGATTGATAGTAGAAGGAAGTGCCGAAACATCAAAATACTTTAAATCTAGAACTTCACTTTCTTCATTCCTTCGTACACCGTCATAATTGCTGCATAGATAGGCAGTTATCACATTATAGACCTCATCTCCGTGAGGATATTTATAATAGAATTTATCACCAGAATAGACATTAAATAAGGTTAAGTTCTGTGCACGTAACCCTGTTTCTTCCAATAGCTCTCTTTTGGCAACTTCCTCTAACGTTTCACCTAAATCAGCTGCACCACCAGGTAAGCCCCAGCAGCCATTATCCCTTCTGCACTGTAGTAATATTTCCTTCCGATTATTTATAACAATTGTACATGCACCTACCATTAAAAGTGGGCGGGTTCCGACTATTTTTCTTAAGTCGTTTATATAGCCCATTTAATTCACCTACCAATACTAGTTAATAATTTTATCATTATAGAAATTGATTCACTTTTCTAACGAGGGCCTTCCGATACTCCATTGATAAACCGACAACTATCCTTTGTTTTCACTTTTGATGTATAAATACATAAGAGTGATAACAAAAATTTATTTAAGTTTGTAAAACTCAACGATATATTTAACACTGTTCATGACCTTATAAACAAGAATTACTCATTTGTTAATGAATCCATTATTTATTAAAGCTTGTCCCTATTTTCATGTTCTAGCTCACTAACTCTTTTTTCTAACTCTAAAATTTTTACTCTTAAATTATCAATTGGTCGTTTTACTCTGTTCACTACTCCATTAATAATTGCTATTATTGCTATTACAAAAACTACTACGCCAGCAATATACATAAAGATAATTTCCATTATCTTTTCACTCCTTACAATTCTCCTATCAAAAATGACCAGCTATATGTAAATCTGCACATTTCAATACTAACATAATATTCCAAAAATAATATTGATTTAGCCAAAAAAAGAAAAGATGATCATTGGTTGATCACCTTTAATCGTTAATAGTTGTAATTGTAGTAAAACCTAATTTGCTATTCTAATAGAAATAAAAAAAATCCATGACATTTACTAATTACCCATCATAAAAGGCAGAAATATAAACGACAAGCCTAAGCTTAATAAAAATGTTATTACCCAGTCCTTTTTTTTGGTCATTTTCAAAAGAATATTTAGTACAGAACTAATGCATAAACAAATTAAAAAGATTGATAAAAACATAAAACTTGCCTCCAAGCTTACCCCTCCTGATCCTACTGGTTATTTTAATAAGTCTATCGTAATTTAGAAAGTCTTAAATGTTGAGGTAAATGAACTAATTCAAGAATAGTTTTATCAATTATGCCACCTATCTCGATTATTTTCATAAATATTTCTGTGCACATAATCCTCGTTCTTATTCGAAAACCACTGACCTAGAGAGGTTGCTAAATACAAAAATACACCACCTATTATAAAACCGAAAGTGTAGTGTTCTTTTAATATTAATCCAAATGAAGCGATTAGGGTAGTAACCAATAAGATTAGCATAAAGATTCCAATACGTTTATTTCGTCTTTCCACTATTTCCCCTCCTCAACCTTTTAAGAACTAGTACTCATCATTAACCTCGTTAAGTACGACATTTTACATGCTCAATTAAATTCGGCAATTATTCGATACAATATCTTCATACTTTCTTCATCCTTCTGTCTATAAGGACGACCAATCTCTCTATATATTTTCTTTTCCTCTATGAGTTGTTTAGGATGTACTACTTTTGCTTTTTTTCCATGTAGCCAATAATACTGAGGTATAAGGGAGTCAGCCCTCCATTCCCATTCTGGTAATCCATTCATAATAAGGCTACCATCAAGGCCGTATGCTAAATAGCCAAATGTAATATCAACATTGTCTACACGAAAGTCAGACTGTCTATCACGAAATGGCTCAGCTACAGGTATTTGTTCATAACCAGCTATTAAAAGTTCATTCTCTAATCGAACTCTATTTTCTATCCAGGTTACGATATCGATGTCACTATGCTTTCGAGTAACCTTACCAAGTAAAAAATCCACTGCCCATCCTCCGCGCAGCCAAAATTCAGCATCCAACAACTCGAAAAATCTAGTAAGCTCCTCCAATACTATCAATTGTGTTTTAGTATTCAAATGATAACTATCTCTTGTCATCGTAAAAGTCAAATCCCCTATAATATTATTAGAAATAAATTGACTGTCTTCGAAGGGTAGCAAGCATTAACCCATTGTTAACGAAAGAACCGCATTTATTTTACATTCTTCTTAAACACATAACTTACTTTGTCATAACCCATTGTTTTTTGATAAAAACGATGGGCGTTAGTTCTTTGTAATCCTGAAGACAAAGCTACACTTGTATAATTGTTTTCTAGTGCCCATTCATGAACAAATTCAAGTAGTTCCTCACCGTAGCCTTTGGAACGCTTAGTTGTATCAGTCACTAAATCACATACCCAAACAAATCTACCGTAATATAATGTGATCATTGGTTTAAAGCCAGTTACTGCGACAATTTCTCCTTCATCAATTAAAGCAAACAACCTATAACTATCTTCGCCTTTTGCATCTAATACTAAATCCAGATACATTTTTTCATCAAGATGTGTTCGTAATTGTTTCATTATAGGAAATGCTGCTAAAACCTCGTTTTGTGATTGCAGTTCTTTAATCGTTAAAGAATCTTCCATGATAATTCTCCTTTTTTCATTGTTCTTAATTGAATAACCTGGATTTTAAATCCTATATCTCTACTTTTATAATTTAACATAATTGTCTAAATATTTCCCCGTCAGTATCATTTTTTTGCGGCTCGCAATGAGTAACTATTTACTTTTTCACAGTTAGATTAATATAGTTCAACTTCACTCAATTTTAGACTAAAGTACATCAGTCATTTAAATTCAATATAAGTTCGAGATAAAATGGGAAATAAGATTGATTATTGTAATTAACTTGTTAATCCAATAATCATCTACAAGGTGATTAATAGGATTAATAAAAGAACGATTACTTCATCAATCTTATTTATTCATTTAAGCACCTGAGGTTCTAAAATAATGCTTATATCTCTATTAACATAATGAAACAAAATATTACTATTAGGTAAACCCCAACAACTAATGATGCTATTAAATACCTCTTAACTTTTTCAGCCTTCATTAATTCTTCAAACTGTTCTTCATTCATCATTATTTCCTCCCCATTCTATTTATCATTATTTCCTCCCCATTCTATTTATCATTATTTACTTAGAATTACCGAAAGGGATACATACCTTAATACAAATATATTTATTACTGGTCACCTGGAACTAATGTCATCCTAAAAGAAATTAATTTATATTAAATTCAAACTTTTAGTAAATGGTTACAAAAAAAGGTGACCGAAGTTGATATGCTCCCCTTAAGGTAGACAGATTAAAAAATAAAAAATCTGTTTTACCTTAGGGGGAGTTTTTTTGTCTAATAGATCTTATCCAAGCAACTTTAAATATGAAGTAATAAAGGCTTATCAAAATAAGGGTTATTCACTTAGGCAATTATGTTTCAAATATCAAATTTCAATAAACACTATTAATAAATGGAAGGAAAAATTTGAAGAGGAAGGACTAGACGGGTTAGAGGAATCAAAGACGTGGAAAAATTATTCTAAAGAATTAAAAGTCAGAGCTGTAAAGTCGTATATAACTGGAGAATATTCTCAAGATGAAGTGATTAGAAAATATGAAATCTCCAGTCATTCTGTATTACAGAGATGGATAAAACAGTATAATGGTCATAGAGAATTAAAAGATACGGGAAAAGGAAGAACGAGCTCTGTGACTAAAGGAAGGAAAACTACTTGGGAAGAACGAATCGAGATTGTACAAGATGCATTAGAGAATGGAAAGCACTATCAACAGACAGCGGAGAAACATCAAGTTTCTTATCAACAAGTTTATCAATGGGTACGTAAATACGAAAATAATGGATGGGATTCTTTACAAGATAGACGTGGACGTTCGAAGAGCGTAGAAGAATTAACTCCGGAAGAAAAAATGAAGTTAGAGATGCTTCGAATCGAAAAAGAAAATGAGCGTTTACGCGCAGAGAATGCTTTCTTAAAAAAGTTAGAGGAAGTCGAAAGGAGGCGAAAATAAGCCAAGTAAGATTTGAAGATAAATATATTGCGATTAGGGAACTTCATGAGAAGGATAATTTAAGTATTGTTTTATTGTGTAATATCGCTGGTATTTCCCGAGCTGCTTATTATAAATGGCTTAGACGCAAACCTTCACAAAGAGAACTTCAGAATACAGAAATCATGCAAGAAATGAAAATTACACATAAGAATGTAGAGGGAATATATGGTTATCGAAGAATGACCTTAAACATAAATCGTAAGTTTGACCAAACTTTTAACGAAAAGCGAATTTATAGACTAATGGGGATTGCCGGGATTCAATCCGTTATACGTAGAAAGAAGAAGCGATATAAACATTCGAATCCTCAACATCTTGCAGAGAATTTACTAAATCGTAAATTCCAAGCTGAAAACCCAAATGAAAAATGGGTAACCGATGTCACTGAATTCAAATATGGTTCCAAGAAAGCATATCTAAGTGCCATTTTAGATTTATATGATGGTTCCATTGTGAGCTATATATTAGGATGTTCCAATAATAATAAACTTGTCTTTCAGACAATCGATCAAGCTACTAAATTATTGAATGGAGAGCACCCATTAATTCATAGTGATCGTGGATTCCAGTACACCTCTTATGGATTTAAAGGGAGGATAGATGAAGCGAAAATGACACACAGTATGTCTCGTGTAGGTAGATGTATTGATAACGGTCCAATGGAATCGTTTTGGGGAACACTGAAATGTGAGAAGTATTATTTACATAGGTATGAGACTTTTGAGGAACTCACTAAAGCAATAGATGAGTACATCTACTTCTACAACAATGAAAGATATCAAGAACGATTAAACGGCCTTAGCCCTAATGAATACAGAGCTAAAGCCGCTTAAGTCCTTTTTTATTATTTCCACTGTCTACTTGACAGGGGGCAGTTCAAGTAAGTCACCTATACAAATAGTTACAATATTTTATGAATCACTTATTAGTTGGATGTAATAAACCGCTAACCTGTCTTAGCATTAATTTTTTTGGAAGAAAGCGATTTAGTTGTGAAACTAAATAATTCCTACGCCCTGCAACCACATAGGAATGACTAGTGCCAAGTGATTTAAGTGCAACATCTACAACATGCTTAGGACTCGCCTTCTTTCCTACTACTGCATCAGTTGTGCCTACAGTGTCAAAAAATGCTGTTTCTGTTGAGCCAGGACATAATGTAAGAAATCGTATACCACGTTTACGATTTTCCTCCCATAATGCCTGGGTAAACGAAAGAACAAAAGCCTTGGTTGCTCCATAAACAGCCATATATGGGGCTGGTTGGAATGCTGCTGTGGATGACACATTAATGACTACCCCGTTTCGATTTTCTAGCATTTCCGGTAAGAATAAATGCGTAAGCTCTACGAGCGACATCACGTTAAGCATAATTTGATCATGGTTTCTTTCTAAGGACTGATTCTCAAGTAGTCCATGTGTAGCAAATCCAGCATTATTTACTAAAATATCAACACTTCGCCCACGATCTTTACATTCTTGATAGAGTTCTTCTGGAGCCCCTGCTAGGGAAAGATTAGAAACAATAACCTCTGTTTGAATGTTATATTTTTCCGTAAGTTTCCGCGCAAGGTCATTAAGTTTTGATTCTGAACGAGCGGTTAAAATCAAATGACTACCTTTCTTTGCTAATTCATTGGCAAATGCTTCCCCTATACCTGATGAAGCACCTGTAATTAGTGCCCATTTGTTGTTAACTTGTTTCATTCCATCAACCCTTTCATTTTATCTTTGTCAGAAACAGCGTTTCCAATTGGTATCATTGTATCCTAATTGGAAACTAATGTCTACTGTTTGACTAGCTGTAAATAATTACAGTATAGTACAGATGTAGAAACAATGTTTCTCACTAAATCTGAATGATTTGAGGGTGACATCACATGAACTTCAAAACTTATTCTGAATCCAAACAACAATATACTGAAAATATAAAACAGACCATTGTAGATGTTGCTGCAATGATTTTACAGGAACAAGGGCCCGAGGCAGTCACTATTCGAAGGGTTGCAGACAAGATGGAGTGTTCTACTAAAATAATTTATAATTTATTCCATAATAAGGATGGATTGATTAAACTTCTATACCTAGAAGGCTGTAACGTATTAGCCAATTCATTTAAATCAGTTAACAGGCAGAATAATATGGAAGACTATCTTCAAGCCCTATGTGAAGCTTATTGGGATTTCAGCCACAATTATACGAGTTATTATCAGTTAATGTTTGGTGGTGCTTTTGGTGAGTTTAAGCCAGAGGAAGAAAGTATACAGGCTACAAACACAGCATTGGAGCAATTCACTCAAGTTATTATTGAGGCGATTGAAGCAGAGTTAATCGCGGAGAAAGACCCTCTTGAAGTTGTCCGGATTATATGGGCATCATTACATGGAGTCATTCACCTCTATCAAGGAGGGCATATAGAAAGTTCTGAAGCAGCAAAATCCTTATATGATAAATCTGTAAAAAATATTATTCAAATCTATATGTATAATTCTAACTCATAAGTACTCAACGAAAAAAAGCCGATTTATTTAGAACGGCTTTTTTATATTTATTGAGCGATTTAGAGCTTACTAAAAGCTCACTTAATTAGGTTCGTCCCTTTCTATCTTACCCTTACTTGACGTGCATTCTTTCCAATATAATCCTAATTATTTTAGATAATTCCACTCCCATTACAAAATATTAAATGCCTATTTCTCAACACTTTTCCCTAATTCAGAAAAGGATTATGTCGTCCTGGTGTTCTTATTCAATAAAAGACTGCCTATCACTAGAATTGCAATAACTATCGTAGCAGTTAAGGAGTAAATAAAATATTCCTTAAACAAAGTTTGAGACCAGCGAACTCCATCGGTTATTATCCAATAACTTACATTATTAGTTATTGCAATCCCATCTTGGTCACCAAAACTTGCTTTATAATTTAATCCTAAACTAACAGTGGATACGACTGAAAGAAAAAATCCAAGAATAAGAGTAATAAGAAGAGAACGCTTTACAGAAAAAATATTCAACAAGGCCAAAATAGTAAATAGTAGTACTGCAATTGTTAATATAAACACAGAACATCACCCCTCTTATTTTTTAATTTCCATTAATCTACGCATTATAAATAATACTTCCATTTTAACCCTAACATAATATTACAAAAATATTCTTAGGAACTTGCAAAAGTATAAGCCAATTAGTGTTACTATCTGCTTTCAGTTTCAAATAGTTTAAGCGCTCCTATGATACTATTGATTTCTCCCTCCATCTTTCATTCAATATTTGATAAATATGTTTCAAAACGGAAATGACAATAAAAATGCTTTCTTTTCGGTATAATTTTTTTCTATAAACAAATTATTAATATAGAGCTAACTTTATAAAGGAGATGTGATATGAGGTTAAAAGGAAAAAGTTTAAATCTGTTGCTGTTTTTATCATTAGTCTTTTCCACTTTACTCTCCAATCCTTTTACAGTTGCAGCTGAACTTAAACAGGTTCCTACTGCTGGAGTATATGTAAACGGAAAAATTGTAAATGGTATCAATCCAATTCAATATAATGGGGAGTACTATGTTCCAATCATCTACATTTCAAAAATATTGGGATATAATCACATTATTTTTGAAGAAGACACCAAAACTTATCAACTGACAGATGGCTCAACTATGATAAGAGTTACAATGGGTGGAACAAGAGCGAAACGTGGAGATGGGTATATCAATATTAAACCTCCATTATGGACAGATATTGAAAAGACAGGATACTTACCATTATCAAGTGCGGGTGTTTTATTTAATGCGGATATTGCCTTTCAGAAATCCGATGGTTCAATCCGAATAACCACTCCAGCAAATTATCATCTTGTACAAAAAGGTGACACGTTATGGCGAATAGCAAAAGCCTATCATACAAACCTAGAATTGTTAAGAGCAGTTAATGACATGACTTCTAATACAATCTATATTGGACAAAAATTAAAATTGCCACCAAAAAACCAAGTACAGGAACGTGAACCAGCAAAAGAACATCAGCAGCCAAAGATAGCGAAGCAACCGAGTGGCACAAATTTAGTAGACAACATCATAAATGAAGCGAAAAAGTATATAGGCGCACAATATAAATTTGGTGCATCACTCTCAGAGGCACCTGAGCTATTTGATTGTTCTTCTTATATTCAATTTCTGTTTTTAAATAGTGGAGTTGAAATACCCAGAGTATCAAGAGATCAGGCATCAGTCGGGGCAAAAGTAGCCAACCTTCAAAAGGGAGATTTAATGTTCTTTACTACTCCTGAATTATACTCAGATGGTAGAGTCGGACATGTTGGCATTTATATGGGAAATGGCAATATGATTCACGCATCATCTTCTAAAGGCGTAACGATTACTGAAAACGTGTTACAGAACCCTTATTGGTCAAAGAATTATTTATTTAGTAAGCGAGTTATACAATAAAGAGTATTCAAATAAAGACATGGATAGTTATCCATGTCTTTTTGAAATATTACTTATTCCCAGATAGATGTCTTATAAACAAAATCTGTAATAATCATACTGTAATAATATTTTCTTGTTAATTGGTTCTTTCTTTGATTTTAATAATTAACTCCATCACCAATTTTATTGGAGTAGATTCTAATATCTTTGTTTAAATATACGGCTTCGTTTTTTTGTACATCTTTACACCAAGTAAAATAATAAAAAAATAAATCATCGCATTCAATACAAAAGACAGAACATTTAAACTAATATTCACTATATTGAAAGGATTAACTACAGATAAAGGACTTTTGTACCACTCATTAATATCAAATAATGTTATAAAATTAATTGGATATCCTAGAAGGATATCACCTTCAATCACTACAGGGAATAGAAAAATAGTGATATAGGATACTAAAAGACTTAATAAAAACACTTTTGTTTTCAAATCTATTCTCCTCACAATAAACAGTTTAAATATAGACACTACTCAAACGTTTCAGTTTTCGGATTGTGTATGAAAAACCTTGATTTAGGTTGGAAACGGATCAGAAAGTATTTCCATCACATTACCTCTAATAAGAAAGCTCTTCCACAGACCAACCTTTGTACACACCTTTATATTTTTTAGAATATAAAGACATGAGCTCCGTTTGATAATCTACAAGTGCCAACGCCTCTGTTTTAGTTACATTAAGAATTGTACTGTTATTATTTTTTTCTTCATAAGTGATTTTAAATCCTGTTTCACTTATTTCTCCGACACATTCTTCTGCATATAAACTTGGTATTTCTAGAGAGTGCGTAATGGAACATGTATTGACCTGAAATAGGTTAATTTTCGTTTCTTTTACTTTTTGTTCGTTTGTATCAAGCCTATTTACTTTTTCTTCAGTGGTTTCGTAGTAATTGAATAGCCCTCTTTTAAAACTGTTATCGATTTCTACACGATTATAATCTAAAATCCATTTCCTATACTTTTGATATAATGGTAGAAGGATATCTTTATTAGAACTAAATACATCACATCCACGGTCATCATACATGTGAAATAAAATCCCTTTTGTTTCGTTCACAAATGATAGATTGTGGTTATCGTTAATTTTAGGTTTCCGAGCGAAATCTTTATTACTAATTGCCTCAGTTAAATAGTCTAATCGTATATCACTTTTATTGACTTTTATACTATATTGGATGGATCTCATTTCTATATCTTCTTCACCATATTCATAAGGTATAGTTGTACACTGGAGGGTGTAAATTAATTTTTCGTTTCTTAGAAAGCGTTTAATATGGGGTAAATCCATTTCCTTATTATCAATATAGTTACTAACAGTTGCCACTAACCAAATGGTATCACTATCGTTAAAAAGAAAGTTAAAAATAGATTTTGCTCGATATTGGATTTCTTTAAAATATTCACTATCAGCTAACTCAACTAGTCCTAACTCAAAACGCATCCAATTATTAATTCTTTTTCTTAATTGATTATATAACTCCATCGTATTCTCCCAAAAGATTCATAATTCATCAACATTCTATCCATAGCTCCTCTTTATACTACCATAATATTCCAAAAACAAAATGAGTTTTTTCAGTAGAAGAGTCTCCCTTATTGGATTACCTCATTCATTAATTGCTCCCCCTAGTAAATACAGCACTTTTAACGTTATCATTTTTTTGATTTGTGGATAAGGTAATTTAGTGGCCCAACAAAGATTATTCCCCCAACAACGAAACCTAGAAAAACAGCCGTGTATGAGAGTAATTCAATATCCCTGCCTAAGAAAAAATCGATAATAATACGGAGAACAGTTACAATAACCGGAAAAATCAGTGACCAAAACAACATAACCTTTAAACCTTTTGACACATTTATTCCCCCTTTTTATTATCGAAACTTAATTATACCCTATTAGTTAAATACCAAATGTTTCCTTATTTACTTAAGAAACGCAAACATTTTTTATAAATTACAATATTATCCAATTAAATAATACCATATTATTTAATTTCAAAAACAAAAGACCATCAGCTGATGATCTCTTAATTCACTATTGATGCAGCTTGAATATGTATTTCGCAAGTATTTCGATGTACGAAGAAAAATTCTTAGGAAATAGCATTATAGATAGCATCTGCTTTCTCTATTGGGTTTTCAGTTTTTAGGTAATGCTCTTCACCCAGCCAATATCTTCTTTGATATTTACTTAACCTTTCTTTTTGATTTCCAATATACGCATCACGGTTTAACACTCTTTCCATACGTAATTTGCGGGAGCATTCAATAAATATTACAAAATCAAAGAAATCTCTCCATTCTATTCTTTGCAGGAAAACACCCTCTATCAGAACAATACTGTTAGGTCTGATATTAGTGGATTTTAGAGAAATTGAATCTGTCTTGTTATTATATAAAGGTAAAGATACATTTCGAAAATCTTGATGCATTTTTTCAAAAAAAACCTTCGCAAGCAATTTTATGTCCCATTGTAAATAATAATATTCAAACCATTCCTCATGCCCTGTATTGTACCGTTTGTTTTTTCTTACAATATAATCATCAATATGTAAAACCACTAGTTGACAATCCTGATTCGTTAATCCTTTCTCCATTTCATTTACAAATGTTGTCTTTCCAGCTCCTCCTAACCCGTCAATACCAACAATAAAAGGTCGATCTATTACATCTAAATTGGTTCGCTCCAATAATAATTGAGCAATTATTTCTTTTAAATTCATTTGATAACCTCTTTCATTAGCTAGTGTAATCTAGAGTAAATAAGAAACAGAGAAGATACTTCTGAATCAACCTGAACCAGATGTAGTTACAATGTAGTAATGATCGGTCCTTCCTTTGTAAGAATAATCGTATGTTCATATTGAGCCACAAAGCTTTCATCGGTTAGATAGGTCCACCCATCTTCTGATAGGTAAACCTCCTCTTCCAAGGTAGAGATGAAAGGCTCAAAGGCAATTACCATACCATCTTTTAGAATCTCGTCATCCCAGCGAGAGAAGTAATTTAAAATATGATCGGGCGCTTCATGAATGGAGCGCCCAACACCATGACCAGTAAGATTCTTAATGACCGTTAATCCGTGCTTTTTCGCTATATTGTGTGCAGCTTTACCAAGTGCGCTTTTTTTCGAACCTGGTTTTGCCTTATCAAGTCCAGCCTCGAACGCTTCTTTAGCAACATCACATATTTTCTGCAGAATTACCTCTCCCTTTCCAACCACAAAGGAAACACCAGTATCTGCGAAATACCCGTTTTTTGAACCTGAAACATCAATGTTTACCAAGTCCCCTTCTTGAATGATCCGTTCACTCGGAATTCCATGAGCTACTTCTTCATTTATACTAATGCACGTATATCCAGGGAAATCATATTCTCCCTTTGGAGCAGATTGCGCTTCTACTTTTTCAAACATATCCGCAGCGATTTTATCAAGTTCTTTTGTAGTAATTCCAGGTTTAGTGCATTGGACTAACTCATCCCGAATTGCTCCACAAATTTTACCAATCTCTTTTAATCCATTAAAATCTTCTTCAGTTTTTGCAATCATTGTGGGTCCTCACTTTTTATAAATATTTTATAATTATCATTCCATATAGTTTCTAGTATATATAAAAGCTTATTCTTCAACTATATGGTTCGATTGATGAACTCATCATAATGGCTGACTATACAATATACATTTCTACTAGGTCCAAATATCAAATACTCGGTTTACTATCCAACCAACTAAAACATTCGGTAAACCAAATGCAACAAATTTATATTTCAGACGATTCCTGTCCTTATAATCAGCATAACCATGATTATTACTAAATTGATTATAACGATAAAGCCATATAAGTCCAATGTGCATATAAAGTGCAATAACGAAACTAATTGATCCTACAATTAAATTAAAAAATACTACTATTTCAAAATATCCTGTTATCATAGCAACTATAATTGATAGAAACACCAATAATAAACCAACTAAAAACCATATTCTCATTTATTTTAATACCAACTTTCAAAAAATATATAAATACGCCTACTCCCGGCATAGAGATTACTTATTCTGGTACCATGTTGAAGATAAGTCCAATTACCTGAACTGAAACAGTTAATCGTTAGTGCCCTTAACTATCCCCCTCAAGATTTCATCCCCTAACCAAAATATAAATGCAGCTAATAGCGTAACTACAATAAGGAATTTGCTTTCTAAAAAGTAAGAAATCACTACTCCTGCAATTAAGCCCAAGATAATATGGGTTAAAAATGCTTTTGTATATCTCTGTTTGCCGTTAAGATTTTTGGTTCGATAATCTGAAAACACTGAAACAGGAACCCCAATTAAAAGAATAAATGGGAAAGTAGCAGTAAGAATTATGCCAAAAGTTGAGAATAAATTATCAATGTCTTCCGTTATCACAATATAATAATTCAGAAATGATCCGATTAATAGAGTGGTAAAAACAAATCCAAAAAATTTTCTTAGAACCAATGAATTCTTCCTCCTTTTTATAAACAACATTCTATGTCTTCTGAACTATACAGTATTTTAACATTAATTACTTCTATCTTAATACTAGGATTAAGATTCAAAAAGAAAATTAGAAGAATTATGATATGAACAAGTTGCCCCCTCAGGATCGCTTTGGAATTGGGTTGGAAGAGTATTATTATTTTCGCGCGAATAACATATTAGCCTATTCTATAAAACAGAGGTATACAAGAGGACCCTAATATAAGTTCATAGTTTGACAAAAGATAAAGTGATCACAAGGATTCCATATATGTTGATTATCAGCAGTGTACCCTCGTAACCATAATACTCCGTTGATATTACTAAGATAGAACCCTTTAGGGAATAAATCGTCTTCTTTAACGACGTTCGATGCAATTGTTATGGATCCAGAAGGTGCTGTATGTTGTTGTGAAAGCCTCTCTCTATGACCTTCAGGTTGATCTAAATACATAAGCCTTAAGTGGGGGCCTAGTTCGATTGGACATAATTCCAGTCCTAGTTTGATCGCTCGATCAAATATCTGAGGTAAAGTAGCTCCATTAGGAAAACCAAGATCCGTTACACGAAGATCTACGGTTTTTAGAATGTATTTTATGTTAGAAGTAGTAAAATCTTCATCAGACAATAGTACCTGTGCATACTCATTCAATAAGATGGATTGTTGTTGCAATTTTAGTCTAAGTTGCAGACTCGTTAACCCACCAACCTCTATTGTTCTAGTAATAGCAGGACAATCCGGGTATATCCCCATTAGAAGTCACGCCTTTCAGCTTGGTAGAAGAAATTATAAAAATGGTTATATATTGAGTTTATAAAGAAAACTAATAAGCCTAAAATAATGATAGTTTTACTGTTAATAGAATAGTTGTACAAACAAAGATACGTTTTCTTCCTTTAGCTACTAACCTTTTGTTTCATCCGATAATTCGATGTTTGTGACATAATAGAATTGGGGATCATGCAAGTAACCGCCAACCATTTTCAGCTCCATTTAGGTAATAAGCTATTGGTATCGATGTGATAAAACTAATCAAAAGTGAAACCCAAGATTTCTTGAAGATACCGTAAAGTAGCGTAATAACCGATATCATTAACGAGATTTGCCATAAAAAGACAATCCAATTAAACGTCCCCACTGTATTCACTCCTTTAACTTAGTTACTCCACAGATAAAAAATCATGCTCGACTTTGTATTAGTATTAATTCTATTTATGTAATTCCTTATAATTCGAATGAAATTTTGAATGATACTTATAAACGAATGGAGTTATCGTGAAGATAATAGCTAAAACCATTAGATAGATTACGAAAAACAAAAACAAAGATAGAAGATAGTACGTATCTATATGATATAGCACGATGTAAGAGCTTATAACTGCCGAAAGAGTGATTAAAACTGTTCGTATTATTTTTGAATCTATCGTTATATTATGTTCTGTGTCGCATTTTCTACAGTTCACGGTGTTTCTATTCCTAAATGACTTCCATTCTGATTTATAAATTCCCATCCAATTTAATTTTGTATGGCACTTCTCGCACTTTTGCAATTTATTGCCCCCTCTTATATTACTTTTCTTCACCTTTCTTCCCATTCTTTACAATTTGTACAAGGTTATCTTAGTTTAAAGTAATTTATTACTAAGCCTTTATCCAATTTATCCTTATTTTTGAAGTAATTGATAAAATGACAGCATTAGTAATGCGAAATAACTGAAATAATTAAATCTAACATCTACATCTCCCTTTTTATACTTCATAAAAAGAAATGCCTTACGTTATTTTTCCTTCTCTGCATTCGTCGATTTATTAAGTCATATTAATATAACTAATTGTCAATAATCGCTTTATTTTTTGTATCCATTTGATACACAACATCACCATTTGTTAGAAAGATAATAAAATCCTCATCCTCCATCACCACTTCAAAAGAATAGGCTATATCTTTATCATTTATCATTTGAAACATCTTTGTTTGATTATCATATTCAAAAACATTACATTCATTATATCGAACATCGCCTATGTATATTGCTCTTATCATCTATCATACACCTCGAACATTTTCTAAAAATTCTTCTAAATTTGGAGATTGATTATACTTAATTGCAGCTTGTTTATCTTTTTTAATAATTGCTTTTGTTAGATCAATATGATTTAGACTCGCAATAGCTACTGCGTAATGTATAACATCAACTAATTCTTTTTCCAAAGAAGTATTCCCTGTATTAACCTTACGTCCTTCTAATTGGTTTAGTACCTCTGCTACTTCGCCAATCTCTTCTACTAGTTTCATAAACAAAGCAGATGAAGTGCGTCCTTCTTTGTATTTAAGAGCTAGGTAGCTCTGTAATTCATGAAATGATAATTGTTTTGTATCGTCTTTTCCTTGTATCAATTTAACGCCTTCCTTTAATTTAATGTTCTTCCATCATAAAGATCTCATAAGTTAACCTATCTGATTGTCTATGGATTTTTAGAATGTATTTTGCGTTTTAGATAAATACCTAACAATAACAGAATTATACTATAAATGGTGAAACCAACTATTATTAGTATTGCTTCACTTGTATAACTAATCGATTCATACCCACTATGGTTATTAATATGATATTCCTCCCCTTTGTAGGTGAACCATAATATCGTAGAAATAAAAACATACAAAACCATTAGGAACGCTGAATTTATATAAGCGATTATTCTGTTCTCTGAAGAGACTGATAATAATGTATATAAAAAAAGTCCACCATATACAAGCATAAAAATAATTATTTCATAAAACCTTATTCCTAGTTCCAACTCACTAACTCTCCCACTTATAAAAAAATCCTGCTTAATTACTACAATATAGTAAAGAATCAATGTTAACGAAATATCCC
The DNA here is from genome assembly GCF_039614845.1 of Ornithinibacillus xuwenensis. NCBI lineage: Bacteria > Bacillati > Bacillota > Bacilli > Caryophanales > Bacillaceae > Ornithinibacillus > Ornithinibacillus xuwenensis. Next base: position 455,157 of record NZ_JBDIML010000001.1, on the reverse strand, counting down.
AACCAATCTTAATGAAAAATAAGAGCATCAATTTGACGATTTCTTGTCTAACTCTTTCACGCAATAGTTGAATTACAGTTATTAAATTCTCTTTCTCAAAATTTCGTCAACTAACCAGAATATAAGTGAGGCTATTATGGTTACTATAACAAGAAATAAACTTTCAAATAAGAAAGATATCACTAACCCAGTGACTAAACCAAATATACTATGAATAAGTAATGCCTTCGCATTTCTTTGCTTTCCGTTCAAATTTTTTGTTAGATAATCAGATAGAAAAGATACAGGTACTCCAATTAGAAGTACAAATGGAAAAGCACCTGTTAGAAAAAGTCCAATAGCTAAAAAGCTTGACTCTTTTGTTATCGCAAGAAGAGTAAGAAATATTCCAATTAACAAAGTGGTTAAAACAAACCCTAGAGTTTTCCTTAAAAATATCAAAATATCCCCCCGTAAAAAAAATCCTACTCCCGTTACTTCAATTACTGTTATCTTAATAGTAGCATAATAATTCTAAAAATAATCTGTATTTTGGAATAGAAAAAGACAACCAAATTTGAACTGCAACCCAATTGTTCCATCACGATTCTGCAATCATTTGGTTCACCACCTCTTTAACACAATATTCCCCAGCCATAAATAGAATCTTTCATTTAAAAAGAGATTATCTATAGACGACCTGCTTGTTTCACTATTGCACCCATAATTTCGATAACAACAACTATCTGATTTTTAAAATGATTTTCCCTTTAGCCCTTCCTGACTCCACATATTCCATCGCTTTTTGAGCGTCCTCAAAAGGGAAAATTCTATCAATGATCGGTTTGATTTTACCAGTCTCAATAAAGTTTGCGATTATACGCAATTGCTCCCCACTTGGCTTCATAAACAAAAATGAATATAAAACATTATGCTTTTTTTCGAGCGTAGTAAGTTTATGACTTGCTACTGAAAACAACAACCTTTTAAAAAAACTGGAACCATATTCTTTACCAAACCGAGCATTCGGTAATCCTGAAACAGAAACAATTTTCCCTCCGCTATTTAATACTTCGAATGATTTTTCAAGGATCTCTCCTCCGAGTGTATCAAATACAGCATCATAGTTTTCCAGTATTTCTTCAAATTTTTCTGTCTTGTAATTGATAATTTCATCAGCACCTAGAGACTTTACTAAATTTGTACTAGCTTCACTTCCAGTTGTTGCAACAGTGGCGCCCATTATTTTTGCAAGTTGAATAGCAAAGGTGCCGACACCACCAGCTCCAGCATGAATCAATATCTTTTGTCCTTTTTGTAATTTTAATATGTCATTTATGGCTTGATAAGAGGTTAACCCAACTAGCGGGATTGATGCTGCTTCTTCAAAGCTCAAATTTTTAGGTTTTAAGGCGATGTCATCTTCATGGATGGAGATATATTCCGCAAACGTGCCGATTTTACTCTTACGGGGACGTGCATATATTTCGTCACCAGCTTTAAAACGTGTCACATTTGCGCCAACCTTTACAACGACTCCTGAAAAGTCATTCCCCAGAATAAGAGGCATATTATAGTTAACTAACAATTTCACTTTTCCATCGCGTATTTTAAAGTCAACAGGATTGATACTAGCTGCATGAATTTCTGCGAGCACCTCATTTTCTCCAATTTCGGGTGTGGACACTTCTGCCAAGCTCATTGGTACTTTCCCGTATCTATCAATTACCATTGCTCTCATAGTCTTTTCCTCCAAGTTATTGTGTTTAAATTCCATCATTCCCATAAAAGTTCTGCATGAACGTATCAATATCCGACACAAGCGTTCTTAATAATCCTAATTCTGTACGTACATTAATATAATAAAAATTCTTTGTCCCCTCTTTACGCATTAAAATGACACCCGCATCTCGTAATACCTTTAAATGATGAGACACAGCAGGTCGAGAAAGATGTGTTTTTTCAGTAATTTCACCCACACGTAATCCTGTTTGACAATCTGTACCCATTAGGACTAAAAGAATGGATTGACGTGTTTCATCACCAATCGCCAAAAGGACTTTTTGACAATCAATAAAATCCTTTTTGAGCCTATTTAGTTGATCCTGCTTATTCATTCTGTAAATACCTCCAATGATTAGTTTAATGGTTTAAGTTGATAAACCATATGTTTGAATACAACAATATACTAAAGTTATGTTAGCTACAATATTGAGAAAGAGAATCGAGACGAATCACTTCTTAGAAATAGAATACCAATTAGCTTTAGGATTTTAGGAACTTAAGATAGATACAAAGTTTGAAGATTAACAGTACAATATAACAAAATTCTATTTACTAACCTGCCATAGTTGTTTTAAAAAAGACCGCCACAACGCTCATTTTTTTAACTTTTGCACCCGTTCGTATTATAAGGTTAACCAGAATTTACTGGTTGACCTTATTTTATATGGTTTTATCATTTACATTGTAGCCGGGTAGAACGACTGCACCCGTGGGATTAGATCCCGACAACTAAACTGTTCGCCCCCTACTTGTAGAAACATGATTGAGGCTGGTTGGGAAAAGGATCGCGTATAACAAGCGAAACTGTGATACTACAAGAAGGATTAGGAGTACCGGCAATCACTATTTAGGAGGAGATAATCAATGAATCCAGTAGTAGGTCTGGATGTAGCTAAAGGAGAAAGTCAGATTCAAGGTTTCCTAGATAAGGAAAAGCCTTAGAAAACTAGTTTTAAAGTACCACATACCTTGGAAAGTTTAGATAAATTGATTCACTTTTTAATCGAAATTGAAAATGATACTGGGGTACGACCTCCTGTGTACTAGAATCGACAGGGCATTACCACACCAGATGTTCAATATTTAGAGAAAAAAGGATATTATCTTCGTTAATCCACTTACTTCTTACAAGGCAAAGAGTTCTAGTTTACGAAAAGTTAAGACAGACGTAATTGACGCAAGACACCTCTGCTAGCTGTACTACAAGGAAGAGCTTGACCCAAAGAAGAAGCGTGGAATACTACTATTAAATTTGCGTAATCTTACAAGACAACATGAAAGTATTACTGGTTTATATGTTTCTTTAGTTACGCTGTTAAACTATCCAACATCAAAGGATGTTTTGGAGACAGATGAAGACATTCTAGATAGAAGCATCCATGAATACTGTCCAAGAGGTTCGCTGGAATGGGCAACTTCAAAAGCTGATAAGTTAACAGAAGCAGCACTTCGTGATCCTTTTCAGGAAACTCTATATCAAAGTCATATATTAAGCATTGAAATGTATATCAAAATGTTGCTTGAGTACCAAAAGCACCTATCTAAACTTGAGAATCAAATAGATTCTTTGGCACAATAAATTGAAGAATGTAAGATTATCCAATCTATCCCTAGTATCGGTGAAAAGATCGCGCCAACGATTATTTCAGAAATTGGTGAGAGTGATTTATTTGATAACCCTAAAAAACTAGTTGCGTTTGCCGGCATGGATCCCAGAGTCTATGAATCTGGTCGATTTAAAGGAACCGTGAATCGAATTACCAAAAGAGGAGCTAGCCGATTAAGACATGCGTTATATATGGCGGTTCGCTGCGCAATCCGTGATTCTCGGAAACAGAAAACAACGGATGAAATCATTCCCCGTAACAGGAAGTTACGAGCCTTTTATGGTAAAAAGCGAGATGAAGAAAAACCTTATAAAGTAGCCATAATAGCATGTGCTAACAAGTTATTACATTGGATTTACGCATTATTGAAAAGCAACAATACCTTTCAAGATATTGCTTAATGAACAAGCTAACCAAATACCCCAAAACCTCATAGTTTAAGATTACAGGAGGGTTATTTAGCATGCGCAAATTTAGTATATCATAAGCTATTTTATATTTTCAGAGTAAAATGGATAGACTTCACAAAATCTATTCTTTTTGTTTAACATCAACCACTAATTGCATATCTAGTTTGAATTTCTCAGTATTACCATTCCATTCTACTGTCACTTCGACCTCAGTATTTTCGGTCACTTTTGCATTCGTTGGATTTGCTTTATCACTATCTTTTAGAGTTCCATTTTCCTCTAATGTTGCACCACTTCTACTAAAGCTTCCAACACTAACAACACTATAAGAAATTTCTCCAACAGAGTTAACGTCATCACCCTTATATTCAAGCACAAAATCCTGAGTCTCATAGTCATCACTAGTTTGAGTGACTTTTAAATTAGCTATCCAATTTGTTGAATTTCCAGAAAAAGTAAAAGTTTTGGAGTCGTTTACACAAGCTGTTAACAACAGTAATAAAAATGCCAATAACACTATTATCTTTCGGTACAAATTATCCCCTCCATTATAAATTTATTATCAACTTCATCTACAACTTTACTGCTCGGGCATTTGAAGTACATTGGATTACAAAAGATCATTTTGCAGTATAACTTTATCAGAATCTACGCAATTTATTAAGAGAAGGGAGCTTATATATGAAAACAAAACTAATAATTGTATCTGTACTCTGCTTAGCTAACTTCTTCACAGTTCATTTAGTTAGCACAAAAGCATCTGAATTAGCATCACAAGAATTACCTGACTTTAAGAATTCCAGTAAGGAAAAAAACCAAATATATGGTTATTTTATCCTTGAGCTTTACCATAAAGAAATTATGGCCGCAATTAAAGAACATTATAATGATGATAAGATTAGTGGATATACAACCCCTAAACAGCCCCACCATGATATGATATCAATATCAATGCTTCATAATAATGACAATAAGGAGTTGCAAAAATATTCTTATGCTTTAAAAATAAAGTTATTACCTATTTATAGTAATGGAACAATCTTGGGAGAAGACACTATCTATTTTGCAGTAGAACCATTTCGGCTAACAATGAAAAATATACCTAAAGATTATCCCACAATTGAGTTAATTAGTTATGAACATAGTAATCCTTCTAGTAAGAACAAATGATTAATAAGGACACTAAATGTGTTCTTTTTTTTGTTAAAAATTTTTCTTCATCTTATGTAATATTCAGTAACTCAATACTAACATAATATTCCTACAACCATGTCCAATAATTTAATAACTTTCACCTATAAGGACATCGTTGTAATGTTCCGTAAATAAAAAAGATTGTGCTTTCTCAAGAATAGTATCTACTTTCCTAATTTCTCAAGTTATCTTTTTCATGCATTTATATTTAATAGAAAAAGACCGCCAAATTGACGATCTTCTAGTAAAAATTTTGCATCTTCAATACCATAAATTATCTTTAAGATTTAAGGAACTCTTTTTCAGGTATTTGACCTTTAGTTGACCACCTGGCCTTTAAGCAACAGTACAATATAATTATACCATTGAGATATATTTTTCTATTTCTTCATTGCCTTATTGACTTTTTCATTGACCGATTCTTGATAGAGATCCGCGTAAGTTTTTGAATCTCCAATCAGCTCGTCACAGAAAGCAGCAACGTCTGTTCCGGTGACTTCAAGCACATCTTTCCCTGCAGCTGAGGATTCTTCAAAAAAGCTGAGAACTTCCGAAAGTAGTCCGAAATCTTCGCTTAGCTCTATTGGTCCGACCTTGAAGAGATATTTTTGGATCTCTTTATAGACAATTTCATAATCCTGCGGAAGTGCTTTAACACGCGAAACATGGGCTCTCCATTCTTTTTTTCCTTCGATAATTTTTTTAATACTCATTTCAACCCTCCTAATTTTCTTTCTACGTTCTTATTGAGTTGTTCACGCCATTTGTCTCGATAATTCTTTGTGCCTTCATCACCAACAAGCGCTGCGCAAAAGCCTTTAATATCATCACCAAGTACTTCCTCGACGCTCTGACCGTCAGCTGCTGTAACCTCAAGCAGTTCCAGTGCGCTTTCTAGAATCGGCATTAGATTTCTACCGGTGAAATCTCCGTACATCCAGAGATTGCTTGTAATTTCTTTCCAAGCAGTTTGATAATCAGCTGGCAAAACTTTTGCTCGTACTTCAAAACCCTTCATTTCTTTTGTCATGTCGCTGCCAGTTATTTTTTCTAAAAAGTTCATTGTATTATCCTCCTTATTAACATATATATGTCAATTTGATTAATATTAAACAAATTTCCACTTTCTCTGGTATTCTTAACCTAACTGGCGTTTAAACGCTTTACCGGCAATCAAGTAAGCAATAACCATAATTCCCAAACACCATGCAAGCGCAGTCCAGATTCCATTAACCACAGTCCCTTCGTACAAGAGGCCACGAATCGAATTCACGATTGAAGTCACGGGCTGATTCTCAGCGAACACACGAACAACCTTAGGCATGGTTTCAGTAGGAACAAAGGCTGAGCTAATGAAAGGAAGAAAAATTAGCGGGTACGAATATGCTGTTGCTCCTTCCATAGAATTTGCTGACAATCCAGGGATGACTGCTAGCCATGTCAACGCCAGTGTAAACAATCCAAGTATCCCAACTACCGCCAGCCAATCCATGATACCTGCATTAGGTCGGAATCCCATTAAGAATGCGGCGAGGAAAACCACTGCAACTGTAAGTGCATTCGAAACCAGTGAGGTTAACACATGCGCCCACAATACTGACGAGCGTTTGATAGGCATAGTGATTAAACGAGCCATCAGTCCACTTTTTACATCCGTAAATAACCTCAAGGAAGTGTATGCAACGCCAGATGCGATCGTGATGAGTAAAATACCTGGCAACAAATAGTTGACATAATTATCCGTACCAGTTTCTATCGCACCTCCAAACACATAAACAAACAACAACATCATCATTATCGGTGTAATCGCCACTGTTATTATCGTATCCGGACTACGCATGATATTACGCATTAATCGTCCTAATAATACGCCTGTTTTACCTTTCATTTATTTCTCCTCCTTTTTCCCGACGATTTCGAGAAATATTTCTTCCAATGTCGGCTGCTTCTCGACGTATTCCACTTTTGTTGGCGGGAACATCTCCTTGAGTTCGGTAAGGCTACCGCTCGTGATAATTTTTCCACCATGTAGGATAGCAATACGATCGGCAAGCTGTTCTGCTTCTTCTAGATACTGGGTCGTCAGCAAAATAGTTGTTCCACCGCCTGCTAGCTCCTTGACAGTATCCCAAACTTCAATCCGCGCTTCAGGGTCAAGCCCAGTTGTTGGTTCGTCGAGAAAAATGACTGCTGGAGTTCCAATCAAGCTCATGGCGATGTCTAACCTACGCTTCATTCCCCCAGAATACTTGTCAGCCCGGAGGTTTGCTGCATCGTTCAGGTTAAATCTAGAGAGCAAACTGTCAGTAACTTGAGTGGGATTGGAAACTCCTCGCAGCTTAGCAATCATCATCAGATTTTCCCTACCCGTTTGCATTCCATCTAAAGCTGCAAACTGTCCAGTCAGGCTTATGCTTTGGCGAACTTTTTCCGGTTGACGTTGAACATCATAGCCGCAAATACTTACTGCTCCATTATCTGGTTTTAACAGAGTTGAAAGAATATTGACCGCTGTAGTTTTGCCTGCTCCGTTTGACCCCAGTAGTGCGAAAATTTCACCACGCTGCACATCAAAATCCACCCCTTTCAACACTTGTTTGTCTTTAAAGGATTTTATTAACCCTTTTACCGAAATCACTGTATCTCTCATATTTTTTTCCTCCTTATTAGTAGCGCAACAAGGGCGCATTGTAGAACCAAATTTTTTTGCTTTGTTTTATAACGGAGTAAATAGTGTTTTTTCAAATAAAGCTAAGAAATAAATGGTCAATCGTACTCTGCGTTTCTCATCTATAACACACTACTTGGCATTACCGATATTCAGTATTACTTACTACCGTTTTAAAATATAACTGAATAGACAAGGTGAGAATTCTCATTAGTAGCCAGCTATTCAGTCGGAATGATTATTAAATTTAAATAAATTAATGTCATTAAGGCATTTTAACTAAACTTCAATATCAGGGCAATAGGTTCTATGGGGTTTGTTCTGCAAAGAAACTATATTAACCCTGCTACTTCCATTTACTTTATGGCGTTTAAGCTTCACCAACAGCTATTATTCACGGCCAATCGTATCGTTTAACTTCTCGCGATATTTATCTTTCCAAGTCTTCGCATCCTTCACTAGTTCTTCACAAAAAGAGGCTACATCTTCACCTGTTAGTTCAGTGACTTTCTTGCCTGATGCTGCACCTTCTTCAAATAAATCAAGAATAGCACCAAAGATACGACTTATATCCTTCCAGTCGGTGAGGCCACCAGCAGTCCACATATATTTTTGAATAGCTTTATAGGCGTTATGATACTCACGTGGAAGTCCCTTCGCACGAGCCTCCATTGCCTTCCATTCTCGCTTATCATCCAGACTTCCGATGATTTTTTCAATAAAATTCATTTTAACTTCTCCTTTTGATTTCTTTAGTTTTAAGTTCGTTCATTTTGCTTGAGATGAAATTCCATTTTACCCAAAATAGTTCAAGTTGCTTTTGACCAGCTTCGTTAAGCGTGTAAAATTTTCTCGGAGGTCCCACTGTGGATCGTTTCTTCTCGATGTTCACCAGATTGTTTTTTTCAAGCCGCATGGTTATCGTATAAACTGTACCTTCAACTACATCAGTAAAACCAAGTTCTCGCAGATGCTGTGTGATTTCATAACCGTAAGTTTCTCCACGACTGATGATCTCCAGTACACACCCCTCGAGTACACCTTTAAGCATTTCTGTGATATTTTCCAAATTTATCACCCATCTGTATTTGATTATTTTTTAGTACTCTGTATCACTGGTATTAAGTAATACTGATTACTACTATATAGTAACGCTTAGTACTGTTGCTGTCAACCATTAATTATAAATTAAATTGTTTTGGTTTTGGATAGGTACATGGTTGGTAGTGTACCTTCATTTTCATCATCGTAATTATTTATTACTAACTTTTAATCGAGAAGATGCTACTGAATAAAAATTCAATGGGTAAAAAAAAGAGTAAATAAAGAGATAATTCAAATATTACATTGAAATCATTGGATCTATTACTTTGCTTTATTATTTGTATCCATCTAATACAAAACATCACCATTTCAATAGAAAAGCAATTTATTTATTATTTATCTTTTGAAACACTTTTGTATGTTTGTCAATCTAATCATCTACCTCCCTCTCAAACATTAACATCTTATCTATGTTGAGCCACTAAATAAGCACCAATAAGTTTATACAATAAGTCTATAATTCCCTCTATATACCCTGTGTGTAGTTAACAATATTTACGAACTGCTTGCCTTAAACGATGTTCTGTTATTTTCCAATGTGATGTGTTCCATACAACTTGTTGGTTATTTATGAGGAGAATTTGAGGTGATTTGTGAGGAATTTTTGTATCTCTTGCAATCTCATTGGATAATCTTCTGCTTTCAATAACTTTTACCATAAAGCAATCCATTTTATCTTCCCCACCCTGTTGAAAAGTCTGTACGTGCTTAAAGGCTCTAGCACTAATCATGCATGATGTACTATGCTTAAAGACTAATATTGGAGAATCCGTCGAATCTTCCAAAAGAACATTCCATTCTTCAAGTGTTACCATTTCATTAATAGGCTTCATGTGTAATTCCCTCCTAAAGTATAATAAGTCAGAACTTCTTTACTGGTGATTACGTTTGTCTAAAATGGAACCTATGATTAATCCTAATACAATTCCTATTGAAATACTTATGGCTACTTGATTAATAGCCACCCCTATGCTAGTACCAATCCCAACACCGAGGACAATTCCAAGTCCACGAAATCCTGAATTTCTCATATTAAAGTTCCTCCTCTAATGTTATAGTTATCCATAAAAACTAAAACAACAAACTGAGTTATATAAAATACATACGACTTTATACAAGTTAAGTTTCATAATTTCCTTCATTACGATTTAGTAATACTTATAAACATACCACTTCTGAAATACATTAAATTCTCTAATAACAGAACTAATCATTATTATGGAATTACTTATCCTAACGAAGAATTATTGATATATTTTATTCTTTTTTTAGGTGGATGTTTTTTCAAAATCAGTTGGTTTTTCATTCGGTTCTATGAATTTTCTCCAATTCTCACCATTTAGCGAAAGAAAACAGCATATGTAATAAATCCCAGTATTACGATAAGAATAATTACACCTGTAACCTTCCAACCTAATCCGCCTACTAAGTCAACTAGGTTTCCATTTCCACCTCTATTGAACGAATCAATCAAATTACCAGCTGGGTTGCCTTTCCATTGCTGTTGTCTTAACATTTCTCTTCTTTCTTCAGGTGTTTCTCTGTCTGTATCCATTTTGTTAACTAGTGCAGCCTAATGTATTAAGAGAAATAATGTACTTTTTTATAATGTGCTTTTCTCCCCAAAAGTAATTTTCATGTTAGGAGCGTAAATTAAAGAGGAATCCATGTTAAATACTTGTGAAAAAAGCAGTTCTGCCTCAAATTGCACATGTGCTTCCTTAGAAGAGATTCCACGTTGTATCATATTTTCAATAAAAAGATCTTTATCTCCTGGTATTCCACCTACTCCTTCTTCTTTTAACGAGTAATATAATTTTTGCTTATCCAGTTGGCTCTTTTCCGGATGAAGGAAATTAACCTTATCACTGACCCTACATTCTATGTTCTTTACGCCCAATTCTGATAAATATTGAGGAACTTTTACACCAATATTTCCATCTCTTCCAGTATTATTTGTACGCTCTTCGAATAATTTCTGTAGAACACCAAGTGGAACAATTTGTGATTGTTTACATGTTTCTAACTCATAAGAGGCCATACCCGAAATCCAATGTGGTTCAAAGCAAATAATTTTTCCATTGTTTACGATAGAATTTACCATTCTTTGAAGCATTTCTTTTGGTTCTGACAAATGCAGTAAGAAAGCGTGACAAACAGCTATGTCGTACTTATTCTCCAATTCTATCTGATTAGTATCTGCAACCAGAAATTCAGTTTCATATGGTAAATTAAGAAAATATTCTTTGGCCTTATTAATAAGTTTTTGCCCTTTATCTATGCCTGTATATTTCGATCCTTTTGGTAAAAGAGGTAATAATTTAAGTCCTAAATACCCAAATCCACAACCAAAATCAATAATATGTACTGGTTTAGAAACCTTCCAGACGGTATTTACTAAAAACTCTAAGTAGTCGTCATTATAGTATAAATCTCTCGTTCTTTTGAGGTATTCCAATTGATTATCCCAATAATACTCCTCCATTTAATTTCACCCTCTCTTTCTATTTAAAGAACAAATTCAAATAAACTTTTCAATCCTATTCTGTGAATCTAGCCCCAACATCTATTTCAATACTAACATAATTTTCCAAAAACATTTAAACTATTATTATAAAGAAAAAGGCGTTCAAATAATGATCGCCTTGCCAACTGTTGCACCCAATAGTTCAATATCAGGTATATGTTAATTTATTGAGATTCGATTTTATTCAAAGCCTCTGCTTGACTCATAAAAGATTCCATATTAGGACTTATTGTAATATCTAATCCTAATCCAACTTCACGAAGTGTTTCCCGTAAGTTCTCAAAGTTCTTCTTATCCACTTCCGTTAAGTCCGCAAAACTATATAATTCATCATTAGGATATCGTTCTAAATTAAAATATAAATGTTCAAGAATCTCCTTATCGCTTGTAGAAAGAGTTCCTAACTGCTTTCCTGTAGTCATTCCAAGCCAAATGCCGTTTAGTACATCGTCTAATTCTGTTGTAACCAAGTTAGGTTCAGACCAATTATTATCCATCTGATTAGCAATTAATCCTTCCAATTCTACTAAATTACTTTGGACTTCTGTAACAAGAACTTGCTCCTTTACGAAATTCATCTTTATAATTCCCCAAACAACAATTGCGAAGAGTAATATATTTAAACCGATAGAAATTCTAAAAAGTAATTTCCTTCTTTCACTCAAGTAAACTCCACCTTTATATAAATAGATTACTATGAAAATCTGCCAGAGTATTTATTTTTTATGCCTCGTTAGCACTAGATATTAATATGTTAATACTGTATGTAATTCCTTTTCTTCATCTTCATCCGATAGTATTTTAATCTTTACTACGAATAATCCTTTTTCATTTTACGAATATAGGCAATTTGCCCAATATGGTAAGCATTATGTGTAGCGGTGTTTCCTATTAATGCCCACCACTCAGCTTTAACTGGAAAACCATTAACACTTGATTCGAGTTTCCTTTCTGTAATCAAATCTTGCCAACGTAAAAGTATCTTTAGTAACTCTTCTTTAAGTTCTGCAATATTTTGATCTTCTGATGGAAGAAAACTGTCTGCATTATCTTCTATAGATTTTACGGCGTTAACGTTAGATTTTTCATACCTTAATTGCCATACTTTATTCCAATAAATAAGATGTTGAACAATTTCTGTGATACTATGACTCGCACCATCTGGTTTCCATTTAGCCTCTTTATCGGAGATCCCCTCAACTGATTCTTGAAAGGATACATACCAACTCCGGTCATTTGCATTTGCTAGTAACTGGTCTAACAACACTGTTTTTGCATGAATTATTTTAACCCCTTCTCCCTTTTTAAAAATTCTCTTGTAACTTGTGGTAATATTTCAATAAGAATCTATATGACTACATTCACATAATCTAAATACTCTTCCTTTCATTTCACTTGTTAAGGAAATGATTACCTTATTTTTACTATTGCACACACATAGATTCAATTCTTAATAATACTAAACTTGATTAATCTCTCCGACTCCCCACCCCATTATATAGTCAATATGATACCTTCAGCGCTCTTATATTTCATTGAGTGATTTTCTTGTAGGTAATACACAACGTTCATCAAGGGTAGCACAATCGTATATTGTTCTTAACCCTGTTCAATAAGGTAATTTATTTCTATTTGCATAGGGTCCTCACAAATATTTGAATATGAAAATCTCACTTCTCCAATAAATTATCTCCCAGTTATCGCCCTCTCCTTGTATACTTGACTATCAGATCAAGCTGCTATATATACTGTGAATAAATACAATACAGACTTTTTTCAAACGTAATATTTCTAAAAATTCATTTTCCTAATTGAACTTTGGGAAGAAATATAAAAAGTACTCTGAGATGTAATTTAAAATACTTTATAATTCTTCCTCCTGAATGATTACCCAATACTTATATGCTTGATCATACAACAATGTAAGGATAACCTCCTGTTCCACCTCATAAGGAACACTATTTTCATCCGTTATTATCTCATTTACAAAAGTGACTGGAACAAGTAATTTTTCCGTATAATCAGGACCTGGTTCATACAGCATTTTTTCAAAATTGATTTTTACGTCTAATGATTCTCCTCCTGTTATCTCCGTGACTGACATTTTCTTATTGTACTTATCTTTTAATTGTTTAGATACATTAGTCAATAAATCACGATCTCTATTGATAAGGGTGAAAAGTCTTTGTTTGGCAAATGTATGAATAATATCACTAATTAAAACTTTAAAACTATCTTCTAAAACAGGAATGTTAGCAGTAATGTCATATACTTCTATTCCTGCTTCTACAGTATAAACCTTACTTTTTGTTTCTCCCCAATAAAAATATCTCTCCCCTTGTATAGTTGTTCCAACTGGCAATTCACCGAAATTAAGTTGATCGGATACACTTTGGGGTTGGTCTTCTCCATTGATGGTAATCGAAGTATCGGTGATGTCGGTCACAAGTGTTACAGGTACCTTTTCAACTGATTCAGTTTTTCCCGAATCTTCAGTTCCTATCCCTTGTTCTGTTCGATCTGGCTTCACGAAAAAGTTGGATATGAAAAAATACATGGTTATTCCAAAAAAGAAAATAATAAAAAATAAGTGAATTTTTTTCATTGCAAGTCACCTCCCCAATTGTACGTTTGCAATAAATAACTATGATTTTAAAAATTCAACTTCACTTCCATCTCTTAATTCCCAAAATCCTAAAGTAATGAAATATAGACCACCTAAAATTGAAGCAATTGTAAGTATAAAGACTACATTTCTCATCTCCATATTCCCCTTTACGTTTTTTTTCCTACATATTTTATAACTATTAATAACGCAATATTAAAATAATTATTATTAGAGGAAAACTATTTAGCTGTCTTATTCCTCTTGCTGCATTAAAGTAGTTATAATTCCTGGGATGATCTTGCTTTGCCTTTATTAAAAATGTCAATTAAATTTTATACGGTTAACCATTTTTATACCGCCTAATAACATCTTTACTATTAATTCATTTTTCATAAAATTGCCCGATTAATTTCTGCTGACTTAATACTAACATAATTTTCCAATAAATATTATAAAACTACTTGTATAAGAGAAAAAGCTATTCAATTAATGAACTGCACCCAATTGTTAGACACAAAAACAATTTAAGGTGCAGTTCTATTAATGATAGCCTTGAGTATTGCACATGTTGTGGTAGGTAGTTACTTTTTCTATTCTTTTATAAATTCATAGGACATGTCTTTATGTAATTTATTGATTATATTTTTGTAATGACTTACTTTATCCGTATTACTCATTTCAAAATCATAATCGCTAATTACCGCTGAATACTCGCTGAATTCTTTATCGCTTTCTTCAACTGTAAATTCTATTGTTAAATTTTCATTTTCATTTTCAAAATGAATTGCAAGTTTATCATCATTTAACTCATATGTTCCTTCTCCATCGTTAATAGAACTAGTTTCTACTTTTCCGTCTGAAAATTCTAATGTCATTATGGAGTGATATTGATCAGGATTGCTATCAGGTCCCCCACGTGTAGAAAGATTGAAAGTTTTACCAGACAATTCATCGTTATTACAAGCTGTTAATAAAAGTACTAATACAAATAATAGAAAAATTAATCGCTTCTTCATGTTGATAACCCCTTTTCATAGTGGATATAACATTATATACGAGTGAGGGCAGTTAAAAGTTTCATTGAATGAATATTAAGTTATAAGTTTACTGTACACTACCTTCGAATAACGATCATTTTTCAATAAATGCTAGTATTGATTTTCTAAATTATTACATCACGTCAACCAACTATGATGACCTTGTTTAGCTATCGTATCTTCTCTGGGACACTTCTAAATTCACGGGAGGCGCTCATTTAAGACGATTCTCCAATGATTCTATTGCCAATTTAAGTGCTGTTATGCGATGCTCATTTAATGTTTTTTGAGAACTTCCTTCTTTTGCCTTTGCTAGCTGTTTTTCGATAGATGGAATTACACATTGCAGAACTTCTGTTGTAGTTAAAATAACATCCTGGCCATAGGAGAACTCCTCTCCATTCCATGTACCTTTGAGACTTTCTAAACCAACTTTAACAGCATTTTTTCTCTTTTCGACAAGGGTGGTATTGGAACCTTTCGCTGTCATACTATTAACAGCATTGGTAAGTTTATTGAAAGTAGATTCCAAGGATTTAATAGACATATCTTTAATTTCCTGGCTAATGCGCTCCAAATAGGTACCCCTCTTTCTTTTTAGTATTTCGTATTGGGACCACAAGATTTCAAAAACAGAAAAACGAAGTTATTTAACTTATCTACTTGGTAAGTTTGATAGCTTCTAATTCAGTATTAACACATTTTTTTGACTCAATTCTATTTAACCAGTTATAAAATAATGCGTTAAATACATCGGTTTGTTCAATTTGTAGGTTGTGACCGGCCATATCAAGTACTGCAAAAGTTGCCCTCGCGTAATCTTCATTAGCCTCCACGAATCATATGTTTCTCCCCCAAGATAGTTTATTCAACTCTTCTGCCCAGTTAGCACAACAACTCTATACATTAATATTAAAATATTCCAAACAATCACCCCAAAAATAAAGACCATCAATTTGATGATCCCTTGCTTTACTCTTCCACTCGTTAATTCAATAAGAATTGAACTTCTATTAGCTAGTTTAATTAAAAAGTAACTCGCTGTTGTTTGTAACCTTAAAGATTAATTCATTGAACTGTTTAATAGTAAGACCAGGATTTTCTTGCCCGGTTTCTTCTGAATACATTCCTTTCCGAATCAACTCAAGTTCATTTTTAAGAGTCTTTAAGTACTCCTTTTCTGATTCATCAATTTCACCATCTTCACCAAAACCAGGAATTCCCCTATGAATGAAATAATTAGTTTCTGTTCGTATCTCATTATTTAGTAAATTGTTTCCTGTTTCCAATATAAGACCAGTACGTTCAACACGCTTTTCAATCTGGTAAAGAATCTCTGTAAGACCCTCTTCTTTTTTTTTTGTTTCAGGCGTTAATGATAAAACAGTATCTACGGATGAGATTGACAGGTCTAATTCATGATAAAAATGATTTAAAAATAATTCATATTGCTTATTTGATTCTTTCTTTTCTTGGAATAAAAGTATCCCCATTATCACAACCAGTATAACTGATATTAACAAAATATAATTTTTTATTTTCACCATAGTATTTTGGCTCATTATATCCCTCTATTTTCATAATACATGTAGTGCTGCTGAAGTAACGCATCCGTTACTTATTTTATTCTATGTTCTTCCCTAAAAGCCTTTTTGACTCTTTCTATTTGGTCGAGATGTCCACGTATATGTTCGACTCGAAAGTCCAATAAATCTTTGAATGTAAATCTTGCACCATCTTGATAGACTGCAACTCGCTTAAGCTGTTCAGTTGTTAAATTATGGATAATAGGTAGCATGCTAAAACGAAGCATTTTAAAAAGTAGAAGATATTGTTCACGGTCTAATTGTTCATATATCAAAGAACTTGCCCAAGCATCTTGGTCAGGTGCAGGTAATAGTGGTTCAGGCTCTGACAAAACTTTTTTCATTCTATGATTTGCAACCAATTCTGAATCTGTTATATGAATAATGATCTGGTGTATACTCCATTTATCCTTGCCTGGTTTGAATCTAAGCTCTTCCTCAGACAAATCTCTAATAGAATTTTCTATCATCGTATATCCTCGACTGTATTCTTCAATTAACTCCTCCATTTTTGTTTCCTCCTTAGCAGGGAACTGAATAATTATTCAATATCATTTTTATCAAGGATCTAATATCGTTTTTTCATAACCTCGGTAATTCATTTTGGTTTTCTTCAATGAGGCTCACTCTCTTCTAACGAATAACCCCTTGAGGAATACTAAGTACTATTAATCTATTAATGTAATATCCTAATATATCTTAAAAACAGAAGTTTTATATTTTTTCTATATTTTTTGCTAGGAAAACGTAATAATAGCTAATTAAAAATAATACTTCTAGTAAGAATAAAGCACCCATTAAAGTAGTTACTAACATTGGAATAAAATTAAAGACAGCGCTCATACCTGCCAGAATAAATAACAACAACATAATGTTTACTAGATTGTATAACGGCTTTGTATCCGTTTGACCAGTTAGACTGTCCATCATCTGGAAAATAATAATATATACCATAAACATACCCGCAACAATAAACACAACCCCAACCAAAACTATAATTGTCTCGATCGTAGTTGACATATCCATTGTTAACGGTGAATTATCTGTAATACTCAACAAGAAAAAGATAATGCTATGAGCAATCATGGTAATGACATACGGTTTTACCTTCAATATTCTTTGATTAGTTCTCCCCAATTCGTTTACCCCAAAAAATATCGATACATATCCTATAATATTCGTTATGTAATAAATCGCTCCAATATCCCAAAAACTAAAATTTGTATTGAAGAAAACAAAGATTAAACCAACGAAAATATTTATCATAAATAACTGGCCTCCTTTATAGCTGCTATTTAAAACTAGAATTGGTAAACACTCTGTTCAACTAAACTAACTTGCCTGTTTGCACACTATCAACCTCGATACTAACAAAATATTCCATAAACTTTTTTTGGAATATGAATTGAAAAGATGGCGATTTATATGATGGCCTCGTAAAACTAAGGCATGATTCTGGAACTATGCTTTTTATTTTTTGATGCTTGTAACTACAAAAGTTATACCTTTTTCCAGACAGTCACTGTCTATATTTGAAGCATCAACTCCACCACCACCACCTTCTACAGTATCCCCTTCAAGGAGGTTTCCATGGTCTGGTATTTTAACTCCATATAGATCATTTTCTGTATATGCAGTAGTACCCTTTGGCCAAATGGGTACCTTAGTTTTATTTAAATCATCTTTGATAGTGCTCCTAATATACAAGCATTTGGTTTCATTATCGTATATAAGAACACCTTTAAGTTCTGCTTCCATACCTTCGCCTTCATTATCATGAGTCAAAACGATTGGATCTCCATCGGATATTTTAAATTTCTCATTCCTCTCAGATCCACTACACCCGTTTATTACAAGTAAACAAATAATTATAACCATACTACCAATTTGTCGATTCACTTTATGCACCCCATTTCATTGTACCGATGGCGGAACACAAGATAAACATCAGTCTTACAATACATTATACTGCCACCTTAGAACCAAAATTTCTTATTTAACAGTTGCACCCCCTAATTCTGTTAAAGAATTTAGATAGTCTCGGGGAGTGTTGGTTGAATTTATCTCATTATCTTTGACTGATTTTGACATCTTCTGAAAAGAATATTCCACTGGTTCCTGAGTAATTTTTTGAAGTGTATTTTTATTTCTCTCTACTAATTAACCTCTAAACATACTTTGTTTATAATTCGATAAAATACTTGATTCGGTTTCTATTTTATAAGCATATAACAATTTAATAATAACATAATATTCCAAATATAATTTCAGGAATTTCCCCACAAGAAAAGGCGATCTTCTTGAATCACCTTCTCAAACTTTCTCAGCAATAATTTCCATACTGTTACCTTTTTTGCTTCGACTGCTCGACTAGGAAAATCTCTTCCTAAAAAGCGTTTTATTTGTAAGAGTTTACTTAGACATAATCTCCTATTTCTATATTAGTTAAAGACAAAAGCTCTCCATCATTTTTGTTATTACAGTACAGTCAGTTAAATAAACTTTACACAGATATGCTATATCATCTCGGGCGCCAAAATCTGTAAATGGACAATCAACTAAAAGGTGTCCTTTTGAATTAATTCTGCCTACAATAGTTTAATAACGGAATCCTTTAGCTTTCCTGAAAAAACCCACCTCTTGAATAATTCAAGCGTTCTACTAGAAATAGAGAAGGATTTTCATAACTATTAATATTTATAAATATCCTTTAACGGGCTGTATCCTGGATTGAAAGTAAATGGAATGAAGGTTCCAAAAACACCTATTCCTTCAATTAGTGTCCTACGACCTTCTTCATCTTCAAGGGTAATGCCCATCTTATTTATCAGAATGTAATCGTCTGTACTTCTATGTACAACTTTTTCCTGCGAATTATTATTGACACAGTTGTCTCCAATACACTCTATATCATACTTTTCCACTAACCATTTATTAAAAGTCTCTGGAGAAGGTTTTGATAATAATAAGGTTAGAAAAAGTAAAATAATTAACGCGGAGGTAAAGATTTTAATTCTTTTTTTCATAGATGCCCTCCTTGGATTTGATGAAATAATTAATCATTGCATGTGTACAATGCTATTCAATAATTCTATTAAAAACTCTCACACCCCCCCCTAAGGTTAATAGGGTATTATCTTCCCTACTTGAAGTAATACTCCCGTTTTAGTCATTTGGAACCAACAATTATCCTAAGTGATTATGAAACCACCAAGAAATAAGAATCATACTCACTATTCCCCATGCTGTGGTACTCACTATCCACCAAATTATGGATTTAGCTTTTGTTGAACTTCCCTCTTCTTTCATATTTGCTGTTATAGAAGCGAGCTTTCTTTCCATACCTTTTTTCACAGAAGTGAGAACAACAAATCCGATTATTATAAAACCAATAGTTATCCAGAGTAATAAGTCCACCTTAGATACCTCCCTTTATTTATGAATTACTTTTCTTTCTATTATATTAATTCAATTATCCTGCCTCATCAGGACACTATCTTTTTCAATATTAACATAATATTCCAGGGAAGAATTTTAGCCAAAATAAAAGACAATCCGACTTAAAGAACTTAAGCATTCGTTTGTTGAATAATTTCTCCAAATTATCTACTTACCTAATATTGATTGAATATGATTCCAATTGCTTTATTAGTTTAGAAAAGTCATCGTATGCTATCCAGTCCTTTTTAAGTTTATATTTACGTCCGTTTTCTAAGTGAAGAAAAACTTCCTTTCCTAAAATTTCACACTTTCTGATTTCACTGTATTTAACCTTCTTTTTATGCAACATACCTAAACCTTGGAGGTGTATGGTAAGTTTATCATTTGTTAAGGTTAAATAAGTTAGATTTTTTCTTGTTAAAAATGATATTCCTAATAAGATAAAACATATTCCCGAGAAAAGATAAGTTGAAGAATAATAATTAATAGCCCCCCAAAATTGTACTGCCGCAAATATAAATGCTACTACCGCAATTATTTTCCAGACTGTTTTGTCTGCTATTTTTATTTCCATCCTTATCCTCCCTTTGTACTTAAACTAAACTGCCGTTAGCCAAAGTCCAAAATTATCAAAATATTCAACTATATTTTACCATAAGAAGTCACGATTACTACGATTACTAGTTAATCAAAAACACCAGAATACTAATCCGAGTTACTGTTAATTCCATCTTCCTCTAGTGCAAAAAAGGATACGAATCTCAATAGATCGTATCCCTAAATGCTATTTAATAACTTAAATAATATCTTAAATAAAATTGTAAGTTGCACAAAATTCTACTCTAAAATACCTACAGTTGGAATAAACGGATTTAATATTCCTTCAGGACTTGATAGTCTAAACATACCATTTATATAATCGAGCTTCATATTTTCTGCAAAGAATACTGCCTGAACTTCCGTGATCAAAGTGGGAAATTGCTCATTTTCCACATCGATATGCCTATTCTCCCTTTCACTGATAAGCGAAAAGGTTGGTAGCCCACTAACAGCACAGCCCATTCCTTTTGTATCATATCGAAGTAATATATAGGTGTGGTTAGCTTGGTTTATTTTGTTAATCTTCTCTAGTGCGGATTCCGTTATTGAAAGTTTCATGCTGTCTCTCCTCAATTGTTATTTTTTGTTAAATTGTTTTTTAAGTATTTTTTCCATCATGCTAGGAAAAAGTTGATACAGCTTACTACCAAATTCCATCCACCAAGGCATATTAATTTCACGCTTATTGGTAAACAAATGGCTGGTAATTTTGGTTGCGACCTGTATTGGATCTAACATGTAGGCTTCGACATTTTTTCGATAATTTCCCTCTGGATCAGCATGGGAAAAGAAATTGGTTCGTACTGGTCCTAGATTCACGGTCGTGACTTGAATATTATGGTTAGCTACCTCTTGGCGCAGAGCATTGGTAAATCCGATTATTGCATGCTTGGTAGAGGCATACACTGCAGACTTTGGTGTCGCAATTTTTCCAGCTTGTGAGGCGATGTTAACTATATGTCCCTCTCCCTTTTCAATCAAATGCGGGAGAATAAGCTTTGTTACCCGAATTACGGCCAGTACATTTAATTGAAACATGAGCTGAACTTCCTCAACCGAGGTTTCCTTCACAAAATTAAATACACCAGAACCCGCATTATTTACCAAACCATGAATGTGCTGGTGATCATCTAGAATTCTATGAATTACCTCATCAACCTCATGATCATTTGTAAGATCAACCTTATAATAATGGCTGTCAATCTGATAGGCTTCTTTAAGCTGCTTTTGTAATTGTCGTAACTTATCGATCGATCTAGCAAGCATTATCGGTATTCCACCATTTGCTGCAATTTGCTTTACTAGCATCTCACCGATACCACTTGATGCTCCTGTTACGATTATGTTCTTTCCAGAAAGCTTATCTTGCATGATAATACAAAACCCCATCTTCTATTGTTTTAGTAACATATCCCTTGTCTTCCAAGTAATCTAATTGACCAATTGTTTCAGACATAGTCAAATCGATTTGTGTGTTGTATTGTCTTGGAAATAATTTCTCACATAACTGGTACGATGTCTGTGCGTATTCCTTTAATAAGCCCAGAACCTTATTTGCCCTACTTTCCTGTTTTTCGATGCGTAATGAAATAATTTCATCCACATCAGAAAATATCTTTCCATGTCCAGGTAACACAACTTTAATACCTAAATTAGCGCACTTCAATAAATTCGCTCGATATTGTAAAAGTGGCTTCGGCCTTTCTGTCTCATTTAGTTGTGGTGGTTCAATAATAGGATTCGGACTAATATGATGTAATAAGTGATCCCCACCAATAAACGTACCATCTTTTCTCAAGAAAGACAGATGACTTTGTGCATGCCCTTTTGTCTCTATTACTTGAAATTCAGGATGACCAGGCAAACTATCGCCTTCCTCAATTGTTTGAGTTAATTCCCCTTCTCCTGCCCATTTTAACGGCGTCCTAATCTTTTCTAGGAATGCACGGAATCGTTCTGGGACTCCATGTAAATTAAAAAAGTCATGGAAGTACTGTTCATAATATGTAAAATATTCATTATCTCTAGTCAGCCATCGATTTACATTTTCATGAGCAATTACACGTTCTGCGCGATCAAATCGATCTACTAATCCAGTATGGTCAGGATGATGATGTGTTAAAATGATTTGTTCAATATCCTGAGGACTGTAGCCAATATTCTTTAGCTGTAGAACTAGCGCTTGCCACGCTTCATCCGTTTTGACCCCTGCATCGATTAAGGATAATGTATCCCCTTTAACAACATAAACATGTACATCTCCAACTGCAAAAGGTGTTGGCACCGTAATTTGATGGATTAATTTTTCTTCTATTTTCATGTCTTTCCCCCACTCAATAAAAATGAATCATCGTTCATTCATCTTTTTTCCATTGTAACGCTAAACTATATAGAAGTCACTTATCACTTACTCTACTACCCTACATAATTACTTGAAGTTGCACTCCTAATTTGTGTATTGGTTGACTTTCCTATGAAATTTTTACAAAATCAAATTAGAGGTGAAGGACTTGACAACGAAAATCATTGCCCATCGCGGCGCAAGTAAATTAGCACCAGAAAATACAATGTATGCTTTTGAACTTGCGTATAAGCTTGGTGCAGAAGGTATCGAAACAGATGTCCAGCTTACAAAGGATAAAGTGCCCGTACTTATTCACGATGAAACATTAAAACGAACGACCAGTGGATCTGGTTATGTTAAGAATTTTACTTACGAAGAATTAAAGAAACTGGACACAGGCACTTGGTTTTCTCGTGACTTTAAAGGAGCTAAGATGGTCTCATTAGAAGAATTCCTTGTCTGGATCAAGCCTAAAGATATGTCCATTAATATTGAGTTAAAAAATAATAAGATAGACTACAAGAATCTCGAATCAATTGTTTACCATAGGCTCAAAGAGCACCGATTGCTTGAACGGACAACAATTTCTACATTTAGTACGAATAGTGTAAGAAGGCTTAAGAAATATCGAGATGAATTGGGAATTGCTTTGTTAACCTCTAAAAGGATACCCAACCTTGTTGAATATGCGCATGACCTTGGCGCAAATGCACTTCATATTAAATATCGATTGCTCCATGAGCAGATTATCCAGCAAGCTCATTCTCTAAAAATGCCAGTGCGTGTTTATACCGTAAACAAATATAAATCAATGATGAATTGCTACGCGAGAAATTGTGATGGAATTTTTACCGATGCCCCGTATAAAGCACTTACTTTCCGAAAACTATTTCATTACAAAAAAGAACTATTATAGGAGGAATTATTCATGGCAAAATTATTTTCACCAATTACCTTTAAGGATATGACATTGCAAAATAGAATCGTGATGTCACCAATGTGTATGTATTCATCGATAAACGAAGATGGTAAACTTACCCCTTTTCATATGACCCATTATATTTCACGAGCAGCTGGTAAAGTAGGTTTAATCATTCTTGAAGCAACTGCTGTACAAACAGCTGGCCGTATTTCTGCACAGGACTTAGGAATATGGAATGATGAACATACAGATGGATTATCAGATCTTGTTACACAGCTACATGCCTATGGATCAAAAGCTGGAATTCAACTCGCACATGCGGGCCGAAAAGCACAGGATGAAGAAGTAATTTATGCCCCTTCATCCCTTGCATTTAATGATTCCTATAAGCAACCATCAGAACTCGACAAAAGTGGAATTAACGAGGTTATCGAGGCCTTTAGGAAGGCTGCTAAAAGATCCAAGGATGCGAATTTTGACATGGTCGAAATTCATGCAGCACATGGTTATTTAATCAACCAATTCTTATCCCCTCTTTCCAATAAACGAACTGATGAGTATGGTGGTAACCGTGAAAATCGATTCCGATTGTTAAAGGAAATTGTCGAAGCTACCAAAAAAGAATTTACTGGTCCTATCTTTGTTCGTATTTCAGCGGATGAGTATCATGAGGACGGTAATAAGGAAGATGATTTTATCTTCTATGCAAGACAATTAAAAGAGCTTGGTATTGATTTAATTGATTGTAGTACCGGTGGTGTTGTTCCAGCAAGAATTAATCCATATCCTGGCTATCAGATTAAACACTGTGAGACGATTAAACATCAAGCAAATATTCCAACAGGTGCAGTGGGATTAATCACATCTGGAATTCAAGCAGAGGAAATCATTCAAAATAATCGTGCAGATTTAATATTTATCGGTAGATCCTTACTCAAAAATCCTTATTGGGCAAAAGAAGCAGCTGATGAATTAGGGTATCCATTAGAAGCTCCTAAACAATATGAAAGAGGATGGAAATAGGAGGCAAGCTATGGAGTTATATTTTCTCGGTACTGGGTCAGGAGTACCATCAAAAGAACGAAATGTATCCGCAATCGCACTTATGTTACTTCAGGAAGCAAATAGTGTCTGGCTATTTGATTGTGGTGAAGCAACACAGCATCAAATCTTACACACATCGATAAAACCTAGAAAGATTACAAAAATATTCATCACGCATATGCATGGAGACCATATTTTTGGGTTACCGGGATTACTAAGTTCACGATCCTTTCAAGGTGGAACAGATGAATTAACAATATACGGTCCAACTGGAGTAAAAGAATATGTTCAGACAAGTCTGAAGCTAAGTGGTACTCACCTGACATACCCCCTCTCCTTTGTTGAATTTACGGAAGGTAAAATATATGAGGATGACAAGTTCACTGTGTTCTGTAAGCAATTAGAGCATGGAATACCGAGCTATGGCTTTCGGATTGAAGAAAAAAGTAAACCAGGTGAACTGCAGGTTGATAAGTTAATGGAGATTGGAATTAAACCTGGACCAATCTATCAACAAATTAAAGAGAATGAAGTGACAATAGTAGAAGGTGAACGAGAGATTCGCCGAAAAGACTTTATAGGTCCTGATAAGAAAGGTAGAAGCATCGCTATTCTTGGTGATACCCGGGCAACTGAAGTCAACGAAGACTTTGTTCGCTCAGTTGATTTACTAGTACATGAAGCAACCTTTGACAAGGAGAAGGAAGATTTAGCCTCTGCCTATTATCATTCTACTACGGTTCAAGCAGCATCGTTAGCCAAAAATGCGGGTGTTAAACAGTTAGTATTGACACATATTTCATCGAGATATCAGAACCAAGAGACGGATAATCTTTTGACTGAAGCACAGCAAATTTATGCCAATACTGAAATTGCTAGAGATTTCTATCAAATTAGTATTCCATCCAACTAAAGGAGTGGGCTTATGGGAGCTATACATCAATTAGTACACAAACAACGAGAATTTTTCCTAAATGGAAGTACAATGGATTATCAGTTTCGAATTGAGAAGCTAAGACAATTACGTCAGATGCTAGAGAAATATGAGAAAAATATATACCGTGCCTTAAAGCAGGATTTAAATAAATCGGCATTTGATACATTCACAACAGAACTTGGATTTCTATATAACGAAATTAAACATACCGAAAAAAATCTTAAGGAGTGGATGCTGGATGTGCCTGTTGAAGCTCCTATTACACATAAAGGCACGAAAAACTTTATCCGTAAAGAACCTTATGGCGTGACATTGGTTATATCACCTTGGAATTATCCCTTACATCTAGCAATAGCACCGGCAATTGGCGCGATTGCTGCTGGAAATACGGTTGTGATAAAGCCTTCTGAATACAGTCAATCGACCTCCTCCCTCTTAGCAAAAATGGTTTCAGAAACATTCGAACCGAATTTCCTTGCTGTTGTTGAAGGCGCGAAAGAAGTCAGTGAGGAACTTTTACAACAAAAATTTGACTATATTTTCTTTACTGGAAGTACCGCAGTGGGAAAGGTTATCATGAAGGAAGCGAGTAAACATTTAACACCCGTTACACTGGAATTAGGTGGTAAAAGTCCTGTAATTGTTGACAAGGATGCAAACATACCAATCACTGCTAAGCGAATCGTATGGGGGAAATTTACCAATGCAGGTCAAACCTGTGTGGCACCTGATTATCTATACGTCCATCACAAAATAAAAGATAAACTGCTTAAGGAAATGAAAAAGCAAATCAGGAAGCTATACCGAAAGAACGCGCTTCAAAATGATAATTACGTTCGCATCATTAATGAAGGTCACTTTAATCGTCTTTCATCCTATTTAACAACCGGTAAAATTATTCAAGGCGGAAATGTCGATTATAAGCAACTTAAAATCGAACCAACCATTGTAGACAACATCTCTTGGACCGATCCAGTCATGCAGGATGAAATATTTGGACCAATCTTACCTGTTCTAACATTTCGAAGTTTAACAGAAGTTATTTCCATTTTAAAACTTCATGAGAAACCTCTCGCACTCTATTATTTTGGAGAAAAAGAGAAGAACCAACAAAGCGTGATGACAAATTTATCGTTTGGTGGCGGATGTATCAATGATACATTGTATCACCTTGCAAATCCGAATCTACCCTTTGGCGGGGTTGGGAGTAGCGGTATGGGATCGTATCATGGTAAAAGTAGCTTTGACACTTTCTCACATCACAAAAGCATCCTGAAGCAATCAACTAAGTTTGATATTCCACTACGCTATCCAGGTGGAAAGCTAGTATTTTCTATCATTAAAAAGATCCTGAAATAATAATAGGCTCAAGTTATCGCAATCCATAACTTGAGCCTATTTTTTATAGTCATCTAGAAAATCCTTTTGAAAGCTCGTTCTTGGCTGTCCCTGATCCTCTACCTTCATCTCGACAAAAGGATTTTTTCCATACTTCTCTGTTAATTCATCTATAGCTAGATATAGCTTCTCCTTTTCCGCATCTTTTTTATAGGTAAACAAATCTAACTGCTGAACGATATTTTGTTTCTCCTCGATATCTTGTACCGTGATACCAAGTAATCGAACGGGTTCTTTATTCCAATGGACTTCAAATAACTCGAAGGCTACCTTTAAAATATCTACTTTTTTCTCAATATAGTTGGAAAGCTTCTTACTTCTAGTAATGGTTTTGCGATTATGATAACGAATGGTTAGCTGAACGGAGCCCCCAGCTACTTGCTTTCGTTTCATTCGAATCTCAACATTTTCAGCTAGAGAAGATAATAAGCTTCTAATCTCTGCTTCATCTGTTGTATCTAACGGTAATGTCTCGGAACTACCAATACTCTTAAATTCATTTACTGCATCTGGATCAACCACTCTAAGATCAATACCATTTGCCCGGTTCTTAAGTCGTTCACCATTAATACCTAATAGTTGCTTTAGTTGATATTCATCAGCTAATGCGAGCTCTCCAATCGTATTTATCGAAAGTCCTTGTAGCTTTTCAGCCGTTTTACTTCCAATACCATACATTTCTCTAACAGGTAATGGCCATAGCTTTTCAGGAATGTCTCTCTTCCTTAATATCGTAATGCCCATAGGTTTTTGCATATCGGACGCCATTTTGGCTAGAAACTTATTAGGTGCAATTCCGATACTACAAGGCAAATCCAACTCTTTTTTAATTTGTTGTTGTATCTTCTCCGCCAAGCGAACTGGATGCTGGTCATTACTTACATCCGATACATCCATATAACCCTCATCAATAGAGACTGGCTCAACAAATGGTGTTATGGAATATAGGATTTTAAATATTTCTCGGGAAGCAAATCGGTATCGTTCGAAATTAGGACGCATAACGAGTAAGTCTGGACACAGTTTTCGTGCTTGCCAAATAGGCATGGTGGTCTTTACACCTTTAGCCCGTGCTTCATAGTTACTCGTAATGATTATTCCTTTACGCTCTTCAGGATTACCAGCTACCGCTAGAGGTTTTCCTTTTAGTTCTGGGTTATAGGCAATTTCTACAGAGGCATAGAAGCTATTCATATCTAAGTGGAATATTATACGCGCTTTTTTAGCATTTATCTCTGCCATGTTAGACATCCTTTGCGAACAATTGTTTCTCTATGTATTATACCACAATTAAAAACGCGCTTTACACCCTTCAAATCTAGGTTTTATACCAATATGCTCAATAATTTCAATTTAAACGGTACCCTTTCCTCCCAGTGGTATTAAGGTATTGATTCTTTCCATACCAGTAATAATTGGCTTGGCTTGTGCTATTAGCTTTTGGGTAACTTCCAATTGTAAAGACGCTTCATGTGCTTGTTGATCACTCCATACCTCAAATACATACACAGCACTCGGCTCAGACTCTGAAGTACTTACAATGTATATTTCACAATCTTTCAGATTCTGCATCGATTCCGCAGCTTCTAACAAAATGTTAACTAGCGTATTTTGTTCGCCTTCTTTAACTGAAAACTTACCGTATAATCCGAATTTCTCCATCAAAAAAACCTCCTGAATTTAAAATTTCCATCATGAGCTTTAGTGCTCATTTTCAATACTTCTCTCTTTCGTAAAACTTGTCAATTCGTGAATCCGTTTAAATCCTACCCTTTCATATAGCCTGATTGCCTGTTCATTATTCCTATTGGTTTTATATTATCAAATGTTCTGAAATAAATATACAAATAAAAATGGCTAATATCATTATTAGCCATTTTCCTAACATATCTTATATTTATTTCGCTACTTCTTTAATAATTTCTGTAACAAACTCAGAGATCTTCACTAATTCTTCTACAGGAATTCGTTCGTTTGTTGTGTGAATTTCCTCATAGCCAACAGCAAGGTTTACAGTAGGAATTCCAAATCCAGCGATAACATTAGCATCGCTTCCACCACCACTTTGCAGTAGCTTGCTTTCCCTACCAATTGCTTGTGCTGCTCTCCTCGCTACTTCTACTACTTCATCTCCAGCCTCTTGCTTATATCCAGGATACATTACTTGAACTTTTACAATCGCTTCGCCACCAAGTTCTTTAGCAGTAGTTTCAAATGCTTCCTTCATTTTCGCTACTTGTGCTTCCATTTTTTCAGGAACTAAAGAACGTGCTTCCGCTAAAATTTCAACATGGTCAACAACAATATTCGTTTGTTTTCCACCTTCAAAACGCCCAATATTCGCTGTCGTTTCTTCATCAATTCGCCCTAAAGGCATTTTAGCAATGGCTTTAGCTGCAAGCGTAATTGCGGAAACGCCTTTTTCAGGAGCAACACCTGCATGTGCAGTCTTTCCTTTGATAATGGTATATATTTTCGCTTGAGTTGGTGCTGCAACGATAATGTCACCTACTGCACCATTACTATCAATTGCATACCCAAATTTTGCATTTATTAAGGCTGGATCTAACGCTTTTGCGCCAACTAAACCAGACTCCTCACCAACCGTAATGACAAATTGAACATCACCATGCTCTATATTACTTTCCTTCAAGGTACGAACCGCTTCGAATATCGCTGCAAGACCAGCTTTATCGTCTGCTCCAAGAATAGTCGTTCCATCAGAAACAATATAGCCATCTTTAATCGAAGGCTTAATACCTTTTCCGGGCACAACTGTATCCATATGGGAGGTAAAGTAGATTGTATCTGCACTTGATTTTGTCCCTTTCAATGTACAAATTAAGTTATTTGCTCCGTGACCAGTCTTTTCTTTTGCTTGGTCCTCTACAACCTCTAATCCAAGCTCCATAAATTTTTGTTTTAATACTTGCGCGATTTCCGCTTCATAGCCTGTCTCTGAATCGACTTGAACAAGCTCCATAAATTCATTTACTACTCTGTCTTTATTAATCTCTGTCATAGCTGTACAACCTCCTGAACGAATTAAAGTGGAATATTCCCGTGCTTTTTAGCTGGGCGTTCCTCTTTTTTATGATAAAGCATCTCCAATCCCTGGATGAGCTTTATTCGTGTATCTCTTGGATCAATCACATCATCAACCATTCCTAGTTTTGCTGCGATGTATGGGTTAGCAAACTTCTCCCGATACGTATGTATTTTCTCTTGTCGGGTTAGCTCAGGATTATCACTTGCAGCAATTTCCTTCGCATAAATGATATTTGCAGCTCCTTCAGGTCCCATAACTGCAATTTCTGCATTTGGCCAAGCAAATACTAAATCGGCACCAATTGATTTACTATTAAGTGCAACATAAGCACCACCGTATGCTTTCCGGACAATAACCGTTAATTTCGGAACCGTTGCCTCTGAATATGCATATAAAATTTTTGCTCCATGTCGTATGATACCACCATGCTCCTGTTTTATGCCAGGAAAGAACCCTGTTACGTCCTCGAATGTAATAATTGGGATATTGAAGCAATCACAGAAACGAATAAACCGTGCAGCTTTATCACTAGAATCAATATCAAGTCCACCGGCAAGATGCTTCGGCTGATTACAAACAAGACCAACTGTATTTCCATTCATTCTAGCAAATCCAACCACTACATTTTTGGCAAATTCTGCATGGATTTCATAAAAACTATCTTCATCGACTACTTGGTTGATGACATGCTTTATATCATACGGACGGGTTGCATCATACGGTACAATATCCACTAACTCTGGACGGTAGTCATTATCGTCTTGATGATAATCATATTTAGATGGTTTTTCACGATTATTATTTGGTAAATAAGAAAGTAGCTTTTTCACATGGTCTAATGCTTCTTCCTCATTCTTCGCTTTAAAATGTGCATTTCCACTTTTGGTGTTGTGAATATGTGCCCCGCCAAGATCCTCTGAAGTTATTTTTTCTCCGGTAACCGTTTCAATTACTTTGGGTCCTGTTATGAACATTTGCGATGTTTTTTCTACCATGATAACAAAATCCGTAATTGCTGGCGAATAGACAGCTCCACCGGCACTTGGTCCCATAATAACTGAAATTTGTGGAATATAACCAGAATAGATGGAATTCCGGTAGAATACTTGACCATATCCATCGAGTGAAGATACCCCTTCTTGAATTCTTGCACCGCCTGAATCATTCAGCCCAATAAATGGCACACCGTTTTTGGCTGCTAAATCCATTACAGAGGCGATTTTCTTCCCGTGCATTTCACCTAATGCACCACCATACAAGGTAAAATCCTGTGCAAACAAATAAACCGGTCTCCCGTTTATTTTTCCATATCCCGTAACGACACCATCACCTGCTCCGCTTGTTCCATTCATTTCAAAATCTGTTCCACGGTTTTCAATAAAGGTATTTAGCTCAACAAAGCTCCCCTCATCGAGCAAGTATTCAATTCTTTCTCTTGCTGTTAGCTTTCCTTTAGCATGCTGTTTTTCAATTCGTTCATCTCCACCACCTAGTTCTGCCTGTCTTCTCTTATCATATAGTTCATTTATTTTATCAAACATATCCATCATGATTTCGTTCCCCCAGATTCTTCACATAGTTCTAACAGTACGCCCTGTGTAGATTTCGGATGCATGAAAGCAATCTGTGTTTGATGTGCCCCTTCCTTTGGTTCAGAATTGATAAACTGGACACCATTTTTCATAAGATGTCTAATTCGAGTATTAATATCCTCAACATCTAAGGCAATATGGTGGATGCCTTCACCCTTATTCTCAATAAATTTATGAATTGGCGAGGATTCTTCTAGCGCTTCCAACAATTCGAACCGGCTTTCTCCTATTTTAAGAAATGCAATTCGAACCCCTTCAGATTCCACTTCTTCCATCCCCTCTAATACGAGTCCCAATGTATTTGTATAAAATGGTAACGCTTGATCAATCGAACGAACCGCAATACCAATATGGGATATTTTTTTGAATGGAACTACACGTTCAGGTTGAACAAGTTGCTTAATATAGTGAGCCATTTCCTCCATAGAAGAACCACTAGTAAAAATTTTATTAACTCCTTTTTCGATTAGAAAGGGAATATCTTCTGCTGGGATAACCCCACCACCAATAACTGGGATATCTGCGGCATTCTGCGCTTTTAACTCCTCGATTACTTTAGGAAAAAGCGTACGATGTGCTCCAGACAAGGAGGATAAGCCGACAATATCTACATCCTCTTGTATTGCTGCCTTGGCTATTTGTGCAGGTGATTGTCTTAAACCTGTATAAATAACCTCCATTCCATGATCTCTTAGACCCTGCGCAATTACTAACGCGCCTCTATCGTGTCCGTCTAACCCTGGTTTTGCTATTAATACACGTATATTACTCATGTCAACAATCTCCTTTCCCATCTCGTTTCTTAGATGCTACCGTACTCCCCAAATTCTTTTCGAAGAACATTACAAATTTCCCCAACAGAGGCATAGGCTTTCACTGCATGTAGTATGTGTGGCATAAGATTTTCATCCGCTTTTTTTGCTGCCCACTCGATCTGTTTGAGTGCGCTTTCAACTAAATCATTGTCTCGACTACTTCGTATGTCTTGTAAAGCTGTGATTTGTTCTCGTTCTAACTCCTCATTCACCTTTAACAGTTCAGGGTTGACTTCTTCATCAATTTTAAATTTATTTAATCCAACAATTATTTCTTCTTCTGATTCAATTCGCTTTTGTGTCTCATAGGCAGTTCGATGGATTTCTCGTTGCATATATCCTTCTTCAATTGCGGCAACCGCACCACCTAATTCCTTTATTTGCTCTAAATAAGTTTCGATTTCAGCCTCCACCTTATCGGTTAGTGATTCGATATAGTAAGAGCCCCCCAATGGATCAACTGTATCCGCAACACCACTCTCATGTGCAATTATTTGCTGAGTTCTTAATGCGATTCTAGCAGATTCCTCCGTAGGTAGCGCTAGCGCTTCGTCACGAGAATTCGTATGCAAGCTTTGGGTGCCACCTAATACTGCGGCTAAAGCCTGCATGGTAACACGAACGATATTGTTATCAGGCTGCTGTGCTGTAAGCGTTGAACCACCTGTCTGTGTGTGAAAACGTAGCTTCCAGCTCTTTGGATTCTTTGCTTGGTAATGCTCTTTCATAATTCTAGCCCAAACTCTTCTTGATGCTCTGAACTTAGCAATCTCTTCGAAGAAGTTATTATGAGCATTAAAAAAGAATGCTAGTCTTGGAGCAAAAGCATCCACATCAAGTCCCGATTCAATAGCAGCATCAACATATGCCATACCGTTTGCAATCATAAATGCCGCTTCTTGAACTGCAGTCGAACCAGCTTCTCGAATGTGATAGCCAGAAATACTAATCGTATTGAATTTAGGAAGATGCTCCTGACAATATTCAAAGATATTGGTGATAATACGCATGGATGGCTTCGGTGGGAATATATACGTTCCTCGCGCAATATACTCCTTTAAAATATCATTTTGGATAGTGCCGGTTAGCTTCTCCTTTGAGACACCTTGCTTCTCTCCAACCGCAATATACATGCATAGTAAAATAGATGCTGGTGCATTAATCGTCATAGACGTACTGACTTGATCAAGCGGAATGCTATCCAGTAACCTCTCCATGTCATGTAATGTATCAATGGCTACACCTACTTTACCTACCTCACCTTCAGACATAACATCATCAGAGTCGTATCCAATTTGTGTTGGAAGATCGAATGCTACAGATAAACCCGTTTGCCCTTGATCAAGTAAATAACGAAATCGTTTATTCGTTTCTGTTGCAGAGCCAAAACCAGCATATTGGCGCATTGTCCAATATTTGCTACGGTACATTGTAGGCTGGATTCCTCGAGTATATGGATATTCCCCTGGAAATCCTAATTTATCTAGATAACTGTCTTCTTTGTCTGGGTAATACAAACGATCTATATCAATTTCAGAGCTATTTTGAAATAATTCCTTCCGTTCAGGAAAGCGCTTTAAATTTTTTTCAATCGAATCTTTCCATTTCTTTTCAACATCTTTCTGATAGCTGTTCATCATTATTCCCCCATTCTATAAAAGGTGAATCCTATCATAACTTACAATAAGGTGAATATTAAGAAATTTAACCCTAAAAAAATTATCCATAATTTTATACTTGTCCTAATCCCATTTTAACGTTAAAATACAAATTAGCACATGGGATGTAAGGAGGACTGTAATAATGTCTGCAAAGCAAAATAACAAACCTGTTCCAAGACGAAAATCAAAACGTGAAAAACGAATGAAAGCAGCCATATATGTCATGATTTTTGCGATGGTTGTCTCTACCATAACATATGGATTATCTCTTTTTATTAATTTTTAATAGTTAATGTGAGAAGACTGAATTACAAATCTGTAATCTCAGTCTTTTTTATGCTTTGCTCTGGAACGTTTTAATAAGCTAACATCACTTTTTTTATATTGCTTCTTAATCAATAAGTAATTTTCAATTTCATGTAATAATCGAAATAAATTTGCTCTGGTTTCAAATTCTTCAGGTGTTTTGGGTAATTCTTCTTTATTGAATTCTTCTCGTAAATTCTTTAGTTGTTCTAAAAATACAATCGCAGTATTTCCAGGATGAACATTTTCTGCTAACCCTTCAAAATAGCTAGCAATTTTAATGGCAAGATCATCTCGATTTGGAAGCTTTGTAACAAGTGGAAGCATCTTACGGAATAGCTCCAATTGTTTATAGCGCATTTTATAATAATCATAATATGTATGCTCTGACCTTAGCATGTGGTTTTCCCGATCAAGCTCTACTAAGCTAATTGCTTCCTGTAATATCGCTTCAGACTCTCTTAATTCCTTTCCATCCCAAACCGTATTCTTATCGCGTATATATAATGCAATTTCAAGTAATATCATTCTGAAATTATTTTCTATTTTCTTTTGGCTCTGCTTCAATTTATGTTCATAGCCAGGCATATATAAATTAACAATTAATCCTGTACCAATCCCAACTAGAATCAAAATAAATTGCTGAACCAGCAAATCTGTAGTAATACTTCCAGATGTATATAAATTCAATATGATAACAGAACTTGTAGTTATACCTGGTGTAACCCTTAATAAAACTGTAATCGGAATGAAAACAACTAGCATGAGTCCTAAGACAATTGGGTTAAACCCGATTAGTTCAAAAAATGCTAGTGAAAATAAGCTTCCAATTACACATGCCAATAATCTTTGCCAAGCACTTAAGATAGATTGCTTTCGTGAAGGCTTAATAGTCAGGATAGTTAAAATTCCAGCTGATGTGAAATTGGTAAGCCCTAGCAATTGGGCAATTACGATAGCAATTGGTGTTCCGATAGCAGTCTTAATAGTTCGATACCCAATTTTCACTTGTGTTTCTCCTTCTGCTGTTCGAAAATCAGTTAATAAAGTTCTTGTTATGAAAGTGAAAATAAGGCTGACCCAATAGTAGAGACAGCCTTATTCATTTCAACTTATACTTCTTCACAATGCTTTTCGAAGATTTCTTGTAACTTGCCCATAACTTCCATAGCACTATGACCTTCAATGTCATGACGTTCTAACATCGTAACAATTTTACCATCCTTCAAAAATGCAAAAGATGGGGAAGAAGGTGCAAAGCCTTCAAAGTAAGTGCGTGCTTTTTCTGTAGCTTCACGATCTTGTCCAGCAAACACTGTTACAAGATGGTCCGGGCGCTTATCGTAGTGTATGGAATTTGCTGCAGCTGGACGTGCTACACCTCCTGCACATCCACAAGTAGAGTTAACCATAACTAACGTTGTACCCTCTCGTGTTAATGCATTATCTACATCCTCTGGAGTCTTTAGCTCCTCGTACCCTGCTTCTCTTATATCTTTACGTGCTGCATCGACAATATCATTCATAAATAGATTAAAATCCATCTAAACCACCCCTTATGCTAAGTATCTAACCTAACATCTAGGTTATCAATTTTACTCATAAAATTCAATTCAAAAAACTGTTAATAAACTTTTACCGTATTTTCATTCATTCCTTCTAATGTTTCTTTAACATAAGATAGGAATTGACCACAAATTAAACCATCAAGAATACGGTGGTCTAGTGATAAGCAAAGATTTACCATATCACGTGCCGCAAACATATTATCAATAATGACTGGTCGCTTAACAATAGACTCTACTTGTAATATAGCAGCCTGTGGATAATTGATTACGCCCATTGATTGAACCGATCCAAATGAACCAGTATTATTTACGGTAAACGTTCCACCTTGCATATCATCTGCAGTCAGTTTATTATTTCTAGCTTTTTGGGCAAGCTCATGTATTTCTCTTGCAATTCCCTTAATACTCTTCTCATCTGCATTCTTAATAACCGGAACAAATAGCTCTTGATCCTTTGCAACTGCTATTGATAAATTAATGTCCTTACGCTGAACAATCTTATCTCCAGCCCACATGCTGTTAAGCTGCGGGAATTTCTTTAATCCTTGTGCAACAGCCTTTACAAAGAATGCAAAGTATGTAAGGTTATAACCTTCATTTTGTTTAAATTCATTTTTTAGTTTATTTCGATACGAAACTAAATTAGTAACATCCACTTCAACCGTCATCCAAGCATGCGGTATTTCTGTTTTGGATCGCACCATATTTTGTGCAATAACTTTACGAACTCCTGTAACCGGAATTTCAATATCTCCAGCCTGTGAAGTCGGTGTAGGTGAAGTTTGTGCGCTCGGTTTCGAACTAGTAGGTTCTGTCGCATTCTGTTCCATTTGATTTTCAGGTTCGTTATTTGTAGTCGGAATTTGACCGCTAGCAATAATTTTTTCAATATCCTTACGTGTGATTCTTCCTCCACGTCCTGTACCGGTTACTTGTTCTAGCGATATATCGTTTTCCTGTGCTAGTCGCATAACGGCTGGCGAATAACGTTTTTTCATACTTTGGTCACCAGAATCTGAATTGCTCTTACCAGAAGTTGTTGTTGTCTCTGTTTTCTCGGGAACAGGATTTGCTCCAGTACTACTAGCTTCTGTTTCGATATAACAAATCAGCTCTCCAACTGCAACGGTATCTCCTTCTTGTACAACTAATTCTTTAATTGTACCTGTGAAGGAAGAAGGAACTTCAGCATTAACCTTATCTGTCATTACTTCTGCAATCGGGTCATATTTATTAACTTGATCGCCTTCCTTTACAAGCCAAGAACTAATTGTTCCTTCCGTCACACTTTCGCCAAGCTGTGGCATTGTAATTTTTTCTGTCGCCATTTAACTATCCCTCCTGTCCATTAAAATTCAGCTAATTCACGAATTGCTTTTTCTATTTTATCCGGATTCATCATAAAGAACTTTTCCATCGTTGGTGCGTAAGGCATTGCAGGCACGTCAGGTCCAGCCAGCCTTTGGATCGGTGCATCTAAATCAAACAGGCAATTCTCTGCTATAATTGCTGAAACCTCACCGATAATACTTCCTTCTTTATTATCTTCGGTAACTAGCAATACTTTACCTGTTTTTTTAGCAGCCTCGATTATTGCTTCTTTATCTAACGGATATACGGTACGAAGGTCTAAAATATGTGCATCAATTCCCTCTTCCGCTAATTTTTCTGCAGCTTGAAGGGCAAAGTGAACACAGAGCCCATACGTAATAACCGTAACGTCAGAGCCTTCACGCTTTACATCAGCTTTCCCGATTGGAAGTACATAATCATCTTCCGGCACATCTCCCTTTAGAAGACGGTATGCTCGCTTATGCTCAAAAAATAGTACTGGATCATTATCTCTTATCGCAGCTTTTAACAAACCTTTTGCGTCATAAGGAGTAGAAGGCATCACAATTTTAAGTCCAGGCTGATTTGCAAATACCGCTTCTACAGATTGAGAATGATATAAAGCGCCATGAACACCGCCACCATAAGGTGCTCTGATTGTTATTGGACAGTTCCAATCATTATTAGAACGATAGCGAATTTTTGCAGCCTCAGATATTATTTGGTTAACTGCTGGCATGATAAAATCAGCAAACTGCATTTCAGCAACTGGTCTCATACCATACATTGCTGCACCAATTCCAACACCGGCGATTGCAGATTCAGCAAGTGGGGTATCAAGAACACGATATTCACCGAACTCATCGTACAATCCATCTGTAGCCCTAAATACACCGCCTTTTTTACCAACATCTTCCCCTAAGACGAATACTTTTTCATCACGTTGCATTTCTTCTCGTAACGCAGATGTGATAGCTTGTATATATGACATTACTGGCATTCTAATCCCTCCCTACTCTTCGTAAACATACTTCAATGCAGACTCCGCTTCAGCGTATGGTGCATTCTCTGCATAGTCAGTTGCCTCATTTACAATTGTATTAATTTCATTATTCATTTCTGTTTCTAGTTCTTCTGTTAGGATTCCTAAATCCTTTAGATAAGTTGCGAATGTAAAGATAGAATCTAGCTTTTTCGCCTCATCGACTTCATCACGTTTACGATATGCACGATCATCATCATCACTAGAATGGGCGGTTAAACGATAGGATACAGCTTCAATTAATGTTGGTCCTTCTCCGTTTATTGCACGCTCACGAGCTTCTTTTACCGCTTTGTAAATTTCTAGTGGATCATTACCATCAATCGTGTAACCAGGCATACCATATCCAAGCGCTCTGTCTGAAACCTTTTGGTTACCTAATTGCTTTTCTACCGGTACAGAAATGGCATATTTATTGTTCTCTACCATTGTTATCACTGGTAATTTATGTACACCAGCAAAATTTAGACCCTCATGAAAATCTCCCTGGTTTGATGAACCTTCACCAAGTGTCACAAACGATACAAAATTTTTCTTTTCCATTTTAGCTGCAAGTGCTACTCCAACAGCGTGTGGAACTTGCGTCGTTACTGGTGAAGAGCCTGTTAGAATTCGGTTCTTCTTTTGACCAAAGTGACTCGGCATTTGTCTTCCACCAGAATTCGGATCCTCAGCTTTTGCAAATGCAGACAGCATTAATTCCTTTGCTGTCATTCCAAAGGCTAATACTACTCCCATATCTCGATAATAAGGTGCTACATAATCTTCTGTTCTATTTAACGCAAATGAAGCTCCTACCTGTGCCGCCTCTTGACCCTGGCAAGAAATAACAAACGGTATCTTTCCAGCACGGTTTAACAGCCACATTCTTTCATCAAGTTTTCTAGCAAGAAGCATTGTTTTATACATTTCCAGTACTTGTTCATTGGATAGTCCTAGTGCCTCATGACGATTTGTTGACATCATTAGTCCCTCCCTTTTCTTTTTCAATAACAATCTTTAACCATGTATTTGTAAGCCTTCCACTGCAAGTGCAGCTTCACCCATAATTTCAGATAATGTTGGATGCGGATGGATAGTATGAGCAATTTCCCATGGAGTAGCATCTAGTACCTTAGCTAACCCTGCCTCTGAAATCATATCCGTAACATGAGGTCCGACCATATGTACTCCCAGTAAATCTTCGTTTGCTTTATTCATAATGATTTTGACGAACCCATCACTCTCACCATATACAAGTGCTTTCCCAATTGCCTTGAATGGGAATTTTCCTACTTTTATATCGTAGCCTTGTTCCTTGGCTTGCTGTTCAGTTAAACCGACACTAGCTGCTTCTGGATCCGAATAGATACATGCAGGAATATTATCATAATTAATCGGAGCAGGGGTGTTACCTGCCATATGCTCGACAGCAATAATACCCTCATGGGAGGCAACATGAGCTAATTGCATCCCACCAATTACATCACCAATCGCATAGATGTGAGTTTCTTTTGTCTGATAATATTCAGTGGTTTTAATAACACCATTCTCAACGACAATATCTGTATTTTCTAGACCGAT
This sequence comes from Ornithinibacillus xuwenensis, assembly GCF_039614845.1. NCBI lineage: Bacteria > Bacillati > Bacillota > Bacilli > Caryophanales > Bacillaceae > Ornithinibacillus > Ornithinibacillus xuwenensis. Next base: position 415,038 of record NZ_JBDIML010000001.1, on the reverse strand, counting down.
ATTAGTCGTATTGGCTTTTCGACCTACAGAAACAAGAATCTTCTCAGTAGAAAACGACTGATTTTCTCCTTTAATTTCCGCCTCAATTGACACACCATTATCCTTTACTAGTGTGTCAGCAAGAACTTTTGCACCTTTCACAAAGGTTACCCCTTTACGCTTAAGCTGCTTTTCAACTTCTTTTGCGACTTCTTCATCTTCTGTCGGCAAAATTCTGTCTAAGTATTCCACAACCGTTACATCTACACCGAAATCTGCTAACATTGAAGCCCACTCAATACCAATTACTCCACCACCGATAATAAGTATTGATTTTGGTAATTGTTCCATTTGTAATGCTTCATCCGAGCTAATAACAAATGTACCATCAATATCCAAACCAGGTAACGATCTAGGAGCTGACCCAGTAGCAATTAAGACATATTTCGGAACGATCATCGTGTTTTCATCACCATTTGCATATTCAATTGAAATCGTTCCAGGTAGTGGAGAAAAAATACTCGGCCCTAAAATTCTTCCATAGCCATTATAAACGTCAATTTTCCCCTTTTTCATTAGTCCAGTTACACCTTTGTGTAATGTACTAACAATATCTGTCTTGCGTTGCTGTACTTTACTAAAATCTAATGTCACATCACTTGTCTGAACGCCATACTCACCAGCGCTTTTAGTTTGTCTAAATACTTCTGCACTTCGTAGTAAAGATTTAGATGGAATACATCCTCTGTGAAGACATGTACCACCTAATTCACCTTTTTCCACTACTGCTACCTTCATACCAAGTTGGGAAGCTCGAATAGCCGCAACATACCCTCCGGTTCCACCACCGAGTATTACTAAATCATATTCTTGAGCCATAACTTTCTCCCCTCTATCTTCTACTTAATGTATGCAGACCATTTTGTAAAAATTGTCCTCTTGATTTTTTCATTGATTCAATTCGCTCTTCTGCCATTCTATCAGCTGCCAAATAAGATGGTATATTATCCCGCTTCGAGATTTCAAATACTCTTACAAGACTATCATAAATACCTTCTACTTTTTTCATTGCTCTTGATTGATTATAGCCATTTAGTTCATCGGCAACATTGATTACACCACCAGCGTTAATGACGTAATCTGGTGCATAAACGATTCCTTTTTCAAATAATATATCACCATGCTCTGTTGTTTTTAATTGATTGTTTGCTGATCCCGCAACAACCTTTGCCTTAATACGAGAAACTGTATCATCGTTAATCGTTGCACCGAGTGCACATGGTGCATATATATCACACTCAACATCATATATATCATTTGGATCAACTGCTTTAGCATCAAAAGCTTCAACAGCACGATTAACTGCTGCTTTATTAATATCAGTCACAATTAACTTTGCACCTTCTTCATGGAGGTATTCACAAAGTTTATAGGCTACATTACCGATACCTTGAACTGCAATTGTTTTACCTTCTAATGAATCGTCACCATACGCTTCTAGCGCAGCTGCCTTCATTCCTTTATATACTCCGTAAGCTGTAACAGGAGATGGATTACCAGAAGAACCGAATTCAGGTGAGATACCAGTCACATAATCTGTTTCCATGTGAATTAAATCCATATCTTCAACAGTTGTTCCAACATCCTCAGCTGTTATGTATCTACCATTTAAACTTTGAATATATCTACCAAATGTACGAAACATTTCCGGGTTCTTATCTTTTCTCGGATCCCCAATAATAACTGTTTTTCCACCACCAAGATTTAATCCTGCTGCAGCGTTTTTATAGGTCATACCTTTCGCAAGTCTCATTGCATCGATAATTGCTTCTTCCTCAGAATCATACGTCCACATTCTAGTTCCTCCAAGAGCTGGCCCCAATGTGGTGTCATGAATAGCAATTACTGCTTTTAATCCAGAATTTTTATCTTGACAAAACACAAGCTGCTCGTAATCATATGCTTCCATACCTTTAAATATTTCCATGTCTTATTCCTCCTCAATAATAAAAATCCCTATTATAATAAACCCTCACTAAATCAGCATGAGCTATTAATAAATGGAAACCTCTTTGTTTATTTTTGACGCAAATTAACCTGCTAAATATAAATGATATTTTACACTACATTTTCTATTATAATACAAAATAGTGCTCAATTGAAAATGTAAGCGCTTTATTTATGATTCATAAAAAAATATTTTTTAAATATTAAAAAATATTGGGGTTAATTCTATATCTCAAATGTCGAATAAAAGAGTCTCCTTTTCTATCATACGTTAACATTTAAATTATGGCAAATCAAAAATTTTATCTATTTTTTAACTTTTGATATACTAATAAAAGTTACAAATAAAGGAGAAAGTCATGATTAGAATAGTAGCTGCACTAACACTATTTATACCAGGTATTATAGCGGCAATTGGTATAAAACTGATGAGGGATACCTTATTCGATGAATTCCACCCCATTTTCCTGCACGCTAGTGTCCAATTTATATTTGGCTTAATATTGTTTATTGGTGGTCTAGTCTTTTTGGGAGGTTTTATTATTCATCGAGATCGTAAACGTCATGTATAAAAAAAGCATCATAATAATTAATCAATCCTTTTAGGAGATTTATGGGAGTGGATCGTATGAAAGTAGCAAAATTTGGGGGTAGCTCTGTTGCAAATGCTACACAGATCAAAAAGGTCTGTGACATTATTCGAACTGATTTGGACAGAAAGTTTGTTGTCGTTTCCGCTCCAGGTAAACGATTTAAAGATGACATTAAAATGACCGACCTCCTCATTAATCTAGGTGAGGCATATTTATCAGAAACCGACTATGAATCAACACTGATACATATCGAAAAGCGTTTTGCAGAAATTATTCAGGATTTAACATTACCGATGTCACTCCTTGAAGATATTCGCCAAACAATCTTAAAGGCACTTCATAGTGATGTACCAGATAACATGAAAATGGATGCACTTAAATCTATAGGAGAAGATAGCTCTGCAAAAATAGTAAGTGCATATCTAACAGAAACTGACCTTACTTCCCATTATGTGAATCCGAAAGATGCCGGTATTATCGTGTCTGACGAACCAGGCAATGCGCAGATATTACCCGAGAGCTTTGAAAAGCTCTATTTGCTAAGGGAAAGAGAAGGGATCATTGTAATCCCCGGCTTTTTTGGTTATACAATTGATAATAAACTAGTTACATTCTCACGAGGTGGTTCGGATATAACAGGTTCTATTATTGCTGCAGGGGTAAAAGCAGCGCTATACGAAAACTTTACCGATGTTGATTCGGTATATACTGTAAACCCAACGATTGTAGACCAACCAAAAGAAATCAAAACATTGACTTATAAAGAAATGCGTGAATTATCCTATGCTGGTTTTTCAGTATTTCATGATGAAGCGTTAATACCAGCTTTCAAACAAGGCATTCCAGTAGCTATAAAGAACACAAATAACCCCCACCTCCCTGGCACCTTTGTTATAGCAAAAAAGGAAGATAAGGATAAATGCGTTGTCGGTATTGCCAGTGATTCTGGCTTTAGTACCTTATACGTTAGTAAATATTTAATGAACCGAGAATTAGGCTTTGGTCGTAAACTACTAGAGATACTTGAAGATGAATCTATTTCATTCGAACACGCTCCATCTGGTATTGATGATTTATCGGTCATCATTCGTGAAAGACAGTTCACGCCTGCAAAAGAGGCAAAGGTTATTGAACGCATAAAAAATGAATTACATCCAGATACCGTTTCACTTCAACATGGACTAGCCTTAATTATGATCGTTGGTGAGGGAATGATGAATACAATCGGTATCGCTCAAAAAGCCAGCACTGCCTTGACTTCTGCAAATGTGAATATCAAGATGATTAACCAAGGATCCTCAGATGTTTCCATGATGTTTGGAATTGATGCAGATGACTTAAAACCTGCAATCCGCTCCTTATATCAGGTATTTTTTGAAGAACAACAGAATTAAACACATAAAAAAATTACTGTACCTGCATACAGTAATTTTTTTATGTATTAGCTTGCTTTATGATCTAATCGTAATCGATCCGCTACCATCGCAATAAATTCTGAGTTTGTCGGTTTTGCTTTTGAGATACTAACGGTATAACCAAATAATGCCGAAATAGACTCAATATTACCACGGCTCCATGCTACTTCTATAGCATGTCGAATTGCTCGTTCTACACGAGAAGATGTTGTATTAAATTTCTTCGCAATATCAGGATATAATACCTTAGTGATGGAGCCTAATAGCTCTATGTCATTATATACCATTGTAATCGCTTCTCTTAGGTACATGTAGCCCTTAATATGTGCTGGTACACCAATTTCATGAATAATATTCGTAATACTTGCTTCTAAGTCCTTTTTCTTTCTTTCTTTTTTAATACCTGTATTTGTACTATTGGATAGAACCATGTGGCCATTTACTTGGCGAACCTGATCTGCCAAATGCTCTAAATCAAATGGTTTTAAAATAAAATATGATGCCCCTAAATCTACAGCTTTTTTCATTACTTCTTCTTGGCCAAAAGCAGTAAGCATAATTACATTCGGATCATTATTCGATTTTCCTTTTTCGCGTAGCATATTTAACACAGCTAATCCATCGACATGTGGCATAATTATATCCAAGATTAATACGTCTGGTTTCTTCTCTTCAACTAAGGTAAGACAGTCTTTACCATTATAAGCAGTTCCAACAACCTCGATATCAGGTTGGTCCTCAAAAAATTCTTCCATTAAATTGATTAAGTCTCTGTTGTCATCCACTAAACATACTGATATTTTATCCACTTGCATGTTCCTCCTTTAATGTTCTGCTAAATGTCCACTCTATGTATTCGACAAAAGAATAAAATATCCTTCTTCACATTTAAAAAACTTTGTATTTTTTTATAATTCCTTTAATTTGCTTTGTTTTACTTTTGATTTCGTTATGATTCGATATATTATGACAATATATTTTTCGGTTTGTCGAAAAATATTTAATGCAACCTGTCGTTATTGGTAAACTTAAGAGTTCTGTACTGTGAAAAGTATTCAATCTTGGATTTATAATGGCTACATAGTTGAAAAGGAGAACCTGTGAAATTACAGGTTCTCCCAACATATACTAGCTAGCTTTGTCTTGTTTATCCTCATAAATATCAACCCCAGCATCTTGGAGCATCCATTCAATATGGACCCCATATCCGCTTGTTGGATCATTTACAAATACATGTGTTACTGCTCCGATAACTTTGTTATCCTGTATAATTGGACTTCCGCTCATCCCCTGTACAATTCCACCTGTTGCTTCTAAAAGCTCAGGATCTGTAATCTGTATTACCATCCCTTTTGTGGCAGGAGATTTCTGTGGAACGCTACTCACAATCTCCACATCAAATTCCTCTACTTTTTCACCATCGATAACCGTTAGAATCTTAGCAGGTCCTTCTTTTACCTCATGGGATAAAGCAATCGGCATTGGCTTGTCATACTTCCCATTTTTAATCGAACCATCTAGTTCACCAAAAATCCCAAATGGACTATTCTTGGTGATCGTACCGATCTTGTTTTCTTTGATGGAAAACTTAGCTTGCTTCTCACCTGGAGTTCCATTATTTCCTTTTTGGATCGATGTTACGGTGGATTTTACGATTGTTCCATTGTGTATTTCAATAGGCTTCTTCGTATCCATATCAGAAATAACGTGTCCTAATGCTCCATATTTCTTACTATTGGGTTCATAGAAGGTCATGGTTCCAATTCCGGCTGCTGAGTCGCGGATATATAATCCGATCCGATATTCATTATCCTTTTTATCTAATACAGGTTGAAGTTGAGTTGTAAAGGTTTCCTTGCCACGTTTAACCTTTACATTCAATGCTTTAGAATCCTTTCCTGCTGCTTCTACAATTGGCTTGACGTCCTTCATTTCCTCAATTTCTTGTCCGTCGATTTCCATAATGACGTCACCAACTTTGATGTTGGCGTCCTCTCCTGGTGAAAGCGTACCAGATTCTCCATTTACAAGATGATGCCCAACTACTAATACACCTAATGTCTGTAATTGAACACCAATTGATTGACCTCCAGGTATTACTTTTACATCCTTTAATACATTGACGTCAACTTTTTTTATAGGTAATCCAGCTAAAGAATAAATAAGCTCTTGTTCACCAGGCTCGTTCACATGGAAACTCGAAGCGTCAACAGATTCTCTACTATTACTAGCTGCTGCTTCAACATGTACTGCTTTTCCAAGATTCGGAACCTCCATGGGAAATTGATTTTGAAAGGTAGTAATGTTATTGGGAATGGTAAAATAATTTTGTATTGGGGGCGTAAAAGGAACAATTAACAATGCGAGAAGAAGTACAACTCCAGTTACGATTCGAATTTTATCTTTATATTTCACGAATGTCCACTCTCCTTGTTCCTAAACCCATACCATATTTTATATCTGTATTTCTAATGTGACCTTTAATGATGTTTTTTAAACTGGGAAAAGTTAAGAAAAGATGTGTAACATTTCCTTTTAGAATAATGTATAAATAAAAAAACCAGATACAATAAGTATCTGGCACGAAGAAAGGATTAATTCATAATCGATATCTTTTTAAAGTTTTGAGCTAATTCCAGGAGCTCTTTCGCATGTTCTTTTGCTGTATCTGTAAGCTTCGTACCTGTTATCATTCTGCTTAGCTCACTTATCTGCTCATGCTCTGTTAAATCCGTTACTTGTGTTGCTGTGCGACTACCTACTTCCATTTTTTCGATAAGCATATGCGTATCTGCCATTGCAGCCACTTGAGGTAAATGTGTAATACATAGCACTTGTGATTCATTTGAAATTTGATATATCTTCTCAGCTATTGCTTGTGCAACACGTCCGCTTACGCCGGTATCCACTTCATCGAAAATGACACTCGTTACACCTTGATGCTTTGCAAATAATTTCTTAAGCACCAGCATTATTCTGGATAACTCTCCACCAGAAGCAACTTTACTAATTTCTTTAAGTGGCTCACCTTTATTCGTGGAAATTAAAAATCGAATGTGGTCAAAGCCATTTTTATAGAGCTCTACACTATTTTCCGAAGAATCCGGTTTAAATTGAATGGAAAATGACGCTTTTTCCAAGTATAAATCCTTTAATTCTACATGAACCTCTGAAATTAATGAATCTGCTGCTTTCTTTCGTAGATCATGTAATTGTTTTGCTTCGAGGAATGCATCTTGACGGACATCATCTATTTCATTTTCTAACTTTTGAAGATGAGATTCCTTGTTCTTAATTTGCTCAATTTCTTCTTCAATCGTTCCCATATAGTCGAGCATCTCTGCAACAGTTGACCCGTATTTCTTTTTTAATCGGCTAATCTCTGCAAGTCTTCCTTCGATTTCATTCAGCCTGTTAGGATCATACTCTAGAGACTCAATATAATTACTTAATTCAAATGTCAGGTCTTCTAGCATATAGTAATGATTCGATAGTTCTTCTGACTTCTTTAATATAAATTCATCTAATTGACTATTCTCCTCTAATGCACTTTGACCAATATTTAACCACTCTAAGCCTTTTTGTTCACCATACAAAGCATTATAGGCATTCATGATAGCGGTATAGATTTTTTCATAGTTCATTAATTGGTTGCGCTCTTTTTCTAATACTATATCTTCATCAGGTTCTAGATTTGCTTTCTCCAATTCAGTTAATTGAAATTCAAGCAGGTCCAGTCGCTGTGCCATTTCTTGTTCATTTTCATTTAACTCTTTGTATCGTTTTTGAAGCGTTTGTAGCTGATTATATAATATTGAATATTCTTCTTTTACTTGCATGATTTCATCACGATTATACAAATCTAAAAGCTCAATGTGATTTTCTGGGACCATTAAGGATTGTGTTTCATGTTGACTATGAATATCAATCAGTGTTTTTCCGAACTCTCTCAGAATAGCAAGAGTAACTAATTTTCCGTTTATACGACAGATACTTTTACCAGATGCCGTAATAACTCGATTTAATACTACTTCATTATCTTGAATGTCTACTCCAAATTGTTTTCCAACACTATAAATTGGGTGTGAGCTAGAATCGATTAAAAACAATCCTTCGATTTCTGCTTTTTCTTCTCCATGTCTAACAAATTCCACAGATGCTCGTCCACCCGCAAGTAATTGAATTGCATCGATAATAATTGATTTACCTGCGCCTGTTTCACCTGATAATACGGTTAGACCATCATTAAAGGTAATCGCAATTTGATCAATGATAGCAAAATTTCGAATTGATAATTCGGTTAACATTTCCTCACCCCATTTTATCTACAGCATATTTAGAAAACGATCTTTTATTGTAGTTGTGTCCGCCTCAGTTCGGCAAATAATTAAACACGTATCATCCCCACAAATAGTTCCCATAATCTCTGTCCAATCCAAATTATCAATTAAGACTCCTACTGCATGTGCATTTCCAGGTAGTGTTTTTAACACAATAAAATGACTGGTATGATCTATTTTTACAAATGCATCCATAATTAAGCGTTTTAATTTGTCATGTGGATTAAATCGTTGATCAGCAGGTAGGCTATATTTATATCTCCCTCCTGTTGAAGGCACCTTAACTAGGTGTAATTCTTTAATATCTCTTGAAACAGTTGCTTGCGTAACGTTATACCCTAGATTTTTCAAACGGTCAACGAGATCATCCTGTGTATCGATTTCATTCTCTGTTATTAATTCCCTGATTTTTATATGTCGTTGTATTTTACTCATACTACACCCCCAAATTAAATAGAAAGGACTACATTTCTGTAGCCCTGAACTCATGTATTTTGTGCAGATTTTAATTCTGAATGAGCTTTATCGACTACATCTTCGGGACATAAATCCTCAATGGATAGCCCATCCTCTTGTTTTTTCCAGCCTAAATGAGCTAAGAATTCCACATTTCCATCTCCACCCGTAATTGGAGAGAATGTTAGACCATATAGTTCATATCCCTCATCTAACGCAAAAGAGAGAATATTTTTTAATACTTCCACGTGTACCTTCTTATCTCTTACAATACCCTTTTTCCCAACCTGTTCACGTCCAGCTTCAAATTGTGGTTTTATCAGGGCGATTGTATCTCCACCAGAGACTAATAGTTTCTTTAGAACTGGCAATATTAATTTTAATGATATGAAGGATACGTCAATAGTCGCAAAGGTTGGAAGACCCTTTGTTAGCATTTCAGCTGTTACATAGCGAAAATTCGTCCGTTCCATTACCTCAACACGAGGGTCACTTCGCAATTTCCAATCTAATTGATTATAACCAACATCTATAGCATAACATTGTTTTGCCCCTGATTGTAAGGCGCAGTCCGTAAATCCTCCAGTTGAAGAACCTATATCCATCATAATTTTATCACGAACATCGACAGAAAACACTTTCAAAGCTTTTTCAAGCTTTAGGCCTCCTCGCCCAACATATGGGAGAAGTTTCCCTTTAATCATTAACGGAATATCTTCATCAACCTTCATACCAGGCTTATCCAGCCTTTCATGCTCCGAGTAAACCAAACCGGCCATTACTGCTCGTTTGGCTTTTTCTCTTGTCTCTATAAGATTTCGCTCTACAAGTAATATATCAAGACGTATTTTGCTCATGTTCTTAAATCCTTTTCTTTTGCAAGTTTTAATGATCTCGTTGGCTAAAATAATCTGTTAATTCAGCCAGTCTGGATGTATCTGCATTTGCTTGCTTTAATAAATCTTTCGCTTGATCGGTATAACGATTTCTCATTTCAATTGCACCATCAAGTCCTAATAATTTTGGATAAGTACTTTTATTATTTGTCTCATCACTTCCAACCGCTTTACCTAGTTTTTCTTGATCACCTGTGACATCTAAAATATCATCTTGGACCTGAAAGATTAAGCCTAAATAATGTGCAAATTTTTGCAGATGTTTTATTTGGTCATCGGTTGCATTCCCTAAAAACGCACCAGCTGTTACAGCAAATTTTAATAATTCTCCTGTCTTTAACAGATGGATCTTTTCCAGTTGTTCTAAATTAACAGCTTTATTCTCCGCTTCCATATCCAATATCTGCCCTGCAACCATCCCAGTAGGGCCACTTGCACGGGTAAGCAGTTGTATCATATACAATTTTTCTTTATCTGTTAAATGTTGGTCGTTAGTAATTAATTCAAAACTGTAGGTTAATAGAGCATCACCAGCCAAAATAGCTGTTGCTTCATCGAAAGCTTTATGATTGGTTAAAAGACCGCGTCGATAATCATCATCATCCATTGCTGGAAGATCATCATGAATTAATGAATACGTATGAATCATTTCTAGAGCGATTGCTGTATGGAGCGTCTTCTCAATCTGTGAAGCGTATGCTTCATAGCTTGCTAACAATAATATCGGACGAAGTCTTTTTCCTCCAGCCTCTAACGAATAAAGCATTGATTTTTTTAAACGTTCAGGAATATCGATTTGGTGAAAGTGTTTCGTTAATTCTTCTTGAATCATCTTTTGATTGGATTCGATGTAATTTCTTAATAGTACTTTCACTACTTTTCATCCTCCTGTATATCAAAAGGAACGAGTTCTCCCTGTTCATTCATAATTTGCACCATTTTATCTTGAATATGACTGAGCTTATCATTGCATAATTTAGAGAGTAGCATTCCATCCTGATAGTATGAAATTGCTTTTTCCAGTGGAACGTCGCCTTCTTCTAATTTTTCAATAATTTTCTCAAGTTGTTCCATCGCTTCTTCAAAGCTTAATTCCTTGATGTTATCCATTTTGTACCTCCTTTACACCCTTTACTTCACAATTTAAAATGCCATCGGTTAAATTAATCTGAATATAATCGTTCTTTTTCACTTGTTTGCTCGATTTAATGATATCGCCAGTCGACGTGTATGGTACAGCAAATCCCCGTTTCATGATTTCCAGCGGATTTAGAAGGGTAAGTTTTTCCATTGACCTTCGCAGCTGTATAGACTGTCGATCAACAATTTGATTGATTGCTTGATTGTTTTGTTTAACAAGCTTATTCAATAACTTAGTGGCGTGATCTAGCTGCTTTTTAGGATGTTGCGTGAGAAGTCTTGTATAATGATTGGAGAAACGTTCTGTTTTATGCTGGACTGCTACTTGAACGGAACGATCTAACCGTTCACGATGTTTATCCAGCTCTTGCTCCTTCTGCCTAATTAGTTGCTCCGGATATCGAAATGCATATGATTGCACCATCCGACTAAGTGTATTTTTCTGATGTCGTATGGATACAGATATCATACTTGTTAAAGACTGCTTCATTTTTGCAATCTTTTCTTGTAGCTCGTATTGAGAAGGAACCGCAATCTCAGCTGCACCTGTTGGCGTAGGGGCCCTAAAATCGGCAACATAATCACTGATGGTTACATCTGTTTCATGACCTACAGCAGAAATAATCGGAATGGCTGATTTAAATATTGCTTCTGCAACTTTTTCTTCATTAAAACTCCATAACTCCTCTATCGATCCGCCACCTCTACCAACAATTAAAACATCAAACAAACCTAATTCATTTGCTTTCAGAATTGCGGTTGCGATCGAATCCGTAGCATTTATCCCTTGGACTAATACAGGTAAAACAGTTGCTTTTACAACTGGATAACGTCGTTTTATCGTGGTAATAATATCTCTAACTGCAGCACCCGTTGGTGATGTGATGATTCCGATATGCTCAGGGAATCGTGGAATTTGTTTTTTATATTGCTCATCAAAATATCCTTGTTTTCTTAGCTTTTCCTTTAGTTGTTCAAACGCTAAGTATAATGAACCTACACCGTCTGGTTCCATTTGTTGTATGTATAGCTGGTACTGACCATGAGCTTCAAACACACTGATTTCCCCACGTATTAATACCTTCATTCCATCTTCTGGTCTAAACTTTAAAAAACGATTATTTCCTGCAAACATAACCGCATTAATACGTGATTGATCATCTTTTATTGTAAGGTACATATGACCTCTACTGTGAAGCTTAAAATTAGAAATTTCACCCTTTAACCAAATGTTACGCAGGTGGGGGTCGGTATCAATCTTACGCTTCATATATTTGGTAAGAGCTGTTACCGTTAAATATTTTTCACTCATTTCATCAAACCCTTAGCTGCCTTAATTGTATTATGTAATAGCATAGTAATCGTCATTGGTCCTACTCCACGAGGAACAGGTGTAATATAGGATGCTTTCTCTAGAGCACTTTCAAAATCCACATCACCAGTCAATGTTCCATCATCTAGCCGGTTAATACCAACATCAATAACCACTGTGCCTTCTTTCATATAATCTTTATCAATAATATTCGGCTTTCCAATTGCTACAATAAGAATATCTGCAAGCCTTGTGACGGACTTTAAGTCCTTTGTACGAGAATGACAGTATGTTACAGTAGCATTCTCATTTAATAACAATTGACCCACAGGTTTACCAACGATATTGCTGCGGCCAATGATAACTGCATGCTTTCCAGAAATCTCAATTCCTGTTTCTGCTAGCATCGTAATAATTCCGTATGGGGTACACGGTAGAAAGGTATCTTGACCAGTCATCATCTTACCAATATTTATAGGATGAAAACCATCAACATCTTTCGATGGATGAATCGCCTCTATGATATGTTGATCATTAATATGGTCTGGTAGTGGAAGCTGTACAAGGATACCATGTACGGCATCATTTTGATTTAATTTATGTATGACTTCCAATAGCTCATCTGTGTCAATCGTATCCGGAAGCTCTATAATTTCAGAGCTAATTCCAACCTCTTCTGAAGCTCTCTTCTTTCCATTTACATAAGATCTTGATGCTGGATTATTTCCTACAAGAATTACGGTCAAATGAGGAACAATATTGTTCCCAAGTAATTGTGTCACATCTTTTTTCATTCTTTCTTTTAGTTGCGTAGACAATTCCTTCCCATTAATAATCCCAGCTGCCATATATACCTCTTCCCCCTTATTTTCTATTTAATTATTTTTGATAACACACCATTTACAAATTTCCCTGATTTTTCATCTCCGTAACGATTTGAAAGCTCTACTGCTTCGTTAATAGAAACATTTGTCGGGATATCAGTAAGGTGTTTAATCTCAAAGACCGCAATACGTAGAATGGTTTTCTCCACAGAAGGAAGTCGATTAAATGTCCAATTTTCTAGATTTGCTGATATCTCCTCATCAATTGACTGTTTATGTTCAACAACTCCGTGGACAAGAATATGAAGAAATTCATCCTTCTCTTCTTCCTCTAACCTTTCTTGTATAACTAAATCAGTATCTTCTTCTATCATATCTAATTGAAATAGGATTTGAAATGCTTTTTCTCTTGCTGCATGTCGTTTCATATGCACTACTCCTTTAATAATCTCTTCCAAATCATAACATGATTACTGTTTGAACGCCACAAACACCATACTCTTTCTCAAATCATATGAAAGAAAGGTCAAAGGATATGCTGAACATATCCTTTGACCTTACAACAATTATTCTGTAGCTTCTTCTGTATTTTCTTTTTCCATTTGTACGCCGACCACATGAACGTTAACCTCTGCAATTTCAAGAGATGTCATATTTTTAAGCGTTTGTCGAATATTTGCTTGAATCTTTTGTGCAACTTCAGGTATTGATACACCAAATTTTAATACGACAAATAGATCTATAAGAATACCTTCATCTGTTAGTTCAACTTTTACACCTTTGCTATGCGATTTCTTACCGAATTTTTCAACTACGCCAGTAGCAAAATTCCCTCGCATAGTGGATAGTCCATCTACTTCAGACGCTGCAATTCCAGCAATTACTTCGATAACCTCAGGGGCAATTTCTACCTTCCCTAGTCCTGAGTTATCACTAACGTTCACTAACGATTGATCCGCCATTTTTTCACTCCTTTATGGTTATACCATTATCTTACCTGTTAATCATTCACTGGTTCAACAATAGGATTCTCTTCCAAGAAATTCGTATTAAAATCACCAGAAACAAATACTTCATGATCCATGATTAAACGATGGAACGGAATTGTTGTATGTACGCCTTCAACAAGAAACTCATCAAGTGCACGTTTCATCCGTAAAACTGCTTCCTCTCGTGTAGAACCATAAGTAATTAGTTTGGCAATCATGGAGTCATAATATGGAGGTATCGAATATCCTGGATAAGCAGCGGAATCCACACGAACACCTAATCCACCAGGAGGTAAATACATTTTAATCTTCCCTGGAGATGGCATGAAATTCTTAAATGGATGCTCTGCATTAATACGGCATTCAATAGCCCACCCATTAAATGTAACTTCCTCTTGCTTAACCGAGAGGACCTCACCATTTGCAACCTTAATCTGTTCTTTGATTAAGTCAATTCCCGTAACCATTTCCGTTACTGGATGTTCCACTTGAATTCGTGTATTCATTTCCATAAAATAAAAGTCTTTTGTCTTTCTGTCAAAAATAAATTCTATTGTTCCAGCACCTACATAATTAACTGCCTGTGCAGCCTTTACAGCTGCTCCTCCCATTTTAGCACGAATTTCTTCATTTAGTGCAGGAGAAGGTGTTTCTTCAATCAATTTTTGTAAACGGCGTTGAATGCTGCAATCTCTTTCCCCTAGATGAACCACATTTCCATGCGTATCAGCGATTACTTGAATCTCGACATGGCGAAAATCTTCAATAAATTTTTCGATGTATACTCCAGGGTTACCAAACGCTGTTTCTGCTTCCTTTTGCGTGATGCGAATCCCTTTTATAAGATCATCTTCTGTTCGAGCGACACGAATTCCCTTACCACCGCCACCAGCAGTAGCTTTAATGATAACTGGGTAACCAATCGTATTGGCTATTTCCATTGCCTGCTCTTCACTTTCAATAATACCGTCAGAACCAGGTACAATTGGAACATTTGCTTCTCGCATGGTTTCACGAGCAACATCCTTAATTCCCATCTTTTGAATTGCCTCTGGAGTTGGACCTACAAATGTTATATTGCATGCTTTACAAATTTCCGCGAAATCAGCATTTTCAGCTAAAAATCCGTAACCTGGATGGATAGCATCTACTTCGGTTGATGTTGCAACACTCATGATGTTCGTAAAATTCAAATAGCTATCTTTACTAGAATTTGGTCCGATACAATATGCTTCATCCGCCAACTGAACATGTAGTGACTCCTTGTCCGCTTCTGAGTATACTGCAACAGTTTCAATCCCCATTTCTTTACATGCGCGAATAATGCGGACAGCTATTTCTCCTCTGTTGGCAACTAGCAATTTCTTAATCATCTTAGCACGTCCCCTTATTTTGTTTTTACTCTAAATAACGGTTGTCCATATTCTACTAGTTCCCCGTTTTCAACTAAAATTTCAACAATCTCACCTGATACTTCCGCTTCAATTTCATTGAATAACTTCATTGCTTCTACGATACAAACAACTGAATCCTTCGAAACAGAACTACCTTTTGATACAAATGGATCACTTTCCGGATTTGGGGAACTATAAAACGTTCCTACCATTGGAGATGTGATTTCAAAATCGAACTCAACATTGCTTTCTTGTTTAGTTTCTGCCGATTTTTCTACAGCAACTTCTTCTTTTGATTCCTGAACAGGAGGTTGGACAGGTGAAGTAGTTGTTACTTCTTTCGGTATATTAACACTAGGAGTCGCTTGAACAGCTACGCTCTCCGATAATTTCTTCATGGATACTTTGGTACCATTTGTTTCGTAAGTGAACTCATTAATGGATGATTGATCTACTAATTTAATTATTTCACGTATTTCTTGTACTTTTAACATGATTAAGCACTCCCTTACCCTAGTTTTTAATATTAGGTACTAATAACTCCTCTTAGTATTTTACGATAAATACAAGCGAAACTTCAACACATAACTTCAAGAAATGAATTTCCCCATACAAATTAAAGCGTTTTCATCACCGTAATTATAACAATCTGACATAGAAATTGCGAGGAAAACAAAAAACATCAAGCCATTAGACTTGATGCTAAAACAATCATCAGCTTTCTGTTGTAGGTTGGAAGCTAACATCAACTACAATTTCGCCGAACTCATCTCGAACTAATTGCATAATGTTTAGAGTCTCTGTTTTTGATAGCTCGTCTACTATCACATTAACATGTACCGTATCACCATCATGACGAACTAACACATCCTGATATTCAGCAGAGGCTAAAATACTTTCTTCTAAAAATGTCTCTTTTGTAGAAACCTCATCTATTTTATCCATTTGCTCCATGGCATCTTTTATCTCTTCAGCTGATGCTGTACTGGAAGCCACAATAGCGTTTAGTCTATCTTTCTTCTTACTTCGTTCATCTTGTAACTCCATCCGTAAGGTAGCAAATACCTCATCACCGCCTTGTGTTACATCAACATTCCCTTCTGCTTCTCCATCCGTCGTTTCACCTGAAGTTTGCTCTGTTTCGTCATCCCCTAGATTTCCGTATGCAAAGTCATTCGGATCTGATGTCATATAATATACACTCAACACAATCATTAGGCTTAGCATTGTTAATAACCATACAGTTTGTTTTTTTAACATTATTTCATCCTCCTTAGTTTTTAGGCATTACAGAGACTCTATGTGTTGGAACATCAAGCACTCTTGACACAGCTTCCACTACCCATTGTTTGACTGTGGCTTTTTCAACACCTTGCGCCACCACGAACACACCTCTAACTTCTGGTTTCTTCGTTTGAACTAAAAGCGGTGTTTCTTGATCGCCTTGTCTTACGATGACGGTTTGTGTTTCCTCCGTATTTTCTTCGATTTGTCTTGTTCCACCGTTTTGGTCAGTTTCTTCTGTGTTTTGCTGTCCCTTGATTAGATTCTTTTCAAATACTTTTACTTTCGTAGAATCTAAATTGACCATAACCTCTACCTCTGAAACGCCATTAATCTTCTCTAACATATCTTCTAATTGCTTCTTATAGCTATCTTCTAACTCACTAACATCGGATGTCGTTGTGGATTCTTGGGAACTAACTTCCTCGGACTTAGATTCCAATTCCATTCTTGGTAATTCTTGTCCCAAATCCTCCTGGGATGAGGTAGAAAATATGTTTCCAACTAAGATTACGAGTAGACTGACTAATCCAATAATAATGATGTAAGCAGTTTTTTTGGATCCGTTTATTTTTTCTTTTAGGAATTCTTGTAATTTATTTATCAAGATGCCCCTCCCTCCCATATAACGGTTAATTTCTTATCTGATAGTTCCCAGATATCACGTAACAAGGATTGCATCCCCTCAAGATCCACATTATCATTTGAGCTTGATTGTTGATTCCTTGAATCAATTACAACATCCTCTACTGCATTCACTGTTCCCTCCCCTGCCTCTGAGTCTCTTAGATAAACAACGACTTCCTCAAGTTTTTCTAATAGCTCCTCGTCCGTGTACGATGCCCCCTCTACATAATGAAACTTGATAGCTGTTATTTCTGCTTGGTATTTGTCCAATAGAGGAGCTTTTGCTATATCTTTCAATTGGACAACCATTTGTTCTTCAATATATGCACCAGTTGTTGATTGTATTTCACTTTTTTGAATTTCGATTAAATTTTCTCCTTCCGATGCCTCTGCATTTTCACTAAAAATACCAGAGAAGGTATTATTTATCGCTTGCTCGACATCGAACTGAAACAGATGAAAGATTGGTTGAAGAAATATTAAAATGAGTACTAATCCAACAACAAATTTGATATATTTCTTCATACTTCCAGCTGGTACTAGTAGATCAATTATTGTGGCTAGTAATATAAACACAATAATCTGCGAAACCCATTGTATAAGTAAATCCATTTCCATCACCCTATCGAAGTAATAGCGTAAGATTACTTGCAGTCACAATAATGACAATTGCTAAGAAAAACATTAAAGAAACCGCTAGTAGACATGCTAAAATATAGACGATATATTTACTGATTGTATTTAAGCTTGTAATAATGGGACCATCGGCAATTGGCTGTAAAATAGCGGCAGCAACCTTATAAATAAGCGCAATAGCAAATATTTTCACTGCAGGAAATAACGCAATAAAGATAATAATCGCTACACCCACTATTCCTACCGCATTCTTTAAAAGCAATGATGCACTTAACACCGTGTCTGCTGCATCTGTGAAAGTTCTTCCAACAACAGGTATAAAATTACCCGTAACAAACTTTGCGGTTTTCATGGCAACTCCATCCTGTATAGCACTGGCTGCACCCTGGACAGATAACACACCAATAAATATGGTTAAAAACACCCCTAAAGTGCCTAAACCAACAGAGCGAAACAAATCTGCAAGGTGGGTAACCTTATGATTATCATTTAAACTACTAACAATAATTAGAATGGCAGACAAAAATAGTAACGGAAGAATAAAATTGGATACTAATATCCCGCTTGCATTAATTAGAAAATAGACGATAGGACTAAAAAAAGAAACAGAAATAACACTTCCAAAGGAGGCCATTAAGCCTAATACTAAGGGAATTAGTGCAATCATAAAGCTACTCATCATACCAATCGCGTCCTTCGCATAGGAAACGGCCAAATAAAAACTATTTAATGCAATAAATATCAGAATAATATAGACGACAAAATAAGCAATTTTACTAACGGTTGTTCGTTCAAAGGCGGTATGCATTGTTTGTAATAAAACTGAAAATAATGTGAGCAGGATCAATGATCCCAGAAGCTTCCCGTTTAATATAATTTCGTGGAGTAAATACTCTAGTCCCCCTGCCAAAGCATTTTTGATAGAGAATTCATCGTTCCCCTTAATAAAATCATAGAGACTCGTTTTCTCTAGCTCTGGTATATAGCCTCCATAATTGTCTACAAGCGTATTCCAATACCCTTGAATGCCATCAAAGGAGATATCCTCTAACAGCATCTCATCTACAGGAGCTTCTGACTGCTCTTCAGCAAAAGCAATTGCTTGTCCACTAAAGATAATGAGTAAAAATAGAAGTAAGATTCGTCTAATATGTTTCATCATGCACTACCTTTGCTCCCTTCCTTAATAAATCTTTTACAGGTTACGTAGAAGGTAAGAAATTTAATATTGCTTCAACGACAGCTGAAATAATTGGGATTGCTAGAAGTAAAATGAATATTTTTCCTGCTAGTTCAATTTTGGAAGCAACAGCACCAAGGCCAGCATCTTTCGTAATACTAGCACCGAGCTCAGTGATATAGGCAATGCCGATTATCTTTAAGATAGTCTCAATATACATTCCGCTAATTGCAGCTTTTTGCCCTAATGATTCAATTAATTTTATGACTGCACCTATTTGATTGATAATTGCTAAAAACAGTGCAATCCCGGTTATAAGTATGATGATAAATGCAAAGGGGCCGCGCATGTCTTTAAGGATGATGTATAATATACTCGCAATGATTCCGAGAGTGACAATTTGAATAATATCCATAAATCCCTACCCTTGGAAAAGAAACACTGACTTAATTTGCTGGAAAAGGTCAGACAATCCGTTGATGACTACAACAAGTACGATAATAAATCCAACCAACGTCACAAATTGCGCAATTTCTTCTTTCCCCATTTGCTTCAGAATCGTATGGATTAATGCAACAATAATTCCAATACCTGCTATTTGAAATAAAATAGATGCATCTGTAACCATAAAGCAGCCCCTTCCTTCTTATATGAGCAATAACACAATAAACAGACCAGTTAAAAAGCCTAGATTCTTTGCCATTTTCCCATACTTTTCCTGATCTTCTCTTGCATCTTGTAATTCCCTCTCCAGATGTTTAATCGTTAGCTGTATATGTTTTTGTTGTTGGTCAAAATCATGCTGGCCCAATGTTCTACCAAACTGTAGGAGGATTTCTTCTTCATTTGTACCTAGGCTAGACTGCTCAATATACAACTGCACACTTTCCTCCCAGGTGATTTCAAAATCGATATAGCTTTCTAGCATTCTTTCTTTTAAAGAATTAAAAAAAGCTGAACATGGCGCTGGTATTTGTTTTGCAATAGAGGCAAAAGCGTCTTGAAGTGGGAGCTGGCTATAAAGGATTTCTGCCTCTAAAACTTGTAGAGCATTGATTAATTGCCTAATATGCTTTGGACGCTTCGTCAGTCTGTTACTCCACTCGAATCCGAGCCATGTTGTCGCGCTGATGAACAGCAGTGCCCCGATCCACTTCATTAGGTAAGCACCTCGATTTCTGATACAGATTTTTTTCATTCTCGTTATATATCTTCTCAATGGTTCCTGGTGATGATTGTCCTTTGAGAAGTATGATTCTCTGAAATACTTTCTTCTCAAGTAAAGGTTTTATAGAAGGTCTTTTCTTTAACTCGTCTAGAGATTGACCATGCATGGTACAAATAATGGTTACACCAGCATTTATAGCATTCGTTAGAGCTTGTACATCTTTTTCTGTGCCAATCTCATCTACTACTAATATTTCAGGAGACATGGAACGTATCATCATCATCATACCTTCTGCTTTTGGACAAGCATCTAAAACATCCGTTCGTTTCCCTAGATTATGTTGTGGAATTCCATTTAGACATGCAGCAATTTCAGAGCGTTCATCTACTACTCCGACCTTCTTAGGCCCTATGTGATTCCATCCAGAAGAAATAATTCGAATGACATCACGAATAAGTGTGGTTTTACCTGATTGAGGAGATCCAACAAACAAGGTATTAACAAACCCATTTTCATAAAGATATGGAATAATTGGATTAGCAACACCAATCTTTTCTTTTGCAATACGTATGTTTAGAAAAGTTATATACTGGATTGCCTTCACCGAACCATTTGTGGTATTTACTTTTCCAGCAATACCAACGCGATGTCCACCTTCAATCGTAATATAGCCCTCTCGAAGCTCATCTTCCATCCGATATAATGAGAATTCACTCAACTGATTGATCATAAAGATGTTGTCCTTTTTATTCGGCCTAACGCTCGAAATCCATTCAATGCCATGATCAAATATAAATTCTAAAGGCTGGTTTAGTCGAACTCGAATCTCCTGAAGCATGTCCCAGCGATTTCCAATTTTTTTAATTACATCTGCTTGAATTTCTACTGGAAACAACCGTAATATCTCCTGCATAGCCTGTCCTCACTTTAGTTATTGTTAAAAATTAATACATAAATTTCTTTCCTGTTAGAGCTGATTACTTTCTATAAGTAAATGTATGTCTAATAGCAGATTTTATGACTAATAGTAGAGGAATAATAGAGCAGAATAAAAAAAGCTCAGTCATGAGTGACTAAGCCCTTATAGCGGTTATTATTAAAATAAAGCAATTTAATAGTTGCGTTTTGTTTTTTTCGTATTACGATCCATACTAGGGTTTGGATTAGTAATTTCACGATTCCTACGCAGTGTTGAAGAATCCAAATTATTATTTAATGCTGCCTCTTCATTTAGTCTTTCTTCTTTGGTCATTCATGTTCCCTCCAACTTCATCTGGTATTTCTAGTTAATTTACCCATGATGATTAGACTAATACAATTTTGGAGTCACAATTAATCGAACAAAAAAAGTGGCCACTAATTAATTCTAATTAATGTCCACTTTTATAATGTTTAAAGATTAAGCTCTGGAAACATATTTTCCATCTGCAGTGTTGATTACTAGCTTATCCCCAGGATTTATGAAGAAAGGTACTTGTACGACTAATCCAGTTTCTACTGTAGCTGGTTTAGAACCACCACTAGCTGTGTCCCCTTTTATTCCTGGTTCTGTTTCCACTACTTCAAGCTCTACGTTATTTGGTAAATCAATCCCAATCATTTCATCGTTATAGGTCATGATCGATACTTCCATATTTTCTTTAATGAACTTCAACTCGTGTTCAATTTGAGCTTCAGTTAGCTCGATTTGTTCATACGTAGCAGTATCCATAAAGGCATGAGAAGCACCTGATGCATATAAGTATTGCATTTTTTTATGTTCAACATGGGCTTTGCCTACTTTTTCACCTGCGCGAAAAGTTTTCTCTTGGATATTTCCATTTTTTAAGTTGCGTAGTTTGGATCTTACAAAAGCGGCACCTTTACCTGGTTTTACGTGTTGGAAGTCCACTACTTGCCATACATCATTATCCATTTCAATCGTTAAACCTGTTTTAAAATCATTTACTGAAATCATACTATTTCCTCCTTAAATAAAAGCGAAACCTACAGCTGTATTAATTCTTTTGGTGACTTCGTTAGACGCTCATTACCATTTTCCGTAACAATAATGTCATCTTCAATTCTACAACCACCGACATTTGGAATATAAATACCCGGTTCAACCGTTACAACCATACCAGGCTCCAGTTTCAACTCACTTCGTGAAGATAATCCTGGACCTTCATGTACCTCTAACCCAATTCCATGGCCAGTAGAATGTCCAAAATATTCACCGTAACCCTGCTCAGTAATATAGTCTCGTGTTAAGGCATCTGCTTCTTTCCCAGTCATTCCTGGCTTAATGCCATCGACGCCTCGTAGTTGAGCTTCCAGTACAGTATCATATATTTTTCTTAATTCCTCGCTTATTTCACCTACTGCAAAGGTACGTGTAATATCGGATACATAACCTTCATAAAGTGCACCATAATCAAGCGTAACTAATTCACCAGCTTGGATCTCTTTAGAAGAAGCAACACCGTGTGGCATAGCAGAGCGAAAACCAGAAGCAACAATAATATCAAAGCTAGATGATGTAGCTCCTTGTCTTCTCATAAAGAATTCAAGTTCGTTTGATATTTCGATTTCTTTTACACCTGGTTTAATATAGCCCTGAATATGTTCGAATGCAGCATCAGCAATGTTAGCAGCCTTCTGTAGTACGGTAAGTTCTTCTGGTGTTTTTATTAAGCGGATTTTTTCCACAATATCACTAGTAGGGACTAATTCAGCATCAAACAAGTTTTGATATTGATCGTATGTAGAATAAGTTACATGATTCTTTTCAAAACCAAGTCGTTTCACTTGTAGTCGTTTTAACTGTGCATGAACCTCCTGCTCAATTAATTGCTTATGTTCAATAACATTAAATTCCTTCGCCTGATCTGTAGCTTGTTCAGTATACCGAAAATCAGTTATAAATATAGCTTCATCAGCACTAATAAGCGCAATTCCAGCAGTTCCTGTAAAACCAGTAACATATCTCCGGTTAATTGGACTGGTAATCAGTAAAGCATCAAGATTTAACGCTTTAAGCGATTCTCTAATTTTACTAAGTTTCATTCTCTTCATCCCTTTCCCATTTCTACTCGATAGCATAGATAGCTAACTGCTTATGCAGGGTCAGAAATTAGTTGACCCACACTGCTTCTCTCTATTTCTTTTGGACCTTATCAGTTTATCATAAATAGACAAATTTGAATATTGATTTTGTTCCTTGACATCTGTGACTATTCTGATGAATCCTTTGCTTTTTCCTTCGAAGTCTTTAAAACAGTATCATGATAATCAAATGAAATTGAATACCCGATGAATGTACCATATAAAATATAAAGACACATTGTTGACACAATCGTCTTCATTTCCATCTCAGCTACACTAGGAATATTTGGAAACATAGGTTGTAAGATAAAGAAAACAATCCCCCAAATTACTAAACCATAAACTACTCCCATCCAAATAGAATATATCTTTTTGAGGATACCGTAGTAAATGATTGCAACGCCAATCGATAATATTCCAATCAAGCTAGTAGATACCAAGTCGGCTAACCAAGTATCTGTCCAAGCAGCTTTTGACCAGGTTCGAATAAGATATGATTTCGCGGATACTTCCGAAAAATTGAAATAATACATGAATATTCCTAATAGACTTGCGATAATTCCTCCAATAAACCCTGTCAATATTGATCTTCCTAAAAATGAGGATGATTCTTCCTGTTTGTTTTGTTCAAGTTTCTTATCTTCCAAAACATCCACCTCCATTTTTAGTATTACCCATTGCTTTAAATGCAATTACAGAAAGTTTTTCCTCAATTGTTTGCCTATTTATTACCTGAAAGTTGAATATTTTACAATGATAAGGTAAGAATTATACTATAGTATGAAAGCTATAATCTATTAATAAAGTTAATTAAGGAAACTGTATGTTGATGTAGAATGGAAGGAAAATGTGAATACATAACATAAGAAAGGAAAGTTCGTCATGAGAAAAAAATCACCAATAGCATACTTCATTTATGGACTGATTGGACTAGCAGCAATTGGGCTAATTTCAACACTATTTACGAATGCAGCCGGCTTCATCTCAAACTTGCTAATAACAGCAATTATTGGGGTAATAATAGTTGGCGTGCTTTATTATTTTGTGCTGGGGGGACGTCATTCTTCTTCCGCAGATTCCAAAAAATATAAGCAAGCGGTAAGACAATCAAAATCCAAGTATTCGCATTATCACAATAGCTCATCTACCAATAGTAGTCAAAACACGCCGAGTACTTTAAAGAAAAAAACGAAAAGGCGCCCATCTCACTTGCGAGTAATTGATGGGAATAAAGCAAAACGGAAAAAACGAGCATCCAATTAAGGTTGCTCGTTTTTTATGTGGACCAGTATTTTAAAAATTTGGCAGCCTCATCTCTTCCACTTTCCATTAGCTTGACCTTCACTTCATCTTCTATCATAAAATTAGTTGTATGAACATTTTTGACGGGAATAAATATGATATTATCTTTTTGAGATTTTGAAATATATCTGGCATCATGTGCTTGCTTCATAGTTGTAAATAAGGCATGTAGCATATCAAGTGCGTTTTTAATCTTTCTTGGGGGAGTATGTTCTGGAGAATCACTTAATTTAACACCAAGTATCGGTCTTATACGTCTACTTGTATCATTTTCAAAAACCCAGATAGGAAAATTACTTAATAATCCGCCATCAACAATGATACTTTTCTCATTTTTATTTCCAATAATCTTTTTAGGCATAAAAAAATATGGAAATCCTGCACTCATTCGGACGGCCTTGGCGATTGGGAATGCACTTGGATCTATTCCATATACTCGTTCTAAATCATCTGGCAGAATGACAAGCTTTCCTAGTGTTAAGTCACTCACAACCACTTTTAAATAGCCTCGTTTTAAATCTCCGAAAGTATAAATACCTTTCTTAGCAAGCTGATGGTAAATCCATTTCTCGAATTTATCACCTCGATAGATTCCCATTTGAAAGTATAAAAAGAACCATTTACTACCTGGAAGAAATTTACTAAGACGAGGTGTATCGAGAAACTCATGAAGATCTAGTTTATTTAATAGACTATTTATTTCAGCTGTCTTGTAGCCTGCTGCTAAAAACGCAGCTAATATTGCTCCAGCGGATGTACCAGCAACTCGTTCAAATTCATAGTTTTTCTTTTGGATACTTTCTAGCGCACCGATAAATGCAAATGCCTTTACTCCACCACCAGAGAAGACAATGTCAATCTTCATTCCTCATCTCCTTATCACTTTTATATTATGTGTAAGCGAGAGTGTATGAAAATAGAACATTGTCCTTCTTAACCTATGCTGTTATTTATTATTTTCCTTTTGAATTTCACGGAGTGCATCTACTCTTTTGGAATCCATTTTAAAATATTTCACTAAGTCTCCTAATCGGTCGATTGAGTTCCAGCTTAAATGATGCTCAATTCCTTCAACATCATTATAGATATTTTCTTGTTCAACACCAATAATCTCTAGGAAATCTTCTAATAGCTCATGACGAAAAACTAAACGTTCTCCAACTTTTTTTCCTTTATCCGTTAAGATAAACCCTCTATATTTTTCGTATAATAAATAATCGTCTTTATCGAGCTTTTGCACCATCTTTGTGACAGAAGATGGATGAACATCTAATGCTTCTGCTATATCCGAAACACGGGCATAGCCTTTTGAATCAATTAAATTATATATAATTTCAATATAATCCTCCATACTAGGTGTAGGCATAATGTCTCCTCGATTCATAGAATATTTTTTATCATAGGCAAAAGTGTTTCTATATTGAGGATACAAGAAAATACGAATATAGACAAGTGTTTACAGGAAGCCCATCGAAATAAGGCGCTTTTTCTCAATTATGAAAGAAGGTCAATCACTGCATCTTCTAGTACACCTTGTTTTACATATCGGATTAATTTTTCACTTTCTGTCTTTACTCGCCCTAAGCCAATCTCCGATAAATTCCAATTATCTTCCCTCGTATTGCGATCATTAGCTGGACAGAGTGTGTAATCAATCCAGTTCGGCATATAAGTCTTAAAGGTCAAATGTAGTCTTCTCATATGATAATGTGTGCTTACCAAGATCAATCGCTCTATTTCATGTAAATTGAATGCTCGATCAAGTACTAACAACGATGCTAGGACATTTTCTTTCGTATGCAATGAGTTATCCTCTATTAATATATCTTGTTCTTTAACACCAAGACGTATCGCTTCTTGCTTCAGCAAAATAGCCTCTGGATCAGATTCCCCTTCCCAAATTACACCACCAGAAAATAATATTTTACTAGCTCTACCTTCTTGATATAATTGTACGGCCTTGGGCAATCGATATTGAACTGCTTTACTGCTCCCAGGAACAAATATGCAGTCTCCACTATGATGGTCATCACTAATCCCACGGAATAATAGCGTCCGCATTTGATCATCAGAGAGGTTTTCTGGTTCTAAGGAAGAAATTAGCATGTGGGCACCTCTTTTCATTTGGTTATTATGACAGGAAGCAAGTTAATTATTACTCTCCAATTCTTGAAGCAGAACTAGGAGCTCTAATAAATCGTCAATCGTATAATTTGTTGCAAAATTTTCATACGCTATATGACGTTTCCAAACACCAATCATACCTATATTGTATGCAGCCTCCACATCATTTACTGGACTGTCGCCTACATAAATTGCTTCAGAAGGTAAAATCTTTAGTTCCTTTAAAGAATGATGAAAAATATCTGGATTCGGTTTTCGAAGCCCTTCCCACTCAGATATTTTAATCAAGTCAAAGTATGCTTTCATACCCAACGCTTCTATTGAATTCATTTGAAATGTTCCAATGCCATTTGTGATGATACCGAGCAGGTAGTTTTTCTGTTTGAGTACCTCTAACAGGTGAAGTAGATTTGGAAATGGAACACAATGATGTTTAAAGTAATCCATGTAGTCTTCAAGTAAAAAATCGCTTGAAAGGTTATTAATTTCTAATTCTAACGTTAATTGTTGATATACCTTGTCCTTCCAAACATAGCCATGATGCTCTAATTCTAAAAATCGTGACATATAAGTTTCTTTCGAGATATGATTAAAATTTGTATGAAATCGCTCATATTGATCCTCAATAAAACGTCTAACGGATTCATCACGATTTAATAAAGTTCCATCAAGATCAAATAAAACAGCTTTAATCATTATGTTACTCCCTTATTGCAATATAGTAATGAACCTCTATATCCCTCATAGCAACCATATAGTACTAAACGGAATCATGATAATTTCTGGTACCCATGAGCACACTTCTACGATAAAATCCCAAATACATTATTGAACATTATTTCGGTGCTGCCTTGATTCGATCTTTTTTCTCCTCATGATTCAAAGTGCCTCTTCCTATTCGATTAAGAATATGAAATAACAATTTATAATTTATTATGGAAGTAATTTTATCACATTTAACCCGACACAATATGGCATTTAAAACAAAAAAGGCTATCAAACCTTTCGTTTGATAACCTTTGTGTAAAGTTTTTTATAGACCGCACTTCAATTGAGCTCCACAGCTCGTGCAAGTATTGCAGCCACCGATATCCTCCACACTACCTTCTCGACATACCGGGCAAGTATCTCCAACCTCTGACCCAATTGTTACATCTGTTGATTTAAGTTCTTGAATGGTATCCATCAATACTACTTTTTTAGGCTCATTACTATCTTCAAACAGTTCTGTTTGTTCAAAGCTATTTTCTTCTGCTTTTAAAGTTAGGACTTGTGAATCACGGCTACCATCTACGTACACCGTACCACCTTTTGCACCACCTCGATACAGTCTTCTGTACACATTTTCCACTTGGTCTACTGTATAGCCTTTTGGTGCATTTACGGTTTTCGAGATGGAACTATCTACCCAACGTTGAATAACGCATTGCGTGTCAGCATGAGCTTCAGGTGATAATTCCATTGCTGTTACAAACCAGTCTGGCAGATTATTGGAATCTGCTTCTGGGTGACTATCTAGATATTCTTGAACAATATCTGCTTTGACTTCAATAAACTTACCCAATCTTCCACTTCTAAAGTAAGAGAATGAGAAATACGGCTCTAATCCTGTACTTACACCAACCATTGTACCAGTACTTCCAGTAGGTGCGACTGTTAGTAGGTGAGAATTACGGATACCGTATTGAAGAACGCCTTCACGGATATCGTCAGGCATCTTCTTCATATAGCCTGTATTAATAAATGCTTGACGTAGATTATTCGTTTCTTCTTTTGTCTCTCCTACCAGAAATGGGAAGCTACCTTTTTCTTTTGCAAGCTCAATAGACTCACGGTAAGCAGTAGTTGCGATTGTTTCAAAGATCTTGTCTACTAATTCATTACCACTTTCGGAACCATATTCAGTTTCACAATAAATTAGTAGATCATGAAGACCCATAACTCCAAGACCAACACGTCGTTCACCTAATGCTTGCTTTTTGTTTTCAGCTAAGAAGTACGGTGTCGCATCAATTACATTGTCCTGCATACGAACCCCAACTCTTACGGTTTCCATTAGTTTTTCAAAGTTTACGGTATTAGAATCCTTATCAGCCATCTCAGCAAGGTTTACTGCGGCTAGGTTACAAACAGAATATGGCGCAAGCGGTTGTTCTCCACATGGGTTGGTAGCAACAACTTGATCTCCATAAGCTTTCGCATTTGTCATGTCATTTGCATTGTCGATAAAGAATATTCCTGGTTCGGCTGAGTATGTTGCACAGATGTTAATTAAATTCCATAACTCACGAGCCTTAATTCGACGATAAACACGAACACCAAATCCCATTTCTTCCCATTTGCGCACGTCACCAACTTGATGCCATTCCTCGTTATATGCTTTCATTTCGGCTTCATTATAATTTTCTACATCAGGGAATCGAAGCTCGTACCACGTATCATTTTCTACAGCTTCCATAAATTCTTTGGTAATACATACCGATATATTTGCTCCCGTTAAGAATTCTGAATTGTGTACGGAGTATGTTCCACCTGTACGTAGTTTTTCTTCTGCTTCCTTTAAAACTGAATTTGGGAATCCGCCTTGGCCAGGAATGTTTTTATAATTTAAAACACCTTGATAAAGATCAGTTTCAGTTTCAGTCAATGGAGAGAATTTAAGCTTTTCCTGTGCTAACTTCTTAATTTGCTCATCTTCTGTATTTTCGATTAGATAACGTAAAATTCTTGGATTTTGCATTTTTGAGATGATGAACTCAATGATGTCCGGATGTGAATCAACCAACATAATCATTTGTGCACCACGTCTTGAACCACCTTGCTCCACTAAATGAGTTAGTTTTGCGATATCGTCCAGCCAGGATACTGAACCAGATGATTTTCCATTTACACCTCTTGCAAGAGCATTACGTGGACGTAAGGTAGAACCGTTCGTTCCAACACCACCACCGCGACTCATGATCTCCATTACTTGCTTTCTATGCTCAGAGATACCCTCACGAGAATCCTTCACATAAGGCATCACATAGCAGTTAAAATACGTCACATCGGTATCCGCACCTGCTCCATACAAAACTCTACCAGCTGGTATGAAGTTTAAGTTTGATAATTCCTTATAAAATTTTTCAAACCAATCCTTTTGAAGAGCTTCGGATGATTCCACACTTGCTAAACCGGTAGCATTTCGCTTCGCAATTTGCTCGTAATAAACCTCTAGTGGTTTATCGATGACATCTAATCCACGCTTTACAAGCCCAGTCTCTGCTTCTTCACCGTCCAAAACAGACGCATATTCTGGTTCAACTTTTACAACCGCTTCGTTGTTATCCCAATTAATCGATTGAATAAACCCAAGACCTCTAGCAGGAAATTTTGGATCAGCTTTTACCGTTAAAACGACAAAATCGCCAACCTTCAGGCTTTTCTTTTCAGTGTCTTTAAACGAATAACGGTCTAGCATGACTAGTCTTGATACACCCTTATGTAGTAGTTTCATATCTGGTGTTATTGGATGAACCTGTGGGAATAGCTTAATATCCTCATTCAGCATTTCCACATTGATGTTCGTACTTGATTCGACAACCGTAGACATTCTATCTCTCCTCATTTGACATATTTCTCATTCTATTAATCTAGAATTATTTAATATAAAGATATCACACCCCAGTTACAAATTACAACATATTGTGTTCGGGTTTTTTAATGTACACTATATATAGTTTAAAATGCATATTACTAAATTTTTGTCAATGAACAAAAAAGAATAAAAATCTAAGGTAATTAATGAATTTTAAAGATAAACTCTTTAAAAACTAATAAAATGAATAAATTTTAAAATTGCAATGACATTACTCATCGTGATAAAGAAATAACTTCTCGACTTTATTCGACATCACTTGGTAATACTTGTCCGAAGAAAAACTTTGAAAAAATACTTGTTTCAGCCTATAATATAAAAGTACAAAAGTGAAAGACGGGGGAATAATTTGATGGAATATATTATATTAGCACTTGTTGTAATTATTGTTATATCGGTATTTAGGTACCTGAGACAACGTAGCTACCTTAAAACAATAACAGAAACACAATTTCGTGAAGGATATCGAAAAGCGCAACTAATTGACGTTAGAGAGCCGCAAGAATTCAAAAACGGGCATGTGCTTGGTGCTAGAAATATTCCAGTTACACAAATGAAGCAGCGCCTAATCGAAATTCGTAAGGATAAACCAGTATATCTTTATTGTCAAAGTGGTGCACGATCTAGTAGAGCTGCACAGCTTCTTCATAAAAAAGGATATCAAGAGATCTACCAATTAAAAGGTGGATTTAAGAAATGGACTGGAAAAGTAAAAAACGGTTTATAAAAGACAGAAAACGCCTACAGGGAATACCCTTAGGCGTTTATTCATGTCTATGATTTGTAATAGCGTAAAATAGGTTTTCTAGCAGCAGTCGTTTCATCCATCCGCTTCACAATCGTATTATGTGGTGCTTCTTGTACCATCTCTGGATTTGATTCTACTTCATCTGCAATTGTTAGCATCGTTTCAATAAATCCATCTAGCGTTTCTTTTGATTCTGTTTCAGTGGGCTCTATCATTAGTGCTTCTTCCACATTTAACGGGAAGTATATGGTTGGTGGATGGTAGTCAAAATCAAGCAGACGTTTTGCGATATCCAATGTACGTACTCCAAGCTTTTTCTGCCTTCTACCAGAAAGAACGAATTCATGCTTACAGTGCTGTGTATATGGCAAATCATAGGCTTTTTCAAGCTTGCGCATCATATAGTTTGCGTTTAATACGGCATACTCACTTACTTTCTTCAAGCCTTCTCCACCCATTGTACGAATATACGTATAGGCGCGAAGGTTAATACCAAAATTACCGTAATATGGCTTCACTCTACCGATTGATTTTGGTCTATTATAGTCAAACGTGTAGAAGCTATCTTGTTTGACGATTAATGGCTTCGGCAAGTATGGCTCAAGCTCAGCAGAAACACCTACAGGACCAGAACCAGGTCCTCCACCGCCATGTGGACCAGTGAATGTTTTGTGTAAGTTAAGATGTACCACATCAAATCCCATATCTCCTGGGCGAGCATAGCCCATGATTGCATTTAAATTTGCACCGTCATAGTACAGCTTTCCACCAGCACGATGGACAATTTCTGCCATTTCAAGAATTTCGGTTTCAAAAAGCCCTAGTGTATTCGGATTTGTAAGCATAAGAGCTGCTGTATCTTCTCCTACAACTCGCTTTAGGTCATCTAAATCAACTAGACCTTTTTCATTGGACTTTACTGTTACTGCTTCGAATCCAGCTACTGTAGCAGATGCTGGGTTTGTTCCATGAGCAGAGTCAGGTACAATAACCTTTGTACGATTATAATCACCATTTGCTTCATGAAAAGCACGAATCATCATTAATCCAGTCCACTCACCATGAGCACCGGCAGCTGACTGAAGGGAAACACCTGCCATGCCAGTAATCTCCTTTAACGATACCTGTAGATCATACATCATCTCAAGAGCACCTTGTACGGTTTTAGGATCTTGATAAGGATGGATATGACTAAACCCTTCAAACCGAGCTACATCTTCATTTATTTTCGGATTATACTTCATTGTGCAGGAGCCGAGAGGATAAAATCCTGAATCTACTCCATAATTTCGATTTGAAAGACCTGTATAATGACGAACGATATCCAGTTCACTTACCTCTGGAAGATCAGGTGCAGCTTTTCTGACGTATCGATCTGTAATCTCTTCCTCCAAGTTTACTTCTGGAATATCTAGTTCTGGTAAGCTATAGCTCACTCGCCCTTCTTTGCTACGTTCAAAAATCAATGGAAAATCTTTTTTAGACATGACTATCCCCCACTTCTTTTACAAAAGCGTCAATCTCTTCTTTTGTACGGATTTCTGTTACAGCAACTAACATATGGCCATCTAGCTCTGGATAAGCAGTTGCTAGATCATAACCTCCAATAATTCCTTTTTCTAACAAGGCATCATTCACGAGTTGAACGCTCTTCGGTAGCTTTATAACGAATTCATTAAAGAAAGCTCCCTCTGTAAGAACTTTAACACCGGCATCGATTAATTTTTGCTTTGCATATCTAGCTTTTTGCATATTTAGCTCAGCCATTTTCTTAAGCCCATGTTTGCCAATCGAACTCATTGCAACAGAGCTTGCAAGTGCATTTAGTGCTTGGTTAGAGCATATATTTGAGGTTGCCTTGTCACGTCGAATGTGCTGTTCTCGAGCTTGTAACGTTAATACAAATCCACGAATACCATTTTCATCAGTTGTTTGGCCAACAAGACGACCTGGTATTTTTCGCATTAATTTCTCAGTTGTAGCAAAGTAGCCACAATGTGGTCCTCCAAATTGCGCCGGAATACCGAATACCTGTGTATCACCAACTACAATATCTGCTCCAAATTCTCCTGGAGGTGTTAAATAGCCTAAAGCAAGTGGATTGCTAGATACGATGAACATCGTTTTCGATTGTTGGTTAAGTATCTCTCTAATTTCGGCTAATGGCTCCACTTGACCGAAGAAGTTAGGGTACTGAATAACAACACTTGCTGTGTTTTCATCTAATTCCCTCTTCAACTGCTCTAAATCTGTTCTACCATTTACATGATCAATTTCAACAATTTCAAGATTTGGTCCTTTTCCATACGTTTCAATTACGGCACGTGATTCAGGATGAACTGCCTTTGATACAATAACTTTTTTCTTTCTGGTCTGTGCAGCACTTAAGTTCACAGCCTCTGCTAATGAGGTTCCACCATCATACATAGAAGAATTCGCTACAGGCATTCCAGTTAATTCTGAAATCATCGTTTGGAATTCAAAGATTGCTTGTAGCTCACCTTGAGAGATTTCAGGCTGATACGGTGTATATGCCGTATAGAATTCAGAGCGTGATATAACATGATCCACTACGGAAGGGATGAAATGGTCATATACACCTGCCCCTAGAAAAGAGGAATATTCCTTTAAATTTACGTTTTTATTCGCCATTCTTGCTAGTTCTTTTTTTAAGTCTGCCTCATTTACAGGAGCTTTTAAATTCAAGGGTTGTTTTAGTCTAACTTTCTCAGGAATATCCGAAAAAAGCTCATCTGTAGAGCTTACGCCAATAGTATCTAACATTTCCTTCTTATCTGCTTCAGTCATTGGTAAATAACGAAATTCCATTTTATTCCCTCCTCTATTTATCCCGCTTTAAAAACGGTCTAGGAATTACTTGAGCACGCAATCTACGCTTTCTCACTTGAATATCTAAATCTGTTCCTACCATTGCAAAATCTTTTTTCACCAGGGCTAGCCCTATATTTTTTTGTAAGGTAGGTGATTGTGTACCAGAAGTAACGATTCCTACTTCTTCCTCACCACTAAATACCTCATAGCCGTGCCGAGGAATTCCTTTATCAATCATTTCAATTCCTACTAATGTTCTAGTAGGGCCATTTTCTACTTGGTTTTTTAATACTTCTTTGCCGATAAAATCAGCTTCTTTATTAACCTTAACAGCAAAATTTAATCCGGCTTCAATCGGTGTAATATTCGAAGACAGCTCCTGACCATACAATGGCAGGTTTGCCTCAAATCGAAGTGTATCTCTAGCTCCAAGACCAATTGGTAATAGTCCTTTATCACTTCCAGCTTCTAATAAGCGATTCCAAAGACTCGCCCCTGCATCCTTCGTAATATAAATTTCGAAGCCATCCTCACCGGTATAACCAGTTCTGGAAACCAATGCTGGTGTTTTTAGTCCTGATAAGAGGACTTCTCTCTCAAACCTGAAAAACTTAATAGAGCTTAGATCTGTTTCGGTCAGTGTTTGTAAGATTTCTTCAGCTCTTGGTCCTTGTAAGGCTAATTGCACATAATCAGAAGATACATTCTTAAGTTCTACTTCCTCTTTTGTATAATGGTTATTCTGTTTCATCCAATCAAAGTCTTTTTCCGTATTTGCAGCATTTACTACTACTAAATATTCATCAACATCAAGCATATAAATTAGAAAATCATCAACTGTACCACCGTCTTCATAGCACATTAGTGCATACTGCGCTTTATTAGGTATCAATTTTGATACATCATTTGTGGTTAAGTATTGCAGGTAATCCAAGCTTTTGGGGCCCGTTACTAGAATTTCCCCCATATGAGAAACATCAAATAAACCGGCTTTCGTTCTTGTATTCTCATGTTCTTGTTTAATACTAGAAAACTGAACTGGTAAGTCCCAGCCACCAAAATCAATTGTCTTTGCCCCAAGCTTCTCGTATTCAGGGTAGATTGGGGTTCGTTTCAGCTCGCTCAAAATTCCCACTCCTTTTTAAATTTTCTAATTTTTAACCATAAAAATAGAGATTTCTCCTCTTTATTAGGGGAAATCTCTGTCCTTTAACCAGAAAGTTTAACATTTTCACAAATACGAAAATGCGTGCTTCGTGGGTGGTTTACATGTGTAAACGCTCTCCAGAGTTGCGTCCTACAAGAGTACTTTTGCCTGAGAGATTCACAATTTGCTTGCTCCTTCGGCGTTACTTATGTCAAAAACGATAAGTAATCTCTCCCCTTGTAATCATTCGCTTTTTATGAAATTAGAACTTTGTGGTTATACTATGTACAAAATAGTGTTTGTTACTTATATTTCGGATTCATTATACCACACAACTATCAAATTGTGTCTTGTATATTTTATGATTATGAAACTATTGATAAAGGAAGTATATGATGCATAATATAGACATTCTTCAGGAAACAAATTTTATCGATAAACTAGTTGAAAAGCTTGAACTTGATGGTCCTTTTTCTTCATGGGAATTATTTAAGATGGCATATGATGCTGAATTAACTACCATAACAAAAGATTTTAATGGTTTAAGAGCACTAGAATTTTTACCACAAATGGAGTTCTTACCTCATCAAATCGAAACCGCCAAACAAGCGATAGAAGAAATGAATGGTAGAGCGATTTTAGCAGATGAGGTTGGATTAGGTAAAACTATAGAAGCTGGATTAATTTTGAAAGAATATATGATTCGTGGTCTTGTGAAAAAAGTACTCATTATCGTACCAGCATCGTTAGTAAATCAGTGGGTAAAGGAATTGAACGAAAAATTCTTTATACCCGCTGCAGCACATCGTAAGAATTATGCTTGGGACCAATACGATATAATCGTAACATCGATTGATACAGCAAAGCGATCCCCCCATCGGGAAGCAATTTTGGATATCAATTATGATTTTATATTAATTGATGAAGCACATAAATTGAAAAAT
Organism: Ornithinibacillus xuwenensis; assembly: GCF_039614845.1. Taxonomy (NCBI): domain Bacteria; kingdom Bacillati; phylum Bacillota; class Bacilli; order Caryophanales; family Bacillaceae; genus Ornithinibacillus; species Ornithinibacillus xuwenensis. Next base: position 378,980 of record NZ_JBDIML010000001.1, on the reverse strand, counting down.
CACAAAACAAAAAATTATGCTTTTGTCCGTGCATTAAAAAAGAAGTATTGCTTGCTGTTAACAGCAACCCCTGTACAAAATCAATTAATCGAGATTTTCAACCTAGTCTCTATTCTTAAACCTGGTCATTTAGGAAGCTATGAATCATTCTTAGAACAATATGGCAGGGACCGAAAGAAAATAAATCAGGATGTATATTTAAAGCAATTAGTGCAAAAAGTAATGGTTCGTAATACAAGAAAGGATACAGACTTAAATAATGCTAAGCGACATATCGATACTGTATGGATTGACTTTACACCAGAGGAACTCCAGGCTTATAACGAGTTAGATCATATGGTCCAACCATTTTCAACTTTTTCTAAGATAACGTTTTTACGTGAGCTTTGTTCTTCGAGAGAGGCTTGTTTTCTTTCGTTACAAAAGTTTGCGAGTGAAGAAAATCAACATAATCAAGAATACCTTCAGCCTATTCTAGATAAAATCGGTCAGCTTCCACATCACGCTAAAGCAAAAAAAGTTGTAGAACTAATTCAAAATATCGGCGAAGAAAAAGTCATTATATTTACGGAGTACCGCGCTTCTCAGTTTTATCTACAATGGTATTTGCAGCAACATGGTATTAGTTCTGTCCCATTTCGTGGTGGATTTAAGCCAGGAAAAAAGGATTGGATGAAGCAACTTTTCAAAGACAAGGCTCAGGTACTCATTGCAACCGAAGCAGGTGGCGAAGGAATTAACTTGCAGTTCTGTAATCATATGATAAATTATGATTTACCATGGAATCCGATGCGACTTGAACAGCGTATTGGGAGAATACACCGTTACGGCCAGGAAAAAGATGTTCATATTCATAACTTTGCAATTCGCGGAACACTTGAAGAACATATTATGAAGCTACTTTATGAAAAAATTGCATTATTTGAACAGGTTATCGGTCACTTAGATGACATTTTAGCGGAGTTAAATATTAATAGCTTTGAGTCAGAAGTGAAATCAATTATGAATGAATCGTCTTCAACAGGTGAAGTGAAAATTAAACTAGATAACTTAGCTTCCATTATTCATAGTACGCATCAGAATACTGAACAAGAGGAGAACCAGTATGGCAATCCATAATTTAAATCGTTTCTTACAAAGTTACTTTACCGCACACCATTGCCATGTTGCTAATCAGAATGGTGTGTTAAAGATTCAGCTTACGGAAGAAATGGACCGAGCATTAATGAACCGTCCCTTCTACTGGCATTATGTTAAAAAAATGGGGAAAAACGGCGACCCAATGCAGTTAACTTTAATAACGAATCAGGATAATACAGAGGAAAAAGGAGAAAGGATTCATTTTGGTAGTCCTCGTTTACAACAAATTGTAAATCATTTAAAGGAAAATGAGCAATTCACAAAACTCTTTGAGGTTGTTCATGCTGTAAGGAATACAGCCTTACAGCCATGGTTAGTTACGAATATCAAATTAAGCTATATTGGGAAGCGAAATAAAGATGAGATATTCTCACTAGGACTAAACTTAGTGAATGGACAAATGAAAACAGACATGATGGATTTTTTAAATGCAAAAGATCTCCAAATGCAAATTTCTGATTACTGTTATACGATAACGCCTATTATAAAACCTCATAGCGGTTTCAGACGCATATTAACTGTCATTGATCAATATATACAAGACCAAGACCATCAATGGGCAGCAGAGTCAATTGAGGAACTGAAACAAGAAGTTGACTTACTAAAGCATTTTTATCAAGGTGATCGCGATGAGGATGTGGAGCAAATGGAAAAGGAATTACAGGATATTAAAGAACGATATCAGCCAAAGATTCAGTTTTCGGTAGTAAATGGTGGCATCTTTTATTTAACAGGAAATTAAAATAGCAGGTCTACATGCTAAACCTGCTATTCTGCCCGTTTAAAGATTGATTTTATAGCAACTGGCAAAACACCAAACCATCTGTTTCCAATAGGAAGATGATTTCTTTGTGCCTTTATATCCGTTCTTCTCTTTTTACGTTCTTCCTTCGGTAAATCCATGTAGGATACAACTTGCTGTGTCATAAATTTCACATAATCATTTCCTTTTATCTGTACCACCTCTTTTTACAATGAATTATGTTTATCTTTGACGTTTATGATTCTCTTTATACGAATATATTTTATGATTTCATTAACTTGCTCCTGTAGCGTGAGCTTATCGCCATCGACGATGAAATCTGCTATCTGATTATACAGCTTAATTCTTTTGTCAAACAATGCTTGCTTATTCGTATCATCCTTCCATAAAGGTCTTGAATGATCATGTGCAAGTCGGCTACTTATTTCAGAAAAGGAAGTCTTTAAATAAATGATGATTCCATTTTGTTTCATATAATTAATGTTTTCATTTTTTTCAACAACCCCTCCACCAGTCGATATTAGTGGTTTATCCGTTATTTCCTTTAACACCTTTGTTTCATATAAACGGAATACCTCTTCTCCATCCTCTTGAAAAATATCCACTATTTTTCTTTTTTGCTGGAACTCTATTTCATTGTCGATATCGATAAAAGGAATAGCTAACCTTTGGCTTATCAGCCTAGCAATGGTTGATTTGCCACTACCCATAAAACCTATGAAGTATATGTATGTCATTGTGGTACACCCTTTTTAAAATTTTTTTAAGAATTAAGAAGGATTATAGCAATTGATGTCGAATTGATATATGCAGCAAAATAATCTGACGTACTGGAGGTGTGCATCCATTGAATCCCGCGGAAACACTTTCGCAACAATTACTCTCTATCGCCATCAAATCCAACGCCACTGATATTCACTTCTATCCCTTCAAAGCAAATACCAAAGTTTATTTAAGAGTAAATGGAACAAGAATCTTATATAAATCGTTAACCATGTCACAGTACAAATTACTTCTTACCTATTATAAGTTTACATCAGGAATGGATATTGGTGAAATTAGAAAACCACAAAACGGAATAATCACACATTTCCATAAAAGTAAAACCGTTTCCCTCCGCTTATCAACCTTACCCGTTAATCACTACGAAAGTCTTGCCATTCGACTATTACCCCAAGATGATACGCTATCACTTGAACATCTTTTTCTTTTCCAGCAGCAATTCCAAAAAGTAAAACAATGGATGAAGAACAAAGCCGGATTAATATTATTCTCTGGCCCTACAGGAAGTGGGAAAACGACAACATTATATGCGTTACTCCAATCTGTATTAGAGGAAGAATCCTATCAAACGATTACTTTAGAAGACCCAATCGAAAAGAATATCCACGACATACTTCAGGTACAGGTTAATGAAAAAGCGGGAATAACATACCAATCTGGTTTAAAAGCCGCTCTTAGACATGACCCTGACATCATCATGGTTGGTGAAATACGAGACCAACAAACAGCGCGGTTTGCGCTAGAAGCCTCTCTAACTGGACATCTCGTACTCAGTACCATTCACGCAAAAGATACAGAGGGTACCATTCAACGATTATTGGAAATGGGATTAACTCCCACTAATCTTCAACAATCCCTCATCGGAATATCATCCATTCAACTGCTCCCCCTCAGCACCTATTCTAGAAAAGAACAACGGGCAGCAATTCTGGAAATTCTAGAGAACAAATTATTAGAGGATGTGATTTCAGGAAAGGAAAGAGCATTGAAGAATAGCATATATTCCTTCCAACATTTAAGAAAGAAGGCATTCCTTTATGGGTTTATTTCAAAAGATACATTTGAAGACAAATAAGCAACAAGTAAGCACACAACTTCAACTTCGTTTTTTACAACGGTTATCAAGAGTACTTTCTAATGGTTATTCTCTATTATCTGCATTGGAGACGTTAAGATGGGACAAAACATTGCATACGATAACCAATCCTATTATCGCCGATTTAAAGAGTGGTTTAAGTATTGATCAATCACTAGAAAAATTAAGATTTAATGAATTCATTACAACATACCTTTTCTTTGCAAAAGAATATGGTGACCTAGAAAGCAGTATTAAAAAGTGTGTGGATATCTACGAAGAAAGAATCCGTTATCAACAAAAACTTACCCAAGTCATCCGATATCCTATTATTTTATTAATTGTTTTTTCTTTTGTATTTTTCTTTATTCAACAATCCGTTATTCCGAATATTTTGCTATTGTTCCAAAATAGTCATCAGAAGCTTTCCGCCATAACTTTTTCTGTTTTCATTTCATCTGTCATCTACTATTCCTTCATTACTTTGATGCTGCTTATCATATTGACAAAATGGTTGTGGAAACGATTTAAATCCAAATTTCCGATATCGTCTCAGATTAAGATTTATACGACCATTCCAATATACAGAAGCTTCTTAAAGCTAAATACCTCATACCAATTTTCTACACATATGAGCTCTCTATTAAGGACTGGCTTATCATTAAAAGATGTTCTTATCATTATATCCAAACAAACCAAGCTCCCCATTCTATCTCATTATGCAACTATCATTGCAGATGGATTAAACCAAGGAATCCATGCTGCTGACATCGTTCTTGAGCTACCCTTGATGAAGGCTCAACTCGCTGAAATATTTCAGAAAAACATAAACACGAATACCCTTCAAAAAGATTTAGAAATCTATGCAATATTTCTAACTGATGAACTAAATAAGCGGATCCTCAAAAGTATTACGTATATTCAGCCAATATTTTTCATGGCATTAGGTTTGGTTATTATTTGCATCTATCTATCATTGATATTACCAATGTATCACTATATGGAAACCATTTAAAGGAGTGAGAATATGAGTAAAAATCAAGCGGGATTTACCTTAATTGAAATGTTGATTGTACTACTCATCGTATCGATTTTAATGTTATTAATTATTCCAAATTTAGGTAACAAGAGTAACGATGTTCAAGTGAAAGGATGTGAAGCATTAGTAACTGTCGTTCAAACGCAAGTGGATTCATTTTACTTAGAGAATCATTCTTATCCTAATAACCTTGATGAATTGGTTCAAGAAAACTACATCTATGAGAATCAAGTATATTGCAACAATCCTAATTTTCCACTGAGCTATTCCTCTACCACTGGAAAGGTCTCCCCTCCCCCTCATGAGAACGACTAACCAAAAGGGATTCACCCTTATTGAGTCATTAGTCGTACTTACCATATGGTTGATGATACTTTCTTTAAGTGTTCCATTGATAAACAGCCTTTATCATAAAAAAACAGAAGAATTCTTTTTTAATACACTTCAGTACGATATTTTATATGTTCAAAGCCAAGCAATCGGTTCCAATGACTATGTTCGTATCATTCTTGAAAAACAAAGCTACATCCTAGTTGATTCAGCAAATCAGGAAACAATACGAAAATTGCCAAAAGGATGGAGCTTAGATCGTCGAACATTAGATACAATATCATTTAATTCTAACGGGGCAATCAGAAAGGCAGGTACAATACAGATTCAAACAAATCGAACGAAATATAAAATTGTATTTCCGCTCGGAAAAGGACGTGGATATATTGTTAAACAGTAATGGATTTACGGTAACGGAATCCCTTATTTCACTTTCAATCCTAATCATCATTACCACAGCATGGATCCCCTTATATTCACTCATTTCACAAGAAAAACAAATTCACAGTGATAAGCGCATCATTACTGATCAATTACATGACGAATTACAGTTAGTGCTATGGGATAATAATACGCTTCTTCCAAAGGTTTCTGAAAAAACAATAGGAGCAACACCTGTTAAGCTTTCCTTTAAGCTAACCAAGGAGAGTCTTATAAAAGGCTGTGCTCAGTGGAATAACATTGCACAACGCTCAGAAGAGGTATGTCTTTATGGTTATCAAAACTAATGAAAATGGTTTTACCCTTTACACAACGTTAATAGCAATCACGATTATCGCCATTTGTATAACACTCCAATTAGCCATATTACGAGCTCTCCATCAAAATACTTATTACGATCAAATATCGATTCAGCAGTTTTTCAACCTGATTCAACGGGAAGTAATAGAAGCAAATGGATACTCCGTTGGGAAGGATATAATAAATCTTGAATTAGATAATGGTGAGATTGCAACCATTGAGCAATATGGTACGTTAATCCGCCGCCAGGTGAATCATGTAGGACATGAAATCTATTTAAGAGACATTAAGAGCTTTGCTGTATATTCGTTATTGAACGGTTTTAAAATTCACATTCAAACAAAAAAAGGAGATTCGTATGAAAAAATCATTGTCTATTATCCGTAATCAGAAAGGAATTACCTTTCCCTCTGTATTATTACTGACTTCACTAGTTTTATTACATCTCTCCTTCAGTATTATTTCATTTAGCCATGATATCCGGATTACAGCAAATCATATGGAACAGATAAAAGCACAAACACTATTTCAAATAGGATATGAACGCTATGAGGAAGAATTTCTTCAGAAAAAAGATTTTCGAAGTACGACGTATGAATCCCCTGATGGAGTTAATCATATTAATATTAGTCAAATGGCTGATAATACGCTACTGCTACACTTTAACATCGTTACAAATGAAGATTATCATTACACTGTCACAAAAAAGTTAAATTTAGCAACTAAGTCACATAACTAGTTAAAACTTGTTCACACTAGTATGTAGAATGAACAAAATGCCAAATTGTTTTGATATTCATACAGGTTCTATATAAGTTTCATTTACAATCTTTACATCCTCGTATATAATAACATTGATGAAGTCAGCGAAAAGGAGGGGAAATCATGGATCGAATGTTTCGAGTCCTTGCCTTCTGGACAGGTATATTTACAGTAATGTTTTATGTTGGTGGTATGACAAACACTGCATTACTTTTCTTAGTTCAGACGGTATTTTTCCTTACAGTAAGTTACTTAAAATTATCTGAGCGTATGTATATGTACTTGTTCGGAGCTTATTGTACTGTTTTCTTTATAGGTTTTACATGGTATTCAGAATTTATTTTAGTGCCTGGTTTTGGGCATTAATAAAAAACAAAAACCCTGCTTACATATCGTTTCAATCGCAGGGTTTTTGTTTTGCCTATTTTTGTGAAATAAATGGATTATTCCTTTTCTCTTCCTCTATAGTTGTATGAGGACCATGACCAGAATAGACAACAGTTTCATCAGGTAGTCGATAGAATATATTCCTAATTGTCTCCTCTATCCGACCATAATCTCCCCCGGGTAAATCGGTTCTTCCAATTCCTTGATAAAATAAGACATCTCCACTAACAATGAACTTGCTATTTTCAAAGTAAAAACTAATACTTCCTGGCGAATGACCAGGTGTATGGAAAACATCAAAGTCAAATTGAGAGATTTTCGTCTTCCCCGGTTTTAGTAAAAAGTCTGGTTCTTTAGTTGTAATTTCATTACCGATAAATAGCTTAGAGCCATTTAATTCTGGATTATCTAACCAAGTCTTCTCTTCTTCATGCATATAAACAGGAAATTGATAATATTGGCGTAATTCCTCGACTGCACCGATGTGGTCGAAGTGACCATGCGTCAATAAAATAGCTTCTGGATTAAGTTGATTCTTGGTAAAATAATCAACTAGAACATGACTATCTCCACCCGGATCGATAATAATTGCATGACGTTCCTGGTAAATAAGATAGCAGTTCGTTCCTAAAGGTCCTAATGAAAATTGTTTTATGTTCATCCTATCAACACCCTCACATCTGTTAACAATAATAGAAAATAAAATATGTACTTGATTTTCTCGACAAATTCAACATTTTATACTAGAATAAATGTGTTAGTATGATACATATTATTATAAATGGTTTTATAACACAAACAAAGAATATTTGCATGAAACATAAGGAGGTTTTCTGAAACTATGTCACCACATATCGTATTGGGTATCCTATTTTTAATTGTAGCAATCGTATCGGTTGTATCCGTTATTCGTCAATTAAAATATAGAAACTTTTTCGCCCTAGGTTTTTCTGCAGTATCTGTTCTTGTATTTGGATTCTTCTCCATCAGCACCATTATTTCATCTATAAAAGGCGTACTATAATTTAATCTTACAAAAAGAAAAAGCTGCTAATGCAGCTTTTTTATTTTAATTCGCTTCTTTAAAATCAACAAATCGGAATAAATCACCGTATATAATATCATCTGAATAACCAAGTTCTGTTTCTACTTTTTCGGTTAACTGTGAACAAGCATCTGTTTGACTTTCCTCTACCGGGGCTCCAGTTTCAAAGTTATAACAAGTATCATGAGTGTATATATAGTCTTTCGTAATAAAATCTCCATTTCGAAGAATGATATATTCTTTACGGTCCTCGTTAAATAAGTCATTTCCAAAATAGATGTCATCTTCAACTTCAATACCTAACAAACTAAGGATGGTTGGCTTCATATCGATTTGACCAGCGATAGTTGATTTAACTTCTCCTTCTCCATGCCCTGGAATATGGACAAACAATGGAACTCGTTGTAATTGCACGTGATCATAAGGTGTAATTTCTTCCTTATCTAAGTATTGGCTCATTGCTTTGTTGTGATTGGAACTAATACCATAATGATCTCCCATAATTATGATAATGGAATTTTCATATAAACCAGCATCCTTTAACTGTGTAAAGAATTGTTCAATGGACTCATCCATATATCTTACAGTAGGGAAAAAATTGTTTAACGTATTTGAATTAGAATCGTATCTGTCGATTGATTGATCTTGTTCATCCAGTTCAAATGGAAAATGATTCGTTAATGTTATGAACTTTGTATAGAACGGCTCTTCGAGTGTTTGTAAATATTTCATTGATTGTTCAAAAAACGACTTATCTTTTAATCCCCATCCGATACTATTAGTGGATGTTACTTCATATGCATCCTCATCATAGAAATAATCAAAACCTAAATTTGGATACATTTGATCACGGTTATAGAAGCTCTTATTATTAGCGTGAAAGACAGCAGAGTAATAGCCTTCATTACCTAATAGTTCAGGAAGTGCATGATATTCGTTTTGACCATGTGTAAAGAATACAGCACCTCTTGACAATGGGTAGAGCGAATTTTCAACTAGAAATTCAGAATCAGATGTTTTCCCTTGCTCTGTTTGATGATAGAAATTTTCAAAGTAATAGGTGTCTCCATCCTCTGTTAAACCATTTAAAAATGGCGTGATTTCCTGACCATTAACCGTATTATTAATAACAAAGCTTTGTAATGATTCTGCAGAAATGAAGATAACATTTCTATCCTCTGCAATTCCAAATAATTCTGATTTACCAGACTGTTCAATGTCGGTTTCGACATACTCCTTAATTGATGGTAATTCACTTCCATCTGCAAATACATGCTGCGTTTTAACCTTTGAATGCAATGCTAAATCGTAAATATGATAATTGAATAAACCAACGTATTTTACTAAATATTCACGGTCGAATGCACGAGTAAAAAGCTGTGGTCTTTCCATTTCAGCAAGGAAAAAGTTTCCTACTATTAATGCTAATGATAGCGCCAATGTACATACTTTTCCACTTCTAGGATACTTCGTAGTCACCTTATCCTGTTTCGCTTTACTTAAATACCAAATTACAATTACATCTACAAATAACAAGATGTCATACAGCTTTATAAGCGATAAGATACTCTCACCTAAATCGCCTGCATTACCGCCTTGGAACAATTGCGGAACGGTAATAAAGTCTGAAAAAGATCGATAGAATACTAGATTAGCAAAAATAATTAGGGTTCCAATTAATGTCATATACCGCAAGTATTTCATCTGTCTCGATGGCTTTCTTATCCATACACTGATAGCGAAAATAATAAAAGCAGACACAAACGGGTTGATTACTAAAATAAACTCTTGCATCGCATTCTCAATTTCTAAATGAAAGAGAAAACGATATACAATATACGTTTTGATTCCAAATAATATCGTTGCTACTACATATAAAGGAATCTTAACTCCTTTAATAAACATACTATATCCTCCTATGAAACTACTGCATTATATATATGCTTCAAGTTACTTCTTGTAACGGCAAACGGATAAAACAGGAAAAACATCCTATACAATAAGACGATTGACAACACTAAAAAGTTTCAAAAAATTTACAAATAATTTTAAATGCTACCTACGCATTAATTAATTGCTGCTTCACCAAATAGGCTGCACCAATAATCCCGGCATCATTTCCTAATTCCGCCAAGCTTAATTCACATGCTTCACTTGCTCTAGGTAAGGCATATTTATTAAAAGCATTTCGTATTGGTGAAAGTAACTGGTCTCCTGCTTTCGATACGCCTCCGCCAATTAATATCTTGGAAGGGTTTAAGGTTGCGGTCATATTGGCGATTACTAAGCCAATCACATCTGCTATATGTTCAATAATTTTCATCGAATCTTGATCACCCAACTCAGCCAATGCAAAAATATCCTTTGCTGATAGGGTGCCATTTTCATGATATACTTCAGCTAATTTGCTTGCTGAATCGTTTTCAATGATTTTCATTGCTTGACGTACAATACCAGTTGCAGATGCAATTGTCTCTAAACATCCCCTTCTACCACAATTGCAAGGGTAACCGTTCGGATCTACCGTTATATGCCCAATCTCACCAGCGGTGCCATTTACCCCATTTAATATATTCCCTCCTGCAATTACGCCACCACCAACACCTGTGCCTAAAGTAATCGCAATCACATCATTCGAATTATGTCCAGCACCTAACCAGTTTTCTCCTAATACTGCAATATTGGCATCATTTTCTGCAAACACTGGTAATCCTGATTTACGAGATAAATAGTCTGATAGCTCAAAATCTCTCCAGCCAATGTTTACTGCTTCATAAACATACCCGTTCTTACTATCTATAAAACCAGGAGCTCCTACTCCAATTCCAAGGAATTCACCTTGATGAATTGAAAGTTCTTTCGCTCTATGTGAAATCGCGTTCCATATATCATCTACAATTGACGTACCTGCACTATCTGTGTTCGTATGAATTTCCCACTTCGTTATGATTTCCCCATTAGATTTAATAAAACCAATTTTTACAGTAGTACCTCCAATGTCTACTCCCACAATCACATTTTTATTCATATTTTCTCACCTTTTTCAGTATGAAGTCTGTTTACCTCTTTACGTAATAATAAGATTGCTAGTTGATATTCTTCTATATCAATACATCCCGCTTTGTATAGTTCATTAATTTCAATTTGCATTAGCTCCATATCAACAAGCCGGTCTCCTGTATAAATAAAGGTTCCGAACCGTTTTAAAATTTGCTGAACATCATAAATCGTTTTCATCAAATCACCATACATATTATACCAATTAGTTGTCATGAATTATAGTCTTTTTGCATAAATAAAGACCCAGATAATTATCGGTCTGGGTCTTTCGGATGTAAAATAGTTGGTCTGCGATTTTTCAACGGAATAGGAGTTCGAATTAACACATCTCGAAACGCTCGAAACGAAAAAGGAAGTAATGGCCAAAAATATGGCACCTCAAAGGATTTCATACGCGATGTATAGATAATCCACATCAATGTACCTGCCATATATCCACTTACTCCAAACGATGCTGTAATCAATAATAGAAAGATTCTAACAATCCGATTGGCCAAGCTTAATTCATAGCTAGGTGTTGCATACGTACCAATAGCAGCAACAGCAAGATAGAGGATGACTTCATATGAGAACAAGCCCACTTCAATTGCCACTTGGCCAATTAATATAGCCGCTACAAGTCCAATTGCAGTAGCCAATGCTGTTGGAGTATGAATGGCGGCCATTCTTAGCATATCTATCCCAATTTCCGCAATAAGGAACTGTGCTAAAATAGGAACGGCTCCTAATTCATTTGGTCCAATGAAAGACAAGGATTCTGGCAATAAATCTGGATTCACAGAAAATAAGTAGTATAAAGGCAGTATAAAAATAGATGCCCATACAGCAAAAAATCTTACCATTCTGAGGTACGCACCAATTAAAGGCTTTTGACGATATTCCTCTGCGTGCTGTAAATGATGCCAGTAAGTTGTCGGTGTCATCATCACACTTGGAGAGCCATCAATAATGATTAAAACATGTCCTTCGTATAAATGCGTTGCCGCGGTATCAGGTCTTTCTGTATACCTTACTGTTGGAAATGGATTCCAATGTCGCCCACTAATGTATTCTTCAATCGTTTTCTCAGCCATTGGAAGTCCATCCGTATCAATTTCCTTCATTTTGTTTTTTAAATCTTCTACTCTATTCTCATCCGCAATGTCGGCGATATAACAAATACAAATATCAGTGAGTGATCTTCTACCAATTTGCATATATTCCATACGGAGAGAACGATCTCGAACACGTCTTCTTGTTAGTGCGGTATTGAAGACAATTGTTTCCACATATCCGTCTCGAGACCCTCGAACGACACGTTCAAGGTCAGGTTCACCAGGTGAACGTACCGGATAGGTTCTGGCATCAATAATGATGACTTTATCTAATCCTTCGACTAATAGAGCAGTTGGACCACCAAGCACTAAGTCTGATGCTTGATTTAAGTCATCTACCTGGTCAAGCTCCACATATGGTAAGTAAGTCTTTATCAGCTTCGTTAATGGATTAGGTTCGAGATCTTCAGGATTGAGCTTTGCGAGTAATTTCATTAGTAGATGTAATATATCATCCTTTACAAAGCCATCAATAAAAAACATGGACATATTTCTACCTGCATATTCCAAATCCAAGTGAACGATATCGAAACTCTTATCCACTTGTAAACGATCATGAATATACGTATTATTCTCTTCAAAAGTTGTGAAAAGTGATTGTTTTTCTTTTTCCATACTGCCTCCGGTAATGCAAAAATTTAATACTACTAGTTTTAGCACACCACCAATTTCTATGCACCTGTTTCCGTATTCATAAAGACTCGTATAGTCACATATAGTGGAATAAATGTATCATGCACCATTGTTAAAAAATTTTAAGAGGATGCGATGCGATGCAAAAGAAAATAGTACTGGCTCTCTTTGTTATGGTGACAACTTTCGGAATTTATTTCGCTGTAAAAATAAATAGCGTTCCAACGATAACCTACTTTCCTCTTGAATATGGGACAAGCTTTGTAGATGCGAAAACTACACTAGAACGTACTAATGAAGATGGAAGCAAGGCTAGCTATTCAATTAACTGGGATGTTACTTCTAAGACAGAAGAAGTATTGTACCTCCGGCAAGATGTTTCCTTACTATTTGGAAATGGACAGGTGCTCGGAATGCGAAGTCAGTGGAAAGAGGATGCTGATACGATACACTTTTCCGAAAATATTAAGGAAGAAAATGAGTTAAAGTGGGAATCCATTACATTTCATTATGGTGAGATCCATAAAAATGAGGATTCTATTAGAAGTATACAAAAGCTATCTCAGGATACAATGTTTGTCATAAAGGAGAACAATGCATTTAACTCATTTCACAAGCCTGAAACAACCAATCAAGCAAATTCTATAGCGAAACTAGATACACTTACCCAAAAGAAGTTATTAGCACATTGGCAAGATTTACTATTCCACTTCCATCTTGATATTAATGATTATTACAGTATTCCACTTACTGATCTTTATGAATATCAAGCTAAGGCATTCCCCTCGTTTGATAAGAGAAGTTCGGATCGAATTATGGGGCAGCTTTGGGAGGGAATATATAAAAATTACATTATTCCATATATTGGTTCAAAGGAAAAACTTGAAGGCTATATTCCCTTAATATTAATAGAAAAAGAAGGAAATCATTTATTGGTTCTATTTGAAATGAATGGTCAGAAGGAAAAACTAATTCAAAAAATAAGATGATACATTACTAAAAGGAGAATAAGTACTTTGTATACTTATTCTCCCGTAATATTCTTGTACAACTCTTCAATTCGTAGATCGGATGGAATTAATTCGTATGCTTTTCGAATCAGTTCTTCTGCCCTGTCATCTCCGACCTCTTGATAAAGTAGTGCTAAATTATAATAAGCCTCAGGTAATTCTTTCGGATTTTCGAGAACGTTAATACATTGTTCTAAGTCCTCAATTGCAGGCTCTATTTGTTCTAATTGACTATAGGCATAGGAACGCTGAAATAATAGTAATGCCTCAAATCCTTTAGGGTTCGCTAATCCTTTTGTAGCACCCTCGACAATTTCTTCATATCGTTCTTCTTGTAGCAGCATATTAATATTTAATGTCTGGTAGGATGCCTTATTCGGGTTCTGTTCCATACCGAATAAAAAGATTCCAATTACTAAAACAACATAGATGATAAATGCGATAGCTTGCGTTCGTAATTTTCTTTTTTTTGGTAGATGGACAATACCCGCTGCAATAAATCCAGCAACTAATCCACCCATGTGGGCTATCACATCTAGTTGCGGGAGAAAAAAACCTAACCCGATATTTAAAGCAAGTACCATTAAAATATTCTTACCAATCGTTTGATAAAAGACCCGCTTGTAAAACAAACCAAAATAAATGAAGGCACCAAACAAGCCATATAGTGCACCCGAAGCCCCTGCTGAAATATTGGTAACAAAGGCAAAACTAGCGATGCTTGCGGCAACTCCCGCTAAGATATACATACTAATAAACCGGATAGATCCATACATTTTCTCTGCAAGTGATCCAAAATAATATAAAAAGAGCATATTCGATGCAAAATGTAAGAATCCGATATGGAGGAACATAGAGGTAAATAATCGCCACCATTCCCCATCTACTATAGCGGGATTAAATTTCGCACCAAAATCAATGAGTGTTTGATTTGTTAAGCTACCGCCATTAATTTCTAATAGAAGGTAGAGGATAGCATTTATACCAATCAGCAAGTAGGTGAAGATTGGCTTTCCAAAGGTGAATAAAGCTTCTTCTTCCTTTTGCTTATGTTGAATCTTTTTCACAAGTTCTAGTTTTGCATTTTGAATAGCTTTCTCTACTTGCTCCTCAGGTAATATTTCTTTCGCTTCTTGTTGAAAAGAAACTTGTAGGTTTTCGCTTAATCGGTTTTTCTCCTTGTAAAAATCTTCACCTGATAAATAATACGTCATCATTTTAATTGGATTCTTCTCTTGTATGATCATAGGCTTCTTCAACATTTCCCAGCTATCAACTGGTGTATGTGGAGAAATATACACATTATGTACCTCAATATTTTTTCCCTGAAGCATTTTTCGCATGGCATTTGTCTTTTGGAATACTTGGGCGATGTCTTTCTTTAAGTGGTTTTTCCAATCAAATCCAATAGTTGAAATACGAACTATTAATGATTTCTTCTGCTCTAATTTTTCTAACCATACTTCTTCTACTTTATCGTTTATATATAAAACATCATAACCATTTTCCTGGCTCAACTGATGTGCAAGTGAGTACATTACATATGCTTCTTCTCTTTCCATTTGTTCCCCTCCCTTATACCATCATATCAAACTATCGCATTTATTACTTATAGGAAAGTATGATGATAGTTGAAGCTACTACCGATAGTTTTTTATGATACCAGTATAATAAAAAAATTGCTATTAATCACGACTTAATCTTTCGTTTAATCGCAATAAAAAAAGCTGTGCAAGACAGCTTTCGATTCATTGGGTAGGTGAATTTGTCGATTGATTAAATAAACTTGGCAAAATGTTTTTACGAATGGATGGCATTCTCATAGAAGCTGACACAGCAATCCTTCTAAGAAAGCTGACCGCTAATACAGCATTCATCAGTTTATATCGCCACTTATATAAGACTGAGATTGCAGCTATAACACCAGATAAAATGAAAATTATCCTCATCATGTCGAACCCCTCTTCCTGTAGTTTGGCATGATTAGTTTTTTCAATCTAGGTGAAAATATTCGTGGGATTACTGGATAAATCCATTTTCTGTTAGTAAGTGCTGAACTGGAATGTCATGAGGTTCTACTGGTACGTTATCTGATAACTGCATCGTACTTAAAAGAGAAACCGTCTGACTATTATAGTCGAAAAGAAATCGGTCATAATAACCTCCTCCAAATCCGATTCGATAACCGCGTTCATCATATACAATTCCTGGTACGAGTAATAAATCAATTTGTTCTTTTGTTGTTTTATTCTGATCATTAGGTTTTGGTTCTAATAGATTATAATACACACTTTCAAGCTCATTAAAGCTATGTAGTCTGTAAAATACAAGCTCTTTATCATTCGGAAAGCACTTTGGAACAACAATACTCTTCCCTTGCCTCCAACCTTCTTCAATAATTAACTGTGTATCCCATTCAAATCCTTTGGAAATAGTAATCCCAATAGTATTAGAATTCTTCCAAAGGCTGGAGTTAAGGAGATTAGAGCGTAATTGTTCTTCAATTGCTTTTCTTTCATTTATAGGTAAAGCCTTCAGCTTGGTTATCATATTTTCACGCAACGTCCTTTTTTTCATTTAGTACCCTCCCCTAGTGCCTTAATCGAAAAAAAGCCTGCTCTAACCTAATGGTAAAAGCAAGCTCTTAATCTGTGAATAATTATTTTGTTTCACGATGTAAAGTATGTTTTTTAAGACGTGGGCAATATTTCATAAGCTCGATACGCTCAGGATTTGTACGCTTATTTTTTGTCGTAATGTAATTACGATCTCCTGTTTCAGTACAAGCTAAAGTGATGTTTACGCGCATGTTTTTCCCTCCAAACTATATAAACTAGCGATAAACGCATCTAATAGTTCTTTTCAGACTTATATATAATATCAAATGTTTGGAAATCAATCAAGATGGTTTGGAAAAAATTTATGGTTTTCTAGTTATGATTTGTATGATATAACTAGTAATGTATATTGAAATGGAGGTAGAATTATGATTTTTGCAGGTTTAACCATACTTATTATTGCTATTGCTTTATTTGTTCTATCATTTTTCCTCAATGATAGATTCGAAAAGATTGAAAGTGAAATAGAGCAATTGTCAATATCAACTATGCAAGACACGTATCAATTGAAGAAAAAAGTAAAAATTCTAGAAGAAGAATTACTAACCGAAGATTTTTCAGCAAATGAATAATCTTAAGAAATAAAATTTGTTAAAGTAAGGTGGAAAACCATGAAGCAACCAATACGTGCATTTGCCGTAGGTCTATTTACTGCTGCTGTCGTCATGCTAATCGTAAATTACTTTACGGAAAGCTCTGACATTGATCTTTCTGAGATGCCAGTGGAAGACGTCGTTAATGAAATGAAAGAAAAGGGCTATCGTGTACTTACTGAATCCGAATACATTTCCATGTCTATGAATGGAACGGAAGAAGGTACAGAAAAACCTGCAGAGGATACAGAAAATCAAGAAGCTGATAATACAGAAGAAGATTCAACAGCTACTGAGAAAGAAACAGAAAAAACTGAAACTGAACAAACAGAAACTGAAGAGAATACTTCAGAAAATGCAACTAAGGAAGAAAGTCAAACCGAGGAAACAGCGAAATCGTATACATTAACGATTGAATCTGGAATGCCATCTTCTGCTATAAGTGATGAGCTTGAAGCAAATGGCATTATTGATGATGCCGCAGCATTTATTGCTTATTTAGAGGACGAAGGCTATGCGTTAAGAATACAGCTTGGAGATTTTACCGTATCAAGTGATATGAGTTATTACGAGATTGCGGAGGCATTAACGAAATAATATTATTAATTATTTTTTGCGTGAGTAGTTATTTCTACTCACTTTTTTATCATACAAAGAGGAAGCATCGGTGCTAACCTTTGCTTCCTCTTTGTATGGTTTAATCGTTTAAATCAACTATCTCGCCTTTAACTAAGAATAAAATACTTTCCCCTATATTCGTAATATGATCGGCAAATCTTTCAATATAGCGTGCGCTAAAGGCTATTTGCATGACATATTGAATCTGATCTGGATTTGTTGCCGTTTCACTTAAGAGTTCTGTTACTACTTGTTTATACAGCTTATCCACCTTATCATCCATTTTCGCGAGCTTATGCGCAACTGATATATCTTCGTGTTGAAAAGCACTAATGGCTGTTTCCAACATGACTAATGCCATATCACGCATTAACTTTAGATCTTGCGGAACTTCTGTTAAGTAATTATCCCCTAATCGTGTAGCTGATTTCGCAATATTCTTTGCATTATCCCCCATACGCTCAATATCGGTAACTACTCTTAGCGCTATAATTAATCTTCGCAAGTCTGTTGCGACTGGTTGTTGCTTTGCGATTAATAATATGGTTTTATCATTAATGGAAGCTTCTTCTTTATCAATTAATTTATCATCGTTGACAACCTGTCTTGCTAAATCCATATCCTGATTAAAAAGCGCATCAATCGACCTTCTTAATGCTTGATCCGTACGCTTCGCTAATTCAATAATATCATTATTAAGCTCTTCCATTTCGGTATGAAACTGTTCACGACTCGGCATTTAATCGCTCCCCTATTAAAATAAGTAACTATACCTATATCGTAATGCTTCTATATGAAGCTTGTATTAACTTAATGTAAAGTTACTGTAAATCATCCAAGAAAAAACACCTAGTACCGGGGAATTCCGATAACTAGGTGTTTCATTAGTCTTCATCCTATTCATCTGCCTGTTCTTGTTCTTTCTCAGATTCTTCTTCAGCATTATTTTCCGCTTTTGCTCGTTCTTCTTTTAATGTATAGTATGCATCCATAATTCGCTTTGTAATATTATGGTTAATGGATGAATTTGTTTCTGAATCTAAATATGGCACAATTACAGACATTGCAATTTCAGGATTGTCATATGGAGCATAAGCAATCATTGTTAAATTAACTGTTTCTATCTTTTTACCATCAATATACACTTCACTCTCTGCAGTACCTGTTTTACCAGCTGCATTAAAATCAGTGTCTCTAAAATAATTATAAGCCGTTCCACCAGGCTCTTGATATACTTGACGAAATCCTTCCTGTACGCGCTCAATATACTCTTCATCCATAATTATTTTATTCAGTACAGTTGTGTTAACGGTACGATAAATAGATCCTAGCTTCCCCTCTTCAGGAGTTGGGTTTCGAGCTTCCTTCAAAAAATGTGGTTGAACCCGGTAACCTCCATTGGCAATAGTAGATGCATATTGCACTAATTGCATAGCAGTAAAGGTATCATACTGACCAATTGCATAGTCCATTAGTAAACCAGGTCCAGTATCATTACCAGGGTAACCTATAGATTCGTATGGATAATCAACTCCGGTATTCACACCAAGGCCGAATTGATTGAAATAAAATCGCATTTCCTGAAACGCAGCTGGGTCAAAAGAAACACTCTTTTCCCGCTGATAATTATATTCTCCACCCATTTTCATCGCAATGTAAAACATATAAACGTTGGATGATTGGCGTAATGCATCTAAGTCATTAACCCATCCCAAATTCTTCCAAGAGGATTTTTCGGGTGTGCCTGCAATTTTAATTGGTGTATCATATTCTCGATGTCCAGGACTAATGATACCAGCATCATAAGCAGCTAATACCGTTGCTCCCTTCACCGTAGAACCTGGGCGATGGGCGTCATAAAGTGTTTTGTACGACGTATCAGTTATCTCAGTTTGGTCCTCATTAAAGCTTTGACCACCTACAGCAAGTAATTCCCCTGTATTTGGATCCATAACGACTGCCATCGCATCACGCAGATGATTATTTTGACCACCCTTTGTGGCTGCTTCAAGCTCACTTTTAAGAATTTCATCTACCTTCTGTTGAAATTCCATATCAATGGTTAAAACGATGTCCTTCCCACTCTCGCCAGGAACGACTACTTCTGAATCTTGAATTACACCACTTTTATCCATTGTATATTGAACCTGCTCTTTACGACCTCGAAGTAAATCCTCATACTGCTGTTCTAAACCGGTCTTCCCAACACGGTCATTTCTGCTGTAACCTTTCGCTAAATAAAAATCAATATTTTCAGCTGGAACGCCTTCCTTCTCAGTAGTCACATTCCCAATTATATTTTGAAAGGTCCCGTCATAAGGATATTCCCGAACCCAATCTGTGGTAGCATTTATTCCTGGTAAGTCAGCAAGATGCTCCGCCACTCTAGCATATTCTTCAGGAGTCACATTTTCATTTTTGACAACCTGAGGTGCTAAAGCATAAGCACGGTCAAGTTCCTTTTTAATCAAGATGATTTCAAAGTCTTGCTCGGTAAAGTTACTAATTTCTTCTTCTGTAATTCGATCAAGGATTGTCTTATATTGTTCAGCAGTTTCCATGTCAGCTGCTTCTTCTGTTGACAATCTTTCTTTCGCTTCCTCCTCATGAAGAATATACCAATACTCTTTTTTATCACGTGTTGTTATAGAATTCAACTGTTTTTCACGATCAGACTCATCAGGCTTAAACATATCTATATATTCAGCCAGTTTTACCGCAACATCTAGGCGTTCATCTGCTTGTACACCCTTTTGTGGTGTATAGGTGATCGCATACATCGCTTTATTTTGTGCAATAATATTGTAGTTTCGATCATAAATTTCCCCACGCGGAACCGGAATCTTTGTTGTATCCTGTGTTGTTTGGTCAATTTGTTCTTGAAATTCTTCACCTCTTAATATCTGAACAACTCCAAGCTGCAGAATTAACACAGCAAATAATAAAAAGACAACAAAGAATAATATATTTAAACGGAAGGGAAGCTGAGCCTTTTTCTTTTGATTCTTCTTTTTCATTTCTCTCCCCCAAAACATTCTATTTTATACGTACATTATAGCATTTATTTTCGAGGTAGACTAAATCTTTTAACGATTATTTTCATCTGTCACTTGATCTTTTACCATAACTTCCTTTTTATTGGATGTGGTCAAGAAAATATTTCGTACAAAAAAATAGATAAACAAATGCATAGCCCCAAAGATCACTAATAACACTGGGATAATTTGATCAGGATTAAAGTAAGTAATACCCATAATAAATACAATAATGGATGTGACTCGTCCAATGTTTAAATATACCTCGCGTACAACAATGTATTCAATTCTGAGCTCACCAGCTTTCCATGCACGTCCAATAACATCATATGTCATGGAAATATAAGGCACATTTATTATAGGATATGCCATTCCGATAATAATACCGTAGATGATTAACGTCGTATAGCTTGCATGGGATAAAATAATGAATAAGGAGAGGTACAGCATTAAGCTTCCTATTAGGATTGCTTTCTTACGCTTTGATGGCTTAATTAGTCTTGTTGCCAGAAAATAAAAAACAAAAGAAAACCCTGAAAAATATAGATTAAAGGTTCCTAACGATAGTTCACTTTTCGTAACGATATAAACCCATATCGTAATGACAAACAAGAAAATCCCTTCTCGAAGTCCTTGAAAAATATGTGCATTTAGTATTCGATTCCAGTTCTTGTTGTTTTTCCTCTCTTGCACCACACGTTTGAAATAGTAAACACCTTCGGCTGGGCGTCGTTTCAAAAAGAAGCTACTACCTACTGCACAAATAAATAAGATAAAAGAAACAGTAAAGATTGTGCTGTAACCAATATTCTCAGGCAGCTTTGAAATAATGAAGCCTGCAGAGAAGGGTCCAATCATTCCACCAAACGATTGTAAAACGCCTAGAAAACCATTAAAAAAGTCTCTTGTATCGGGCTCTGTTATTTCAAAGGTTAATACATTGAATGCTAGCCAATAAAAGCCGTATCCGATTCCAAGCAGGCTTCCAAGAATAAAATTATATGTTGCAGCATTTTCTCCGATTAATAATACCGTTAAAAAAAATAGCGACAAAAAAATGACTCCTAACCGTAATACAATGACACGGTCCACTTTTTTCGCTATCTTCCCAGCAAATATAAAGGTAATCGGTTGAAATACAAAGACAGCTAAGTTGTAAATCGCTATGGTGTAATAATTTCCATCTGCTTGCTTCCATAAGTATATATTTACAAATGTATTGGATAAATAGATTCCTAATGAATATAAACCACCTATTACTAATAATAGGATTAAATCTCGATTAATTTCAGTTTTTCCAATTACGTATTGCAATGTTTTACGCATATTGAATTGCCCCTTTTCTCTCTTTCCTTAGTGTAAGCAATTCAAATTTAGATATACAAAAAGAAAAAACACGAGTATATCAACTCGTGTTTTTCATACGATATTATTTAGCTGCATTATAGTTCTTTGCAACTTCATCCCAGTTTACAACATTCCAGAATGCAGAAACGTAATCAGGACGCTTGTTTTGATAATTTAAGTAGTATGCATGCTCCCATACATCAAGACCAAGTAATGGTGTTTTACCTTCCATTAAAGGTGAATCTTGGTTTGGAGTGCTTGTTACTTCAAGCTCACCGTTATTTAGCACTAACCATGCCCAACCTGAGCCAAAACGAGTTTTAGCTGCAGTTTCAAACTGTTCTTTAAATTTATCAAAGCTACCAAATTTAGCGTTAAGTTTGTCTGCTAATTCTCCAGTCGGCTCTCCGCCACCATTAGGTGAAAGAACATTCCAGAATAAGCTGTGGTTTACATGTCCACCACCATTATTTCTTACCGCTGTGCGGATATTTTCAGGAACTGCATCAAGATTGCTCACTAGATCCTCTAGTGATTTCCCTTGAAGGTCTGCATGTCCTTCTAGAGCAGCATTTAAGTTTGTAACATACGTGTTATGATGCTTTGTATGATGGATGTTCATTGTTTCTTTGTCGATAGTCGGCTCTATTGCATCATATGCATATGGTAATTCAGGTAATTCAAATTTTGCCATAACGAACTCCTCCTTCAAAAATCTAAATAGTATAAGGATATAATACCCTTCACATGAAAGATTATCAGAGGTTACCAGTTCTTGCAAATTTTTTGCCTTAACATGAAATAGATACATATAAACGCATAAAAAAAACAAGCTATCGCTTGTACATAGATGGTGGCTCGGGACGGAATCGAACCGCCGACACATGGATTTTCAGTCCATTGCTCTACCGACTGAGCTACCGAGCCAAATATTAAAATGTGACGACAATGCATCATGTAACATACTATGTTATGTATAAATGGAGGAGGTAGAGGGATTCGAACCCCCGCGCGGTTTGACCCGCCTGTCGGTTTTCAAGACCGATCCCTTCAGCCAGACTTGGGTATACCTCCGAGTTTTAAAATGGTGGACCCTGCAGGACTCGAACCTGCGACCGATCGGTTATGAGCCGATAGCTCTAACCAACTGAGCTAAGGGTCCTTATTCATATGGGGCGACCGGTGGGAATCGAACCCACGAGTGCCGGAGCCACAATCCGGTGCGTTAACCACTTCGCCACGGCCGCCATGATGTTTAAATTATAATGTAAATGGTAGCGGCGGAGGGAGTCGAACCCACGACCTCACGGGTATGAACCGTACGCTCTCGCCAGCTGAGCTACGCCGCCATTTTAAAGTTGGCTCCACAGGTAGGATTCGAACCTACGACCGATCGGTTAACAGCCGATTGCTCTACCACTGAGCTACTGTGGAATAATGGTATTTTACCACCAATTATGATTTATTTAACCCCTGCATCTTCTTGCAAATTCAATGATGCGTATGCTTCGGGGTTACTCGTAGTAAACTCGGTAGATGTTTTGCTCGTTGCTCTACCACTGAGCTACTGTGGAATCATGATTGTTGATTCGTTAATAGTTGCTATTCAACTTCTCTATCAGCATCTATTTTTTTAGTGGCACGAGATATAATTTAACATATCCGTAAACTCATGTCAACATTTATTTTTACATAATATGATGTTATGTATCAAAAACGACAATATTTACTATAGCATCTTTACATACATATTTCAACAAAAAAATTACTTCCTCAAAAAAAAAAGAGGGGAAATCCCCCCTTCTCATTATTGATCACCTAACACAGCTTCCGCAATATTCACAGCATGGTCACCAATTCGCTCTAAATTCGAAATAATATCAACAAACACAATACCAGCTGACACGCTGCATTGGCCTTCATTCATGCGAATAATATGCTTTTTACGATAGCTACGTTCCATTTTATCAATTTGATCCTCTTTTTGCATCACAGCAAGGGCTTCTTCACGATCGCCCTTATCTAAAGCACCAATAGCCTGCTTAACGGTCGACATCGTTAAATCAAACATATTATTTAGATCTTCTTGGGCTTGCTCTGTAATAACAACCTTATTCGAAATTTTATAATCGATTAATTCGATAATATTCTCAAAGTGGTCACCAATTCGCTCAATATCACGAACGGTATCCATCAGAACGGTGTGTTTTGCACTTTCAAATTCGGATAAGGATCCACCAGATATATCAATTAAATAATCCGTAATACTTCTGTCTAGACTATTAAGTGCTCCTTCTATCTGCATAGCCAGATCCGAATGCTTAGTTTGGTTTGTTGTTAAATAAAGGTTTGTTTCTTCCATCCCCTGATAAGCGTATTCGCCCATACGAATAATTTCAGCTTTTGCTTGATCTAGTGCAAGTGCTGAAGACTGTTGAATAAAGATTGGGTCTAAATGCTTTGGCTTATATTCAATGGTTGTATCCTTACCAGGAATAAGTCTTGTAACAATCCAAGCCAATGCACCAATAAATGGAAATTGGATAATCGTGTTCAAAATATTAAAGCTACCATGTGCAAATGCAATGGTCATCTCTTCATTTAACATAAACTGCTCTTGCAAGAACATGACATATCTGGTAAATAAGTTTAATAATAGCAAGAATATCGTTGTTCCTACTAGGTTAAAGATAACATGAACTGCTGCAGCACGACGAGCCGCTACTGTTGCACCTAAAGATGCTAGAACAGCCGTAATCGTTGTTCCTATATTATCACCAAATAATACTGGTAGTGCTGCCTTTATATCGATTGCACCTTCCGAGAATAACCCTTGTAGTATTCCTATCGTAGCACTTGAGCTCTGTACAATTACAGTAAACAATGTACCAATAACAACACCAAGAATTGGACTTTCACTCATATTTAGCGTTAATTCATGAAACGCCTCTAATGATCGTAATGGTTTCATTCCACTACTCATTAATTCTAATCCGAAGAATAGAGAACCAAAGCCAAAAACTGTTTGACCAATGGCTGTAACTTTTTGATTTTTAAAGAAGAAAATTAGAAAAGCACCAACTGCTAGAATTGGTAATGCATACTCCCCGACGTCAATACCGATGATGAAAGCAGTAACTGTTGTACCAATATTTGCTCCCATAATAACACCGATAGCTTGTCTTAATGTCATAAATCCAGCATTCACTAGACCCACGGTTAGTACCGTTGTTCCTGAGCTACTTTGAATTAGAATGGTAACAATCATACCAGCTAATACACCTAGGAATGGGTTACTTGTAAAGCGATCTAAAATATCTCTTAGTCGATCACCAGCAGATTTTTGCAATCCTTCTCCCATATACTTAATACCTAGAAGGAATATACCTAATCCCCCGATAAACTCAAAAATCAGTGCTTGAACATCTATTTCCAATGAAAAGTCCGCCCCTTCTCGTATTGTTTATGTATTTTTTCCACACCTATACCATTATTGTAGAATTATGTCCTTTTGTAAAGGATTTATAAAAATATTTACATTAAATTTACAAACTAAACTGTGTCACATCTCTTTCTATTAGTAAATTCCCAAATACATACTTGTCATTCATTCTTTTTATTGTCCTTATATTTTTTCTACAAAAAAATAATTTCTAGAAAGAGATTCTAGAAATTATTTCCTTGTTTATTTAATTGTATCCACTAAAATTCTTGTTCCATCCACTTGAACAATTGTAACCTTCGTTCCCTTTTCGATCCATTGTCCATTTGAAACTGCACTATAATCCTTCGCCCCGACACGTATCGTGCCAACTGGCCGCATATCATTTAGGGTAACAGCTTCCATATTTAATAGCGCACGGTACTCTTCGTTTAACGAATTATAACCAGCTTCACTTGTTAACTGATCCTTTAGGGTAATTTTATTCCACATCTCTCGTCGTTTAAACACTTTTAAAAATAACAGCGAGCTTCCAGTTCCAAGTAATACCCCTAGAACCGCATACATTCCAGAAGCAAAGCTAGGTGCAGGCAAAGCAACCGCCGCTAACATACTTGCAGTACCAATAGTTGCGAGCGTACCATCATTTAAAACCTTTCCATCAATAATGATGAGAACAATACCAATAAAATATATAGCGAGCATAAGAATAAGGGAGTCCGTCTCTAAATATACTGAAAAGTAAATAGTAATAAATCCTATTCCTAATAATGCAAATATACCTCGCATATTCACGAGTACTTCACCGATTAAAAATAATGTACCTAACCCTGTAATAACTAAGGCAATCCATTCTTGAGAAAAAATTTCCATTCTCTTTCTCCCTTTCCATGTGTTCTATTTACTTATACGAATGACAATAACAAATGGTTTCATTAAGAAGGTGTTATGATGAGAAAATTTCTTATTACTATTCTAAGTATACTATTTATTATTAGTGTCTATAAAGACTTAAACTCAGGCACACCAACTGAGGGAGGTGACCAAACTCATACTGACCAGCAACTAGAAAGGGTTCCATTTGACGTGATAAAGGTAAAAATCACAACAGGTGATACAGTATTGTCTGTAGTAGAAAAAATTAATCCGAGCATGGAACAATTTCAAATGGAACAAATTGAAAAAGATTTTTCCTCTCTTAATCCTCATATTGATCCTACTCATATCAAAGCGAATCATTTTTATTTTTTTCCAAAATATAACCAAAAGTAAAGAGGCTGGTCAATACCAGCCTCTTTATCTATACAAATGGTAATATAAACAGTGTAATCAAAATGGAGATAGCACCAGCAGCGATGGCAATATTACCAAGTGTATTAGCATCACGATTTCTAGCAATGAAACCTACAATAATCCCCGCTCCACCTAACAGAATTGGCGCCCAGAAGAATGAGGCAATTGATAGTGCAAGCGCTATCCAGCCCATAGCCGTATTGGCTTGCTCCGTATCCCCTTCAAATGCTGCACTTCTTCTGTAATCGTCAGCAGTTAACTCTGCAGCCGTTTCTTCATCACGATTACTATAGATCCCTTCAATTCCATCTGTATGCTGAAAGGTTGATGCCGTATAATCCTCTTCACCGTGCTTTGGAGCATCTTCAACGTTATTCGTTCGATTTCTATCGTCCACAAATGTACCTCCTTCTTTTATGATGAGGTGCATCTTTAGTTTATGACGTATTAGCTTTTCTATAATGTTACTATTTACCATTTGAGTTAAACCACTATCTGTATGGTTATTAACAAAAATTTCTTGTAAACAAGTTGAATAAAACGAACGGGGTGCATATAGTGATTTTAAGAGGAGTTGTTAGAATGTCATTCTTTATTAAACAATTAATTCTAAATAAAATGAGGCAATTATCGCCTGAGGAAGTGCTCGAATACGGAAAGAAATATGGTTTTTCAATCTCTAGGCAACAAGCACAGGATATCGCAAGCTATGTTAGGAGAAATAATATTAATCCTTTTGATAAGAGAGAAAGGAAAAAAATGTTTAATGATTTAAGTCAAATTACTAATCCAGAAACTGCTAATAAAGCCAATCAGCTTTTTCATGAATTGATAAAATCATATGGGTTAGAGCACTTATTTGAATAAAGGAACCTGTTTTATGAACAGATTCCTTTTTATTATCCCATATAATATTATTGATTTACAATTTTATCTTTTAATTCCATATCAAAGGATCCATTTTGTATCATATCAATTTCAAATTTATACGGTGCCTTTTTATTCTTCTTATCCTCACCAACATATGGTGTTTCTAATATTTTTGGAAGCTGAGCGAGCTGTGGATGATTAATGATATAGTGTAGTGCTTCAAACCCAATGTGGCCAAATCCAATATTTTCATGTCTGTCTTTATGCGCACCACATTCATTCTTACTATCGTTTACGTGGACGACTTTAATACGATCAACACCTACAATTTTATCAAATTCTTCAAGAACTCCGTCAAAGTTATTGACAATATCATAACCCGCATCATGTATATGACAAGTGTCCATACAAACAGATAACTTATCATTTAGCGTGACACCATCAATTATTTTTGCAATTTCGTCAAAGGTTCTTCCAATTTCAGAGCCTTTTCCTGCCATTGTTTCTAACGCAATTTGGACATCCATATCTTTTTCTAATACTTCATTTAAACCTTCTATAATTTTCTTAATTCCATCCTCTGGACCTGCTCCAACGTGAGCCCCAGGATGCAACACAATTTGTTTTGCACCGATTGCTGATGTACGTTCTATCTCATTCCGCAAGAAATTGACTCCTAATTCAAAGGTTTCTGGCTTGGTTGTGTTTCCAATATTAATAATATATGGAGCATGCACAACGATATCAGCAATGCCGTTATCTGCCATATGCTTTAACCCTTCAGCAATATTAAGTTCATCGATCGGTTTTCTTCTCGTGTTTTGAGGGGCACCTGTATAAATCATAAACGTATTTGCACCATAAGATACGGCTTCTTCACTTGATGCCAATAGCATTTTCTTCCCACTCATTGATACATGTGATCCTATTTTTAACATAGTTATACCTCTCCCGAATTGTATTATTTCTTTCTATAATTTGTTTTCTTTTTCAGTTTCCTTTTATTCGATTCTTGCTGCTGCTTCATTTTTTTCTTATATCCCGGTTTTACTTTCTTTGGTTTTCGCACCTGTTTCCATGCTTCTTTTTCAATATCAGTCGATGTTTTGGTACGAAGGCTTCGTTCATTCCATGACTTTGCATCCTTCCACTGGCCATTTCGAACATCATAGAATACAAATTGCAAACCCTTTTGCTCCAGCTTCTGAATTAATTTTAAGTCTTCTTCCCTATATAAACTAACAGCAGTGCCCTCCATACCAGCCCTAGCAGTTCTTCCTACACGGTGAACATAAAATTCTTCCTCTTTCGGTAGCTGGGCATTGATCACATGGCTGACACCTTTAATATCAATTCCTCTTGAAGCTAAGTCCGTTGCAACAATATATTGATATCTTAGATTTTGTATTTCCTTTAATACACGTTTTCGTTCACGAGGTGTTAAGCCACCATGAATGATTCCGACGTTCAATCCTTTTTCAATCAAGCTTGCATGAAGCTTGTTTGCATTCTCTTTTCCATTAGTAAAAATGATTGCTAAATAAGGATTAATGGCCTTTGAAATGTCAAAGATAACTTCATCTTCTTCTCGATGCTTGACTGCAATAAGTCGATGCTCCATTGTTTCGGGTGATAATTCATTCGCAATTTTTACATGCAAAGGATTCTCTAAATATTTCTTAAAGAAGTGTTCCAAACGTTGAGGAATTGTAGCAGAAAACACCATTAATTGAATATCTTTTTTACAGCGAATTAAGAGCTGATCAACTTCATCAATAAAACCTAAATCAAGCATCAAATCCGCCTCATCAATGACAAATGATTCCGCAGAATAGATTGTAATAGCTTCTTCTTTTACTAAATCTAATATCCGACCAGGCGTACCAATAATAAAATGTGGAGGCTCTTTCAATTTTTCCATCATTTTTTGTTTATCCGTCCCGCCAACTAACAGCTTTGCTTTCCAAACCTGTTCTTTATCTGCAAGCTTAATGATTTTCTTAGCTTCATTATATATCTGTGTAGCAAGTTCTCGGGTTGGTGCTGTAATGATATACTGTACTTCTTTTCGTTCTTCTTTCAATTGACTAAATAAAGGCAGCAGAAATGCATGTGTTTTTCCTGAACCAGTATGGGATTGACCGATTACACTTTTCCCCTTTTGAATAGCAGGAATTACCTCTTGCTGAATTTCAGTTGGTTGTGTGAACCCTAACTTATCAATTACTTCATTCATGATCGTTGTAAACGAAAATGAGTTAAATGTATTCTTCATGAAACTTCTCCTTACTAGTGAAACCCAATAAATTTTGGGCTTACACTATCTGTATTGGAATGGATCTGTATTAGATTGTGAAACAATAACTTCAATTGTAGAATCCGAAACAAATCCATCACGAATTTTTTCTTCTAGGTATTTCTTTGTTCCTTCTTTCATTGTCTTTTCTATATAATGCCCGGCATCAATGATGGAAATCCCCATCTCCATTGCTTCTTGCGCCTGATGGAATGTCAAATCGCCAGTCACGTAAACATCTGCTTTTTTTAATAGTGCTGGATAAATGTACTTTTCTCCACTTCCACCTAATATTGCTACACGATTCACTTTCTTAGATAAATTCCCAATTACACGCACGTGTTGCACATCGAGTGATTTCTTTGCTTTTAACACAAACTCATCTAAGGTCACAGGTTCAGACAACTTACCAATTCGCCCAAGCCCATATTTTTTCCCTTCGTTTTGTAATGGGATTACATCGTAAGCTACTTCTTCATAGGGATGTGCAGCCTTCATTACTTGGACTACCTCGGAAACCAGGCTAGCTTGTACAATCGTTTCCACTTTAAATTCAGCAACTTTCTCTAATTTATGTTTCTCTCCAATAAATGGAGTTGTTCCATCTAGAGGTTTAAATGTACCCGTTCCCTCTGACTGAAATGTACAATGACTATAGTTTCCAATGTGTCCCGCCCCTTGCGATGACAGCGCATCAAGCACAGGATCTAATTGTGTTTCTGGGACATATACTACAATTTTAAATAATGAATCTTGATTGGTTTCGACAAGAATTTCGCGTTCTTTTATTTCTAGTAAATCAGCTAACATATCGTTAACACCACCCTCTGCAACATCCAGGTTGGTGTGAGCTGCATATACTGTAATATCATGTTGAATCAGCTTCCGTATTACCTTACCACGCCAATCATCAAGATTCAATTGCTTCACTGGTTTAAATAACATTGGATGGTGAGCAACTATTAGATCAACTTCCTTCTCAATTGCTTCATCCACTACGGATTCCAATACATCTAATGTAATCATAATTTTTTTAACTGGTTTATTATAGGAACCCACTTGTAGACCTACATTATCCCAATCATAGGCAAAGGACTTTGGTGCCCATTTTTCAATTATTTTGAAGATATCTGAATTAATCGTGGTTTTTACCATCACCTAAAACCTCCTCTATCCAAGCAAGCTGTTTTTCAAAATGACTAATTTTCAGCTCGTCTTGAATTTTAGCGTTTTTCATTTGGTTTATGACCCGGATTAACTTTTCCTTTTCAGAGGTCCACTTTTCACAAAAAAGCTCATTTTTTTCTTTTCCTAGAATAGGACCAAATAATAAATCTTTTTCGGTAAGATGATTAATTTTATCTGTTCCTTTCTTCCCAACAATAATTTCATATGTATGTCCATTCTCTTCTAGTATAACTTCATCCTGTATCTCATAGTCATGAAGTGTCAGCCAATGTCGGACATTTTTTTCATCAACATTCGGCTGGGCAATGATTAGTTCCACCTTACTTAGCTTGTCCTTTCCTTCTTCTAGAATTGAACGAATTAAGGAACCACCCATCCCCGCAATAACAACCTGCTCTACCTCATCGTGTTTTAACACAGACAATCCATTTCCTAGTCTTACATCAATAAGATGGTTAAGCTGATATTTTTCAACTGTATCTTGTGCACTAGAAAACGGCCCTTCATTCACTTCACCCGCAATTGCTCTTGCTGTCTGGTCATTTTGACAAACATAGCACGGTAAATAGGCATGATCGGACCCTATATCTGCAAAATTGGAGCCTTGTGGTAAAAAAGAAGCAACGTTCAACAACCGCTCAGATAGCTTTATTTGCTCAGACATTAGAAACCTCCATCAAAAACATTGAATATATAAAAGAAAAGCTTTCTGAAAAATAGCAGAAAGCTTACGTTAAAACAATTTATTTTTTCTCACTTAACCATTCAGAAATAATGGTAACTTCACTATCAGAAAGATGCGATTGCGCTGGCATTTGTCCTTGACCAGTTTTTAACACATTTGCGATTTCATCTGCTGATAATTCTGCACCAATGGTTTGAAGATTTGGACCAAAATCACCTGATAAGTCAGCACCATGACAGCTTACACAGCTAGACTCGTAAATTTCTTCAGGATCTTCCATTGTTTCGCCTTCTTCAGCTTGACCATGATCTTCGCCTTCTGTAAGTTCAGTGCGTTGCCCTATCCCAACAAATGAGATTACAATAACGGCTAATATCCCAATAATAGCAATTAGAGCGTAAGGGATTAGTGGGTTTCGTTTCATTGTATTTCCTCCTTATGTATCCCCGGAATTTAATATATTCCACATAGCTATCTATATTTTATATTAAAATGTAGCTAGTTAAAAGAAAAAAGATGTGAAAAGTTTACGAACAATACGATAATCAGTGCTAATACGCTTGCAATCTTAAGGTATTTCAAATGTAGACTACGTCCTAATAGGTACCAACCTACGAAATTTAGTAGTATTACTAGCACGGTAAATAACTGGTTTAGATCAACCGTAGTTGATAAAAAATCTGATGTAATTAATATCATAGCTAGAAAAATAATAATAGCGAGATGCCTATAAACGTTTTTACGTTTATTATATAGTAGAAATATCCATGTTGCATATCCAATAAATGCTAACAAGATACCGAGTTGCAAAATGGAATTAAATTGAGTAAAATAAACTACAAGAAATGAAAACGGTACCATCATTACTAAAAGAAACAATTGTATATATAAGATTGAATTCTTTGGAGCTTTTCTTTTCGTTACTTCTCCATTACCTTGTGTATAAAGAGCTAATAGAAAGTCACACTGTACTTCAGGAAGTAATTTATGCTCCTTCCAATATTGTATTTCTTTAATAATGGTAGCTATTCGATCATCTGCCAACTTTATCACCCCAATGCAGATAAAAGCTATAAGCTAATAAAAAAGATAAGGAAAGTCATTGCTCTTGTATCGTGACCAATGACTCACCTAAATTAATCTAAAAAGTCTTTTAAACGTTTACTACGACTAGGGTGTCTAAGTTTACGAAGTGCTTTTGCCTCAATTTGTCGAATTCTTTCTCGAGTTACGCCAAACACTTTTCCAACCTCTTCTAAGGTGCGTGTACGGCCATCATCGAGACCAAATCGTAATCGTAGTACATTTTCTTCTCGATCAGTTAACGTATCTAATACATCCTCTAATTGCTCTTTAAGTAATTCATAAGCAGCATGATCAGAAGGAGAGATTGCTTCCTGATCCTCAATGAAATCACCTAAATGAGAATCATCCTCTTCACCAATAGGTGTTTCTAAAGATACAGGCTCTTGAGCAATTTTTAATATTTCACGTACTTTATCAGGCGTTAAATCCATTTCTTCACCAATTTCTTCTGGTGTAGGTTCACGACCTAAATCCTGAAGTAACTGTCTCTGTACACGTATTAGCTTATTGATCGTTTCCACCATATGAACCGGGATACGAATAGTTCTAGCTTGGTCTGCAATCGCACGTGTTATCGCTTGTCGAATCCACCACGTTGCATACGTACTAAATTTAAATCCTTTTCGATAGTCAAATTTCTCTACTGCTTTTATTAGACCCATATTCCCTTCTTGAATGAGGTCTAAAAATAACATTCCCCTACCTACATAACGCTTCGCAATGCTTACCACCAATCGTAAGTTCGCTTCTGCAAGTCGTTTCTTTGCTTCTTCATCCCCTTGCTCGATGCGCGTAGCAAGGTCAATTTCTTCTGTTGCAGATAGTAAATCGACTCGACCTATTTCTTTTAAGTACATTCTTACAGGGTCATTAATCTTAATCCCTAGTGGGACACTTAAATCGTTTAAATCAAATTCTTCTTCTTTTTCAATCTCTTTCATTTTAGGGTCATCATCTGATTCACCAATAACATCTATCCCCTGGTCACCAAGATGTTCATAAAATTCATCCATTTGGTCAGGTTCAATTACAAAGTTTGATAATCGATCGGCAATTTCCTCGTAAGCAAGTACACCACGTTTCTTTCCAATCTCAATAAGCTGTTCCTTAGCTTGTGCAAGTGTTAACTCCGGCTCATTCTCTTTTGTTTGTGAAGGTTTATTATCAGCCATGAGTCCCCCTCCTTCCATACTACTTAAAATCAATTTAAATGCTTTAATTGTTTTTGTAATTCAATAATTTTTAATGCAATCTGAGCTGCTTTGATAGGATCTTGTTGTTGCTCTGCTATTTTTTGTTCAGCTTTTAACTGTTTTAAATCGAGTCCAGTACTATTCTCGCTACGAATAATTCGTAAATAATCACGAACCTCTTTATCACTAATATCACTATGAGTAGCAGTCATCGCAAGTTGTATGACGATTTTTCGCAAATTCTCATCAGTTATTCGATCAATAAATAAGCTTACATCCTCCTGATGTCCTTCTTCATAATAAGCATATAAATGTGTTGCTATAATCTTATGCTCATCAATATTAAAAGAAGCACCAATTTCTTCCTGGACTTTATCAGCAATTGTTCGGTTCTGAATCATATATGCTAATAGATTTCGTTCTGCATTATGAAAAGCTGGTAATAATTTACCACTTGACTTTTGTACCTTATTAGTATATCTGTCTTTTGGCCTCTTATCCTTATCAACACCTGTTTTTTGCCGATAATGCTGAATTTCACTTGACAAGGTATCAATTGAAATATCAAATTCTGTGCTTAATTCTTTCACATAGAATTCTCTTTCAATAGAACTTTCTATATTCGCAAGCTCCATCAGTACCTGTTCAAGGTATCGTATACGGTCACCTTCAAGACTTAAATTATAGTCTTTTTTAAGGTAGCGCATATAGAAGCTTATAAACGTATCGCTTGCATCAATTACTTCTTTCTTAAATGCTTCACCACCATATTTCTTAATATAGCTGTCTGGATCTAATCCATCTTTTATATGAGCGATTTTCACCTGACAACCTACTTGTTGGAGAATTTTAGATGCTTTGTACGTTGCTTCTACACCTGCATTATCACCGTCATAACAAATGATAACCGTATCTACATATCGTTTTAATAATTTCGCTTGTAACTCTGTCAATGCAGTTCCCATTGTAGCAACTACATTTTGCACCCCAGATTGATAAGCAGATATGACATCCATGTACCCTTCAAATAATATCGCTTCACTGGTTTTACGAATATGCTTTTTTGCTAAATCAAAGTTATAAAGTAATTTCCCTTTCTGAAATAGCTCCGTTTCAGGACTGTTTAAATATTTTGGTTCTTGGTCCTGTATTGCCCTCGCCCCAAACGCAATGGTTTTCCCTAGATGATTTCGAATAGGATAGATAACTCTCCCTCTAAACCGATCTGTTACAGAGCCATCTTCTTGGTTACGAGACAACAGTCCAAATTTCACTAACAACTGTTGATGAAAGCCTTTCTTTTCTAAGAAAGTTGCCGTGAAATCTTTTGTGTTGGGAGCAAATCCAAGCTGAAACGTATCAATGGCTTCATCTGTTATTCCTCTTTCCTTCAGATATTGATAGCCTGCCTTACCATCCTTTGTAAAACGTATCAAATGATGGTATAGTTTCGTTAACCATTCATGTGCAGATAGAACTTGTTGATTTTCTTGTGACAAAGAAGTTTCTCTTTGGATGGTATTCGTTGGCAATTCAATATCAGATCGGTCTGCTAGGAATTTAATTGCTTCATAAAACGAAAAACTTTCCATTTCCATTAAAAAGGTCACAACATTTCCACCTTTACCACAACCAAAGCAGTGGAAAATCTGCTTCTCTTGTGTAACTGAAAATGAAGGTGTGTTTTCTCCATGAAACGGACAAAGCCCAAAATAGTTTCTTCCTTGTTTTTTTAGTTGAACGTATTCGCCAATAACGTCAACAATATCATTGGAACTACGAATTTGTTCAATTAATTCCTCAGGTATTTGGTTTGACATGAAAACCACCATGCTTATAAATTTTTAAGGACCATTCCATAATATAGTATAGATTCGATATCCACTTAATAAAATCCTTCATATTTCGACAAGTTTTTTGATAAAGTCGAAAAAAATTCCTTCTATTAAGTAAAAGTATCTTAGAAGGATATAGAAGTAAACATAATGAAGAATAATCTTTTTTTGTAAAATCGTTCTTACAATTTATGAATAGACTATTTATGTATAAAATAAACATTTTTATTTAGTCTAATAATACTATTCTACAAAAAGTTTCGGATTCCTTCTTAATTATGAATGTTTTATTTTTCAGAATATCCATTAAATGTGTCTATACTAGTCTATACAATATCTTCTATTTTTACACAAAAATTTATTATAATACATTTCATGAAAAATTACTATTATAATATTAAAAAAAAGCTTGTTTTATTATAAAAAAATTTTTCTATGTGAAAGTAACCGTATGAAAGGAGCATTTCTTCCTATTCAGAAGAGGAATGCTCCTTTCGATTAAGGGTTATCCTTTTATTAATCGTAGTATCTGATTAGCAGTTTCTTCCACCGCTTTATTGGATACATTAACAACTCTACAACCAATTCTTTCCACAATTTTATCAAAGTAATCCAGTTCTTGATGGATTCGTTTAATATTTGCATAGGTTGCTTGGTCGCCTAAACCTAACGCTTTTAGTCTTTCTTTGCGAATGTCGTTTAGTTTTTCAGGTTGAATCCGCAACCCTATACATTTTGATCTGTCGACTTCGAACAACTCTTCAGGTGGCTCTACTTCTGGTACAATTGGAATATTTGCGACCTTTAAACGTTTATGAGCTAAAAATTGTGATAGTGGAGTTTTGGATGTTCTAGAGACACCTATAAGAATAATATCTGCTCTCGCAATACCTCTAGGGTCCCGCCCATCATCATACTTTACTGCAAATTCAATTGCTTCTACCTTTTTGAAATAGTCTTCATCCAATTTATGAACGAGACCAGGCTCTAATCGTGGCTGTCTGTCAAATACTCGCTCCATTGCTTGTAGCATTGGACCCATTATGTCAATTGCTTCAATGTCTAACGCAGATGCTTTTTCATTTAAGTAATTTCTGAGCTTTGGGTCCACAAGTGTAAAACCAATAATGCCATCCTCATCCTTAGAACGATTTAGCGCGTCATCAATAGTTTTCGTATCTTCTACATATGGTATGCGTTGAATTTCATAATCTTGATAAAATTGACTTAATCCTGCTTTAATTACTAACTCAGCCGTTTCTCCGACAGAATCTGATAAAATGAAAACCGTTTTTTTTGAATCCATTGGTATCATCCCCCTAAGGTTTAGATATGATTATCTGAAATTAATTCAACAAACACCTTTGTAATGGTAGTTTTGGTTACTCGCCCAACTACTTCTAAACCTTTTGACGTCTCCTTTACAACAGGGAGTCCATCAATCTGTTTATTGATTAGATGTTTTGCGACATCAAATAATAAATCGTCCTTCATACACACCGTAATATTTGGCATTCTAGTCATAATAATATGAACTGGCAATGCGCTTAAGTCCTGCTTACCAATTGCTGCCCGCAGAAGGTCCTTTCGCGATACAACGCCTGTCAAACAGGAATTATCGTCCACGATAAATAAGGTTCCAACATCTTCTAAAAACATCGTTGAAATCGCATCATAAACGGATGCACTTTCCTGTACAACAATTGGAACAGATTGATACTCAAATACTTTATACTTTTTTATCTTCTCTGTTAACAATTCCGAACCAGTTTTTCCAGTGTAAAAATAACCTACCCGTGGTCTAGCATCCAAAAAACCCGCCATCGTTAAGATAGCAAGATCCGGACGCAATGTAGCACGCGTTAAATTAAGTCTCTCAGCGATATGCTCTCCCGTAATGGGGCCATTATTTTTTACAATCTCTATTATTTTTTCTTGCCGATTGGATAATTCCACAATTCCACCACCCAACAGTTTAAAGACATACTAATTGTAATTATAGCTTATATAAACAGGAATGAACATTACGTATTTACAAATAATTAAAAATGTTGCTTCCATTCAATTGCATTTAAGTCCGCAAAGCTATTAACAAGTGTTCCAATACGATTCAACAATGCTAATCGGTTTTTTCTAATTGCATCATCATCCGCCATAACCATATTATGATCAAAGAATGTATGAATCGGTTCCGCTAGCTCCTCTATATGAGAGAATGCCTTATCCAGTTTATCTTGTTCCAGTGCATCTTGGTATACCATCTGTACATGTTGGTAGGATTCAAACAAACTCTCTTCCGAATCTGTTTCAAATAAGTTTGAATCGACATTGAATTCCTCTGTTTTCTCAGCCAGGTTTAATACACGGCTTAATGCTTCCTGTACTGGCTTAAAGGATGAGTCGTTTCGCTTTTCAGATAAGATCCTTGCTTTCTTTAAAATAGTTGGCATAACACCAAGCTCATTTGCAGTTACAGCCTGAATGATATCCTGCTCGATACCATTTTCCTTTAGAACAAATGCTGCACGTTGTCTCAGGAATGGCGTGATTTCTTCTTGTAGTCGTGCAAGATCAAAATTTTTATTTTCTACTGACTGATAAAGTTCTTCTACCATTTGGAACAGTTCAGCAACAGTAATGTTCCATTTTGATTCATTAAGTATTTTTAAGATACCGATTGCCTGCCTACGTAAACCATACGGATCTTGTGAACCGGTTGGCTTTAGGCCAACTCCAATACAGCCTACTATTGTGTCAAGCTTATCAGCAATACTCACAATAGAGCCAACCAATGTACTTGGTAATTCACCAGTCGCACTGGT
This sequence comes from Ornithinibacillus xuwenensis, assembly GCF_039614845.1. Classification (NCBI taxonomy): domain Bacteria; kingdom Bacillati; phylum Bacillota; class Bacilli; order Caryophanales; family Bacillaceae; genus Ornithinibacillus; species Ornithinibacillus xuwenensis. The sequence continues at coordinate 340,197 of NZ_JBDIML010000001.1, read as the reverse complement.
AGGCATATAATGCTCGCTTATCGCCTTAGCAACCGCCTCATCTTCTCCAAATAACCGAGCATATTTTTCCCCCATTACGCCTTGGAGCTCTGTGAATTCATTAACCATATTTGTCATTAAATCAAATTTAGTTAGTTTAGCCGCACGAGTAACTTTCGTTATTTGGTCTGCATCCAAATTCAATCGCTCTGCAATACTTCTGGAAATCGTTACAACTCGATTTACTTTATCAAGTATTGTACCAAGCTTCTCTTGAAATACAACATTGGACAGCTTATTAACGTAGAAATCTATGTCATGCTTTTGATCTTCCTGGTAGAAGAAGTTGGCGTCAGACAATCTTGCTCGTAAGACTTTCTCATTCCCCTTCATTACAGTTTCAATTGCGTGATTGTCACCATTTCGTACAGCTACAAAATAAGGGAGTAATGCTCCAGCCTTTGATTTTACCGGGAAGTATCGTTGATGCTCTTTCATCGATGTAATGAGTACTTCCTCTGGTAGCTCCAAGAATTCCTTCTCAAACGAGCCCACAAAAACGGTAGGAAATTCAACTAAATTTTTGACTTCATTAAGTAGATCGGAATCTATAGGTACTTGAAAACCACGCGTCTCTTCCAGCGTTTTAATACCATCTAGAATCATCTGCTCTCTTTTCATTGAATCGACAATGACATAATTCTTTTGTAATTTATCCTTATACTCTAAAGGATTTTCCAGAGTTATTTTTTCACCTAAGAATCGGTGTCCAAACGTTTCATTACCAGCTTCAACACCTGAGATTTCAAATGGAATGACGCTGTTTCCATATAATGCAACTAGCCATCGAATCGGTCTAGCATAACGCATGGATTGAGTTCCCCAACGCATGTTTTTACCGAATTGTATGGATTCGATAATCTCTTTAAAATCTGGCAATATTTTTTCCGTTGGCTGCCCCTCTATTACTTTATTGACAAATATATAGGTAATGCCCTTAAGTTCTTTTGTGTAGATATCATCAACTGTTTTACCTTGGCCCTTTGTAAACCCAATCGCAGCCTTCGACCAATTACCATCGCTATCTTTGGCAATTTTTATTGCAGGACCTTTAACTTCTTCTTCAATCGTTGCCTGTTCCTCTTTAATATTGTGGATGAATACAGCCAATCTACGTGGCGAGGATAAGGTCTCGATCGATTGAAAAGATATGCGTGATTCCTCAAGCCATTTTGACGTTCTTTCAGCGAGCTGCTTTTCTGCATTATCAACAAAACGAGCTGGTAACTCTTCTAAGCCGATTTCAAATAAGACGTTCTTTGCCATTATTGATCCTCCTTCTTCAGCATTGGAAAGCCTAGACGTTCTCTTTCCTCAACATAGGATTTTGCTATATTTCGAGCTAAATTACGAATTCTAGATATATATCCTGTTCTTTCTGTAACAGAAATGACTCCTCTTGCATCTAGTAAATTAAACGTATGAGAACACTTCAGAACATAATCATATGCTGGAAAAATCAATCCTTTATCCATCGTTTTCTGCGCTTCTTCTTCATACATTGAAAACAATTCAAACAACATATCCACATTGGATTCTTCAAACGTGTATTTTGAATGCTCGTACTCAGGCTGCTTAAAAATGTCGTGAACGGTGAACCCGTCTGTCCATTCAAGCTCAAAAACATTTTCTTTATCCTGAATATAGGAAGCTAGACGCTCAATTCCATAGGTTAATTCAACTGTTACCGGATTTGCTTCCAAACCACCAATTTGCTGGAAATACGTAAATTGTGTGATTTCCATTCCATCAAGCCAAACTTCCCAGCCTAGCCCTGCAGCACCTAGGGTAGGGTTCTCCCAGTTATCCTCCACAAAACGAATGTCATGCTCTAAGGGGTTAATTCCTAGAGTTTTTAACGACTCTAAATATAATTCTTGAATATTATCTGGAGACGGTTTAATGATGACCTGGAATTGATGGTGTTGATATAAACGATTAGGGTTCTCACCATATCTACCATCTGCTGGTCTACGAGATGGTTCTACGTAAGCAACTCGCCATGGTTCAGGCCCTAAGCTTCTCAGCAATGTCATTGGTGACATTGTACCTGCTCCTTTTTCAACATCATACGCTTGCATTAAGATACAATTCTGTTCAGACCAATACTTTTGTAGCGTTAATATCATATTTTGGATATTCATTTACCCTTTACCTCCATTATAAATATTAAAAAACCCATCCCTATGTCTATAAACAATTACAGACATAGGGACGGGTTTTATTCCGCGGTTCCACCCTACTTGCTTTATTCATGAATAAAGCCACTTGTATGGTTCATGCTCCAGAGCGCCTTCCAAACTGTACCATTATCCAGCTCTCACCACCCTGGACTCGCTAATAATTGTATTCAGTAAGTACTCTTCTCTTTCTATGCATGTTGCTATTAAATATGTTTCATATTACTTTAAAATTGCTTTCATTGTCAACTTATGTATCTTATTATTGCAATTTACTTAACTGATTAAGAAACTTTTTAGACTTTAGATAATACCCACCATATCGTTCGTAATAAGCATCTAAAATATTTCGTAAGAGCAATCTGTTCCCTTCTTTTACAGAAATATTTCCAATTCGTTCCAATCCAACAGAGGAAATAATATATAATAGCTTGGCAACTGCATCTGGCAATCGAATCGCCTCTTGATCAAGATGGTTACATGTTGGGCATAATAACCCACCCTCTACCATTGAAAAGGTATAAGGACCATTCTTTCGACCACAATGTAAACACTGATTGACAGTAGGAGCAAACCCTCCTGCTTTAAACATTTTAAGCTCATACATCATGATTGGTATGTCAACGTCATCCTTTTCACTAATCCACTCAAGCGTATTCGCTAATTGCGTATAAATTTCTAAATTAGGTGTATTCTCATCTAAGAGTTTATCCGTTAGTTCAGCTAGATAAGCAGCATATGCTGTTTTAATAATATCTTCTCTAATCAAACGATTAGAGTTTATAATCTCTCCTTGTTGAATGGTGCTCAATCCTTTATTGACATAAACAAAGAATTGTCCATAAATGAATGGCTGCGTTACAGCAGCCATTCTACTTTTAGGTTTTTTGGCACCTCTCGCTAATGCTGAGAATTTGCCTAGCCTTTTACTGAATATCGTAACAATTTTATGGGTTTCACCATAGTCTCTGGTTTTAATGATTATACCATCTATCTTTTCTAGCATACAACATCACCTTCTTTATCACTGCATGCTACATATTGGAATCCACCGGTAAAGTATCCACATGATTAGTTGAGCTCATTTCTTGATCCAGCTCCTGTGATTCATTTTCTAACTCTTTCATAAGTAAATAGGTCTCAATATTTCCTGTTTGACTAAATAATTTCCAAGCAAAGTCGATCACAAGAAACCACACCTTTCTTTATACTTCTCTAGAAGTATCTTTTTTTAAGTTAGAACATTGTCTAAGCAGCTAGTTGATTCTGGATACAATGATTTACTCTTAGGTAACCAATGTTCCGGATACTATTATAGTTTCCATACACGCTGAAACAATTAGTTTAAAAATTTTCCATATCTAGTACTCGTCACTTCGGAACCCATATTCATTCAGTTGGGTTTGCTTATTTCGCCAATCTTTTTGTACTTTAACCCAAAGCTCCAAATAGACCTTTGAGCCAAGTAAAGCTTCAATATCCTTCCGAGCATTTTTACCGATATTTTTTAGCATGCTACCTTGTTTTCCTATCAGTATTCCCTTTTGTGATTTTCTTTCTGTCACAATGACAGCTTGTATATATACTGCATTAGATTCTCTGTTTTCAATATTTTCAATTACTACTGCAATCGAATGTGGTACTTCTTCCCTTGTTAAGTGTAGTACCTTTTCTCTTATTAATTCACTAATAACAAACCGCTCTGGATGATCGGTTATCTGATCTGCTGGATAAAATTGTGGACCTTCAGGTAAATGATTTTTTAGCACACCTAATAGATGATCAACATTATTTCCCTGCAGTGCAGAAATAGGGATAATTTCTTCAAAATCATACTTGTCCTTGTAAAGCTCTATTAGTGGTAATAATTTCTCTGGGTGAACTAAATCAATTTTATTAACAACTAAGAACACGGGACGCTTGACACGCTCAAGTCGATCAATAATAAACTGGTCCCCTCTTCCATAGCCTTCATCTGCATTTATCATAAAGAGAATTGCATCAACTTCATTAAGCGTATTTTCAGCAATTTTGACCATAAAATCACCTAGACGATGCTTTGGTTTATGTATTCCTGGTGTATCGATAAAGACAAACTGTGCATCATCCTGTGTTAAAACACCTTGTATTTTATTTCTCGTTGTTTGCGGTTTATCGCTCATAATAGCTATTTTTTGACCAATTACTTTATTCATAAAAGTTGATTTTCCAACATTTGGTCTACCAATTATCGTGATAAAACCAGACTTATAATTATTTTCCATATGAATCCTCCATGATGTTCCTTTTCCAACTATATTGAATCTATGTTTGCTATATTATACTACAAATCCTTTCTAGTTTCATGTTATCGACAAAACCTTTAAAAAGATTATTTCCTTCGATAAATATTGACTTATAATAAAAGGAAATGTACATCCAGTACAAAAAAAGGGGACATCATAATGTCCCCAAATCACGCAAATAGCCTTGGAATAAAGATGATTAAACCGACCACGAGGGCTGTCATAGAAGCCACAAACACACTCGCGGCAGCAATGTCTTTTACTTTTTTTGCAGCCGGGTGTATCTCTGGTTTTATATAGTCTATTACCTCTTCAATTGCAGTATTTAATATCTCTGTAGTAAGAACCAATCCAATGACGGTTACTACACTAACCCACTCTACTAAGGTTATACCAAACATAAGTCCAGCAATAATAACAACCACCATTGAAACTATATGCAAGCGAAAATTCCATTCGGACTTCAAAACCTCTCGTAAACCATTCCAAGCAAATTGGAACCCAATGGATTTTTTCTTATCGACCAAGATTGTATTCTCCTAAAATTTCTTCTTGTTTTTGAAACATTGCCTTTTCTTCTTCTTCATTCATATGATCATATCCTAACAAATGTAGGAAACCATGAACAGCTAAGAATCCAATTTCTCTTTCAACTGAATGATTATAATCAGATGCCTGTTCTTGCGCTTTTTCAAAAGAGATAATAATGTCTCCAAGCGCTAGTGGTAACTCGTCTCCAACGATTTCCATTTCACCCTCTACCGATTCCTCTAAAGCAAAGGATATAACATCTGTCGGCTTATCTATATTTCGGTAGTCGCGATTAATTTCTTGTATTTCCTTATTGTCCACGATGGTTACTGAAACCTCAGCGTTGATTGGTACTTTCTCTTTTCTGCCAGCTAAGTTTAATAGTCCTTTTATTAATTCAAATTGACTTTCTGGAACTGAATTCGTGTTGTCATGAAAATCTATTAGCACTTATTTTTCCTCCTTTGACGGATATTGAATTCTAGAGTGAAAAATCCCCTTTAATGTTTCACAAATTGTCTGATGTATGATTTTGACTTCTTTTATCGTTAATGGACATTCATCTAATTGCCCATCCATTAAGCGACTGTTTACGATATTCGATACAATTTCATCAATCTTTTCTTCTGTAGGCTCTTTTAATGAACGCACGGCTGCTTCTACGGAATCACAGATGGCTATAATTGCCGCTTCTTTTGACTGTGGTTTTGGACCTGGATAACGAAAGTCTTCCTCTCGTGCATTAGAATTAGTTTCCTTCTCTTTATAATAAAAATACTTTAAAAGCGTTGTACCATGATGCTGCATGGCAACATCAATAATTTCCTTTGGCATACGATGCTTCTTCAATAAATCTGCCCCATCATAAGGATGTCTAATAATAATTTCCGCACTTTGTTCTGGTGATATAACATCGTGTGGATTTTTTATGGATAATTGATTTTCGATAAAGTAGTGTGGTCTTAATGTTTTACCGATATCATGATAGTAAGCTGCAACACGTGCTAACAATCCATTAGCACCAATAGCATCACATGCTGTTTCACTTAAATTCGCTACCATCACAGAATGGTGATAGGTACCTGGTGCTTCGGTGAGAATCTTCTTCAGTAGTGGTTGGTTTGGGCTAGATAGCTGTAATAATTTCATATCCGATAGAATACCTAGACCTGTTTCAAAGAAAGGCAATAATCCAATCGTGAACACTGCAGACAAAAATGCAGAACCAACTCCAAAGCCAGATAATACAAACACATCACCTAAAGCATATTTTTCAAAAGATAGAAATACAAATAATAATATAGTGATTACATTTACAACAGACATTCCGATACCCGCTCGAACAATCGCAAGACGGTCCTTCACATTCATTAAAAATACGATTGCTGCAAATTGCGAGAAGAAGAAATAAATCATTGCTTCAATATTCAGGGTCCCAGGTATTTCCCCATTAAAGATAACTCCGCCAAGTATGGCATATAATATAGCCAAAACAATTGCGAGTCTCTCATTAATTAATTGTTTTACTAATAACACCCCTGTTGCAACAGGTACGATAAAGAATAGTTGATTCGCTTGTGTCGTGTAAAGACTTATAACCTTCATTAAAGAAATAATAAAAAAGCTTATTAATAGGATAGAAGCAATTTTTCCTTTATCTAAATGTTTTTTGAAATCAAGCTTGTTCATTTCATACGCAATTACCGAACCAATTAACACGATGAGCATACCTAGACCAATCACAGGAAATACATTACGATCTTCGTTTAATAATCCTACTAGATTAATTTTCTCATAGATTTCATGTGTAATCGTTTCGCCCTCACGAACGATAACCTCACCTGCATTAATCATAACTGGTTCCACATTACTTGCTGCTTGCCTACGGGCTTCTGCTGTTTTCTCGGAGTCATAAAAAGAGTTCTCTACAACCGCAAAATCCGTTAACTCTACTAGTGCTTCAATCAAATTTTGTTCTAGTGTCGAGTACTTAATGTTCTCTTTCACATTTGTAATAGCTGTATTGATGTTTTCTGTTCGTACTCCCATTTGATACTCATCTTGAAGATAGGAGATAAATACTTCCTTACCCTGCTCCCGATCTGCTTCCGGGACATCAATTAGTCGTAAAAACACACTATCTTCAACGTTTTCCGTTATTGTATTCGACAATAACTGTTTTAATCGTTGTACTTTTTCACGATTCGTTAACTGTACAGGCGTACCATTTGTATCCTCTTGATCCTCTTCTTTGATTTCCGACTCTAATTTATCAATCGCATTAAATATTTCCTCTATGTATCCTATCTGCTCCTCGGAAACATCGGGAGAGATATCAAATCGGTCTTCGACATTCTGAACTGCTTCCCTTGTTTTCCTTTCTGTTTCTTGTTCATTTTCAATCGTTATTGGTGAGCTGATGGTTTCTCTTGCATTCGTTAAGGGCTCAATATCGTACGTTTCAGTATATACATTATTGAAAGTCAGTAAAAAGAAGTAAAGCGACAATGCTAGTACGGGCACTATTATCCGAATCCACTTTGTTCGAACCCTTAATATAAATGCCACCATGTTTTTAATAGTATTCATGTTTTCACTCCCTTTTCCGTTCTAATAATATAAAGAAATAAGACCCAACGTCTGGGTCTTATTGTTCCTGACTCGTGTTGTTTTTTTCGTATGCATCAATAATTCGCTGTACAAGCGGATGACGCACCACATCTGTTTGCGTAAGATGTATAAACGAAATCCCCTTAATTGAAGCCAATAGTTTATCGGCAACCTGCAAACCAGATTTAACACCTTTTGGAAGGTCGACTTGGGTTATATCTCCTGTGATCACCATTTTAGAGCCAAACCCTAAACGTGTTAAGAACATTTTCATCTGTTCCGGCGTTGTATTCTGGGCCTCATCTAATATGACAAACGCATCATCTAATGTTCTACCACGCATGTATGCAAGTGGGGCAATTTCGATGGTTTCTCTCTCGATAAGTCGCATTGTATGCTCAGGGCCAAGAACATCATTTAACGCATCGTACAGTGGTCTTAAGTAAGGATCAACCTTTTCCTTTAAGTCTCCTGGAAGAAAGCCCAAACTTTCACCAGCCTCAACTGCTGGTCTCGTTAAAATAATTCGTTTTACATTCCCGTTTTTAAGTGCTTGTACTGCCATAACAACTGCTAAATAGGTTTTACCAGTTCCGGCTGGTCCTATACCAAACACTAAATCATTTTCTCTTATAGCAGAAACATAGCTCTTCTGACCGAGTGTTTTAATACGAATAGATTTTCCTTTAACATTTTTAGCTATTACATCTTCAAATAGGGTTTCAAATTGATCGATTTTACCTTCCTTAGCCAGATCAATTGCATAAACAATGTCTCTTTCAGCAATCGAGATTCCTTTTCGCACTACTTGCAATAGTGTTAAAAGCACGTCTTGAACGACTGCAATATCAATATCAGTCCCAGATACACTAACTTTTTCTCCTCGTGTAACGATGGATACATTCAGTTTCTCTTCAATATGCTTTAAATATCTGTCATTTGTACCAAAAAGCTCTAGGGCTTCTTTTGGACTTGTTAGCTCAATATCAATTGCGTTTAGATTTTCAGGCATCTTCAATCTCCTTGAGTTATAGGTTGTGCTTTAGCAATATTTTCTTCAACTGTCATATACAAGTATAATTTAACTTTACCATTCTCTAGAGATTCATGCAAAACTTTTTCCGATGTTATCTTTGCATCGGGTCCCAACTGTAATTGAAGCTCCTCCTTAGCTTGTTCGATACCTGCTTGCACAGCTTCTTCTTGTGTTCTTTCTATCTCATGATACTCTTTTTCACTTAACGTTGTTTCAACTACTTTTATCGGTAAATCCCATTTAAAAAACCTCACAGCAGTTTCCGTGCTATCCCGATGAATCTCCTCAAATTCTGGTGAACCAAAACCCCAGACAGGAAGCCTAAAATCACTAATCCCTAAATAGTACTTCTTCTCTTGCTTACCAGTCAAAAGTTCATAATTTTTCTTTAAAGGGACCGTTACCTCTACTTCATACCATGTGCTAGCAATAATTTCTCCCTCTGCAGCAACTAGTACGGGTTCCTTTTGTTCTTTTTTCTCCTCATCCTCATCTTCTGTATCTTGTTTAACTTCATTCAAAGTCCCAGAAACAAGTAAATCGCCTGGTTTTACATAGTCATTAATCGCAACCTTTGGGAGCCCTTTTGATACATACATATGTTTAATAACTCCCTTTTTTGTAGCAACTAAATTCCGTGGACCCTCTACCTTCTCCTCATTTACAACGATTTTTTCAACACCTTCTAGCTGGTAGGTTGTCCCTTTTTGGCGCACGCCAACCCAAAGCAGTTCCGGAATTTCTTCGGTTAGCCTTTGCTGAATTTCCCCTGGAGATTCTAAGGTGAATATCCAAGCTCCAGGATGTACACCATGCTGGCTTAATTGTTTACTAATTTTCTCTTCAATCTCTTTAGGAAGATCACCAGTAATCTCGACTTTCCAGATAATATTAGACATAAATAATATTAGAAAGATACTCATGATGAAAGAAAGAACAATTTCCTTTCTTCTCAAGAACTGACTAAATATAAATGGATAGCCTCTTCTTTGGTCAAAGGAAATTTTATAATTTTTCTCTCGTTTTATCGCCTTAATTCGTTTCACATCTGCTAACTTGAGATTTCCACTGCACGTCTTTTTTCCTTCTTTTTTAATATTCCAAACGGTAATACCTCTATTAGCACATTCTTGAAAGAATATTTCAGGCATGTGACCTTTTACAATAACCCTTACATATCCTCTAATAAATGACCCTTGAATACGTTTCATGTTATCCTCCTGGCATTATTATTATCAGGATTAGAAATTTCATCGCTAGTATGGTTCTACGATATGATTATCCTGGTATAAATTTAACCTCCGATATTTTTCCTTCTAGTAATATTTCCTCTGGCAGCATCATCTTTAGTACAAAAGAGGAACCTTTAATTTGTATGTATCCATTTGTTGTCTTAAGACGTAATTCAGTATCCGTAAATACAGATAGACCTTTATGATTTTCAATATATACATGTAGTTGACCAATTATTGTCATTCTCGGAAGTTCCATTACCACATCAGAAGGCAGTGCCAGATACTTTACCAGCCATGGTCGTATTCGTTGTTGCAATTTCTTCACTGTGCAGCCCCCTCTCACATACATATTTATGAAGCTTGCAAACAGATAAGAACATAAAAAAACCCAAAAGCATCTGTAGATACTTTTGGGTTTTAATATTTTTCTATCTTCTTCTTTCAGTTAATACATTTCGATAAGGCTTTCTCGCTCTGGGAGGACCTAATACCTCTGACATAATAACACCGTTAATTAACCCTTCACCATTCAAGCGATTTTTAACTTGTTTTTTAAATTGCTCTTTTTTGTAAGATGACTGTTGGTTATCATGATGCTTGATTTCATCCTGTATTACAGATCCAAGTGCAATATCCTTTTGATTGACATTGTTCTTTGATGCTCTTACATCTGTATTCATTCGACTCGCAAGCCGCTCCATCTGCTGCTGTTTTTGCTCCTCAATGGACACCTCTGCCTTTGTCGATTCATACACAGTCTGTTTAGTTCTTGTATTACCTCCAGAAGGGGTAGCAGTAGGTTTAGGTACATGATTTGGTTGCTTTGGTTTAGATTGTTGCTTTTCCTTTTGTTCTGAATTACCACCGCTGATTGCCTTAATAATCCCAGCAATAATAAAGATAATAAATGGTAAAATCTCTAATAACCCATCCATATATGTCCCCCCTTCATCCTATTTCTTATACTTAAATTACTTATTTTCATCATTATTTTCTTTTGAAAGTTTTCCAATAGAGTCACGCATATCTGTGTCTGCATTGATATTCTCATAATTTAAGTAATCCATTACACCTAACTTGCCTGAACGTAATGCTTCTGCAAGCGCAAGTGGAACTTCTGCTTCTGCTTCCACAACCTTCGCACGCATTTCTTGCACACGTGCAACCATCTCTTGTTCTTGTGCGACAGCCATTGCACGACGCTCTTCGGCTTTCGCTTGTGCAATATTTTTGTCAGCCTCTGCTTGGTCAGTTTGTAAAATGGCACCAATGTTTTTACCGATATCAACATCGGCAATATCAATCGATAGAATTTCAAATGCAGTACCTGCATCTAAGCCCTTTGAAAGAACAGTATGAGAGATTGAGTCTGGATTCTCTAATACTTTCGCATGTGTTTCAGAGCTACCAATCGTACTAACGACACCCTCACCAACACGTGCGATGATTGTTTCCTCACCAGCACCCCCAACAAGTCGATCAATGTTAGCACGTACTGTAATTCTTGCTTTTGCTTTTACTTCGATACCATCCATTGCAATACCAGCAATAAACGGAGTCTCAATTACCTCTGGGTTTACACTCATTTGTACAGCCTCTAACACATCACGACCCGCTAAGTCGATTGCAGCTGCACGCTCAAATGTCAATTCAATGTTAGCACGATGTGCAGCAATTAATGCATTTACTACTCTGTCAACATTACCACCTGCTAGGTAGTGGCTTTCCAATTGATTTGTTTTGACATCAAGACCAGCTTTATGTGCCTTGATTAAAGGATTGATAACGCGACTTGGTACAACACGACGTAAACGCATACCAACTAATTGTAGTATCCCTACGCGTACACCGGCAGCTAATGCGCTAATCCATAGTGCAACAGGAATAAATGTAAATAGGATTGCAACTGCAATCAAGATTACCGCGATAAGTATCACCGGCATAATTAAACTTTCGTCCATAATAAAGTCCTCCTAAAAATTATTTATATTATAGGTTAAGAAAATAACCTTATAATGCTCTTACTACAACACGAACACCCTCAACCTTTACAACTTTTACAGGTGCATGAATTGAAATAAAACTACCCTCTGAAATGACATCCACTCTTTCATTGTCAATTAATGCAACACCAGAAGGACGTAATGCGGTTAACGCAATACCTTCCTGACCAATTAGATCAAGTCTATTCTCGTTTGAAACATATCCCAACTCAGTTGTTGTGCGCTCCCTAAGTATCACATGTCGGAAGACGCCTTTATCTAGACCAATTCTTCTAAATAAAATAACAGAAGCAATAATTGCTACAAGAAAAGCTATCGCAATACTCATGGTCATATCAGCAATATTAGCACCTGACATAAATAGCGAGCCAATTACAGAGCCAATTCCTAGTATACCTAAGATACCTCCCGGAACAAAGAATTCCGCTATGACTAACCCTACACCAATAATGAGTAATATTAGTGCCTCCATTCCGGCTAAGCCGGCTACAAAGTGGCCATAGAAAAATAAAACCAAGGAAATTAGACCTATTGAACCCGGAACACCAAAACCAGGTGAATAAAGTTCTACGATTAATCCTAAGCTCGCTAAGGATAATAGAATCGAAACCACATAAGGATTCGTAATAAATCTAGCAATACCTTCTGCAACCGTTACTTCCTCTTCCACAACCGTTGCATTCGATAATCCTAATTCATAAAGTAACTCTGTTCGATCAGATACAATACCTTCAGCGTAACCAACTTCTCGCGCCTCTTTTGGAGTTAAGGTAAGAAATTCACCTTTTGCTGCATCTAATTCTGGTAAATCAATACTTGCATCAGCCATTGCAGCTGCATACAGTGGATCTCTATCATTTGCTTCTGCAGCGCTAGTCATCGCCTTTAACCAAGCAGATTGTGCTTTTTTGTCGGCAGCTGTACCATCAGAGTTAATGACACCACTTGCACCCATCCTTGCTCTTGGAGTCATGTATATTGTATCCGTATGTAATGCGATATATGAACCTGCTGATAATGCTTCACTAATAATAAACGATGTTGTAGGTATATCAAGATTCGCAATGATGGTACCAATATTATCTGCTGCCTCAACACTGCCTCCAGGTGTGTTAATCTCAAAGATAATATGATCTGCGCCTTTTTCTATTGCTTCTTCAGTAGTACGAGATAAGAAGGCTTCTAAACCTCGTTCAACATCATCTTCTATCGGAATAACATAAACAAGCTGTCCGCCACCTTCATTTTCAGCATGTACAACCGACTCGATATTTCCCGAAAATAAGGTTAAGAAGACAAGAGTAATGAAAAAATAAATTGTCAAACGTTTCCTCGACAAACTATTACACCTCCTTTTCTCTAATTTTATATACGATTAGATTCATCATTTGGTTTCAAAATACGTGAAACTTCATTCAATGGTTGTTTTTCTTTTACGAGTTCCTTGCAAAAAGCTACTATAGCAACAACTCTAATAATGCGGTAGTCCAACAACCTTTACTAAATTAATTACAAGACTAGCCTAGCTACGTTTACATGTAAATAGTATCACAGAATCTTACAGATTAGATAGAAATATAACAAATTAGTATGTTTTTTTATAAACGTATGATTACTGATACACGATTTGGACATAATAAAAATCCTTGTCAAATGACAAGGATTTTTCAGGGTATGATTAATTCAAATGTTCTTGAACTAATTTATTAATTTTTGAGCCGTCAGCCTTCCCTTTAACCTTAGGCATAATCGCACTCATCACTTTACCCATATCTTTTTTTGAAGATGCACCAGTTTCTTGAATCGTTTCTTGAACTATTGCTGAAAGCTCTTCATCAGATAGCTGTTCAGGCATATATTCTTGAATAATATTGATTTCCATTTCAAGTTTTTCAACGAGATCATCGCGTCCAGCTGATTTAAATTCTTGGAGGGAATCTTTTCTTTGTTTTAGTTCTCTTGATAAAATTGATAAATCTTCGTCTTCCGATAATTCACTTTTACCAAGCTTTATCGATTCGTTTTGTAATGAAGCCTTCACCATGCGAATAACACTAAGTCTTTCTTTGTCTTTATTCTTCATAGCTTGCTTCATATCATTATTCAACTGTGTAAGTAATGACATCCTCTACACCTTCTTTAGAATTTACGCTTTCTTGCAGCCTCAGATTTCTTTTTGCGCTTAACACTTGGTTTTTCATAGTGTTCACGCTTACGATATTCTTGTAGTGTACCACTTTTTGACACACTGCGTTTAAAGCGACGAAGAGCATCCTCAAGAGACTCGTTTTTACGAACGCGAGTTGTATTTGACATGCTAATTTCCCTCCCTCCGAAGCATAAAACAGATTCTTACGGCATATGAACATATCACACGCCTTTTGTAATTATAATATATACCTAAACATCGGTCAACTGATTATTTTATGATTTAGTAATCAGATGTTCCGACGTTTCCATTTACGATATCAATACCTGCACTTGCACCAATACGAGTAGCTCCGGCATTAATCATTGCCTCTGCTGTTTCTAGATCACGTACCCCTCCGGATGCCTTAACACCCATTTCCGGCCCAACTGTTTTGCGCATTAACGTAATATCTTCTACCGTTGCTCCACCACCAGAAAAGCCTGTAGATGTTTTCACAAAATCAGCACCAGATTCTTTTGCCAACTTACTAGCTCGTACTTTTTCATTTTCTGTAAGAAGTGATGTTTCGATAATTACCTTTGTTAGCGCCTTCCCACTTGCTGCTTCTACAACAGCTTGAATATCCTGCTTCACAAATTCATCATGATTGGATTTCAGTTCTCCAATGTTGATAACCATATCAACTTCAGTTGCTCCATCTGAAATTGCTTGCTTTGTTTCAAATACTTTTGTTGCAGTCGATGTTGCTCCAAGTGGAAAACCAATTACGGTACACACTTTTACATTAGTATCCTTTAAATGATCATAGCAAAAAGAAACCCAATGTGGGTTAACACATACAGAAGCAAACTCATATTCCTTAGCTTCCTCAACAATTTTCAAAATGTTTTCCTCGGTGGTTTCTGGCTTTAGTAATGTATGATCGATATATTTTGCCAAATCCTTTATCATGCTCAATTACACCCTTCCTTTGATGTTGTACGTACCTCTTAGGTATCATAGCATTTATATGATAAAAAAGCTATTATCTATTTGTGAAAGCTTGTCAAATGCTAATGATGAAATTGTAGTTTCCTAAGTAAAGAACCAAAAAAAAAACAAATTTAATGCCCAGTCATATTGACTAGGCATTCGCTCTTAGTTTGGAATGTGTAGCAAAATCCATTACGCGTACGAAAGTACCCTCATTATATGGATACCCCGATTTTGTTATTTTTACTCGCACAATTTTTCCAATCATGTCTTGTGTTCCCTTAAATTTCACCTTTAAATAATTATCTGTATATCCAACTAATGTATTTGGATCTTCCTCATCAAGTACTCGTTCTTCTGGTATCACTTCAAGAACTTCATCTTCATAACGAGAAGCATATTCTTTTGCTAACTCCTCTGATAAATCGATTAATTTTTGCACACGTTCATTTTTCACGTCATCATCAACCTGGTTCTCCATTCGTGCAGCAGGCGTACCAGTTCGCCGAGAGAATGGAAATACATGAAGCTCTGAGTAACCTACCTTTTTAATAAAATCGTACGTTTCCTGAAATTCTTCTGCCGTTTCACCAGGGAATCCAACAATGACATCCGATGTAATCGCTAAATCTGGTAAAGCCTTACGAATTTTTTCAACCTTTTGATAGTAATAGTCACTAGAATATTTTCTTCTCATTCGTGATAGTACCGAATCAGAACCAGACTGTAACGGAATGTGTAAATGCCTTACAATCTTTTCAGATTGATCCAATACTTCTATTACCTCGTCAGTAATTTGGCTAGCTTCAATTGAGGATATACGAATACGTTCAAGACCATTGACCTTGGTCTCAAGTTCACGTAAAAGCATTGCAAAATTATAGTCATTTAAATCCTCGCCATAACCAGCAGTATGGATACCAGTTAGAACTACCTCTTTATATCCGGCGTCTACTAGCTTTTGGGCTTGCATTAGAACACTCTCAGGATCTCTTGAACGTAATAAACCTCTTGACCACGGTATGATACAGAACGTACAAAAGTTATTACATCCCTCCTGAATTTTTAAAGATGCTCGCGTTCTATCGGTGAATTCAGGAACATCCATTTCCTCAAATACACGGTTCTTCATAATGTTCGATACACCATTAATTGGTTCTCTCGTTTTCTTATGCTCTTCAATATATTGAATCATGTTTTTTCGGTCTTGCGTCCCTACAACAATATCAACACCAGGAATCTCTAGGATCTCACCAGGTGATGTTTGTGCATAACAGCCTGTTACACAGACAATTGCTTCAGGGTTTTTACGCACAGCACGACGAATAACCTGTCTACTTTTCTTGTCACCAGAATTGGTTACTGTACATGTATTGATAACATATACATCTGAGTCATGGTCAAATTCTACCCGTTCATAACCTTTGTCCATGAACATTCTCCAGATTCCTTCTGTCTCATAATGATTCACTTTACAACCTAAAGTATGAAATGCTACTGTTGGCATGATTGCCCCCCCAATTCTTCCAATTGATACGAAATACTAGCCATTGCATATAATGCGGCAGTTTCTGTCCTTAATATCCGTGGTCCTAACCTCACTGGAATAAAGTGATGCTGTTTTAGCGCATCTACTTCCTCCTTCGAGAAGCCACCTTCTGGTCCTATACAAATAATAACCCGATCATCTTCTTGTAACTTACGAATCATCGAAGCTAAGGAATGAAACGTATTGGTTTTTGCCTCTTCCTCATATGCAAACAACTTTACTTGATAGGATTTACTTTCCTCAATCAATTCTGTAAGCTGCATTGCTGATTTAATCTCAGGAAGGAGCTGCCTGTGGCTCTGTTCACTTGCTTCTTTTACTATTTTACGAAAGCGACTTAGCTTCTTCTCTTCTTTCCTAGCATCCCATTTTACAACAGATCTCTCAGCCTGAAAAGGAATAAAGGTATGAACTCCAAGCTCCGTTCCTTTTTGGAGGACATAATCCATTTTATCTCCTTTAGGTAATCCTTGAGCTATTGTAACGAAGACCGGAAGTTCGGAGTTGTTTTCTAACCATTCCTCCACTTGTGCTGTCACAAAGGTCTCATCAATCTGAGTTATTGTACAAATAGCTGCCTTTGCTGTAGGTTGATTGCAGATAATTTTATCTCCAATTTGCATTCTCATTACACGCACAATATGATGAAAATCATCACCATCGATATGGACAAGATTATCATCCCAATTTGCTTCCGGAATAAAATATCGTTGCATGTTACACCTACTTCCTCACAATAATCGAAACCCAATCTTCTAGCTCATTTATTGCGATAATTTCAAAGCCTTGGTTTTCGAGCTGTTCTAATACCATTTGTTTCTTAGCTTGAATAATACCGGAAGTAATAAAATAACCACCTTCCACTAAGTTATTCCACGCATCAGAAATAAACCGAACGATAATTTCAGCTAATATATTTGAAACGATAATATTTGCTTTCATATCGACTTGGTTTAATAAATTATTTTGCTTCGTTTGAATTAATGAATGAACATGATTTATCTTTGCATTGATTTTCGTACTTTTTACAGCGACCTCATCTAAATCATATGCATATACTTCTTTGGCCCCTAATAATGCAGAAGCGATACTTAGCACACCTGACCCACATCCAACATCTATAACAATATCATTCTTTTCAATATACTTTTCCAGTGCTTGAATACTTAATACCGTTGTTGGGTGGGTTCCAGTCCCAAAAGCCATTCCAGGATCTAACTCAATAATTAGTTCATCGTCTGATTTTGGTGTATAGTCTTCCCAGGTTGGTGTAATTGTAATCTTTTCGGAAATTCTAACAGGCTTATAGTATTTTTTCCAAGCTGTAGCCCAGTCCTCTTCATTTACTTCACTTAAGGTTACCTCATTGGGACCTAGGTCTATATCAAATGTAATTAGATTATTTATAGCTTGTTTAATTTCTTCAACTGTTTCGCCTAGAAAACTATTAAGAGGTAGGTATGCCTTGATAAAGACCCCCTCTTTTGGATAGTCATCTGCATTTAATTCGAATATTTCGCCATACATCATGTTATCTTTGTCAACAATTAAGTCCAATGGGTCCTCTATAACGACTCCACTTGCACCTGTTTCATGTAAGATATTTGATATTGGTTCAATGGCTTCGTTAGTTGTATGGATACAAATTTCTGACCATTTCAAACGAATCTCACTCATTTCCTTTTATAATTGGTTCATATCCTGTCAAGCCTATGTAATGGGAAAGGGGGCATTACTAAAACCATTTTCCCCCAAATAATTG
Source organism: Ornithinibacillus xuwenensis (assembly GCF_039614845.1). NCBI lineage: Bacteria > Bacillati > Bacillota > Bacilli > Caryophanales > Bacillaceae > Ornithinibacillus > Ornithinibacillus xuwenensis. Next base: position 321,843 of record NZ_JBDIML010000001.1, on the reverse strand, counting down.
TGCTACTCACCTTTAAAAGCTTTTTTAAAACGTTGGAATAGAGAATCCTCTTGTTCTTCCGTTGCTTCATTTCCTGCTATTTCATTAAATTCACGAAGAAGCTCTTTCTGGCGGTCTGTTAAAGTGCTAGGTGTAACCACACGAACCTTAATATGTTGATCTCCATGTCCATACCCTCTTACATTTGGCGCTCCTTTTCCTTTTAACCGGAATGTCTTACCAGATTGTGTTCCAGCTGGTACCTTAAGCTTCACTTTTCCATGAACAGTTGGAACTTCTACCTCATCTCCAAGAGCAGCTTGCGCAAATGTTAACGGTAGTTCACAGAAGATATGATCCCCTTCACGAGTAAAGAAATCATGGTTTCTCACCTGAATGACAACGTATAAATCCCCTGCTGGACCGCCGTTCTTTCCAGGCTCACCTTTTCCTGATACACGTATTTGTTGTCCTTCATCAATACCCGCTGGAATAGTGATATGGATTTTTTTATTCTTTTTAACAGTACCGTTACCTCTACATGTTTGACATTTTTCTGGAATAATCTTCCCAGAGCCGTTACAGTGATGACACACTCTTCGATTAACAACTCGGCCAAATGGCGTATTTTGCTCCGTATTCATTTGTCCTGATCCATGACAATGAGAACAAGTTTCGGTTTTGGTACCAGGCTTAGCACCAGATCCATGACACGTGTCACATGATTCTTCTTTTGGAACGGAGATATCCGTTTCCTTCCCAAAGATTGCTTCCTCAAAGTCTAAAATTAGCGTGTATTGAAGGTCTGCTCCCTGTTGTGGTGCATTTGGATCACGTCTTCGGCCACCACCACCAAAAAACATATCAAATATATCACCAAAGCCACCAAAATCCTGTGCACCTCCACCGAAACCACCGAATCCTTGACCGTTTGCTCCAGCATGGCCAAACTGATCATATTGGGCTCTCTTTTGGTCATTCGATAGTGTTTCATAGGCTTCTTTAGCTTCTTTAAATTTATCTGCTGCATCGGCCTCTTTATTGACATCTGGATGATATTTTCTTGCTAATTTACGATAGGACTTTTTAATCTCCTCTTTTGATGCGTTCTTTTCAACGCCCAAAACCTCATAATAATCTCGCTTTGACACTTTGAATCACTCTCCCAAATCACGATTCCATAAAAAACCTTTATGATAAAGAGGGAAATACCCTCCTAATTTCCTAAATTTAATTGGTACTAGGAATAATAATTCCCTTCCCTCGAATATTGTAATTTTTTATCAAATTACTATTATTTACGACCATTTCTGTAGCCTGCAATAAAGATAATCATAACATTAGAAACATTATGATGGCAAATGCTTCAAGGCCCAAGGTGAAAAAAGTCAAAGCCAAGAAGGTCCTGACTTTGACTTTTAATGAAAGCTTTATTTACTTATTTTTTTCTTCGTCATCTACTTCCTGATAATCAGCATCAACAACATCATCTGCGTCATTTTGCCCTTCTTGTCCTTGAGCTGCTTGATTTTCTTGAGCCATTTGCTCATAAAGCTTAACAGAAAGCTGTTGTACTTGCTCTTGCAACGCTTCTTTCTTAGCTTTAATTTGGTCAAGGTCATCAGCTTCTAATGCCTTTTTCAATTCATCTTTTGCAGATTCCGCTTTTTGCTTCTCTTCTTCAGACACTTTGTCTGCAAGGTCTTTAATTGTTTTATCTGTAGTGAAGATCAATTGATCCGCTTCATTACGTAGCTCTACTTCTTCACGACGTTTCTTATCAGCATCTGCATTCTCTTCAGCTTCTTTTACCATACGATCTACTTCTTCATCTGATAATCCTGAAGATGATTTTATCGTAATGGATTGTTCTTTGTTTGTTCCCATATCTTTTGCACGTACATTAACAATACCATTTGAATCAATATCAAAGGAAACTTCGATTTGTGGTACACCTCTTGGTGCAGGTGGGATATCTGTTAACTGAAAACGACCAAGCGTTTTGTTATCCGCAGCCATTTCACGTTCACCCTGTAATACGTGAATATCTACCGCCGTTTGACTATCAGCTGCCGTAGAGAACACTTGTGAATGACTAGTTGGAATCGTTGTATTTCTTTCAATAAGTTTTGTAAATACGCCACCCATTGTTTCAATACCTAAAGAAAGTGGTGTAACATCAAGTAAAACTACATCCTTCACATCACCTTGTAGTACCCCACCTTGAATAGCTGCACCTAGAGCCACAACCTCATCTGGGTTTACTCCTTTTGATGGTTCTTTACCAGTTTCACGTTTAATAGCTTCTTGAACTGCTGGAATACGAGTCGATCCACCTACAAGAATTACTTTGTCAATGTCGCTAGCTGATAAATCAGCATCTCTTAGCGCTTTACGAGTAGGCACCATCGTACGCTCAACCAATTCAGAAGATAATTCTTCAAATTTAGCACGAGTTAAGTTTGTTTCTAAGTGTAATGGTCCTGCTTCACCAGCTGTAATAAATGGAAGCGAAATCTGAGTTTGCGCAACTCCAGATAAGTCTTTCTTCGCCTTTTCAGCTGCATCTTTTAGACGTTGCATTGCCATTTTATCTTTTGATAAGTCTATACCATTTTCTTTTTTGAATTCTTGTACTAAGTAATCAATGATAACATTATCAAAGTCATCTCCACCTAGGCGATTATCACCAGCAGTTGCAATAACTTCAAAAGTACCATCACCAATATCTAAGATTGATACGTCAAATGTACCGCCACCTAAGTCATATACTAAAATCGTTTGATCTTGTTCACTTTTATCAATGCCATATGCTAAAGCCGCTGCTGTCGGTTCATTAATAATACGCTCTACTTCTAAACCTGCAATTCTACCTGCATCTTTTGTTGCTTGACGCTCTGCATCATTAAAATAAGCAGGAACTGTAATTACAGCTTTTTCTACTTTTTCACCAATATAATCCTCAGCATAGGACTTCAAGTGCTGAAGTATAATAGCAGATACCTCTTGTGGTGTATAATCCTTATTTTCAACATTTACTTGATAATCTGTTCCCATATGACGTTTAATAGATAAGATTGTGTTAGGATTTGTAATGGATTGACGCTTCGCAACTTCCCCTACTTGTCTCTCGCCATTTTTAAAAGCTACAGCGGATGGTGTTGTACGGTTTCCTTCCGGATTGGGAATAACAACTGCTTCTCCACCTTCCATTACTGCAACACATGAATTTGTTGTTCCTAAATCGATACCGATGATTTTACTCATTGCTTATTTCCTCCTTGATTGCTTCCTTCAAAAATTATTTATTGACCTTGACCATTGCTGGTCGAATTACTCGGTCTTTAAGTAAATATCCTTTTTGTAGTTCTTCCACAACAGTATTTGATTCCATCTCATCATCTTCAACCTGCATAACAGCTTGATGTAGATTAGGATCGAATTCTTTTCCAACCGTTTCAATTTCCTCGACACCCTGTGCTTTTAAAGCATCTTTTAGTTGTCTGTAAACCATAGAAATACCATCTAGTAACCCTTTAACAGCATCCGTAGTCTCAACTTGTAACGCACGTTCAAAGTTGTCAATTGCTGGCAGAAGCTCGGACACAATATCTTGTGCTTTATATTTACGATCTGCCTCTCTCTCTTTAATCGTCCGTTTTTTAAAATTATCGAATTCAGCTTGAGTCCTTAGTAGTCGTTGGTAGATTTCGTCTTTCTCTTGTTGCAACTGTTTAAATTCTTGCTCATGAGTTTCCTTTGTTTCTGCATTAGAATCCTCTTGAGACGTTACTTCAGATTCAGAATCAACCATAATATCCACTTGCTCGTCAGGAGCTTCAGTTAGATTCTCCTCTGTAACTTCTGTGTTATTTTTTTCTTCCAAACTAGGCACCTCCAAAATTGAATCAGCGAAGCTAGGCTGAATATATTAATTCCTAATTTTACTTGCCGTTGTTTTTATACCATAAGTACAACGCATCTGTCATTTCATTTGATAAGGCAGTTAATAATGTGATCACTTTTCGATATTCCATTCTGGTAGGTCCAAGCAACGCAATTTTCCCCATTTGATTATCACCTAATTGGTAGGAAGCCGTAATTAAGCTAAAGTCTTTAATCGCATCTAATTCGTTTTCATTACCAATTGTTACTTTTATTCCATGTTCTGGGGACTTCAATAAATTCAATACTTCATCTTCATTTTCCATCATCCGATAGAAGGATCGAACTTTATTAATATCATTAAATTCTGGTTGCATTAATAGATTAGTTTTCCCACCGATGTATAGTTTTACTGGGTGTTCACTAAAAAAGGCTGATTTAAGATAACTATAGGATCTTTCGAAATCTTGAACATACATCTTCATTAATGATAAAACCTCAGAACTCAGTACCTCAGCTAACCTTGCGAGTGAAACACCTTTCAATCGTTCATTCAAGATATTGACCATCTTCTCTAAGTCGGATGGACTGATTTCAGCTGGAATAGAGAATGATCGATGTTCAACGTGTCCAGAGTCTGTAACAAGGATTGCAACAGCCGTATGAGTAGATAGTGTCACAATTTGAAGCTGTTTAAGCCTCGTTTCAAACACCTCTGGCCCCAATATGATGGAAGTATAACTCGTTAATTCAGAAAGTACCTCAGCAGACTTTTGTACGAGCTTTTCAAATTCGATAAATTCATCCTGAATCAAATTCTTCATAATATTGAGGTTGCTGTTCTCAACTGTCGGTGCAATAACATGATCGACATAATAACGATACCCTTTTTCAGAGGGAACTCGACCTGAAGATGAATGAGTTTTCTCGATAAACCCAAGTTCTTCCAAATCGGCCATCACATTACGAATGGTTGCAGCACTATAAGAAATTTGATCCTTCTTTGAAATAGCACGCGAGCCAACTGGGTGAGCTGATTCAATAAATTCATCAATTATGACTTGCAAAATCAGAAGTTGCCTATCTGTTAACATGAATGATCACCCCTGTTAGCACTCTACCTTAATGAGTGCTAAATCTAATAATAAATTATCAAATCCTTATTTTTTTGTCAATTGACTTGCTTTAAATCCTGATCTTCTAATAGAAAATATTCAAAAACATCGTTCCCAAAAAGAACACCTTGTTCTGTCAGTCGGATTGTTTCTTTATCATCAATTAGCCATCCCTTCTGCACAAGATGTCCAATTTGATCTTTGTATAATCTATCATGAGCAAATCCAAATTTCGATTTAAATTGTGACTTATTGACACCACTTAGTTTACGCAATCCTAAAAATAGTTCTTCCTCAATTCTTTCTTTTAATCCAATCTTCTCTACTTTTAAGACTGGGTTACCATCCTCCATTGCCTGCTTAATATACGCTGGTAGAGGGCGGATGTTTAGTGTTCTTTTTCCAGGAAGGTAACCACTCGCTCCTGCTCCAAATCCATAGTAATACTCATTATTCCAATAAGTTAGATTATGCTTACTTTCATATCCTGGTTTAGCAAAGTTACTAATCTCATATTGAACGTATCCGTTTTCCCACATTTTTGATTTCAGCATCTCAAACATTCTTACCTCTTCTTCTTGTGCAGGACGATGTAACTGTCCTTTCTTAAATCGATTATAGAACATAGTCTTCGGTTCAATTTGAAGGGAGTAGGATGAATAATGCGGCAATTGAAACGACAGTGCCTCTAAAACAGTTTGCTCAAAATGCGCAACTGTTTGGTTTGGCAAGGAATAAATTAAATCAATACTGATATTGGATAACCCTTGCTGCTTCAGTAAATCAATTGTTTTATATACATCTTGAATTCGATGTACACGTCCTAATTCTTTAAGCATCTTATCATCGAATACTTGTACTCCTAATGATACCCGGTTAATACCGTAATCCTTCAGTAGTTTTGCCTTTTCCTGATCAAAATCCCCCGGATTTGCTTCTATTGAAAATTCCTCACAGCTTGATACATCAAATTTCTTGTTTATTAGTTCTAATAGTGATCTTAATTGATGATGGTTTAATGCAGTAGGAGTCCCACCACCAATAAAAATTGTTTTGACCTTGTTATTACTGCCTTGAACTTGAACATTAATTTCATTTGATAATGCTTCAATATACTTCGTTGCAGAATCTTCATCATAAAAAAATTTGGTAAAATCACAATAATGACAGATTTGCTGACAGAACGGTATGTGAATGTAAACGGATTGAATGCTCATCTCTATTCTCCTTACAACTTTAGTCATGTACAAAAAAGAAAAGGAAAAACTTTTCGTATAAAGTTCTCCCGTTCCTTTAAACTATTCATCATTCATTTTTAAGACAGCCATGAAGGCTTCCTGAGGCACTTCAACAGAACCTACCATCTTCATGCGTTTTTTACCTTCTTTTTGCTTCTCAAGTAGTTTCCTCTTACGAGAGATGTCTCCTCCATAGCATTTTGCGAGTACATTTTTACGCATAGCTTTAATGGTAGAACGTGCTACAATTTTATTACCAATTGCTGCTTGGACCGGAACCTCAAATTGTTGTCTTGGAATTAATTCCTTTAGTTTTTCGACAATCTGTTTTCCACGTTCATATGCAAAATCTCGATGGACAATAAAGGATAATGCATCAATTGTCTCCGCATTTAGTAAAATATCCATTTTAACCAGTTTAGAAGCTCTATATCCAATCAACTCATAGTCAAAGGATGCATAGCCCTTTGTGTTTGACTTAAGCTGGTCAAAAAAGTCATAAACAATTTCTGATAATGGAATGTGATAAACTACATTTACCCGAATATCATCTAAGTATTCCATATCGATAAACTGTCCACGTTTTTTCTGAGAAATTTCCATTACAGCTCCGACAAACTCATTAGGCACCATAATCGTTGCCTTTACATATGGTTCACGAATCTCTTGAATCTGTTGTGGATCTGGCATTACAGATGGATTATCAATCGTGATTATTTCGCCATCTGTTTTTTCAACTTCATAAATAACACTTGGTGCTGTTGTAATTAAATCAATATTAAACTCTCGTTCAATTCTTTCTTGAATAATTTCCATATGAAGCAGGCCTAAGAAGCCACAGCGAAATCCAAAGCCTAGTGCTTGAGATGTTTCAGCTTCATATTGAAGTGCAGAATCGTTTAACTCTAAACGCTCAAGTGCTTCTCGCAAGTCATTATATTTATTGGAATCAACTGGATAAAGTCCACAATAGACCATCGGGTTCAATCGGCGATATCCTGGTAAAGGCTCAGATGCTGGTTTCGTAGCAGTCGTAATTGTATCTCCGACACGGGTATCACTTACATTCTTAATAGATGCTGTTAAATACCCGACATCACCTACAGTCAGCTCTTGTTTTGAAAGTGGTTTTGGTGTAAATACACCAACCTCATTAACCTCAAACTCCTTACCAGTAGCCATCATTTTTATGCGATCGCCAACCTTGACAGAGCCTTCTTTCACACAAACATAAGCCACTACACCACGGTAAGAATCATAAAGCGAATCAAATATTAGTGCTTTCAGTGGTTCGTCAGGATTGCCTACAGGTGCTGGTATAGCTTCAGTAATTCTTTCTAGAATATCTTCAATCCCAATATTAGCTTTCGCTGAAGCTAATATTACATCATCAGGATCAATACCAATAACGTCTTCTAATTCTTTTTTAACTCGATCTGGATCTGCACTAGGTAAATCAATTTTGTTGATGACCGGGATGATTTCTAGTTCATTATCCAATGCTAAGTATACATTAGCCAATGTTTGCGCCTCAATCCCTTGAGCAGCATCAACAACTAAGATTGCCCCTTCACAAGCAGCTAAACTTCTAGATACTTCATATGTAAAATCTACGTGACCTGGAGTATCGATTAGATGAAAAATATATTCTTCTCCACTTTTACTGGTATATTGCAATTGAACCGCATTTAATTTAATGGTAATTCCACGTTCACGCTCCAAATCCATTGCATCAAGGACTTGATCCTTCATTTCACGCTTTGTAATGGTTTTCGTATTTTCTAGAATACGATCCGCCAATGTTGACTTACCATGGTCAATATGGGCTATAATTGAAAAATTTCGTACATTAGCTTGTTTTCTCGCCATACGTGATGCTCACTCCCATTGTCTTCTACCACTTGGTAAAAGTACAAATTTTCCGTACTTATTACTTTCTATTAATTTTCAAGTTAATAATTACGATGATTGCTAGGATGATTATAGCAATTGCAACCAGTACTTTCAAGAAACATTTGCTTTTATAGAGCGAAAAAGCCACTATCATATTCGTGATAGTGACCCATGATCTTTATTCCTTAAAAGAATAGCTGTGAAAATTGGTACATAATCTGGACGATCATATCGTAAAATCCTGTCACGACTCCCTCTAAAAACGATGCAGATTGTTTGCTTATGTGTTCTCCGTTATCCTTTGAGAGCTCCTTAGCAACAGACTCTTGTGTGACAACCTCTGTTTCATCAGACTGCTCATTTGCTGTGTGCGTGTAGTCTGAGGATGGCTCAGTTGCTTCTGTACCCTCCATTGTATTGGTTGGAAGTATTGCCTGATCATTAAAATCGATTCCTACAATTGCTCCAACTAAAAAGCATATTACTAATAATAAGATGACAGAAACAAATTTAAACATACTCAAAACCTCCACTAATTCGAATTTACTTTTTCAGCATCCCAGTAAAACTCACTTATCACGTCAGCAAGAGCATCTGCAGATCGGTATAACTCTTCCATATTATTACCTACCCCTCCGATTTCGATAAGTACAGCATTGTCATGTAAGTCTTGATTAAATACACCATTTGTGCCAGGACCTTTTTTAGGTGGTAATACACCTCTACTTAACCCTGGATACTTCTCTTCCATAATATAATGTAACTTAGTAGCTAGTTCTAAATTCTTCTCATAGCCTTCATATTCACCACCAATTACAAATGCAATCTTTGCATATGCCTGCCCTTTTATTTCTTTCGTTGTTTCCTCTCTACCTAAACTGTCACGATGGATATCAAATACGTATTGAATGTCTTTATTCGTAGAAAATGCCTCTTGGACATTCTCCCTAATGGCTTCATAAGACTGCCAATATTCCATGTTTTTCTCATCCAAGATTTTCATTGTATCCGTCTTGCCAACAGTTGTTCCAATTCCATTGGCTCTTAAAGACTCTGCTAATCGATCACTAATATTTGTAACATTTACTTCACTATGCTGCGCTAAATCAGGATTAGTAACGCCAGGCAAGTGCGGTAAAAATGATTCATAATTATGCGTGTTATAGATAAACACGACATCTTTACCTCCGGTTGTTGGGCCATCACCTTTCTGTTCATCACTCTGCACTGGATCTATATCCTCATCTACTACCGCTTCTCGATCTTTCAGAACCTCTTCAAGTGGTGGGGTAGATTCAACAGGAAGATTCGTATAATTAGTACCTTCCCCCGCAATAAATATTTCACTATCATAGATCGAAAATCCTGGCAATTCATTGCCGAGTAAGCTCCGTGGATCATCTGGTTTGATACTAGTTGCAATTTGAAACAATGTCGCGGATAACTTTGGCACCTCAGAATCCGGAGGAAGCCCTTCAAGAAAGACTCGATTCTCCATTCCTAACAAGTACAAAAAAGTAGAACTCTCTATTTCACTTGTCCAATTTGTTATCGTATTGGAAGAAAAGCGAAAGGCCGGTGAAATACTAGTAAATAATCCTATTATTACAAATAATATTGCAACACTTAAAACATATAGAAAGCTTTTTTTGAAAAGCAATAATATTCTTGGCTGTGAGCTTGCTCCTTTGGGACGAAGCATCTTGTTCACTCCTTTAGCAGTTTGTCTATTGATAAAATCTATGACGAAACTACAAAAGGTAGAACCAATACTCTCATATTTAACAAAAAATAATAGAGATATCCATAGGGAATATCTCTATCTTGAATAAGAGGCAAAGTTATCAACATCTACTGCTTCATGAAGTGCTGCATTAATGCCATTTGCTAACAAATGGGACATATCGATCATGAATCCATCAACCTCTTTTGGTGTAACCATTAAGTTATGTCCGATTGGTGTTAGTACCTCGGATATGAGCTTTCGCTTTTCTTCGTCTGATAGATTCCCAACAATTCCCATAAATGTCTGTCTCTTTTGCTCATCAGGTAAATCTTCTTCTGTAAACTTCTTAGCACCAAAAGACATGCTAGCTGGAGCCAGCGATTTCGAAGGACGATCCTTTTCGTTAAATTCTCTTCCAAAATGCTTTAATATAAAGTCAATTGTGTCACTCGTAATGGTCACGGCATCAACAACAGTAGGAACTCCAATTGCCAGTACTGGTACACCAAGTGTTTCCTTACTAAGCTCCTTACGTTTATTCCCAACACCTGAACCAGGATGAATACCAGAATCTGATAATTGAATTGTTTCATTAACACGTTCGATCGACCTTGAGGCTAACGCATCAATTGCAATAACAAAATCCGGCTTGAATTTCTCTACAATACCAAAAATAATATTGCTTGTTTCAATACCTGTTACCCCCATAACACCTGGTGTAACTGCCCCAACTGGACGATAGCCATCCGAAACAGATTCATGCTCCAGATTAAACAAATGGCTGGTAACGAGCACTTTCTCTACAGTCATCGGACCAAGCGCATCCGGAGTAACATTCCAATTTCCAAGACCTACAATTAATCCTGTGCCATTCTTTGCAATATTGTTTTTCGCTAACAAATTCTCTAGTTCTCTAGCTAGAATTTTAGCTGCTTCTTCCTGACGTTTTGTATCTTGTTTCTTAACACCATCTGCATAAATGGTTACGTAGGATCCGGGTTTTTTGCCAAGTAAATCGGCTCCATCTGCATTAATTTCTACATACGAAATTTTAATTCCATTTTCTTCTCGCTCTTTAATTTGCACACCATTAATTTGATCTTCAGGAGGGGTTTCTTTCTCTACATACATATCCTTTGCTTCAATTGCCAAATCAGTACGAACTTGAAAATTACCTTCATTCTTGTCCATAAAAAATCGCATCCTTCCATAAAATGTACAATTGCATGATGACACAATGCTTTACAATTAGCGTTCACTAATTCGCTGAAAACATACGATTTAGGGAAGGATAAATATATTGTTATTGAAAACATGCTGTTTCTTTGGTAAAATGTCTCTTGTTCAATGTATTGAACGTTTGTGTTTTATTAGGAGGTGAAATAATGGCTAACATTAAATCCGCAATTAAACGTGTTGATGTAAACAATAAAAAACGTGCTCAAAATCAAGCAGACAAATCTGAAATGCGTTCACAAATAAAATCTGTTGAAAAATTTGTTGAAGCAAATGATGTTGAGAATGCAAAAACTGCACTAACTGCAACTATTAAAAAGATTGACAAAGCAGTGCAAAAAGGAATTATTCATAAAAACACTGGTAACCGTCAAAAAGCTCGTCTAACTAAAAAAGTTAACGGACTAGGTGCATAATGTAAAAAACGATCCCCATAAAAGGATCGTTTTTTTATTCTTTAATTAAGTTATACAACAGTAATTCAAATGCTAATTGTTTTTCCATTCGCCCTTGCTTCATAACAGCATCAGTTTCTGCAAGATGATGGATGATGGATTCAAGCCGTTGCTCAGTAAATTTCGCTTCCCGGTTTAAAGCAATTTTGATTGCATATGGATGAACACCAAGCTGTTTTTGCATTTGACCAGTACTATATCCCTTCTGTTTCAACAACTTAACCCTTAGGATCATTCGAAATTGAAAGGCTAGCAATCCGATTAATGCTATCGGTTCTTCCTTCATTTTCTCCAAATCCTTGTAAATACCGATTGCTTTGGGTAAGTTCCCTTCTATTACGGTATCCACTAGTCGAATTCCGGAGCTATTAGTAGTATGAGATACCATTTCTTCCGCAATGTCTCTCGTGATAGTTCCACCTTCGCCTGTAAAGAGCGCTATTTTCTCTAGCTCATTTTCAATGATATTCAAATCAGTAGAAAGTTCATTTTCAAAAATTTCAAAAGCATCCTCTGCAATAGTAACCTGTAATTGCTTCGCTAGCTCTTTCATCCAATTCGTCAGTTCATATTCCTTCACTGGATTACATTCTACGACTAGAGCGTTCTTCTTAAATTGTTTGCTTATCTTTTTCCGCTCATCTATTTTCTCAAAAGGTGCAACAACAACCAAGGTAGAATAATCTACTGGCATTTCGATATAACGTTCTAAGCTTTCTAGATGATGCTCAAATGTTAATTTGTCAGGTTTTGCCTTCAAGAATGAAGCATTGGTTGCGATAATTAATTTTCGTTCTCCAAAGAATGGGTATGTTTCTACATCTGCGATTACTTCTTGAATAGACGTTTCGGTTAGGTCATATGTAGATAAATTATCCTCATCTGTTAAAATACGTTTCGCAAGGATATCTTTTATTTTTTGGATAAAATAAATTTCAGTTCCATATAATAAAATGACTTCTGGTATTTTCTGCTTATTTAATTGCTGAACTGCTTCTTTATAGTTCATGCTATTCACTCCATTAGGTTAAGTACATAGTTAATGTTAATCCGAACGTAGTGGAATAGCAAGAAAAACCTTGAGAGGGAAATTTGAGTCAAAATCCCCCTCCCCTATCTATATAAACGTTTAACATAAGGACCTAGGAACATTATGCTAAACGATGTTTTTGACTTCATTTATAGCATGACCCTTCTCGCAAAAAGTATAGTTGTTAACTCTTTCTAATTTTGGAGATGCATATTTAAATTTGACTTTTTCACGTCATTTGTGGATTTTTTTATGTAAATAATTTATACTATAGGTGAAATAGGAGGGTTAGCTATGAATGAATTTGAACAGAATCCACAATCCAAAAATAATGATGTAGTTGATTCAATCAAAGGCTTTGCATTTTCGGCAATTTTCTTTCTTTTAATATTTGCTATTGGTGTTACGATTAGTGTTATTGGTTCTTGATACATAGAAACGAGCGAAACAAAAGAGACTGGTTCTAAAATACCTGTCTCTTTTATTTTGGTCTGATTCTACTGTTATCCTATGGAATAAATTTATAAAACGTTCCTTCATTTCCAGTAAATTGATACAAGACCGCACCGTGCAAGTCTGTTCGCAATATATTTACCCCTTTCTGCTTGAGTAATTGAATGACATCGTTTGATGGGTGTCCATAACGATTTTCTTGACCAACAGAAATTAAGGCAACTTTTGGATTGATTTGATTTAAGAAATGTTTGTCTGTAGAGGAGTCACTGCCGTGATGTGCGATTTTGAGTGTATCTACTTCTAAATTCGGATAATTCCTTCGTAAATCCAGTTCCGTTTCCGTCCCGATGTCTCCAGTAAATAACCAATTTTGATTACCTAGCCTAACATCAAATACAAGTGAGTTCTCATTGCTACTCTTGCTATCTACCCCAGGAGAACGAATGGTAAACGTATTTTCTTTAATCGTAAGCTTGTCTCCTTGCTGTACACGAACAATTCGCGTACCCTGCTTTTCGATAGCCTCGATGGTTTCTAATTCCAATGGATAAAATGGACTAACAATGACATTACTGACATTATATTTTTCAACAATAAATCTGACACTTCCAGAATGATCTATATCTTCATGGCTGACAAAGATAGCATCAATATCCGTTATACCTCGATAAGTTAAGAATGGTTCAATAATATCGGAGAAAACATTATCGTTCGGAGTCATACTTTCGTATGATAGGCCTGCCCCCGCATCAACTAAGATTACGCCTTTCCTAAATGGCAATTCAATAACAAATGCATCTCCTTGCCCAATATCAAGCATCGTCACCATCCCATAAGGTGAAAAATATGGTTTTGCCACCACCCATATTAGTATTGCGGTAAGAAGGATACCAACGTAAAAAGCATGTCGCAATTGGTCTTGTACGAGTTTATTCATGAAAATAAACAGGAAGCAATAATAAATTACCTTCATTATTTCGGGAAAATAACCAGTCACAAATGGATTATAAGCTATTTGATCCATATATTGCATTGGCATCAGAAAGCCCCAATGATAAAACACATGAAATATCGATTCTATAATTGTTGAGACGAATGGTATTGGCGAGAGAATCAGTAATAAAAACATTAGAGGTATTACGAAGAACGAGAAATAAGGAACGACAAAAATATTTAACACGATGGATAATGGATTAACATTGTAGAAATATTGAAGTTGTAGTGGGATGATGATTAACTGGGAAATAAAACTTAACTTAAAAAGTTGAAAGAATCGTGAATTATTTTTGCTAAGCCATTTTCTTGATAAAATAATTCCGAACGTCACTAAAAATGAGAATTGGAATCCAATTTGATAAATAATATAGGAATTTGTTAGTAATAGCATTAAAAAAATGATGCTAATTATATCCGTTACAGAATAACGTTGTTTTATTTTCTGTAAGATAATGACGAGAAATACCATTAAACTCGCTCTCCAAACAGAAGGCTCTCCTCCAGCCAGGATGGCGTAAACGGGTAGGAAAAAGACCATCACCCACTGCGCTTTTTCTCTCGTGAGAATATTCCATTTTATCGTGATAAAATAAAATAAACCAACAACCAAACCAATATGGAGGCCGGAAATCGCTAATAAATGGGATAATCCCCAACGCTGAAATAAGGCTTCTATTTCCTTTGGTATATCACCATCATCCCCTAATACCAAAGCGTTAATCCACGCACTCGATCGTTCAGGATAATGTTCTGATACATAATCTAACATCCTGTTTCGAAAACTGTATAAGTGACTAATAAAAGACTCCCCACTACAACTTATGCTTTCGGGGTTACTAATTTCTAATTCAAGTTGAATACCTTTTGATGCTAGATAAAATTGGTAATTAAATTGCCCTGGATTTCGACTTCTCTCGGGAGAGCCTAATTCACCATCTATAACACAAATTGCCCCATGCTTTATATCAGCAAGCCTATCTTCTGTTTTGGGATTAAAGTAAGTTACTTGAATAAGGTTTTGTGTCGTTTCATCACGGATTGTCATCTGAAGAAGTTTTTCGGAGGATACAACTGGGGATACAATAGTGCCTTTTATTGTCGTCTTCTGCGGATCCTGTGTAGGGTATGAATGATTGATTTCGGGGATATAGAATATGAAGAACAAAAAGCAAGCTAGGGAAAATACAATCATTAATTTCCCTAACCGTTTTGTCTTATATAAATAGACGAACCATAAGAGTAATGCAATATAAATGAATATCGTGTCAAAAATCTTCACAAGAACACTACATAAGCTTGCCAACGCAGGGATATACCAAAACCCTTTCATGCCAAAGTCACTTTTTGGCTATTATACGTTAAATAGCTCATGAGCTTTCTCTTTAATATCTATTAATTCATCCTCACCAACATTTTTAGACTCGACAATTTCAAGCAATTCCTGCACGAATGTAGACTTTTCCTTAAAGTTCATATCTAGCGCTAAGTAGTCTAACTTCACTTGTTCGGTTTTCACCCCTGCTTCTTCAAATAGCTGAATAGCATATGAATGATTCTTATAATCTTCTGCATAGAAAACAGTTTTAATACCGCTTTGGATAAGCTGTTTGCAGCATTGTAAACAAGGAAAGTGAGTCACATAGATGTCTGCATTTTCAGTGGGAACCCCAAATTTTGCGCATTGTAATAAAGCATTAGCCTCTGCATGTACAGTGCGGACACAATGTCCATCAATTACATAACAGCCCTCATCAACACAATGAACACTTCCAGAAACACTTCCATTATATCCACCAGCAATAATTCGCTTATCACGGACAATTGTGGCGCCAACCATTAGTCTTGTGCATGTACTTCTTAATGCTAATAACTGACTTTGAGCCATAAAATACTGGTTCCAAGAGATTCTATCCAAAATATTAACTCCTCTCCTATTTCTTATAATAGTTTACCTTCCTAGCTTATCTATCGTCAAACATCTAAGGAATTTGCACCTCATCTTGTATAATTTCTAGTGTTTTCTCACCAATTCCAGTAACGTCTAGTAAATCTTCTAGTTTTTTAAAGTACCCGTGCTCCTCACGATGTGCAATAATCGCTTTAGCCTTGGAAGGCCCAATTCCTGTTATTTGTTGCATTTCTTCCTCTGTTGCATAATTTATCCTTATTTTATTTTGTTGATTTTCGGGTGACGCACCTGTTTGTTCTCCCTTCAATGGTACTAGTATAGTCATTTCATCAAAGACCTTTTGTGCTAAATTAACCATTGTTTGATCTGCTTTATCAGTAAACCCACCCGCTTCTTTAATCACATCATTCACGCGAGCATTAACACTCATCTCATACACACCTGGAACGTTAACCTCCCCTTTAACGTCCACTATAATAATCGTATTTTCTTGTTCTGTACTGTCTACTTCATTGGTAGCATTTACGTCCGATGCCACGGTTAAAATACCCTCCTCGGGTGGTTCTTGTATCACAGAAACCAATAGAATAACCAGACCCAAACCAACTATTAATAGAACTATAAAGAAATTCTTATGCAGAAATTTAACCAACAGTATCACTTCCAAAACTTAAATATATAAAGACCATCACATTAATTGCAATTCCATCATACTTAAACAATTATTTCGATGCAAAATTAAAAAAGGACGAGAAAATATATTATCTCGTCCTTTTTTGTGCTATAAAGAAAATTCTTTCTGCTTCATCCTCTGAAAAATGCTTTTCTAAGAAGAAATCTCCACAAACAGTTAAAATTTCAAAGCCTGCAATTTTTAATAAATCGATATACGTATCGACTGGATAGGTTTGTTGGTGGTGAGTCTCATCAAATCGAATATACGTATCTCCTTGCTGACTATAAAATGTTAAGTCATGATACATTTCTCCTTCAGATTCACCTTCATAGCAAAACCAAATATAGGAGCTATCTTCTGTAACATCAGCAAAGGTTTGGTTCGCTAGATGATGATGGACATGAGAAAGAGAATGCACATCAAAAATGAAAATACCCTCTTCTTTTAAAGAATGAAAAACATTTGAGAATACCTGTAAGACGTCTTCCTTTGTTGTGATGTAATTAATAACATCACAATAACTAAGAGCAACATCCAACCCAGAAAGTCCTTTAAGTTCAATTAAATCCTGATGTATCCATTGGATTTGTAAATTACGCTTCGCAGCTTTTTGTTCCGCTATAGTAAGCATGTCTTGGGCAAAATCCACGCCTGAAACATGAAACCCTTTTTCCGCCAATCGAATCGAAACTTCACCGGTGCCACATCCCAGATCAACTAGCTTTACATCCTTCTGATTGTACCGCGCTAGCACCTTTTCCGTAAATTCCACCCATTTATCATATGGTGCATCTTCCATAAGCTTATCATAAAGCCCTGCCATTAATTGATATGCCATAAATTATTGACCTACCTCAAGCGGTACTTGAGATGCATCTCCCCATAAACGTTCTAAATTATAATATTGTCTTTCATCAATATGGAAAACATGACAAACAATATCACCTAAATCAACCAGTACCCATCTCGCTTGCTCCAATCCTTCGAGACGTTTTACAGCGATGTCATTTTCTTCCATTTTGTCTTTAACCGCTCTAGCAATGGACTGAACTTGACGTTCATTTGTTCCATGACAGATCAGAAAATAGTCCGCAACAAGTGATACTTGTTCCATATCCAGTGCCATAATATCCTCTGCCCTCTTATCATCACATGCTTCTGCTGCTAGATTAAGTATTTCTAATGAGTTTTTGGTCAAAATTATTACCTCCATCTAAACATTTCGTTAAATAATTGTAAGCGTGAAAAGTATCAGGATAAATTCGATTTTGCCGCTTCATAAGATATTCAATTGTATTTCGTGAAACCATCCAGGCAGCTATCTCTATATTTTGATTAGCCACCTCTCGAACCTCATCAAGTCCAGGGAAGCTTCTTCCGGGTTCAATATAATCTGCTACAAACACAATAAGCTCTAATTTCCCCATATTTGCTCTACCAGTAGTATGATAATAGATTGCAGATTGAATTTCTTCATCTTGTATGCCGTGTTCCTGCTCAATAAGAAGTGAAGCAACCGGTCCATGCCATAGCTCATGATGATACTGAAGTAGATCCTTTGGTAAGTAACTTAATCGAATAATTCTTTCCATTTCTTCCAATGGTCTATATTTACAATAATCATGGAAAATAGAAGCCAACTCAGCTTTTTCTGTGGATGCGCCGTACTTTTGGGCTAACTTAGTAGCTGTATCAGCAACACGTAATGTATGGTCGAACCTTTCTTTTGTTAAATGTGGTTCGACGATAGAAATTGCCTCAGCCTTTTTCATAAAAACCATGCTCCTTAATATACGTATGTACCGAATTGGGAACAAGATATTTAATGGACTTATTCTCTGAAATCCGCTCCCTAATATTGCTTGAGGACACATCGACGAATGGAATATCAACTTCCGTTATTGGAAACGGACTCTCCATGGAGTATCCTACTCGTTTTACGCCTACAAAGCGAACCAACTGAAGTAATTCATCAATTCGGTACCATTTAGGCAAATATTCAACCATATCCGCACCAATAATAAAATAATATTCATTGTCAGGAAAAGTATCTTTTAATTGTTTCATGGTATCAATCGTGTATGATTTACCTGATCGTTCTACTTCTATTGTATTCAGAATAAAAGAATTATTGTCCGCTAATGCCAGTTTTAGCATATCGATTCTACTTTCGGCATCCATCGTTGCTTCTAACTTATGAGGAGGTTCGAAAGTTGGAATGAACCAAATTTCTTCCAACTGAAGTTCAGTCCGTACTGTTTCAGCAATTATTAGGTGTCCTATATGTGGTGGATCGAACGTACCACCTAATATTCCGATACGCTTCATGGATCTGCTCCTTTTCAAGCAATTATTAGGGTAGTTGAATTTGTTTATTCTCTTCTGACTCTTTATAAAGTACGATATTATTTCCAATTATTTGTACAATCTCTGCGCTTGTTCCAGCCTGTAATTCTTCTGCTACCGTTTCTTTGTCATCTAAACAATTTTGCAAAATACTCACTTTAATTAGTTCTCTTTTTTCTAAGGCTTCATTTACTTGTGTAATCATATTTTCGTTGACCCCAATTTTCCCAACCTGAAAAATAGGTTTTAAATGATGTGCTTGGGAACGAAGAAATCGTTTTTGTTTTCCTGTTAGCATGATATCACCCTTCTAATATTTGTTTAAGTTTTTGATCCATACCCTTTATGGATGGCTGCTTGCCAGTCCATATTTCAAAGGCATATTGTGCTTGATTTAACAGCATCGTATGCCCGAGGTGAATCCTAGCACCTTGTGCTACAGCATCCTTTATAAAGTTTGTCCATATTGGCTGATAAAGAATATCACTCACAATAACAGAATCCTTTAGATTATGAAGCTGCAGTGGTGATTGTTCCGTATTCGGTTTCATCCCTACACTTGTGGTTTGTATAATTAAATCATACTTTTTCAGGTTCTCTTGTGCTTTTGATAATGATATTACTTCTGAATAGGTCTTAGCAGCTTTTCCCTTAACTATCTCAAGGGCATTTTCTGTTGTTCTATTTGTAATATCAATTGATTGGAATCCAAATTGGTTTAATGCAAAATATATACCTCTAGCTGCACCACCTGCACCAATAATGAGAATATGTTTTTCCTTATTCTTCATAAACTCTGGATAATATTGCTCTAGAGTACGTATATATCCAATACCATCTGTATTATAACCTATCAAGCGATTATTTCTTTTTACCACTGTATTGACAGCACCTATTTGTTTTGCGTTATCATCTAATTCATCTAATAATGGGATGATTTTTTGTTTAAATGGTAAAGTCACATTGAAGCCTACATAACCTTTGTCAAGCAAGTACTGTATTTCAGATTCAAATCTAGCTGGAAATATTTCTTCTATCGTGTAATTTCCCTTTAAATCAGTTTCTTCAAGAAACGTACGATGTATCCAAGGTGATAAGGAATGTTGGATTGGATAGCCAATCAGCGCTAATGGATAATCCATTTTATTCCTCCTATATCAGAGATTTTCGAATGGTAACAGCTACCTCTTTTGGACTATGGGCTACTATCGTCGTATTTGCTCCTGTAACTGTAATCCAGCCTAAACCAGGGAATACAATATCTGTTTTTTCACCATGTAGACGAAATGCGCTGTTCGTAAATTCCGGTAATGTCTTTAAAGATTCTTCATCAGGAGGTGAAAGCATTTCTCCAACATGGTTTTTGTATAATTCATCTGCGTTTTCTAATTTTGTTCGGTGAATCGGTAACTGATTCGAGAAATAACAGACAAATGATTGACGCTCTCCTTTGATAAAATCCAATCGAGCCAATCCACCGATAAACAAAGTCTGTTCTGCATTCAACTGATATACCCTCGGCTTAATTTCCTTATTCGGGGTGATAATCTTTAGAGCGTGATCTGAAATATAATGAGCAATTTGTTCGTGATTGACAATACCTGGTGTATCAATAAGAGCAGATTGGTCATCTAATGGAATTTCAATAAACCCTAGTGTTGTTCCAGGAAAGTAAGATGTCGTAATCACATCACTTTCTCCAACTGATTGCTTAATTAGTCGATTAATAAATGTTGACTTTCCAACATTTGTAGTACCTACAATATAAACATCCCGATTCTCTCGGTAATATTCGATTTGCTCAGTTAATTCTTCTATCCCATACCCTTTTACAGAAGAAATGAGAAATACGTCTTTTACCTTCAGTCCAAGTTCTTTTGCTGATGAGCGTAACCACTGTATAAGTTTACGTCGGTTGGTCGATTTTGGCAACAAGTCCATTTTATTCCCTACTAATAGGATGGGGTTATTACCAACAATTCTCGGTAGACTCTTTATCATCGTACCATTCACATCAAAAATATCGATAATATGTACAACTAATCCATTCTTATCCCGTATGGAACTAACCATCTTTAAAAAATCATCATCATGAATGGATACATCTTGTATTTCATTATAATGCTTTAGACGAAAGCATCTTTTACATAGTATATTGTCTTTTTCTAATGAAGATTTTGGCGTATAACCTAGTCCTTTTGGATCTTCGGTTTGAATTTCTACACCACAACCTACACAATAGATGGATTCCATCATTATTCCTCCCAACTAATCATGCCTTTTTTTCGAAAGTAATTCATAATTTTACGTTCAATTCTACGATTAAACTGTGTTATTTTTTCATCGGTTTGAACAATCGGGACTACTAGTATTGTATGAAAACCAGCTCGATTTCCGCCAAGAACATCCGTCAATAATTGATCACCAATTACAACTATTTCCTCTTTTTTTAATCCCATTTGTTTTGCTGCTGTCTTAAATGCACGTGTTAATGGTTTTCTAGCACTGAAGACAAATGGGGAACCTAATGGCTCGGAAAACATTTTCACTCGTTCTTCTTTATTATTGGATATGATGGTTACTTTAATGCCATTATCACGCATTTGTTTAAACCACTCTATAACTTCAGGCGTTGCATTCTTCACATCCCATGCAACTAACGTATTATCCAAATCGGTAATAATACCTTTAATTCCTTTGTTCTTTAGTAGCTCTGGCTTAATTTCAAAAACGTTTTTCACATGTTCATTTGGTAAAAATCTAGTTAACAAACTATGACACCTCTTCATCTACTTTTTTCTATTGTCTCTATCCTAACCTATATCATGTTTAATCTATAGTATTTTCGGTAATTAATTATAGTACAGCATAATCCACATATAAAAAAATACCATATATATGCTGGAGAAGGTAGAAATATGTAATTAACACGTAAAATATGCAATAATCGTTCGACAAATTCTCTTAATTCTTGCATTGTGGATAACTATATTCACATTATCAACATTGTAGTTACTGGGTTTCCTTAGCATTTCAGCTGTTTATACACAAGTTATCTACATAGGGCTGTAGATAACTGACGCCTTGTTCAGATTTTTGTTTCGTGTTACGTTATTAATGTCTTAAAGCTAGTATTAATGGTAGATGGAATATAGTACATAAATTTAGGAGGGCTATGATTATGGAACATTTGTCAGATGAATTATTAATTGAATCTTTTTACAAAGCAAATGAATTAAAATTGAGCCCTGATTTTGTTTCACTTATTAAAGATGAAATATATCGCCGAGGTTTAAGTCACAAAATCAAATATACTAGTTAACAGAAATCGACACAACTTAAAAATTTAATTATCCTTTATAAATAGGAAGAAAGCAAATCAACTCTTGTCATTATTGTGAATGATGAGAGTTTTTATTTTTTCCATCAAAAAAGTATGGTAAGCTTTCTTTTAAATGCATAACTGTATATTACTTTATAAGATCCTTATTTTTATATAAAATAAATGTATACAGTATTTTAAAAGTAGGAAGCATATGCTTTATATGCAAGGAATTGATTGATACCCCAATTCTCATAGGTCGTTGCGTTATGAAATCTTCTAATTAGCAATGCTGGAATTACCCCACCTTTTAGCTTACAGCGATAATAAGCCTAGGTAAGGGATTACTTTCCTTTAGATTTTTTCGATACATACTTTAGAATCAGCATGAACAAGGAACTCATAATGAAAACTTTCAACGCCCCAAACTTATAGCTATTATTTAGGAGGTCTATTAGCAAATGATTTTCGCTGTATTAATCCCCCTTGTACTTGCTTTGTTTGTTCCATTATTAAGCAAACTCAAGGCAAAAGTACATACAGGTATTTTCGTGGTATTTATTCCATTAGGCATATTTCTATATTTTTTAAGCTTTATCGGTAGTGACTTCAAGGCCGTTCGCCATGTTTATCATTGGATTCCTTCACTTGGAATTAATTTTGATTTTTATCTTGATGGCCTTAGCTTATTATTTGTATTACTGATTAGTGGAATTGGAACACTAGTCGTGTTTTATTCCATCTATTATTTACATGTATCAGAGAATTTAGGTCATTTTTATGTATACTTACTAATGTTCATGTCAGCCATGCTTGGGGTAGTATTGTCTGATAATGTATTCGTTTTGTATACGTTTTGGGAATTAACCTCCATATCTTCTTTCCTATTAATTGGTTTTTGGCATCACCGTGAACGTTCCAGATATGGTGCACAAAAATCTATGCTGATTACTGTATTTGGTGGCCTCAGCATGCTAGGTGGTCTACTATTACTAACCGTTATCACAGATACCACTAGTATCCGAGCAATGATTGAGCATGTTGATATGATATTAAACAGCCAATATTTACCACTGATTATGGTATTAATCCTATTAGGTGCATTTACAAAATCTGCACAATTTCCTTTCCACATATGGCTTCCGGATGCTATGGAAGCACCAACACCGGTTAGTGCCTACTTACACTCTGCAACAATGGTAAAAGCTGGTATCTATCTAGTGGCACGCTTTTCTCCAATATTTGCAGCGTATGAATGGTTCTTCATAGTCGTAAGTATAGTTGGACTTCTAACCCTTATTTGGGCGTCCTATATGGCTGTGAGACAGACCGATTTAAAGGGTATTCTGGCATTCTCTACCGTTAGTCAATTAGGGATGATCATGGCAATGCTTGGATTTGGTACAGGACCTGCTGTTTTTGCAGCAGTATTTCATATATTAAACCACGCTACCTTTAAAGGCGGTCTCTTTATGGTTGCTGGAATTATTGATCATGAGACAGGAACAAGGGATATCCGAAAGCTGGGCGGTCTATTAACGTTTATGCCAATGTCTGCAACGCTAGCATTATTTGGTACATTTTCCATGGCTGGTGTTCCATTACCATTCTTAAACGGATTCTATAGTAAGGAAGCTTTCTTTAAATCAGCTGTCGAATTAAATGAAGCTAGTGGTGGGCTTGCTAGCTTTCTAACTACGGCAATACCATACTTAGCTGTTTTTGGGAGTATTTTTACCTTTGTCTATTCCATGTACTTCTTTTTTGGGGTATTTACAGGACCAAAAAAGCTCACGTTATTACCTAAGAAGCCGCATGAAGCACCAATTGGAATGCTACTTTCTCCAATCGTGCTCGTAGCTGGTGTAATTGTAATCGGGCTATTTCCAAAATTGGTAAATGGAACATTATTAATTCATGCAGCACAAGCAGTTAATTCTGCAGCAGAGTATCACAAAATTAAATTTTGGCATGGTTTTGATGAACCAGCCCTCATCATGTCTCTTATTGTAGTTGCAATAGGTATTATTCTATTCCTAACTATCAAAAAATGGAGCAAAATATATCATGTACTTCCCGGTAAGCTAAGCTTTAACAAGGTATACGATAAAATCATCGAAAAAACTGATGCGTATGCATCTAAAATTACGAATTCCTATATGACTGGTTCATTAAAATTATATATGTCTATCATCTTAGGCACGATTATAGTTGCTACTTTTATCATCATGTTTATGACTGGTGGATTTGATATTAATGTTGATGATCTAGCAGATGTTGAATTGGTTGATTTAGCTGTCGTATTTATTATGGTGTTAGCTGCTGTTGCGACCATATTTGTTAATAACAAATTAGCACTAATCATCATTACTGGTATTGTTGGTTTTGGAATATCAATATTATTTGTTATTTTCCGTGCCCCAGATTTAGCACTTACGCAGCTTGTAGTGGAAACAGTTTCCATGGCTCTATTCCTCCTGGCATATTATCACCTGCCAGAGCTTCGAAAGCGAAACGAGCCTTTACGTGCTACAACACTGAATACCATTCTCGCCGTTGGGGTCGGTACATTAATCACAATGGTTGGTATATCTGCTCATAGTTCAGATTGGTTTGATAGCATTTCAGATTACTTTGTCGAGAATTCCTACTATTTAGGTGGCGGTCATAATATTGTCAATGTAATCTTAGTAGATATGCGTGGACTAGATACATTGTTTGAGATTACAGTGTTGGGTATTGCAGCATTAGCCATCTATGGCCTCATAAAAGTCAGAAAGAATAAGGAGGCAGAATAAGTGGAAATCATTATCCTCATCCTATCTGGAATCTTATTTGCAACAGCAATTTATAATCTATTACAGAAGCAATTGCTGCGAATTATTATCGGGACCGTTTTGTTATCACATGGTGCGCATTTAGTCATTTTAACAATGGGGAAATTAAAAGGTGGTCAGCCTCCAATATTGGATGATTCGGTGACTAATTATACGGATCCCCTACCACAAGCATTGATTTTAACATCAATCGTTATTAGCTTTGGTATTACAAGTCTCTTACTTGTATTAAGTTATCGAACTGCCAAAGAAAATAAAACAGATAATATGGAAGAAATGAGGGGTGAATCGAATGAGTAATTTAGCAATCTTACCGATTATCATCCCAATGTTATCTGGTATCATTGTTGCTTTTACAAATCGTAATGTAAGGCTAACACGTATCTTAACTAAGTTTTTCTCTCTCATTAGTTTAGCTGTGGCAGCTTATGTTACGTATACGGTTTTCACAGATGGTGCTATCATATTGGAAACTGGAGATTGGGCTGCACCATACGGTATTATTATGGTTGCAGATAAATTATCAATCTTACTCATTTTAACAACTAATTTTATTGCAACTGCTGCTGCTTTTTATGCACCGAATTCTTTAACAATGCAACAGGAGAGACATTATTTTTACACCTTCTACTTTCTCTTGATAGCAGGCGTATCTGGTGCCTTTTTAACGGGTGATTTATTCAACTTATTTGTATTCTTTGAAGTATTATTAATGGCTTCCTATGCGCTAATTGTTTTAGGAGGCGAACGAGTTCAGCTTAGAGAGTCAATTAAATATGTCCTTATTAATTTGTTCTCATCCATGTTGTTTGTGACATGTGTTGCGCTGCTATATGGTGTTGTTGGTACTGTTAACATGGCACAGATTGCAGAACGGGTTGCAGAAGTAGATCAAAAAGGGGTCTTAACAACGATTGGTGTCTTACTATTCTTTGTTTTCGGTACCAAAGCAGCCCTATTCCCGCTGTACTATTGGTTACCAAGACCATATATCGTTCCAAATCCAGTCGTTTCAGCATTATTTGGAGCGCTCTTAACGAAGGTCGGAATATACTCGATTTTACGTGTATTTTCATTAATATTTGTTCATAAAATGGAGATTACCCACGAGGCCTTTATTTGGATCGCTGGATTATCCATGTTATTTGGAGTCATTGGTGCGTTATCAACCAATAATATTAAATTAATAATTGCCTATAACATTATCCCTGCAATTGGATTCATCATTATGGGAATTGGCGTATTTAACGTCGATGGATTAAGTGGCTCTGTTTACTACTTGATTCATGACATGATTATCAAATCTGCCCTATTCTTACTAGTTGGTGTTATCGCTTATGTTGCTGGTACATCGGATTTACGAAAAATGAAGGGTCTCATCCATCATTACCCACTACTTGGGTGGTTACTATTCATAGCCGCATTTATTCTAGCTGGGATTCCGCCTTTTAGTGGCTTTATTGGAAAGCTACTATTGCTTAGAGGAGCGCTATCAGCAGATGAAATCGCCATTACAATCATTGGTTTATTATCAAGCTTATTGATCCTCTATTCTGTGATGAAGATATTCATTCGCGGATTCTGGGGTGAGAAAGACGATTCAAAAAACTATTCGAAGAAAGCATCCTTGGGATTAGTCTTACCGGTGGTATTCTTATTAACGATATCAGTACTGCTTGGTATTGGTGCAGAATATATTTACCCTTCTATTGAAGGAATCGCTGAATACTTATTGGATCCCCAAATTTATATTGATTCTGTGTTAAAGGAGTAGTGAACGATGGCATTTCAAATAATCATAAACCTAATTATTGCGATTATGTGGATGTTCCTTAGTGAATCATATACACTAGCAAGCTTTATCGCTGGTTTTATTTGGGGAATTCTCTTAGTGCTTCTACTAAACCGTTTTATACCAGGTAGATTTTACGGAATAAGGTTCGTAAAAATTCTCAAGCTTATTCTCTTATTCATGAAAGAACTAATTTTATCGAATCTTAGTATTTTAAGGCTAATCTACACACCAAAGCCTGAAATTGAACCTGGGATTTTTGCCATACCGCTAGAAGTAAAGAGCAATTGGGAAATTACGTTATTAGCACATCTTATAACCTTAACACCAGGAACTCTATCGGTCGCAGTATCCGATGACAATCGTACACTCTATGTACATGCAATGGATATTGATGAAGTAGATAAATCCGTTCAAGAAATAAAGGATAGCTTTGAGAAAGCAATTCTGGAGGTGACCAGATAATGGAAAATCTACTAGACATAACAAATGAAATTCTAAAGTATACAATCTTGATCTGTTCCATTGGAATTGCACTTTCCCTAATACTATTATTTTATCGGGTAATAAAAGGCCCTACCAATCCTGACAGAGCAGTCGGTCTTGATACCATTGGAATAAATCTAATGGCATTAACAGGATTAATAGCTATTTATCTTTCTACACCATATCTAAATGATATTGTCTTGTTGATAGGAATCTTAGGATTCTTAGGTACACTTGCTACTGCAAAATACGTAGAAAAGGGTGTTATTATTGACCGAGATTTGGATTAAACTCATCATAAACATAATTATTATTCTATTACTGTTAATTGGCACCTTTATTACGCTATCCGCTTCCATTGGAATAATCAGGTTCCCTGATATTTTCACTAGATTACATGCTGCTACTAAAGCATCTACTTTAGGTGTCTCAAGTGTACTAATTGGAACATTTCTGTTTTTATACGCGAAAGAGAACATCGTTAGTGGTAAATTATTAATCGGAATTCTATTCATCTTTATTACAGCACCTGTATCAGCTCATATGATTGGGCGAGCTGCCCATAACAGTGGCATCAAGCCTCTAACTAAAAATCGAACAGATGCATATGAGGATGCTATGAGAAAAAATAACTAAGTGGTAATCGTTATCCTGCTTAATACTGGATAACGATTTTTTTATTATTTCATGCTCGTATTTGTTTTCTTCGGACAGACACAAATCAAGCACGTGCGTCATAGTTTGATTATATAGGCTATAGCCCAGCCTAGTCAGGAGGTGTATGTGTTTGTCCGGAATAATGAGTGTCCTTGCATTGTTAATAAAAGAAGCCCTATTCTTTGTTTCCTATGTAAAAAATCATGC
Organism: Ornithinibacillus xuwenensis; assembly: GCF_039614845.1. Lineage (NCBI taxonomy): Bacteria > Bacillati > Bacillota > Bacilli > Caryophanales > Bacillaceae > Ornithinibacillus > Ornithinibacillus xuwenensis. The sequence goes on along the minus strand of NZ_JBDIML010000001.1, from coordinate 293,602 downwards.
GTTTCCACAACCACTATCCTCGGAGGAGGAAGCAAAGTATATTGAGGAAATGCAAAACGGAAGCGAAGAAGCAAGAAATAAACTCATCGAACACAACTTGCGGCTTGTTGCACATATTGTGAAGAAGTTCGAAAATACCGGGGAAGATATGGAGGATTTAATCTCGATTGGAACGATTGGCCTAATAAAAGGTATTGAGAGCTTCTCTGTCGGAAAAGGAACCAAACTTGCAACTTATGCTGCCAGATGTATAGAAAATGAGATACTGATGCACTTGAGGGCTTTAAAGAAGGTAAAAAAAGACGTTTCGTTACATGATCCAATTGGGCAGGATAAAGAAGGAAACGAAATTAGTCTTATTGACATTTTAGAAGCAGAAAATGAAAATGTCATTGAATACATCCAATTAAATATGGAGATTGCAAAAATGCAGGATTATTTTTCAATTCTTGATAAACGCGAAAGAGAAGTAATTATTTATCGCTATGGATTGAATAATAAAAAAGAAATGACGCAACGGGAAATTGCGAAAAAATTAAACATATCAAGAAGCTATGTATCTCGAATCGAAAAAAGGGCTTTAATGAAAGTATTCCATGAGTACTACCGAAATGAACGTAGAGGTTCCTAAACAAATACTACAAGAAAAAGGCTGTCATCGAATGACAGCCTTTATTATTACATCTTTAACCCTTGAACCATATGAAAAATCATTTGGGAAGCATTTTCTGCAGCTTTCTTTAAAAATGCATCGAAGGATACCGAAGACTCTTTGCCAGCAATATCAGAAAGCGCACGAATAACAACAAATGGGCAGTTATATTGATGACAAACTTGCGCAATCGCTGCTGCTTCCATTTCTGCAGCAATCATATTAGGAAACTTTTGACGAACATTCTGTACTCGAATTGGGTCTTCCATAAAGGAGTCACCCGTTGCAATTAACCCAACTTCTGCTTGGACATTCATCACTTCTGTTGAATCCATTGCTTGTTGCATAAGCTGTGGATTAGACTTATAAGTAGCTGGCATTCCTGGAACTTGTCCATATTCATAATCAAAGGCTGTCACATCCACATCGTGATGGACAACATCAGATGAGATAACTACATCACCAACCTCTAGCTTATTGGAGAATCCACCAGCAGAACCTGTATTGATAATACAAGTTGGGGAATAGCGTTCCATTAATATAGTCGTTGCCATAGCAGCATTTACTTTTCCAATACCAGACTTTAATAGAACTACCGCTTCACCCTTTAACTCTCCACGGATAAATAAGCAATTAGCTATCGTAACCTCTTCTTTATCCGTCATCTCATTTTGTATAATTTCAATTTCTTCATCCATTGCACCAATAATACCTATTGTCATGATGTCAATCCTCCTAGTGTTCTTGACCAGTTAATTATCATTTTTCTCGAGTTCCTTTAGAACTTCGACTAATGTCGGTTGCCAGCCTTGACCATCTACCCAGCTTATATACACACGATAAATCTCAGTTTCTGCCTTGTTGGTAACGGTACCAATCGCTTTTTGATCTCCACCGTTTCCAATCCAGTAAGTTTCCATTTCTTCTTCACTTAGACCTGTCGCTAAACGAATTGCCTTCTCCATTTCCTTCCAGTCTTGTGATTCGGTAACAAATTGAGTGGTATGTGGACCTGTTTGCTCTGTACCAACAGGCTGCCATGCACCCGTATATGCTTCTATTACGTTATCATCGTCAGAGTTTGGTTCTGTAGGCTCTTTATCGACGTTATCATTCGTAGTACCCTCATCTTCGGTAGAATCTGATTCTTCTGTATCACTACTAGATTCTTCAGTTTGAGAGGAATCTTCATCATTTGAGGCTTCTGAATCTTGTTCTGTATTCTCATCCGTCTCTGTATCCTCAGCTTCATCATCAGCAGTATCATTTGTCTTTTCATCACTTGTAGTTTCATCTGTGTTGGCTGGCTCATCATCTGGCCCAAATATCCACATTCCTATTAACAGAACAATAAGAAAGATAGCTGCACTAATTAATATAGACATTAATTTAGTATTTTTACGTCTCTTTTCAAATTTATTTACACGAGTATGTCGATCAAATTCACTCATTCTACTCCCTCCCTATGTATACTTTATTATAGTACCATAAATTCTATGCAACTAACTATATCACTTTGTTTACTATCCTATTTCATGGTACTTAAAAGATAGTAGAGAAGTGTTGATTGATACTTTAATCAGCCGGGACAAATAAAAAAAGCGGAGTAGCTACACCGCCTTTTCATATATCTATTCTACTTTTAGTATTTTTACTTGGATTTCTCCACCTGGTGTCACGACAGAAACCTCTTCACCTATTTCATGACCAAGCAAGCTTTTTGCCATTGGTGAATCATTCGAGATTTTCCCTTCAAATGGGTCTGCTTCTGCACTACCAACAATTGTATATGTTTCTTCTTCACCATCTGGTAATTCAACAAACGTTACGGATTTACCTAAGGATACTACATCAGGGTTTTGATTATCATTTTCTATAATAACAGCATTACGAATCATTTTTTCAACTTGTGCAATTCGTGATTCAACAAAAGCCTGTTCATCCTTTGCTGCATCATACTCGGAGTTCTCCGATAGATCTCCAAAATCACGTGCAACTTTAATTCGTTCAACTACTTCTTGTCTTCTTTCCGTTTTTAGATAAAGAAGTTCTTGTTCTAACTTCTCTTTCCCCTCTAATGTCATATAATAACTTTTCTCTACAGCCATTTAAAAAACACTCCTTTTTCTATCTACTGCTCCTACATAATAAACAATGCATGCTATTTATTCTATACAACCAGTAACTTAAAAAGTATACTAACCATAACTATGGCAGATTTTATTTTAATTTTCAATACTTTTGTTTAAACTATTTTCTTTATTTTTAGACAAAATATGTTCGATTTTTGTTGCCATGATATCAATAGCTACATGGTTTTGTCCGCCTTCTGGAATAATAATATCCGCATATCGCTTAGTTGGTTCAACAAATTGCAAATGCATTGGTCGAACCGCATTTAAATATTGGTCAATAACAGAATCCAACGTTCTTCCACGTTCTTTAATGTCACGTAATAACCTTCTAATAATGCGTAAATCAGCATCGGTATCCACAAAGACTTTAATATCCATTAAATCAACTAAACGAGGATCTTCTAATATTAAGATTCCTTCTAAAATAATGACATCCTTAGGCTCAACCGTTATTACTTCGTTGGATCGATTATGTACTTTATAATCGTATACTGGTTTTTCGATTGCTTGATGATTCAATAATTTATGAACATGTTCGATAAGTAAATCATTATCAAATGCGAATGGATGATCATAATTTGTCTTTAATCTTTCCTCAAAAGGTAAATGACTTTGATCCTTATAATAATAATCCTGTTCAATAACTAGAATTGTCTTATCGGTAAAACGCTGGCAGATTGATCTTGTTACAGATGTTTTCCCACTTCCGCTTCCACCTGCAACTCCAATAACTACTGGTTTGTCTTGCATGGAGAGACCCCTTTCTTATTTTCTATAACTTATTGCAACCCCATCGCCAATAGGTAGTATCGTGGTGACAAAGCTTGGATGGTTTGCCAGCCATTCATTATATGCTCTAATCTTTTCGACCATTTTTTTATAACGTGGGTGTTCAAAGTTTGGTTCCATAACATAACCTCTAAATAATACATTATCTGAAATAATAAATCCATTATCGGCTAGCAACGGGAGGGACAATTCAAAAAAGCGCTTATACTGACCCTTTGCAGCATCGATAAAAACGCAATGAAACCTCTCCTTATTCTCTGCTAATTTCTCTAGCTCCTCAAGAGCATCACCATGAATAACTTGTATACTAGACTGTTTTTGCTGTTTCGTAATATTATCAACAGCTTGCTTATACCGAACATCATCTCGCTCAATTGTCACAATTTCCGATTCTGGATTTGCCTCGTTCATACGTAAAGCCGAATAACCAATAGCTGCACCAATCTCTAGGATGCGTTTCGGTTTATTTAGTCGAATTAATTGCATTAGAAAATTAATCCCAATTGGGTCCATTATTGGGATATGATCAATTTTGGCTTGTTCTTCTAATTCCTTTACCCAATCCTTTGACTCAGGTAAATGGTTTGTTAGGTATGTGATTGTTTTTTCATCCATTTTTAAACCCTCTTTTACTTATCCTATTAGGATACATCGTTGTGGAATATTTATGCAAAAAAACGGGAAATGTGATGATATATCACACTTCCTCGTATGTTACTGAATGTATTGAGCTTTATATGCATTGTGTTCTTCTAATGTAGTTGAATAATAAATATTGCCTTGACCATCATGTAAGAAGTAGTAGAAATCGGATTCCTCTGGATTAATAGAAGATTCTAATGCACTTTCTGAGAAGTTTGATATAGGACCGATTGGTAATCCAGAAACATGATACGTGTTAAACGGTGACTCAACTTCTGTATCCTTTAATAGAACCTTTTCCTTATGTCCTCCAAGAGCGTATAAAACAGTTGGATCCGTTTGTAATCTCATTCCAGTCTCTAGTCGGTTATAAAATATCCCAGCGATTTTCTTACGTTGATCCTCTGTTACAGCTTCCTTCTCTACGATTGACGCCATTGTAACGGCTTCATGAATGGTTAGTTCCCTTTCTGTCATCTTATTTAAATATTCTCCAATGACAGCTTGAGACTTGTCCAGCATGTTTTGAATGATTACCTCTACTGGTGGTTCCTCTTCATAGAAATCATAGGTAGCAGCGAAGAGATAGCCTTCTAGCGGATGTCTTAGCTCAGGATTTAAGATATCCTCTGTTAACATTGGATATGCTTGTATTAATTGATTAATATAGTCTGGATTATCTACTTTATTTAAAAATTCTTCCTCTGTGATTGGTAATTCCTCTGCATAAATGGCTGCAATCTCTTCAATCGTTAGCCCTTCAGGAATGGTTACTCGATATACTGGCTCTTTAATAATTCGGCCATTTTTAAGTGACTCAATTATTTGATCTAAAGTCATTGACTTTGTAAAAGTATAATCTCCAGCCTGAAATCCAGATTCATTTTTAAATTTTATGTAAAACCGAAATACCATAGAGTTCTTAATAATATCATTCTCCTCAAGTATTTTAGCAATACCAGATGTAGATGAACCTAATGGGATTTCAACTTGTACACCTTTTTCATTATTTGGATCTACTGGTTCAAGAGCAGATTTGATGTACATATAACCAGATATTCCACCTATTGCAAGGATAATTATAATAGATAATATAACAATTGCTACGACCTTACGAACCGTACGGGCCTCTTCTCCCCTAGCAATTAAATTATCCTTAAAATTACCTTTATCATTTCTTTTGGACATTCATCATACCCCTCTCATCCGGTATATTATACTAAAAAATGACAATATACGCTAGGAGTTTTACAAAATCCAAACGCAGTAAATACCAAAGATTATTAAGAAAAAAGTAGATGTCTAATTCCGACACCTACTTCTATCTGCTTCTAAGAAAAATCTTACTTAACCCTTTAACTCTTCTTCTTCAGCCAATGTATTTAACATTTCTTCAACGATTTCCCATTCCTCATCGGATTCAATCGCAAATAATGATAAATCATTATCTTCTTTTTCTTCATATCTAAAAGCATAAACTTCCACTTCTTCATCGTCTTTTTGTTCAGCTGGAACCACTGCAATATAAGAATTGCCAGTGTCGTCTACATCAAATGTAAACAATACTTCAAATAAATGCTCTTCCCCGTTTTCGTCTGGAATGATGATCCGTTCTTTTTCTTCAATTGCCATATTAATTAATTCTCCTTTTCATTTTTGGTCTAGATAGCCTTGTAAAATCATCATCGCGGCCATTTTATCGATTACTTTTTTCCGTTTTTTACGACTTACATCCGCTTCTAATAAGACCCGTTCTGCTGCCATTGTAGTCAGTCTTTCATCCCATAGAATAGTTGGGAGGTGGTGTAACTCTTCAATATGCTTGGCGTACGTTTTTGATGCTTCTCCACGCTCCCCTATCGTACCATTCATATTCTTGGGTAAGCCAATAACTACCTTTTCAATATTATGCTCTTCAATGATCGTTTTTAACTGACTATCAGCAGACTTAATATCAGTTTCGTCCCATTTAATCGTCGTTAACCCTTGGGCTGTCCAACCCAGTTCATCACTTACAGCAACTCCAATTGTCTTCGAGCCCACGTCTAAACCCATTATTTTCATTTAATTATCCTTATATTGTTGCTCTAGGTAGTATTTTACAAGCTCTTCAATTACTTCATCTCGTTCAATTTTTCGGATTAGATTCCGGGCATCCTTATACCTCGGAATGTAAGCAGGATCACCAGATAATAGGTATCCAACAATCTGATTTATAGGATTATATCCTTTTTCCTGAAGTGCTTCATGAACAGTCATCAGAATTTCTTTAATATCACGATTAAAAGGCTCTTCCGAAAAGTTGAATTTCATTGTCTTATCTATTGAACTCATCACGACACCTCATTCCACTATTTACCTCTATTTTTATTCTATCACGTTTAGAAGATTTAATATAATATTTTCATTAATAGAATGAAGGATACTTGGTAGATCTTGTATTTATTGGATATTAGCCTGAACGTACTCTACAACACAGTTTAAAGCATCGTCAATTTTACTTGGGTCTTTCCCACCAGCTTGTGCCATATCCGGGCGTCCGCCGCCTCCACCACCACAGAGCTGCGCTGCTTTTTTAATTAGATTACCAGCATGTAATCCTCTTTCCACTAAATCCTTCGAAACTCCTGACGCTAATTGAACCTTTCCATCACTTTCTGTTGCTAATAATATCATGACAGATCCTAGCTTTTGTTTAAGGTCATCAACCATTGTACGTAATTGATTCATATCTTTTACATTAACCTTTTGCGCAATTACTTTCACACCACTGACTTCTTCCGCTTGATCAAGAATAGAAGATGCTTCCATGTTAGAAAGCTTCGCACTCAATGATTCATTTTCTTTTTGCAGTCCTTTTATCTCGTGGAACAAGCCCTCCACTCTTTCTGGTACTTGTTCTTCCTTTGTCTTTACAAGCTGAGCAGTTTTTTGTAATAATGCCATTTTACCGGATAAGAAATCATATGCATATTTGCTCGTTACTGCTTCAATCCTTCTTGTACCAGCACCGATTCCTCCCTCTGATACAATCTTAAAGAGTCCAATTTCAGAGGTATTACGGACATGACAACCACCACATAATTCTAGACTGTAACCGTCGATTTTAACCACACGTACAATCTCGCCATATTTCTCACCAAACAGAGCCATTGCCCCCATTTCCTTCGCTTCAGCTAAAGTTTTATAGCTTACATCTAATGAAATGGATTCCCATATCTTCTCATTGACAATTTTTTCGATTCTTTCTAGCTCTTCTTTTGAAACTGCATTAAAATGAGAAAAATCAAAACGTAATCTTTCTGGTGCTACAAGTGAACCTGCTTGATTTACATGTGTACCTAGTACATCCTTCAATGCCTGATGTAATAAATGGGTTGCTGTGTGATTCTTAATTGTAAAATTGCGTGAATCCAAATCAACAACGGCATGTACTTTATCTCCTACACGTAATTCACCACTCTCTAGTACAACGCGATGAATGTTTTGACCCTTTGGTGATTTTTGTACATCTTTTACCATCGCATGTCCTTGATTGGAAGTGATGTTCCCATAATCAGCTACTTGCCCACCACTTTCTGCATAAAATGGTGTTTCATGTAAAAAGAGTAACACTTCTTCCCCCTCGGTTGCAATGTCTACTGATTCACTATCTTTCACAATGGCAGCAATTTTTGTTTTGCTTTCTAGCTTCTCATAGCCAATAAACTCACTTTCAATATCAATTGTTCCTAATATCTCATCTTGTACATGCATGGAGTCTACTTTTTGTCTTGCATTTCTAGCACGTTCACGTTGCTTCTCCATTTCTGCTTCATAACCTGCTTCATCAATTGTGAAGCCTAGTTGTTCCACATACTCAGCAGTTAGTTCTTTAGGAAAACCATAGGTATCATACAAACGGAATACTTCTTCACCAGGAAAGACGGTTGAACCTTTTACTTTTTCTTTTTCAATAATCTCCGTCAATATATCTAGACCTTCGTTCAATGTTTCATGGAATCGCTCTTCTTCTACTTTAATAATATTTTGAATAAAATCATGTTGGTTCAAAACTGCAGGATAGAAGTCCTTCATAACCGTACCAACTGTATCAACTAATTCATACATAAATGGTTTTTCAATTCCAATCTCCTTTGCAAAGCGTACTGCTCTACGAATTAACCTTCTTAACACATAGCCTCTTCCATCATTTGATGGTAACGCACCATCACTAATGGCAAAGCTTACAGTTCTTAGGTGATCAGCAATAACTTTAAATGCTGTATCACTTGTTTGATCCTTACCGTAATTCACATTGGCTAATTGCTCTGTTTTCTTAATAATCGGCATGAATAAATCCGTTTCAAAATTAGTTGGTACATCTTGAATTACGGATACAATGCGCTCAAGACCCATTCCTGTATCAATGTTCTTCTTCGGTAGAGGTGTATACGTATCGTCTGGATTGTGATTGAATTGCGAGAATACTAAATTCCAAATCTCTAGATAGCGATCGTTTTCTCCTCCTGGATATAACTCAGGATCATCAGGGTCATTACCGTATTTCTCACCACGATCATAGAAAATTTCGGTATTTGGACCACTAGGACCCTCTCCTATATCCCAAAAATTCTCCTCTAAACGAATAATCCGTTCCTTAGGAAGCTTAATATCATTTAGCCACATATCATATGCTTCATCATCCTCTGGATGAACAGTTACCGAAAGCTTTTCTTTGTCTAATGCTAACCATTTTTCACTCGTTAAAAACTCCCATGCATAGAGTATTGCTTCTTTTTTAAAATAATCGCCAATGGAGAAGTTACCAAGCATTTCGAAGAATGTATGGTGTCTTGCTGTATAACCTACATTCTCAATATCATTCGTACGAATCGATTTTTGTGCATTTACAATCCGGGGATTTTCTGGAATTACTCGGCCATCAAAATACTTTTTAAGTGTTGCAACTCCACTATTAATCCATAAAAGTGTTGGATCATCTTGAGGAACAAGAGATGCACTAGGCTCTATCTTATGCCCCTTTTCTTGAAAGAAATCGAGAAACATTTGTCTAATTTGTGCGGATGTTAAATTCTTCATTTTTATTTCCTCCTTATATATATTGCAATAAAAAAATCTCCTCTCTGCACAACTGCAGGGACGAGATTATTCGCGGTACCACCCTAATTATGAACAACCATGTTGTCCATCACTTCATCATGATAACGGTTTGAAACCGACGGGGATTAGCCGTACTCTGGTTTAGCTTTCCATGGTTCTAGTTAGGACTTCTTCCAGCCATGCGGAAATCCCTCTCTTGAAACCGAGCTCCATGTACTCAGAACCTTCAACGAATTATTGCTATAGTTAAACGATATTATAGATAACTTTTATTCAAAAGTCAATTCTCTCGAACCATCAAGATAATATGTTTCGTAACAACATTTAAAATGGTTAGAACCGGTACAGCCAATATCATGCCTAAAACTCCACCAAGCTTACTTCCTAGTAACAAGACGAAAATAATGGCTACTGGATGAATTCGTGTGCTTTTACCAACTATATAGGGTGATAAAAAGTTACTCTCGATTAGCTGTATCACAAAAACCCCGATTAGGACGAATAACACCATATTACCTGAAATCGTTAAAGCAAGTAGCACTGCAGGTATAGCTCCAATAATTGGTCCAAAATATGGGATGATGTTCGTTAATCCCATAAAAATACCTAATAGAAGCGCATATTTTAATCCCATAAATTGAAAAACAATATAACTCGTGATAGCGACGAACAAACAGACAAGCAATTGTCCTCGTAAATAGTTACCTAGCCCTTCGTCCACGGCATGGACAAGATTACTAGAGGACCTCTGAAATTTACTAGGAATAAAGCCTTTTACAAAGTCTTTAATCTTATCGTAATCCTTTAGGAAGTAAAAAACGAGAACAGGGATGACTGTAATGATAATAACCATATCTAAAACCTTCGTTATCCCACCAATCAGATTTCCAATTAATGTATCCATTGACAACTCAATCGTTCTAATTGTCTCATCAATTTTGTCATGCACCGTTTCTGGTAAAAAGGATGTAGACTCATACACTTGATAGATTAAAGCTTGATACATTTCTACTAATTGGGGTAAATATTCATCCAAATCCCTTAATTGATGAACCACTGCCGGATAGACACGGTAGATTAGGTAACCAGTTCCACCAAAGAAAATGAGGTAAATGATTAATATCGCTACACTTTTAGGGATATTATATTGATGAATTTTTTGCACAATTGGATAGAGTAAATAGGCAATCAAGCATGCAATCAAAAATGGAGCGGCTAAATTCCATAAGAACGAAAAAAAAGCTTTGTAATAAGGAAAAAGCTTTACAAGCAAAAAAATAAATAGAAATACAAATATTCCAGTAATAATCCAATACAAAAAATTAATTGGCTTCTTCTGCGAAAACACGTTGATCACCCCTTAGTATGAGAGTAGTTTTCAATACTAAAGGATTACCATTCTAGCTTTCTTTCTTCTTCTGTAAAAAGATCATTAAGCGAGCTTAGACTACCATCAGACTCTACCTGATGTACAGTAAGTTCATTTCCTGTTACAGATAATTCTACAAAGCAATTCCAGCAATAAAATTGCTGCGAACCGATTTTACCAATATCTTTACTACTACAATTTGGGCATCGCATAAACATAAGATCTCTCCTGAAAATATGATAGGTATTATGCTAGCGTTTCCCGATTTTGGCAAAATATACCTAGTCACATAAAATCATAAGGAGAAATCTCATGATCATCTTCTGAAGCATTGTCGATATCAGGAATCCCTACTAGACGTTCTGATAATTGCTCCTTCAATGAAGTATAACGCTTATTTGTATCTAGAGTTTGTATTCCTTTAAAGAATGCCTGCTTTTCTCCACAAATAATGAGTGATTGCTTCCCGCGAGTAATAGCCGTATAAATTAAATTCTTCCGAAGCATCCGATGATAGGTTGATACGATTGGAAGGATAACAATTGGAAATTCACTTCCTTGTGACTTGTGAATGGAAATACAGTAGGCGTGCATGAGATTAATGTAGTCTTTTCGTTCATAAACAACTTCTCTGTCATCAAATGATACGACTAATTGTTCCACATGCTCAACATTCTCATCCTCTTCAAAAATTGCTACAACTTCACCAATATCACCATTAAAGACATTATCCTCGGGCTGGTTTACAAGTTGAATTACTTTATCACCAATCCGAAAAACAACATCATTTCCCTTTACTTCTCGCTTGTCCTTACTCTTAGGATTAATTAACGCTTGTAAGGCATTATTAATTAATGTAATACCAGCCTGTGACTTATACATCGGTGCCAACACTTGAATATCTCTAACATCAACACCTTTGTTCATTGCCTTTTCAAAGACCTGTGTTATGACGTGAACTACATGGTGTTCTCGACAATTAATAAAGCTAAAGTCCTGATCGTTATCCAATAATTCCATAGAACAACTATCATTTTTGATGGCATGGGCAAGCTGAATAATCTTCGAGCCATCCTTTTGACGGTATACCTCGTGCAAGCTAACCTTTGGAATACGATTGTTTTCCAATAGATCTGTTAATACTTGTCCTGGACCAACAGATGGTAGCTGATCCTCATCCCCAACAATTAGCACTTGCATGTCATTTGGTACGGCCTTAAACAAATGATTAGCTAGCCAAATATCAACCATTGAAAACTCATCAATAATTAAATACTTCCCATCCAATTGCTCATGCTCATCCTTCTCAAACCCTTCACTACCATTCCAGCCTAATAACCGGTGGATTGTAACAGCTGGTAAACCAGTTGATTCTGTTAACCGCTTTGCGGCACGACCTGTAGGGGCTGTCAGTACAAAGGGAAAGTCAGCCTTATGCTCGTATGCTTGAGGGTCAGTGGAAAGCTTATGAATTTCAGCATAGGCCTTGATAATTCCTTTAATGACAGTCGTTTTCCCTGTTCCTGGACCACCTGTTAGAATCATCAACTTTGACTTTAATGCTTGTTCAATAGCCGCAAATTGCTCTTTTCCATAGCTTAAAATTTCTTCTTCTTCGATATCACCTATAATTTTCATCAAATCAGCAAGTGTCGTATTTTCTTCAATGGGACTTGCAATTAGCCGCTTTAAACTTGAAGCGAAACCATCCTCCGCATAATATAACGATGGTAAATACACATTCCCATTATGAATAATGACCTTCTTTTCCGTATTCAATCCTTCTAAAGTATCGCTAATTTGATTATCGGTTAACGGCTCTTCAGCATTCTGTAACAATAACATAACATCGTCAACGCATGCTGACAGTGGAAGAAACACATGTCCATCCCCAACGCTTTTCTGCAGGATGTAAATGCACCCAGCTCCAATTCGATTCGGACTCGTTAAAGAAATTCCATTCTTCCTTGCAATTTCATCGGCCGTTTGGAACCCAAATCCATCAATATCAAACACAAACCGATATGGATCATCAAGTAAGATATCAATTGCTTCATCTTTATATTGCTCATAAATCTTCTGTGCCATTTTTAAGCCGATATTATATTTTGCCAAAAACACCACAACATGCTCAAAGCCTTGATTTTCTTGAAGTGTTTTGGTAATTGTAGTTGCTGCTTCCTTTTTTAAACCAGGAATGGATGATAGTATATTTGGGTCATTCAAAATCTTTGATACCGCTGACTCTCCTAAATGCTCTACTACTTTTTTGGCTGTTTTCTTTCCAATACCATAGAACATATCACTAGATAAATAGGAAATAAGCCCATCCTTCGTATCAGGAATAAAGGTATGATAGGATGAAACATTGTATTGTGTCCCAAACTTTGGATGCTTTTCAACTTGTCCAATAAACCTGTACACCGTACCTTCTTGTAAATTGGAAAAGTAACCTTTTATCACAATTTCCTTCTCATCATATTTCACATTTGTTTCTAGTATTTTTACTTTTGCGATAGAGAAATGCTCGATATCATTATGGAAAATTGTATAGAGAAGCTCGCCTTTTATATATTCTTCTATTTCCATGTTTTGCTCATTTTCCATTTCAAATACCTCACATTCCAATCATAACTACTTAGTTTATTCCTTCTTCCGCAACTCGTTTTCCATTTGCTGCTAACACATGATTTGGATCTAATTGTAGTGCCTGATCAAATAAGTCCAATGCTTTTGTAGCGTCGTCCTCAAATAATGCAATTACCCCAAGATTATACAGTGCATCACTATGTTCTGAATCAATTTGCAGAACTTCGTTAAATACTTCCTTCGCTTCTGATAATAGTTCACTTTGTGCTAATGCCAGCCCGTATTGAAATAGCACTTCTTGATCGTTTGGATTTATTTCTTTTGCGCGAAGTAAATATGGGATCGCGAGCTTAAATTGTTGCTGACTTTGATGTGACATTCCAAGCATAAAATAAACATCCGCTTCTTCCAAACCATTTTTAATCGCTGCTAAGAAGTTCTTCTGAGCTTTCGGAAAATCTTCTTGCTCATAATATAAATTTCCTAATCCATAATAGGCAGTTGCAGTTGTGACATCGAGTTCGATTGCTTTATGGAAGAAATTCTCCGCATGCTCCAAATCATTTATATGTAATAATAGATTCCCAAAATTAACAAAGCCTAGAGGATCATTAGGGTTTTCCTCTATATAAGTGTTGAATAGGTTAGCTGCTTCCTCGTACTTATTCTCTTTCATTAAATTAACTGCTTTTTCAATTTTATTCATACTCATGCTCCTTACAATTGCAAGTAGGATACAAGGAAGGATCACGGATTAAAAGTATCGTGATCCCATCCAATATTATCCCACATAGTCTAATTCTTGATTTTGTTTGATTACTTTATCAATGGTTCCACCGCCAAGGCATACGTCACCTTGATAAAAGACAACTGCTTGTCCAGGTGTAATTGCCCGTTGACTTTCATCAAAAACCACTTTTACATTACCATCTTCTAACACATGTACCGTTACACCACTATCTTCCTGACGATAACGGAATTTTGCTGTACATGAAAATGTTTTGGAAATTTCTTCAGGATTTATCCAATTTACATCGGTGGCTAGTAGTTCATCAGAATATAGGGTATCATGATGAAATCCTTGCTCAACATATAGAATATTATCTTGTAAATTCTTCCCTATAACAAACCAAGGATCTCCTGCACCACCAATTCCTAATCCTTGCCTTTGTCCAATTGTGTAATACATAAGTCCATCATGCTTGCCTTTTACCTCGCCATCAAGGGTTTGCATTTTTCCTGGCTGTGCCGGAAGATATTCACTTAAGAACTCCTTGAAGTTTCGCTCCCCAATAAAGCAAATACCAGTGCTATCCTTTTTCGTTGCAGTAGCCAATCCATGCTCTTTGGCAATTTCTCGCACTTTAGACTTTGGTAAATGCCCTAGCGGAAACATTACTTTTTCTAAAATATCACTCGATAATTGGTTTAAAAAATAAGTTTGATCCTTATTTGAGTCTACCCCTCGGAGCATTTCATATTTTCCGTTATTTTCTCGTACTTGGGCGTAATGTCCAGTTGCAAGGTAATCCGCTCCTAAATCTAGCGCATAATCCATAAATGCTTTGAATTTTATTTCTTTATTACACATCACATCTGGATTTGGCGTTCTACCTGCTTTATATTCATCTAGGAAATACGTAAATACTTTATCCCAATATTGCTTTTCAAAGTTAACCGAATAATACGGAATATCTAGCTGATTACAAACCCGGACGACATCATCAAAGTCCTCTGTTGCCGTACACACACCAAATTCATCGGTATCATCCCAGTTCTTCATGAAGATACCAACAACATCATATCCTTGCTCTTTTAATAATAACGCTGCTACGGATGAGTCTACTCCACCGCTCATGCCGACAACAACACGAATATCTTGGTTAGTTTTCATTTCTATCACCTTACTTTACTAAGCGTTTTACAATTTTAGCAACTCGACGAGCAGCTTCTAACACGTTATCATTTGTATTTGCTGCTCCAAAGCTAAAACGAATTGAATTTGTTGTACATGGATTATTCTCACCATATATTGCTGAAAGTACATGAGACGGCTCAACTGAACCTGCTGTACAGGCACTTCCACTTGATGCTGCTACACCAGATAAATCAAAATTTGCTAACAGCTTTTCTACATCTGTTCCTGGGAAACTAATATTTACGATGGAAGAAATCGTGCTCACTAAATCACCATTAATCTGATAGGTTATGCCTTCATCCTTTAATGCCTTCAAGAACTGTTGTTTATAGGACGCATAAGTCTTGTTGCGTTCATCTCTTTCTTTTAGCATAACTTCAACAGCAGTCTGAAAGCCTACTGTACCTACTACATTTTCAGTACCTGGCCTGCGCTTTCGCTCTTGCTCACCACCAAATTGTAGAGCGTTCAATTTAATTCCTTCTTTTGCATATAGAAACCCAATACCCTTCGGTCCATTTATTTTATGAGCAGAGACAGATAGAAGGTCAACACCTAATTGGTTTACATTGATATCCATTAAACCATATGCTTGTACAGCATCTGTATGAAAATATGCCTGATGGTCCTTTAAAATATCACCTATTTCAGGAATTGGTTGTATAATTCCAGTTTCGTTATTGACATACATAATGGTAACTAATATGGTTTTGTCGGTTAATGCTTCTCTGAAATCCTCAACGGATATTTTCCCATCCTGATAAACTGGAAGATAGGTTACATCAAATCCTTCTTTTTCCAAGTACTCAGCAGTATGCAGTGTCGCATGATGCTCTTGCAAGGTTGTAATAATATGGTTGCCTTTATGTTTATTGGCAAAAGCAGTGCCAATTAGTGCTAGATTATCAGCTTCTGTGCCACCACTTGTGAATATTATTTCTTTTTCATTTGCTTGAATACTTCCTGACAAAACTCGTCTTGCTTCATCCAGAAGCTGCCTTGCTTTTCTTCCATACGAATGGACACTCGATGGATTTCCAAATACTTCTTCATATATTGGTACCATTGCCTCAATTACTTGTTTATTCATAGGAGTAGTAGCTGCATGGTCTAAATAAATATGCTCCATAGTGCTTCTTCCTTTCTAATACCTGCCCCATTAAATATAAAACATATAGCCATCTTGCTGGGTATCTTTCTCGTGGTTAATTAGATCCTCTAAAGTAGTTGTATCTAAAACCTCTCGTACCGCTTCGGTAACACGTTTCCATAAGGCTTGCTTTGCCGGCTCTTCATCCTCTATTCCTTCCACTAATGCAATCGGTCCTTCGAGTACACGAATAATATCTCCAGCACTTATCTCTTTTGGTTCCCTAGGTAAAATATAGCCACCATACGCACCACGAATACTTTTAATTAATCCAGCATTTCGTAATGGTGATGCGAGCTGTTCTAAATAATGTTCTGATAGATCATTATCTTTCGCAATTGATTTGAGCGGGATTGGTCCTTCACCATAATTTCGAGCCAATTCAATCATTATTGTTAAACCATAACGGCCTTTTGTAGAAATTTTCATACCTTATACTCCTCTATCCGAACGTATTACCAACGTGTTTTTTTCTATATTTACTATACCATTATCTAATCCAACATGAAAATACATGGTATTATAGCACAAAAGATTCGTGCCTTGCATTTTATGTCGTTCAAGATTACGCTAAGATTACCAAACTATTATTTTATACAAAGGACGATCAAAATGAAACAAAAACCTCTTGCCTATCGAATGAGACCAACTCATATAAATGAAATTATCGGACAAGAGCATTTGGTTGGAGAAGGAAAAATACTATATCGAATGATTCAGGCGAAACAATTAGCTTCCATGATTTTATATGGACCACCCGGCACCGGGAAAACCTCTATGGCTACAGCACTTGCAAAAAGCCTAAATCTGCAGGTACGCATGCTTAATGCTGTTGTTGACAAGAAGAAGGATATGGAGATTGTTGTAGAAGAAGCAAAGATGTCAGGACACATGGTACTGATCCTTGATGAAGTACATCGGCTTGATAAAGGAAAACAGGATTTTCTGCTACCTCATTTAGAGAGTAATTTGCTTACGTTAATTGGATGTACGACCAGTAATCCTTACCATGCTATAAATCCAGCTATACGTAGTCGTTGCCATTTATTTGAATTACATGCCTTAACGCCAAATGACGTTAGAAAAGCACTAGTACGAGCGATTGAAGATGAACAAAACGGCTATGGTAATCAAGCTGTGCAAGTAACCGAACAAGCACTTGAACATTTTGCAGGAAGTTCTGGTGGTGATATGCGTGCAGCCATGAATGGCTTAGAGTTAGCTGTTGCATCTACACCACCAAATAGGGAGCAAGAAATTGAAATTGATTTACCTATTGCTGAGGAATGTATGCAACGGAAAAGCTTCTCCCATGATAAAGATGGTGATGCGCATTACGATGTGTTATCAGCTTTTCAAAAGTCAATTCGTGGTAGTGATGTAGATGCGGCACTTCACTATTTAGGTAGATTAATTGAGGCAGGAGATTTAGATTCAATCGCCAGAAGAATGATTGTTATTGCATATGAAGACATCGGTCTAGCAAATCCTCAAGCAGGACCACGTGCAATAGCAGCGGTTGAAGCTGCTGAAAGAATTGGATTTCCTGAGGCTAGAATCCCTTTATCAGTAGCTATTGTTGAACTCTGCTTATCACCGAAATCCAACACTGCCTATCAGGCACTAGACGCAGCACTTGCAGATATCAGAGCGGGAAAAAGCGGTGACGTTCCAAGCCATTTAAAGGATGCTCATTACCAAGGAGCAAAATCCTTAGGGCGTGGAATTGATTATAAATATCCACATGATTATCCAAAGGGATGGGTGAACCAGCAATATTTACCTGACTCTATAATAAACAAACAATATTATTATCCAAAGGAAACAGGAAAATTTGAACAGGCTATGAAAAAAGTGTATGAAAAGTTAAATCAAGAGAAAAAGAATCATAAGTAAAGAGGTATAAAAAAATCGCCTTTCGTCCAAACTATTGAAAAGTAAACAATAATTTAAAAGTCAGGTTTATAAAACTTTCTATCTAATGAACTGACTTTTTACCAACACAAAAAATACTAGTTACAAAATCTATTGTTTCGATCAGGTAGTTACTGGAAAAGGAGATGAAATACAAATGACTAAAGTGAGACAAGATGCTTGGTCACACGAAGACGATTTACTATTAGCAGAAACCGTATTGCGTCATATTCGTGAAGGAAGTACACAACTAAATGCGTTTGAAGAGGTTGGAGATAAATTAAACCGCACATCTGCCGCATGTGGATTCAGATGGAATGCAGAAATTAGAAAGAAATATATTAATGCGATTGATCTTGCGAAAAGGCAGCGCAAGGAAAAGAAGCGTGCGCTTGAAAAAGCGAAAAAACATACGAGACCTTCTGTTGTCGCTTTTCAGCAAAACTATCAATCCGTTACGGAACTAGAAGAACCAAGTCCTGTATTGGAGGAGCAGACTCCAACAGAATCGACTATTACGCTTGAAACCGTCATTCAGTTTCTAAATCAACTAAAAAAAGACTATTATGCTTCCAATCAATCAAAAGTTTCTCTTGATCAAGCACAAAGAGAAAATGGTATGCTAAAAGAACAGATTACTAAACTAGAAAAACAGCTAACAGAAACTGAAAGTGAACTAGCCTCCATCCAGGAAGATTATAAAGTGTTTGTACAAATCATGGAACGGGCTAGAAAGATGACCGTGCTTGAGGATCAAGGATCCTTTAAAGCTCCCGCGTTTCGAATGGATAAAAACGGTAATCTAGAACAAATTGCACAAGGCTCTAACTAATAGGACGAAACTCCTTCACATTTGAAGGGGTTTTTTTCATGCTTTCCTCTAATCACTTCAAGGCAAAAAAACTGGCTAAATCTTTGCTTTCCCTGCAAAAATCTAACCAGTAATTCTTCTATGTAACGCCAATCCCAATGATGCCGTCTATATCTAGTTTTGATCCCCGCTCATTGCAGGTGGGTGCCTTGTTCCATATATTATACGTCCTCTTGTCCGTTAAGTATGAGGCATGTATGCGATATGAAAACAATCAGGCTCCCTTTTTCAAACTGTTCGGTCAAAACGTATACTATAGACTAACATATTAGGATTGACTCTTTTTCGTAATGCATTACGTTTGTAAAATTATCTTAACACAGCATCATAATCGATTCAATATGCCTTTATATGAAGTATTGATTACAATTATTACAGATAATCAACATATCTCCAGATATGTCATAACCCTTGATTTAATCGAATAGATAACTCTGTTAGCTGTCCTTCATTTACTTCACTTGGTGCATCCATTAGTAAGTCTGATGCAGAAGCCGTTTTCGGGAATAAAATGGTATCCCGTAGATTGCTTCTACCAGTTAGTAGCATCACAATGCGATCTAGACCTAGGGCAATTCCACCATGTGGTGGAGCACCATACTCTAACGCTTCTAGTAAAAAGCCAAATTGCTCATTAGCTTCTTCTTGGGTAAAACCAAGTACTTTAAACATTTGATCCTGCTGCTCTCGTTTATAGATACGAATGGAGCCACCGCCTAATTCATATCCATTTAGTACGAGGTCATATGCATTTGCACGTACACTACTAGGATCTGTTGTAAGTTTTTCAATATCTTCTTCAAACGGCATTGTAAACGGATGATGCGCCGCAAAGTAACGACCTAGCTCTTCATCATATTCTAGAAGTGGCCAATCTGTTATCCATAGGAAATTAAATTTCTTCTCATCTATTAAGCTCAATTCTTTTCCAAGCTTCAGACGTAGTGCACCTAAGCTATCATAAACAACTGATGTTTTATCAGCGACAAATAATAGTAAATCACCGTCTTTTGCTTGGGATTTCTCAATAATTTGTGATTTTTCTTCTTCCGTAATAAATTTTGCAATTGGTCCTTTTAGCTCTTCGCCTTCGAGTTTTAACCATGCTAAGCCTTTTGCACCATATACCTTGACGAATTCCGTTAATTTATCAATATCTTTACGAGAGAAGTTATTTGCCTCGCCCTTCACATTTAATAAACAAACCTTACCACCGCTCTCAATAGCCCCTTGAAACACTTTAAACTCTGAAGATCCAAGGACATCTGAAACATGAATTAATTCTAATCCAAATCGAGTATCTGGTTTGTCCGAACCAAAACGTTCCATAGCTTCTTGATACGGCATACGTTGCAACGGAAGCTCGATGTCAACATTATTTACTTCCTTCATCACTTGTTGCATCATCAATTCAGTCATCGTCATAATGTCATCACTTGACATAAACGATGTTTCAATATCAATTTGGGTAAATTCTGGTTGACGGTCAGCTCGTAAGTCCTCATCTCTGAAGCAACGGGCAATCTGATAATATTTTTCAAAACCACTCATCATAATTAACTGCTTAAAAAGCTGTGGAGATTGTGGTAATGCATAAAACTCACCAGGGTGGACACGGCTTGGCACAAGATAATCACGAGCTCCTTCTGGTGTGCTTTTTGTTAAGATAGGTGTTTCCATTTCTAAAAATCCATCACCATTTAAAAAGTTCCGTACTACCTGTGTAATTTGATGGCGTTTTTTGAAAGTTTCCTGTAATGCACCTCTACGCAAATCCATATATCGATATTTTAGACGAAGATCTTCTGACACATCGGTTTCATCTTGTATTAAGAATGGTGGATTTTTAGCTTTATTTAAGACATTCACTTCCGATGCAATTACTTCTACCTTTCCAGTTGCCATCAATGGATTAATTGTATTTTCCTCACGAAGAACGACTTGTCCCTTTACTTCAATTACATATTCACTTCGAACTGTTTCGGCAATTGCTAATGCACCTTCATGATCTGGATTAAATACTACTTGAACTATTCCTGACTTATCACGTAGGTCAATAAATATAAGCCCACCTAAATCACGACGCTTTTGTACCCATCCCTTTAATTGTATGGTTTTTTCTACATCTGTTTCCCGGATTGTACCTGCCAGTACTCTTTCACTCATCCTATTCTCCTCCTAATAGCTTATCTTTCATTGTGTCGACTAATTTTTCCAGAGGAACCTCTATTTGTTCACCAGTTGCCATTTCTTTGAGATTAATGACTTGGTTTTGTAGTTCATCTTCGCCTAAAACCAATACATACTTGGCTTTATATCGATCAGCGGCCTTGAATTGTGCTTTCATTTTTCTGTCTTGATAGTCTTTATCGATCTGGATTCCATTTAATCGAAGGTCATGAACAATGCGTACGGCTTCTTGCTTCGTTTCCTCACCGACAGATACTAAAAAGCAATCTAATTCATCAGCAACAGGAATCGATATACTCTCTGCTTCTAGGGCCATTAATAGACGTTCAATTCCCATACCAAATCCAATACCAGGCGTATTAGGTCCACCAAGCTGCTCTACTAGACCATTGTAACGTCCACCACCTGCTAAGGTTGTAATGGCACCAAACCCTTCTGCCTCACTCATGATTTCAAATGCTGTATGATTATAGTAATCAAGACCACGAACAAGATTAGGGTCTACTTCATACTGGATATTCATAAGCTCCAGGTAGTTCTTTACTTGCTCAAAATATATTCTTGACTCGTCGTTTAAATAGTCCAATATAGAAGGTGCTGTTTTCATAGACGGGTGATCTCGATCTGTTTTACAATCTAAGACCCTCATTGGATTTTGCTGAAGTCGTGACTGACAGTCCTTACACAATTCCTCTTGATAAGGTGTAAAATGTTCAATTAACGCTTTACGATAATTTGCACGACTCTCTTTGTCCCCCAATGAATTAATCACAAGTTTCAAAGATGACAAACCGAGTTGCTTATAAACAGTCATTGCCAAATCAATGACTTCTGCATCAACAGCTGGGTCGGCGCTTCCTAAGACCTCAACACCAAATTGATTAAGTTGACGCATTCTTCCTTGCTGTGGGCGTTCATATCGAAACATTTGCATAAAGTAGAATAGCTTTACCGGTTGATTTGGCTCGCCATATAACTTATTTTGCACAAATGCTCTCGTAACTGCGGCGGTCCCTTCAGGACGTAAGGTTAAGCTTCTTCCACCTCGATCTTCAAATGTGTACATTTCTTTTTGTACGATATCCGTAGAGTCACCAACACCTCTAGAGAATACCTCTGTATGTTCGAACAAGGGCGTTCTAATTTCTTCAAAATGAAATTTGTCACAAATTCCTTTAATTTTACTTTCAACATATTGCCACTTTTGGGCTTCTTTCGGTAGAACATCAACGGTACCCCTAGGTGCTTTAATATTCATTCTTTTCATCCTCCTAAATCTATGTATATATGATCGAAAAAAATATACAAAAAACTCCCGTCCCTAAATAAAAGGGACGAGAGTTACCCGCGTTGCCACCCTAGTTGATGCAAGAATTGCATCCTCTTTACACAGTTAACGCCTGCAAAACGTCTATATTTACTAAAGAAGAGTTTCAATATAGATCCTTAGGAGCGTCCTTCACTAGTTCATCACGCAAAATGCTTTCAGCCTAAGGCATTTTGTCTCTGTTCATGTGTTTACTAATTACTTTTTCCTTCATCGGATATTCGATCATTATTAATTTCTTGAATGAATATTATCATAATGTTTCACAGAATTATTGTCAAGTACGATTTATCTTTTTCTTTAAAGCTTTTACTTCTCCTAGAGAAATGCCTAATTCCTGTGCAATTTCCATATGATTTGATGATCCCTCCATTTCAACAAACCGATGCAAATTCACCCCAAATATGTCTCTACTATTATGTGAACTCCAATGTTTTTCATTAAATCGCAACGTTCCAGCCTCCTTTTTATACCTCTAGTTTTGCCTAATTCCACAATATTTATTAAAATAAAGAAGAAACTACATGACTACACAGAATTATTGGGAGGAACTATGTTGCGACAACGAAAACGAATATTAATATTGCTTAGCCTATTGTTGCTTTTTTTAAGCATTCGAATAACTGCAGCATCGAATGAAATTACTGTAAATGAAAATTACGTAAATGTCCGAAGTGGACCTGGTACGAATTACGAAGTGTTAGGACAAGTACATAAGGATGAAACCTATCCGCTGCTCAAACAACAAGGTGATTGGGTTGAGATACAACTAGATAATCAAGCCGCATGGATTATCACTGATTTTATAACTATTCAACAGGAGGAAACGGAATCAGGTTCAAATCAAGAGGATGATTCAACAGAACAAGCAGACATTGATTCCGTTAGCATTCCTTACGATAATACCCAAATTCGTAATGGTCCATCAACGGATTATGATATCATTTACTACGCAGAAAAAGGACATCACTTAAACGTTACAGGCGAGACAGGAGAATGGTTAAAAGTAGAATCTGATGAAGTGGAAGGATTTGTATTAAAAGCACTAGTCGAAAAACAGAATAACGGTTTGACAACAGGACTCGAAGGGAAAACCATTGTGATTGATCCTGGACATGGTGGTGACGACTCTGGAGCCATTGGAGCAAATGAGACATTAGAAAAGGACTTGACTTATAAAACAGCACAAGAATTAGAACAAGAACTTAAGATGCTTGGGGCTGAAGTTATTATGACACGTGATCGGGAAAATTTTGTTTCCTTAAGCAGTCGAGCAAATCTTGCTAATGTTTTAGATACAGATGCTTTTATTAGTTTACATTACAATAGTGTACCCGATTTACCAGATGTGACAGGAATAGGAACATACTACTTTCATGACCAATATGAATCATTAGCCCAATACATTCAATCAGAGTTGATCAAGGAATCTGGAGATCGAGATAGAGGAATGGATTTTGGGGATTTTCAAGTTATCAGACAAAATCTCAAGCCTGGAGCTCTGATAGAACTCGGATTTATTTCAAATCCAGAAATTGAACAGCTATTACTAACAAATGCCTACCAAAAGAAACTCGTAACAGGTATTGTGAATGGTTTACAGCGCTACTTCGCTACCAATTAATTCGTACTATATTGAAATGACCTCACGATGCAACTCTTAGCATCGTGAGGTCATTTTTAATCTATTTATCTTTACTATCGATGATAAGTGTTACAGGACCTACATTTGTCAGTTGAACATTCATCATAGCTCCAAACTCACCTGTTTCCACTTTTATACCTTCTGCCTCAATTAGTGAATTAAACTGCTCATAAAGTTGATTAGCCTGTTGTGGTTTTGCTGCTTGCATGAAATTAGGTCTTCTCCCTTTACGAGTATCTCCATAAAGGGTAAATTGTGAAATGGTTAAAATATCACCATCTACATCCTTTAAAGATAGATTCATTTTTTCGTTATCATCTTCAAACACCCTTAGGTGAACGATTTTATTCACTAAGTATGTTGCATCCTCAATGGTATCCTCATGGGTTACACCTAAAAGCACGACAAAACCGTTTTTTATTTCACCAATCACTTCATCTCTAACGGTTACTTTTGCATCTTGTGCACGTTGAATAACAGCTCTCATATGATAAAGTCTCCTTTTCGTAAGTCTATATAAAAACCCCATAAGCATATGGGGCTATTGAAGGGTCCGTGTTACGGTATAGACATCTTTTATTTGTTTAATTCTTTCTACTATCTTTCGTAAATGATTCGTATTTTGGATCAATATGGTAATATGAATAATCGCCATTTTATTTCGATCTGAGCGACCGTTTACATGGGTAATATTCGTTTTTGTTTCATTTACTGCTTGTAAAACTTCGTTTAATAAGCCTCGGCGGTCATATCCAGAGATTTCTAGATCAACATGATACTGCTTTTGTGCTTGATCTGCTTCCCATTCAACATGCAAATGGCGCTCTTTTGCTTCCTCAGTCTGGACATTGGGACAATCCTCCCGATGGACAGATACGCCTCTCCCTTTTGTAATGTAACCAACGATATCATCACCTGGGACGGGATTACAGCATTTTGATAGCCTTACAAGTAAATTATCTACACCCTCGACAATGACACCTGAGTCTTTTTTATATTTCTTCGTTTCTTTATAGTCAGTTTTAGCGCCTTCAAGTGTTTGCTCTAGATTTTGTTCCTTTTGCCTCGTTTGTCTAATTTTATCTGTTAGTCTAGTTGCAACTAAAGCCGCCGTAATTCCTTGATAGCCTACGGCTGCATATAAATCATCCTCCGAAACAAAATTAAAACGCTCATAAATTCGTTTTAAATTTTCTTCTGTTAGTGCTTCTTTCGGCTCAATATCTAGCGCACGAATTTCTTTTTCGACTAAGTCTTTCCCTTTTGCAATATTCTCTTCTCGACGTTGCTTTTTGAAAAACTGTCTAATTTTATTCTTTGCTTGAGAGGTTTGCGTTATCTTCACCCAATCCTGTGATGGACCATAAGAATGCTTAGATGTCAGTACCTCAATGATGTCTCCGTTCTTCAATTTATAATCTAATGGCTCCATCTTACCGTTTATTTTGGCACCAATTGTTTGATTACCTATTTCGGTGTGGATTCGATAGGCAAAATCGAGAGGTACAGAACCAGATGGAAGCTCCATGACATCTCCTTTTGGAGTAAATACATACACCATATCCGAAAATAAATCGATTTTAAGGGATTCAACAAATTCTTCGGCATCATGGGTCTCATTTTGCCATTCTAAAATTTCTCGAAACCAGGTTAACTTTTCTTCAAATGATTTCTTATCTTTATTTAGTTGTTTCCCTTCTTTATACGCCCAATGAGCAGCAATTCCATACTCCGCTATCTCATGCATTTCCTTCGTTCGAATCTGAACTTCTAACGGATCACCTTTTGGTCCGATTACGGTTGTATGCAGGGATTGATATAGGTTCTGCTTTGGCATGGCAATATAATCTTTAAATCTACCAGGCATCGGCTTCCAGCACGTATGAATAATTCCAAGTACTGCATAGCAATCTTTGATGCTATTAACCAATACGCGGACAGCTAATAAATCATAAATTTCATTAAACTGTTTATTTTGTTTTACCATTTTTTGGTAAATACTATATAAATGCTTCGGTCTTCCGGAAATCTCGGCATCTATATGGATTTCTTCAAGCTGGTTGGTTACTTCATGAATTACTTCTTCTATATAAGACTCACGTTGTTCTCGCTTTTGTTTCATCAACTGAACAATGCGATAGTATTGCTGCGGGTTTAAATAGCGTAATGCTGTATCCTCAAGCTCCCATTTAATTGTTGAAATACCCAGTCTATGTGCTAATGGAGCAAAGATTTCAATTGTCTCATTCGCTTTAATTCGCTGTTTCTCTGGTGGTAAATGCTTTAAAGTACGCATATTATGCAATCGATCTGCCAGTTTGATTAAGATTACGCGAATATCCTTTGCCATTGCGACAAACATTTTTCGGTGATTCTCTGCTTGCTGAGCTTCCTTTGATTTATATTTAATTTTTCCTAGCTTTGTCACACCATCAACAAGCATGGCAACTTCTTGGTTAAATTCTTCTTCAATCATTTCCAGTGTTATATCTGTATCCTCTACAACATCATGCAAAAAACCACCTGCTATTGTCACAGGGTCCATTTTTAAATCAACTAAAATACCGGCAACCTGGATAGGATGAATAATATATTCTTCGCCAGATTTTCGATATTGGTCCTTATGTGCGTGTTCTGCATACTTATATGCACGAATGATGAAATCAACATCTTCATCTGAAAGATACTCACGTGCTTTTTCTATTAAATTATCGAATGTTATAATGTCACTTTTTGCCATATTATCACCTTTGATTGTAGAAGATACTTTCTTACTAGTATCGAAAACTTTTTATGAAATGTAAAGAAAAATATTTATTAGAATAGGTCTGATGAAAAAAATTCTCATCAGACCCGTAATCTTGCCTAATATTTCATTAGTGTTAGAACGTCATATCCATTTAGTTTTTCCAAACCATCTAGGTATGTTAATTCGATTAAGAATGCACAACCTGCTACGATTCCGCCTAACTCTTCAACTAGCTTAATTGTAGCTTCAATTGTGCCACCTGTCGCAAGTAAGTCATCAGTAATTAGTACTCGTTGACCGGGTTTAATCGCATCCTTATGGATTGTTAAGACATTTTGTCCATACTCTAGACCATAATCTACTTTAATAACTTCACGAGGAAGTTTACCTTCTTTTCTTACTGGAGCAAATCCAACCTCTAATGCATAAGAAACAGGACAACCTACAATAAACCCTCTCGCTTCAGGTCCTACTACTAAATCAATGTCTTTTTCTTTCGCAAATTCAACAATTTCATCCACTGCAGCTTTGAATGCCTTCCCATTATCCATTAATGGTGTAATATCTTTAAATTGAATGCCTTCTTTCGGCCAATCCTGTACAATTTTAATATATTGTTTATAATCCATGTGTTATTTCCTCCTTAGGTATATCCATCATTCCCATACCTTTTTCAAACCAGCTTATTAGCTCATCATATGTTGAATAATAGAGAACCTTCTCAATTTCCAATTGTTTTACTCGTTGTTGATAATAGGTTGATTCCTGTAAGTCTTTCTTTTGCGGCGATTTATTTAGTAAAATAATTCCATTCTCTATCTTAACAAATTCTAGCTCAGAAAACACCTTTAACATAAATAGAATGGTTTCTTTTGTCCAACCTTTAGCATTAATAATTGCATTTAAATCAGTTTTTACATCTAATTTTTGTTTTTTCCATATTAGAGCATAAAGCCATTTAAAGGCATCTCGAGATGGAAAAGCCGATAAATAAACACTATTCTCAACATAAAAGCACACATGTATACATAATGGCTTTAGCTTTTTGATTATTTTTTGTAGCAATTCTAAATCTGGTGGCAAATCGTATAGATAGAGTACCTCTACGTCCTCTTCCGTTTCAAATGCTACGTCATAAGCCATTTGTTTTACTTGATCAGGAATTGGAGGGTGCGTGTTACTACTAGTGTTGTATAATACCATATGCTTCTCATGTAGAGGTAGATAATTATTGATAGCAAACTGCTTTTTACCACGATGGTCAAATAGCTGCCATTCATCAATTTTCATATCTTCTATGACGATTTGAGGCTTTCTAACCCCATTCCATTCGTTAATCCCTAATTCTCCTACCACCGATAGATTCGCTTTTGGTGATATGGAAGAAAATAATTCACCCATACCAAATGCAATTCCTTCTAGGGTAACAGGATTTTCCTTAAATACTAGCTTTAAATGCTTTTTCATATTACCCAATTGCCTAAAATCAACAGGCTTATGATGAATATGAAACTTAGGCTTCGGATTTGCCATACCAAAAGGTGCAAGCTGATTTATTTCATCTATTAATGTTTCGTTAATATCAGGTAACTGAATCGTATTACTAATTAATAACTCTTGTTTAAAGTCTTCTACCGTTAACTCTTGATCAATAATTTGACTAAGCTCCTGTTCAAGCCTATTTATATTCTCTATTGGTAATGTCATTCCAGCAGCTTGGGCATGTCCACCAAAATGGGTAAAAACTTCTTTAATTTTCATACAGCCCTGAAATAAATCAAATGCAGGGATACTTCTTGCAGATCCCTTAGCTGTCCCTTTTTCCTCATTCAACGCTAAAACAATTGCGGGACGGTCGTATTTCCTAACAAGTCGTGAGGCGACTATCCCTAGAACACCCTCATTCCATCCTTGTTTAGCAACGACGATGACACCATTGTTCTGTTCAACATCCACAATTTCTTCCACTTCTTTAACAATCGCAGCAACAATTCGTTGACGCTCTTGGTTTAATTGTTGAACCATTTCGGCAAGTTCCTCGGCCTCTTTACTATCTTCTGATAATAATAGCTGTACGGCCAAATCTGCATCCTGTAGCCTACCTACTGCATTTAGTCTAGGTCCAATCAAAAAGCCAATATCTTCTTCGGTAGTCGTACCCTCCATATTACATTGCTTTTTTAAAGCGATTAGTCCAGCTCTCTTTGTTGTGGACATTTTTCTTAGTCCATAATATGCTAATACTCTATTTTCACCCACCAAAGGAACCATATCTGCAATTGTACCAATAGCAACCAAGTCGAGCAGCTGTTCAGGAAAATAACCTAATAATGCTTGTGCAAATTTAAAGGCCACCCCTACCCCAGCTAATTCCTTAAAGGGATAGTCGGGTGAACACTTCGGATGTAGTAATGCATAAGCATTCGGCAACTCTTCTTGTGGTTCATGGTGATCTGTAATGATCAAATCAATTCCTAATTCATTTGCAATAGTTGCTTCATGTACAGAAGCTATTCCTGTGTCCACTGTAATAATTAGCTGAAAGCCATTAGCATGTGCTTGTCGAAAAGCTGCTTCATTTGGCCCATACCCCTCCGTAAAGCGGTTTGGAATATAGTATGTACAGTCAGCACCAAGCTCTTCCAATGCTTCCATAAGTACAGTAGTGGAACTAACACCATCTGCATCATAATCTCCATAGACAAGAATTTTTTCATTATTTGAAATTGCTTGCAACACTCTTTCTCTAGCAACATCCATTGATGCTAATCGTTCTGGTTCGATTAAGCTATCAATTGATGGCATCAAAAACTCTTCCGCCTCTTTATCTGACGAAATACCACGTTGTATTAAAAGCTCTTTTATCACGGGGGATAATTCTGATGAGTCATCCATCCATTGTTGTGCACTATTCTGTTTTGTTACAAATTTCCAGTTCGATTTGCTGCGTAACATAAATTCACCCCTGACTAATCTATTATACACAAATTCTGTCAGGGGTCGCAATTAAAAATTCTATTGAAAGCCTTTCGTTTCCTCATTATCCTGATTAGTCTCTTGGTTCATTTCCTCAGGCTCTATGATATCATTTTCTTCTAATAGTCTTGCTAGTTTTTCATTTTCTAATCGAAGCAATTTCATTTCTCGCTGCATCTTAAACATTTTAAGCATTCCCACTGCAGCGGTTATGATTCCACCCATAAGTACCGAAAAGAGTATTACTAAAATTAATGGTGATTCCACTCTCCAGAAAAAGTATGTAACCTCAACTGGATTAACATTTGTAACAGCAAAAATGGCTACTAAAATCATAAAAATGATGGCTAAAATAACATAGGATTGACCTCTCATATAATTCCTCCTCTATTTTAAGCTAAGCTAAACATTAGTTTATGCAACGATAAAAAATCAATCCCCTTGTCAAATTGACAAGGGGATATGAACCTTTACAGACGTGTCCGAAATCCACTATGAAGCATAGCAAGATTACACTTGAGGACCTTCTACACGTTTTTTCTTTCTAAAATCAACTGGTTTCTCTTTTATTCCCTTACCACGCCATACGAGCCATAATTGTGTTGCAAGGAATAAAGAAGAATACGTACCTGCTACTAATCCTACTGCTAGCGCAATTCCAAAGCCTTGAATTGGTTCAGCACCTAAGAACAAGAAAGCGAATACGGCAATGATGGTTGTTATTGTTGTATTTACAGTTCTAGTCATGGTTTGCACAATACTTGTATTAACGATACTTGCAAGCTCTTTAAACGTTTTAACAACTTTCTTCCTTCTTTGAATGTTTTCCCGAATTCGATCAAACGTAACAATCGTTGCATTAATAGAATAACCGATGATAGTTAGAATTGCCGCAACAATTGTAACATCAAACTCGATTCTAAAGATGCTAAATACCGCAAGCATAATGAATACATCATGTAATAACGCAATAATCGTTGTAATCGCAAAGAAAAGCTCAAAGCGAAATGCAACATAGATTATCATACCAACTGAAGCAATGGCTAGTGCATATAATGCATTTTTCACTAGCTCCTGACCCACAATTGGTGATACGACACTTACACTCGGTTCAATTCCGTACGCATCTATGAAGTAAGATTTTAGCTCCCCAATCTTATCATCCTCAATGATTTCCTCATATCGAATGACAGCAATTTCATTGTTCTCACCCGAAAGCACAATTGACTTTGCATCGAGTTCTAGCTCTTGAAGATCTGCTTCAATTTTTTCCGAGTCTAAGGTTTGCTCTGCCATAATTTCAATTCTCGAACCACTTGTGAAGTCAATACCAGGGTTTAACTTAAATAGAACTAGTGACACTGCACCTATAATAACTAAAACGGAAGTTATTATGAAAAATTTCTTACGATTATCCACAACGTTCCACTCTTTATGAAGGAATTGTGGTGGAACCTCTGTCGAGTCTTTAATATCTCGAACATCCGATTTGTTGACCCCAAACCAACTAGGGTTATTTTTTAAGAATTTCACTTTTATCCAAAGCTGTAGTAGCAATCTTGTACCATAAACTGCTGTTAAAAAGCTAACAACAATACTGATGATTAACATCGTTGCAAAGCCTTTAACAGAGCTTGTACCAAATGCAAATAAAACGGATGCAGCCAAAAGCGTTGTAATGTTTGCGTCTAAAATAGCACGTAAAGAGTTACTCGTACCAGCTTTAAAAGAAGCAATCAAGGATTTTCCTTCACGTAACTCCTCCTTAATCCGCTCAAATGTTATAACATTGGCATCCACAGCCATCCCTACACCTAGAATTAAAGCTGCAATACCTGGGAGTGTTAACACACCGTTTAACATTTCAAATATAACAAGTACCAAGAATATGTACACACTAAGATTAATAACTGAGATGATTCCAGGGAATCGATAAACAGCTACCATGAATAAAAAGATGATGGAAATACCAATAACACCTGCAAACACGGTATCGTTTAAGGCTTGCTCACCGAACTGTGCTCCAACAGAAGTAGAGAAGAGCTCTGTCATATTTACTGGTAGGGATCCAGAGTTAATTATTTCAGCTAAATATTTAGCAGATTCAACAGTAAAATTTCCTTCAATCATGACATCTGTTGTGTATAGCGGCTTACTAACACCTGGTGCGGATACAAATTTAGGATCCTCTTTTAAAGCTTCTGCTTCATAAGAATCGCCCTCTTGATAATCCATCCATATAACAAGTAAATTCTCTCCAGCAGACTTTTTGGCTAAATCACTGGTAATATCACCAAATTTATCTGCGTCCTTTAATTGCAATGTAACAATCGGAGCACCTGTATCCGGATGGAAGTCCTGCTTTGCACTACCTTCTTTGACATCAGAGCCATCTAATAACACAGTATCGTTCACATCTCGAAATGTCAGTTTTGCAGTGGTAGCTAGCATTTCCCTTGCTTGATTCTGATTTTCTACACCGGCTAGCTGTACGCGGATCCGGTCTTCCCCTTCAATATCAATAACCGCTTCACTAATTCCTAGTTTATTTACGCGATCATTTAGTAATCGAACTGTTGATTCCATAAGATCTCTTGTTACTTCTTGATCACTATCAATCGGTTCAACCTTATATAGAACTTCAAATCCACCTTGTAAATCTAAACCAAGGTTAATCCCCTTAGCAACGCCAGGCGTTACCATACCGATAAGAAGCCCTAATCCAATTACAATCATAAAAAAGACTGAAATCCGTCCTTTGTTTTTCATTCATTTGTTCCTCCCTTAACTGTATCGAAGCTATGTATGTATGACATTGATGCGAGGTCTATTTCTTGCCGGTAAGTGCCGCAATAGAAGCCATTAAATCATCATCTTGATAGGCATCTACTGTCAAATAGCTCATATATATATTCGAACTAAGGTGAAAGACGTCTTGGACCACCTCATGCAACCGCTTTTCAGGATTTCCCTTCCAAACTTTTTTCACGAGACATTTCCAAATATCCTCATCTGTTGCTCTCGTGTAACCCATCAATTGAAACTCTTCTGCTTTACTTTCTAAAACAGGCATTAATAATAATTTCCATTCATTTACGGTCTTTACGGACTCCACACCATTCACCTCTATAGAAAGAATAATAAATCATAAGACAAGTTGTCATGCTTGGCCACTATCATTGCATATATATCATTGTATATGAAATTTTATTTTTTGAGAAGGCAGGTCGTCCATGTTGTCTAAACAAACATTTTTGCAAGGCACACTTATATTAATATTTGCCGGTATGATTACGCGGTTTTTAGGCTTTATTAACCGCTTAGTAGTGGCTAGACTAATGGGTGAAGAAGGTGTCGGATTATATATGATGGCACTTCCGACCTTTTTCTTAGTGATGACACTTACACAGCTCGGACTGCCTGTTGCGATTTCAAAACGCGTAGCAGAGGCAGATGCGCAAAACGACCGTGCAAAAATAAAGCGAATATTAGTGGTCTCCATCATCATTACAACAATATCTAGTGTCTTTTTTACTGCAATAATGTTATTAACTGCTCCATTTATCGCAACAACATTACTTACCGATGATAGAACCCTTTATCCATTAATTGCGGTTAGTCCTATCATTCCAATTGTTGCTGTTTCTTCTGTATTACGTGGCTACTTCCAAGGTAAACAAAATATGAAGCCACAAAGCTATGCACAGGTGATTGAACAGGTTGTCCGAATAAGCTTTGTAGCATTATTTGTCCATATCTTTTTACCATATGGCATTGAGTATGCTGCTGCTGGAGCCATGATTAGCGTTATTCTCGGTGAATTTGTTTCCTTACTATATATGATTTACCAGTTTAAGAGTAAAAAGACGATTCGTATCCGTCATCGTTTCTTCTCTTACGTTAAATCAAGTAAGCAGACGGTAAAGGAATTATTCTCAATCGCTCTACCAAGCACCGGTAGTAGAATGATTAGCTCAATTTCTTATTTTCTAGAGCCAATCATTGTCGCCCACAGCCTCTTGTTATCGGGGATTTCTAGTACGCTAGCTACCAAGCAATACGGTGAATTGACTGGATTTGTATTACCACTATTGTTTCTACCAACCTTTATTACACAATCACTATCGGTCGCTTTAGTCCCAAATATTTCAGAGGCAGAGGCAATGTCTAATAAAAAACTCATTCATTATCGGATTCATCAATCCATTCGAATTTCCTTTGCATCCGGAGCAATATCAACTGTTGTACTCGCAATTTTCGCAATTCCAATTCTATCATTTATGTATGGCACAGCAAATGCTAGTACGATGCTAATATTTATGGCACCTTTTTACATTTTACTTTATATTCAGTCACCATTACAAGCAGCATTACAAGCACTTGATTTAGCCAAGCCTGCAATGTGGAACAGTTTGATTGGCTCTGCAGTTAAATTCATAGTTCTTTTTATTCTCGCCTCCAATGAAAGTTTTGGCATCATGGGGGTTGCCATCGCCATGTCTGTTGGAGTCGTACTTGTTACGTTGCTCCATCTAGCTGCTTTACAAAAAACAATTAATTTCTTTATCCCAATGAAAGATATTATCAAAATGATAGTTTTAATTCTTTTAACATGGGGAGTTGGTAGTGTTATTCATGATTTTTATATTAAATACGATCCTAACCTTCTCCTATTTGGACTGTCACTCCTTGCCTTAGCAATAGTTTATATTGTGATGTTATTCGCACTAAAGTTTATTACAAAAGAGGAATTAGAACAAATCCCATTCCTTCAAAAATGGATTCAATAATGAACTTTTTCATAAAAAACTCGTCTACTTTTCATTGTACAAGAATATGATTACTATAAATGGACGAACAGAGGAGGATAAAAATGCGCAATCAACAATTTATCGCATTGCTTTATGGGTGGATTGTAGTGTTAGGATTAATCCTTGTTTCTAGTATGACACTAGCATTATTACTACGCTTTTCTAGCTTCAGTGAGCCAGCACTTGATTGGGTAACACTTGTTATTGGCTTAATTTCCTTATTTATAGGTGGTGCTGTAGCCGGTGCTAAAGGAAAACAAAAGGGTTGGGTTATAGGAGCAGTTACTGGTCTTGGTTTCACCTTATTTACCTTTTTAGTACAATACTTAGGTTACCAGCAAGGATTTTCTGTAGAACAATCTATCCATCATTTATTTTATATTTTAGCAGCATTATTTGGCGGTACTGTTGGAGTCAATATTATTTCTGACCAATCATAATTTACTCTATTTTCTTTCTATCTAATAAAGAAGAGGCTACCTTTCGGTACGCCTCTTCTTTGGTTTGCATTAAACAGTTTTCACTTCACGAATCGCAGAACGATCATATGTAAGTTTTGAACCATCTCCTGCTTGAATGACTACTGTGTTTTCATCGATTGCATGAATGATACCATGAAAACCACCAATCGTTACAACAGTATCACCTTTTTTAAGTTCAGACTGCATTAGTCTAACCTGCTTTTGACGTTTTTGTTGCGGACGAATAAGCAAGAAGTAAAAAATGACAAACATTGCTATCAATGGTAATAAAGTAGCTAATTCTCCCATTAACTTGTCCCTCCTTTCCAACCATTTTGTTTAAAAAACGTATTGTCTTTTAAACACACTTTAAAAATTCTTTGCATTCGGTTTATTTAATCCGTATTGTTCAAAGAATTCTTCTCTAAAGTCACCAAGTCGATCTTCACGTATTGCTTGTCGTACTTGCTCCATTAATTTTAACAGAAAATATAAATTATGATAAGTAGTAAGTCTGAAACCAAACGTTTCATTACATTTTATTAAATGGCGAATGTAAGCACGTGTATAATTTCGACACACATGACAATCACAATTTTCATCAATTGGACTAAAGTCTCTTGCGTATTTTGCATTTCTTACAACAAGTCTTCCATTTGATGTCATACAAGTACCATTGCGAGCAATTCTCGTAGGCAATACACAATCAAACATGTCAATTCCACGAATTGCACCATCAATAAGAGAATCTGGAGAACCTACACCCATTAAATATCTAGGCTTATTGCTTGGCATTAGAGGTGTTGTAAACTCTAACACCCGATTCATGACATCTTTTGGTTCGCCTACGGAGAGTCCACCAACCGCATAACCAGGGAAATCAAGTGAAATTAAATCTTGCGCACTTAATTTTCGTAGATCTTCATATTCGCCACCTTGAATAATTCCAAACAAACCTTGAACATCTTGTCTATTATGCGCTTTAAGACATCTTTCAGCCCATCTAGAGGTTCTTTCCACCGATGCTTTCATATAGTCATAGGTTGCTGGATATGGTGGACATTCATCAAATGCCATCATAATATCCGATCCCAATGCGTTTTGAATCTGCATTGCTTTCTCTGGTGACAAAAAGAGTTTCTCACCACTTAAATGATTACGAAAGTGTACTCCCTCTTCTTTTATTTCGCGCATATCACTTAAACTAAATACTTGAAAGCCACCCGAATCCGTTAAAATAGCGCCATCCCAATTCATAAATTTATGAAGGCCACCAGCTTCTTGGATAATGTCTTCACCAGGGCGTAGCCAGAGGTGATACGTATTGGATAGGATGATTTTCGCATCCATTGACTGTAAATCTTCTGGGCTCATGGTTTTCACTGTTGCAAGCGTTCCAACAGGCATAAAAGTAGGCGTATCAAAAGAACCATGTGGTGTGTGAACACGTCCTAATCTCGCGCCAGTTTGTTTATCAGTTTTTATCAGTTCATATCGTATTGGTGTTGTCATACTATCTTCCTCTACTAAATAATTAACATTGCATCGCCAAAGCTAAAGAAGCGATACTCTTCCTTTACTGCCTCTCTGTAGGCATTTAATATAAAATCTCTGTCAGCAAAAGCACTAACTAACATAATTAAGGTTGACTTTGGCAAATGGAAATTCGTTATTAGCCCGTTTATTGCTTTATACTCATACGGAGGATATATAAAGATATCTGTCCAACCACTTGCCTCAACAAAATTCCCATTATGATCTCTTGCTATCGTTTCTAAAGTTCTCGTTGAAGTCGTTCCAACAGAGATAATTCTACCACCATTTTCTTTTATTTTGGCTAATGTTTCAGCGGTTTCCTTCGTCATCATATAGAACTCTGCATGCATTTTATGATCGTCAACATTATCGACACTCACTGGTCTAAACGTTCCTAACCCAACATGGAGTGTTATAAATGCAATTGTGACGCCCATTTCTTTTATTTCTTCTAATAATTCGGTTGTAAAATGTAATCCCGCTGTAGGAGCAGCAGCAGACCCTTCTTCCTTGGCATACACGGTTTGGTAACGTTCTTTCTCTGGCAATTGCTCTTTAATATAAGGTGGAAGTGGCATTTCACCCAGCTCATCCAATACTTCATAAAAAATACCATCATAATGAAATTCCAAAATACGTCCACCATGCTCTAAAGTCCCAGTACAGGTTGCTGTTAATTTACCTTCACCGAAAGTAAGCGTTGCCCCTTCCTTTAATTTCTTGGCCGGCTTTGCTAGTACTTCCCAAGTATCACGTTCCATTTGCTTTAGCAATAAGATTTCTACCTTGGCACCGGTATCTTCTTTGGTACCATAAAGTCTTGCAGGAAGGACCCGTGTGTCATTTAAAACGAGACAGTCACCTTTTTTTAGAAAGCCTTTAATATCAGAAAATCGCTTGTGATCTATTTCCTTTGTATCTCGATTCAGTACCATTAATCTGGAAGCACTTCTCTCTTTCAGTGGTGTTTGTGCAATTAATGATTCTGGTAATTCAAAGTCAAAATCCTCTATGTTCATGTTGTTTCTCCTTTTAACTTTACGCAAGCAACTCCTGCGCATCTGTTGATCGTCCTATAACGAACGCGCGATTGTGTTTTAACGAAATCTTCCTAGTAAAAACAAAACTAGGGATATAATGATGCTCACTACAATGGATGTCATGATTGGAAAATAAAATGTTACGTTACCCTTCTTAAACGAAATATCACCTGGTAATTTTCCGATAATAGTCCAAATCAATCCAATCACTAAAAAAATTATTCCTACTATAATAAACATCTTACCTATATTCATTCTTCTTCATTCACCTTCATACCAAAATGTTGATATGCCTTATGAGTTACAACTCTACCTCTAGGTGTACGTTGAATAAAGCCTATTTGTAATAAATATGGTTCATAAACGTCTTCAATTGTTTGGGACTCTTCACCGATCGTTGCAGCTATCGTATCCAACCCTACTGGACCACCTTTAAAACCTTCGATGATACCTTTTAATAGCTTGTGATCAATATGGTCAAGTCCAGCAACATCAACCTGTAGCATCTTTAGTGCTATTTCAGTCGTTTCTAAACTAATCTCAACTTCCCCTTTAACCTGAGATATATCACGAATTCTTCTAAGTAATCGGTTTGCAATACGTGGCGTTCCTCTCGATCTTCTTGCTATTTCTACAGCGGCATCTTTTGCTATTGAGGTTTCAAAGATTTCAGCTGTTCGTTCAACTATTGCACATAAATCCTTTGTTTCATAATATTCAAGTCTACTCAACACACCAAATCGATCACGTAAAGGTGCTGATAGAAGTCCTGCTCTCGTAGTTGCGCCAACCAGTGTAAAGGGAGGTAAGTCAATCCGAACGGAGCGAGCACTTGGTCCAGTTCCAATTACGATATCGATAAAAAAGTCTTCCATCGCAGAATATAATACTTCCTCAACAGCACGTGGTAAGCGATGTACCTCATCGATAAACAACACATCTCCAGCTTCTAACGAGGTTAAAATAGCAGCTAGATCACCCGCTCGGTCAATTGCTGGTCCAGATGTAGAGCGAAACTGTACGCCCATTTCATTCGCGATTATTGCAGCGAGAGTCGTTTTACCAAGGCCCGGCGGCCCATATAATAATACGTGATCTAGTGGTTCATTTCGCATTTTTGCTGCTTGGATAAAAATATCCAGGTTTTCCTTTACTTTATCCTGACCGATATACTGATTTAAAGTTGTGGGGCGGAGACTTAATTCAACTGAAAATTCCTCAGCCTGCAATTCTCCAGTTACCATACGCTCATCCATCATTTTACCCCCTTCTTACTTTTTCATTAATAAGCTCAAGGCTTTTCGAATAATCTCATCGGTGTTCATGTCAGCTTCGATGCTCTTGCGTAATTGTGGTAATACCGCTTTTACTTCTCTTTCCATGTAGCCGAGTGCTTTCAACGCTTCAATCGCCTCTTGTAATTCCTCTGATTGAACAATTGCAGCTGGGGATTTTTCTGTTTCATCGGTTGATATGCTGAAGGTACTTGTTAATTTCCCTTTTAGGTCAAGAATTATCTGCCGCGCGGTTTTCTTACCAACACCTGGAAAGCTCGTTAAAAATTTATCATCTTCTCGTTCGACTGCAGCAACAAATTCAGGAATATTGACACCTGCTAAAATTGCCAAAGCACCTTTAGGTCCAATTCCTGAAACTGATAGTAATCTTGTGAACAAATACTTTTGTTCATCATTTTTAAAGCCATACAAAATATGTGCATCCTCACGAACATGATAATATGTATGTATATGAAAATCCTTATTAAAAGAATCCTGAAAAACATACGGATTCGGACAAATTATCTCATAACCAATTCCTTGTACATCAACGATGATCGCTTCATCTTGAATAGACACTAATTTACCATGTAAATACGATATCATGTAATCTTCTCCCCTACTTAAATCCTTTTCCTATTCTAACACAATTTTGAAAGAGGGGCATAGGACATAGACTATCGTCCGAATTAAAAAAGCCTCTGTACAGAATACAAAGGCTTAATCATTACCAAAGAAGTTATCTAGTGTATCTCGAATATTATCATCGAAATCGATTTTCTTACTATTTAAATTTCGCATTCTTTCCCAGTAGTTATCGTCTGTATATACAACAATCTGTTTACTCGGCTCAATTTGTCGAACCTCTTCTTCTACAATTTTATTCAGGTTAGGATATTCGTGGTTCTCAGTTTGAATTGCTACGATAATACGGTCTTTCGTCTCAACTACTTGTGCCTGAACAATCTCTTTTCTCTCTGCTAAATACTCTGAAATCAATAACGTTCTTTCATTCGTGTAACGATCCTCATTTTTTGCAGAGATATTTTTATCCCCTTCATTTATGAATTTCTGTTCAGATTGGGGGTATCCTCCTAATTCACCAATTGATTTTTCGCGTTCCCCAACTCGGTCACGCTGCTCCTGAGGTGTTTCGTAGTTTATAGGATCAATTTGATTTTGATTATCACTTCCATTCATCCCTTCTTCATTCTCCGCACCACACCCAACAAGGATAAAAACAAGTGTTAATAAACAAATAATGTTTCCACGCATAATAAAACCTCCCTTATAGCTAGTTTGCTATAAGAGAGGGTATTTACTACCGGATAAATTATCCTTTTTTCTTAAATTGTGGAAGCGCATTGCGTTTATGAGCGGAACGATTATGCATTCTTTCAATTACGACTTTATCAGCTTCTGGGATGGATTCACCCTTTAGGTATGCGTCAATTTTATCGTAGGTTGTGCCCATTTCCGCTTCATCTGTTTGCCCTTCCCATAGGTCGGCACTTGGCTTTTTGCTAATAACTTCATCTGGCACACCTAAATATTTTGCCAACTCACGAACTTCACCTTTCGTAAAGTCAACGATTGGTAAAATATCTACTCCACCATCCCCATATTTAGTAAAGTATCCTGTGTACCATTCAGCTGCATTATCAGTACCTACTACCAAATAATTATAGTTTGTGGCAACCGTATAAAGGGTACTCATTCGTAATCTTGCACGTAAATTAGCATCCGCTAGTTTTCCGTTTTCTTCGTTATATTCATCCTTTAGCTGTTCTTTTATTGTTGAGAACATTTCTTCATGGGTGTTAGCAAGATCTACTGTAATTCCTTTAATACCGCATGTATCAATCACTTTTTCAGCATGCTTCATCCCTTCAGGGTCACTGTTTAACGGCATGATTACACCTAGAGAATTATCCGGACATGCTCGCTTAATTAGGTTTGCTACTACTGCAGAGTCAATACCGCCACTTACTCCAACTAATAGACCATCCACACCTGCATCTTTCACTTGATTTTGTAACCATTCTACAATGTCTCCAATTACCTTTTCCAAAACAATCGCTCCTTTTACCTTTTCCAAAATAATACTGTTATTTTACCATTATTTTGGACATATTCAAAAATTTTTTACGCTTAATCCATTCTTCTTCGAGCGATTGTAAATAAGTATAGAGATTATTCGGTATGCTCCGATTTAAGAAATGTAACCACTCCCGTAATAAATCACTTGGTATAAAGACAGATAATAAGTACTTCTCAACATCTACATCTGTTACCACATTATAGGCTAATAACTTCTCAGCATCCCAGTCAATAAATGGTAAAAACCGTTGACCAAGTTGAATGTAATCATATATTTGTGAGGTCGATTGCAATAAATCAAAATCAATGATAAAAGTGTGTTCGTTTTGAATAAAGTTATGGGATGCTACATCTCCGTGCACCCAAATTCCTTTTCTTTCTGCATCCAGCTGCTCTTGAAACCAGGGATACCTTGATACGATGTCAATGTACTGACTCATGGTGCTTGTAATGTCGTTAAATAACTTTTCAAAACGATATTTATAAAAAATGTGTTCTGTTTCCTTAAATTTATTTAGTCTTATCGTCCATCTCTTATAGAATAATTGCTTCCTGACCATGTTTTTGACATGAATTTCCTGAGCCTTTTGATGGAATTTCTTTAGTGTATCAATTGCCCTCTTGCGATCCTCTTGATACTTATAATTTAATTTTCTCCCGGATACATAGGGTGAAATTGTCCAAAAATAATTTGTTCCAGTCGTTATCTCCTTTTTACCATTAGGAAACCGAAGAAAAGGAACAATTTCCTTGGAACGAATGGATTCAAAGAATTCCCACTGTTGTTTCATATTGATTTCATTTGAGTGTCCTTTTAAAATTAACTTTCTACCCGTATTTTCCTCAATAAAATAAACGTTACGCTTTATTGGATGAATCTTCGATGTCTCTAAATTTCCCTCCCAAAGTAAAAAAGAAGAGAGACGATTATTTCGATTATCGTCTCTTCTTAACTCATAACTCAATCGGATGATTCTTCCTTATCATTAGTTCTTAATTCACCAT
Organism: Ornithinibacillus xuwenensis; assembly: GCF_039614845.1. Taxonomy (NCBI): domain Bacteria; kingdom Bacillati; phylum Bacillota; class Bacilli; order Caryophanales; family Bacillaceae; genus Ornithinibacillus; species Ornithinibacillus xuwenensis. The sequence goes on along the minus strand of NZ_JBDIML010000001.1, from coordinate 251,353 downwards.
AGCCTGGAGGGGTTGGAAAAGAATTTGTGGGATATGGTGACATGGATGGGTATGTTGTTGTCGGTTGCATCTGGAAGGGCTGGTCTTGGGTGTTCATTGTTGGCTCATAATAACCTTGAGGCATCTGGGCGTTCATCTCTGGCTCATAGTAACCTTGTGGCATCTGTGGATTCATCATCGGCTCAAAACCACCTTGTGGCATGTAACCCATCTGTGGCATTTGTGTCTCGTGTTTTCCTCCACCACAGCCACAATCATCTTCTGTATCCTGTACCGGCATCATTGCTCCAGGATATCCCATCATCTGCTGTGGTAGCATATGTGGATGATGATGATGATGCATCATACATGGATGGTGCATCATCGGCATATGAGGTCCACAACACGGATGTACTGGAAAACAAGGAACCATGTGAACAGGTTGATGCATTGGTTGATGCATTGGTTGATACATTGGCTTTTTCTTTGGCTTTTCCTTATGATGTGAGCTTTCATCCGTTGATGATTCTTCCGTTATATGCACTTCTGGAAAGCTAAAGGACATATAAGTTAGCTCTTGCTCTGTGGTTGGAGCCTGCATAACCTGAGGCATTATCATTTGCGGCATTTGTGGCATTGGCATTTCAGGCTTTACGTCCATCACAGGCTTTTTATCGTCTTCTTTAATTACCGGCATTGGCTTAGGCGTGATGTCTTTATATGGCTGCTCTACCATTGGGGCTTCCTTAATTGGCGCCTCTTTCATTGGTGCTTCTTTTTTAACAGCTTTAGCAGAAGATGGAATACGTATTTTCATTCCTGGCATTATCATATCTGGACTTGAAAGATGTGAATTCATCTGCTTTAATTCTTCAAAATTCACCCCATATTTTTTGGACAGCTCCCATAATGTATCTCCTTTTTGTACAATATGAATCTTCAATGTTAAATCGAACTCCTTTCAGTTCTCTATTCTGGGCTAATCACTCTATATCAAGATATGCAATTGAAATATAAATGTTGAACCATATTCAAAAAGTTCCCAGAATATTACTCAAAAAATAACATATGGTGATATGTTAAGAAGGGCTCCTTATAGTTCTGTTAACATTGAAGAGAGAGTTAATCGTTCATATTGCAACCAGAAAAAGAGTCGTCTTCCGTAACGGAAAACGACTCGATCATTATTCAACAAACTCAAATTCAAATTGCAGGATACGTATGGTATCTCCGTCTTCTGCACCTCTATTTCTTAGTTCCTCATCCACACCCATCGTTCGCATTTGACGTGCAAATCGTCTGATTGCTTCATCCCGGTTAAAGTCAGTCATTTTAAATAATTTCTCAATTCGTGGACCTGAAACAACATAGGCACCATCATCATCTCTTGTTATAACAAAGCCTTTATCCTCTTTTTGATAACGATAGACAACCTTTTCTTCTGTTTCTTCAAGCTGTGGAGCAAATTTTGGAATTGTTTCTAATAAATCTGCAACCGCAAATAAGATGTCCCTTAAACCTTCTTTAGTCAATGCTGAAACTGGATATACAGGTATATCCTCTCCGATTTGTTCTTTAAAATGCTGTAAATTCTCTTCCGATCCTGGCATGTCCATTTTATTGGCAGCTATTACTTGTGGTCTTGTCATAAGCTTTTCATCATATTCTCGTAATTCATTGTTTATCTTTTGAAAATCTTCATAAGGATCTCTACCTTCTGTTCCAGCCATATCAATCACATGAATAATAACCCTCGTTCGCTCAACATGTCGTAAAAATTGATGACCTAGTCCTACACCCTCATGTGCACCTTCAATCAGTCCAGGTAAATCAGCCAACACGAAGCTCCGCTGATCGCCAGTATCCACCACTCCTAAATTTGGTGCCAATGTGGTGAAGTGATAATCTGCTATTTTCGGACGTGCTGCACTAACTACTGATAAAAAGGTCGACTTACCGACACTCGGAAACCCAACAAGTCCAACATCCGCAATAAGCTTTAATTCTACTTTAATATTTTTTTCTTCTCCAGGCTCTCCATTTTCAGCGAAATCTGGCGCTGGGTTTCTAGGTGATGCAAAACGAGTATTCCCTCTACCACCTCTACCACCATTTGCAATTATTGCTTCTTGCTCATGGATAGTAAGGTCTGCAATAACTTGTCCTGTATCCTCATCGATTACAGTAGTTCCCGGTGGAACCGATACAACTAATGGAGCTGCATTTCTACCATGCTGACCCTTACTCATCCCATTTTCACCACGTTTTGCCTTAAAGTGACGATTATAGCGGAAATCCATTAATGTATTAAGTCCTTCATCTACTTTAAATATTACATTACCTCCATTACCACCATCACCACCGGCTGGACCACCTTTAGGAACATACTTTTCTCTACGGTAAGCCACGAGACCATTTCCACCATCACCGGCTTTTACATATACACTGACTTGATCTACAAACATACTTCTCACCTCTTTTTATCAGGCAGGAATCGAAAACACATAAACCACATCTGCATCCGATTCTGTTACTTGTATTGAAATATCATTAACCTTGTTACGTAATGTTGTTTTTAACTCATCCCGGTCGATAGTTTGCCCATTAATCGTCGTTATAACATCGATTGATTCTTGACTCGCTTTAAGTTGTAGCATTCCTTCAATAAGCTGTAAAGAATCATGAGTAACCTCTAATAAGGATTCGATGATGACGTGACCTAGGTTTGTTAGTATATCATCATAGGCTTCTAGATCACCAATTTCTGTATGTATATCGTATGTAAAACGTATGTTATTATGAAGCCATTTTAGTTGAATTAGCCATAGAGCGAATTTAGGACAATTTATATTCATCAGTAATCGTTCTTGATTAAATGCTTCAATAATATCTGATACCTTTGCTTTTACCTTTTCAGTCTTCCCCATGCTTAAATAGCCATGAACGATTTGCATATCGTTCATAAGATCATGGCGTTGTAGTCTAAGTAATTGAATAACATCCTTCGCTTCCACAATATCCCTCCATTATGTAGCATTATAGCAAAAAACTACGATGAGTTCATGTAAATATAGACCTACTTTACATCAGATAGGTTATATTTTTTCATTGGATATTTAATGATGGAATCCAGAAAACACGACAACAATCATGAAAAAAACTCCAACCATCTAATAGTTGGAGTTTTTTAATAGACAAATATTATGCTTCTTGAGCAACCGGATAAACACTAACTTTTTTGCGGTCACGTCCATAGCGTTCAAATTTAACAACACCATCGATTTTAGCAAAAAGCGTGTCATCTCCACCGCGACCAACGTTTTCGCCTGGATAAATTTTAGTACCGCGTTGACGATATAAAATAGATCCACCTGTTACGAATTGACCATCTGCACGTTTAGCACCAAGACGTTTGGACTCAGAGTCACGACCGTTCTTTGTACTACCTACACCTTTTTTAGATGCAAAAAACTGTAAATCTAGACGTAGCATTCAGCACACCTCCTTATTTACTTTGTAATGTAATAAATTGTTTATAGTCACGTTCTATCGTTTCTAAAGAAACAACCATACCTTCGAACAAGAGCTGTACTTTTTCCATGAGATCTATTGGAATAGATTCAGGAATTGTTACATGAAGATAGCCACCTTCTCTACCCTGTTCAATTGCCAGGTCAGTACCGCAAAGCTTCATCACAGCATTCACTGCGCCAATTGAAACCGCTGATACCCCAGCACATACTAAATCGTATCCATAAGGTCCACTTTCTGCATGTCCAGATAATTCAAAGGACTTTATTTGATTCTTATCACGGAACACAGTTACATGTATCATGGAACAAATCCTTATTGGTTAATTTTTTCGATTACTAGTTTTGTATAAGGTTGACGATGACCTTGCTTTTTATGATAGTTTTTCTTAGGCTTGTATTTGAAAACAGTGACTTTCTTTTGACGACCATGTTTTTCAACCTTAGCCGTTACAGTAGCACCATCAACATATGGAGAACCAACTTGAACCTTTTCCCCACCTACGAAAAGAACTTTATCAAACGTAACAGTTTCGTTTACATCAGCTGTAACCTTTTCAACATAAACTGCTTGGCCTTCTTCAACTTTAATTTGCTTACCGCCTGTTTCGATAATAGCGTACATAACTTGCACCTCCTTAATTAACTCAGACTCGCCATACAGGTACTCTTATGAAGAGTTTCAACACCTGTTCTGTGCGGTTGTAGCACGGGTGCTACGATGAATAACATAAAAATGTTATCATGCATGCCTAACTTTGTCAAGCTTACGTCGCAATATATTTCGCAATTTCACCGACGGACTTGTCATATTGCTTTTCATGAAAATAGCAACGCAAGCAATCAAATTCATCAATAAATAGACGCTTATCATCTTGCACTTCAATATAAATTGGATGTTTATAATCTCTTCTAAAACGAGAAAAAACATCCATTAACGAATCTTGATACGGTACCGTAATCGGTCTCATTAGTTTTAGCGTACCATTGCCTTTGTAGCGATTTATGAGAAACCGCAAAAATACGTAATACCTCTTTTTCCAAGCAGCATGATTTTCAATGAATAAGAAAATCATAATTAACAATGCACTTAAAGTAAATGGGTAAAAGACTATTTGAATAATAGCGATTAAGCTACATAAAACCATAGAAATCAACAAAATGTTATAATACGCCCTTTGATATGGAAGCCTTGCCGAAAGCAAAAAAAATAAAAGCTTCCCTCCATCTAGTGGATAGATTGGCAATAAATTAAATAATAGTATCGTTGTATTATAAAGTAAAATCAAGTCAATTATGGAAGCTGGTATGATTGAAAAAAACGAAATTATAAAAACAAATCCATAGATCAAAAGATGCTGAAATGGACCAGCCAATGTCACCACGATATCCTCATAGAGTGGCCGATTTCCATGTTCATCAGTCTCCATCACACCCCCAAATATCCAGAGCATTACTTTTCGGATTCTCCATCTAAAATAAGTCGCTGCTGCATAATGACCAAATTCATGTATAAGAACGATAGAAAGAATAATCAACATTTCTACAAACATACCGGTTACAACTGATATGAGAAGAAATGCGAATACGATTGGATGTATATGTATTTTCGGAAGAAGCTTATGGATTTTCATCAACTTCTATCACCTGAACAGGATCTACATACGTATTGTTTTTTTCAATCGCAAAATAAACCTTTTCATTATCAGTTGTAGGCGAAAATTCGCCAATCCTTTGATGAGCATCGACGAATTGATATAAATGAACATCAATAGAGCTCAATAATCCATAGGTAGAAGTGGAGCCATCGGTATGTTGAACTACGACTGTTTTAGCTGTATGTCGGTCATTCCCTGCAAAAACAACAATTCCTTCATTTAAAGCTGCCACATCGGTTGTTCCAGATGGAGCAATCATAATACCTCGCCCGTTTGTTTGAAATGTTTCGATGACACTCCCCGATACAGGCAGGGCAAGTGGGGTACTTTCAGTATCCTCTTTCTTTTCATTAGGAGAAAAAGCTAGTGGTGTTCCAAACGCATCTTTGTACCATTTATACGCACTGGCAAAAGGAAATTCTTCTGTTAACACATTGCTCGTCCATTCTTTCGGCTTGTCAAAAAAGGCCGCATCATTTTGCCAAATGATTGCTACAGAAAAAAATAACATAACAGAGAATAATCCTTTAATAATAATACCCGTTATGACATTACTACTTTTTTGATTGGAGGCTGACGTATCAAGAAAATTAGGATAGAATCCATGCTTTTCTTCATCTTGTGGTAAAGATGGCATAATCGTACTTACAGTAGTTCTTTTTGAATTGGTAGGTATCCCGCGTGATTTTTTTCGATCAACAATCGATTTCCGTACATCCTTAATATTTCTCTTCATTAGTCCTCACATTCCTTCATTCATCTTTTGTACAAGTGTATGAACTTCTTGTGAAAGATATGATAGAAAGGTAATAAAGTGAAAACTGGATTATGATGGCCCTTTCGATATAATCGCTGAATAATAAGCTATATACATATGAACCCAAACGAATACAAGACATAGGTTATATGTTTCAAATTAGTACAAACAAAAAGATGAACTAATAGTTTATCCATTAGTTCATCCTGTTCCATACTAGTTAACTTCTAATCCCGAAAAACTTCTTCACCTTTCGGAACATACCAGTTTCGTCCTCTAGAGACTGTAGTGGTACAGATTCTCCAAGAATCCTTCTAGCAATATTTCGGTATGCAATCGATGCTTTTGTATTTGGTTGAAAAGCAACTGGCTCACCATGATTGGACGCCTTAATAACCTCATCATCATCTAATACGATACCAATAAGATCAATAGAGAGTATTTGTACAATTTCGTCAATATCGAGCATGTCACCCGTTTTCATCATATGCTTACGAATTCGGTTAATTACAAGACTTGGAGGATCGATATCTTCCTTTTCTAATAACCCAATAATTCGATCGGCATCACGCACACTAGATTTTTCAGGGGTAGTAACCACTATTGCCCTGTCTGCTCCTGCAACGGCATTTTGATAACCTTGTTCGATCCCTGCAGGACAATCAATGATTATATAATCGTATTCAGTCTTCAATTCCTTTATTATTTCTCTCATTCCTTCTGGTGTTACAGAAGTTTTATCACTTGTTTGAGCAGCTGGTAATAATGAGAGATAATCGAAGCGCTTGTCCTTAATCAAGGCTTGTTTTAATTTACATCTACCTTGAACAACATCGACAATATCATAGACAATCCGATTTTCTAGTCCCATCACGACGTCTAAATTTCTTAAACCGATATCGGTATCGATTAAACAAACCTTCTTATCCATTAAAGCTAGCGCAGTACCTATATTTGCAGTGGTAGTGGTTTTTCCTACACCGCCTTTACCAGACGTTACAACGATTGCCTCACCCATTGATTATTCTCCTTTCGAATCCATTTAACCTTTTCCTTTTATGTGCTAAAACTTGTAATCTATCAATTATTATTTTATCTTTTTCGTCATCAATGAGACCACATTCCATATATACACCGTCGGATTCATAATCTGGTGCACGACTAATGTAATCTGCGATTCGGAGTTGACTCGGGTTCATGTAGGAAGCAGTAATAATTGCATTTTGGTCACCATTCACACCTGCATGCGCAATTCCGTGTAAACTACCCATAATATAAATGTTTCCAGTTGAAACTACTTTTCCACCTGGATTAACATCCCCAATTAGCAACATATCTCCAGTAACTTCTAGAACTTGTCCAGATCGAACAATTCGATTAAACACCTTAATATCAGCATCCTCTAGCATTTCTAGAGCTTCAGTTTTTAAAATTACATTCGATTCTAACGTTTGAACCTTAAAGTGATTATCTTCGGTAATGATTTTTTCTAACTCTTCAATTTGGTCATCATACACATAACGATTTCCGAGTTTAACAGTTACGGGTACAACTGGCTCGTCCTTCTGAGGTCGATTAACCGATAGCTTCTCTTGAAGCTCCCTACACGCATCCTCAAATGAGCATCGATCATCGATAAAAAGTGTAAGCCCGTCTCTGGTACCTTTTATTGTAATAAATTGTTTTTGTTTTGTGTCTTGCAATGCTTTCACCTCATCAGAACTACATTTTATGCTATGTAGGGATTCTAAGAAAAAAACGCTAATCACTAACTCAACTGCTCTCTCCATTTAGCAAGCCGCTTTGCAAATAACGGGTAAAATAATAAAACAAATAAAGAATTCGCTAATATGGATGGGATTAATCGATACATTAAATAGTCCATCCAGAGAGCATCCATAATACCAATGACGTAAAATATGATATTTATAATGAAATCGGCAGCTGCTACACCCATTATACCAAACAATAGAATCGTATAAATATTGCTGTGCAACATATTTCTTAATCCATGGATAATGTAGATTACACCGCCATAAGTAAACATGTAGACACCTAAGATGCCAGTGTAGGCGATATCAATCAATAATCCAAAAACCATCGCATACAAAATAGAATGATATGTTTCTTCACTATCATAAAATATGGCCACAAGTACTAAGAACATCAGTACCCAATGAGGTGTAATCATTAGATCACCATCGATTAAATTACTAGGTAATATATCTAATGCAACTCCCTCTAAAACTACAAGGAGTAGGAGAATAAGGGGGAGGAATAAACGCCTCATTCCTGATCCCCCTCTTCTCCATCCAATTTGCGATCAACGACTACAACATTATTAATTTCATACATGTTAGCAGCTGGTTTTACCAAAGCAGTTCTTGTTAAACCATACTGATCGGGGACAACTTCCTTGACTGTTCCTATTGGTAATCCCGCAGGAAACACACCGCCCATTCCAGATGATACAACAAGTTCTCCTTCTTTTAGATCTTGATCTGATTCCTCGATTATTCGAAATAATAAAGAGTCGGTTTCTTCGTCGTATTCTTCAATTAACCCAAAAATATCATCGCCCTCGTCTTCACGAGAAATTGTTGCAGAAATACGATTAAATTCATCAAATCCAGACAGTAATTGGACTGTAGATGTAGCCTTTGATACACTCTGAATTTTACCAACCATTCCATCAGCCGTAATTACTGCCATATTCACTTCTACACCATCTATATCTCCTTTATTAATTGTCACTTGTTCAATCCAATGCTCTGGAGATCTCGCTGTTACGGTTGCATGAATAGGATTGTAGGAACGAATAGAATCAGCTTTATCGAGTAATCCTCTTAATTCTTGATTTTCCTCTTTTATTTCCTGTGCTTCGTAAATTAATCCTTTATACTGTGCTAACTTTTCTCTTAACAACTGATTTTCGTCATATGTATCACGAATATCGTCTATATTTTCAACGATATTTGCCACATACTTTACGGGTGCTGAAATTGCATTTTGTATCCAACCAATTGTATCATTAACAAATTGCTCAACTGTTGATAACTCCGAACGGTCCCGAAGCGAAAAACCAATTAAGGCTACAAGAACGATTATACCGATTAATAATGTAAACAATCTTTTTTTTCGAAATAATGACATAAAAACACCTGCTTATTCTATCGTAGGACGAGTCGACACGTTTGGTTGTGATTTAAAGTGTTGAATATATTCCAATGACTTACCTGTTCCAATTACAACACTATCTAGCGGATTATCTGTAACAAACACTGGCATCTTCGTTTCCTCACTGATAACACTATCCAAATTGCGTAATAAAGAACCACCACCAGATAAAACGATTCCCCTGTCCATGATATCTGCTGCTAATTCCGGTGGCGTTTTTTCTAATGTTGTCTTAACTGCGTCAATAATTGCATCTACTGTATCTTGTAATGCTGCTGCTATTTCTTTCCCATTAATTGTAATGGTCTTCGGTAAGCCTGAGAGTAAATCCCTCCCACGAATATCCATTGATTCCGCTTCTAAATTCTCTCCACCTGCAGAACCAATTTCCATTTTAATCTGCTCTGCCGTTCTTTCACCAATCATTAAATTATACGTCTTGCGAATGTACTGAATAATGGATTCATCCATATCATCGCCAGCAATTCGTATAGACCTACTTGTCACAATACCACCAAGAGAAATAACCGCTACTTCTGTTGTTCCTCCGCCAATGTCAACGATCATACTTCCGGTAGGCTCCCATACTGGTAATCCAGCTCCAATTGCAGCAGCAAAAGGCTCTGCAATTGGGAATGCCTCTTTAGCACCAGCCTGTTTTGATGCATCAATAACAGCTCTTTCCTCTACCATCGTTATTCCCGATGGAACGCAAATCATTACATTTGGTTTTTTGGCAAAGAAAGAACGATTTCGCATTGCTCTTTTTATATAATACTTCATCATAACAGCAGTCGTATCATAATCAGCAATAACCCCATCTTTCATTGGTCTTATAACCGAAATGTTTCCTGGGCTTCTACCTATCATATTTTTTGCTGCGTTTCCAACAGCCTCTATTTCACCTGTTTCAATATTTCGTGCTACAACAGACGGTTCTCTTAATACAACACCCTTACCTTTAATAAAAACTAGTGTATTTGCTGTACCTAAATCAATTCCCAAGTCTTGAGAAAATCCAAAAATCGCCAATAAAATCTCCCTCTCCAACACCAATTCAATTGTCTTTATCTGTAGCATGACTTTCTTATTATATTTTATGTGATGCATCTCATTATATAATTTTAAAAATGGACTGAGATTATATGTATTAATCGAATTCCTGTTTCCAATTCTAAGAAGCGCCAATTTCTAAATTCATACGAAAATGGCGCTATGGTATCCATCTATATAATTATACGAGAAAAGAACAAAAATTGATAGTACTATAAATATCTTATATTCGATTTCTCTCTATTATTTCAAATATCTAGTCCTAATTAATTCGAGTGTTGTATTCACACAACTCCGAACGTTTGTTTCGCCCATTTTCATATTATTACTTTTTTCTGTGATTTTTTTGTGATGTTTTTAAAGTATTACTACTAATATTCCATATCCAAACACACCGAATACACTATCTCAAGATATATCTATGGTCGTTTAAAGATTACCCTTTTAAGAGCGCGATGATTACTGAAATTATTGGATGTAGTTTAGATGACCTAGTTTAAAGTGATAATCAATATTCAATTGACAATGATATATCTGATGAATTCCTAAATAATCAACTGATTCAGTTAAGATTAAATGAAATTTTTCCGTCCTAAATGTATTATTCATACAAAATGACAGCCTTTTCTCTAGAATTTTCCAACTAATTAATACCACCATTTTGGTACACTATTGTAAAACTGAAATGGAGTTGAAGAAATTGTATTTAGGAGATGAGGAATTATTGGATAAAATCCTTAACCCTTTTCATCAAGAGGGACAAGGATGGTATGATACTAAGGAAACTTTCGTTAAAAGAGCAGGTGAGAAGAGTGAGTTCGAACTTGATAAAAAGATACATAGCTTACCCAATGGCAATAAAAGTATTCCATCAAGACATCGAGAGGTTTAAGAAAGTTAAATTATCTAACTTATATCAAGATATGTTGGAATCCATTATAGAACGTATGCAAGAAGACTTTTATAAGTTAAATGATGAATTACGTTCAAGGTATCGAATGGATGTAAAACGATTGGATAATGGTAGATACAAAGTGAACAATGAGGTTTTAGAGTATACTCCAGAAGAATTAAAGGAATTTACTAGCCAGTTAATGAGTGAGTATTTATATGGTGATAAGGCGGCAGGTTTTGAACGAAAGGATAGAATATGGAAAGATTAAGCCAACCTACTATGGTTGGTTTTTTTATTAAAAAATAGAATAAAATACCAAATATCTATTGACTTTAGTTAGTAGGTATTATATAATAAAGATATAGAAAAGGAGGTGAAAAAATGGAGGATGTAAGAAATATAGTCCTCATCATTGCCGGAATAATCGCAATTATCAAGGGGTCACTTGATATATACGATAGAATAAAAGGCAATGATAAGGACTAAAACCACAAGGGGAGAAATTCTCCCCTTCCCAATAATATTATACCACATTCTCCATAAAATTATGAAAAGAATATCTACAACAGACTTTTTAGTGTTCATTATTTTAGCTGCATATCTAGTTGAATTAGGTTTTAGTAATATGAGTGTATTGAGTTGGATTGGTTTCTCTGTGTCAATTCTTTGGTTTTTAATTTTCATCTTAAAGCTTTTACTTCCAAATAAAAGGAGCAAATAATATGAGATATACTTCAGAAACTAAAGATGATTTTATTGCTGCTGTACAAAAGGAAGTGATGACTTCTTCAGAAGTGATCGAATTCCTAGGTGTTACAAGACAAACTTTAGGGTCACTTGTAAAACGTGGAAAGTTAACGCCTATAAAAGAAATAAATAGAGATAGGCTATTTCTACGGGAGGATGTTGAAAGTAGAAAAGAAGCTTCACAGATACTTCATGAGAAATATAGACCATATGATGAATAAAGCAAAAGCCCAGCTGTTCCCTCAGCTGGGCTTTTTAAAATAGAAATTGAAAATAATTCCATACTTTTGTTGCGTCTTAATACTATGCATAGTATAATATGTATATAAGGAGGTGAACAAGTGGAATACTTAGCAAAAATAATAGCCTTAGTTATTTCGATTCTAACAGTTCGTCAAATATGACTCCTCAACCAAAAGACAAATTTAGAAATGAAAAAACTAAGACTAGAATACCAAAGAATGAGAAGGGGAAAATAATCCCCGCTCTCATTCCTAAGTATACCACAAAAATTATGGAGATTATAATAGCGATATTATTAGGTTGTGCAGCTGTATTAGGTGTTTGGAACCTTTTCTTAAATCACACCAAAAGAAAACTTATTAAAGAAAAGGAGCGATTACAGAATGAACAATCAAACAGAGGCGAATAAACGTTGGCAGGAAAAAAACAAGGACCATGCAAAATATCTTAGCAATCGATCTCGAGCACGTAGCTTTATTCGGAACCAGGCAACTATGGAGGATTTAGACGAGTTAAGAAATCTTATAAAAGAACGTGAATTGAAGCTTCAGGAATGAGCCTCTTTATTTAAGGAGGCTCTTTTTATTTTATCTACTTTTGTTGCTATAGTAATTTTTTATAAAAACACGAATTAATTAACTCATTACTTGCTTATACGCAAGTAAAATGATATAATATAATTAACAAATAACAAGGAGGTGAAAAGAATGTGGATTACATACTTACAACAATAGCCGTACTTACTAGCTTAGTTACGATTCGCAAATTCTGGCATGAAGGTACGAAATCAAAACTAGAAGCTAATAAAATACGGCTAGAGAACAGAAGAAAGAGACGAAGGGGCTAACCCCTCTCTCATCTTCAATTTAAGTATACCACATTCTACTATGAAAATTCTTATTTTCATATTGTTAGTATCCTTAGTAGTATTAGCAGGAGTTTATGCCCGTAAACTATATTGGGATAAACAAGTTGCTAAATCCAAAAGAGGTGAAAAGAATTGAAAGAGGATATTCAGAAGCTAATTAATTCAGCTATAACCGGTTATAAGATTCATAAAGAGACTGGAATATCTGAAAGTACCATATCAAGAATCAGAAGTGGAAAAATTGAGATAGGGAGTATTTCTCTAGATAATGCTATTAAACTACATGAGTTTTATAAACAGCACAAAGAGGAAATTAAGCTTAGCTGACGAAACAGCTGAGTTTATAATTATTAACGATTAATTGAGTGACATTAATAACATAAATAAGGCGGTTCCTTTGAGAAACTGGAAATCGCCTTATTTATGTTTAAAAATTCCTTATCTTTGTAATTTCGCATTTTCCTGACAGTCTCCCTCAAATCTAACTCACCAATAAATCGGATCTTTTGCTCCCTTAATCTGAAAATATGTGCTTAAATAATTTCAGCCGTTTCAAGAAATTTTATTTCCTTATCGTATGTATTACAAGTATAAGGAATTTCGAATAAAGGTATATTATGTGACTTGGCATAAGCACGTTTCAATTCGTCATTCTTTACTTGAGACTCAAATTGCGATACACCACCGAACTCAGCTACAGGCTTAAAATGTTGTTCACCCTGACACTCAATAAGACATTTAATGCTATTATCTGAACCAAGAACAGCAAAATCATAACGCAACATTTTCTTTTTCCCTACACCATATAAGTCTTGAAACTCAACTTCAACTCTATATATTATATTATGTTCTCTCAATATTTTTATAGTCCGCCATTGAAACGATGAAATGTGATGGCAGTCACAAAAAGCATTACAATAATATCCATCTTGCGATCTAGATCCGTATGAATCAATTTTTATTTCTAAATCTGATGATTTAAATTGATATTCTTTACCACACAGATAGCAACGACATTTGTATAATTTAAATACTTTAAATGTGCCACCATTCTTCTTTCGTTTATCAGATATTATAGGTTGTTCCTCATAGCTATCATCAATACACTCTAATATCTCTAATGATTCATGTATGGTATTGGAATAATCAATATCATAGCTTTCATCTTTTACTCTGGGATATGAAGCCAATCTTTTTTTAATACGCTCTTGCTTTAACCCACAACTTTTATCTTCTCTTTCCTCTCCAAACCCTTCACAATCTCTCCATTTTTTTCTTAAAAAAGTAGTATCTCCAATATAAAATATTTTTCCACATTTACATTGACATTTGTATTTCTTTCGAGACTTACAATTTTGTATCCATTCATCAAAAGTATCCACTGATTCAAAATTATTATTAGGATTTTTTTCCCCATTTATAAACTTTTGCTTTTCTTGTTCTAATTGTTCAATTTTTTTTTTAGTAAATTTTTCATAATATTCTTCGACCCCTCCGATTATAGTAAGGCATCCATGTTTTCTTCCAATTGGCATTACCAAGTCCATGTATTTCAAACCTCCCCATTTATACTAATTATTCTGTCTATTATCCTGTATAATATCATATGTTTGTGATAAATAACACATATACTACGGTTGCATTAGTTTAACTAAATATTATAGGGTAGGTTAAGATAATATAAAAGCTCAGTTACTCCACCCTGGGCTTTTTACAATAATTCAAACATATTAAGAGTTAGCATTTCTAACTAAAATAAATAAGTTCGTTTTAGTATCTAAGTTCATTTAAAAGGAATATATGTACCAGTATCTATAAAAACCCTACAATGATTGCATTAGAAATAGCATAATTCATTCAATTCAAACCACCAAACAAAACTTTTTTTCCAAAATTGTCATGTGATATTATTTAAATAGAAGATAGTTTAATAGGAGGGGTTATATGTCATTTAATTATGAAGGATTTTTTTCAAAAGAGGTGGAAGGACTATCTGAAGATATCTATGATAGTAATAGAAAATTATTCGTGATACTTAAAGAATATAATAAATTAGGTCATAAGTTGAAGTTCGATCTAAAAATACATAATAATAATGCTCAAGAAGTTACAGTATCAGGGCTATTTATACTAATATTAAATAATCTTTACTCAATATATGAATTGACTCTTAGAGGATTAACAAAGGATGCAAAGATAATACTTAGAACTATGGTAGAAAAATTAATAATATTAAAATATTGCTCGTTGGAATATAAAAACTCTGTTCAGTACCTGCAACAGGATGAACTGAATAGACTGAAGTGGATGAATACTATATCGGAAAATAAAATAAAAGGATTCAGCGGTGGAGTGTTACAATCAGTCACTAAAGAGGAAATAATTGAACTAAAAGCTAAGATAGAAGAAAGTAATATTAAGAAATTACCTAAACTAGAAGACCTATCTCAAATTGTTGGTTTAGAAGAAATGTATTCTTACGTTTATAGATTATGCAGCTCTGAAATTCATGCAAACCCTAGTACAATTGAAAGTTTATTTTTAATAGGAAGTAATAATGAAATCAATACAATAAAATGGTACCCGGATATTGAGGAAGTAAAGAATGATTCGAATCTGATATTAGTGCCTTGTATTGACATTGTGGATAAAGTGATTTCAGTGTTAATTAAGCTATATGAGGTTGATAATCTTGAAAACTATGAAAAGGAATTTTCACTTTTGAACAATAAATTTAATGATTCACTTAATCCCATTTAGATTAAAATCCCCAACTGGATCCAGATGGGGATTTTGCATTAATTAGACTAATAAGTGATAGTTTTATTATATATTTACTTAATTCTTATCCGTTGACCAATACGTAGATATTTCGGTCTTAAATCACGGTTTAATTTTTGTAAATCGCCATGATCTAATTTGAATTTATTCTCCAAATACCAAAGAGTATCTCCTTTTTCAATCGTGTAATACTCTTTTTTCAATGGGTTAGAACTAGGAAGCTTTATTTGATCTCCAGGGTGAATGAGCTCGCCTTCTAATCCATTAAGTTGTTTTAACACTGCAACTGTAGTGTCGTTATCTTTTGCTATACCCCAAAGTGTGTCCCCTGTTCTGACAACGTGAACATCATTAGAAGGCTTGTCTACTTTTTTACCAGGAGCAACATACTTCACGTTCTCTTCATGACAGATAGCTTTGATAACACATTCATACATTCCTTCACGATAAGACTTACGCTTCAACTTATATGCATTTGGGCCATCAACAAAATCATATTCAACAATTGTCACTCTACACTTGCCTGTTTCTCGATGCATGTAGTAATAATCCCAATTAGATTTATTGGGGTATCTACGTTGGAATTTACACCTTACTGGATAACCAGCCTTCTTAAATTCATCAATCAAGATATCCTCAAATTTACCATCAGCATAAATAGAGTAGATGAACTCAGCACCTGCTCCTCCACCAGCATTATAGTGATGAGATATACCTTTAGCGTAACGACTCGTTTTGGAGGTACGGTCTTTTTGATCTAAAGTAACATCCGATGTACGAGTCATATTACTATCTATTCCTAACTCTTTTAATCTAGCATTCACATACTTAGCAGCTTCAAGGGTATAAACCTTTTCTTTAATGCCATTCGCTTGTGCTCCTGGATCTGCTCCACCGTGTCCTGCATCATCAATTCTTTTCGCCATAAATTTTCATCCTTTCAAAAAAGTAAAAAGGTGCATATAATAGCGCCTCATTATTTAAGTAATCCCTGAGATTGTAATACTTTCTTCTGCAAGTCTCCTTTAGTAGTTACGTAGTTATTTCTAAACCAAGCAACTATGGAAGCAACAAATGTAAAACCCGCAGATATAAGTTGCTCAATTAATTCATTTTCTACCGGCAGTGGTGATTTTCCGAACACTACAAGGAATTGGTTAATAAGAGCTACAATTAATACTACGGTACGAATTAAAGATCCTTTATCCATATTTTCACCTCCTCTATATAATAGAAAAAAGACCAATCCGCATTGGCCTTTACTCTGTTTTCATTAACTAAATTTTATATCAACTGACTAAATTCAGGACTTCCATTATCATCAATAGTCATCTTATATTTTGTCCCATTTACACTATTAATTACTAATCCATCAAACCCTGAGTTAACTGGAATCGATATAGGACCTTCTATTCCCTGTACATTATTATTTAAGGATTGAATATTTGTACAAGAACCTGTAACCTCTAATCCGTATTTATTGTTTGATAACGATATCTTATTATCTTTAATAAGGACATCATCACAATTGGTACTCAAAACAATTCCACTTCTTAAATTAGTTGTTTCAGCGCTAGTTGTTCTAGCTATATTAGCCTCAACAATGGACTTTTTAACTCCAGCTAAATTAATTCCAGCTCTACCAGATGAGTTAACAATATTACTGGTTATATAGAGGTTATCTATATTCTGACAATATAGCATCTCATAAATACAAGTGTCTGCGGAATTATTAGCAATCATAACATCCTCAGAATTTAAAACCCATGCTGCCCTTGCACAATCAAAGAACCTATTATAAAGGATTTTTAATCCATTTGAATAGTTACTATATATGGCACCACTACCTCCTAATATGTTTTTAAAAGTGTTGGATGATATCTCAATGTCCTTATATTGGGCAAATTCATTTCCAATAATGGTAATGGGATTATTTTCTCCCACAATTCCATTAAAGTAATTATTTTTAATAGCAATAGAGTTTGCAGATTGAACATCATTATTTGAAATATTCATCTCGATAAAGCTATTGCAGTTATTAAAAGTATTATTTTCGATTAGAACATTGTTATTTTTTATTAATCGAATTGCGCTATTAACAGTGTTTTCAAAAATATTATTTGAAATATAAACTGTATGAACCCATTTATTATGAACTGATGAATGGTGACCTATACAAGTTGGCCAAGAGGTAGTATTGTTTGTACCACTTTGACCAAAATAACAATTACTCACAGTGACATCGTAAGTTGGAGTATTATCATGTTCTCCAAATAGAGGAAACCCACCTGATGTTTGAAGGTCGAGCTGAATCGCTTCTGAATAATTCCTACTTCCATCTGGAAAGTCTCTATATCCTAAAAACGAGCATCTATCAATAACTACATTTCTAACCCCTGAAAGATCAAAAGCATGACCTCCGAAAACATCCTTTATAGTCAGGTTTATAAAATTCAGATTCTCAGCATGAGATAGTTGAAATACACTACAATCATCATCTATTTCTTCTAAGTTACAATCGAAAATACCACCATTTATCGTAATATTTCCATTTCCATTATACCCTGTGAAATTGTCACTGCTGGTACCGTTCTGAATCATTGAAGCATTATGCCCTCTTAAAAATACGGTTTGTGGTGCAGATGTAATAGACGAGTTGCTATATAAAACTATAGGACTTCCCCATCGATAAATACCTGATGGAACATAAATGTCAACGGCCCCTTCTTCTCTAGCTAGATTAAGAGCATATTGAAATGCTTTAGAATCATCTGTAACTCCATCGCCTACTGCTCCAAAATCCTTAATGTTTATTCTGTTTACTAAATTCATTAAAGTTACCTCCTCAAGTCTATAGTATATAAATTCTTTTTGTTAAAACTTACTTTGGTGGCAAACGATCTTCTATATCATCTAGTTTCGTAATAACAATATCGTACTTTGAACTAAATCCTTTCAGTATTTCATTTTGATCATCTATAGTCTGGTACAGTTGCTTCTCTCTTTCATTTGACTCCTTTCTACTTGAGTAAAAAAGCCAAACAAAAAGGACCGCAAATGGTCCTTGCGTAAGAAAATACTGAATTAATGTTTCCTCCATAGCTACCTCCTATTTTTCAGCATAAAAAAAGAACCCTATTCGGATTCTCTTAATGTTTTTGCTTCTTCGATTAACTTTGGTACAATCTCATAATTGAATTTTTCCATGGCATTTTTAGCTTCCTTTAATTTTGCAAAGTATTGCTCACTGTCAGGATAGTATTTAGCTACTCCATCAATAAACGCGGTCATATGATTTGCCCAACTTGTAGAAAGCGTATCTTTATCATAAGGAGAGGTATCTGGATTCTGCGATAATTGTATTGTATAATCCTCTAATGCTTCTGCATCAGAGAATAAATATACTATCTCACCATTATTCTGTTCAGCCTCTACACTCTCTGCGCTAAGATATTTCCAAGGCACATCTCCTTTGGTATCGACGGTTCTTTCTGTTGGTGGTTCTATAATAACTTCCTCCTTTTCTTGAACATCTGACGAAGCATTTACTGCATCTTTTTCCGTATCTCCATTAGAGCTAAATGCTAACACACCACCAATTCCAAGCACGCTAATAACCGCTATGCTAGACAAAACTTTTCTCATAAGCTATTTATCCCTCCCATTTTACTACCATTATAAACCAATTAGTAAAAAAACGATTAAATTTTACAAAGTTTTTGTACCTCGACTTTGGATAAATACTTGAACATATAAATTCGCCCTAATTTTCGCTAAATTGTTTGGTGTGATTTCTATACTCGCCCAACGATTACGAGTAATTTTCCCTTCACTGTCCTTTTGTAAGTATGGCGTTAAATCTAAATTTTCCCCTTTAAGAGCATTATAATCAACAACATTTCCATCGATTTTTATTTGTATGGAAGTTGGAAGGATTGAGTATTTGAAAATGCCATACGTAATTGGATGAACATGACCTGGCATATTGATCTTCAAATCATGAACGTGAGGTTCTAAGTCTATTGTAAACGGATGACTGTGTCCTGGTATGGTAATTGATATTGGCACAGAATGTCTGTGGTTTAATTCATTCACAACTTCTACTGCGTGAAAGTGCTCCTCAAAAGGTGGTATCTGACCTGTTCCTACTCCCACAGGTGAACTTGAATACAGGAAAAAGTTTGGTGCTGTAAAGCTACTTGTATAAGATTGACTATGAACAACTTGGCCGCCGTTTCCTGTTGTTTCTGACTTTATCACACCTCCACCACCTTCAGTGGTTGCAGTTTGCACTACTTGTCCTGCACTTTCCATTGCCTTAATGTAACCTTCAAAATAAGTGGTCTCAAAAGTTAAATCAAGTTTGTTGATGTTGATGTAATCTTCATAGATATAGAACTTAAACAGAGCTGGATTAGAAGGATCACAATTTAAATCTAAACTGTCAGCATAGATATTAGTTGCACCCTGACTATACGCTTCATTAACTTGTTGTTTTCGCTCCAAATCAGCTTGAGTGGTAGCAATGTCATCTAATTTATTTGCGATTTCGTATTCCACTTCATGCTCCTTATCCAACGTTACTTTTTCTTTTAAAATGCGCCCACTATATTCTTTATCCTCAACAATGATTCGAGTAATACCGTTTAGCACTTTTCTTTCAGACTGATGTTCGGGAAGAATAGACAAATCAACTGAACTACATTTAAACGATATTTTAGGGTCTTTCCATTGTTCTAAAAGTGATTCTGCATTGGCCTTTAATGTTTCAGAATTCGTAAATCGTTGGTCAATCCAAATGTATGTTTTCTTACCCCACTTAGCAATTGATTCATCGTCCTTTAAATATCGTTTTCCATTGTTCACATCTTCAATCGTAAGTTGATTAACACCCTCACCAGCACCTTTAGGAATAATGTAGTTTACTATCTCAGAAGGGTCGGAAACTTTTTCAAAATCTACCATATCCTTACCCCAGCGAATTTCTGCTTTTACCTCATCACTAGAACGAATTAAATTAAGCTTCCAAGGGTAAACGGTTGTGTCGAAACTAAATTCATATGGTTCATTAAACGGTTGCGGAATACTTAAGATTGGTGCTAGTATTCCATTTTCGTTTTCAAAGGAATATTGGAAGTATCGTTCAAATTCAACCGCACCTAACACCCAGTGCTTTGTAGTTTGCAAGTCTAATAATCGTTGCAAATTAACTCTAGTTGTTTGGTTAATCATTGCAGGCAAATAACCATCTATTACATCATCCATGAGTGTAGCAAATACATGTTCACATTTATACGTAATACTATTGTCACTCTTTTTTGTCTCAGTTGGCATTAGTCGATACATTCCGTAATTACGTCCACTCTTGGATATAATCTCAACAAAATTAAAATGACTGCATAATTTGTTTTTAGGGTCATCAATTGGCATAGAAAAAGAGGACTGCCACACTTCGTTGACCGCCCTCTCTACTTGTATATTATACACATTATCTAGGATGCCGATTTCATTTAAGTTAATATCTTTTATGATGATAATAACAATCACCTACCTTCATTATCCCCAAGCTTGCCATGATCCACCAACTTTTCTTCTGTCCATTACTTGTACAGGAGTTGTGAAAGATTTAGCAGTTTGGATTGCAGATTGTGAATCTAATTGTTCGTGAGTAATACTCCAAGATAACCCAGAATCTGGTGTGTTGGATCCCCCAGAAGTGATCCAGTAAGGACCATTTTCAGTTATGGTGTTTGCGTTAGTCACTACTGTGGCATTTTTGTTATACTTACCAATTGTCCCCTTATCTGTTGTAATATCTCCTGTATTGGTTACATTTAAGATTGCTTTTCCATTTACGTAATCAAAGTAGCCAATCCTATTTTCTTCAAGTTGTAATTTAGCTTTTCTAGTAGCGCCCTCCCAAACCTCAACACCTTGGAATTTAAACTCTGATGGTGCTTTTAAACGAATGTAACCATTGTTCATATCGACTTTATAATACAAATCATTGTACAAATCATTCGCTTTACGATTCACTTCACCAATATCTTTATTTAGGATAGCTATATCCTTATCTCTTTTACTTTTTATTGGTTTAGAGATATATAGGAAATCAATTACCTTACGTTCCCCAAACTCAATATAACCTTCTTCTTCTTCGTTTTCCTCAAAAACAGAAGTGTTACTAGTAGAACCTCTTACAACAGTTTGAGCTGAACCACCACCATCAAGCAAATAAGCGAAGTCTACTCCCTGCGCCAACAAGATACGAATTAGATCATCAGTGATCATTCCTTGATTTTGTTGTGTTCTACCTTCACAAGTAAATATAAGAATGTCTTTATTACTAAATTGTGCTATTACTTGCCTTGGGTGTCGATCAGTACCGCCAGCATACGTATCCAACACAGATTGACTTACAGAAGCCCCCTTTTCGATTAGTGGTATAAATGATGATAAAGCATTGTTGCAGCCATCATCTAATATTGATTGCGCTGTTGTACCTGGAGGATATGCCACTAGTGTGTTATCAGTTTTAATTCCCAGCGTGTAGTAATTTCTTGTTAGATTTTCTTGGATGATTGCACCCTCGAAAATATCAGTGCCTAATGGTAAAGATGTATTTGTATCGAATACAGAAGCATTTAATGTCAAAGTAGCATTATGCCTATTCGCAAAACTCCTAGCAGTTTCCGAAAACCCAGCATTTGGTGTGTCGGATGCAAAACCTCTTTTTAATTCAATTAATTTTCCATCGCTATCTACATTGCTGATAGACGTTAAGTAATAGTCGGTTAATGAAGTCGCATCACGATATTTTTTAGTTGAGATTTCATGATAATAAGCATTTTCGCTTATTACTTGTGTTTCGGTTGCTTTTGTTGCTATAGAATTCGTTACTTCTACATGTTCAAAATCTAATCTATCTTTTAAAGTTGTATGTGAAACTCCGTCTGTATCTACTCTAGCTTGAGCTGCTTCTACTGATGAATCACCTTGTATTACAACTTGATTCAACTGTTTTTGTGTACTTTCAGAGTTAGACAACGCTTTTCTTGAATTAGTCAAAGCATTTTCTGCTTGTTTTATTGCATTGTTAAGTTTTTGCCTACCTTGGTTCAACTTATCGGTTTCTAGTATCTCTGCCATGTTCTCACTCCTTTACAAATAACGGTCACGGAACTTCATCCGAATCTTTATATCTAAATTAAAACCACCTATTACAATGAAGTTAGATCCCTTGTTAAGCCAAAATTCACGCAACGAAACTTCACTAAATACATTTGTACCATTTTTGGTTACGGTGTATCTTTCACAATCGATTACCCAATCCCCATTAAAAGAAGGCAAAGAAAAAGACTGTTCACCATTTGTTACAGTCAAATTATCAGCGCTTCCGCTTATTTCGAATATTGGTTTTACTGCATAGCCATCTAAAAATGCATTTAGTGTAGTGGGAGCAATTATTTTTGTTATACCATCAGTTCCGGTATGGCCAAGTTCATAAGAAGATTCAAAGGTTAACACTTCACTTCCCCAAGTAACTTCATCTGCATAAACAACCGAATAAGCATAAGGATCATATGCAGTAAAGGGTAAATAAAATTTACCTGCTCTATGAATGCGGTCAATTGAAACATAACCACTAAAAACCCCTCGATAATACTTATCTGGATCATAATCCCACTTTAATTCCACTTCTTTCGGATTCCCATATTGGTCTAATATCAGAGGCGTTATTTTGCGTATGATGTTTTGCACATCAAACAGTGTCGCTTGTGTTGGAATCAATACCTCTTGAAAAAATGTTTTTTCAGACATATAAGCCTTAAATGCATAGGCTCCATGTTTACCAGGTATTGATACAACGTTATCTCTTGTACTAGGGAGAATAGGCTCGTTAGAACTTTCTAATAGATGTAATCCTAGGTCTTTTTCAATGTGTACGCCATCTATACTCAACATCACCTAATCCCCCTTGTACGTTTAGAATCTTTTGTCCGTTCTGCTAATGCTATTGCGATACGTTCTATATCTGCATCTTCACGGATTGTAATTTCAGCACCATCAAATACACCCTGCATACTAACAAATGTTTCTTCTCTAGAATCATATGAAGTAGGAGCTCCTACACTTACGCCGCCGAAGCCTAATGCCATTGTAGGTTGTAGCATGCCATTCATAGCTCGTTGAATACTTGCTTTACTGTCATTAATGGACTTTGTAATCGCCCATGAAAAGTCTGTTTTATGCAAGTCACGTAATGGACCTTCTTTTGGTGGTGAGAATGGGAAGAAATCACGTATTTTTTGTGTGATATTACCAACTACATCACCAACTTTTCCTATCATCGACTTTATCCCATCAATAGCTGATTGAATGATTTTCTTACCGCTATCAAAGAGATTGATGTCATCAAAGAAACCTGTAATCTTGTCCCAAATACTTTTAATTCCATCCCAAATACCTGTCATCTTATCTTTAATGGCATTTTTCATAGATTCCATTTTTTCCTTAGCTTTATCACGTAATCCAACAAGAGTATCTGTGAAGAAGTTTTTAATGCCATTCCAGATACTCTTAAAGAAGTCCGCGATAGCCGAGAAAACTTTCTTCGTAAAGGATTTAATTTGATCCCAATATTTGACGATAACTTGAACCAAGAGAATTACTATTTGAATTACCCAGCCGATTGGACCAGTTAGGAATCGCAAGAAAAAACCTCCGATTTTAGCAATCCAAGGTAATACTTTTCCTATCACTCCGCCAATCTTCCCTAAGAAAGGAAGTAATTTTGTTGCAATTGTCGTCCAAAGTTTTTGTAACCAAGGCCATACTTTCGTTTTAATTGTATTAAACAATCCACCGAAGAAAGAAATTACACCTATTATGATAGGTAACACTGCTTGGAGTACGCCACCAAACACAATCATAAAACCGATAAACTTTTGAAACCATGGATTATTCTCAATAAAACCATTGAACCAAATTAAAAATTTATTCACTAATTCTAGCATTTGTGCACCCAATGGAGCGACAGCTTTTACTAGATTTGCAATTAGTCTGATAAACTCTCCGAAGAATGTCATTACCTTCGGGCCATTGTCTCGGATATATTGAATGAATCCTTGAAAAGCATCATTACTCTCTAAATTTGAAGCCCATTTCCTAAATTTCGCCATTAAATCTTCTAAACCAGACATCATATCGGCTGCTAATGGTGCAAATGCAGCAAATAGATCAATAATACCTAGAAACGCATCCTTAAATATATTTTTAACCTTGGGTAGGTTTTCTTGTACATATGAAACGAATTTTTGAAATCCTGGACTATCGGCTAACCCCTTCGCCCATTCAGCAAAACCTCTTGACATTTCAAGGAAGCCATCAGCCATCATATCCATTAATGGTTTAAACGCCATCATCATATCCATAATGCCTAATGCGATATTACCGAATGCTCGCCCCAACTTTGTCATCATAGGTTCAACATTGGCAGCTAAGAACTCAATAAACTTTACAACCGTTGGATTTGATAGTGACTTATCTAAATCACTCATCAATGTATTCATTGCACTTAATGCCTTATCAAATACCGGTGCGAGCTTCTTTAGAGCTTTTTGAAGGGTAGTTAAACCTTGTGAGAATATATTTAACATAGGTGTTTCGAAAGATGTTACAAAATCACCCCAAAAAGATTTGAAGCTATTTAATGACTTAATAAAACCTTGTTGGCTTCCACTTAACTTGTCATAGACTGCATTTAATTCCGCCTGTGCTTTGGCTCGTTCTTCTGCAGTATCGGCTTTAGCTAGTTTCTCCTCGGCCTTAGCTATTTCGTTTTGCGCTTTTGCTATACGAGACATAGTTGGTATTGCGATTGTTCCAAATGCAGCCAATCCTGTTCCCGCAACACCAAAGGCAGCTGCCAAACCTAATGCACCGCCTCCCATTACCGCCAACATTGGTCCTAACATAGCAAGTGCTGCTGTTAATCCTGCTAATACTGGTATAGCACTAGGACTTAATGCAATTAGTCCACCCTTTGCCATGTTTCCACCTATTGTTTGTAATGTTCGTATAGAATTAGCTAAGCGATCAAGTCTTTTCTGCGTTTTGTCTACCCTTGCTTCGACTTCAATCACAATATTTTTTGGTAATGCCATAGCAGTTGCCTTTACTTGCGCCATTTTACGTCTAAATTCACTTATTTTAGCACCTACTATGGCATTTAAACGCTCATTCATGGTTATCCCCCTTTCTTCTTGGGAATAAAGTTAGGTTCAAAGCCTTTTAGTGCTTTATTTAATCGTGAAGAACGTTTCATTTGTTCTAAATCATAATCCTGACCGGTTTCTAATTTCTTTCTCATTCGTTTTGCATCAAATATGCGTTTCTCTTTTGGTCGTTTTGCTCTAGAAGCATACCCAATAGCCATTGCACTTTTAGCCATGTATTCGTAATCATCTATTTGTCGGTATTGTGCACCTTTCAAAAATGCTCGATACTCTTTCGGTGTCCAAGACAGAATAAGGTCTGTATCAAAAACACCTAAATATCTAGCAGAATCCTCGAAGACTTTTTCTATGCTAGTAATTGCTCTCTTTTGCTTTGGTACATTTCCTTCGCTACTTTCGCTTGTTCTTTTTCTTCCTCGTTCTTCGCTAATCTGTCGATTAAATCTAGATTGTTCCAAAATTCTCTTAGTTGTAGTCTGAAAAAACCCGATTCATCAATCGTTCGGAACGCATCTTTAAATAACTGTTCCACGTCTCCATTTTCGATTTGTTCCTCAAGTGCATTTTCGATTTTTTCGACACTAGGTTGATTCTTTCCATGATGAGAAGTAGCACAATCCCAAAACTTAAGTAATGCGCCTGTCTTATATGCCATTAAATCTTGATATATCTTTTCTAACGCAGAGTATTCCTGTTTATCATCACGATATTTCTTTTCTGCGGTGCGTTCGAATTTAAAACTAGCTTTAGCTTCAACTTGTTTTCCATCTATCTCTAAATACATTAGTCATCCTCCTAAATTGAATTGAGGGGATTTCTCCCCTCTTATACTGCTGGTTTTCCTGATTCTCCTGGAGATTCAAATGGGTAAGGTGCATCTGTTAGTGCAGTCGGTAAAGTTGTGATTGTTCCTTCCTGCGATTCTCCACGCACTTGTAAGGTAGCTGTTACTTCTTGGAATGAATCATTAGGGTTTGACTTTTCAACAGATTCCACTAAGCAATAAGCAAATACTGCATCATACGTACCTGTTCCATTTGCAAGCGTATCAACTTCCCATACTTTTAATTCAGTTTTATTCTTAATTGCATTCAAGATTGCCTCTTGCCCAGGATCTCCTTTTTCTCCATAAGCTGTTAACTCGAATGATTCAGAGTTTTGCCCATATGCAAGAATACGACCCATTTTTGTCATTTCATCAATTAGTTCATTCTCAATTGAATAACTGTTTTCTGTAAGGTTAGCTACTACTAATCCTGGGTCACCTATTGTATTATCAATCGGCTGAACTAGTAGAACTGTGTCTTTACCATTTATCATGCAATTCCCTCCTAATCATTAACATAGAGCCTCAGTTGTAAGATTCCATGTCTTGTTTCACCATCGATATCTGTTATGACATTCATGTTGACTATTTCCATACGAAAAAGAGTAAACCCATCCACAGTTAAGGGGGATTTACTCATTGCTTGAAGTATTAGATTTAGTATTTCATAAGTTTCCTTCTTACCTTTATAACTGGACCAACAATGCAACGTCCATATAATATTTTCACCAGTTGAGGTTTTCGTATCAAATGGGGTCACATTGGGTTCTCCGATAGTTACATATGGTTTTATTGCCTTCTTTGATACATCGTCATAAATACCTGTTATCTTATCCATTAAAGCTGTATCTGCTCTTAATGTATCAATAAACATCTTTTGCAAGGGCAAGAGTGATGTTTTCATAATTATGCCCCCAACTTGTTCAATTCGCTTTTAAAGTGTTGTGCTCCCACTTCAATAGAAGGGCGATAGAAAGGCTGTGCACTCATTCCACGAGTCCATATATAGCGGTTTAATTTCGTATCAAAATACACCCATGGAGTCTTGCGTCCTTTTCCTTCTTCAGCGTAGATACCTGTACCAAATTCAACATAAATAGCGTATTCTGCACCTACAGTGACAATAGCAGTAAGACCATGATTGTAATATCTAACATCAATAGATCTTTTTAGGTTTCCACCGTCGATTTCAGCT
This sequence comes from Ornithinibacillus xuwenensis, assembly GCF_039614845.1. Taxonomy (NCBI): domain Bacteria; kingdom Bacillati; phylum Bacillota; class Bacilli; order Caryophanales; family Bacillaceae; genus Ornithinibacillus; species Ornithinibacillus xuwenensis. Next base: position 223,406 of record NZ_JBDIML010000001.1, on the reverse strand, counting down.
ACTGGTGCAAGAGCAACCATTTGGCTTGCTATTATTTCAGCAGTTTCAGCAACTATTTCTTTAATACGCTTGATAAAGCGTTTCTCGAACTTATCTACTGCATTTTCAAATCCTATAAATCCGTAATCTGTGATACTCATTTGAGTTCAGCCTTAACAAGAAGAATTTCACCCATACCGCCCTGGTCCAATGGTTTGGACCGTAATACCAGTGTTTTCCCATTCCATAACACTCTCATGGAGTCTGTCACCCCTTCTCGAAAGGGATAAAAGATATTGTGGTCAATTGGACTGGTTAACTGCTGTGCTTGAATTTGTTGGTCAGAATTAATTGGCTGTACATTTGCTTCTGTAGTAATTAGGTCAATCCATTGTTCTGTATATCCTCCATATCCATCATCTACTTCTGTGAGTTCTTGAAAGATTATTGTATGTGGAAATTCATCCATCAGTTGAACCTCACTTTCTTATAAGGTTTCAAATGATTCATTACCCTATCTGGTAGATCTGTATCATAGGAGTAAGAAATTTCTCCCATAGTACGTGAAGCCAATCCTTTTGAAGATAGTTTATGCTTGATAGACTCACTGATAAATAGTTTTACACCCGCTGGAAGATTCATTTGATCATTATCATCTAGCTGACTGAATGTATTATTACAATTATGTTCTGCATACTCGACAAGAATCGGAATCATAATTGTTAAATAATCCATGTATTTTGTCTTATCTATTTCACCCATCTTAGCTATTTCATCGATTAGAGTCATGGAATCACCTACTTCTTATCAGTCTCTTCCTCTACAAGGTGCCAACCATTACGTTTATAGACAGACTGATAAGTTTTCTCTAAAACTTGAATAATCTTATTGCCCTTCTTGATTTTAATGAGCTTTTTAGCTATTTTATTCTTGGCCATCTTGTTCACCTACAATCAAAGCAATAAGTTCGTCTTTGTTTGCATTAGATTCATATTCAATTTTCTGTTCATCAAGATATTCTTTGATATCATCCTTATTAATCTTTTTTAAATCTTTAGCATCCATACCAGATAAATCGACAGGATCCTTAGCTTCCTCTTCTTCATGAAGAAAGCCTAATTCTTTTAAAATAATTTGCTCACGCTTAACATCTGTATTATATTCTCCGTCTTCAAATCGGCATAGTATTTTTTTGTTTTCTTTGTCCCATACAAGACCACTACCTTTAAAAATCATTTTACCCCTCCATTAATCCTGCATCACGCAGTTTTTGTAATAATGAATTAAAATCAGCGACTAGTGTTGCCACATCAGCTGCAACCGAATTATCTTGTGCTGGCATTTTAATAACTTCTTTTAAAATTGGATCAATGCGCACGTCTTCTTGTAACTTACCCAAAGTAATCACTCCCTAAAATAGATTAAGAGGGCGTTCTCGCCCTCTATTAAACTGCTAATCCAGTGATGGAACCGTGTAGCGATGCATGACCATGAGCTAAACCAATTTGACCAAATAATTGCCCTTCTTCTGCAGCACCTGTTTTCGCTAATTCTTCATAAAAGAAGTTACCTTTCCCTGGTACCGGTTGAAGCACAGGAGCAATCTCGCTCATTTCAAATAAACCAATTGAAGAAGCTGGTACCATTCGGTCAAGCACAATTCCAATGTTTCCGAAGTCTGTTTCAATTTGTTGAATGTTTACCCCACCTACATTACGGTCTTGTGGTGCATACCCGTATACACTAGAGATACGCTGTTTTTGTGAACCGTTAGTGAATAGAACCATATTTTCAAACTTTGCACCGTTATTGAACATTTCTAGAAGTAATTGGTCAATTAATGCTTTAGAAAGATTTGCACCAGCTGCTGCTAATGTATTGATGGTTGCAGCTAATTCGAACATACCGCGTGTTTTATTTGCAACGTTAGCAGCTGTTGCTTTTTGGAATGTTCCGTTTAAAAATGTGTGGTTTACATCACGTGCAACTTTTTCTAGTTTACGCGCGATTTGGAAGTCTTTTTCAGAAGGTACGTTGTTTTGTTGACCTGCAGTATTAACTCCTTCTAAACGACCTCCATTCGCTTGTTTTACATAAGAAATAGAAATCTTCTCATGGAATATTTGTGTTACGTTTGTTGCTTGGCCCCTTGTAATTTCCTCCGCTTGTGGAGCAGTTAAAGACTGTTGCTCTGTGATAGCTGGTTGCTCTGCAGCAGGAAGATCATAATCAGAGTACGTAGGGAATTCAAAGTTTGCTGTTTGCTTTCCTCCGTTTGTTAATCCTCCAATCATTGTTAAGAAAGGTGTATTAATTTGTGAAGCAGTAAATAGTTCTCCTGAATAGTTTGGTAGATTCCAAGTTGTTCCTGTTCCAGTTACGTTCGTTGGCATTTATAATCACTCTCCGTTTTGATTTAGTTGAAATAATTGATTTTTTAACGAAACAGCCATAGCCATATTTCCACTTTGCATTGCTTCATCATACTGTTTCTGTAAGTTTTGAGCTCTACTTGGCTCCTGTTTACTTGCTGGGTGTGGCTCCCTACCTTTTAACCCTGCTGGTCTATCATCACCAAATAGGTAGGACTCCTTTTCTTTCAATGCTTCCAATTGTTCTTCTAATCCTAATAACTTATCACCATCTAACTTGATATTTTCTGTATCAAGTAAGGCTCTTACAGCTTTAGGATTACGTGCTTGAGCTTGTGTAATTGCTCTATCTAGTGCATAATCAAACGTCTGCTTTTGTAGCTTTTCTTTCCACTCATCAGCAACCTTTTTATTAGCACCCTGCAATTCTTCAATTTGCTTTTGCAGATCGTCATTCCCCACCGCTTTCTTTGATAAGTCTTTTAATTGCTTGTCACGTTCCTCAATTTGTTGTTGATAATCTTGAATCTGAATTTCCAGCCCATCAACTTTATCAGCCTTATCTTTAATGGAATTCACGGACTTGCCATGTTCTTTCATGATTAATTCAATATGTTCCTCTGTAATCTCTAAACCTTTTAAAAACTCTCTATTCATCTATACCTCTCCTTACATTGTTTAACGTGGTTAAGTCCACGATAGGATAGTTATTTAACGCATAACTGCGGACGATAAAAAAGATAGTTTAATGACATATCCAGGTCATATAAAAAAGCCACCTCATCTTGTTAGATGAAATGACTTTAATCTTTATATTTTGTCATTATTTTGTAGTTCTTTTCTACGATGTCGTATAGCTCTTTTTCATCGTAATACCAACCCGAATAATCTTCTCTTATTCCTGGGTGAGGTTCATACAATCCACACGCTTCAGATACATCACCTATCGCTTCAAGTAATGTGTCATCATAACCATGAAATTTTCCTTCTCGAACTAAGTCAGGGAAATCATACGAAAAGGTCTCTGGATCTAATTTTTTATTAAGATACTTTTCTATAGTGTTAAGCATTTCATATAGCTCATTCATCAATTTCCCTCCAATTCGATTTAGGATTTGGTCTATCTACTATAGTGATAATCTGATTGTTATCTATTGCTTGAAGAACTGCTACATTATTCTTATAAAAAACTCTCGCTGGAGGTTTCTCTGGTCTTTCCTCTAAGTATTGTTTACCAGTTCTTAGAGTATCCAAGATGTCCTCGTTTGTGAATTGTTTTTTATTTTTCCCCTTCTTTTGACCAAGACTTCGATTAACAGCATGTTCAGTAAGTAAATACCCTTCACTTTTAAAAAAGTCAAATTGTGCTTGCAATTTCTTACGATATGACATGGAATAACGTTTCACATCTCTAACAGATAATTCATTTCCGCTCTCTACTTCATTAGTATACCATTCCTCATAACTCTGATAAGGTATAACTTTTGTTTGGCCACCTACTAATCTAACTCTTCTGAGCTGTGGCTTTTTACCATTCACCAAATAATTTAGTGTACAACGACAGTTTATATTTTCTCCTGCAGATGACATTAATCCAGGTGCTGGACCACTGCCAGTTAATCCATTAAAAATACCATGTAATTCTTTAACAGCTCCATCAAGTTTACGATGTGACAATCTTGTGTGACTATCGAGAGTTCCATCCCACATTTTCTTTAGGCTAGCATGTTTTGAAGCTTGTACTGCACTATCCATTCTCCCTTGTACTTGCGCTCTATGTGCCTCAGTTCGCGCTACCATCTTAGCCTTATGGGAGGAAAATTCTACCGAATACTTAATACGCTTGGCCATCTTGCTATAATCTTCTCCAGCTTGTAAACCCTGTGTTATTTCTGTACGTATACGCCTAATAATCTGATTGCGGTTATGTTCCATCAATTTAGGTAATTCCAAATCTGGAATAGGATTTGATATTGCTGCTTGTATGGTTGCCTTACTTAATGCTCCATACCCTAAAAATTGATGTGCAGCAAAACCATATAAATAAGCACTTTGAAAATAGTTATCCGAATATTGTTGTTGCATCAGCTTTAAAATATCTTTAGCTAAGTATGAATACATCGTAATAAACTCTTTCGCCATGAACTCTAACTCTTTTTCGATACGGTTGTATTTCACCATTTCCGCATATGTTAGCACACCATCTTTGGTATACTCTCTAAACATCTTTTCAAGCCTGTTTAAGAGTATTTTCATCCGTTTGGCATGAACAACTTCTATATCTTCTTCGGCTTTGTCTATGATATCGTCTAAGTTTTTATCAATATCATTCTGATTCATCTTCATTCACCTGTATCTCTGGATAGGTGGATTCTCTTTTTTTCGCTTCTTCTTCCATTTGTAATTCCTCTTGTTGTGCATCTGTCACCCATGGATGGTTAGCACGAATGGTTTTGTTACTGATAACACCCATAGAGTCTTTCGCCATGGTTACTTTTTCAGCTTCATTCGTAATCATGGACTTATTAAATGTGAAAGAGTAGTTTTGGAAATCCACTTCTGTATTGTTAGCGATACTCAAATACTCACATACAAACCACATAAGCTGTTTTAATGATTTGGTGAACTTTCTTTCTAAGATGTTCGCTTTCATGTTCAATAAAGAGTATAAAAACTCTAAAGCAACACCAGAAGGACTGTTCCCAAACTTATCCGTATTCACATTAACACCTTGACCAGCTTGATAAATCATATCTACCAATCTGTTTAACTGTGCTTCTACTGCTTCGATAGGAATCTCTGCTTTTACTGTATCTACACCAGCGCCTTGTTCATCTGATACGGAAATAACCTTGTAACGCTTCAATTCGGTAATAAATTGGTTTAAGTCTGTACCTTCATATCCTTTCAACACGTAAATAAAAGACTGAATATCCTCTAAAGTGTTGGTAGTATCCGATATGATAAGTTCAAAGGCATCTATAAGCTGTTTGTAGAAGGTTAGATCATTTACTTCTTCTTCATTGTTCGCGAACTTAATAAATGGTATTGCAACTTTCCCATCCTTACTCCATGGATAGCCTGTATCTCCATAATAAAAATGCGCTTGCGGATTCACCTCCACAGACGCATCTATTACAATTTCTCCATCTATTTTTTCGAAGAATGTTACTTGTTTATCATCCCAAAACTCAATTTTAAGCGTATCATCATCTAGTGGAATTAATCGTATCCCCGCAATTAGATTCTTACGCTTTGTATTGTCATATATCGGGATAAACTGCTGTGCTGGGATAATCATGTAATCAAAGTTACCTTGTTCATCTACATAAACGTGCAACCACTCTTTCCCCTTATTACTAGCATTCTTTACTAACTCAGGCAATGTGTCATCTAACTCATCACCCAATACCTCATTTATTTCTTCTAATGAAGGATCATTTTCTTCTTTACTGTTAATTGATATAGGTTGACCAACGAGATAAGAAACCTTTTGATCCACAAGTGTCTTATGCCATCCTGTAGGTATTTTATTATTTGTTGCATCTTCATCCAAGACTTTCTGATCATTTTCATAGGTGTATATCTTACGTCTTGTAATATCACTCTTGTTAAAGTAATAACGTACACCTTCTTCCATTTTCGATGTGTCGTGCTTATCAATGTATTCCTTTAGGATATCTGTAATCTTTGGAGAATTGGACTTGATTAATTCAATTAGTTCTTCTGTATGAGTCGAGGTATCTGGATACATGGTTTCACCTACCTTATTTTAATATTCCAACTCCAGGTCGACGTTTTGGTTCAATTGCGTATCTAAGAGCTGCCATTGCATCGTCAAAAACATCTACTGGTTCATCTGTATATTCATTTAATTTCTCATCTTTTTTCCATTTCCACTGTTGAATTTCTTTAATGGTGTTAACACAAGAAGGATGGATGTGTATTTTCATTTGTTTTAAGAAGTCAATCTGGGCATTCACGCTACCTGGTTTCTTTTTAACACCCTTCGCTCGATAACCAGCACCTTTCCACATTTTAATGCGATCAGGTTCAGCAGAATCACACCACATTTGTAACTTCTTATCAATTCCTTTTTTATTGGCCATTTCTATAATTTCATTCGTATCTTTCTCATGAACATAAAGTTCATCGCAAATAAAAAGCTCACCATCTTTATATCCAACAGTGAGTATTGCATTCGCATGGTTGAAACCAAAGTCTTGCCCATGGTTCATAGAATCAAATCGTTCAAAGTTTGTATCGAACTCATGAATAGTAAAGTTTTTGAGAATCAATCCCCCAACTTCTCCCCATTCACCAAGTCCGTATATTTTATATCCTTCAGGATCTTGTTCTTTTCTTCGCATCATACGTCTATGATAAGCATCATCAATAAATCGATTTTGTAAATAGGTGGAATGATGCGTATATATATCTTTATCTTGATAATCAAAATATTTCTTCTTAATCCAATGCGTGGCGCTAACTGGGTTAAATGTGAATGTTATCTGGTAGTACAGATTGGAATTTTCTAATATCCCACGTAACCGGTCATCTAATATGTCAATATCAGCTTCATATAGTTCAGTAGCTTCTTCAATCCATATCCAAGTAAGTTTACCCTGTTCAAATGTAATAGACTTTAATTTTTCTCTATCCTTTTCATGTTGCACACCTCGGAAAATCACGCTATTTCCTGTTGGAATACATTTCAAGGTCATAGTTGATTCATTGATTTTCCATACATTTTCGTATTCAGCACCAAACAATCGTATTATAGCTGCCTTTAGTTCAGAAAAAGTGGAGTGTCGATTGGTTACATCTACTTTACGTACACATAGCAAGTTTGCACCTTTATATTTATTGTTAGACAACTTTTTGATGTAGTCTTGAGCTATGTTTGTGGACTTTCCACTACCAGCAGAACCCTTTAACACTCGATAACGTTTTTTACTTTCGTTTACTTCTCTAAAGGTTGGATTCCATTTTATTTTAACTTTCTTCTTCATCACCGTAGTCATCTTCAAACACCAACTCTATATTTCCTTCATGTTGTACTTTGTTAGTCCATAACATATAGCGTTTACCTAGTAATTCAGCAGCTTTTGTTCTAGCTACAGTATCAGATCGCTTCTCATGCCTTTCAACTTCTGTCCCTATTTCATCACCAACAATCATTAGCATTTCATCTTGAGTTTCCCCACGCATAACAGCTGTTAGGTATTCCATTACTTCTTGTTGATCAGCAACTTTTTCAGTCTTGATTTCTTCCAATCGCTCATTGATATATTCTTTGATACTCACATTTGCAACTAGTTTATGTGCATTACCTCTTGCGTAAGACTTACTATAACCAGCTTTTATTGCTGCCTTCTCAATATTCCCAGTGATGATGTACTCATCAGCAAATTTTTGTTGTTTTAATGTTAACTTCTTCTTACTCATGGCATATCATCACCTCACTAAAGTAATATTATAAAAAAGTAAAGGACACCCATATAGGTGTCCAAAAAATTATTCATTATCTTTACTATCAATATTGACTTTCATCTCTATAACTTCGTCTAACAAGAATTTTAATTTCAGGGATCTACTGTATCTAATATAATGCCATAAATAATAGATACCTATAATAATTACAACCGCTCCGAATAAGCTGAGATGGTCTTTTAAATTATTAAAATATAATGAATCAGATAATTGATCAAAGTTATCGATAAATTCCTTATCAAAATTCTCTTCGAAGAATCTACTAGATTGAAACATTTCTAAGTACAAGTTAGTTTCTCCATATAGTTCTTCCATATCATTAATTTCCATATCAATTGCTTTAGTAAGTACATGCGTACCTAAATTAACGCTAGCCAGAACGTACATTGCGATAATTGCAAAAAAGGTAGTGAGGATTAACGTTATCATTGCAGATTTTGGTGCAAAATGTTTAAATCGTTCATTTTCCGCTGAGAGAATGGCTCTTAACACTCTTAAAGTGTTATAATCTTCTTCTAATAATATATTATACATTTCTTTCATATTTTTATTGTCGGTGGTTTTAGAAAACATTCCTCTTTTGGTAATCTTAAATATTTCAAGCCTTCCACCGTATTCGAAATCATTCAAGTTCAATTCTATCCCTCCCCTCATACATTATCGGTTAAATATCATATTAATTAAGTTATTGATTACGTTAAAAAATTGAACTGATAGGATTAAAAAAAGCACCTCAGAGGGTGCATCATTTTGGAAAATAATTAACCTTTTCAACTATTTTATTTATGGCTTCTAATTCTTCAATACTATAATCCATTGTACTATTTAACAATTGACTTTCTAGGAAGTTACATAAATCATTCTCATTATCAAATACCTGCGGTGAATTAGTTTCAGTGAAATCTTTAAATTTTTTTTCTTTATGTCCAAAGTAAATAATTGGTGTAATAAATATATTCATATTGTACTCTTTCAACAGTTGATTTAATGTCCAAGCAGTCTTTTTAACTTGTTTGGCAGGATCATCATAAGATACTACTTTCATTTCTCTATCATTCGTTTCACTGTTAGAGTCTATAAATACTATTGTTTTTTCCTCAGTATCATTAATTTCAGGGTATAAAGAATCTAAAATAAACCCAAAGTCCATAGAATGTTTCTTACATAAACCATACATAATATTCCCTCGCCAATATTTACTCTCTATTATATATATTCCTTTATTCATAATAATTAAGTGATCAATTTGTCTAGAATGAACCTCTCCATTATTCGCTCGAAAAGGTACAAATACATTACTTAAAATCCTCATCTGAGAAGATGTTATTTTATTTCTATTAATTAGATCTTTTTTTAAATCAGTTAATATTTTGTGGGTATTTATTTCCCCGAAATTTCTAAATCTTGCCTCAATATTTTTGATATAACTATTTAAATCAAAAATCTTTTGCTCGTACTCGATAATAGTATTATTTTTTTCTTCTTTCAATTTATTTAAGGCTTCTATTACAACTTCCTTAGGATAAAATTTTTCAATTTCTCTATTAAAATTTTCATTTTGCTTTTCTAAAGCTGCAGTCATTTCACCCTTAGCATCTTCGAACATTTTGCCGGTTCTTTTACGTTCTTGTTTGTGTTTTACTACTATGTAAATAAGAATCATAATTAAAATACAAATAATTGATATATAATATATCCACATAATTCATTCCTTTTCTCCCCATCATTCAGATAACGGAACATTTTCCTGCTATTAATAAACAATTTTAGATTATTCAAGAGCCTATGTTATTGCTCCGTTTCTTCTTAAGTTTGCCATAATATTTGGATTATCGTTTTCTACACTGTAAAAGAAAACTTGATCTACATGATTTTCAATGTCCCAGTTGTCAATACTCCATTCGTTTGTAGTAATTAGAATAATTTTTCTTGAATCAGTTTTCTTTAGCTCTTGAAGAAATTTATCATACCTTTTGGGATTACCTAACACTGTCTGAACAGGATGGAATAAAGTAAAGGTATTATCGTTACCTTTAGGGTTAGATTTTGTATGAGTTACATAACTATTTATATTAACCTTCATTCCTCCTAATTTGTAAGTGGTTGTAGACTTTACGTTATAGGGTAATAAATCTCTATTAAAAGCACGATTAATATGATCGGATATATCTGCCATGGAGCTAGTTCGAATAATCCCTAAACTGAATACTTTATTCAAACAAGAAATTACTGCGTTCACCTTCGCATCATTATCAAAACCTCTAACTAAAAAAGTTCTCTTCGTCTCATCGTGTAGAAAATTCATTATAGCGTCTATTGCGTTTTGTTTATCTATCACTTACAATCCCCCCTTTGTATTTATTTTACACTAAAAGGAGATTTTTTCCTGCTACTATATAACATTTTTATTATTGCTTATATCGTTCTAAAAATAATTACTTACTATTAAAAAGAGCTCTATATAAGAGCCCTTTCACTAACTAAGAACACTGTACGACATTTGTACGACAAAATATTTTTTCCTTTGCACGTTCGATATGTTTTTGAACAGTGCTTCTGCCAATCTTTAACTCTCTTGATATATCGGAATATGATAATGCATAAACAGTATGCAAAAGAAAGCATTGCCTTTGTCTTGGGGTCATTTCCGCAAGAATATTAAAAATAACACGCTTTTCATCTTCTCCGAGTACTCTTTCCTCTGGAACAATATCCAAAGATGGAAACATATCCATATCCTGCATTGCTACACGTTGATAAGCTGCTCTTTTATCAATTCCTCGCATTTTTCCAGTTTCTCTTCCAGTCGCCATCCAATCTATTGCTTCTGATACGGTACCGATCATGCTATTGATTTGCGATTTATCTAATTTATCAATTTCGGAACTTCCTAAGTTGTTCTTCATGTTGTATAATTCTCTCTTGCTTTGCTCATATTCCATGATCAATTTGTCTGCCCAGTTTTCCATATTACCGCCCCCACAGCGTTTGTTATTTGAAACTAAAAAGGACACCAAACAATAGCAATTAAGCTATCATTTAGTGTCCTCCAGTTGGCTGGTAGAACATAAATATTATACTCTTTTAAATTGTAAATAACCCCTTGTTACTAAATTATCTTCCGTTAAAAATTGACTGTTTATATATGTCTCCCCTATAAACTCAAACCTTCTTCTTATTCCTTCAATATTGTCATATCCAATTCTAATTATTAATTTTGGTATACACTCTTCATAATCAAATTCTCTAACCTCATTGTTTTTTAAAGAATTCCAACTAATATTGAATGCTATAAGAGAAAAAACTATGAATTGGTCTAGTATTTGAATGTTTATTCCATCATTTTCATTCTGTAATGCCATTACATAATCCTCATAAATCATTTTATTCTCATTAGAGATAAATTGATTATCTATTTCAGTGAAATAAGCATTATAATTTAATTTTATGTTATTCATTGGGATTTCGTATTTATTAATTAATTCATGAATTTTTGTAACATACTCATGATTAACTGAAGTAGAAACCTCAATATTTATATCTTTTGCAACACCTTTTCCTATATTTTTAATTTCCGTACTTAGTTCATTATCACTCCAATTAAGTGGTAATACTCTTTCTGCTTTTGATTTCATTTCAAAACTTACTCTTTTAATATGAAATACTGGATTATTTTCCAGTGAACTATTTTTAACTAGAAAATTAAATTGTCGCTCATTATAATCTAGAGCGTTCTTGGTAAATCTAATGTTAATAATAGCTATAATCCCTACTACAATAGTGGATAATGATACTAATATAGAAAATACTTTAATAAAAATATCAAAAATAGCACTAATCGAAAATAATACTGTTAGAAGATCAATCAAAACTCCTCCCCCTCATCAAACATAACTCTCTTCACCTTCCCCTGATGAGTTATAACCTTCGTTTCACCATGTTCAGGTAGATACGTTATTTTAGCTTCTCCCTGACAATATACGACAATAAAGGGGGATTTTCCTTCTTTTATGTCAATATCTAGTTGTATTTTTCCGATTTCCACATCCACCGGAATAGGTATTAATCTCACTTGACCGCCCCCACTGTTGTAAGTTATAAAGCTTTCCTATAACAAGAATCACACAAGCAACTTTTCTTATTCTGTGGCTTTACCCTGCACTCTTTACATGGTTTCATTCCTCAACCCTCCCCTTCGCTCTCTTATAAACTGCAACATAACCTCCAATTGAAGCTACGAATAATACGGTTAGTGCTGCATAGAAAATAATTAGATAGTTCATGATGTCACCTCGCTAGTTTCTTATAGTTATTGTTAGGTTTCTTAAGTTTGTTTAACTCTTCTAATTCAATCCAGCCACCGAAACGTTGGTCATACGTCATTAATTTCAGTGGCATGGAATATTTCTTATCGAACAACTTACGCTTGATAGCAAAATCCTTCGTAATCATTCCCTTTACATCGATTACCTCTGTAGATCCGTCATTCAAATAAACTTCAAAGTCTGCGACGTACTCGATTTTCCGATGTGTTTTACCATACTTTTTGAATGATTCTTGGAGTATGTATCTAGGTTGTAAGATGAATCCTTGTATTTCTCCAGCTCGTTCTAGTAGCTTTAAGTGTTGGTAATATCGTGCCTCTCTTTTGCTATCAAACTTATGTCCATCTACCGTTACTTTCTTGTTGCTGTACTTGTTTCGACTCATACGGTTTCCCCATAAGCCTTTGCAGCTTTATTAATCTCCTCAACATACATCCACTCCAAAGAGTATAAGGATAAATCACCTAGGCTTCGACCATCTTTCGCCTTTTCAATTCCCATTTTCCTAAGTTGGCCGATTAAATAATTCTTTCTAGCCTTAACCTCTGAATCTCGTAAACACTGGTCTATGGATTTGAGAGTATTCATTATTCACCCTCCCTTAGATCGCCTTCTTTAACAAATACACCGTTTACCATTTTCCCTTTACGGTCTTTGATTTCACCATATGCTTGTTCAATACAATCTCTAATATCTAAATCCATTTGCATTGCTAGGACTGTTAGAACTACATACACATCTCCAATTGAATCTACAACTTGATCTAGATTTCCTTTGGCCAACCCTTGTGACAACTCACCAACTTCTTCTACCATTTTCAGCATTTGCTTTTCTGGTTGCGCTTCGTCCAAACCTTTCTCAATTGCCCACATTTCAATTCGGTCTGTTAATTTGCTTATATCGTTCATGGGTATCCTCCTTTACTTTCAATAATTTATAATTAATTGTTTCCAAGACAAGTGTATCCTGCATAAGATTAAGTGTGTCTTCCTTTCAATTAAACCCTCCAGAGATAAGAGCACTCGTGTTGAGTGTTCTTTTGCTGTAGATTTAAAATTTTTCACTTATTCGAAAGCCTAATTATTAGCAATCTGTATCGTTGTCTATTGCATCGTGACAGTAGCATGCATAGATATAAGTAACATTCAGCTCACCACTGAACTCGGCACTCGATATGAGTGCTTTTATAAATTTTTAATATGTTGTATAAAATTGTTTAAATAGACACATTAATAAAGCAATAAAAATATTAGATTGGTGATAATGCCTTGTCTGGAAAATACGAAAACCTCCACAAAGTAAATGAACTCGAAAAAGAAGCACTACAATATGATATTGATGGTTGGTTGCAGTATGATTTATTCACATTTGATTGGTGGCTTCTAGTAATATTTTTTATCTTGCCATGGATAGTATGGATCAAATTAGTTGATCGCAATCGAATGGTTGAAATATTTTTATTCGGAATGTTTATTATTAAAATAACTACTATCACTGACATACTAGGAACAGAATTAGACTTTTGGCAATATCCAACATCTTTACTCCCTATGTTCCCAAGAGCATTCCCTTTCGATATTTCAATGGTTCCAGTTGCGTTTATGCTGATATACCAATTTTTTACTACTTGGAAAACTTACACTTATGCATTACTTACTATGGCTACTATATATGCTTTCGTTGGTGAACCATTTTGTGTATGGAAAAGGCTTGTCATATATCCGAATTGGAATTACTTTTATTCTTTTATCTTTTATTTAGTTGTTGGAACTGCTATAAGAGCATTCATTATAAAACTGAAATCATTAAGGAACTAATTAACTCTGATATTTATTCCATAATTTCCACTTCAAGTTCCTGAACTCTAAACTCCAATGCATCCTCTACATAAGGCATATAATCATCTATCCGATTGCCTTTGATTGCTCCACCTCGATCATGACAGATACGCTTTCCTAATCCTTCAATCTCGACTACTGTGTATAATGAAATTTCTTTCGGACATGCAGCAGTCACACCTTCTTGCACATATTCACCACTTACAGTAATTCCATATCCCGCATCACCAGGACTCTTTCCAGTAGATTCTGGTCCTGCAGTGTAAGCTGTAATCATGTATTTCTCTAATTCTATTGTTTCCTCTGCAATCATGGTTTCTGGTGCTTCTAACACGATTGGCTGCATATACATTGGGTACATGAGACTGATTAACATTATTCCTGCCATATTTTCACCTTCTTTTATCCTCTGGTTCATACACATACCTTCTACTGCTAACATGAAGCACGGTTGGTACTTTACCTTTAACTTTCTTAATGGTGACTAATGGACGATATTTGTCGTCTTTGTTGAATGTTCTAGTCATTTTCATTACTCCAAATATTCGTCTTCTTCGAGAATTTCAAACGCCATGCTTCCATCTTCGTTTTCTGTTTCTCCTAATGGTTCATCATCCAACATTGCAAAATATCCAGTTGGATAAAGCGATACACAATCTTTGTGGTAAAACTCGTTTTTCACTTCCACAACATCATCATCCCAATTAAAAGGTTCTTCACAAGCCTTACAACGCTTTATTTTTTCAGTCACCTTTAACCCTCTCCAACCTCAACATTTTCAATTGCTGGCATTTCACCACAAGTCTCTAAAGACTTCTCTTTCATTTGTTCAAGTGTTTTATTAAAGTCGAGTTGCGTAGTAATAATTTTCACGATTCGCTCCCCTACTTGATAAAAGTATTTAATCGTATCCTCTCTGGTTGACGTGATTAGATAAGTTGTTAAATCTACTGGGATATCGAAAAATTTCATTCCGGTGGTTACTTCGGAAATATTGATATACTCATCCCTTGGAATCGCACAGAAGCGATATTCCCCTACTTTGATTTCATGCCCAGCCATTTGTTTCCAACCATCATTAAAAGCTAGTGGAAACAATTGTGCTTGCTCATTTACTGTGATTTCCATCCTTACCCCTCCTATAAGCAAATGCTCTCGTAATCTTTTCCTCATCAGCTTGATGTAGTAGTGCCATGATGATCTCCATTACCGGCCGATTAAATGTTTCAGCTAAGTCCTCCACTTCATAGCCTTCTTCATAGAGTTCCGTTATTTCTTCTAGTAGACTTTCAGAAAACACATTTTCATATTTACCAAGTACGTAAACTAGACCACTACGTCCATTCTCCAAGAATTCCTTACGACTCTTTTTCTTACGCTCGATGATAGCCATTTAGCTACCACCAGCTCTTTGTTTATAACTTTCTAGCATTGCTGCCACATCTTCTTCTGTCTCTTCTGGTTCATTCGGTAACTTGTCAGATGGCTTTTTACGGTTAGCAAACCAATCAGGTACAACCTCTTTTGATTTTGGATGATAAGATTTCCTATTAGCTTGTTGGTTTTGAAAGTTGACTTCCTCAGCTTGCGCTTGTTCAATAGTTTTGATGTTCTTCTTATTCCAAGATTGAAGAATACTCTTGGCATATCCCCAACTAGTTTTGTTTCGTTCTAGAGTTCTACTTAATGCAAGAAGCACCATGTCCTCACCTAAATCATTTATCCATGAGATCATTTCCTCAGACACAAATGGATTTATTACTCCAAAGTTATTTTGATAAAAAACAATTGCATCTGAAGTAGTAGTTGCCGAGTCTTCTTTTTCTTCTACTTTCTCTTTACTTTCCTTTCCTTTACTTTCCTCTACTTTACTTTGTGTACTAATGTCATCATCTATCGAGTTAATGTTGACAATAACTAAGTTCTTGTATGCATTAACCTCTTTTTTGTCCAATAATAGGTAATTTGCATTTATTTCTACTTTCTTCCTTCTAGATGATGCTTCTAAATATCGCTTTTGAATCCCTTTAGAACTAAGGATTTGTTGTTTTTCATATAGCAATTCTGAAAACAATCCCCATTTAATACAATCATTAATGATGACATTAACTTGGTTTATGTTGACATTAACTCTTCTAGAGAATAATAATTGTTCCTTTTCTCCCCACTGAT
The DNA here is from genome assembly GCF_039614845.1 of Ornithinibacillus xuwenensis. Lineage (NCBI taxonomy): Bacteria > Bacillati > Bacillota > Bacilli > Caryophanales > Bacillaceae > Ornithinibacillus > Ornithinibacillus xuwenensis. The sequence continues at coordinate 207,227 of NZ_JBDIML010000001.1, read as the reverse complement.
AGAAGTAACTGTTGTCATAGATTTTCATTAATATCTTAATCACTACACCAAAACCCTCTAGTCCATGGTTGGCTTCAATTAATGCGATTTTGTCGTCCTGATCTATGTCAACATCTAGTGGGAAGTAATCAAGACCTTCCTTTATTGGCCTAACCATTACCTCACCCCATTACCTGTTAATCTCACAAACTGCAAATCTACCTTTTACTTTTTTGATGGTATATCCTGGATAACGCTGCATATACTTTAGTACAAGTTGTTTCATATGCTCTTGGTCACGTGCTTGCTCCCAGATCCATTCTGGGAGCTTTACGTGTGATATGTTATTATTCATTGTCATCAAAGTTTATTTCTTCTTGGTTTGTTTCCTCAGTAAACTCTGCGTCAATAATATTGTCATCCTCAGTTGTTATCGTTGTAACTGGATCACGTTCATCTTCTACATATGCCTTTTGCATATCAATAGAAAGAATGCCCCATTTGTTCAGCATGTTTCGAATAACAGTTTTCTTTGCCATAGCATCCCAATCATTCTTCCAACCAAAATCAGACTTACTAAAGCGCTTTTTGTGCTTTTCTACTTCCTCTTTAGACCAGTAAACAGTCTTTCTAAAGCCATTTACGAGCTCGAAATATCCTGTATAACCAATTACCTTGTCCGAATCTCGCGCTTCAAAATCAAGCTCTATTTCTTCTGTAAGCCTGTTCCACTTCTTTAACTCACCTTCATAAACTTCAATGACGTTGATATTCTTGTATTGACCAGTTCGTAGAGCTAATTGAATATATCCTTTGTAACCAAGTTGAAAGCTTGCCTTACCACTGTATGGAACTATCCATGCATACCCTAAGTTTTTATCTACTGGTAAATCAAGCGTAGCTGCAACAAGCGCACTAGTTACTACAGACATTGGTTCGGTTTTTTGAAGGTAAGAGTCATTTGAATATAGATTCAACAAGGAAGACATGAATTGTGGTGCCTTCTTATCAAGCACATCTTCAAACTTCTTTTTCATTGTCGGGGCACTTAGTAATTGTTTTAATCCAAGGTTGTTAGGGTTAACTTGGTTACCCCCTTGACTTTTATTTGCTATTTGATTTTTAAGACTGTTGTTTGTAGCCAATTTAACCAATCTCCTTTACATTGAATTTGCGATATGACGAAGGCTTTAATACTTGTTCATAGATGTTAGGAAAGTCATTCTTTAATCGCTTGCTATCAACACGATTAGAAGTGATTTCCTTCCAACTAACCTCATAGTTTTGAACAAATCCAACCTCAGCATCCTTCAATTCATATTTGATTTCATTTTCTGTTTGCTTCGCTAATTCCTGCAGCTGTTTGATATTAGCTTTGATTTCCTGTAAGCTGTCAAGTTTCTCCTTATAACTGAATGATAGGTCAATCGTTTTACCTTTCTCGGCTTGCTCATATCGTTCTTTTAGAAACTTTTCAGCAGCACTAGATCCATCCAGTGCAGGAGGATTTTTCTCTAATACATGATGGTTCCAGAAGTGAATTTCGGCATCGAATATCATTTTGATTAGTTCGTCATCACGCTCGATTTCTTTCCAGATGAAGCGTTGTCCACCAATTAAAACTGCAATATATGCTTTGTTATATCCTGTTACACCCAAATAGTGCTGAACTTGGACCAGATAACTATCTGGTATTTCCTCGCTCTCCCAGTCCTTCGCTAGATATACACTAGCCGTTTTACATTCCAAAATTGCATTCTCGCCTACAACTTTACGGTCAATGTTTGCCATGATGAATGGGTGCTCTGGATGTTGTAACATGAAGTTGTTTCTTCGTACTTTTTTACCTGACCTAATTTCAAACTCTTTAGCAACCATATCTTCGAGAATGTTTCCAAAGTATGCAGCTTCTCTTGCCGAATCCTCTACTATGGATTGACCGGTTTTCTCAAGCCATAATTCAAACGGCGTTTTCCATTTATTAAGACCTAGTATGATAGAGGCATCACTACCACCTATACCTTTTGTTCGTTCTTGGAGCCATTCTTGATGGCTCATTTCTACTGTACTTTTTACCACTAACTGAACCTCCCTTGTCTTTATTACAAAAATTGCTTATAATAAAGGCATAAATCTAATTTGTTACAGGTAGACCATTTGTCCGAATGGTCTATTTTTATGCAGCAATTTTGTAAGTTGCTCCATACATTTCAAGAATCTCTTTGCTCTGTGCTGTAAGTTCTTCAACTAAGAAGAAATCATCCTCAAGCACCATAATCTCCTCACCTACAAACACTTCATTCCCTAATGCATCTGTTCCATACTCTTCTCGTCTAGGACTATATGGTGGCATGCCTGTCCTTTCCATTAAAGCTACTGCCGGATGATCCATACGCTACCCTCCTTTCCTATGTATTTGACTTTTAACAGCAGGTATCGAACGCGCTGTGGGTTAGTCAACCCTTCCAGAGAAGGAACGCGGGGGATAGATGCCAGTCTAAACGCTCCTATGCTCTGGAAGGAAGGACTAAAGTCCTTGCCTTTTAAGGGGTAGAGTAGTAAAATTAAAGTAACCTCTTGTCAGGTTAGCAATTTCCCTAGATTTAATAATTCGTGTTCCCGCACGAGTTATTTTTTTGTCTTTTTTTACTCATAACTTTGTCCCTCTCAATTTAAAGTGCACTCAACTTGCTACATATTAGAAAGAACACACATGCTGCGATAAATGCTCCTACAATAAACCAATCTCTATATTTTTCTATCACTGTAGACACTCCGCATTATCTGGAATTGAATAGCATCATGATGCATTTGTTTTACAATTTCTCTGTGACGATCTACAATCTGCTTTTTATGAGCTAATTGTGACATCTCATGTAGTGACCTAGTTAAGTCAGTAGAACGATGTTTTGCTAGTTCAATATCACCCTTTTGAATATCCTTGGTAATAACTTCGAGTAAATCAACGACACACCAGTACTCTTCACTAGCTTGTTTTAAATCTTGTGGTAAAAAATGTTGATGTAATTTCATTTCACTACCTCCGTTGCTTTCCACTTTTTTAATACTTGATTGTTCATTTCTCTAGGCGAGAAATCATAAGCTTCTGATAACCTAGCACATAGGTTATAAAGTATATCTGCAGCTTCTTTCGATTCCTTATATACTTTCATTGCACTTTCTCTTTCTTGATTTGTTGCTAAATTTGGATTTCGTAAAAACCTCTCTAGCTGCATTACTTCTTCTACTTCATCAATTTCTTTTCGAGCTGCGACCATTACTGCTAAGTGATTAGAGCGATCTATAGCATCTCCACTGATAACTGGCGCTGTATATCCGTTTGAAAATTCATGAGTTATTTCCATGTTGTATGTAGCATCTTCATACACTTCTAGTGAACGCTTCGCTAAGTCTCGTTGCATATTCCGTTTACTATGCTTCATGGCTGATATGTTCGAACTGCTTGTATACAAGTCCATCGCCATTTGTTCACCAGTTAATCTCGTCCTTTCCATTAGTCCTTTAATTGCCTTGCCTACCTTCATTCATTTTTCCTCCTCATTTTGTGAAACTTACTGTATTTAGTTTTACAAGCATTGATAGTATGCTAGATTTATACCTGTTAGATTGCCTTATAAGGAAATCTCATACTAATTTCTGCCGAATTAGCCGACCAGCTTAGCCACTCAAAAAAGTCTTTAGTTATAACTCTTGGGTGACCAAGCTCCCTTGTTACTGGGAAATCAGAACGGTTGAATAGCTCATTGCATTTTGTTGGACCAATATCGACTAGTTCCATAAACTGCTTCCTCGTGAGTAATGGTGGTAGGTGTTTTTGTTGTAATTCTTGAAGCAAGACTGGCACTACTTGTTTTTTAATTTCATTTGCTAGATTTTGTATTTCTTCTTGACTGAATGTTAGTGCTGGCATTAGATCACCTCACGAATGGTTTGTTGATTATTTGCATTCTGTATCTCAATTCTTAAAGTTGTTGATGGTTGCCACATACCGATAAAACGGAGAGCATCTTCAAAATTCTTTTTAGGTAGATCACCATATCTAGGTAAACCATAGTGATTCTTAAATTCACGCCAGAACTCTGAATATGCTTTTCTGCTTAATTGTTGGTATGCAGGTGAATTCTTACCACCAAGAGTTTCAATGACAATTTGGTTAACTTTCTTACGTATGTGGAATTCCTGTCCTCCATCAATTCGCATAGTGTTTTCTAAGTTGGTATTACGCTTGTCCTGAGAAGTTAATTCATTAACTGCAACTTGTAGTATTTCTAGTTGGTTCTTAGGCTGTCTGATTTGTTTTTCCATTTCTTCAAACCTTGTTACATATTCAGTTGTAAATAAAACGCCTTTCTGTCCAGTCATTTTGTTAGCAACCATATCGCAACCCTTACGAGTGATTAGAAAACATGGTCGAGATTGGTTGTTACTATCTTTGTATGAAGACTCAATGAAAAAATCGCCCAAGTGAAAATTCCCTTCGGCTAAATATGCCGAGTATTTTCTAATGTCCTTAAGTAATTCATAATGTGGCTTTCCAACCATTGCTGAGACTTCTTGACTATTTGTTACTAGTTGACCATTGATTGGAACTACTTGTAATTGATTCATTTGATTACCTCCTAAATAGCTTTTTTATTATTGGACACTTCGTCCAAATTAGAATTAAAAAAAAGTTCATCTACTGTATGATCTAAAATATCAGCTATTTTTTTAGCTAGGACAATTCCTGGTGTTCGTTTTCCTTGCTCGATTTTATAGTAATAAGATGCTGATATTCCAATTTTGTTGGAGATTTCTTCTACATCTTTATAGCCTTTTCCAAGGCGAACATTTCTTAACTTATGTCTCATTTTCTCACCACCTTGAACTGGACGTTTTGTCTTGTTGAGTTAATATTAATGGACATTATGTCCAATGTCAACACTTTTTTACCCGTTTTGTCCAAAAATATTTAAGAATTGGACAAATAGTGTAATATATAGGTATTGAGTGTTCTGGAGGAATTAATATGGGTTTTAGTAGTAGATTAACTAGTTTAAGGAAAAATAGAGGATTGAGTAGAGATGACTTGGCAGAAAAATTAGGAGTCTCCTATTCTACTATCTCAAAATACGAGTCTGGATCAAGGGAACCCGACTTTGGAACATTGCAAAAAATATCAGATATATTTGATGTTACGACTGATTATTTGATAGGTAAGTCAAATAATACTAATACATCTGATAATAACAACAATCCAAACAGAGCCTTCCACAACTTCGAAGAGATTTCAGAACAAGAGAAAGAGTATTTAGAAGAACAACTACGAATCTTCCGCAAAATAAAAGACAACAAGTAAAGGACCTGAAAGGTTCTTTTTTATAAATCAAAAACAGAACATACATTCGTTCAATGGAGGTAATCTATGTTTGACTCTTATCAAAAAACAGAATTAGAACTAATGTTAGAAAACTTATACAAAAAACATGCCATTCTGTCTCCATCAGATTTATCAATCGAAAATGTAGCGAAGAAATTAAGAATCAACATTGTATATATGGAAGGTGCAAGAGAAGTTGCACTATGGGATGAAGATGATGCAGTAATTTTCTTAAACCCTAATAAGCCTAAAACAATAATGAGAAAAATATTCTTTCATGAACTATGCCATCCTCTTAGGCATTATGGTGATCAAGCTGGGTTTGTTGATACGTTTATTACATTGCAAGAAAGACAGGCAAATCAATTTATGTTATATGCAGCAATGCCTTTTTTCATGATAGAACAATTAGATTTGCCAATTTCTGAGGAGCATATAAGCTCTCTTTTATCCTTTACGTTTGATGTTCCCTTGCAACTTGCGAAAAAAAGAGTTGAACAAATTAAACGAAGAATTCAGCAATCTCTATACGACAATGAAATAAAGAAGCAGCAATCTAATTATGAAAAGAGTTATGATCCAGCAAATTGGTCTACGGAAACCAAAAAAATAATGAACCAATTGTATAGTCAACTTCAGGGGGCTCAATAATGAATGATTTAACAGTCTACTATGAACATATTAACAATGAGAAAGTACCAGTTTGGCTAGTTGTTGAGAATGTTGACTGATCAAACTCGAATTTATACTTATCAACAACATCTTTTCATGAATGTGATATAAGTTATTTTCATAATGAAGACCTTAAGGTTTCTGTATTATTAAGCGACTTATTATTAAATTCTGCTACAGATGATAATCATTTTGGTATAAATCTAGCAAATATTGAGGGCCGCATTATCGAACATGGTTACGACAAGAGTAATATAAACGGATTGGTAATAAGAGTTGTTGATGTAAAAGAAGTTATATATATGGATAGAGTAATAGTTTAATAAGGGAGGTATTATTATGTATTGCAGACAAATAAGGATAAAGTCCGGACAAGTTCGATGGGAATGTGTTTCTGATGGACCGCCAAAAGCAAACGGAAGCAGAAATCAAATAACCAGACGCGGTAAAACAATGAAAGAGGCAAAAGTAAAAGTTCTAGATGAGATAAAAAGACAAGAGCATACCCAAATCGATAGCAAAACTGCTAAGACCTTCTCCTTTGAATCAGTTGCCTCACAGTGGTATGACCTATACAAATTAACAGGTATAAAAAAAGGCACACTTGCGAAACGAAGAAAGGAGATTAGAATTTTAAATCGTCATTTAGGAAAATTCATTATTGGAAATATTACTCATGATTTATATCAAAAGGTTATCAACCAATTATTCGAACACTATGAAAGTACTACTTTACAAGGAATTCATAGTGCAGGAAATATGATATTTAAGTTTGCTAAGAAAAGGAAGTGGATTATTGAGAATCCAGCTTCAGAAATTGTAATGCCTAAAAAAAGAAAAACAATAGATGAAATTAAACAAGATAGTATTGAAGAAAAGTTTTTAGACCATGACGAATTAGAAGAGTTCTTACTTGCAGCTCTTAACTATGGACTAAAATACGACAAGGAAAGATTTTACACATTAGCTTTTTCTGGGGTGAGACCTGGAGAATTATGTGCTTTACAAAAACAAGATATTCTATTTGAAACAAATGAAATTGATATAGTGAAGACTCTCTATAACGAAAATAACAATATGAGGGAATATGAATTAATTCCACCCAAAACTTATAAGTCAGTTAGAACTGTGGCAATGGAAAGATATATTATGGACATGCTCAAAAAAATAATTTTGGAAAATGACAAAAGAAAAATGAAATATCGAAATAAGCAAATCACCTATTTCAATGAAACACTTGAGTATCATGATGCAGATTTTGTGTTTTCGCGTTTAAACGGCTATCCCTTTACGACTATTTCTCTAAACAATAGAATGAACCGATTATTAAAGAAAACAAAGATAAAAAAGCCAGCTACTCCCCACATTTTCCGTCATACTCATGTAAGTATGTTAGCTGAAGCTGGTGTTGATCTAGCAACTATAATGAAACGTGTAGGTCATGAAGACGCAAAAACTACAATGAAAATTTATACTCACGTTACAAATAAAATGAAAAAAGAAGCTCCCGTTAAAATATCAAATTTATACGGGAACATCTTAGAAAAAGTATCTCTATAATATTTTGTGAGGTTTCTGTGAGGTTTTTGGAATAAACCAATATTTCATTAATCTCAAACCCTTTTATATCAAGATATTATTGATTTTTTTAAAAGGATTATAAATAGCCTTTTTCTTTTAGTGAGACAAATTTCCGGTCCCCAATAATCAAATGGTCTAATAATTCTATGCCAATCATTTTTCCAGATTCAGCTAGCCTTTTGGTGACATGAATATCTTCTTGAGAGGGAGTCGGATCGCCTGAAGGGTGGTTATGGGCAACGATAATTGAGGCTGCAGAGCGTTTCACTGCTTCACGGAATACTTCTCTGGGGTGGACAATGGAGGCGTTTAGGCTACCAATAAAAATGGTTTGCCTGTGAATAATTTGATTCTTCGTGTTTAAAAACAACACCCTTTACTTATTATAAATACAAAGATAAAAGAGCAGATTATTTTCCGCTCTCTATCTTTGTTAGGAACTCATCTATACTACTTACTTGAATCACATTGACAATATCGGAATTGATTTCATATTTCTTTTCCGTAATCATTAATACATATGGCAGTTTGTCGTAATGAAAATACAATGCTTCATAACGTTTAATTTTCTTATCCATAACCTTTTGTGCATACACATTGCGTTGTACCTCTATAAAGAAAGGTTTTCCTTTTATAACAGTGTATATATCCGGTTCAGCTAATCCCTTCTTGAATTTAGGTTCTAACTCGAATGTTTTAGGCTGCAACTTTACATATATATCAACTAGCGTTAGATAATGAGGAATTTTAGTGGAGTTTTTCTTCATGGTAGATCCAGCAGGAAAATAAACGTAGGGTGAATGATGATGACTCACTTCTATTTGACCATCACGTACAAGGCGTTTTAATACCGAGTTAGCGCTGCTATAAGGGTGTTTGGTGTGTTTGAAGTATAAATCAGCTATGTTATCCCTCGACATTACTCTGAACCGTTCTAAGTCTTTTATAATGGATAAATCACGTTTCTTCATTCCTTGAACAACTCCATAATATCTGGTTCTTTTTGAAATTGAACAACATTAGATTTCTTGTATGGTTCGAGTAACTTTTTCGCTATGTTATTTTCTAATAACGGTGCTTGAATCTCTTGTAGGTGGGAATTGATTCGTAATAACATCCTACCTGGTATGTCGAGTTCTTCGCTTCCGGGAGTACCGATTATTTTAGAATTTATTTTGTCGGCAGTCTTAAATCCCATTCGTACTGTCAAATTTACTTTAAGTTTCCCATCAAGTAGCTGCGCATCTGGTCGCTGCATGGATAGAATAAGAAATACTCCTAATGACCTTCCGATACTTGATATTTCTTCTAATATATCCATAATGTCATGTTCCTTTTTTAATAGTGCTACTTCATCAATACATACGATTATATATGGTGGTTTGTTAGGTAATTCATCAATTGAGTTCACTTCTGCTTCATCTAGCATATCTCCCCTACGCATCATTTCTTTTTTTACTTTCATTAATGGTAAACCAATATCGCCTGCAGAATGATAAACCCCATCAACGTGTTCAATCTTCTTAAATAAATGAAATTCAGAACGCTTCAAATCGCCTAACAATAAACGTAATTCATCTGGATTTTTAGACTTGATTAAGGTTGTTAAAATACTACGTAACGCGCTTGATTTTCCGCTCCCTGTTTCCCCAGCTACTAGCATATGCGGATTCTCTACTAAATCAAAAGAAAACATTGAACCTTCTAACGACCTTCCGCACATAATCGGTAAACGGTGACTAAGGACTTGATAAGCATAGTTGAATTTAGTCGGTAATCCCTTTGGATATACGTTTAATATCCCCCTTTTATTTTCAACTTTTAGATCAATATAATCGTTAAAGTGTTGCTTGAATACATAAGCCTTTTTAATAAAGTCATCTGGATTCACGCCTTTTGGAATAGAGAATACAAATGTCATTTTCTTATCGTTTATTTTTGTATTAATAATGTTTGGCTTTACTTTAATCTTGCTATCCTTTTCCTTACGATATAACTCTCCATTTATAAACGCTTTCCGTAGCTTAGAGTTCTGCGTGCTTTTTTGCATTCCTTTCCATACATAAGGTGTTGAACCATAAACAATTGAGCCAATAAACGTGGTCCAAGCTATTTCTAGTATCATGTTAACCTCCTAGAAAAACGTAATAGTAATGGTGCTTGTGACATACCACACGCCACCAATAATTATGCCAATCATAATTAAATATCCAATAACCGTTAACCATTCATTTTCATAACGTGCCATAGCTAACGATAATAAACCTACTACACTCATAGTTGCCAACCCCAAAGATGCTAGTGTACTCATGTTAACCTCCTATTAATGCTAAAATGTTTTGCCATTCAGAATCAAAACCCTGTTGAATCACATCTACATAATGATTGATAAATTTGTAAGCACCATCTAAACCTAATTTGTCAGCTATCCAACTTACACCATAATCAGCTTCACAAACTAGCTGCTGAAAATCTTGTGTTGTGCAGTTGTTGTAAATTTGTTGTGAAGGTAAATCATAATCTCGCCATTCTAATTCTCCCCACCACTCATGGATGATGGTTGGATATTTTGGAACAACTTCACCCACAGGAACGCCATTAACTTTGACAAGCATCCCCCTCACACTCCCCTTTCAGTCCGTTTCGCTATCGCTCCACTTTAAACAAAATTTATTTTCCTTCTGCAATGCGTAATTCCCCTTGTACTAATGATTCATAAAAATGATTCGATAATGATTTATTAATGATTAGATAAAGGATGTTATATCGTTTGTTTTAACTTGTTCTCGCCTGTTTTCATTCATAGGAATACCTAACATATCCCTAACGATTAAGCCCTTTATATAGCCGCTAAAATTACTCTTAGAAGTGGCGTAATCAAATAACTCTTTTTGTTGTTGATCAGCAATGTTAAATGCCACTCCCTTTGTTTTCAGTTCTACCTTAACCATAACTTCTCACCTATCTTGTAATATCCGATTGCATTTGCGTACTCTGGTGTATACGACCTACCTTGAAATATTGGCGTGAATAAGGCGTATGGTAAATAGTCTTTTAGAACCTTCGCACCACCGCCCAGGATATAAATAAAATCCTTCCAGCCTAAATCAATCACGATATTTTGAATGTTAGCTGCTATTCCCTCGTAATCCTGTTCAATGTTCTCCATGCCTTGTGAAACTGTGGTACTTTGTGAGTTGATAAAACGCCCATTTATTACCGTAGCAAAGTTAATTGTTCCGCTGCCTATGTCGATTAAATGGAGTTTCGATTTCGGATTGCTTAGTGAAGCACTTCCTCCCTCTACACCAACTGCCACATCTTTAATGATGATTTCCTTCTCTTTTCCGTTAACGATTATCCTATGAACGCCATGCACCATTTCAATAATTCGTTCTTTGTCCTCGCTATGTCGGTTTATCGGTTGACCAACGACTATTTGAAAATGTTTATCTGGTAATTGGTGTAATCCGATTAATAACCGTATCAGCGCATCCTCATGTAATTTGGTATCTCCTTTACGTGTGCGATCAAGTGCTGTTTTCTCATCCCTTGCTAGTGTACCAGCTATCCCTTTTCTTCCTTTATACTCGAATAGATAATCATGCTCTCGTAGTGCGTTCGATACTTTGATTTTGCGATAAGAGATAATATCAGATGGATAACTAAACACTTTATCGGATGTGCAAATCTTTGTGTAGGCATTACCCCAATCAAAGCCTACTATCATCTTGTTCACTCCAAACTGTTTGGGTATGGAATTTCTCAAAGCAATAATCATTGAAACAATCCTCGTAACAAAAATTTCCTAATTCGGTTATCTGGTATGGATAGGATAGTTTCTTTTGGCAAAACTCACACACGGTATTCCTCCTTTACATGTGGTTTAAATCTAACCATTAGGCACTCGCCTAGATTAGATGTACTTATAATGTATGGGGGATAGCTTGTAATGTTTCGTAAAAACACGAAAAAAATATCAATTATTTTTGAAAGGGTATTCCAGAAAGGTTGTCGAATAAGGAATAAAGCACTTATAAGGGGAATAATCATGAAATCAAAAATTGGAGAATTAAGACGGAAAAATGGGTTAACTCAGCAGTATGTAGCAAGTAAAATTAATGTAAGCTATCAACGCTTAAGTGAATGGGAACACGATAAGGGGATGCCTAAATATGACAAGGCTTATGAATTAGCAAAAATTTTTAATGTAAGCATGGAAGAATTATACGAACGTAAATAATGGGGTGGTTAAATGGGATTATTATACATAATGGGGTTATTTTTGTTTGCGATTTTAATAAGTGTATCAACAAAGAAAAATACCCGTTTAAAAGAGATGGAACGATCCCTTTGGTATTATTCAGAAGGCAATAATGATAATGGTGAAAAAGCTAGGGAAGCATTACACCTTTATGGGAAAAATGGAATAAAGAGAAAATGGTAGGGAAATAAACCCCAAAGGAGAAATAGCATTGAATCATGTAGAAAAATACATCACCTACCCTATGGCCATAACCATATTTAAACAAGACATAGAGAAGTTTCAGAAAATTAAACTAGGTAACTTATATCAAGATATGTTGGAATCCATTATCGAACGGATGCAAGAAGATTTTTATAAGTTGCAGGATGAATTACGTTCGAGGTATCGTATAGATGTGCAACGGTTAGAAAACGGTAAATATAAGGTGAATGATGAAGTTTTAGAGTATACATCAGAGGAATTAAAGGAATTTACTAGTCAGTTAATGAGTGAATATTTATATGGAGATAAGGCTAGAGAATTTGAACGGAAGGATAGAGCATGGAAACCCTCTACCGATTAAGGCAGAGGGCGTTTTTTTATTTCTTATACACATCAATAAATGAATCAAAGCCTTTTTTCTTTAATTCTGCTATACGTTGCTCGGCATTGGCTCTGTCTTGGAATGAACCTGTGACAACTCGGTAGAATGTACCTTTTTCAATTTTAGGTTCTTCTTTCTTCCCAGGTGCAATATATTTAACACCTTCCTCGCGACAGATAGCCTTAACAACACATTCGTACATTCCTTCGCGATAGGATTTTGATTTCATTTTCGAGAAATTTCCGCCATCTAAGAAGTCATACTCTACGATTGTAGTACGACAATGACCAGTTTCTCGGTGCATGTAGTAATAATCCCAATTGGATTTATTTGGGTATTTGCGTTGGAATTTACGCCTTACTGGATAACCAGCCTTTTTGAATTCATCAATCAAAATATTCTCGAATTTACCATCTGCATAAATGGAGTAAATAAATTCAGCACCTTCTCCACCGCCAGCGTTAAAGTGATGTGAAATTGCTTTATCATATTTACTGACTTTAGAAGTCCGTGCGCTTTGTTCAAGTGTTACATCCTTTGAACGTGTCATGTGACTATACACGCCTAGCTCACCTAAACGCTTGTCTACATATAGACCAGCTTCTAATGTCCATTCCTTTTCTTTTTGTCCGTTAGCAACTGCACCTGGATCGCTTCCGCCATGTCCTGGGTCTTGAATATATTTAACCATTACTTATCACCCTTCCCTTTTAGTACCTCAACAGCCTTACTCAATACACTAGGTATAGGTAAGCCGATTCTTCCTGCGTTTTCCAAAATACTTAACAATTCATTTGCTAAATAAAAGAAGATAACCGCATCTCTAAACATGTGGCTATCTCCCATTGCACCATCTATTAAATGACCAACTGCTACAAGTAAGAAAATCATTACTTTCTTAGGGATACTTCTAAATCCCACGCTAGAGTTTAGTTTCCCTTCTTTTCCTGCTGCAAGAATACCTGTGATGTAATCAATTACAACAAATGTTAAAAGGATAGATAACAATTCACTCCAACCTCCCCACAGGTATCCTACCGCCCCGCCTAACCCGACTGAACCGTATTTTAATATTAAATCAAATCTCTCCATTGTTTGTCCCTCCAATAAAAAAAGACTGAATTATCAGCCTTCCCTCTTCTAAAATGTATTTACCTCCTATATAATGAGTAACAAGGAGGTGTCTGTATTGATAGAACTCATATTTAATGAGTTTAAAGCGTGGTTTTACGTTATATTTGCCGTGCTCATATTCTTCGTTGCAATGGTAATTGGTGATTTTATCACAAGTGTTATGAATAAAGTCTTTGGAGGTCGTAATCGTGAATAAAAAAACCTTTATTTCAATTCTAATTCCTGTTGTTATTATTGAAGTAGCATTAATGTTTATAACTGCTCCAACAACTTATGTCGATAAGTTTGGAATGGAAATCACAAACCCAGATTATTATGGAGTGAAAATAGTAAACCCACTTTTAAACTACCACTATATAAAGTTTGGAATTGTAATTCTTGCTACTTTTTTAATTAGTGGATTTATATTTAGTTCACTCCGCCAAAGCGACTCTGTGGTCGATTCTGATTAATTTCATTCATAGTAGGTGGTCTCATTCCTGTTTGTTGTTCAATCCAATTTATTCTATCCTGCAATCGTTGAAGTTCGTTTAATCGCTCATAGTATTCAGACTTAACAACATCATATTCTTTTAGCATGGATGAAATGCCAAGTGATGGTGTTCTAAACTTCGTGTCTTGGTTTTCTTCTCCTGGTCTTTGCAAGTAATCAAATGCATTTCGTCCAATTTGACCAGTTAAATTTTCAAGAGCATAAGCCTGTTTAGCTGGCAAACCAAAATTAACATCAGTACCTGGGATATTCATTTGTCGTTGTTGCCCTTCATAACTTTCAATCGGATTGTTATAGAAGAAGTTTCGATTTAATGTTAATTCAATAGGCAACTTTGCAAATGGCGATAAGGAATCTACAAACGTTTTACCTGGGTCAGCAACTCTTGTTAGGTCACCAACAGGAAGGTTCATACTAACAAATTGACCACTGCCATCATCTTCACCCGTTACAGGGATAGCGAATTGTTCAGTCATCCAATCAGGTATATTTTCTTCATTTATCCCCATAGACGATTGCATATTTCTTCTGAAATCATCCACTCGAATAAATTTTCTTGGATCGTTAGCAAACTGTTTCATTTGGTATGGAATGTTGTTACGCATCCAACGATAGAACGGAACTAAACGTGTCATAAATTCACGTTCAAAGTTAGTTAAGTTGTTATAATCGAATTGGGTTTGTCGCACCTTAGATGCTGCCTGTTCAGGTGACATCTTTTTCTTTTCTCTCGCCCATTTGTAAGCTGCATAACGGTTTGTCTGGTCAATAAAATCACCAAATTGTCTTGAAGTCTCAAATGGCCTTAGTATTTTTCCTGCTAACCTTTCTCCACCTGTTTTGCTTTCGTTTTTAACAAGTCGTTCAAGTTCTTGGGCCGCATCATCACCCATTCGTGCAAATTCAATTTTGCTTTGTGAATTAGCTCCTAGTCCTTGTTGGAGAAATTCATCAAACATTTGAGATGGTTTACCCAGCACCATAGCTTGGTAAACTTCTTTATCTGCTTGAGATGAGTATTTAGCTATATCCATAGCATTCATACCACCGACATAATTATTAAACTTTGCTCCTACGTCATTTCGTACGTGGTATGGTAACGAGAATAAAGCAGCACGTTTCCACCAACTTTGAGCAGTGTCAAAAGCTTTAAGAAATCCTCGCATTCCTTCATCTGTTGTCAGCCGCTGGAATTTGTCTAGTGCGGTTTTAACTGCATGAGGTACAACGTATTCTCCTCCAACTTCATCCAACATGCCCATTTCGGCTAAATCTTCATCTTTCATGAATTGATAATTTTTTGTGTTTATTTTTGTTGTGCCTTCTGGTACATTCATACCTTTTTGATACTTGATAGCGAGTGATGGGTCAGATAATACTTTCCTTCTGAAATCAACCGCATTCATGTATTCTGTTAGTTGTTTTTGTCCATAGGCAGTTGCAAAGTATGCGTTCGATTCAAATACGTTACGTCCTGCATCTCGATTAATTTCTTCTGCTGAACCAGTATACTTACGTTGTTTTAAAAACTTATCGTTAGGATTTCCAATTCCAAAGTTACCACGATCCACATTATAAACACTCTCACCTAATTCTCTTCTTCTTTTTCGTTCTTCCTTTGAAAGAATATGGCGCATATAACCCTGTAACTCATTTACGTTAATTCCCAATTCCCTAGCTTGATTACGTACTAAGTCATTCCCTCTCATTAATTCAGCAGCTGCTTGTTTCAGTTCTGGGTCGTCTGGAAGTTCCATTTTATTACGTGGAATTAGGTTTCCTGCTTCATCAAATTGTTGTAAGGAATCCTCCATAATTCGACCAACTTGTGAACCTGTTTTATATCCGCCTGCGTTCTTGGCTGCTTTCAAAATATTATTCATGTTTTGGGTGTTTTGATAGTCGATACGATTCTGTGTTTCTTGAATCATAGGTGTAAGTTTATCGTCACCTTTAACAAGCCTACCGTTTGAATCAAATTGTTGATTTCTGCCATGTCTAGTGTTAAACATTGCGTTAAACGTATTCTTTGTACCTTCTAATGCAGGTTCAATCTTACGTTGGATAGATTGCGGTGTCATGACATTAAACGCTTTTTTAGTTGCGTTGGCGCCTGTTCTAAGTCCCTTTGCAAATACACCACCAGGAATTAGCATGGTAGGGTCTGTAAGCACTTCTGCTCCAAACCCCAGTACACCATTTACAACCTTGTTATCAGTATCTACTCCTAAATTATCGAGTATATCTGTTCCTCTTGTGTTTACTTGACCGCTAAAGCCTTTCCAAAGGCTGTCGCCCAGGTCATCTCCTCCGCCATCTATTGCGGTACGGATAGCGTTACCTGGTCTATCAAGTAAATCTAAGGTATCGAAGAAAAAGTTTTGACCTTCTGGCAGATTCGTTGCTTTTTCAAACCAATTTCGATTATCTTCTTTTGGTTCAAACCCTGCATAACGTATACGAGTTTCAGCATTTTCGATTTGGCGATTGACACTACCTGTATCGTATTGATTACCAAATCGAGAACCGCCACCTCCTCCGAATCTGTTACCTTGTTTATTCTGTGCGAATCTGTTTACCATCTAATCACCCTTTATAATCCTGCGCCATATGGAAGGTAGTTACTGAACCCATCCATTGAAATGTCATCCCATGTTTTGGGGGTAGACTTATTGTTATTATTAGAACCACCAGGAGTACGCAATGAATTCAAGTAGTTTTCTAATTGATCTGCTTCAGATTCATCATATAGCATTCCGTTTGCATATTGGGTGTTTACAAACGAGCGAATATCTTGTGCGCTAGCACTTCCTAAATCTCCGCCAAATTGTGATTGGAATACTTCTAAATCACGTTGTCCGAGTCCTCCGTTTGACTGCAACCCACTTACATTACTTCCTGCTCTACCTTTAGATGCACTAGCAGCGAATTGTTTCTCAGCCATAGCATTCTCCCATGCTTGTTGCTGTTGTTGTGCTTGGAATCGTCTTTGTGCGAGTGCTTGGGATGCAGCTGCCCTGGCCGAAGCCGCCGCTGCTTGTTGTTTTTGGAAGTTGAATTGTTCCATTTGGAAGTCTTTCGCCCATTGTCGTTCGAGTGCATCATCCACTAATTGGCGTACCTTGTCTGGTGCTTGTTCACGCATCATATTCAGTGTACTCATGGCTTGTTCACGTGACATACTAATTTGGCTCAGTGCTCGTTCTCTTGCTAATTGATTACTTTGTTCAATCTCTGCGTTACGTGAGCCTATTTCAGATTGAAGGTTACCTGTTGCTTGTTGGGTAGCACGTTGATTTTGTGCAAGGAAGTAATCTGTACCACCGCTATATGTCATACCTCGTCTGTTCATCCAGTTAATCGTGTCTTGGTCAGCAACTACTTTTTGGTCTTGCAACTGTGCGATTTGATTAGACAAGTACTCGTTATTACGGTCAATCGTTGCTCGTCCGCTTGCTTCTAGTCGAGAGATTTCGTCATTGATACCTTTTTCATTACGTTGCAATTCATCACGTAATTGTTTTTCGTAGCGATCTAATTCGTTCTGGATTTGTTTCTCGAACTTATTTCGATATTCCTTCTCATGGTTCTTCTGATTTTGTTCCATGGTTGGCGTACCACCAGCAGCTGCGCCTACCGCACCACCTCCGCCACCAGATGAACCACCGCTTGAAGGTGTACTTGTTTTCGGAGTGCTTGTTTTTGGTTTGCTACTAGCCTTTTTAAACCCTTCTGTAATACCAATTAATCCCCCGACTGCTTGTGTTGGCATAGAACCTGGTGCGGTTTTCATTTGTGGAGATTTAGTTGATTTGGAATTTTTGTCTTTCTTTTTTCCGCCACTTGTATTCATTAATTGATAACTTGATACTGCCATGTTTTCACTCCTTTCTTATTTCCATCTTCCGATAGCTGTATAGTTAACTTTCAAATCTGTAGCCCCTGCAACATCATTACGGACATATAAGTTAAATGATGCATTAGCTACTGTCCCAGCTGCAGTCATCCTTAAATTAGGCACTCCTGTTTCTAGATTGGTTGTTATAGAAGGCTTATCACTAAAAGGAAGTGGAAACGTGACAGGATGAGTAACTACATCACTTCCGTTGGAGGAAACAATTGCAGTGCCATAGTAAATTTGAAGTCCGCTATCAAATCTCCAACATTCCCCTTGTGAATCGCTTGTAACTTTTGGAAGCGATTCATCGTATTGCGTTTGAACATGATTACCCCAAGCAGGATCCATAATATCGCCAGCGTTAACTAGTTGTTTTTCGTATGCCATTTCAACCCTCCTAATAAGGTCGCATAGCGCGAACTTCTAATGTGATGTTGTATATTTCAATCGGTTCATCACGATTGTTAGATATTTTTATTTGCAGATACTTCCCTTTTTGGAAGAATCGAATCCGTTTTGCATAGTTTACGTAGTGTGTGAGATTGATAGATGGCCATTGTGTTTGTCCCCATACTGTATCGCCCCACACCATCATTTCTGTTTTTAACTGACCATTAAGAATCATTTTGGAATCGTATGTGTTTAACTCTAAATCAACCGTTGATTTATGAAACTGTTGCTTAGCTTCTACGATAACAACATCCCAAAAGTGGTCGAATCCCGTTACTGCTGGTGTGAGTAGGTTAGAATACCAATACATATTAATTGGTGTTCCTGTTGTACGGTTCTTATCATCCCAATCACTAAATAATGAATCGTCAATTTCTTTTACATGACCAGAATCACTAGCAAATAGAAACATATCACTATTATCAAAGAAAGCATGTGCATCTATATTGTTAATGAAATACCAGTTGCTAAATACTGTGTCGAATACTAATCCTTCCCACTTGTCACCCTTTGGGTAGATAAGCCAGTATTTATCATCATAAAAATGCGCTACCGCTCGTTGCCATTCTTCCTTCGTAACACCTAGCTCTTTCCAATCAATTTGAGTACGTGACACGCTTCTAGTTGAGTATCTAGCTTGGCTATCAATCAACACTGTATCAATCGTATATACCGCTTGTATGCCATTATCAGATAGATAGAATATCTCTTGTTTACCATCCGGGAACGTTACTTGTTGTACTGTTTTAGGATTGATACACCCTTCCTCTGTGGAAAGGAAGTCTTGTTGCCAGTTTTCAATATCTTGACCGAATAGAACTGCTAATGAGTTGCGCAAGAACACTAGTAATGCTCCACGATAAGTTACGCATGTTTGGATGTAGTCGCCTTTACGCACAAAGCGTATGAAGTCTGTTTGTGGGAAGTAATCGTAATAACCTACTTTGGAGTGCCATATCGTATCTGAACCATCCCATACAACAACCCTTGCACCATGCACTAAGCATCCAATCGGTTTATGATTGGCGTTAATATCGTTTAGATCATTCTTAGGGAGTGGGTCGGCATCATCCGCAGCAGGAACGATTTCTTTTACATCTGTTCCGTCGTAATATTTAAGATTACCGCCATCCGCAATGATGAGAACCTCTTGACCGTTTTCATCCTTGAATTGCGCTTGGTCTACTTCACTACTGGACAATGTTCCGGTCTTGGCGGTTAGTGTATCACCTGTTAATTCAAATAATTGATTGTTTGATACTGCCATTACATGGTCCTGTTTAGTTTTACGATAACTAAATATGCCAGTTATTGGAGTTGCCAACGCACTTGCGGTTACGGGTATTGTTCCGGGTCTCTTTGCTAAACTCCCTAGGCTTCCAGGTAATCCATTCATCACCTTTAGGGCCTCTGTATTTTTTAATTCAGAAAAGGCTAGCGCAGTGTTCACACCATCAAATTTGGCTATTTGCATTGTTTGGGTAGCTGTGCCACCTATATCCATTTGACCTATTGGAATCACCACCTAGCTTTATGATTTGCTCGTCTACCTATACTAGCTTTATTCATGAACATATCATCAACGAATTGAGATTGTCCGTATTGATTATTATTCATTAATGCAAAACTGATTGCCTTGTAACATAATGCAGTTTCTGCCACTGTCGGTATTTCTGGTTTATCGCCTTCGTTTGCTAGACTTAGTTGGTTAGGGTAACGTATATACCTTAATTGGAATGTGCGTGGCGCTTTCATTAAAGGAAATGTGATAACAAACTTACTTCCTCTTTGCATTATTTCGTATCCTGGTCTATATGTTTGTGAACCAGAAATATCAATGCCGTTATTACGATAGGCGGGTATTAGTTGATTCTGTTCATCCTTTAATTCAACTAATGAGTAATAATTTTCGGGTAAATCGTATTCATTTACTCCATCTATAAACTCAATGGAAATATCTTCATTAATTTCTAAGTCTTCCACCATAGAGAATAAAGCTTCATTAAAAAAATCAATCCACAATTCATCACTTTCAATACCAGAGTTGTTATATTGATTTATGCTCTTCGCTCTATTTACTAATTGTCTTACAGTTGATAGGCCTATTGAAAACACCTCCAATATAAAAAAAGAAGAGGATACATTAAATTCCTCTTCTAATACACTTTCAATTCTTTGTTGATACTTTGTTCAATGCGCTTGTTTGCTGCTTTTGTTTTTTGATAACTCTCTTTCCAGATATCACGAATTACCACAGGGACCATAAACTCTTTTCCTCTTGGAACTGCATAGATAATTCCATTCCAACCGATAGGAACAACTTCGTTTGGGTTGTTCGGGTCTTCTGGGATTTCTAAAGGTACTTTTTTCATTTTTTCCAACTTAGCTTTTAAACTTTTTTCATTTTGATTAATTTCTTTTTCTAAGCTTTTTTCATCTTTAACTTCTACTTCTTTATTTTCTTTAACTTCTACTTCTTTATTTTCTTTTTTTGCCGCCATTTGGTTTCCTCCTAAATATTAAAGGGGGAATAACTCCCCCTTAGTTAATTAAACTGATGCCCCAGATTCATAACGAACGATACATAATTCATTTAAACGAACTGAAGTAAATGCTGCTTTCCAAGCCACTGTATTGAACTGGTTTAGTGGGTCAGATAAACCACCGCTACCTGCAGGGTGTACAATGATTTCAGGTTTAGAAGAACCTTCCACATCAGGTACACCATAAGCACCTTTACCAAGGAAGATAGTACCGTAAACGTCAGCTCCAGTAGCACCTTCGCCAGCAAATTTCACGCCCATATCTACCTCTTTGAAATAAATCCCGTACATTTTACCAAGAATACCGTTTTCACGATTCTTTGTGTCAACATAAGTGTTTTGGTCTTTCCACTCTTGCGTTTGCATTAAATCAGTCGCAACGTCAGTGTGAACTAAAGCCAAGTAACCTTTTCCACCACCAGGTAATGAAATAGGCTTAACTTTGTTACGTTTTAGAGTACGTCTTGCGCGTAGAATGTCTAATGCATTGATTTTGTCAGTTGGACCAAGTTCAACACGAGCGGACTTAGAGTTGGCATAAAGAACGTTAGTTCCAGATGCAACGATATCACGAATGATGGAGTCAATAGATTCCCCAGCGTTTTCACCCATTAATTCAGCAGTTTCAGTTAGTAATGGGTCAAGACCTACAAGATCAATAAAATCTGAAATCTTAGTCCAGTTACCGTATTGTTTAACAGTTGCAGAAATAGCAGTAATATCCAGGTTTACACCATCAGGAGTTACACCCTCTGTTAATTCTGTTGTGCTTACCGCAAGACTATTTAAACGTCTGAATTGCGTAGTGGCACCCTTACGCTTTGGAATGTTTTTCTTTTCACCATATTTATACCAATCTAGTTCCGGAATTAGTCTGTCTAGCATTGCTGTTTGATAGAATGTTGCTTGCTCTGCGGTTAACGCATTAACGCCAGTAGTAGCGTTATAACCTTGTACTGATGTTGCCATTTAATCATCTCCTATAAATGTTTTAATTCTCCACGTTTTACTTTTTCAATAATCTCTCGTTGTTGTTTTTTGGACATTTGAGAGAATCCAACTTGTTCCATGCCTTCTTCTTGTCCTAATGCTCCAGTAGAAGAAGCTTTGTTCTTTTGAATATTCTTTATGGTTTCTGCTTCAATTTCCTTCTGTTTCTTAGCATTATCCTCATTAATCTTAGCTATCTTCTTGTCAGCAAGTTCACCCTTGGCAATACGTT
The DNA here is from genome assembly GCF_039614845.1 of Ornithinibacillus xuwenensis. NCBI lineage: Bacteria > Bacillati > Bacillota > Bacilli > Caryophanales > Bacillaceae > Ornithinibacillus > Ornithinibacillus xuwenensis. The sequence goes on along the minus strand of NZ_JBDIML010000001.1, from coordinate 185,025 downwards.
TTAGAACTTCAACAGTTAACCCTTCTTCTTCCGCTTGTTTTCGTAGATTAGAAAGGTATTCATCATCTGCTAAATCCTCATACTCTGCCTTTAATTCACTCTCTAACTTAGATAGCTCGGTATCTAGTACAGTTGAATTGTACTTACCGTTTACATCTTCTAACTGATCTTTTAATCGTGCGTTCTCTAGTATCAAGTGATTAATATATCGACCACTCGATGACTCGTTTATCACTTTGTCTAAGGGTTCTAACGGTAACACGCTCGTTTTCTCCCACTCATTAAGAACGTTCATTATCTGTTCTTTTAGATATGGGTTATTAGTCCAGTATTCCATCCATTTTTGAGTTGGTTCATACTCTTCTTGCTGTGCTTCAAATTGCTTTTTCTCGTCAGCTAACTCTTGCATTTTTCGAGTATAATTTTCACCTTTAGAATAATTTTCTTTTAGGTCATCGATGGAGACTTCTCTTTCTTCCCCATCAACCTTAACAGTGAATAATTCAGATTCTTGCGCGCTTTCTTCCTCTGTTTCTTCACCTGTTTCATTGTCTGTTTCAGACTCAGATTCCCTTGTGGGTTGATCGTCAACGTCGTATTCAGAAGCCTTCACCTGTTTTATTTGTTCACGTATTTCATCTATGTTAGGTTCACTAGGTTCAGGTGGAGATTCAATCTCCTGTACTTCTTCAACTTTTTCAACAGACTCTTGTATTTCTTCCATTTCAATTCTCCTCTCGAATCCCGTTTGGGTTGTTCGATATAATAAGACAGTTTAACGACTTATCTAGGTCGAGATATAATGACCACCTATCCTTTCTCCTTTAGTAAGGTAAATGACCATTAAAAAACGCCTAACGCTTGTCAGTTAGACGTGTAAATCCCCAAGGGATAATTCCCTTCGGGTAGGTTAACATAAATTGGCTTCATTTTAATTTTTCTAGTAAGTCAAATTTAAGTCTCAATGCTTGAATGTAATCAGAATGATTCATGTTATTTAAATCATTGTTGGTTACTTTTTCAATATGCTTAATAAAGGCTTCTGTCTTGGTATACAACTCTTGATAATGATTTCTATATTGTTTTGACATTAAACCATTCCATTGGGTTGTTGTGGTGCTTGCTGCATAGGTTGTTGTGGTTGCCCTTGTGATAGTCCACCTTGACCTATTTCTTGCATTAGTTGTAACAATGCTAAATCATCTAGTTGTGCTGCTTCGTGTCCACTTTCTACTAACATCTGTCTAAACTGGTCAACCATAGCCTGTAGCTGTGGGTCTAGTCCGCCTTGTTGTGGTTGACTTTGTGGCATTAGTGCGCTTTGTTGCATAGGTTGTGCTTGTGGTACTTGTGGCATTCCTCCGGCTTGTGGTAATGGTGGCAATTGCGCCATTGTCATTCCCCTTTCTTCTAGTCGTTTTAATAATCTATCTTTAAATGGAATTACATTCTGTGGTGCAAACTCTAAATAATCCTCAAGTGTGATGTGTTGTCCATCAAATAGCTTATCTAGAGAAGCCATCATAAGTTCTTCTGAATAGTTAGATGATGGTCCAATATCTATTTTCAAGTACATTGGAGTGTCTTTGTATTCTGTACCCTTGAAATCCCTAGCTTCTAGTTTTCCTTCATCATCTTCAACATTTATCTTTCTAGTTGTGTTGTACTTGGTTTTCCAAAATTCCGCCCAAATGTTCCCTACATCTTCCATAGCACGATAGAACCGCTTCTTAATTGATTCAATCGGAACGCCAGAAGCTTTTTGCAATAACATGATGGCGGTAGCGTTATAGTCGCCAGAGCCAACTTCACCAGTAGAAACATCAGTTGCAGAAGCTAATGTTTTAGTATGGTCCATAAATGCTTCTAATAGTTCTCCTGCTAACTTGTCAACTTTACCAGGAACAAGATATCTTACACCTTCGACACCTGGTGGAGAGCTATCTTCAATAGGCTCACTAGGATCGTTGTTAATCTTTCTTGGATTTACCGCACCCGTTTTATATACCAACTTAGGCCATCCAGTTAATTGAACACTTAATAATTGCATAGCCATTAAGAAGTTAATCCCTTTTTGGTTTGGTATCAATCCTTCAGTATCACCAATACCAAAGATAGACTTCTTTCTACGTTCATATTGCATTACCGCAACAGGGTATAAAGTTAGTTCAGTATCGGTCTTATCTTTAATAACAATACTGGAACATACTTTAGTAAAGAAAACCTTACCATCTTCTTTCCAATACTTTGTTAGAATGGTTGTCTTGTCTGTTCCCTTTACTTCAATTTGCGCGTTATCGTATCCTTCATCCTGTGTATCGTTATCTGATTTGATTTGTAAGATAAGTTCTTCTTTCACACCGTTATCCTTAGCTTGCTTCCTTACGCTCTTTACTGTGTCTCGACTTGAAATGATGATATATGGTTGCTTTTGAACGTCTCTTTGCTGGGGATTGCCAAAGAATATATTTATTGGGTCGATAGTTTCTCCACACAATTCACCTATATATGGTTGAGTAATTCCACCTTCAACGGAATCATCCCAGTAGTAATGCCATATGCCTGTACCTAAACTAGATCCACTTTCCAACGCTTCTTCATTCAACCTGTCTTGCTTCACGTTTTCCCATGTTGTATCGCTATATCGAGTAAATAAGTCAGCACCCTCAACAGCCTTCTTCAATTCCTCGTTTTCTTCATCTTCAATATGTTCTTGTGGAGTGAATATCATCTTGATGTTCTCATTCATGACAGTTGATACTTTGTGGTTCTGAATGTACTTTATTACATTAAACACAGGTCTCGGTAAGTGTTTAGTTTTCTCTGTAGCTTTTGGCCACTGATCCCCTGCTTTAAAACGTTCATACTCTGGCCATTTATCTATAAATCCCATTTGGCGTTTGTATTGTAAGCCTTCTTGGTATTCCTCTTCTACTTTAGTTGCACTTACTTGGCTTTTTACTTCATCCTGGACTTTTTCTTCTTGTTCCATCTAATCACCTACTCTCAATTAAAGGTATCTCAATGAAAAACTTCTCTTTCAATCTTCTAATGATTCGTTCCATCAAGTTCATATACTATCCTTCCTTTTTTTCTGCGCCATTTATCCACTCACTTAACATAGAAGCTAACTCTGTGTTTTCCTGTGGTTCTTCTTGTTCTTCTTCTTCATCCGCTTCTTTGTGAATTATTTTAGGCTCTTCTGTTCCCAAGCCTACCTTTACCCCTTTTAACGTAAAATAACCCGTTACAAACGCTGTAACAGGTACACAAATTGCTAGTATTAATGCTACCATTCTACAAATCCTCCTTCGCCTTCATTCTCACTTTGGAATGGGAATGGAAGTGGTTTTTCTTTTGGTGGTGGCAATTCTCCATAGTAGTAATATAATCTATTTAAAGCTTGTGACATGGCATCTACTTGGTCGTCATGCTTCCCGCTAGGGAATGAAGCACACTCTTCTACAAAATCATGGATCCATTTTGTTCTAGGAATATACACATTACCAGCTTCGATATAAGGCGTTACCGCATTTACCCTTGCCACTTTCCCACCATCTGGTTTAACTGGAATAATACCCGGTAACTTATTAGCTAGCATGGATATAATTGCAGGACCATTTGCTTTGTCCTCGATAAAGATTCCTCTAACATCCGAATGTTTCGCTCTCATATTTTGAATTGCTTGTATAGTTGCGGTAAAATCCATTCTAGCTTTGGTCTGGTCAATTAAGAATGAGTTAACTCCGCTTTTCCCCCATACTTGAATAGATACAAAATCATTATCATCACCATCTTTGAATGTTGCATCTATACTCATAATCTTGATAGCAACTGGAGGCAGTTTGTTTTCATCATAATACTTCCACCAATGCCTTTTTATGATATTACCCTCTTGTGAAGTAGGTCTGCCTTGGTATAATGAGTTAAATGAAGAAGGATAACGTTTCCTTTCCTCGATAAACTTATACCCGTATCTCTCTTCCCATAATGGTTCGCCTATACTTCTACCTAATAGATCGTCTTTCTCCGCTTCTAATGGGAAGTTGTATACTTGCCAATCTAAAGGTTCGCCATATTCTGAACTAAGAAGCCTACCCTGTAAATCATCTTCATGCCATCTTGTTAGAATTAGGATAACAACTGCGCCAGGATGTAAACGTGAACTAAATGAATCCACCCATTCACCCCATATCTTTTCTCGGTGCGTTTCGCTATCCGCTTCTTCCCTGTTCTTGATAGGGTCATCAATAATCATAAGGTCAGCACCTTGACCAGTTATTCCAGATAAAACACCTCGGCTAATCATTCCGCCGATATTATTAGATAAATTCCATTCATCAGCAGCACTGCTGTCCTTAGATAACTCAATATTGAACAACTCTTTGCCAAATTGTCTTACTTTTTCCTTGTTCTTTTTCCCAAACTTCCGAGCGAAAGTGTCATTGTAAGATATCTCGATTACTCTGTCCTCTGGGAATTGCCCTAAATAATAACTCGGTAGAGTTTCGGTTATTGTCATAGATTTACTATGTCTCGGAGGCATATTCAAAGCTATATATTGATTCTCTGTAGGAATAACCCCTTCACGCATTTGTTGTTTCTTATCAATTGCGTGTTGAATAATTCTAGCGATAAATTCAGTATGTGGAGCTTTCTTATATCTTCCTTCATGAGAATAAACGACATACTCTATATAATCACTTCTTGCATTCTCTTTTTGTTCTGCTTTCAAGAGATATTCAAGTTCCATTAATTCTTTATCTGTAATCATTGCTCTAACTTCGCTTTCAACTCTTTAATCCGCTTCATTCGTTGTTCTGGAGTTAATTCAGTTACAGTATTATGAATTTCACCACTGTGCTCTTGTTTATCAATAAAAGCAGCATTAGTCTTGGCTATATACTCAGATGCTTTTAAACGGTCTTTTAAATCACGTTGTTCATCACGCAAGGTATTAGTCCAAAATTGTTTTACTTCTTCCATATCAGCTATTCTATTGCTTTCTAGTCGCTTGTTCCGTTCTTCGATATATTTTCTTATTGTAGTATTTTGTAGTAATTTTGTTGTATTACCTCTAGCGCTATAGCCTGCTTTTTTTGCACTCTCTTCTGCATTACCACTAGCTATATAATAATCAGCAAATCGTTTCTGTTTCTCGGTAAGTTTCAACTCATTCACCTTCCTCCTCATCAAACAAATCCATAAAGTCAACTAGTATTCCTAATTCCTTTAAATAATCAAAGAATACCTGGCATATGATTTCTAATTCTCTTTCCTCTGGTACACATCCATGTTTAATTAGATTCTCGTATATAAAGTTACGTATATCATCATCTGTTATGAACATGGGAATCACCTACACAAGTTTCAGACTATTTGTGATATAATAAAAATGTCACTTTATTTAGCGACTACACTATTTAAGGAGGTGATCGCTATGCTACTTATTGACTCAGTAGCAGAAGGAGTGACATATGAATGGAAATCCAAGTTATTATTGAATTTCAGCACGTAGTAACATTACTTCTATGGATTAAGGTAGCTAGGCTTCTTGAAAAGGGGGCTTAGCTCCCCGTTCTTTTATACATAATGAATAGATTCTAATGTATCTTCACTATACTCAAATAACTGAAATCGTTTATTCTTTCCTACATATCCATTTTGATCGTGCCAATCATCTTCTAAATTCTGTGTTGGTAATCCTCTTACCATAATTCCGTAATGGTCCTGCGCTTTTTCCTCGTGTAGATGCGCTTGATGTATTTCTCTTACCTTTGCTTTTGCTATCTCAAGTCTAAATTTAGTATTGAATATGTTAGCGGTGTTCTTTCTGTTCTTCTCTCCATGCGTGAATCCTAAGAATACATCATGGAATGAATGTCCTTTATGTTCCTCGAATGAATCATCAAACTCTAGATTCGGGTACTTTGTCATTAGATTTTTCACAAACGCCCATGACATGGATTCATCATGATTACCGCGAACATATACTATCTTAATGTGGTTAGCGTGTTCTTTCGCTTCATCAATAATTGTGTAGTAAAACTTCTCTGCATCTGTCCAGGCTTTCCCCATATCAACCTTTTGTATTTCCCTTCCAGATGATGTTCTGCCTCTGAAGTCGTCATTGTGAAATAGGTCATTCCCAACAGGTATTACAATTTGTTCCCAGTGCCTTAATTTAATCTTGTTGATGATTCGTACTATATTCGGTCCATAGTATTCAAAAGATGATATTCCGAAGTGTGTATCTACTGGCGCTATCTCTAAGAGGTAATGCTTATCTAACGGTTTATAATTAATTTTTATGTTAAATGGTTTTCCACTCTCGATAGTTTCAATTAAGTTATCATATTCATTATTCTTTTTTGACTTAGGTTTTACTTTTATTTTGCTTGAGAACAATGTTACAGTTCCATCTTGTTTATTATGTTGATTCCAAGCAGAATTGTTCAATTCTACAATATCCCACTTCTCTGGATCAAAGCCATGAGCCATTAACATATATTCTTCATCTTTTTCTTGCGCTTCATTTAATTCAATGAAATCTTCTCTATCCCAAGTACCATCTTTATTTCTCTTCAATGTTCTGTCGATAGGTGGAAGTTGGTTTGTTTCCTCTTTTGGCTCCCAATTACCCTTCACACGCATATATTTTGTTCTTACGCTGGAATATGTTTTGTTTATACCAAATTCCTTGTTAATCATCTCGGTGACTTTAGGCAGTTTATGTATTTTTGCAAGGTTCAGCATACGTTCTATTATTTCGTTAGACCATTCACTTGTATGTTGATTTGCCATTTTCCTCACCCCTTATTTTTACGGTCGCCCCTCCACGTATCCGTAGTCCCTTGAACGCTTCTCCGTTTTTTCCCCTAATATAAGCGAAAACGCCATCCACAATTGTGAATGACGCTCTCTATATAAAGGGGAGGAATATACTTGCTATAAGTTAATTATACAATAAGACTTTTTCATTCTCGTAATTTGTTGAATTTGTCGCACTATTTTGTGGATAACCTTTTATTCTACGTGCTGCTCTTTCCAATAGCCTATATACATTCGACCGTTCCATTCTTAGTATTTCGGCTATATCAGTTACTTTATATCCATCTAGTCGTAAGCTTAATACCTGTGCTTCTTTTTCGTTTGTAACTCTGCTCCAGCGTTGTTGAATGTATTTAATGTCGGTTATCATATTGGCGATAAATCTATTTTCTTGAATTTGGCGCATTACTTCTCGTTCCACAACACTTGATATTACATTCCCTTTTGGTAAAGTTGCTTCTATTCCGTATTGTGCTACTCCTACACTTTTGATGTCGTTACCAAATTCATTTACATTTTTAATGTTGATGTGATAATTCTTGATGATGTCTAATATTCTACTGATCGTGTAGTATTCTTCGTTTCTAGTTTTCACATCATCGCCCCTTTAACATGTTATATACTTTCTCTCCCTTGTGTACTTCTGCGTGACAACCTCTACACAATAATTTCAAGTTATTAACCTCATGTTGTCCGCCTTCTGAAAAATATTTTATGTGATGAAAGTGTAACTCTTCTTTCTTTTCGCACTCGGTACACTTGCCCTTATCTCTTTGGTAGACTCGTAGTTTTACCAGCTTAGGAATTTCCCTATCTTCAACAACCTTGTCCGACTTACCTTCCATGATTTCTCTAAGTTGTATGATGTGTCTCTTTTTGATATTTAGGTGTTCTCGATAAATCGTTTCAACATATTTTGGTATTTTTTCATTTAAGGATTCATAATATTTTATTTCACTTACTCTCATGCGGCTCATTTTGGAGAAAGACATGGTGTTCTTTCCTCTGTAAATCCTCATAGCTTTTAAATCAATACCTTTTAATTTTGAATAGGCTGTTTTATCTGTAGTTTCTCGGATTAATCTTTCGTAGTTGTCTACCTTTTTACGAATATCTTCTCTTGCTCGTTCTAATTCCTCTAAATCATATAACCTACGACCATTCACTACCTCGAAATCAACTTGATACATAGCAGCCACAAAAATATTTGGTAAGTTTTCTACCCTAAAGGTGTAATCATCCTTTGGTTTAAATTTGTTTTCCTCGTCTTTTTGCTTGCTAAATGCTTTTCTCTCATCTCTTGCTATGGCTATTCCATCTAAATCCCTTATCGTGTCACAATATTCAACTGCAGTAATTTCATAATGTTTGAGAAAATCTTCAATAGGTATACTTTTTCCTTGTGACCTTCTCATTTCCCTTATTTCTTCAACAGTCAAATCGTAAAACGGTTTGTCAATGTACTTGTTTTTCATTTCTACACCCTTCCAATATCCTTGTTAGCTTTATTGTAAATGGTTGTTAGGTGTCAAAACGGACATAAAAGTGACATTTTGCTATTGTCGATTACTCCCGTCCTCAATATCAATCTTCACTTTATATTTCAGTGCGTTTATCTCTTCTTTGGTACTATCAAATGCGTTATTCCAACGTTTCATTAGTCCGTATGCTTCTGCTTCTTCTTCTCGTATTTCAGCTACTGCTAATTCTGCACGAGCTTGTCTAGGTGGTTGAGCGTTTATTTCAGCTTCTGCATACATTCGTTTACGCTTGGCATAGATTTGTTTGTAATTCTCGGAAAATGCGCTTGCTAGCCTGCCGATAAAGACTAATTGCTTGGATAGTAATTCGATACGTTGTATTTTCATATCTTCGCCTAGTTTGTTTAATTGATCTTGGTAAACAAGGATGTGTTTTAGGTGTTCGTCTATTTGTTCCTTTTTCATTTACTCACCTTCTTCTTCAAAGGTATTTAACCACGCTTCATCAAACCGCCCTTGCTTGTAAGCATTTTTGTAATGTCGCTTCCGTACATTGTTAAATATTCGACTATAAAAGATTCTTCTTAACAAGTCCTGTATCATTACTTCATCACTCGCCTTCTTTAAGTTCGACACGTTCTAATTGTTCCATCAGTTCCCAAAGTTTCTTTTTCTCTTGCCTAAGGTTGACAGCAGCCGAATTAAGATTGCTTTCCCATTTTCCGATTTCTTTTTCAGTTAATGCTATTTTACGTTCTAGCCATTTCTTTTTTACTCCCATCATCCCAACTCCCTTATTACAACTTCAACTCTAGGATTCTCTTTATCTACTTGGAAGAAGTGAGCCACACTCCCCACTTCTCCCCAACCATCATTAGCCATTACTCCAGCTTTTACTAATCCATCAAATATGAATTTCTGACCGGTCATGATGTTATCCTTATCTTTTCGTTTGTCCTTGCAATACCATGTGATTTCAAAGTCTGATTTTTCGATTTTAGGAAGCTTTTGCGCGCGAATCATTACTAACGCTGTATAATCTTTCTTCATGTTTGCGTATGCCATAGGATGTGATTTACTCGCTTTGATGATTTCGTTCATGGTTGGCAAAGTTCCTGGTATTGTGAATTTAACCATGCATTATCACGCTACCAACAAGAAATATCCCTACCACGATCGTTACGACATTAAAGAATATCAACAGCTTACTAAATTGTTTTTCCTCTGCTAACTCCAAGTCTTTATTTTGAATTTGGTTCTTTAATCCTTCGTTTATTTGAAGCTGGTAATTGTATTTCGCTTTAAAGTTATCCATAATACTTCCTCATCTCCTCTAATAATTCTTCATCTGTCATTTTCTCGTAATACGATTCAGCGTAATGTGTCATGATGGATAGTTGTGCTATTATTTCTTCTCTGTCTCGTTTAGTCATTTAAATCACTCTCTTTTACGAATACACCATTAATCATTTTTCCTTTGCGGTCACTAATCTCCCCGTAAGCTGCAGCTATGCATGCGGTTAAGTCTAAATCTAATTGCATTGATAATATTTTAAGAACAACATACACATCACCGATTGAGTCAATAACTTGGTCCCTGTTACCTTTAGCTAACCCTTGTGCTAATTCCCCAACTTCTTCCATAAGCTTTAACATTTGTTTTTCTGGTTTAGCTTCGTCTAACCCTTTTTCTTCCGCCCATTCCGCAATTTTATTAGTTACTTGTGTTAGATTCATAGTTTCCTCCTATTTCAAGTCGATATTAAAGTTTTGTTTAACTGAATCAATAGGTATAGTAAATTCGTATTCCGTGATGTACCATGCAGGGCTCAACCACTGTATAAAATCATTTTTAAACTCTTCTTTGTACAGTTCCACTTTTGGAGTGTCGTTGTCAGTTTCGTTGATGAAAGAATGATTAGCACTAGCTGATTGCATTTGTAATCCTCTACCCGTTTCAATCATGTAGTAATATTTCATTTCCCCTTCTACACTTCCAGAACCCAAGAAGAAGTTACCGTTAATTGAATTGTTATCTTGTAGGGCGTATACTTGTTTTTCATCATATTTGACTGACTCTGTGTCGAACAAGTAAATAACTAACCCCATATAACCTAGGTATACAAATACCCCAATACACAAACCCCCTAGAGAGCAAAGAATGGAATATATAAGTTTATCTCCTAAATCCCATCCGTCGTAAACGCCTTTACACACCCCAACTACCAATGCTATAACTATTAAAAATAAAATTATCATTATCCATTCCTCCTAAAAGAACTTATTTTCATCCTTCGATATATCAATTTCCATTGCCTTGATCGTTGCTAATTTATGTTTTAATTCGTTATAAGTAAGACCTTCTGTTTGGTAAAAATTCCTCTTGTGGAGTTGTTCAATGAAGAAATTCTTTTTCATATCTAGCTCTGATAATTTCACTTCATACACTCCTTTTTCGTAATGGTCTTGTAGCTGCTTCTTCATAGTCCCATCCGTAAGAGTAAACTCTGCTATTAAATGCAACTACATTGATTCCGTTGTCAATAGCCACCTTCAACCATTTAGCACGTTCTGTTTTCTTTTCTGTTGGCTCTGTTGTTGCCCGTTCTTCATCCCATCCGCGAGATAATCTGATTCGTAAAGTTTCTTGGTTGATTCCGTTCTGTTTTGCTTTATGAATCAGTTGAGGCGTTAACATTCCCATATCACCAACTCCTAAAACAGTCATAATATTGTTTTTGCCAATACTCCGATAATTTTGGATTGAAATTGCTTGTTACATCCTTACGATATTTGTTTATTGAGAATTTGATTTTCATATCCTAATTCCTCTCTAATTTTCCGTTTTGCTTTGCGAATTAGTTTCGCTACGCTTGTATCACTATTGAATCCGATTTGATTGGCAATCTCGTTTAACTTATATCCGTTATTTTTCATAATCATTGCTACTCTTTCATGCTCTTTTAGAAACGATAAACACTGTTCAAGTTCTAATTTACATATCACGTATCGTTCTACATTAAAAGGTGATTGGATTAAATAATCATCTAGCGATTCACCTATTACCTTGTTGTAGTTGGCTGCGCTTTTATATAATTGTTGGTCCTTGATAAGATTCATGAATTTATTTCGCAAAATATTAATTGCAAAGGTTTTTGGTGTTGTCTTACCAGGATTAAACTTATTAATGCGCTTGTGTATTTCGATTAATCCAATTTGCAGCAAATCTTCGTCATCTATGGATTTAATATTTACCGATTCTGCAGCGTATAAGATGTAGCCATTTAACATGTTCCGATTCATCATTTCTTCAACCACCCCACTCAAGATATGAGTAGGGCAATCTTTTTCATGGTTGAAGATACATTTTAATTGTTCGTCTGTAGCTAAGTGGTATTTCATGGTATACCTCCTTAGAATGGTAAGTCGTCCGAACTCACATTGATTGGTTCTCCAGCATCTTTAAATGGATCATCACTCGGTTGTGAGTTTGATTGATTGCTAGATTGTCCTTCTTTCTTACTCTCTAAGAATTTAACTGAATCCGCTACTATTTCTGTAACGTATACCATCTTTCCATCTTGTCCCTCGAATGAACGTGTTTGTATTCTGCCATCTACTCCGATTAATGCGCCTTTCTTTTGGAAGTTAGCTAGATTCTCTGCTGGTTTCCTCCAAATAACACAGTTGATAAAATCAGCTTCTCTATTTCCCTCTTGGTTTGAAAATGGTCTGTTTACTGCGACTGTGAAATTGGCTACTGCAACCCCTGAACTCGTATACTTTAACTCTGGATCACGTACTAAACGACCAACTAAAACCACGCTATTAAGCATATTTCTTCACTCCTAATTTTTTAATGTATTTGTAAACCGTTGAATAATGTACCCCTAATTCTAGTGCTGCTTTCTTTTTGTTTCCTTCGTTATTTTTTAACGCTTTTTCGATTTGTTCTTTGGTTATTTTCTTATTGTTGACCTCTGCAATTTTGCTCGACAATCCCACACATTTCAAACTGCAATATTTCGCCTTTTTAATATGTGAAGGTTTTCGATAGAATGTTTTTCCACATTGTTCACAAGAAATGTACTTACCTTTCCTTCTTTCTTTTGCATGCAATCTAGTATGTTCTACTATATCTACTACTTCTAAATTTTCAGGTCTGTTATCTTTTTTATTTTTGTTTAAATGGTGAACGTGTTCATTAGGTTTTAACCTTCGCCCTAATTTTTCTTCTGCCACAATGATGTGTTCAAATACATATCCGTTTCCTCTTGCCCTATGGTGCTTAGGATTATAAATTTCAACATATCCGTTGTGGTTAAGCCTAGCCATCTATTCATCCTCCAATTTAATTACAATAATAGGGTTTACTGCGTTTCTTTTCGCTAGCTTTCTCTGATATGCTGGGCTTGTGTAGTACACTATGGTATCTGCTTTGACTCCTAATTTATCCGCACATTCTATAGCAGTACCAAGACATAAAAACTCATCACCTTTGTAAACTGCGTATTCTTTCATAGGCTGTTCACCACATCAAAAATATTTAACTGGTCATTCTTTTTAATCGCAGCTGGATTAATCCAAAGAACCTCTTGTTTTGATTGTGCGGCTTCTGTTTGAACCATCTTAGTTAATTGAGTCCATCCATCTAATATTTCGTTATATAAGTCACTATCATATCCACTTAATAAAACATATCCTTTATGTTCTTTTAGTGATTTCAGTAACTGTATATGTTGTTCGTTATTCATTTCATGAGCATAATGTCTTTTTGTTCTTGTGCTTAACACATAAGGCGGGTCAGCGTAAATCAAACAATCTTCTCGGTTATAACGTTCTACCAAGGTAATTGCATCTTGGTTTTCGATTTGCACTTCTTTTAACCGCTTTGTTGCTTCTAGTATTGTTCCAGGTAGTGTATTCCAATCTGGCAAAGCATTTACAGTAGCAATGTCTATGTTATGTCTCCATCCAGTTCTATCTGATGTTTTTCCACCTCTTGCCATCCAACACCGAATAAGGAATATCCTTGCCCTTTCTACATCTGATAGTTCTTGTTTTAATAAGTCGAATGAAAGATAATATTCTTCCCTTGAATAAGGTGTAAACTCTACCGCTTGTGCTAATTCAGTTGGATTTTCTCGGATTACCTTAAATAGATTAACTATGTTTCCATCAATGTCATTTACCGTTTCGATTCCCACAGCTGGTTTATTAAATAACACCGCACCACTTCCAAAGAAGGGTTCAAGGTAAACATTATGTTCAGGCATCTGTTGAATAATCCACTTGGCCATATTCCATTTTGAACCAACATAATTCAAAATACGTTTCATATCCTATCCCCATTCTCATCCAAATTCTCATCACGCCATTTCTCAAACCATTTACGCCCTTCTCTGCTTGGTTCACCGAATTTACTATCTTTCTTGTGGTGCGCCCAATCATGGCAGTTACGACATACCGTTACTCCGTTTCGCTTTTCTCCTGTTCCTCCAGCCGACTTGTAAATAATGTGATGAGGTACAGATTCAATTAGGTGTGAACCACATTTCACGCATTGCCAGTTGTCGCGTTCGAATATGTCTCGTTTGGTTTTCTCTGTGAAGTTTTTACTTTTCTTCTTGGTACGTTTGCCTAACTGCTGCTCTTTTGTATAGTTCATTGGGTATCATCTTCTAATGGTGTAAATTCGATTTGTCCGAATCCATCAATGATGTATTTAGTTTTACCTGTCCGGTCATAAAGTTTTTTCATATGCTGAAACATCGCTTGTATAACTTGGTCGGTCACAACTTCCCTACCGCTATCACTCATCATTCCGTTTTTGTTTATATTTGCTAAGTAGATTTCATTAGATAATGCTGCGACTACCAACTGCTTACTCATTGTTATTACCTCCTTGTAAGGCTTGGATTGCGGTAGAACGTAATTTGACTACAACTCTTTTAGGTTCGACATTATATTGCTTGTATGCTATTTCTTCTAATGCTTGTTTGTAGCGTTGGTTTTCTTCTTTGACGTAATGTAACTTCTCCGCAGTTTTCACCGCGACTTTTGCCCCATGGTCTAAATTCTTCTCCAACTCTTCCACACGTTTTTCCAGTTGTATCTTTTCTTCTGATTGTTGGATTAGATAGTCAATATCCATGCTTTTTAAAGCGTAATCGTACTCACGTTCCATGTATCTTTCTTTTATTTCTTCAAATTTCTCCTTACTCATTCGTTTTCCCCTCCAATAACCTTATTCAAATACCAACTAGCCTTCTTCAAATCTTCCATACCGCCCTTTTTCTGATGGCGCATAACATACTTCAATACATTTCCGATGCAGTATGCTTGGAAGCCTGGTAAATCTTTTGTAGCTTGTTCGATTATCTCGATTACTTCTGTTTTACCTTGGTAGTGGGAAGGATGATTTACGTTGTCGCTCGGTGATTTCCCGTATTTATCATCAACGATTACCCATTCGCCCTTACCAATCATTTCAGCTAATTCCTTTACTGGCGTTTTAAATAGTTGAGTATCATCCTTAGAAAATATAGTGAAATCATCAGTATCTGTTTCTTTAGCAATAAAGATATTCTCTGTATGTTTTGGTCTGAATTTAAATTCGCTTGGTAAACTCATCTAAAACCCTCCTAAGAAACTTGGTATTTCTTCCGATTGATCTCGTAAATCCTTTAACGGTATATTTATTTCTTCAGCTTTTTTATTTGCTTTTGTCATAAGCGTGTCCTCGTCACATATACTAATATCAGAAGGTAAGTAACCCTGTGAGAATGCGAAGGAAGTCGCTTGCTTTTCGTTAACTGCTACCACGTATATGGTGCTGTACGATAGGTTCTTAGTTGCAATTTCATATACAGTTGGTTTATAATGGATATTAAGTTTGATTTTATATTCTGTAAGATATTTACTCATGGCGTTTTTGTACTTATCTTGCATGTAATAAAGGAGCTTGTCTTTTGTGTCCGCAAAAGATAAAGCTTTTTTTTCGTAAACTAAGAACATTATCAATGTGTATAGGTCTACAGCTCCGTTCTTTACCGCCCATTCAAAATACTCTTTTACTGTCAATCTTTTATCACCCCTGTTGAACGGTTGTAGTTTACAGTTACTGGTCCAGTAGCACCGTTTCTTTGTTTCGCTACGCTTATTTCTAATTCATTTGGTTTTGTGGATTCTTTGTTGTAATAAGAATCTCGGTAAAGCATTAGGATTACATCTGCATCTTGTTCTATGCTTCCAGATTCCCTTAAATCACTCGGATTAGGTCGTTTATCTTGTCTTTGCTCTACTCCCCTAGAAAGCTGCGCTAATGTAATGACTGGCAAGTTATAATCCTTTGCTATTGCTTTTAATCTCCTACTAACATCTGAATATTTCGCGTGGTCTGAAACAAAACGACCAGGATTTTGAATTAGTGTTAAGTAGTCAATCATGACGATTATTCGCTTACCCTTATATTCTTTTTGCGCCTTTCTCACTTTAGAACGAATGTATTGTATGGTTTGGTCGGAATGGTCATATATTTCAAACTTCAAATTCGATATTTCTCCAACTGCTTTAGTCCATTTCCTCTGCATACCATCATTTAGGTTTTGAGGATTTCGAGCCATATAACCGTTTATCTCCCCAATCGTTGAAGCTAACCTTCTCAACAAAGCCTTAGCTGACATTTCTAACGAAAACACAATTGGCACATCGCCATTTCTGGCTGCTGATAACATGAATTTAAGCATTAAAGCTGTTTTACCCATGGAAGGTCTTGCGCCTAAAATAATGCTATCCTCGGCTTGCCAACCACCTGTCATTTTATCTAGTTCAGTTAATCCGCTAGGTATTCCAGTAATGTAAGATGATTTTGGATTGTTTACTTCGTCTATTAGTTCTGCTAATAAAGTAATGCGATCTGATTCATTAATCGTTCCAGCGTCTTGAATCGTTTCGATTTTATCTAGTAATTGTCGGGTGTCTTTTTCCTTACTAGCAAGCCACTCTGTTATCGCTTTCTCTGTTTCAGCATTTCTGTATTGTTCTAGCAATGTTTGTTCGTATGTTTCAAAATGATTGGAATTTCCTTTGCTTTGCAAGTCTAGTACATA
The DNA here is from genome assembly GCF_039614845.1 of Ornithinibacillus xuwenensis. Taxonomy (NCBI): domain Bacteria; kingdom Bacillati; phylum Bacillota; class Bacilli; order Caryophanales; family Bacillaceae; genus Ornithinibacillus; species Ornithinibacillus xuwenensis. Next base: position 168,602 of record NZ_JBDIML010000001.1, on the reverse strand, counting down.
AGCAGGACCACCCAAATTCAAGATTAGTGATTGGTTTTCAGCCATTAGTGTTACATGGTCGATTGCTTTTCCTTGTTGAGCCATTTCAACCATCATTTTGAATAAATCTTTGTGATGCGATTCGTTAAAATGATAGACTGCTAGGTTTGTTTCCTGTAGTAAAGTGTTATCCTTTAGGAATGATCCTAATATTTCTCTTTCCAACAAACTCATTATTCCATCCCCATTTCTTCTAACATTTTTTCATGTTCGATTTGTTCTCTTGTTTTTTGTGGTTTTGAAGGCTTCAATTCAACTACTTTGCTTTTATCCTTAGCAAAGTTAAAAAATGGATCCGCTTCGCTTCCGAATTGCCTAATATCTTTATCCCTTAAAATATCCAACAAACTATATTTCGTTTTAAACCAATAATCTTCACTATGAAATACAATCGAATAATTATGGATAGCGATTTTGATTTCTTCAATACCCCACTTTTTAATTTGTGCTTTTGTCTTACGTTTCATTTCTGAATCGAATTTCTTGTGTTGAATTATATTTTTAGAAATGTAGTAATCAAAAACTTCTTGCGATTGTATTTCTTTAATATTGTCTTTATCTTTTATTTCTTTAGTACCGTCTTGTACACTAGTTCCAGTACCATTTTGTACACTAGTGCTAGTACCATCTTGTGCACTAGTTCCAATTTGTGTACTAGTTTCGTTTTGCATACTAGTGAATGTTGAATATTTCTCGATTGTCCAAGTCTCATAGTTTTTATTAAAGGCATATACATTGGATGTTTTTGCATTACCTTGCCCAACTTTTATGAGTACATTACATTCCAGCAACCTTTTTAGCGAATCGTTTACTCTGGATCTACTTAATCCCGTGTGTTTTACAAAGAAACCTAACGATAGTTGATGACTTTTTCTGTTGAATCCGTAAGTATATCTCCAAACACACATAATGATTTTTATTTCATTAAGAGTAAGCTTGTACATTTGCATGGCTTCAAAGATTTCATTTGCAATTGCTGTAAATCCATTTTCCTTTTGCACGTCTGCCATTGTTCACTATCTCCTCCTCCTTTCTCGCCCTCCGCAAACCAACTATTCTTGTACAAACTCTAGGAAGTCTCGAATGTCGCATTCAAAGTAGTTACATAGAATTGCTACCTTTCTAGCATCAATCTGTTTCTGGGCTGTATGTAGCCATCTGTCTAACGTCGGTCTGCTGATTCCTGTTTCTCGGCTAATCTGCCTAAGCGATACAAACTTCTGTAGTTTCATCTGCTTTTTCTCAATTTGTTCTTGAAGTTTTACTTTGAAGAGCATAATATCCCTCCCTTCCGTATATACTTATGATAGCACTTTTATATCCTTTTGGCAATAGTATTATATCCATTTAATAGTAATATTGTATCAATTTAAGTGAAAGTCTTGCAATTTGGTAACACATTTATTACAATGATATGCGGAGGTGCGAAAGTATTATGAAAAAAGTAACATTTAAACTTAACGAATTAATGGGTAAACATAGAGTAAGGAGTATTCGCAAGTTGTCGGAGGACACTGGTATTAATCGTTATACCTTGTCCAAAATGTATGACAATGAATTAACTCGTATGGATGCAGCTACTCTATCTACCCTTTGTAATTACTTTGGTTGTGAGTTACATGAATTGATTGATCTAACTGATAAGGAATAATTTGGAAACATATGTTCTTTTTGATGTAAAAATTTAAGAGGACAATTCCTCTACCCCATTTACAATGGGTTTATTTGGTGTGCAATCATCCCCTTTCAAGTGGTTTTTATAAAGGGGGAGTGGTTAACTCCCCTAGTGATTCATTTACCCGAATTACAAATTGTAAGGTATTTCTTGGATTTCATTTTCGCGTTCTTCGTTTGTCATGTCGTTCACTAACTGTTCGTCATAACCAAGTTGCTTTAATACTTCTTTTGCGTTATTCATTCCAACCCCTCCTTCACTCTCCTATATACATATCCCTCTGGTGTGTCTGTAGTGTAGCTACCCCAATCAAAACGGTGTACTACTAGATGAATGTCCTGTAATACTTGGTGAAGTACTTTTATTTTGGCTTCTGCTCGTTTTAGTTGCTCTGTTTCTGCTTGGTCGAAGTCTGTGTGGGTTTGTAGCATGGTATCACTCCTTGCTTAGTAATCATTGTGTTCTATCGTTTTTTTGTTTTCTTTTTCTAGATTTTCAACCTTTTACGCTTGTTCAATTAGCCATTCAAATAATGAAGCATTTAAATTTATAATTAAATTACCTTCACTGATTTGAGTATTATATATCGCTTTAATCTGTTGAAGTTCTTCCATTTTATTACCTCCTATTTTTCAAGTTATTAAATTATCCAATCGATTTGTGGATTTCCAGTATAACCGTGTTCCCAAACATACCACGCATAAGCTAATACCCCGCTTTTCCCTTTTTTCTCTGAATTAGGTTCATAAAACGTGAGTCTTTTCGAAAAAACAAACACATGTTTTAATGGAGTGCTTTTAAACATTCCATAACGATTTACACTTTCTAGAAAATTTAATTTTAGTAACATGGCTACTTTGTCATCCGTAACTTCTAAAGACTTTTCAACAAACTCTTTCGCTATTTTGTATGGCGGGTTTGTTATAATGCTTGAAAACGGAACTACATTTTTTTCACTCACCTTTAAGAAGTCAATTCCGGGCTCTCCGTAACCTCGATCAAATAAATCACTAGAATATACTTTGTAACCATGCTTTGTTAATACTTCGCTTATTGCTCCATCACCACAAGCAGGTTCCCATATATCACCTTTAAACTCAATCCGATCTAATAATGCGTTTGTTGCATGAGGTGGAGTTGGATAGAAATCATCTTTTTCCCTCGTCCCGCTATTTTTATTACCAGCTAGTGCGTTTGCTTCCATTCCCTTTTCCTCCTTAGAAATATAGTAGTAAGATGGTTATCCCATTTAAAAGATAATCATTATATAGATCATGTTGTATCGTTCCTTTCTTGTGGCGTTTTTTTCTCGAACTGTGCATTAACCAATTGAAAATGATGGTACTGCCTCAAAAGAAGCTTGCTCTCTTTTTCGTGACCATCCTTCCATGAATGGTTTAGAGTATTTGCGATAGTGATTCCACATGTCGTTGCAAATATTTCTATGAAATTCCCAAATAACAAGATTTTCTTCAAAGAATCCGTTCAGATCGTCATAATCCCACAAATCCCAATCTGACCACTTTTCTTCTAACCAGCATTGAATGTCATAATCATCTTCAAACAACCAACATTCATCAATGAAAAAATCGCTACGATAGACCAAATAAATTTTATCGTTCCAGTTTTTATCCTCCATTGAATTCCCTTCGATTTTTTCAGGCATATTTTCTTTGTACCAATTCCACATTTCTAAGCATTTGCTATCAGTTTCCGATAGACGTTCTTTAATAGATTGAATCGCTTCTTTTAGCGAATAGCATACTTCTAAAACGTGTTCACTCATTTCCAATCCCCTTTCTTATTGCACATTTTGCCTCAAATCGGATATATTCCCATATCCCTACAAAACTCTAAATACTGTATCTTCTCATGATGTATCTGTATTTCTTCTTGCGTGATTTCAACCGGTATTTCAAATAGATTCTCTTGCTTTAATTCCTGGAACGGATTATCTTGTAGTGATTCGTCTGATTGATACGCTATAATGCTTGCTGATTCTAATTCACATACATATAGATAATGGATAAGCTGGCGTTTGTAGTTGATAGGTACTTTACCTTTTTCCGCCCATTCCTTTGCCTTTTTGGTAACTTTTACATCACTTACTTTGTTACCGATAATGTAATCTGTGTTTGCTCTAGCGAATCCTTTTACCATTTGCTTTTCACGTATGCCAGTTACATTGTTTACTAGCTCGTATAAGTCGATTACAGGGTGTTCTAGGATAGTTCCGACTGCCATAGGTAGAGAAGGAGGGGAATCGTCTACAATCCCCTCTAATTTACCTTGCCACCATTCTGTGAATGTTTTAGTGTTATACCTCATGTAAATCATGTTAGCTTCACTGCCACCTATATACAGGTGTCTATCCTGCTTGCTTATAATCATTTATAATCCCTTCTAGCTTTTGGATGATGGTTTTCTTCGCTTTGTTGTTGTTCGATTGGAATAGCTTCGATAATTCATCTTGTGATTTTCCTATTGCTTCGCTTAATTTAGCTCTGTCACCTTTAAAGAACGGCAACGCTTCCCCGACCAACATTGTGATTTGATTATTTAGGTTTGGTTCTTCTGGTGTTTCTTGACCTTGTTTCTTGTATTCGTCTGTATCCGCATCTTTAGTGTCATCAATTAGATACAATCCGTTTAAAGCGTATTTGCGTGCGTATGATGAAGCCGTTCCTGTAATCTGCGAATCATCCATACCCTTCTTTTGTTGCGATTCCCTAGCGTATGCAGTTACTTCTATTTGATTAGAAGGATCTAGAGCATCAATCAATTTTGCAGTTGCCTTAATGTAATGCCAGTCACCTATTAGAATTGGCTCATCTCCTATGCTTAGGAATACATTATGTTTCTTATTCAATGGCTTAACTGCTTCTAAAATGTCTTCTGCGCTACGGTATTTGTATTTACCGAATGAATTGTAATTAGACTTAGGTGCAACTAATTCGCTTTGTAAGTTGTTTACACGTTCGTAAAACGTTGGTTCACTCACTTTACTTCCTCCTTAAATTTGATTAAAATAATACTTGTAAGTTTTGAGAAGGGCCGCTTTCGTGGTGGTTAGCGGCCTATTCTATATTCTTTTGACTTAGGAATATTCTTTTGCACTTCGCTACTAAGTGGTCCAGAAGCGCAAATTATGGATACATCATCCGGTGAGCTTTCGCTTTCCCCTTGGTAACAAGTAAACATTTCTTCCGTGTCATCAAGATAAGTTAATCGTATAGATGGTGTTGCCCAACGAGAGCCTGAAATCCCAGCAATGATTTCAACTGTATTCAAATCCAAAACATACTCACCATTTTCAAATACTGTATCTGCGGTCCAGAACCAATCTTCTTGCATTCCTAAACTTGCTTTCTTTAAGTTTTCTTTGTTTTCCTCTATAATTTGTTGTGCTTTGTTGAAGTCGTAATTTTTCATTTTTATCCTCCTACATCCAATCTCTATACGGATTAACATTTATTTCTTTCATTCTTACTTGCTCTATTGTTACCCCTCTTGGTGTTTCGTCCATGATAAACACTTCATCAATATTTGGTTCTTCGTAAACCCAATCACGAAATTCAGCTTCATATTCATGTTCATCTACTAAGCAAAAGAATAGGATTCCTTTTTCTTCTACAATTAGCTGTTTATCGTATTCTTCGCTATTCCAATCTTCTACTTCTACATGGCAAGGTAGAATGTTAAGTGATTCTACAAACTCGATAAATGAATCTGAATCCATGAGAACCTCGATTCTGTCGTTGAAAGAGTTGAAATTAATACTTGTTACTCGCTTATCCTTTCTTGCAAATTCCTCCACTGTGTTTAACGCTTTTAAAATGTTTTCCATTTTATATTCCTCCCAATTTATTTTTGGTGGTGCGTTCTTTCTCCGAACTGTGCATTACTGATTTTCTAACACTTCAATAATCCCTTCTATTTCGTCGTAGGAAAATATAAAGAAACGTGTGCCATCATGCCCTGTTTTGTCTGGACTTGACTTCAATATTCTCTTCAAATCATCAATTAATATCTCTTTTTCCATAAGCACTTTCCTCCCTTCACATTTTTTCTCAACTACTCACTAAACAGAAAATCAGAAACGGTATTGCTATTCCGAAAAACCCTATAAACATAGTCCAATCCGTTTTATTACGAGGCATTTTGGATTTCCTTCTTTCTTTCTTCAATAATTCTCGGTACTGATGTGTTTAAGAAGAACTCTGCAATTCGTTCTAGTGTTTTCTCGCTAATATCCATTGGAATTTTTTCCGCCATGTTTTATCTCCCTTTCTTCAATAAATTGTGCGTAAAACGGACATTAAAGTTAAAAAAATAATTCGTCTATAGATGTATTAAGATGATGTGCTATGTTGTAAGCAACTTCCAAAGATGGTGTATATTTACCATTTTCTAAATTGCAAAGATACGCACGTGAGATATTTACACGTTTAGCTAATTCTTCTTGAGTTAACCCTTGTTTCTTGCGATATTCAATAAGTTTGTTACGTGCTGTATTCAATTTTTCACCTCTCTTTCGTTCGTTTATCGCACCTCTTGATTATAGTATACGTTCGTTTTACACACATGTCAACACCTTTTTTGCGAAAAACGAACTGTTTATTTTCCGAACAATATAGGGTATAATAATTCATTGGGTGAAGGAGAGGAATAGTGTATGAATTTTTCAAAAAGATTGAGGGAATTACGAGAAGATAGAGGACTATCACAAGAAGAACTCGCAAAGCTTTTAGACATACCCAGATCATCATTAACACATTATGAAGATGAGGATGATGAAAGATTGCCGCGTAAAAATAGGTTATATGAAATTGCCGATTTTTTTAATGTCACGGTTGATTACCTCTTAGGGAGAACAGAAGAAAAAAATCTCACTGAAACAGAACAGTTATTTGTAGAGGATTCCAATACACTAACTGTTGACGAACTTCAGGAAAAATATAAACTTTTAGTTGATGGGAAGCCAGCAACCAAAGAAGAGATAGAAGGCGTTAAAGCCTTTATCCGCTCTCTGCGTGGCATGAAGTAACTTCTTTTATTGTAGCTGGTATATGTAACCCTTCTTGCTGCGCTAACTTACTTATTAATTCTAATAAATCAACAGTCATTTTCATCACGAACCAGCTCCTTTGTTGATATTAAATGAGGTGTCTTTTTTGGCTTATAAGGTCGGAAGATGCCTACTTCGATACCGCTTACAACAAGCTGGAATGTCTCAACAAGAACTCTCTGAAAAATTGGGAGTTACCAAACAACAAATCAATTCTTATGTTTTAAACAAACGTATGATGTCCCTCCGAATTGCAAAGAACATTTCATCAATAATAAATTGTAATATAGAAGAACTATATGAATGGGTTGAAGTAGGCGATTAGAATGAGTAGAATATATCTACTCACCGACCGAAGTAAATCAATTGACTTACTTACATTATAGCTTAACACTTATTACACATTCATTACAATTAAGTTTATTACGTATTCCGAATATTTTCATGATTCAAATTATCTATTTCTATTCTACCATGATTCTAACACAATTCCACCAAAACGGGAACAGGTGTTCTATAATATATTTAAAAATAATAGGAGAAGATGCAAAATGACAGTAGGAATCTATATTCGTGTATCTACAGAAGAGCAAGCCAAAGAAGGATTTTCTATTTCTGCACAACGAGAAAGTTTAAAATCGTACTGTTATAGTCAAGGCTGGCATGACTTTAAATATTATGTAGATGAAGGAAAGTCCGCAAAAGACATGCACCGCCCTATTTTACAGAAGATGATTCAGCACATCCAGGAAGGAATGCTTGATAAGGTACTAGTATGGCGATTGGATAGAATGACTAGATCCGTTAGAGACCTTCATGAAATGCTTGAAACGTTTGAAAAACATAACTGTGCTTTCGTTTCCGCTACAGAACCATACGACACAAGTACAGCAGTAGGAAGATTATTTATTACGTTAGTAGCTGCTATGGCACAATGGGAAAGAGAAAACACAGGCGAACGCGTTAGCATGGTGCTAATGGAAAAAGCTAGAACTGGAGAATTTTTGTCACAAGCACCTTTTGGATTTAAAAAGATTAATAAGAGACTAGTAGTCGATGACGAACAAATAGATATTTTAAAAGACATTATATCTAAAGTGAAAAGTGGTTATTCAATAAGACAGGTATCAAATTATCTAAATGAGAGTGGTTTAACGCCTATTCGTGGTTATCAATGGCATATTACATCTATTTTAGAAATGCTTAAAAATCCAGCCTTATATGGCTCTACACGATGGAAGGACGAAATAATTGAAAATACGCACCAAGGAATCATGAGCAAAGAAGAACACGAACATTTACTTAAAATACTGTCTTCAAGACAAAATAAGAAAAAACGTGCAGTTAACTCTTTCTTTATATATCAAATGAAGTTAATTTGTCCGACCTGCGGAAATCACTTAACAAGCGAGCGGTATAAATACGAACGGAAAGATGGCAGTATTTATCAGCACAATAGGTATAGGTGCCAAGTATGTGCCTTAGCCAAAAGAAAGCCTATCAGTGTGAGTGAAACAGTTATTGAAGATGCTTTTGTGGATTATATGAAAGAGTTCCCCAAAAAAATACAGAAAATCAAAGAACAAAAAAAGGAAAATCCAACAGGTCATATTAAAAGCCAAATAGCAAGGGTGGAAAAACAAAGAGCAAAGTACCAAAGAGCATGGGCGAACGATCAAATGACAGATGATGAGTTTTCTGAAAGGATGCTCGAAACAAAACAACTATTAGATGATTGGAAAGAACAATTAGAAGAAATTGAGCCGACTACAAATAATATTAATGAGACTGTTTTGTTAGAAATTGTAAATGATTTTAACTTAAATTGGACTAGCCTAAATCCTAAAGAGAAGCATCAATTTCTAAATATGTTCATAGAAGGCATAAAGTTTGTGAAAGAAGATAAGCTGGTAACGGTTGTACACGTGCTATTTTATTAGTGCGTGTTTTTATTGTATTTATGTAAACTTTAAGACAACAAAATGCTCTTGATTTAAATTACGCAATTCTTCCATAATATACTCCGCACCATCCTCTGGAGAACGAATTACATAGCGCTCCATTGGTTTGTACTGATTCAAACGCTTTCCAATTTCTAAAGCAGAAAGAATTAATACACCTTTAGCAGTCCCAATACCCTTAATAGCAGTTAGTTCTTCAATTGTAGCATCTTGTAGCAGCTTTAACCCCTCAAAATGTACAAGTAGTCGATTGGCTAACTCCATTACCGATTCCTCTTTTGTGCCACTTCCCAGAATAATAGCAAGTAATTCTTGATTAGATAGATGATTTGCTCCTAAGTTTAGCATTCTTTCTCTCGGTCGATCTGCCTTTGGGACGTCCTTTATCATAATAGCAGTAGATTTCATTTCTCTTTCCTCCTCCATATAAAAACTATCATCCAGAATAGACGAATTATTTCATACTTACAAATCTAATCTTGTGTCTTTTCGAGGAGAGAAAACTGCCTAAAATAGCGAAAAGTAGTATCGAAAAGCTAGATTTCGAATACTACTAGTATATAAAATATTTTTTTAATAATTATTCTGTATCCTTAACGCTATTATTAATGAAGGAAGCATATTGATTCCAGAAGGTTAATAGCGTATAACGAACTTCATGTTTACTTTCTCCCGACAAATTATTTACGTTATCCTCTAAGCTTTTCACAAATGTATTAAAAGCGTTAGATTGATCAGGTGCCGTTTTAAGGAATTGTTTCCAATCACTTAAGATTTGTTCCGAACTTCCATCCTCTAAGGAAGCATTCCATTTTTCTTGGAATGAATGAATCCAATTATGCTCTTCCTCTGTAAGTGTTACTTCAGTTTCTGCTACTTGCCATTCTTTTGCATACACTTCAATACCACTACTTTGAAGCGATTCCCCAACTTGAAGTACGTCTTCTTTGGTATTTCCAATTCCTACTAAGAGATAGAATTGACTATCCCTTTCCCAAATTACAGGATCATATCCTGCTTCAATGAATTTTGTTGATTCTGTCTCCGCATTTGCTTTTTCAGAGAACACTCCACCTTGTAATACAAAGGCAGATGTTGTATCAATTTTATACAGGGAGCCTTCTGAACCATTGGCTATTCCATTCTTTTCACTCGCGTCTTTATCAGCATCAGCTGTAGCAACTGTAGGATTATTGTTTAGATCATTATCAAAGTTAACTATTATTTTTAACATGACAAATCCCATGATAGAGCCAATAATGATAGCAGAAATAATCGCAATCAGGATTGGTTTAAAGATGTTCAAGTTACCATTCTTGGTTGCATGTGACTTCGAAAGCATTAAAGAAGGATCATACTCTCTAGCAAAGGTATGAATTCTATTATCACTCGATTCTTCTGCGGCCGCAGCTTGTTCTCTTGTTGCACGCTTTTCTTCTTCTAAGCTATTATTTTTACTAGCGTGATTCTTCGTTTTTTTTCCATCGATTCTTACAACTATCGGTTTTTTTGCAGACATATGTTGTTCCCCCACTTTGCTAGAATTGTTTGTTTAACTCTAGCATAGGGAAATTGAAAAGTAAGGCGAATATTGTCAGCAGCAAAACCATTTATTTCTACATAAAGTGCATGGTACTAATTAATATTTTCTGTGAGCACATAAGCTCTAACCATACCAATAAAATGTAATGACCCTGCAAAAAAATAGCAGTCATTATTGTATTCGTTGCCAAATTCGTTTATGAGCTTTTGCCAATTTGTTGAAACACTAATCTTGCTCGAATGTATATGATTCGCTAATCTTGTAGCATCCTCTGCTCTTGGATGGTCAAAGGTAGTAAGAATGATGGAATCAAAATAAGGAATTGCTAATTCTATCATCTGAACTAGTTCCTTATCGTGAAAACCAGCAAAAACGAGATGTTTCCTTTGCTTTATAGATAATTCACGAGTAGTATGTAAAAATGCATTCATGCCTGCTAGATTATGTGCACCATCTATCCAAACACACGGATATTGAAGTAGTCTTTCAAATCTCCCTGCAATTTGCGAGGTACTCATTGCTCGTAATACCTTCTCCCAGTTAATAGGAAATCCAACTTGTTCTATTATTACCATTGCCATTAGTGCGGTTGAAGCATTCTCTATCTGATGAAATCCTTGCATTTGAAGTGTTACACGCAAGCTTTGTTCTGCAAAAAGCCAATTAAAATAATTCCCATTAAGGTTAGATTGAACGTTACAATATTCATATTCTCGGTGTAACTGGTAGACTTTAGCTTGTTTAAGCTTTGCTTCTTGATAAATAATTGGCAAACAAACATCATGGACGTTTCCTAAAACAGTCGGAACATTTTGCTTCATAATCCCTGCTTTTTGATAAGCTATCTTCTCAATGGTATCTCCTAAAAATTGCGCGTGGTCCTTCTCAATATTTGTTATAATAGATAATATTGGAACAATACAGTTTGTCGAATCTTCGCGACCGCCCATTCCAGCTTCAATTAAGGCAATATCAACTGCCTCACTAAAATACATAAACGCAATAACTGTTAATATCTCAAACTCAGTTGCATGCATTTGAATATTATCAAGCTGTTGAATAGTTGGGAGTAATTGATTGAGTAACGACAAAAATTGTTCTTCACTTATTGGTCGATCATCTATCATTATATGGCCAGTTAACCCATCTAAGCTAGGTGACGTGAATACGCCTACCCGATAATGATTTGCTTTTAGTGAATCCTTCAAGTAAGTTACAGTAGAACCTTTTCCATTTGTACCAGCTATATGAATGGATTTAAAATTCTTTTCAGGGTTTTGTTGTGAGGCTAATAATTGGACCATCCGGTCTAAGCCAGGTTTTATACCAAAAAGCTTTCTTTCATCAAAAAAAACCTGCACCTCTTCTAGACTGTAAAACATACAACCACCATCTTTTCTATCAATTAGAAAACAGTATAGCATATAGAGAAAGGAATTCGTCAATTGAATACATATGGTTGGATTATCTATAATGGGAATTTACCAGGTGAGAAATTTCTTGATTTTGCTGAAATGCTGCAAGACTCAGCAAGTAAGCACCATTCTAAAACTAGTATTATTAAAAATAATGAATTACTTGCTTCATTGAGTTCAAAAGATGCAGCGTTATTATCAGTGTATGAATTACCTGATTATGTCGTTTTTACAGATAAGGACATTTATTTAGCTAAACAATTAGAATTATTAGGAATACCAGTATTTAACAGCTCGAGGGTTATCGAAATAAGTGATGATAAAATTGCAACTTACCAGCTGTTAGCAATGGCGAGTTTACCAATTCCACAAACAATTGTCGCACCAAAGGTTTTTTATCATCGCTCTGAAAAACAACTACCAAACCTAGATGCAATTGTACATCAACTAGGTTTACCAATGATTGTCAAGGAATCCTTTGGATCATTTGGTGAACAGGTGTATTTAGTCCATTCAATAGAAGAATTAGAGCAAAAAGTAATGGAGCTTTACGGGAGACCCTTTATGTTTCAGGAATTTATTTCTTCTAGTGAAGGAAAGGATTTACGGTTGCAAGTAGTTGGAGAAAAAGTTGTAGCCGCGATGAAACGAACAGCCAGCAATGATTTCCGAGCAAATGTAACTGCTGGAGGGAAAATGGAAGCCTATGTTCCTGATGCCAAGGCAGAACAAGTCGCCATTGCAGCGGCTAAGGCAATTGGGGCTGACTTTTGTGGCGTTGATTTATTATTCGGATCAAATGGTAGTTATATTGTTTGTGAGATCAATTCAAATGCCCATATACGTAATCTATTGGACTGTACTGGTGTAAATGCAGCTGATGCGATAATGGAATATATCATATCTAAAGTTAACAATGAGGGAACACGATGAAACATAAGGGATGGCTTATATACAGTGAACAAGATGCTAATGAAAACGAGTCGTACATCAATTGGTATATAGAAGAAGCAAATAAACAGGATTTACAGATTGAATTAGTACTGCGTGAAAAGCTAACAATAGGAATACGCGAAAATAAGCATATGCTACTTGTGAACAATAGGAAGGTTACCTTACCAGAATTTTCCATAGTACGTACAATCGAGCCACTGCTTAGTATACAGTTAGAGCAATTGGGAATTGCTGTGTTCAACTCTTCTAAAGTAGCAGACATATGCAATCATAAAGGAAAAACCTATTATGAAATTGCCAAGCTTGGGATCCCAATGGTAGATACATACTTCGCCATGCATAAAAATCTAACTAAAGCACCACCTATGTCTTATCCATTCGTCATAAAAGAAGTTTCGGGTAGAGGAGGAAAGCAGGTTTATATTATCAAAACCTTAGAACATTGGCATACCTTTTTCGAGAGCAGTTCTGCCGTAGAGTATGTCATTCAGTCTACCAATGTACAGCTAGGAAAGGATTTAAGAGTTTTCGTCATTGGAAATGAAATAATTGGTGCTGTATTACGAGAAAGCAACGATGATTTCAGGTCCAATTATAAACTTGGTGGAAAAGCAATTTGGTATGAACTAAATCCAACTGAAGAAAAGATCGTCCGAACCATAATTCACCATTTTGAATTTGGTTTGGTGGGTATTGACTTTTTATTTAGTCCTGAGGATGAATTATTATTTAATGAGATAGAGGATGTAGTAGGATCAAGAACATTAAGCGCTGTAAGTGACATCAATATTGTTGAACGATATATTTCTTTTATTAAAACCAAAATAAGCCTGGATGCTTAAATCATGCATCCAGGTTTATTTTGTCGCTATCCATTTAACTCGTTAAGGCGTGCCTTAACCTTTGCCCGTTTATCTAGATAGTCTTGTTCTTTTTTCTTTTCTTCATCAACTACTGCTTGCGGAGCTTTCGAAACAAACCCTTGGTTTTGTAACTTTTTCTGTACACGCTCTACTTCCTTACTCCACTTGTCTAACTCTTTTTGCAAACGAGCAATTTCTTTATCAAAATCAATTAATCCTTCAAGTGGTAAGAAGATTTCAGCACCAGTTACGACAGCCGTCATTGCTTTCTCAGGAGCCTCTAAATCTGTCGCAATCGTTAATTCACTTGGATTACAAAAACGCTCGATATAGCCACGATTTGTTTCTAACTCGTCAACAACTTGCTGATCGCTACCTTTAATTAACAGCTTTATTTGCTTCGACATCGGTGTATCTACTTCAGCACGGATATTACGTACTGATTTAATGATGGAAACCAAACGCTTCATCTCTTCTGCTGCTTTTTCATCATGGAAATCTTGACGTACTTCTGGCCATTTAGCAATTGTGATAGAATCACCTTGATGTGGAAGCTTTTGCCAAATTTCTTCTGTGATGAATGGCATATAAGGATGTAACAGTCGCATTGTATGGTCTAACACATATGCCAGAACAGAGCGAGTTGTTTTCTTAGCCGCTTCGTCTTCACCATATAGTGGAAGCTTTGCCATTTCGATATACCAATCACATAATTCATCCCAAATGAAATTATGAAGGTGACGACCCGCTTCACCAAATTCATATTTATTCGTATTTTTGGTAACTTGTTCAATTGTTTCATTTAATCTCGTTAATATCCATTTATCTGCTAACGAAAGCTCACCAGATAAATCAATATCTTCGTAAGTGAATCCTTCCATATTCATTAAAGAGAAACGAGAGGCATTCCAAATCTTATTGGCAAAGTTCCAGGTTGATTCTACCTTTTCCCAATAGAAACGCATATCTTGCCCTGGAGATGAACCAGTTAACAAGAAATAGCGCAAAGAATCTGCACCGTATTTATCGATAACATCCATCGGGTCAACACCATTACCAAGTGATTTACTAAATTTACGCCCTTGCTCATCGCGAATTAATCCATGAAGTAATACATCCTTGAACGGGCGTTTACCCGTAAATTCTTTCGATTGGAAAATCATACGTGCTACCCAGAAGAATATAATATCATAACCAGTAATTAATACGTCAGTAGGGAAATAACGCTTTAGATCCTCTGATTCTTCATCTGGCCAGCCCATCGTAGAAAATGGCCATAAAGCACTGGAGAACCATGTATCAAGAACATCCTCATCTTGTTCCCAGTTCTCGATATCTAGGGGGGCTTCTTTTCCAACATATAATTCCTTCGTCTCCTTATGGTACCAAGCAGGTATTCGGTGTCCCCACCATAATTGACGACTAATACACCAATCACGTATATTCTCCATCCAATTAAAATACGTTTGCTCAAATCGTTTCGGAACAAAGTTAATGCGCTCTTCCGTGTTTTGCATATCTAAAGCAGCATCTGCCAAAGGTTGCATCTTAACAAACCATTGAGTCGATAGATATGGTTCGACAACCGCGCCACTTCTTTCAGAGTGTCCAACCTGATGAATATGCTCCTCGATTTTAAACAACACACCCATGTCCTCTAAATCTTGAACAATTTGTTTACGACATTCAAAACGATCCATACCTTTATATTTGCCAGCATTCTCGTTCATTGTCCCGTCTTCATTCATAACAAGAATTCGTTCTAGATTATGGCGGTTTCCAATTTCAAAATCATTTGGATCATGTGCAGGTGTAATTTTTACAGCTCCGGAACCAAATTCACGATCAACATAATCATCGGCTACTATTTTGATTTCTCGGCCTGTTATCGGTAAGACAATTGTTTTACCGACTAAGTGGCTATATCGCTCATCCTTAGGATGTACAGCTACTGCTGTATCTCCAAGCATGGTTTCTGGACGTGTAGTAGCAATTTCAATTGTTTCATTACTATCTTTAATCGGATATTTCAGGTGATAAAAATTACCTGTAACCTCTTTGTAAATTACCTCTATATCTGATAAAGCTGTTTTCGTCTCTGGGTCCCAATTAATGATGTATTCACCACGGTAAATTAGCCCCTTCTCATACAGGGAAACAAAAACTTCTTTAACAGCATCTGACAGTCCTTCATCTAGGGTAAAACGCTCTCTAGAATAGTCTAATCCAAGACCAAGCTTTTCCCATTGGGAACGGATAAAATCAGCATATTCTTCCTTCCAATCCCAAGCCTTCTCAAGGAACTTCTCTCTACCTAATTCATAACGATTTGTTCCATCTTCTTTAAGTCTTGCTTCAACTTTGGCTTGAGTAGCAATACCAGCATGATCCATTCCTGGAAGCCATAATACATCATATCCCTGCATTCGCTTCATACGTGAAATAGTATCCTGCATGGTTGTGTCCCATGCATGCCCAAGATGTAGCCTACCAGTTACATTTGGAGGCGGAATAACAATAGAGAACGGCTCCTTATCCAGATCTCCTGTTGCTTCAAAATATTTACCCTCTAACCAAAACTTATAGCGACCTTTCTCTACTGCTTGCGGATCATACTTTGGCGGTAAAGTCGTATTTTCTTTTTCTTCCATACAATAAACCTCCCTAAAATATAAAAGCCCTTTTCATCCTAGAAAAAGGACGAAAAGGGCATATTTTCCGTGGTACCACCTTTGTTTACAGGTATACGTAATACCTGCACACTCATTGCTTGATAACGGTCATGAACCGGCATACTCCTACTAGAACGTTCAGGTTCAGAGTAGCTGCATTAAGGGCGACCTTCCAAAAATTCCACCTAGAAAACTCTCACCAACTGTTTTCCTCTCTTTAAGGCAAATATTCTGTACTCTTCCCTATCATTTGCTTCTTTTTATAATCGATTATTAGTTATTTTTATATTTTAGCCAATTTCATTTATAAAAGCAACTATTAATTGAATCATTGCACAAAACAACTAGGTTTATACATATAGTATTACAAAAAGAAACGCTTGGTGAAAAGTTGAGGTGATTATTTATGGCTCGATATTATCGCTATCGTTTACCACCATGGGCAAAAAAATGTTTATTCATAGCTGAAACGGTAACATTACCAATTCTTATATTCCAACTAATACGAACGATTCTTATTCCAACAACGTTTGATGTATTATTAACCCTATTAATTGGATTCTTATTTATTGCCTTTTATTTGAAATGGATTTAAGCATCACTGCTGCTCTCATCAAATGAAAGCATTTCATACTCAGCCGTAATATGTTCTGAAAATTGCACTCCGAATAGAAGCTGTCGATGCAATCGTTGTATCTGTACTACTTGTTCTATCATAGATTTCTCTGAAGCTGTACTTGTAAATTGATCTATCAAAGTGATGTATGCAGTTGGATCAAGTAAATATATGCCTAGTAAATTCAGCTCATGATTCTCCAATTTATTTTCATCCATATAATGGTTGAATTCTTGCATTAAATCTTTTGTTTCTGCATCATAATTTATTGCATTTGCTCCTAATAGCGTAGTGAGGTCATCGATAGGATGTTTATAGGAAGCATGTTCCCAATTAACCAAATACGTATGATCGTTTTGAAGAATGTGTTCAGGTATTAATCTTCCATGGCACAGGCATATACGCCACTCCGTAAGCTCTTCTAGCTGATCCAAATATTGATTAAGTCGCCTATCCAGAAGATAGCAGGCATGAACCACATCTCGATACTGTGTGCATACTAATAATTCAATTGGTGACATAAAGTGCCTTTGTTCAAATCGTTCTACATGTTTAAGTAAATCTTTTTTTAAATCCGTCATTTTTTGCTTGTAAATAAGAAAGCTTTCCCGGATATCCTGACGTGGTTTATCCGATATACGATTGACTTGCCTAGTTTTCGCATGGATTAATCCCAAGCTCTGATAAATCTTTTCAAGTGAATTCGCTCTATTTACAGACTGAATCCACGGTGTCAAATAGTAGATGTCGCCATCTTGTTCCGTTTGAAGATCACCAGAACGATTCAAATAAACTGGTAAAATATGAACCAGATTTAGGGCGTTTGCAATTTGGTAATTGTTTAACCACAAAGGTAATGTGTCAGATGTCAGGGAGCTTTTCTTTAATGCATAAACCTGGTTATGTCCTTTAATTCGATAGAGACGTTTTGATATTTTATCAATCTCTAAAGGATAAATATTATACGTTTCCAGTACCCTCCTAATATATTCCAAGCTATTCACCACCAACTTGAGTTTCCATTAATATACCCCTTGGCTTAGAGTCAAGGGGTTACTAATTTATTTCCATTTCTATTTAACTGGGATGTAGATGATTTGACCTTCTGATAGATCATCATCTTCCAACTGATTCTGATTTCGAATTAGTAAGGTTGACGTTTGATATTTTTCTGCTAGTGATTCGAGCGTATCTTTCTCTTGAACAATACAAAGCCTTAGCTTGGCATACTGTTCATCACCACCACGAAACATATCTGCTAGATACGTTAAATCAGCCCTTTGTGTTCTGCTTTCATCACTTTCAATAGGGCTACCATCCGCTTCATCATCCATATAATATGATGATGATTCAACAGATTCCACCTCTACTTCTTCTACTTCTTCTACTTCTTCTGGTTCCTTGTTTTTTTGGAAGAACTCATCAAAAGACTGTGTTTTTTCCTTGAATTTCCAGCGGTCACTTTCAACTTCATCCTTCTGAACATCTTCCGTTATATTCGGATAATGTTCTGGAGACTCAGCTGAAGAACTAGAGCTAGATGATTCTACATCATGCTTGACTTCAAATTCAAATGTATCTTCTGTATCTCTAGTAAATACTTCCTCCTCATTACTTGATAACGTTTGAGATTCAAAAGCTTCCTCCGTTGTTTCTTCTTCCACTTCATTATTAATGCCATAAATCTCTATTGTTGAACGTAAGCACAAATGATTCGATTCAGGCAACTCATAATCAAACTCAGAAATTGTTACAAGTACATCATCAACATTATCAACTCGATAGGATGGTACCGTAATCTCAATTGGGAATCGATGCATGAATTCTGCCCCACCATAGTGGTTATCTGTCACCCGTTCCATATAGCGTTTTGAATCATATCCATCCAAGTAAGCATCATCTTCAGTTTCTTCACCTACTAAAGGCTCTTTTTGATAGGATCCTTGTAATTCAACAACACCTCTTATGGAGATATAATCGTTAAACTCCTGAATAGAAATTTCCGGATCTAAGGAGATTCCCATTATTTCTGCAACTTCTTGACCTCTTTCAAAATAAAGTGACTCATTTAAATCAAAACGAAAAACTGACTGCTCGTTAGCCAAGTAGCTTCCTCCCTTCCAAACATACATCCATATGCTCTTATCTCTTAATTATCTATATGAGCCAAGACATAAGGATATGCTTAGTAGCATAAAATCAATTGCACATAATTTTTGCTCTAACTAATTCCTAGGACTAGCTGAAGAAGACTAACGCCATAACGTAAAAGCAATGTGTAACATTACATGAGAAATAATAAAAAGCTATTCCAAAATTGGAATAGCTTTTCACCGATTATTTCGTTATCTTGGAAAACGCTTTTCTTGCAGCTTCAATCGTATTATCAATATCCTCTTCGGTATGAGCCGTTGAAAGGAATAATCCTTCAAACTGAGAAGGTGGTAGGAATACACCTTCTTCTGCCATTGCTCGGTAATATTGTTTAAAATAGTCAAGGTTTGATTGTGAAGCAGTTGCAAAATTAGTTACTGGTTCTTCTGCAAAGAAAACACCAACCATAGAGCCAGCTCGATTAATTTGTAATGGAATATTAAATTCCTTAGCTGCTGTCTGATATCCCTCTATTAACCTGTCGACTTGTTTATTAATTTCCTCATAAGAAAATCCTGTTAATGCATTCAAGGTTTCAAAACCTGCTGTCATTGCTAACGGATTACCTGAGAGAGTTCCGGCTTGATAGATTGGCCCTTGAGGAGCAACTTGTTCCATAATCTCACGTTTCCCACCATAAGCTCCTACTGGTAATCCACCACCAATAACTTTACCTAAGCATGTTAAATCTGGCGTTACTCCGTAATAGCCTTGAGCACAATGATAATCAACACGAAATCCGGTCATCACTTCATCAAACACAAGTAAAGAGCCGTGCTGTTCCGTAATTTGTCTTAGGAATGGTAAAAAATCATTAACAGGTGGTACTACACCCATATTTCCACAAACAGGCTCTGCAATAACTGCCGCAATGTTATCGCCATATTTTTCAAAAGCAGATCGAACACCTTCTTGGTCATTATAGGCAACCGTTATTGTATTTTGGGCAATAGACTTTGGAACTCCAGGACTATCCGGAAGTCCTAAAGTCGCAACTCCTGAGCCAGCCTTAATTAATAAAGAATCTCCATGACCATGATAGCTTCCCTCAAACTTAAGGATTAAATCTTTTCCAGTATAACCACGAGCTAATCGCAATGCGCTCATTGTAGCCTCTGTTCCAGAATTCACCATTCGAACAACTTCAATAGAAGGTACACGGTCAATAACTAATTTTGCTAGTTTATTTTCGAGTAATGTCGGTGCACCAAAGCTTGTACCCTTTTCAATGACCTCTTGCAATTTACTCACAACACGTTCATCGGCATGTCCTAATATTAACGGACCCCAACTAAGCACATAATCAATATATTCATTTCCATCAATATCTGTAATTTTAGAGCCTTTTCCACTCTCCATAAAAATAGGATCCATACCGACAGATTTAAATGCACGTACAGGTGAGTTCACACCACCTGGCATTAAGTCTACCGCTTCCTTATATGCATCAATTGATTGATTATAGTTTTTCAA
The DNA here is from genome assembly GCF_039614845.1 of Ornithinibacillus xuwenensis. NCBI lineage: Bacteria > Bacillati > Bacillota > Bacilli > Caryophanales > Bacillaceae > Ornithinibacillus > Ornithinibacillus xuwenensis. Next base: position 148,169 of record NZ_JBDIML010000001.1, on the reverse strand, counting down.
AACGATTCACCTCACCCTATTAATTAGTTTCTTTAAGCCAAACTGCTACATCTTTTGCAAAATATGAAATGATTAAATCTGCTCCAGCGCGTTTCATTGAAGTTAGTTTTTCCATTACTAATTCACGTTCATTTATCCATCCGTTTTGAGCTGCTGCTTTCACCATCGCATACTCACCACTTACATTATAGGCAACTACAGGAAGATTATAGTTATTTCGAACATCACGAACAATATCGAGATAAGACAAAGCAGGCTTCACAATTAGAAAATCTGCTCCCTCTTGTACATCGGACTCCGCCTCTCGTAACGCTTCTAGTCGATTGGCTGGATCCATTTGATAGGTTTTACGGTCACCGAATTGAGGAGTACTATCAGCTGCATCTCGAAACGGTCCATAAAAAGCAGACGCATATTTAACGGCATATGACATAATTGGGATATTGGTAAACCCTGCTTCATCTAATGCCTGACGAATAGCTATAACAAATCCATCCATCATGTTGGATGGTGCAATAATATCGGCCCCCGCCTGTGCTTGAGAAACTGCGGTTCTCGCTAGTAATTTAAGTGATGCATCATTATCTACATCATGATCATGAATAACACCACAATGACCATGAGATGTATATTCACATAAGCATGTGTCTGCAATAATTAGTAAATCGTGAAATTCGCTTTTAATAAGACGTGTTGCTTCTTGGACAATTCCAGTTTCCACGAATGCACCACTACCAATTTCATCTTTTTCATTCGGAACTCCAAACAATATAATAGACTTAATACCTAAGTCATACATTTCTCTCACTTCTTCTACTACTAAATCAAGTGATACTTGATATACTCCAGGCATTGAAGACACTTCATTTTTGGTGTTTTTTCCTTCTAAAACAAACATCGGATAGATAAAATCTTCAACTCGAAGGTGATTTTCTCTAACCATCGTGCGCATCGCATTAGAGGAACGTAAGCGACGATGACGTTTAAAATCTACATGTTTTTCCATAGTTAATTCAATCCTCTCTATTAAAAGTTTGGCACATAACTTCAATCATTCCATCTATTGTATAGGAATCTGGAATACGCGTTTGGTTAAAACCAAGCTCCTTTGCGCGATTTTCTGTTGTTTTACCAATACATATAATATTAGTATCAATGGGTAAATGGAGCTCGCTAGGCTTAAACTGATGAAAAGCCTCCACTGTTGAAGGGCTCGTAAATGTAATAAAATCAAATTCAACTGCCCTTAATACACGGTCTAGGGATTTCCTAGCTTCTTCGTTGTAGGAAGTTTCATACACAATGAGTGTCTCATACGGAACTCCAGCATTTATTAGACCCTTCTCAATAACATCTCGAGAACGATTACCTTGAACGAGCAATACTTTTCCAATTTCATGATATCTATCAAGAAATTCTGTTACGAGGTGATTACCGTCATAGATTGATGGAACTAGATCTGCTTGATAGCCGTAACGATTTAACGCTTCTTCTGTCTTTTTACCAACAACAGCAAAGCGGATTTGTTGAAGTAGCGTATCGTCCTCAAGCAATTGGAAAAAGCAATTAATTCCATTTTCACTAGTAAAAACAATCCATTGAAAGTTCATGATTTTTTGTAGCATATGTTGATTATCACGAGAATTTTTACAATTGATTTTAAGGAGTGGTACAGTAGAGACCTCTGCCCCAAGGTTAGTAAGCTTATCTGCGAAACCTTTCGATTGTTTGGCTTCACGGGTGATAAGGATTTTACGCTTCAATAATGGAAGCTCCATTATTTGTCTAACTCCTCTTTAACTTGTTCCACAATTTCTTTGGCACCTTGCTTCAATAATTTTTCAGCTGCAATTTTTCCAACTTTCTCTGGATCCTTACCACGTACTACTTCTTTTAATATAGTCTTACCATCTGGTGTACCAACAAGTGCTGTTAGAACAACCTCGTCTTCCTCCAAATAGGCAAATCCACCAATTGGAATTTGACAGCCACCTTCTAATAAGTGTAAATATGTTCTTTCTGCTTTAACAGTCTTTGTTGTATAGTCATCATTAATCTTTGCCAAAAGTTGGTGAAGCTCTTCATCATCCTCACGACATTCGATTGCCAATGCTCCTTGCCCAACTGCAGGCACACATACTTCAGGCTCTAAATATTCTGTTATTAAGTCCTCGCTTAAACCAACTCGCTTTAGCCCAGAAACAGCTAAAATAATGGCGTCATAATCTTCTTCATTCAATTTACGAATCCGTGTCTCAATGTTTCCTCGTATCCATTTTATTTCTATATCTGGTCTAGTAGCTAAAATTTGAGCCGCTCGACGCAAGCTGCTCGTACCTACAATAGCTCCTTCTGGTAAATCCTTTAATTGAATATTATCTTTTGACAGAAGTGCATCCCGATGGTCTTCTCTCACCGGTATGGATGAGATTACTAATCCTTCTGGAAGAATTGCAGGCATGTCTTTCATACTATGTACTGCAAAGTCAATTTCCTTATCGTATAAGGCTTGTTCAATTTCTTTCACGAACAGTCCCTTTCCGCCAACCTTTGATAACGTAACATCAAGAATTCGATCACCTTTTGTCACGATTTTTTTAACTTCAAAATCATTTTGTACCCCTGCTTTTTTAAGCTCGTTTATTACCCAATTTGTCTGTGTCAATGCTAGATTGCTTTGCCGTGATCCAACAATAATTTTTCGCATCTGTTATGCCTCCTTAAATGTTTACTGAATATGAAAATTTGACAGTGTACTAAATAAAAAGAAATTAATAACTAATACAAGAAATGCATAAGTATTATAAAATGCTAACGATTTACCTGAGTACCGCTTCCCGATTCTTAATAATAGGTATACGATATAAACGAATAGTACTAGTATTGATCCAATAGTCTTTAAGTCAAACCAATAGAATTCTACATTTTCCGCATACGCCCAAACAAAGCCTAAAATGATAGCAATTAGTAACAGTGGAACACCAATTGTAATTGCCCGAAAGGTAAATACATCCAACCGTTCCAAATCTCCTAAACGCCAGATCCACTTTATTGCCTTCTTTTCTTTTAAGAATCGATACTGAAGCATATACATTATAGAAAATAAAAACGATATCGTAAAAAACCCATAAGAAATAATTGCCAAGGAAATATGTGAAATTAATATTTCATGTACCAACTGTATACCAGGCTGTTCCACATGTGTCTGCACGATTAGTGATGCATGCATCACTAATATAAAAAAACCAAATAAATTGATAAAGAAAACGATGAAATGCACCTTAAACAGACGGTTCATAATGATTGAAAATGTAACTAATACCCATGCGTAAAAGAAAAGGCTATCGGTTAAAGTTGCTATAGGAAATCGTTTTAGAACGACAAGCTGGTGAAATAAAAAAAAGGTTTGAAGGAGCCAAACCATACAAAGTAACCAGAAGGCTACTTTATTCGCCTTCCGGTTTTGTTGTACAAAATCAATAAAATAACCAATTAAACTTAAGATATAAATAACGAATATTCCTTCATAAAGCCAACGAATATCAACCATATTGAAGTTCCTTTACATTATTAATTCGTAGCGAGCTTTTCTAGAAGCGCATGAAATCCTTTTTCTCGTTGATTTGAGTCTAAGGAAACATCATTTTTTTTTGCTTGTTTTTCATATTCTTCCTGAACTTCACTCTCAATTCCAAAGATATCAACAAATAATTGCAGTGCTTCCTCTCCCTTATCGGAACCAGCCAATTCTTTCGCTTGTGTAATTGGCTCTTTTAATAATTGATTAATAATACTCTTCGTATGTTTATTTAAAACCTTTTTCTCTCTATCAGTAAGTTCCGGCATTTTACGCTCAATACTTTCCATTGTTTCTGCTTGTATTCGAAGTGCCTTTTGCCTTAAAGCAGATATAACTGGTACAACTCCAAGTGTCTTTAACCACTCTTTAAAAAGGATAATCTCTTTTTCAAGTGATATTTCAATTGCCTGTGCTGCATGCTTACGCGCTTCAAGGTTTTCGTCAACAATATTTTGAAGATCATCAATATCATATAAGAACACATTATCTATTTGACCGATTTTCGGATCTAAATCCCTAGGTACTGCAATGTCTACTAAGAAAAGTGGGTTTCCTTTACGTAATTTCTGAATCGGTTCTAACATTTCCTTCGTCAAAACAAATGACTCTGATCCTGTCGAACTAATTAAAATATCTGTGTTTAACAACACATCTGATAATTGATTGATTTGCATTGCTTTCGCCTCAAACTTATCTGCCAATGCTTGTGCTTTTTCAAGTGTTCGGTTTACTACAGTAATCTCCGTTGCACCAGATCCTTGGATGTTTTTAACAGCTAACTCACCCATTTTTCCTGCTCCAAGGATGACGACATGCTTCTTATTTAAACTACCAAAGATCTTTTTGGAAAGCTCTACGGCAGCATAACTAACAGATACTGCATTTTCTCCTATAGCTGTATCCCTATGTGACTTTTTAGCAAATGTTATCGCTTGTTTGAACAATTCATTAAAAATGGTACCAGTTGCATTAATTTCTTGAGAAGTTAAAAACGCTTGTTTAACCTGTCCAAGTATTTGAGTCTCCCCTAGAACCATCGAATCAAGACCTGAAGAAACCCTAAATAAATGCTCCAAGGCGCCATCATCTTCTGAAATGCGAAGGTAAGGAGAAAACTCTTCCTTTACAATTTCAAACCAGTCTTCTAAAAATTGCTTTATATAATAACGACCTGTGTGAGCCTGATCTACCACTGCATAGATTTCAGTACGATTACAGGTTGAAACGATTACGTTTTCTAAAATACTTTTTCGTTTTTTTAATTCCAGCATTGCATCCTGAAGAGAGTTTTCAGGGAACGTTAGTTTTTCCCGTATTTCAACAGGGGCTGATTTATAGTTTAGTCCTACTTTTAGAATGTGCACCTTATCTCTCCTCCAAAGATCAAGAGGTTCAATATTTCATTGAACGTGAATTTCTTTTACTCCAACTATTATACCATAGATAAATCGTTGGATTTTTTTGTTTTGTGAACAGATTTTGAAACAATATGATATGATAATAATTATAAATAATACCCAGATGTACTCTATCATACCGTAAGATAAGAAGCAAGAAATCAACTTATGGAATTATCGACTAACGAATAATGACGTTACAAAGTGAGGTTTATAGATGAAAAACAAAAATACGTTTACCGCCTATCTATTAATTGGTATTGGGCTGTATTTCTTATTCCGTCAACTAAAGCTCCCTATTTTCACGGATTTTTATTCTTGGCCTACCTTATTAATTATTATTGGCTTATCGCTATTAATATATAGCTTTCAATCAAAAGATTATCATCAATTACTGGGGGCTACCATTATATTCGGCTTAGGCATTCACTTTCATGGTATACAGCATTATGCCTTTTGGACGGATCATTGGGCAATGTATCCTCTTATAGTCGGCATCGCCTTTATCGTACGCTATATGAAAACAAAACAAGGATTATTGCCAGGCCTAATATTGATTACTCTTTCCAGTATTTTAATTTTCTCCATTAATGTACCAACATGGTTTGACTGGGTTTATGATGTATTTGACTTCATCAATATCTATTGGCCAATTGTATTAGTCGGAATAGGAATTTACCTTTTAAAACGAAAAAAATAAAACCAGCATTTGCTGGTTTTATTTTATAATATCGAGCTAAGAAATTCTTTAGTGCGTTGTTCTTTAGGATTTTCAAATAAATCTTCTGGTCGTCCATACTCTACAATCTTGCCATCGTGCATATAAACAACCCAATCAGCAACTTCCCTTGCAAAGCCCATTTCATGTGTTACCACAACCATAGTCATACCTTCATCAGCAAGCTCCTGCATGGTAGCCAATACCTCACCTACTAATTCTGGATCAAGCGCAGAGGTCGGTTCGTCAAATAACATCACTTCTGGCTTCATCGCTAATGATCTTGCAATAGCCACACGTTGCTTTTGACCACCAGATAACGTAGATGGATAAACATTATATTTATCTCCAAGTCCAACTTTATCTAATAGTTCCTTTCCCTCTTCTATCGCTTGATTCTTCGGAAGCTGTTTAACCATAATAGGTGCTTCAATGACATTTTCTAATACCGTTTTATGGGGAAATAAATAAAAATGCTGAAAAACCATGCCTACACGCTGACGAACTTCATTTAAGTCATGCGTTTTATTCTCAACTTGCTCCCCATTAATTATGATCTTTCCATTATCCTTATGTTCAAGGAAATTTAAGCAACGTAGTAAGGTACTCTTACCAGAGCCACTTGCGCCAATTAATACTACCACATCGCTCTCTTTAACAGTTAGATCAATATCTTTTAATACGTGTAGGCTTCCAAATGATTTATTTAACTTTTCTACTCTGACCATCTCTTTTGCTTCCATTCGGTCTCCTCCTTAATCACTTTTCCCTAATTTCTTTTCTATCCTATTCACAATAGCTGTTAAGATTAATACAATAAATAGATAGTAAACAGCCGCAATCGAATAGAATGTCAGAAAATCAAATGAATTTGATCCTAAGGAGCTAGAGACGCCAAATAATTCCTGTGCTCCAATGAAAGATACTAGTGAGGAGTCCTTAATACCAATAATAAATTGATTTCCTAAGGAAGGTATCGCTCGACGAAAGGCTTGAGGAAGTATAATCCTGCGCATGGTTTGGAGCTTGGTCATACCTAACGATCTACCAGCTTCCATTTGTCCCTTATCAATGGATTGAATTGCTCCACGTATGATTTCAGCAATATATGCTCCACTGTGAATCGCTAAACCAATTGCTCCAGCCCAGAATTCATCTATTAAAATAATTTCTGCTATTCCATAATATAATACAAAAATCTGTACAATTAATGGTGTTCCTCGGATAACCCAAATGTAAGCATCCGCTATCCATTCTAACGGCTTTATTTTGGATATCTTCAGGATTGCGAAGAATAACCCAATAATAAAAGCGATAAGTAAAGATGCCGCAGAAAGTAGTAGGGTTATCTTCAGACCCTCTAAAAACAAGTCATAACTATTTACAAATACATCAAAAAAATGAGACAAGTGTTCCAACTCCTTAAGGTTTATCTGCTAGGCTTTCCTTATTCAAGCTCCTCAGGCTCTTGAGTAATATCAACACCAATCCATTCCTCTGAAAGTTTTGCAAGCTCGCCACTATCTTTAAGCTCTTGTAGCGCTTCATTAATTGCTTCTAGTAATGCTTCATTTTCTTTATTAACCGCTATAGCTTGTTCACTGATTCCTAATTGACCTCTGTTTTCAACCTCTAGGCCATTCTTAATGGCTGTTTGACCGGTAATATCGTCTGTGATAACGGCATCATGATGACCAGATGCTAGTGATTGAAGTGCTACAACATCACTATCTACTTGTTTAATATCGTCCGTGTACTCTTCTGCCATTTCGACATAAGTAGAACCTCTAGATACGGAAATCTCTTTACCCTTGAGGTCTTCAGCGGATTGAATATCACTATCTGGTCTTGTATAAATAACTGGTCCAGAGTAATAGTATGGGTCAGAAAAATTAACCTTTTCCAATCTATCATCTGTAATCGTATGACTAGCAACTGCAACATCATATCGACCTTCATTTACTCCAGTAACAATTCCAGAGAACTTTGCTTTTTGCTGTACAGCTTCTAAGCCAAGTTTTTCCGCAATTGCTTCTGCAACGGCAATATCATAACCAACCATTTCATTTCCTTCCATATAACTAAACGGTTTAAATTCTCCGGATGCTGCAAAGATAAGCTTACCATCTTCTATTAGTCCATATTCAGAACCAGCATTATCATCAGTTGCACCATTTGTATTTTCCTCATCCGACTCTTTTGTTCCACATGCTGCTAGTACAACCATTATTAACGCGAAAAAAAGTGTAATTTTCAGTTTTCTCATAAGATTAATTAACCCTCTCCTTAATTTTATTGAATTACAATAACACAACTCCCACTACAAAATTATATCAAGTAAACGATTAGACAACTAATTGTAAATAATCTGATAAATTACACTGAGCTCGGAATATTTGGTACTGTGGATAAATAACTATTCATACCTTATAAATGCTATGGGATACTCCATGAAACGCTAGGATAATCAAAATTACCAAAAAAAGGTTCCTAATTAACTTAGGAACCTTTTTTCTACATCGTATATTCATAAATATTTATTTAATATACCCCAAGCTTCATCCTTTCCTTCCCCTGTTTCAGCAGAAAAAGGAAGAACAAGATCACCTTGCTCAACCTGTAAGGTTTCTATCGTACGCTTAAGATGCTTGGCACGTTTTCCTTTTGGAATTTTATCCATTTTTGTCGCTACTACTACTACTGGAAGATCAAAATGCTTTAAAAAATCATACATTTGGATATCATCTCTAGTTGGTTCATGACGGATATCTGTGATAAGCAGTACCGCTTTTAACGATTCCCTTGTTTGAAAATATTCCTCCATCATCTTTCCCCATTTTTCTCTTTCTGTTTTAGAAACCTTGGCATATCCATAACCAGGAACATCAACAAAATAGAATGCATCATTAATACGGTAAAAATTTAATGTTTGTGTCTTTCCTGGTTTAGAGGAAGTACGTGCTAAATTTTTTCGATTAATTAATTTGTTAATGAAAGATGATTTCCCTACATTCGAACGTCCTGCTAATGCAACTTCAGGTAACATATCATTCGGGTATTGTTTTTGACTTACAGCGCTTATAACAATCTCAGCTTTTGTTACTTTCATGTTTCTCCTCCACTAGGGCATGCTTTAATACTTGGTCCAAATGGTCAACTGGAATAAAGGTTAATTCCTGACGCACACTATCCGGAATATCATCTAAATCTTTCTGATTATCCTCTGGGAAAATAATCGTAGTGATGCCTGCCCGATGTGCACTTAACGTCTTTTCCTTTAAACCACCTATTGGGAGTACACGCCCTCTTAACGTAATTTCTCCAGTCATTGCTACTTCTTTTTTTACAGCCCGATTCGCTAGTGCAGATACTAAGGCAGTTGCCATTGTTATCCCGGCTGATGGCCCATCTTTAGGTGTTGCACCTTCTGGAACATGGATATGAATATCATATTTCTCATAAAAATCAGATTCGATACCTAGCTCTTGTGCACGAGAACGGATATAGCTAAATGCAGCTTGAGCTGATTCCCGCATAACTTCTCCCAATTTCCCTGTAAGCGTTAATTTACCTTTACCAGGATAGTGGGTTACTTCAATTGATAATGTATCTCCACCCACTGATGTATAGGCTAGACCTGTTGCAGCACCAATCTGATTTTCTTTTTCCATTTGACCATAACGGAATATTGGCTTACCAATTAATTCGGCAATACTCTTTTCCGTAACAACTACTCGCTTTCTTTCATCTGACACAATTAATTTAGCTGCTTTACGACATATTTTTGCTATTTGTCTTTCTAATGTACGAACTCCTGCTTCACGTGTGTATAATCGAATTACTTTCATTAATGCTTCATCACGGATTTGAAGATTTCCTTTTTTTAATCCATTTTCTTTTAACTGCTTTGGTACAAGATGCTCTTTCGCAATATGTAACTTCTCTATTTCGGTATAACCTGATAAAGAAATTAATTCCATACGGTCAAGTAAAGGACCAGGTATATTATTTACATAATTGGCCGTAGCAATAAAGAGAACATTGGATAAATCGTATGTTTCTTCAATAAAATGATCACTGAAGTTACTGTTTTGTTCAGGATCAAGTACCTCAAGCATTGCAGAGGATGGATCCCCACGAAAATCATTCGACATCTTATCGATTTCATCTAATAAAAATACAGGGTTTACCGTTTTTGCTTTTTTCATACCTTGGATAATTCGTCCTGGCATCGCGCCAATATAAGTTCTCCGGTGCCCACGGATTTCCGCCTCATCCCGCACACCACCAAGTGAAATCCTTACAAAATTTCGATTTACAGATTTAGCAATTGACTTTGCCAAGGAGGTTTTTCCAACACCTGGTGGGCCTACTAGACAAAGAATTGGTCCTTTGATGGAATTAGTTAGCTTTTGTACAGCCAAGTATTCCAAAATTCGCTCTTTAACTTTTTCAAGTCCATAATGTTCGTCATCCAAAATCTCTTTCGCATGGTTAATTTCTATAGTATCTTGGGATTTTGCTGTCCATGGAAGTGATAACAGCCATTCAAGATAATTACGGATGACAGAACTTTCTGCTGAGGACTGCGGAACCTTTTCATAGCGGCCTAACTCCTTAAGCGCAACCTCCATAATCCGCTTTGGCATATCCGATTTTTCAATTTTTTCTCGTAAATCGCTTACTTCGCCCGATTTCCCCTCTTTATCTCCAAGCTCCTTCTGAATTGCCTTTAGCTGTTCCCGCAGATAATATTCCTTCTGGGTTTTTTCCATAGAGGACTTCACACGTTGTCCAATTTTCTTTTCCAAATCTAAAACTTTCTTTTCATTCGAAATCAGATTAGTTAGATGCTGCAGTCTTTCTTGTGTATTAACAATCTCCAACAATTCCTGTTTTTCTTTTATCTTTAAGGAAATATGTGATGTTATAATATCAGCTAATCTTCCTGGTTCCTCAATATCAACTACTGTAGAAAGCGTTTCTTGTGTTACTTTTCTTGAAATTTTCACGTACTGCTCAAATTGTGAAAGCAAATTACGCATTAAAGCTTCTTCCTCTAAACGATTACCTGGTATTTCTTCTAATTCTTGAACATCAACCACAAATTCATCGTCGTTTTCAATAAAACGAAGAATTTCACCACGATATAACCCTTCAACTAGGACACGAAAGGTTCCGTTCGGAAGCTTCAGCATTTGCTTAATTTTAGCAAATGTACCAATACGATATATTTCCTCAGGACTTGGATCATCAATGCTTACCCTTTTCTGTGCTGCTAGAAAAATTGTTTGATCGCCAACCATTGCCTTTTCAATAGCAGCAACCGATTTATCTCTTCCTACATCTAAGTGCAAAACCATTGTAGGAAAAACCAATAAACCACGTAATGGGAGGAGGGGAAGTTGTTTTGAATCGTTTGTCATTTTTATGTACCTCCAAGCATTTAATTTATATTTAAAATCATTATGTATATTATTTCCTTAAAGTTTATAGAAGTGATTCTACTTTGTAAAATAATAACCACTTGTAATAAATAGTCCTCTTTGGGTTAGGAAGATAAATAATCTCCCTTAGTCTACCCTAGTCAGATTAAGTAATTCTAATAATATAAAGAAGAAAAGGCTAACTAGGTTTGACCAGCCCATTCAAGTTTTGTACCTGATCGGGAGCCATTTATCCTAGTCAGCCTCATGTTTCCATTAGAAAAAATTAGGCGCTTTCCTTTGGAAGCTTCTTAATTTCTTCTGAAACTGTACCGTCTGTGAAGTATAGCTTTGGACTTCCATTATCATTTACTACTGTATCTTTTGTAATGACACATTTATTAATATCTTCTCTTGAAGGAAGCTCAAACATGACATCCAGCATGATTGATTCGATTATAGATCGCAATCCACGTGCACCTGTTTTTCTTTCAATTGCTTTTTTAGCAATTTCAATTAAAGCCTCTTCTTCAAATTCTAATTCTACATTATCTATTTGGAATAGCTTTTGATACTGTTTCACAAGTGCATTCTTTGGCTTCGTTAATATTTCTACCAAAGCATCCTCATCTAACGGTTCTAGACTACCAATTACAGGAAGTCTTCCAATGAACTCTGGTATTAAACCATATCGATGTAGGTCTTCAGGAAGCACCTTGGAAAGCAATTGTCCTTTATCTAATTCTGCTTGTTTCTCATTAGCACCAAAACCGATTACTTTCTTACCAAGTCTTCTTTTTATTACTTGTTCAATTCCATCAAATGCTCCACCACAAATAAACAAAATATTAGTAGTGTCTATTTGGATAAACTCTTGATGTGGATGCTTACGCCCACCTTGAGGTGGAACACTTGCGACCGTACCTTCTAGAATCTTTAGAAGTGCCTGTTGTACACCTTCACCAGATACATCTCTTGTGATGGAAGGATTTTCTGATTTACGTGCAACCTTGTCGATTTCGTCTATATATATAATCCCTTTTTCTGCCTTCTCAATATCATAGTCAGCTGACTGAATAAGTTTTAGAAGAATATTCTCAACATCCTCCCCAACATATCCTGCTTCTGTAAGTGAAGTTGCGTCCGCCATTGCAAACGGCACATTCAAGATCCTTGCAAGTGTTTGTGCTAATAGGGTTTTACCACTACCTGTTGGACCAATCATTGCAATATTACTTTTAGATAGTTCTACATCATCATTACTTTTTGGTGAGTTTATCCGTTTATAATGATTGTAAACAGCTACAGAAAGATTCTTCTTTGCTTTTTCTTGTCCGATTACATAATCATTTAGAATCTCACAGATTTCTCTCGGCTTTGGAACTTCTTTAAATTCCATTTCCTCTTCTGTACCTAGTTCTTCTTCTACTATCTCCGTACATAAATCAATACACTCATCACATATATAAACGCCAGGACCAGCAACTAATTTGCGTACTTGCTCTTGGCTTTTTCCACAAAATGAACATTTTAGCTGCCCTTTTTCTTCATTAAACTTAAACATTACATTTCACCCCTAAAGTTTCAATCGATAAACACTGGAAATAAACATTACAGTTATAATAGATATCATATCAGAACAAATTTAGAAAACAAAATAATATACTTTAAGTGTTGATTGTAAGTCTTCTAAAACAATTATTTGGCTTTCCATTAACGATTGCACTGATTACCTACTCTGCTTGTTTGTATTTTATTAATCAATTTTAGTATATGTCACAATCCATAATAAAATTGATATTTATTCTGTAAGTCCTTGAATTCTATGATACTAAATATTCATGAAAATTACTAAACAAAACCCTTATCTAGGTAAAAAAACAAGGCACGAAACTTCGCACCTTGTTTTTTATTGTACATTGTATCCATTATTTAGCCAGATTATGCAACAGTCTTACTATTTTCCACTAAGAAATCAATTGCTTTACGGAACAATAAGTCTTCTTTTAATGCATCAGCGCTTCCGCCAAGCATTTGTTTTAGTTGCTCAATATCTGTACCATACATGCTAGCCATATTTTCTAATTCAGCAGTTACATCTTCTTCAGACACGTCAAGATTTTCTGCTTTTACAATAGCCTCTAATGTAAGGTTCGTTTTAACACGTTTACTTGCATCTTCACTCATTTGCTCTTTTAATGCAGCTTCATCTTGACCAGAGAATTGATAGTAAAGATCTAGTGTCATGCCTTGCATTTGTAAACGTTGTTCAAATTCACGCATCATACGATCAAGCTCTGATTTAACCATCACATCTGGAACTTCAACTTCAGCATTATCAGATGCTTTATTAATTAATTCTTCACGTTTTGCATTTTCAGCACTTTGCTTCTTGTCAGCTTCAAGTTGCTCACGTTTTTTGTTTTTCAATTCTTCTAATGTTTCTACTTCCTCATCAACGTCTTTTGCAAATTCATCGTCAAGCTCTGGAAGTTCTTTTGATTTAATTTCATGAATTGTTACTTTAAAAGTTGCTTCTTTACCAGCAAGTTCCTCAGCATGGTAATCTTCTGGGAATGTAACTTGAATATCTGTTTCAACTCCAGCTTCCTTACCCACTAATTGCTCTTCAAATCCAGGAATAAATTGACCAGATCCAATTTCTAGTGAATGGTTCTCACCTTTTCCACCATCAAACGCTTCTCCGTCAAGGAATCCTTCGAAATCCATAACAACTGTATCGCCTTCTTCAACAGCACCTTCTTCTTTTACTACTAATTCAGCATGACGATCTCTAAGTTGTTGCAATTCATTTTCAACATCTTCATCTGTAACGCTAGCATCTAATTCTTCTACTTCAAGGCCTTTGTAATCCCCAAGTTTAACCTCTGGTTTTACAGTAACAGTAGCAGTGAATACTAATGTTTGACCTCTTTCAATTTGTTCAATATCAACATCAGGTTGATCTATTGGATCAATACCAGCGTCATCGATTGCTTTTACATATGCATCTGGAAGCACAATGTCTACAGCATCTTGATACAATGCTTCAACACCAAAACGTTTTTCAAATATCGGACGAGGAATTTTCCCTTTTCTAAATCCAGGAATTTGTACAGTTTTCACAACTTTTGCAAAAGCTTTGTCTAAAGCAACTTCAAATTCCTCTGCTGAAACCTCAAATGTTAATACTCCTTCATTACCTTCTTTTTTTTCCCATTTTGCTGACATAATTTTCCCTCCAAAATCTATTATTTCCATTAACTACTTAGTTTCATTAATTAGATTCAATTTTTGGTTTTAAGTACTTATTCTAAATACTTCTCTCAAATTTGCAACCATCTTATTATATCATAATTGTTATGTACTTCAAGCAATAAGAGAATCTTAATCCTCTATGATAGATAAATATAGTTGTTCAAAATGTATGATTTGTTCTAAGTACATTTTAACTTTCTCTACTTCATCTGGGGCATAGTTCTCATCAACTAACTGGTTACTAAACTGAATTAAAGCCTTAGCTATAAACTCCGTTTCCTCCTGGACTGGAAAGATTGGATAGCGAACAAAACTAAACCGATAAAGTAATTGTTCTAAGAATTGATACATAGTTGGATTTTGTTGCTCTAACTCTTTTAAATAATTCATCGTCATATGATATGTTTGATGATCGGTGATGTTTGGTACTTCCAATGGTTTTACGTGCATTTGCAAGCCCATTTTATGCACCACAATTTCATCCAAATACTGCAATTCCTGAAGCCAATGAAATATTGCGGTATTTATCACTGGATGAACCTCCGGATTCGTTAATAATTGAACTACTTTTCTATCCGGCTCTACCTTCATCGTACGTAATTTCGTTAGAATTTGCCATTGCTTCACATGATTTGACTGTGAGACAGCTGCTAATAGCTCATCAATGTATTTGGATGACTTATCCACCTTAATATCGGAATCTAACTTCTCACTCATATCGTATAACTGAAGAAACTGCTCACGTAATACAGGTGGCAACGCATCAGAATTAAGTTCATCTTCAATCAATTCCATTAACAGGCTATATTTACTCGTATGAAATAGTATTGTCAAATAAAGATGAAGGTAATGATAGTAGTGTTCATCTTTATTTCGGAGAACTTCTTCACACTGCGCTTCAGCGTCTTCATATCGACCCAATTCCACTAAACAAATAATTTTACCAGTAAGAATTTCATGATTTTGAACATTAAAGCGTAATAATGCATCCATTTTTTCAAGTGCATCTCCATAGCGTTTTTCCTGCAAATCCTTTAAGCTCTCATCCTTTAGCGAGGTTTCCCATTTTGGAAAAAGGATTACGTTCTCATCTCCATTTTGCATGGCTTCCCTCCTTTTTATCTAGTTTAAACGATTGACGCAAAAGGATACAGTTATCCATATAGTAAAAAAGAAACCTAGGCTATAGGTTTCTTTACGTAGCGTCCCAGGAGAGATTCGAACTCCCGACCCACAGCTTAGAAGGCTGTTGCTCTATCCTGCTGAGCTACTGGGACATATGTATGGAGCGGGTGAAGGGAATCGAACCCTCGACATCAGCTTGGAAGGCTGGAGTTTTACCATTAAACTACACCCGCATGTGTAAAATGCAAATCTCATTTTTGGTCACAAGAATTATTATATGTATTTTAG
Organism: Ornithinibacillus xuwenensis; assembly: GCF_039614845.1. Lineage (NCBI taxonomy): Bacteria > Bacillati > Bacillota > Bacilli > Caryophanales > Bacillaceae > Ornithinibacillus > Ornithinibacillus xuwenensis. The sequence goes on along the minus strand of NZ_JBDIML010000001.1, from coordinate 132,377 downwards.
TTTTTAATGTCAACACCTTTATTAATGTTCTAATTTACCGAAAACTTTTATGGATAAGGATGCCTCTTCATAGAAAATGAGAGAAGCATCCTCTATCACACTAGTTAATCGATGTTACAAAGGAAAGTCCATCGACTCTATCGCCAGTTAAAGTAAAATAATTTACTTCAATTGAATTAATCGCTTGCCAGCTTAAAACTGTGTAGGTTTTTTCAGGTCTCATTCTAGGTAGAAGTATACTTCCAGGGTTAATAAAAAGCTTCTGTCCAACCTTTTCTGCACCTGCAATATGAGTATGTCCAAAGCAAACGATACTTGCATTAACTTCATCTGCACGATATGTCAAATTCAATAGATTCATTTTTACTTGATGAAGATGACCATGAACAATAAAAAAAGTTACTCCATCAATTGTTTTCTTTTGTTCGGTCGGAAAGCTGGAGGTAAAATCACAATTACCTGCTACGGTAATAACATCTTCCAGCTCTTTTGCATTTTCTTCTAATTCCGAATCACCGCAATGAATAGCATAATCCGCCTGATGGCGAGCTCGTATTTCTAAGATTTCCTCTCTAAGACCATGGCTATCACTTAAGATTACAACACTTGTCATGATAATCCTCTCCAGAAATTATTGATTTTTGATCCAATCCTCTAATTGAATCATAGCATTTCTCCGATGACTTATCTTATTTTTTTCTTCTGGCATTAATTCTGCCATTGTTGTACTGTAACCATTTGGAATAAAGATAGGATCATACCCAAACCCGTTTTCTCCTTTCGCTTCAAAGGCAATAGCCCCCTCACAATAGCCCTTTTTAAAGAGAGTTGGTTGTCCAGGAATCGTTACTGACAAAACACAAACGAATCGAGCAGTACGTTTTTCCTTAGGAACATCTGCCAATTCCTGTAATACTTTTTGAATGTTTTTCTTATCATCCTTCGGCTCACCAGCATAACGAGCAGAGTAAATTCCTGGTCGACCATCCAACGCATCAATTTCCAGTCCAGAATCATCTGCCATCACCGATATATGTAACAGTTTTTCGATTCCTTCTGATTTTAATGCTGCATTTTCTTCAAAGGTTACTCCGGTTTCTTCAATATCAGGAACTTCTTCAGCCAAGTCTAACAAAGATTTAGCGTGTATACCATATCGTTCAAATAACACCTTAAATTCTTTTGCTTTTCCTGCATTCTTTGTTGCAATTAGTATTTCCTTCATTTGCTGTCACCTTTATCTTCCATTGTCTCGCCAATTCGAGAAGCTAACTTTTCTAATGCGTTCTTTTGCATTTCAAATATTTCACTTAACCCTTCATTTGCAAGCTCTAATAAAATATGTAATTGGTCCATTGAAAACGTTGCTTCTTCACCAGTACCTTGTATTTCTACAAACTCACCTGAACCTGTCATGACGACATTCATATCGACATTTGCTTTTGAATCTTCTTCATAGTTCAGGTCCAATATTCCAGTTCCATCAGGTAGGATCCCGACTGAAGTTGCTGCTAAGAAATCCGTAACAGGCATCTTTTTTAACGTATTCGAATCCAGAAGCTTTCCAAATGCCAACACCATCGCGACAAAAGCACCAGTTATAGAAGCTGTCCGTGTTCCTCCATCGGCTTGAATGACATCACAATCAATCCAAACGGTTCTTTCACCAATTTTTTCTAAATCTACTACAGAACGTAATGCCCGCCCAATTAGCCGCTGGATTTCCATTGTACGTCCTGTGACTTTCCCTTTTGAGGATTCTCTAATGTTTCTTTCTTGAGTTGCTCTTGGTAACATCGCATATTCTGCCGTTATCCAGCCTTTTCCTTGGCCACGCATAAAAGGAGGAACCCTGTCTTCTATCGTTGCGTTACAAATTACTTTTGTTTCTCCTACTTGTATTAGAACAGAGCCTTCAGGATGCTTGATGAAATTAGTAGTAATCGTAATAGGTCGTAAGCTGTTTGTATTTCGTTGATCAGTTCTCATTATAACTCCTCCTTGTCTCCGTTTAGCTTATCATATTTTACACAAAAGAATCACCTTATTTCAATTGATGCTCTTCTAACCTCATAGAAAAAAGAGGAACTATATTATAGTCCCTCTATACATGCATCTATTACAATTTTTCAGATGGAATAAAGAAATCTCTAGTGACAGGTTCCGTATATACTTCGCCGCTTTCATTGGCAATTTGCTCTACATTTTCTACCTTGACATTAACAGCTTCAATACCACCTTGCTCTGTTAATGTACGAACCAAGGTTTCCATTACTTCATCTGCAATCACTGCATTCTTCGCATCACCTTTTAATATATCTTGGTTGAACACTAGCTGTAGAATGCCACTATCCAGCTTCGGTGTGTCAAGTAATGCAGTTTGGTCATTAAACACTTGCATTAAATTTGTTTCGTAAGTTGGACCTTCAATTAATGCTTCTACAATAGCCTTATGAACATCACCGTTTTCTACCTCTACATATTTTGTAACTGGAACAAAATAACGGTTTTCATCATGTTCAGCTGGGAAAAACATGGTAACGGCTTCACTATTAATCAAGTCAACTGTATCAGATTGAATAATATTAATTCCGTTTGCTCGTGAATATCCATTAGCAATTGGTGTACCATTTACCGGCATTGCTTCTTGAGCTTCTCCCTCTATTCGAAGCTTTACACGCTCGACACTATCAAATTGTGTCAACGTAAATGTCATCGCCTCTAGGATTCGTACTTCATCTTCTGCGGCATACTCTTTAAATTCTTCTGATAAATCAACAACCATTGTTCCTTCTTCAATACTTAACCCAAGAACCTCTGTGCCAGCTGGAAGTACCGCTTGGAAACCATTTGGTAATAGCGATGTAACTGGTCCGTCCTTCACTAAGTATTCTAGAACCTGTGATGCGACTTCTTTTGAGTCTGGCACCGGAAGGTCAACCGTCTGGGGTGCTACTAATCCATTTGAATCAAGTAAAAATAATTGGCGCTGAACGGTGTCTTCTGTACCAGCAGTTTCCGTATCGGATTCATTTCCTTCCGATTCTGTGTCTGTCGTTTGCTCCTGTGCATTATCAACCGCTTGTGCATTTTGAGGCGGATCCATATCGGGTGATGATTGTTCTCCTTGGAAACATCCAGTTAATAGAACTAATGTACAAAATGTTGCGAAAAGCGTTAGTAATAGTCGCTTTCTCATGTCATTCCCTCCTACGATGGTTTGTACTTTTATGTATACGAGCCTATCCCAAAATTTAGACCAGATGAAAAGAATTTTAAGTATAAAAAAAACCGAAATCCTGATGAATATCAGAATCTCGATTTATATAACGACCTTTTCAATCGACACGGACTTAAGATTATCGATTGAACTATTAAATATTCGATTTGTTAGAGAAGTAAATATTTCAACATCTCCAGTTGTATAAAACTGGTGGTTGCACTGTTCATTTTCTTCATTTAGCATCTGTTGTAGCTCTAATATAGTACTTGTTTCTCTAGCCGTTTCTTCACTAGATGAGATTAGCGTAACCTGCGATCCCACTACCTCCTGAATGACATCTTTTAATAATGGATAATGCGTGCATCCTAAGATTAACGTATCCATGTTACTAAACTGTTTTAGTGGAAGAAGTGTTTGAGCAATAATATCTAACGCATAATCACCAGAAAGAATTCCTTTCTCCACCATCGGAACAAAAGCTGGGCATGCAAGTGCATATACATCAATATCAGACTTGATGGTGTGAAGAGCATCTAAATAAGCATTACTACGAATCGTTCCTTCTGTACCAATAATCCCAACATGATTATTGGTTGTAAACTTAATCGCTGCTCTTGCTCCTGGTTGTATTACTCCAATCACAGGAATCGAAAGCTTCTCTTGAAGTTCAGCTAACGTGTACGCAGTTGCTGTGTTACACGCAACAACTAACAGCTTAATATTTTTCGTTAGTAAAAAATCAACCATTTCCCACGTAAATCTTCTAACTTCTTCAGCAGTTCTTGGTCCATAAGGACAACGCAATGTATCTCCAAGATACACAAGTCTTTCCTTAGGCAATTGCCTCATTAATTCATGTACAACAGTTAAGCCACCGACACCTGAGTCAATGACACCAATTGGTTTATTCAAAAATACCGCCTCTTCTATGGTGTTATTATTTTTCATTAACAGTTTTCATCTGATTATATAGTAAATCCAATAATTCAATTAACGTTGATGTTTGTTCTTCAGAAAAGGTTTCTAATACTTCCCCTAAATAATCTTGACGTTTTTTTATTACTTCCTTAATGATTCTTTTACCCTTTTCTAGAACATGAATACGAACGACTCGACGATCATTCGTATCACGAATTCTTTCAACAAGTCCGTTTTTCTCCATCCGATCAACTAAATCGGTTGTCGTGCTGAATGCTAACCCATTTTTAGCAGACAACTCTCCAATCGTAAGATCGCCTTCTTCTTGTAGCCATTGAAGCGCTATAAATTGTGGGTTTGTTATCGGATAGTTATTTAATATCTTTCTTCCATTTTGTTTTATTCCTCCCGATATATGTCGGAGTTTCTTTTCTAATTTTGCAATCGCATCTGAAGAGATGTGGTTTTTATCCAAGTTTTAACCTCCCGAACTTCCATAAGTATAGTCATATTTTATCATAAAAGCTCGAAAAACTTATCGTTTATTTAAAAAAAGAGACATTTTCATAGTGAAAAGGGTGTATATTAATATATTTTTTTCTATGGATAAATGTGCGCACCGTTTAATATCCATCACATAAGCTATTAGTGACTAAATAATTGCCCTCCATACTGCAGCTCTATGACAGCAAGGAGGGGTTAACATTTGAAGGACAACGACTACAAGCCGAAGCAATTATTAACTAAACGAGAGAAGGAAGTATTCGAGCTCTTAGTTCAAGACAAAACAACAAAAGAAATTGCCCAGGAATTGTTTATATCTGAAAAAACTGTCCGTAATCACATTTCAAATGCTATGCATACCATTAGCGAGCAAATCGCAAAAAAATATTATTTGTTTATATCAAAGTTATAATGAATGTCAATTTTGCCATCTATATGTATAGTGATATAATCAATGATTACTTGTAGTGCATGGAAAATGTCTTGGTCTTTTCTATCAATCTCATCAAACGCCTCTTTGACATTCTTCACCGTCTTATTACTAATTTCTTCCTTATTATATATAAACAATTTATCTTGGGCACTTTTAATCAACTTATCTAGTTCAGCGCGTTTTTCTTCAAATTCATTATTGTCAATTAACCTATTAAGACGTATATCTAGTAGTTCCTTACTTTTATTCTGGTATTCTTCAATGGACTTCTCTAACTTGAGAATCTGCTGCTTCTTGTGGGTGCCATAAACATTATTAAAATCAAATACCATTTCCTCGCCTTTTTCCTTTAATATGCCTACTAAAAACTCTCTAAAATCTTCATAGGTAATTGGTACATGATTTTGGCACATGCTAGTACCACCTCGTCTATATGCGCTACACTTTAAATATCTCCATCTTGTCTTAGTTCCATCTTTCTTTTTTCTCCATGATTGCATAATAACCATATTAGAACCACAGTTCCCACATTTCAATAACCCTCTAAATTCATTCCAAGGAGATATTTTCTTCTTTTTATTAATTACAGGTTTACTATTTGCCTTTTCCCAAACATCTCTAGAAACAATACCAGGATGATGGTCTTCGAAAATTGTCCATTTTTCTTCGGGGTTTCGAATTTGTTTTTTTCTTCCATCAACTTTTATTGTTGTATACTGATTTAAAATTAATATTCCACAAAATGTTGGATTTTTAATAATACGTTGAATAGTGGTTACTTGCCATTTCCCTTTACTTCTTGGGGGCAAGAATTCTCCACTTTCCAATCCTTCGTTTAACATATTAGTGATTGCTTTAAATCCATATCCTTCATTATACCAATTGTATATTTTTCTAATGATTTCAGCTTCATCTGCCTTAACAACTAATTTCTTGTCAATTCTTTCATAGCCATAAGGTACCTTTCCAATATGTTCCCCCCTGCGAACTTTAGCAGCTAATGCGGAACTAATTGATACAGAAATAGTTTTAGGTAGTTGTGCTGCAAACATAGAATACATTTCGAACTTCATATCATTTTTACCTTCAACTTGACTATCGTAGCCTTCTTCAATAGTAACTACCCTCACCCCATGCCCAAGTAATACTTCCTTGATTTCTAGCGCATCTTTAAGATCCCTTGCTAATCGGTGAATAGACTTAAAAGCTACCATTTTAATTTCTCTATTTCTTGCTTTTTCCAAAATTAATTGCATTGCTTCCCGTTCTATAAATAGAGTTCCTGATTTATCTTCATCAATTAGTACTGAATCATCCTCCCATTCGAAATTATTTTGTTCCAACCAATAACGACAAATATCAATTTGGTTGGGTACAGAGTCTTTTTGACTGTCTTTTCCGCTGGAAACACGAGCATATACGATATATTTATAATCATTGTACTTTGTTAGTTCTGACCGCTGCTGATTTAACATATTATCCCTCCGATTGTTTTTGGGTCATATGACTATATTATATAGTAATATGATATGTATTTGGTCATAAAAAAAGCAGAGATAATCTGCTTTTAGGATTAGCTATATTTACTTATGCACCCATTCTATTTTTAATTGGTCCCGCAGATAGAATATTTTTCATTTTAAAATTTCTTATCTTCTTGCGCCAGAAACAAAATGCTATAACAGTTTCCTCATCAAAACTAATAATGCGGATATAACGTTGAGTAATATTATTATTTCTATCAATATAAAAGATGACAATTTTTTCTTTGCTTTCAATTGATCGCGCCATTAATCCCTTCACGAAAAATACCACCTTTAAGAACACTTGTTTGCATTAATTATATACGAACACTTGTTTCTATTCAAGATATAAATTATAATTATTATATTTCAAATATACATAAGCTGCGATATTATAAATAGTCGTTGTTTAACCACTTAAGTGAGGTGTTATTATTGAGTCAAGAGATGTTATCCAAGTACATAGCAATGCCAATGGCTATAAAGGTATTTAAGCAAGATCTTGAGAACTTCAAAAAAGTTAAATTAGGAAATCTGTATCAAGATATGTTGGAATCCATTATCGAACGGATGCAAGAAGACTTTTATAAGTTGAAGGATGAATTACATTCGAGGTATCGTATAGATGTGAAACGGTTGAAAAATGGTAAATACACGATGAATAATGAGCTGTTAGAGTATTCCACAGAGGAATTAAAAGCATTCACCAGTCAATTAATGAGTGATTATTTATATGGCGATAAAGCTAGAGGGTTTGAACGTAAGGATAGAATATGGAAAGATTAAACCAACCAAAATAGGTTGGTTTTTTCATATAAAAAAGTAGAAAAAAATACCAAATATCTGTTGACTATAGTTAGTAGATGTTGTATAATAAAGATATAGAAAAGGAGGTGAAAAAATGGAGGATGTAAGAAATATAGTCCTCATCATTGCTGGAATAATCGCAAGTATCAAGGCACTACTTGATATATACGATAGAATAACCGGCAAGGATAAGGACTAAGACAATAGGGGAGAACAACTCCCCTTCCCAATAATATTATACCACATTCTCCATAAAATTATGAAAAGAATATCCACAACAGACTTTCTGGTGTTCATTATTTTAGCTGCTTATCTAGTTGAATTAGATTTTAGTAATATGAGTGTATTAAGTTGGATTGGTTTCTCGGTGTCAATTCTTTGGTTTTTAATATTCATCATAAAGCTTTTACTTCCAAATAAAAGGAGCAAATAATTATGAGATATACTTCAAAAACTAAAGATGATTTTATTGTTGCAGTACAAAATGAAGTAATGACAACATCAGAAGTTATTGAAGCTCTTGATATCACGCGACAAAGCTTATATTCACTTGTAAAAAGAGGTAAGTTAAATCCAATAAAAGAAGTAAGTAGAGATAAGTTGTTTTTACGTGAAGATGTTGAAGAAAGAAAACAAGCAGCTAAGTCTCTCCAAGAAAAATACCGACCATATGATAAGTAACATAAAAAAAGCCCAACTGTTTCCGCAGCTGGGCTTTTTTAAATAATTCGATTAATAGAATGAGATTTTTAAACTTTATACTTTCTTATTTCACTCGCAATTTTTGTCCTGGATAAATTGTATAGTTACTATCTAATTTATTCCATGACTTTATTTGTGACCATGCTGAACCATATTTATTAGCTAATGCTGAAACGGTATCACCACGTTCTACAGTATGATACTTCTTACTAGTTTTTGATGCGGATCCATTAGGCAATTTAATTTTTTGTCCTGGGTAAATTAGGTCTTTGTTTTTGATATTATTCAACTGAACTAACACAGCAACAGTTGTGCCATATTTATTGGCTATTTTAGTTAGGTTATCTCCAGCTTTTACTACATGAGACTTTACCTGATTTGAAACATGTTGTACTTTATCTTTCGGCTGTTCTTTTGGCTTTTCCTCTTTTTTAGGGTTGTAATGGCTTGGAAAATCACGATAGGCATAGTTCATGTCTACTCTTCCAGAAATACCATCTACACTCCCAGAACTTGTATACTGCCACATTTGGAAGCTACCTTTATACGTACACTTGTCCGACCATTGCGCAACCCACTTATCAAAACGATTTAATTTAGAGCTGTTTAATTTAGTATTCAACCAATGCAAACTAGCATATAGAGAAACATAATAACCAGAATTTTCTACAACATCTAAAAAAGCATGACACATATCAACTAATACAGCATTACTAGGCATTCCATGTTTCTTTTTATATTGATCGGCATCTTCCATATCAAAAGCAATTGGATAAGTGGGATTCTTACCCTTTAGCAACTTAAGTGCAAATACAGCTTCTTGTTTTGCTTGTTCAACATTTAGTGCATACGAATAAAGGTATGCGCCCCAAGGAATACCGACTCGTTCACATTCTTTTACATTACGTTCAAAGTATTCATCTTCATATGCTAATCCATAACCCATTCGAATCATAGCAAATTGAACACCATCAGCCTTCACTTTATCCCAGTTTATCCTTCCTTGGTGTTTGGATATATCAATCCCCTTGATGTTCATTACGCAACATCCTTTCTAGGTTTTATATACGTTAATGCATTTTTACTGTCTGACAGTCCTGATGTTGTAGGATCTGGGAGGATGTTGAATGCATTAAAAATTGTCAGTCCAATCAGGTATGGGTTAGAAATAAATTGAAGCAATATATCCCCGACTTTATTCCATGACGTAATATCTTCAAACTGTAAACCTAAATACCCCAATACAGGAACTAACAATGCAGCTGCAAATCTCAGCACAAATAATACATTGTTCTTTGAAAACCTTACTTTCCAGTTAATTTTCATAACTACTCACCTCCCTTCGAGAATAATGTTTTTATTTGTTCGTCATGCCTGGTTGTTTTTTCTTTAAGGTAATCAATTTCCTTTTCGTGAAGTTCTAGCTCTTTATCTGTACTAAGTTTGAACCCTTTCAAAGTGTCATTAAGTAAATTGATTGATTTCTGTAATGGTTCGATAACAATCTTTTTGAACAAAAAAATAGCGATTCCACCCAGAAATGAAATCACCGTAATTAGATAAGTTAGTTCTTGTAATGTCATGTTTACCTCCGAAATTTAGACATAAAAAAGACACTCCTTATAAATTGAGTGCCTTTTACACTGAAAATATTTAGTTTTTAAGTAATAGTATATAGCTTTACGCTACTTCTTCTGTATTTTCAAGAATATATTCGTCACTCCCTTCGAGACTAGGAAAAAGCCAATGTAAAACAAAAATAAATGAAGATAGTTTATCCCATCAAACATTCGAAAAAAATTAAAGTAGACTAGAATAGGTTTAAAAACAAACGCCAATATCCCTGATAATAGAGTGGAATAGAAATAGAAGCTTTTCTTATGATTAAGTGTCCATTGATAAACCAACATATAACAAACAGGTACTAGAGATGCATCTAATGCAAAACTAGGTAATATAGGTAATAATTCAAAGGGATATTCCCATAAACCCATTTTAATACCTGCAGAATTAGTATAAGCAAACCAAACATGGTAATTCAATCCGTAAAAAGCCAATAATAATGTATCTTTAGTATCAATTTTAATTAGCAATATTACTAACGGAACAATTACCATCAATACAATAATCCAGAACTGAAGGTCGTTAATGCTTGAATATTCTTTCCAATAATCAAGTCCTAATTCGTAAGTCCTCCTGGCTTGTTCTCTTATTTCTGCAAGCAAAACCTCTTGATTTTGATCCATAATAAGCACTTCCCTTAACTATTTACCCCTTATTTTCTCTAGAACACATTAATATATTCAATTCTATTAGCACCTTCTTAACCATAAAAAAACACGCCTTATTTGGCGTTTTCTATTGCTACGATTCTATTGGTTAATTCACTTACTAAAGTTTTTAACTCTGCTATTTTAGATTTCAATTGCTCATTTTCTACTTTTCTTTGTTCATTCTCGGTTATTAAATCTTTAATCCCTTTAATAGATAAGCTGTTCATGGAATATTGCGCAATAGCACTGCCACTATCCGATAAAACGTGTCCTGGCGTATTAAATTTTTGGCCTAATACAAACCCATACTTCCAATGGTCAATACCTTTTTCAACATCTGCCCTTAACCGATATTTGCATAAGTCTGCATTTTTTATCACTTCTAAAATGTTTTCTTCCCATTTCTCAATATCTTGTTTAATGTCTTCAGTTGAATTAGTAATAAAATCATTTGCATACATATTGTCATTCGTAGATATTTCTCCAGTACTGAATATTTTTGTTACCCAGTCCGAATAATTAGGACCAATAGCAAAAGTAAAATTTCCTAAATAACGATTAATTGAGTCTTCTGTTTCACCAGCAAAAAACTGAAAACCCTGTGGTGAAATTAGTAATCTACCATAACCATTACTATATTTCGTTTTGATTTCAAATGTACCACTGTTCAAAGTTGTTTGGTCATCACCTGATTTTGATACCAATGTTCCATCTACAATTCTTATTACATCGCTAGAAGAACCTATGGTATTAAATTCTGAACCATTGATTTCAACACCTTGAATAACAATACCTCGTAGAATACCTGCAGTTATGACATCAGCTACTACACCTTCACCCGTCATAGCAGTATTAAAAGTTTGACCACCATCTTCACTAATACCAATACCAGCAGAATTAAATAAAACGATCTTGTTAGGATCGTTTTTGTCTCGAGCAATTATTCCATTGTCAAAGATTAGTTCTGTTTGAGCACTTTGCAATGCTTCTGTTGCAATTCTGACAGCTTCATCGAGGACATCATACTTAATCATGCCATCATCGTTAGTTATCTTGCGTAGTTGCTTCTGAACGTTATTAAACATCGTTCCAGCAAAGGTCTTTTTATAATTTGCAAGGGTGACAGTTGTTTTAATAGGTTTTAAGTTAGCATCGAACTTCTCATTGATTTCGAGGATACGTGTTTCAATTAGTAAATCATTCATAGGTTCATAGATGACAAATACGCTATCTCCTTCATTCGGCACTGTATAAGGGTATCCTGCAGCACGTAAATCAGCAAAGTCAATTATAATGGAAAACTCCGGTGTATCATTTAAACTCTTCTTCATTGCTTCAAGTCTTGTTGATTTGGATTTAAAACGTTCATCTGTAAATAATGGCGCTTCAATTTCACCAAATATATCAGCGTTAGGACTTCGGTAGGTTAATTCAGTTCCATCTTTCCACTTACCATGAATGATAGTTGTTAGATTGGTAGTGTCCACGCTTCTTTCGATTGTTTTGATATTATGGCCATAACGGAATTGGAAGTCTGTGTCATTGCCAATACGTTTCTTAAACCTAACTTGAGTACCTACAAGTTCTAATTCAGCTTCAAAACGCTCTAATCCCTTTGCAAGAAGCGCAAGCCTAGTATCATTCCCAAGATTCTCAAATTCCTCTGCACCGAATGCATCCTCTGCTAAAAAAGAATAGCCGGTACCATCAAAGACAAGGTTCATATAGTTATTAAAGGTAATCGATCCGTTGTGAATTTTTGATTGCTGCTTATTAATTAGGTCGACATAGAATTTATGCACTGCATCAATACGCTTTATAGTTCTTTTACCAACAGACCTCTCTGACATCTTCTTAATAATATATTCTTCGTCGTCATGAATAACTGTCGATTCCTCTTCAACCATCGGATAAGAATACTCATTATTACCAGACGGAATGACAGTCATGGATACAGTTTTTTCACCATTCACTTTTCGAACCCTTGTAAATTCATTAAAGTCTGTTAATGCCTCTTCATTTTGCAGCAAATCTTTAACGATTATCAAGATTTCACCTCTTTCGACTTAATCTAAAATAGACACCCTAACAAGAGTGTCTATTACCGCACTGTTAACTCCATTTACCATTAAATCTTATAACTAAATTCTCCAATTAAGGTAGATGTAGGTGTTGCGCCTGTAGCTATTGCACCTGTAGCCCCCACAGCAACACGGATAGGCTTGTTACTATCATTCAGCCAAAAATGTTTAACAATTCCATCTGCTACGTTACTTGGTAATTGAGCAAATGTCACACCTACTTGAACCCCTGTTAAATTCAATCTCACCGTAACTTCGTTTAGATTACCTCTTCTTTCAATCCTATATACATTTTCTAAAGAGGCACTCCCTTGTTTGACAGCACCATTTTGCACGGTAAAAGGAACCCAACCTGTATCTGTTCTTGATCGCATTAACATCATTGTATTTGCTGACACTAAATCGAATCCATGAAACTCACAATATTTCATGGATACTTTTATTGTGTAGTATCCCTTTGTAGGGAAAATCAAGTATTTTGCATTTGCTGGTGATTTATAGAAGTTTTGAGTTACATTCGGCAAGGCAAACCCATTAGGAAAATTTGCATTTGTTAGATTTAATCGTGAAGTTGGGTATCCTCTGGTAACATCGGTATAATACATTAAAGAGTTATTGTAGTTTATTGGCATGCTATTATTGTTAATTGATACCTCTAATTTTTCAGTCCCATCGATTGCAGTAAATTTAAATGACGGGATTATCGCAAGGTTATCTTCTTCAACATAGACACCATAATAAAACACCAACTCCGTGTCAGCAGTTTGAACCCCTAATCCTCTACCTACATTTGTTTCTCCTGGAGTAGGATATCTTACCTGATCGTCAAGATAATAGTAATTACCTTGAAATTTAATACCGTCAACAGCAGGTCTTACACCTAGAAAACCACCATTCTTTAATGGGTTTATAGTTGTCGGAGCTTGAAAACCAATCATAGCTGCAATTTTTTGGGAAACCATTTGATAACCAACGTCATTGTAGTGTATCTTTGGTACTCCCTCTCCGTCTTTATAAGCTGATGCATCTAGGTTTCTTGTCTCAGCGAATAAATCTAAAACTGGCGCATTATATTTTCTGCCTAAGCCCTTTATTACTTCATTGTAATCTTGCAGTGAGCCATTGGATGGTTTAACCATCCAATCCTTTGAACCCCATTGAGGTGCAGTTACAAGAACTAAGCTCGTACCATTATTCAGTTCTCTTTTCATAATGTTCTCGTAGTGATACGTAAATTCTTCCATTGATCTTACATGATCGTAATCGTTAGTACCTAAAAATAAGATAGTTATATCTGCACCGCTTGGTGTTGGCCATCTTTCATCGCTCATTTTTGTGTTGTCTCCACCAACACCACGATTTATGATATTTATTGTTTGACCTGAACGGGAGATTTGATTTAGATATTCTTTTAATCTAGTTGGCCAATCTCCACCTTCACTAGCTCCATTTCCAGCAGTTAATGAGTTTCCCCAACAACAAATGGTTAATTGATTTCCCAACGTGGATGTTGGGGAGGTATTCATTTTCTTAAAAACTACACTAGAAGATTCTATATTATTCGTTTCCTGTGCCAACTGTGTGGTAACTTCTTCATGTTCTGTGTCTAGCCGGTCTTTTACGGAAGGGTAAACAAAACCATTTTCATCAATCTTAGCTTGGTCTAACTGTTCGGTAAGTCGTGTATCTACTTCATTAATAACAGTAGGATCTATTTGTTGTATTGCCTTCCACTCAGTTCCAGTATAACGCCAAACGGTACCTGCGCGTCTTTCATCATCTGGTCCAGTTGGATAATCAGAAGAATCTTTCCTCGCCATAACCGCCCAACCTTCTTCTGGATTAGGATAGGTTGGTGTGATATCTTCGTATGTGTCTACAGGATTTTGCCAATTTAACTTCGCTGCATTCACCACTTCGTTAAATGCTTTAATGGAGACTGTTTCAACTACATTGTTATACCCTTGTTCAATTGCCTCCCAATTTTCATTTTGTTTATTTCGTTCATCCCTATTGAATGGTGTATCTGTGCGATGTAGCTGCATATCACCAACCTCCTATACATAGTAAAATCGAAAGTCAAAAGAAATACGCTCGACCGATGCCCCTATAATTTCAAAATCATTAGGACCAGGTGCGAGCGTTATTAATTTCTTATTTGTATCTCGGAACACAGAAAGACTGTTCTTGGTACTTCTTAGTTTGTCTATTACTAAAGTATCGCCTGCTTGTAGAACACCGTTATACCGGTAAGTTTCACCTGTAGTTAGGTTTATTAACTCCACGTATTCAGTTGCGCTCCCTTTAATTGTAATCTTTAATTCCATGTATCGTGGATCTACAATCTCAGTGCCGGCATTATAAATTTTGAATTTGTTAGTTGTGTGCTCATATGAATAATCATCATAAGGAATTCCCATTCCCCATTGCCACATATTGGCATCCCATTCAAATGGAGTTAAAGAAGTTTCGACTGATTCCGACAACCCTTTCCTAGCTGTTAAAGGAACTTCTATAGAACTAGTATTAATATTTATTCTATCCAACTCCCATTGAGCTTCGCATTCAACTAGCCATCTTTTACCTGGTTGATCAACTTCACCAACATAGAACTTATCTCTAAATAAATTGAACAGTTCATCTCTCAATAATAGAACATCTGCATAATCCGATGCTTCAACAATGAAGATAGCAGTTAATGGACGTGGATTTAATTGTTTACCAAGAACTATACTACCCGGTCGTCCTTCAACACTTTCTTCTGTGGTTGTATAAGATGGAGAAGGCACAATCAAACGTCTTCCAATTAGTCCATATTTAGATAAGTTAATTTTTACGCCATTTATATCCCATAAATGAATTAAATTTCTCATACTGGTTCACCCTTTAGGTATGCATTCATGCTAATCTGTGACGAGAAACCTTGGTCCATCATATCAAAAATAATTTCTCCAACTAATTGATCGTTTAAGTAAACTGGTGCAGGCTGTATAGTAATTTGTTGTTTCCTCTGTAGTTGCTGTGCTGATAAATCAGTACTTATACTAGAAGTATCAATACCCTCAATTGGAATACTTGAAATTGTAGGGATAGCTGAATCAGCCATATCCTGTCCTGCCTTTGCAACTTTATTTGTCATCGATTCAATACCATTTATAAACCCTTGGTCCACAAAAACACCAAATTGTTTAAATACCTTAGAAGGTGAAGCAATTCCAAGCAATTTTTTAGCTCCTTCAATCGCTCCTCCAACGACACCCTTCACTCCATCAATTACGCCTTTTGCCATACTTTTTATTCCATTTATCAAGCCTCTGATGATGTCTTTACCAATCTGCAAGAGATCTATTCCTTTGAAAAAATCCATTACATTGTTCCAGATGTTCGCAATTGTATTTTTTATATTCGACATCTGATTTCCTATTGCATCTTTCATTCCCTTAAAATCAAGCGTGACAAGAGACTTTAAAAAATCTAGACCATTTTTAAATGTGTTCTTAAAGAACTCAATTACATTCCCTACAATTTTCTTACCCATTTCTAGATATTTACGAATTGCATCAGTCACCGATTTGAATTTTCCATTAGTCTTTTCATCGATCCAATCTAAAGCATTCGAGAAAACAGACATAATGGAATTAAACAATTCAGAGAAAAATGTAAGTATTGAATTCCAAATTTCAAAAGCTTTGGCTTTTATCTCATCCCAGTTCCTCCAAAGAAATACACCTGCAGCAATAAGCGCCCCGATTGCAGCTACAACCAGACCAATTGGACTAGTCAAGCCTGCTATTATAGGACCGAGGATAGCAAACACCGCACTCAATCCAGTAATCACACCAATTACTATAGCAACTGTTTTTGCTAACTTAGGATTTTCTTTTGTCCAATCAATCACCTTTGTCAAAAAATCTGTAAGACTAGTGATTAAAGGTGTAAATAGAATTGCTAAATCACTTAATGAATTCATTAATTCCTGATTCGCTTCTGCGTTGTCTGCAATTTCTGGATTTAGCTCTCTGTATTTTTCTGCTATGCCTGCAAATCCATTTTCACTTAATGTTTGGAGGATAAAATCTAATCCAGTTCCTTCTGATTTCGCCTCTTGTAATTTCGAATTAAACGTATCAATATCAACGCTGCTTCTTTCTAACAACTCAAGAAATGGACCAGTAGCTTCACCAACTGCAAATGACTCTTGGATACCATCTGCAATACCCTCTGTTTTTAATGTGTCACTAAATTGAATGTATGCACCGTTTAACTGGTTTACATAGTCCAATAACTGAGTATCTTTCACTCCTGTTGCAAGTAAATTCGCTATAGTTTCTCCTGCTGCATCTGCTTCTCCTGTAACAGTTACTAAGTTATTAAATGCTTGTTCAACAATCGATAGGTCAGCGTTTGTATTTGATGCATTAGTTCTTAATCTAGCTAGTACCTTGTTATAGTCTGATGTACCAGCTACAAGACCACCTAAAGCAGCCGCTCCACCAGCACTAGCTGCGCCTAACCCTGAAAATGAATCTTTTGCTTCTTTTCCAAAGTCTCTCGCTCTTTTACTTGCACGCTTAAATGCATCTCCAACTTGATTAACCTTGTTAACAGCTTGCTTACTATTAATCTGGTCAAACGTATTTTTAGCTTGTTTTTTAAAGTTGTCTAAGCGTCCTTCTGTTGCTATTATTTCACGTTGAAAAGCTCTGAATTGATCTTCGCCTATCTCTCCGCTTTTAAACTGTTGTTCTACTTGTTTTTGTGCATTCTTTAACCGATTTAATCTGTCAGATGTGTTTTCTATTTGATCATTTAAAAGCTTTTGTTTTTGTTCTAGCAATTCTACATTATCCGGATTAAACTTTAACAGTCTATCTACGGATCTCAATTCACCTTGTAGGTCTCTTGAACGCTTATTAACATCAGAAAGTGCTTTTTCAAGTGGCTTCGTATTTCCATCTAACTCAATGGTTATTCCTTTTATACCTTTAGCCATTGCCTCACCACCTTATTAGAATCTGTCAAAGTCTGACTGATTCGCATCTCTGACTTGATTAGTACCATTAGGATTTCGTTGACGACTGTATTCCTCTATAAAATCAAGGCACATTCCGATTGTCATATCTTCCATATCATGACGATCAAGACCAGCAGCCTTACAAAAAACGAAAAAAGAATCGGTAGTGAGTGGGTCACCTTCCGATTCTTTATTTTTTATTTTTTTTTAGTTCCTAAATTCTTTAATAACAGATCTTGAACTTGAGGGAAAATTTCCATTAACGGAAATTCATCAAATCCATCTAGCCATTCCATTGGTTCAGGAATACTTTTGTCTGCTGTTTTAGCCATTGTCCAAAGGATGTTGTAAAACACATCAAAATCAATGTGCTTTAGTGATTCTAACGGTAGATTATCTGTATCCTTTTTACTAATGTTAGCTAACGGAGCCATTTTAAGTATGTCACCAAAAAAGTCTCGTCCAAACTGCGCTTTATATCGTAATGGTGCCGCTGCAGTTGATTTAAATCGAATGTCTTTTCCATCTATTGTGATTGTTTTTTCCATTAGTTCACCTCATTAAACTGCCGGAGCTGTTTTTTCGAACACAGTTGAATACCAAGAATCGTAAACCGCTGCAGGGGTTGTTACAGTTGTTTTTCTCTTAACCACGTAATCTGTGTCACGTGGGCTAGAAACAAATGTTAATTCTGTTGGTGTTGGTTCAACAGAATTCGTTTTTGTAGCACTAGATACAGTAGGTCTGTTTGCAGTGCAATTGTATAATACGTGACGAGTTGCCTTAACATCTCCATCGAATTCGAATAAGAAAGCAAACGGTTTACCTTTTGCTGTTGTCTTTTCAGTTAAAACCATATCAGTTTCGTCTTTTTCTTCACCTAGAGCATCAATTTCGAATTGTTCAGGAAGATTTGCGATAGATAATGTTCCGTCATATCCCTGATTATTCGGAGCAGAATAATACAACATATCATCTGCATAAAATTCAACCATGTCACCTCGTGGCTCTAGACTAATTTCTACAGCTCCTGGTATTGGTATAGGTGTATCATAAGTAATAGCACCAGTAGTTGGGTCTTTAGAAAATGTCGCAAAGTGGACATTTTTTAATCCAAATTTTACCTTGTTTCCAAAGAATTGCAGATCTAATGGAATAAGCATTTTTTCCATTTTATATCACTCCAATTTCATATATTTTTTGAAATAGCTTTTCGGATTCTATCCATTCTGTAGGTGTTGTTTCATACGGAATGTCATTGGAGTCTAGTAAATTTTCAATTTTACTCTCCGCTTCTAGATCCTTTTTGTTAGTATAAAGTTCAATATTTACATTTCTTACTTGTTTATAAGTCTTGTTATCCGCATAAAAATTATTAGAGTCTAATTCGAGATACGTTATAAAAGGTGGACTAGGTGGTGATAATGATTCAGTATTTCTAAAATGAGAATAAGCCACTGGTAATCCAGTGGCTTTTAGTAGTTGGTTTAATTCAATCAAGGTCATCCTTTAATCACCTTCTCAACTTTCTTCACATACTTTTCAATTGCTTGTTTTTCAGCAGGTTTAATGTGAGGATTTCCTGGTACTCTTCCCCCACCTCTTTTAGCATGTCCTTTTTCTAAAAGGTGAGTTAATGAAGGTTTATTCCGATTATAGATTACCTGGGCTGTACTGACTTTTTTTCTAGCCCAACCTTTTCCATACTTCTTCGTTGATTTTCTGTTGCTTTTAGGGCTATCCCTTTTTAGTATCTTAACTGTCTCATTAGCTACCTCTAACTTAGATTGTTCCAGTCCTTCACTTACCTCAGATGTATAATCTTTTAATGCCTTTGTTATTTCATCAGCTATATTAGAACTATTAGCCATCACCTATCACCTTTTCGCATATTAATTCAATTTCTTTTGAATTAATGACATAAGATCTAATAACCTTGTATTCCTTATTCTGAAATATGATAGATTCATCACCTTCATATTCAAATCGAAACATATTGAATACAATTTCAGGCTTTAATCCTGTATTACCTGCAGAATAAAATTCATTTCTTGTAACTGATTTTTCCTTGGCCAGAACTTTTCTTTTCAGTGGCTCTCCAACAGGTATTGGATTTCCAATGTTATCCTCTCCATATTCCTGTTTAATTAGAGTAATTTGCTTATCGAATCGCATTTGATCACCCTGCCGCCAATTGTGTAAGTAATGTATTAAAAACAGGGGAAAACTTAACTTCCCCTGAATTTAAATTCCATAGATCAGTCACTCCGAGAACAATAACACCTGTCGATAAATCATTCTCTGCGATAGTTTCATCGTTCACGCCAGAGCCTTTCATGTAAGCAACTATAATCAAAATCTTCTGCTTTACTACTCCATCGATTGCCTCATTAGGTTCTATGGAAATTCCTAATCCCTTTTTACACTCAATAATTAAGTTATTAAGCTGTTCGGTAGTCAATTAGACCACCACCTTATACTGCAGGGTCTGCAGCCTTCTTGATAAGTACTACCCCGTTGCGATCAGAAAGTTTACCATCAGCAATTAAAGTAGACTTGCTAATCCATTCGTCTGTGTCCTCGTTAAAATAGCGCTTGAATGTCATTTGCATATTGCTATTTAGCATGTAATCAGGTAACTTAACAAGAATTGCCACAACTTCACCAGCTGCTGCATCATCAATAGATGGCAGGGAATCTTCTAGTGGCAGAACCTCTTTACCGATGAATCGCTCTGTTTGGGTTCCGTCCAATCCGTAGTTCACACGTGCAACAGGCTGTCCATTTGTATCTACCATTCCTAGTAAATACTTATTCCAGTCGGCATCTGCAGTGATCAAAACCGCACCGCTGCGATATTTACGAGGGACTTTCCCGTATAGCTCAGTCCACTTCTGATACTTGCCAAAATCAGCAACAGAAACTTCAACAATTTGGTTTGCAGGTACATTGGTGTCTTTGGTAATACCCAATGGTTGACCTACGCCAGTACCATTAATCACAGCTTCCTCAATTGCAACGATCATAGCTTCATAGATATTGTCTGATACAGTATCCTCAAATACTGGCATTGCCACCGTACCTGCAACTAATTCAACCGCTACACGACATTGCAATTTGTGGTAAGAAAATGAGATATTACCCGTTACCGATTTCTTCTGTTTATCGGACATGGTTCCTGCAGATACCCAAGTTGCTGTTGGTTTGGCACTAGAAATTGGTATTTCTACTCCGCCCTGCATAGAAGTTTTTGTAATACGAGAATAAATACGGCCATAATCCTTTAATTTCTCAACAATTTTATTTAAAATCGTTGTTGGAATGACAGCTCCTACATCACCAGTTCCTGTTGTAGCATCAGCTCGGAATTCTAGCGTATCGGACTTCTTACCATTTGTAACATAATCCATAAATGCAGAACGATATTCAGGAGTATCATACGGATCTGCTGAACGTTGTTCAGTTGGATTAGATTGATTTTGATTTAAACCGTATGTTCCCAGAACATTAACCTGTCCTTGTGGGGTATTTCGCTGTTCTGGTGTTTGCTGATTGCGTTCTTCCCCAGCACCTATTCCTTCTTCGTCTGGTAAATTATCGACCATGCTTCGCAGTTCAGCGATTTCTGCATTAAGAGTTTCTAGTTCAGCGTTAATGCTTCTTAATTCTTCTACAGATTCTGTTGACTGAGATTTTTTCCCTAATTCCTTTTTACGTGCTTCTTTCTTTTGTAGCATTTCTTGTAGTTTCTTTTTCATATCAGTTTTCCTCCATTTTTAGTAGAATTTGATTTCTTAATTGCAATAATTCCAGCTCGCTGTTCGAGTTATCCAACTGAGATCTAGCATTTTCCAATGCCTTTGCTGCATTATCCAATACAGCTTGATCACGAGCATTTATGTCAGTCCCTGTATAAGCAGGGAAATTGACCGCACTTACTTCAATAACTTTCTTAATCTTTTGGATGCGCCTTGTTGGCATATCACTATCGAGGTCTTCCCACTTTTCTTCATCTACATAAAAAATAAAAGACATCCCATCGATGTCTCCTCTTTTTATTGCACTATATAGTGATTTTGCTTCGCTATTTTCCTCAACATCTAAACTAGCTCGAATATATAACCCTTTATCGTTAGTTTGAAGTTGCATAGTCGAGTTACCATTATTTCTTCGACTTCTAGCAAGTGGAATTTTCTTTAAATCGTGATTAACACTAAATAACACATCATCAAAGTCACAACCATCAAAAGCTCCACGTTCAATTACTTCGTTGAACCAGTTGCCAATAGTCGTCATTTGGTCATAAATCGCTGGATGTCCTTCAATATAATTACCATCGTCAACTGCCCGTAAATCCATTAAGCCAAAATTACGAACTACGGGTAACTCTTTGTTTGGAAACTCTTTTCCCTTACTCAACCTCATTACCTCCCCCATTTGTATTACCTTTTTTACTCATTTGGTAAGCATTTGCTAGATTAACATCAATATAATTAAGTGATATTGTACGCTTGTCTCCATCTGGTATTGGTGGGTACCCAAGGATTCCTAATTTTTGATTATCTGTAAGTAACCCTTGCTCACCCGCTGTTTTCAGCAGGTCCAATTTAGCAGATGTACTCAAATACATCATATCTTTTTGATAGAATACTACCTCATTGCCAACATCTAACTCTCTTTGAGAAAATATGGTCTTTGAGAATGCTTGTCCTAAACTAATCACTAGTGGTTCCAAAGTCTTTTCATAAAATGCTTGATACTGTTCATCCGTATAATCTCCTGTAAGGATTGGAACAGAAACGCCATAATAATTTAGAATCTTGTTTTGTAGAAAATCAAGGACATCTTTATCAACTATTTTAGGGTTAGGTTTTATGTCTATATATTCATTTTTTAAGTCCAACGCCATGATTCCTGTTTTTCCACTTGCAATAGCCGCTTCAAATTTTGCTCTTTCAGCTTTTTGAGCTTCATCATCCATCATGGTATTAATGTTAATAATACCTCTAACAGAAAGACTTGTTTTAATTGCCTTATCCAATCCCTGTAATACAGAGTCGTTAATATTCAAGACTTTTAATATTGCTGTATTATCGGGTTGTCCATCCATACCACCACCCATTACATCATTCACAGAAAACCTTTTCCGTAAATGAATGACATCAGCATAGGCTAAGGTGAACTTTGTTCCATTAGCAAACTGTAATTCTACGAATATATCTTGTTTGTTGTCTTGTAAAAATGTAACAACGGTTGGGTTCAAAGGATAGAATCCTGTATATTCCCGATAACTCATTCCCCTCGAGTCCTCTTTTGTTGTATACATTGGGTAAATGAAGGAATTAAAATCAAAGTAAAGTTGCCAAATTATCTTTTCTAAGAAATCTCTAGTAGTCATTAACTCATTTGGTGAAAACTTAAATAATCTATTTATAGAACTGTTTACTGTCGATTGCATTCCTTCACTATTTTTACGGATGTGTTTGGGTATTAATTTACTGCATTCAGTTGCTATGACATCAATACACATTTGCACAACATCAGAGGCATACACGTTTTGACCAAACTGCGAAAATATTGGACTGTATCCATTTAACATTTTTGCTTGCTGGTACTGTTGATTTGAATTACTCTCTTTAAATAGATTCTTGAGAATCAACCATGATCACCTTCTTTACTTCTGGCATACACATAAGCAAATAGAACAACGAGAATACCTAATGTAATGTATCCTGCTGGAATATAAATTTTAAATACTCCTACTGATATTAGTGCAATACCAATGAAAAGAAGAATGTCATCAAGATAGAGAAAAACTTTTTTAAATGTATTATTAAAATAATTGAGGACTTTCTGTTTCATAGGTATCACCTCCCAACAAGCTGCATGAATTCAGAACGATTATCGCTATATATTTTGTAAGCTATAATTGTTGTTACTGCACCATCAATTTTTTTATTGTCTTGCCCTTGTACTTTTTTAGGCATCATATCCATCTTGCTATTAAAGTTTAATGCAGTATTTTCAAAGCACCATTTATCAATCGGATTATTATTGTAGACTATCAAATTACTTTTCAAGTCAGCCTCAACTAGTTTCATAGGCTCTGATAAACTCCAATCTTGTGCAACTCTTTCTGTATCAAAACCGTATTCCTCCATCTCTTTTCTCCAGTAAACAGCAGACCATTTATCATAACCTGTTTTAAATACTCTAATGCCATATTCCTTATATAGTTTTACAAACCACGCAGTTACTAGACTAAAGTCGTTTTCATTACCAGGTGAGACAGTTAAATAACCATCTTGTATCCATTCTTTGAATAATTTTTTATCAGCTACTGATAGATTTTTAATTTTCGATTCCGGAATAAAGTACATTTGTACAATGTACTTCTTGGGGTCCCCACTCCTCATCAAGATTACTCTTGCACTAGTTAAGTCACCTGTTTTTGAAAGGTCAACTCCACCAATGCCAAAACAATTTCGGAATTCTTCTAAATTAAAGGTATCCTCATTCTTAATGTCCTCTGTTGTCAGCCATGCTGTTGCGTTGTTTTGCTTAATATTAAAGTCCTTGGACATTACAAATACACGCATGGATTTACTTGTTTTAGATTCCTCAACCATTTTTTTGAGAAAGCTTCGTTTTTTAATTACACCAAGACCTGGATTAGACTTAACCCACATATCTTCGTTTTTCCAAACTTCCCTTTCACTATCTTGTGTGTAGAGCCATATTAACCATCTAGGCCGATCTAGTTCACCATTCAATACTTTCCTAGCTTCACGAAGCCTTTCATCAAGATACCCCTCATTTATGACACCTTCTGTTGTTAATTCAATATATAAAGGCTCATCCTGTGTAGAAACTGCTTGTCGTATAGGCATAATTGAAGTATTATCTTTTAACTCATGCACTTCATCAACTGCACCGACACGAATGTTCTTACCTTCTTTAGCACCTGTTTTTGCGGATATCTTCTTAATCTGACCTTTGTTTTTATAACTGAACTTACCAGTCTTTTTTGGTTTTTTGGGATTTCCAAAGAAGATACCTTTAATATTGCTCCTAGTCACTTTAGAAAGTGACTTACTTTCTTCTCGCATGGAATTAATCGCTTGAAACATTAAATCAGCCTGTTCATAATCATTACTGCTGCATAATATCCTTGTCCCAATTTCCCCACAAAAAAACTCAGCCAAACATATAGCTGAGATAAGTGGGGTTTTCCCATTTTTCCGTGCTACCAGAAATAGCACATCTTGATGCAATCTAATCCATCTATTAATTTCATCATCATATATTTGAAAAATATAAATGGCTTCAACAAATGCCTTTTGAAACAATTCCAGTATGAATGGTTTACCAGCAAACGGTGCTTCAAAGTGTTTACACTTTGTTTCTATGAACTTAATCCGCTTATGGCCATCTTCAAAATCAATCTTGATTTCAGGATTGTTGAAGTGCTCTATTAGCATATCCAATTGGGTCATTAACTCATGACCTATTGTTATTTCTCCATTTTTACACTTGAATATGTATTCAAGTAAAAAAGAATGCGTACCATTATACGAATAAGGTTCCGCCTGTACATTTGGTGCTTGCGCTTGAATCATGCAAATTCACCCAAATCATCTTCATCATCATCAAGTATATTTTTATTCAGTACACCATTAAGTGTTTTAATGATTACCGAATAACTATTTACATTCTTAAGATATTGTCTTGCAGCTTCAACAGGTTTTTGCAGTTGTTTATTCGATGGATGAATGTTTACCATACCTGTTTCTTTAAGGATCTCTTTTAATTCATGATTTTCGGATTTTAAGAAACAAGCATCTTCAATTAGTCCTTCAACAAGTTTTCGTTTGGAATTCTCAACATCTTGAAAGATTTCAATCAACTTTTCTTTTTCTGCTTGGAAAATCGCCTTTTTAGACATGTTTCAAAAAACCTCCAATCAATTTCAAAATTTTAGGCATGTGTGTAAGTTGTGTACCCCTCTCGGTCCCCGAGAGCTTCTTTATTTTTTTGTTACCGGGGGGATGTTTTGGAATATCCGCACTCAGAACATTCTACTTTTGAGAAATGTAATACTTCATCAGCAAAATAATTTTCTTCGAGTAAAACATTATTGCACATTGGACAAGTCATCTCATCCATCTGCTCTAGCTCCTCTGCTAATGCTATTGCGTGTTTCGATATTACTTTTAACTTAGCAGTTAGGTTAGTTGTATTTACATCTACATTAATACTCAATGAGTTATTTGTTTCATTTTGTTTAGTCATCATATATCTCCCCCTACTTATGCAACATAAGTTCCTTTGGTATTGTTGACACATCAGTTATAAAATCCACTAAAGTTTCATGAGTTGGATTCACCCATACGGCAGCTTGTACAGTTACATCTGGTTTGCTGGCCAAATCAATCCCCATAGCAACAGTTTTATTTGACTTAACACTACTCATTACAAGTCCACCACATTTAGGACATCTGATACCATCACGTATCTTATGCGACTTCTCTTGCCAACCGCAATCTTTATCCATACATACCTGTTTTGTTAATGGTTGTTTCATAACTTCAACCTCACTTCGTATATGATTCAAACCACTTATTAATATACTTAGTCCATTCATCTTTCCTGTACTTTCTCTCTTCATCCTGTTCCAACCTAATCAAGCAGTCCTCTTTACTAACATTACAGAAGATAAGCTCTGCTCCTACATCATCTGCTAATCTATCACGCTTATACTTATCAGCATATCCACCAACAATCCAAGCGTTATGCCACTTCCCATAGCGTGTACGTATGTTGTCGATTAATTGATTGTGAATACCTATTACATTGCTAAATAGATTATCAGGCTTGTCATATGTAGGCATCATAGATACAGCTTCATACAATGCATCCATGTCTACAACGATATCACCACGCTCCATGTTCTGATGAACAAATGTAGACTTACCACTCATTGGTGGACCATAGACTAAATACACTTCTTTAGTTCCTTGGTAACCAAAACGCTTATGCTCTTTGTTGTGGCAATCAAAACATATTATTTCTATTAGTTCGGGATTCAAACTAATAGAATGATCATGTACATTTTCAGGTGTTAGTTCAATCTTATGATGACCAATAATATCTCTTGACCTTGGAATAATTTCATTACAACGTGCGCACTTATTACCACGTTCATTGATTAGTGATAACCTAAGATTAATCCAATTATCAGAAGCATAGAATTGTTTGAGTACTGCATGTTTAGCCATTATTTGTCAGCTTCTTTTTCTTTCTCTTTCTTATCTTTTTTAGCCGACTCTTTCTTAGCTTCTGCTTTAGCCTTTTCTAAAGCTTCTCTCTCTGCTTCGACTTCTGCCTTTGCTTTTTCTGCTGCTTCTTTCTCGGCTTGGACTTCTGCCTTAAGTTTCTCTAATGCTTCCTTCTCAGCCTCAATCTCTTCAACATTAACCAACTCTGCACTTTGAGGAAGTAAAACAATCTTTACTCCTGATTCTTCCTCTTGCTTTTTAACCAATTGCGATAACAAATTAAATTCATTTTCTTTTAATGGTTTATTTGCTCGTACAACCAACTGCTCTTCTGTTTCTTTTATTACCTCTACATCTAAATTCACTGATTTATTTGTCATTAAATATCTCTCCCTATTTTTTATTTACCAAGCTTTAGACTCGATAGCTTTAATATCAGCCTTCATTTTTTCAATTCGTAATTTGTGCTCCTCTTTAACTTGATCAGGAGGCATAGAACGAATCATTTCCTCGTACTGTTTAATCTTTCCTGTTAATGTCCTCATTGCTGCAGCTTGTGCAGTTAATGCTTTAGCTTGTTTATCCCAAGCAAACTGAATCTCATATTCTCTATCTGTGCTGACTTCCTCAAATCCTTCCACTCTTTCTCCATGTTCATTAACAGACTCAACCTTTTCTTTATAAATTTTCTCTTTTTTAAGTTCTTTGGTCATATCATCTTGGTCCTGAACAAACATGATTTTCTGAGCTCGGATTATATTAGTGAAACTAATAATGATTTCTTCATAGAGAATGTCTAGCATGGTCATTCCTTCTCTAGCTGCTTGATAAATTTCTTGATATTCATTATCGTTTGGAAACCATTTACGGAACAAGCCATGCTTAACTGCGTTTTCATTACCTGGTGGTGCTCCCCCGCCTTTATTGCCTACTGCATTTTTATTACGATAGGGAGCTCCTCTTTTATTTGGAATGTCAGGAATCTCATCCCATTTGTCTTGGCTTTTCCACTTACGAACAAGTCCAGACTTTATCCCTAATTCTTCAGCAATCTCTTTTGGTTGCTTTTCACGACCACTATTAAGCCATATTTTAAGGGCTTTTAGTCGATTAGGACTCATTGGTCTACCCATGTCATAAACACCTCACCTCCGCCCTCTTTTAGGGGTAATTGAGTTTGTTTTCACACTTTAATAAATTCGCTCAGATGAATGAACGAGAATTTATTCTGAACACAAGAAAAAACACCATTTTTGTGGTGTTCTAAATCTGCTCTTATTTTCCTAAAATATGGAAGTAGAGTGAACCATAAATAATATTCTGTTGCACTCATTAGGAACGCTAAATTTATTGATAGATTTCACTTTTTCCCACTTCATAAAAAGCAGTGCGACATCTACATAGTTTTTGTTGCACTCAATAACTAAGCAAGCCTCATAATTGCTGCATCCATCATCTCTTGAGTTACTCCAATATAGCGTAAAGTAATCGCTTGACTGCTATGATTAAACATTTCCATTAGTAACGCTAGGTTACTTGGGTCTTGTCTATATAGGTGATATCCCCATGTTTTTCTCATGGTGTGCGTACCAATTTCTTTTAATCCAAAATGGCGAGCTGCATTATTTAATTTTCTGTAGGCTGTACTTCGATCAATTGGCTGATTTCTCAATCTGCTTTTTGTTTTTATTTGCCTACTAGTAAATAAAAATTCATCATCATCTTTTCCAGCAATAAAACGATTTAAATCTTCTCGGATAATAGGATGAATGATGAATTTTTTAATTTTCTTAGTCTTTTGCTCCCGGATGGTAACATGAGTCCCTCTAACCATACCAACTTTTAAAGTTCTTAGGTCGCTTACTCTTAGACCACTGTAAATACCAAAACAAAAAAACAAGTAGTCTCGTAAACTTCTTGCTTTTAAATATGCCTTCATTCCTTCTATGACTTCTTTGTCCCTGATAGGTTGTACGAATCTCATTTCATATACTCACCTTCTTACTGGTTTTTGGACACCACCTTATGCTAATTGCTAATTTTATTTCTAACTTTCCAATCACCTAGGAGGTCGGCAGGGATTGTTTAAGTTAGTAGGAAGAGTACTTCCAACAAGAGAATTTCACTCTTTCTTTCCCGTATCAATCGCCCGCAATCCTGCCTAAGCTCCAGTTATCCCTCCATAAAAGCCAATAACCTTCGACACTCTTACGATTAATCGAGTACACCATTGATAAAGGAAAGATGCGTCTCCTAAGAAATTCTTCTTAAGATAAGCGTAAAAGTTTTCTCAACAAAAAAAGGTACCCAGTTTGTCCGATATTTGTTCGAAATTTGTCCGGTTTTTGTTCGATTTTTCTCCAGAACAAAAAACGCTTAGATAATCCCAAGCGCCTTCGCTAGCTGAAAGATTGCTTCTTTCTTTTTTATATAGTATTTTCCCTTTTTAAGCCCCAATTCCATATGAATTTCTAAGTCTGTCATATCTCTACTGTTTATGTTGAGATACTTATATTCAATAATTTTTCTTTCAATTGGGTCTAGTGAATCATTAATCGCCCTTTCAATCTGTTTAGCCTTTAACTCATCAATAGACTCATTTCTTTTTAGTACAGGAAATATATGCAAAGCACTTGCTTCTTTACGCTCCCTAATGTTCTCTAATTTTACTTTTAGTGCTTTATAATTCTTTAAGTCTCTTATAACAGCTTCTTGTATATCCTTCACACTTATTTCTTTATATGCAGCTGACATGTTACCGACCCCCACAGTCTTATTACTTATTCCATCCAGTTCCGACTCCGAATAATTGTTGAGCATAATCACTACGCTTTACTGGTTGTACAGCTCCGGTTCTTTTATCTCTTCTATAAGGATTTACTATCCACTTCAATTTGTATATTTGCTTTTTCATAGATTAGCCCTCGCATGGAAGACTAATGGTTTTCTTAGAATAACTTGACTATTCCTCGTTATTTTCTTTGGAACGTACCAGTTATACTCATGTTTAGTTCTCTTTTTTTGTTCTAGATCATTTAGTGCTTCAACAACATTATTAAATATTCTTTTGACTTCTTCCCAGATACTTTGAAGAGTCTCTTTCAACTTTTGTGATTCACTTTGCATTAAAACCCCTCCACGAAATAATAAAAGGGCACAAACCAAGCGAATTTTCGCTCAATATGTGCCCTGGTTGTTCCAGTAGCTCTATTTAGTTGTCTTTACATCAAAGTTCCATCAATGATTAATAAATTACTATCTGGATCAACAAACTCTTTTAAGATCTCTTTAGGATCTAGTAACTTTTTATCCTCGCCCGGTACCTGACTGAATCTTACTAAATCATAGTTCTCAGGCACTTCAAATATATCTTCAATATCATCTAGGTCTGCGACAGTTGAATTATATTCTTTTTTTGCATCTTCCTTGGACTCAGCCTTTATTAATGCGTAATATGGGTCTACTACTTCAAAATATCCCAATCTATCCATCTCCTTTTTTAAATTACTTCACCGTATAACTTACCTTTTCCGCATGTATCTTGCCGTCTTGCCAAGTGATTGTTTGCTCACCAAATCCGCTGTCTGGAGCATTAATTTTCTTTAGTTGTCCTTTTTTAACTATGAATACCGCATCTTGATCTAATTTAATTTCTGCTGTTTTCTCCACTTCAAGACCTCCTCGTTGTCACAATGCCTTTTTATAACAAGAGTCACATAAGCAACTTTTCTTATTTTGCGGGTTCACCCTGCATTCTTTACACGTTTTCATCCTTTACTACCCCTCTATGGTCCATTTTCCATCTATTAAATCTTTCCAATAGTAGTGCGCAAACCATGTTAACGTTCCTTCTTTTCTAACGATTAAGTGGTCATTTTCTTTTGGGTGAAAATGAACTAGTTTATCCTCTTCAACAGCTTGCATAGCATTTTCGAAAGTCACATAATTCGGAACAATGACCCACTTCATGTCTTTAGTGAAGTCATTTACTATGAATTTTCTGTTGTTATCCTTCCAGACTAGGATATTCTCGTTCAAAATAACTTTATCGCTTAACAACGCTTCGCCATGAGGTACACTTACTGATACTGCAACCTGTCCAACTTTCAGATTGTCAATCATCTTTCCGGTAGTTAACCATTCACTCATTTCTCGCACTCCTTACCATTTATGAATATTACTCCATTTGAATCTCAACATGTGGTAACCCTAACTTATCTCTGTTTTCATTTACTCTTTTTTGTCCTAGTGTACAATACTCTTCTTCTAATTCAAATCCAATCCAATTACGGTTTACATTGTCACACGCGACTGCAGTTGTAAACCCTCCCATACAATTATCAAGTACAACTTCACCTTCATTGGTGTAAGTTTTAATAATGTATTCAAATAAATCGGTTGGCTTTTGTGTAGGGTGAAATGTTTTGCTATCTCTTGGATAATTAATAACTGTTTTTGGAAAGTTCTTGTACCTTCTAACATAAACTCTTTTCAATGAATTGTTATTTTTTCCGAGTGCCTGCATATTAGGATCACTTTTTACTTTTTTAGGCTTAATCTTAATAAGACCTTGCGGGTTATAAGTTGGTAGTTTCCTATAAAAGACGCAGATGTTTTCGTGATTTTTCAAAGGCATTCGATTAGCATTTGGAAAGCCTGTAACATGGTTCCCCTTTTTCCAGACCCATTCATACCTAAACCATTTAAAATTTGATTCGATTAGTTTAGTTGTAAAAGGCTGACTAGAAGTTAGTACAATTGCGCCGTTATCCTTAATCACTCGTTTATACTGTTCCCAAAGTGGTTCAAACGGTATTATGCTATCCCAAGAGCAGTTTGTTGTTCCATAAGGTAAATCACAAAGAATTAAATCTACGGATCCATCTGATATATTCTTCATACCTTCTAAACAATCCATGTTGTAAATAGTGTTTTGATTAATATTCATTTCTTTTCCCCTCTCGATGTGCTATATTTTAAGGGGAACTAATGTTCTTGTTTTTGGTGGTTCCTATGAATCTTTATCTCCTTGTTTTGCTAGATTCATAGGTTTACCTCCTTCGCTATTTCTCCGAATTTAGTTATCCTTATGTTCCTCCTTCCAGCGTTTTATCCTTGCATCTGCATATTGCTTTCCAGTCCAATGTGTTAATTCTTCCAAATAAAAAGGCTCTGAACATCTAGGACAGTTAGGCAACATTTTTCTACCTCGATAATCCTTTTCTAGCTTTTTGATAGTAACTAACCAAGGTTTGTAATTAGCGATTTGTTTTCTTTGCTCTAATAGATTACTAACTTGTTCTTGCAGCCTTTCTCCGTTTCTCGCTAACTCATACATTGCCTCATAAGGATCTACTACAGCACCGCAACTCTGACAGGTAATTCTTCTGTTTTTTGTATCAATCATGAATCTCCTGTTATCACATTTACAAATCTTTTCTATTCCTCGATTAATTCTGATTTGGTCAATGCTTACAATCTTTTTAGGTAAGCTTTCTTTCACTGTCCACCCCTCCTATAAGCAAATGGTCTTTTAATTTTCCTTTTCCTAGCTTGGTGAAATAATGCCAAAAACACCTCGTCAATATGTCTTTGATGCTTTTCCGCAATGTCTTCCAATTCAGCACCTTTATTCCACTCTTTAGTAATTTCTTTCAGCTGCATTTCTGTAAATGCTAGTTCCAATTCTTCTAGAATAAATACATATTCGCTTGATAACGGAAGAACTGGCACGGAATAACCAGCAGTATTCATGCCAAACCACGCTCTTGTAAATACTTCCTCGTTTCCTCTGCACTTGGCACTGCCTTATCCTGAACTGCGCTTTTATGCTGATTCCATTCGACCCATTTCCGTTCTGTTTCTGCTTGAGAATCTTTTGGGTCGAATACCATAACGGATTTCATTCCACGCCACATAAATTAAAACCCCTTTCTTCTGTAATCTGGACCGTCCATTTTGATTACTTCTGTACCATCCATTACTCTTGATAAATTTCGTTCATTTAATTTTCTATTGAGCTGACTACTTTCAAGGTTTGTTGTAAATATGGTTGGCTTACCTGACCTGCTATCCAAAACTTCGAATATCTTAGTATGCGCCCAACTATCATCGTCATTTTTCTTATTGGTGTACTCGGTTCCCAAGTCATCTAAAACAAATAAATCAACTGTTTCAACTAGTTCAAGAATATCGGCTTCACTAAACTTACTAGAACCGTTATAAGTTTGCTTAATCTTAGTAAGTAACTTTGGCACCGATAAGAATAAGCACTTAAACCCTTTACCCATTAGTTCCTTTGTGATTGAAACTGATAAATGGCTTTTCCCAGTGCCATATGGTCCAACCAATAGAAGATTCTTAGATTCATTCGGATTAAAGTCCCTTGTATACTCCATTAATCTACTTTTGGCATTTTGTAATTCGAGTGTTGGAGCCTTATAGTTTTTAAAGGTTGCTTTTTGCAGTGAGTTATTCATCATCGAATAGCCTTCAAATAGCTTTTGTATCTTTCGCGCTTTATTTTCCTTGCCTTGTCTTAATGCTTGTTCTACTAAGCGAAGATCTTCACACTTGCAACCTAAGTTAGCGATAATAATTTCGCCTTTTCTAGGTCCCATTGGGATAACCATTTCTTTTCGTTCAACTGACCTTCCACAACCTTCACAAGTATATGTTTCTAGTAATTTTGATTTTGGATTCACAATGCTTCGTGTTTCCTGTATGCTTTGCATCTAATCCCCTCCTAAAATCCGTAATTGTAAGTCTTCTTGTTTTTGTCTATTGGCACTACTTTTGAAGTGGGATTTTGACGTTTCACCTTTAGTACCAAGGAATCAAATCTTTTTCTTAGTTTGGCAGGAGATAAAACATTAGCCATTTCAAACTCGTCTTGTTGAACCCACTTCATCAAGTATCTAACTTGTTCCTCTGTACGATTATCAAGTTCAATCATCTTTCGGATTTCATCAGACCATGTTTGAAAATTTGGTTCTTTATGATTCGGATTGTTGATTTTAATTTGTTCGAAAAAGAAAATAGCTAATTGATAGTAAATCGAATTTGTGTCGTAAACTTGTTTGCGACTATTATTCTTTTTATCTTTATTCTTTAATTCTTTAATTCTATAATTCTTGTTATTGTTTCCCCTTCGTTTACCGTTCGTTTCCCCTTCGTTTACACTTCCGTTTACCGTTTCGATTTCAATGTCTTTCAAATCTTGATATTTAGAGTAATTAAGGACAGTAAAAAGTGTTCCTTGTTTCGTTTCCACTATCGACACCATTCCATCACTAACAAGTTTGTCAACTGACTTTTTAATAGTCTTTGTAGAATACTGTTTTGTTCCTCGTCCTTCCTTATAAGACAGGTCCTCTGCAAGTTTTCTGTAGGATCTAAGGAATTGCCCTTTGTTAAGTTCAATTCCTGCAACCTTGATACCATCTTTATGGCTTGCTTGTCCGACTAAAAATAAGAAGAGACGAAATGTTGATACATCATGCCACAAATCGGACTCAAATACTTTTCGATAGACCTTAAACCAGGTTTCCACTACCTTCCCTCCTTTGAATTAGAAGTATTGATACGTTCACATATTGCAAATCCATTTTCTATGCGAATTAAGGAATAATGAGGATAACGCTGCATATAATCTTTTGTAAGAGCTTGTACATCCTGTTCGTTACTAGCTTGTTTAAATATTCGTTTAGGTATAAAAACCTTATATGGCACATGCATGGCTATACTCCTGTATTGTTTTTAACAAATATTGGTAACATGATTCTGTATTACTGAATCCATCGTGTAGATCAACTGATGTAACTTCATACATTCCGGCATAATTCAATGAAACTGTAAGACTACCTAGGTCGATTTGCTGCCCTTTTTTAAGTTGTTTCAGCTTCTGGTAGATAGGGTCTGTTTCTGAGCCTAAATAGTCATAAATCATAGTTTGAATCATGGTTTTCCTCCCCTGTTCTTGTTAAAATGAGGGAAATATAGTAAAATAGATTTAAGCGTTATTGACTCGTGTTGCTGCACGAGTTATTTTTTTGTCTTGTTTTTTACTTCTCTTCACTTTCATCCTCCTCTTACAAAGCACTCAATCTAGAACAAATAAGAAAAAAGAAACATGTTAAACCAAATGCAATTATCATGAACCTATCGACTGATTTATCATTCAAAATATCTCACCTACCAACCAAAACAATGTGATTACAATTCCTAAAATCGCAAGACTCTTATCACTTCGCTGCATGAGTTTTCACCTTCAGTTCGTATATCTGCTTGTCCACTACTAATTGAGCATCCAATCTTTTAAGCATGAATTGTTGATCGTGCTCTATCTTATTTTGTTTAAG
Organism: Ornithinibacillus xuwenensis; assembly: GCF_039614845.1. NCBI lineage: Bacteria > Bacillati > Bacillota > Bacilli > Caryophanales > Bacillaceae > Ornithinibacillus > Ornithinibacillus xuwenensis. Next base: position 97,261 of record NZ_JBDIML010000001.1, on the reverse strand, counting down.
CCTGTCTAGTGCTTCTAGTGACCTCGCAATGTTAATGTGAAATGCTACTGCCTCTATATATCTTCCATTTTTATAGTGCTCTGCTACACGTATTTTGCAGTGCTCAATACAAGCTACTTCTCGGTTGGCTTTATCTTTATCGCTTGGTAGAAATTCTTTAAAATCCATTAAAACCACCACCCTAATAAAATTGTTCCTGCTAATTGAGTTAACTGAGATATCATGTCTGTCGCAGTTGCTAAATCAATGTTGCAAGCAATAGAGATTAAGATGTCCTGTGAGCTCGTTTCTTGCGCCCATCGCAGTAGGTCGTTCCCTCGGATGTCTAATTTGCCTCTCTCTAACTTTGAAATATTACTTCGAGACATGTGTAATCTAGGTGCTAGTGCTTCTTGGCTTAATCCTGACCTCCTTCGCATTTTCTTTAAAACTGCTGCTAATTCCAACATTCTCACCTCCCCCACTGTTCCGTGTTGGAACTATGTTCCGAGAGTGAACGGTTAAATCTATGTAGTTGTTTTATAATGTAATCACCGACCCCCACTCGGTATATTAAGCTTGTCCAGCCAAAAAGGAACGGCTCAACCAAGCCTATTTAAATACAGATGTTTTGCTTTATCTGGGTTGAAATATGGCTCGAATGCCTTAATAAAACATTCTTCAATCGGCATCTTGCCGTAAGTTTCTTTACCAAGCTTTAGGTGAGTCTTTCTTTTTGGTGATTCATTTTTATTTTTATTTGACATAAAAATCACCCCTCCCAATAACCTATGCAGGTAGGACAGTCGGACTGCCCTTGGTTATGATTAATCAAAACAACATTTTGTTGTGTTGATGTTCAAAAAAAATTTCATCAATACCGACATTAAAAATCTTAGAGATAGCAACCCCTAACTTTAGAGTTGGATTTCTAGCCCCTTGTTCAATCATACCGTAATAACTATTAGTAATTTTAATGCCAAACTCTTGATGTAAGATATTTACCACATCTTTTTGCGACCAAAAATTCTCTTTCCTTAGAGATACAAGCTTTGTTCTCTTGATTTTAGCCATCCGGCCACCCCCCCAACATTTTGTTGTTTATAGAATAACCCAACAAAATGTTGTTGTCAATGTATATCACTAAATTTTTTGTTGTTTTTAATTTTTAATCCAACTATATGTTGTATAATGTTTACATGCAAACAAGAAAAGGGTGCTAATTATGGTAGAAGTAAGTCAGCGTTTCAAAGAGTTAAGAAAAAAACATAAATTAACTCAGAAAGATGTAGCTGAATTCTTAGGCATTACCGAAAGTGGATATGGTTATTACGAACAAGGAAGAAACGAACCTTCGATAGAAATATTGAAAAGACTTTCTAAAAAATATGATGTTTCAATCGATTACATAACTGGAGAAACTGATAATCCTAATAGTAATTCTTCAAAAGTTAACGAAGATTTTGATGCATTGTATGAAATAAACATACTACTTAAAAAATACGGCATCGAACAATCAGGATTTTTTGACATAGAAAAATGGAAAGCTATGGGGCCAGATGGAATTAAACAACTTGAAAGTTATTTTCAATTTATAGTAGAACAAGCAGAGAGAATGGAAAAAGAAGAACAACAAGATTAGCACATCAAAGTTTATTTGGTGTGCTTTTTTACGAGGGTTACATAGGTATATTTACTTATTAGATTTAAAATAAAAATGCAGCTAAACCATATTTTAATCTGGTAAATGGAGGGGAATTCAAATGTATAAATCAATTGAAATAGACTTTAACGATTTAGTTCTTGATGATCAGAATCCAAGATTTGTTACCAATTCAACAAAGAATATAACTAATAAGGATATTATGAACTATTTAATAGAGTTTGAAGAGGTAGTAGAGCTAGCTGAAAAAATAAAGGCTTATGGCGGACTCGTTCCTGGTGAGAGATTATTGGTTACCAAAAGCAATTCTAAGTATATTGTTTTAGAGGGAAATAGAAGAACGGCAGCAATAACCATAATATTAAATCCTAACAAAATACTGGATTCATTATCAATAAGCACTAGATATACAAGAAAAATTTCAGACCTGAGGAAAAATATCTCTTCTGAACTTAAAAACTCATTATCTAAATTCTATGTTGATGAAGTTTCAACTCGAGACGATGCAATTTACTCATTAACGCAACGTCACATTGATGGAATAAAAACCTGGTCGCAGATTTCAAAAATGTTCTTCTATCAACAACACTTTGAAAATGGGAAAGATTTAAAAGCACTTAAGAGCTTTACTGGAGAAAGCACAGCTTCAATTAAAGATTCGTTAAGAAAATATAGTTTTCTGAGAATGGTATTAGATTCATATAAAAAGCTATACCCCAAAGGAAGATATAGTGATTCTAATATAGAGACTACCATTCCTACAGAACTTATTATATCAAGAATATATAACTCATTAAAAGGACCATTAAAATTTAAGTTTGAAAATAATACTTTCAAAATGTCTACTAATGAGTATAACGTATACCAAAAAGAACTTTTAACTAATATTTTAGCCAAAATTTCTTATTTGTATTGGGATCTCAAGAAAATTAATACTCGTAATTTAAATACAAAAGATAACTTTCAAGAAGTATTTTTCAACTCGAAAAATAGTTTAGCCACAATAGAAGAAGCTATTGAAATAGGAAAGTTAATTAAGCAATTAGAAGCATCTTTAAAAAACCCTACTTTGTTTGATGATGACATAGATAGTACAAATAATGATTCCCCAGAACAAGAGCAAGAACAAGATCTAAGCTCAATCGAAAATTCATTAGACAATCCCGGCAATAATAATGGCATTCAAAATAATGATACTAATGAAACAGATGAATCTGACCAGAAACAAGATAATGATTCTGAAATAGAAGAAACAAAAAGAGAAAACGACCCAGGTAATAAAAGAGAATACAATAAACGACAGAAAGAACCAAAGAAGAGAAACTATCCATTTAAAGGAATTAACTATAGTGGAAATGTTATAGGAATATCGCAATCGTTATTCGAACTACATAAAATTGATATCAAGATATTTTCTTTAGCAACAACAGTGTTAATTCGTACATTCCTAGAATGTACATTACAGGATTATATCATGGCCAATAACTTTAATATTAAAGTTAAAAATGGAATTCCGGTTAAAGAACTTTCCATAGATAGTCTTCTAAAGGAATGTACAGATAGTAGTAAAGGGAATTTTCAACAGTTTGAAAAGAAAAACAGACATGTGGCTAGAGTTCTAAGGGAAAGTTTTCAAAAAAGAGATCCTGATGAGTTAAATATAGTGGCACATGGGAATCATCGAGAACCATCAATTGACGCACTTTGGGAAATTGAACGAAGGTGGTATTCTGCTGTTAAAATTATGATAGAAGAAATTTCTGGCCATATTAAATAAAATAGTTTATTATAGCAGTGAGGTGATAAAATGGCCAGTAGATTTTCCCCTCTTAGATATCCAGGGGGTAAAAATAAAACCTATCAATATGTTAAACACTTAATAACTCAGAATGGTTTAAGTTCATACATTGAGCCATATGCCGGTGGAGCAGCTGTTGCTTTACGATTGCTCATTAATAATGATGTTAAACAAATCATAATAAATGATTTTGATAGGGGTATATACTCCCTTTGGAAAATCATTAAAGAAAATCACCACGACTTAATCACAATGATTGAAGATACTCCAATTAATATGGAAGAATGGTATAAACAAAAAAAAGTACAACTAAATAAAAATAATATAGATGAACTCACTTTAGCATTCTCAACTTTATTTTTAAATCGAACTAACCGTTCTGGAATTATTAAGGCTGGAGTCATAGGTGGGAAAAATCAAGATGGAAATTATAAAATTGATTGCCGTTTTAATAAATCTGAAATTATTAAACGAATCAATTTGATTGCCTCATTTTCAAATCGTATTAAGGTTTGTAATCTGGATGCAATAGATTTTATTAATACAGAAATTAAGCATACTAGAAAGTCGTTAACTTTTTTTGACCCTCCTTATTATGATAAAGGGCCTGAACTTTATACCAATTTTTATTCACATGAAGATCATGTTGAATTAGCCAAAACTATTAATAAGTATATGGCGAATCGTTATTGGATTTTAACTTACGATGTTGCGGAACAAATTGAAAAATTATACAGACAGCATGACAAAAACAAGTATTACTTAAATTATTCAATTGCAGAGCCAACAAGAGGACAAGAATTTATGTTCTTTTCAAAAAAAATTGATAAAGGGTCAATAGAGGATTACTTGAAAATTATTTAATATATATATAAAGGTGTACAATCCAATGTACACCTTTTATAATATCATTAAATAGAACATATATTCGTAAGCAATTAGGAGGATAAATTAGCATGGGTTATCTCGCATCTGCATTAGAGGATTGGATAACAAAAAAATATGAACGAAATAAAATATTAGTTGCTGGTGAAATAAATCTTCAACAAATAGCAAGAACTGAAAGAATCTTTATTCATCGAAAACCAATGCCAGCTAGATATGATATTCATGGTCGATATCAAGCTATAACTTTGGATTCACGAAGCACGATAGAAGAACAACGCGAACAATTTTTTCATGAATTATGCCATATATTGCGACATGTAGGACATCAATCTATGATGCCTGAAGCATTCCGACAGCTACAGGAATGGGATGCAAATCGATTTACTATGTATGCAGCTCTTCCCTACTTCATGATAAAGAAATATGATTATAATAACCCACGTTTAATAGAAGATCTAGCAGAGGATTTTAATGTATCAGAGGAATTATGTATAAAAAGAATGGATCATATAAAGAGAAATATAATGGCAAATTCTTTACTTGTACGAAATTATCAGGAAGTATATAATTAAACAAACGTTGTTATATCAGGGTTTGCAACTGCTTGCTAATGGTATGCATAACAAATGCTATGCAAAAATTAGGAGTCAAGGGGCGTTCTCAGGCAGTAGTAGAGCTAATTCGCATGGGCGAATTAAAACTCTAAAAAAAACCGACTTTCCTTTTTGGAAGTCGGTTTTATATGCTTGTTTACTGTTTCAATGTTACAGTAAGTTTTTCTTTAATAGCATCACTTAGTGCAATTGGTTTTCCAGTTGAAGGATTAATGTAGACAATTCTCCCTCTACCGGTTATACAGATTTCATCATGTTGATTTAAGCCCATATAATGAATATCAAAAGAAGAATTACCTACATGAGTAGCCTTTACATAAAGCTCTAGACGGTCTTGAAAAAATAGCTGTTTCAAGTAATCACACTGTAAATCCGCAACAATTGGAATACCATCCAAATGTGTGGTGTCATTAAACAATCCAACAGACTTCAAATATTCGATACGCGCTTCTTCAAAGTAGATAAATGGACTAACATTATTTACATGGCCAAACATATCGGTTTCAGAAAACCGAATTCGAATTGGAATTGAAAATAAAAACTCGTTCTTCCACTCTACAAGGTTCTCTATATATGAAATGTTCTTCATCGTAACCACCCCTTAATTGGTATAAAAAAATGACCCTTACCTAAGCTTGAGGTAAGGGTCATGTTGTATGAAAGAATAATATTAATGAGCGTTATCGCTACCAAAGAAATTCTTAAACGATTGAACTGTTGCAGCACGGTTCATTGCAGCAATAGAAGTTGTTAATGGAATACCTTTTGGACAAACTTGGACACAGTTTTGAGCATTACCGCATCCAACAAGTCCTCCCTCATCCATTAGCCCTTCTAATCTCTCACTCTTGTTCATTTCACCAGTTGGATGTGAATTAAATAAACGAGCTTGCGAGATTGCAGCTGGGCCAATAAAGTCTGATTTATCGTTTACATTTGGACAAGCTTCTAAGCATACACCACACGTCATACATTTAGATAACTCATAAGCCCATTGACGTTTCTTTTCTGGCATACGTGGTCCAGGACCTAGATCATATGAACCGTCAATTGGAATCCATGCTTTTACCTGCTTAAGTGCATCAAACATGCGTTCACGATCAATAATTAAGTCACGAACAACTGGGAAAGTTGACATAGGCTCTAGACGAATTGGTTGTTCTAATTCATCGACAAGCGCAGCACATGATTGTCTCGGTGTTCCGTTAATTACCATGGAACAAGCACCACATACCTCTTCTAAACAGTTCATATCCCATTGAACTGGACTAGTGTTTTCCCCTTTTGCATTAACGGGATTTTTTCGTATTTCCATTAACCCAGAGATTACATTCATGTTTTTACGATATGGAACATGAAATGTTTCTTCGTATGGAGCAGAATCTGGGCTATCTTGACGAGTAATAATAAATGTAACAGTCTTTTGTTCAGCCATTTTCACTTACTCCCTTCGCTATATTTGTTATCCCGTCTTAGTGCTTTTTCGTGTAATCACGTTTACGAGGCGGAATTAATGACACATCGACTTCTTCATATGAGAATACAGGCGCATTCTCTTTTGGATCAAATTGTGCAACTGTAGTTTTCAACCACTCTTCATCATTACGTTCAGGGAATTCTGGCTTATAATGAGCTCCACGGCTTTCATTACGGTTATATGCACCGATTGTAATTACTCGTGCCAAGTGAAGCATATTTTTAAGCTGACGAGTGAACATAACACCTTGGTTATTCCAACGAGAAGTGTCATTGATGTTAATATTTTCAAAGCGTTGTAAAAGCTCTTGGATTTTTTCGTCTGTTTTTAGTAGTTTCGCATTTTCACGAACCACCGTTACATTATCAGTCATCCATTCACCAAGCTCCTGATGAATTTGATAAGCATTTTCTTCACCATTCATATTCATCATGGCTTCAAATTTCTCTTCTTCTTCTTTTACGCGGTTTTCAAATAAACTAGGATCTAGATCTTCTACATGTTTTGATAGACCTTCTACATATTCAATTGCATTCGGTCCGGCTACCATACCACCATAAATTGCAGACAGTAGTGAGTTAGCACCTAAACGGTTCGCACCATGCTGAGAATAATCACATTCCCCAGCAGCAAATATACCAGGAATGCTAGTCATTTGATTATAATCAACCCATAGTCCACCCATTGAATAATGAACTGCTGGGAATATTTTCATCGGTACTTTACGTGGGTCTTCCCCAACAAATTTTTCATAAATTTCAATAATACCGCCAAGTTTAACATCAAGTTCTTTCGGGTCTTTATGAGAAAGGTCTAAGTAAACCATATTCTCACCATTAATACCTAGCTTTTGATTCACACATACATCAAAGATTTCACGTGTCGCAATATCACGAGGAACTAGGTTTCCATAAGCTGGATATTTCTCTTCTAAGAAATACCAAGGTTCTCCGTCTTTATATGTCCAAACACGGCCACCTTCACCACGTGCAGATTCACTCATTAGACGAAGCTTATCATCTCCAGGAATAGCAGTTGGGTGAATTTGGATAAATTCTCCGTTCGCATACTTTGCACCTTGCTGATACAAGACACTTGCTGCAGAGCCAGTATTAATCATGGAGTTAGTGGATTTACCAAAGATAATACCAGGTCCACCTGTTGCCATAATCGTTGCATCAGATGGGAAAGATTTTATCTCATGAGACTTCATATGCTGTGCAACGATTCCTCGTCCAACACCTTCTTCGTCAATGACAGCTCCTAGGAATTCCCATCCTTCATATTTCGTTACTAAGCCTTCTACTTCATAACGACGTACTTGCTCATCAAGAGCATATAATAATTGTTGACCTGTAGTAGCCCCAGCAAATGCAGTACGGTGATGCTGTGTTCCACCAAAACGACGGAAGTCTAAAAGACCTTCTGGAGTACGGTTAAACATAACCCCCATACGGTCTAGCATATTAATAATACCAGGTGCAGCGTCACACATCGCTTTTACTGGTGGTTGGTTAGCTAAAAAATCTCCACCATAAACTGTATCATCAAAATGGAGCCATGGGGAATCTCCTTCCCCTTTTGTATTAACGGCACCATTAATACCACCTTGGGCACATACAGAGTGAGAGCGTTTTACTGGAACAATTGAAAATAGATCAACGCTTACACCAGCTTCAGCTGCCTTAATTGTAGCCATTAACCCGGCTAAGCCTCCGCCAACTACAGCGACTTTACGATTACTCATAATGATAACTCACTCCTTTATCTCTTACTTATACGCCATAAGCAAATTGAATTAACGTTCTTACACCAATATAACTAACTACTAAAAAGACAATTAGAGTGGCATATGTAACAATTTTTTGAGATCTTGGTGATTGCGCGAATCCCCAAGAAACTAAAAATCCCCATAAGCCATTTGCAAAGTGGAAAACAGCAGAAACGACACCAATAATATAAAACCAGAACATTACTGGGCTAGATAAAATTCCTTCCATTAAGCTGTAATCAACTTCTGCATTTCCTAGCGCAACCTGTACACGAGTTTCAAATACATGCCATGCAATAAATACTAACGTGATAATACCTGTAATCCGTTGTAGATAAAACATCCAGTTGCGGAAAAAGCCATATCTTCTTACATTGTTTTTCGCAGTAAATACAATGTAAACTCCTAATATTGCATGGAATAAGATTGGTAAATAAATTATGAAAATTTCTAATGCCAGTACAAATGGAAGATTATGCATAAAGCCTGCAGCCTTATTAAAGCTTTCTTCACTATATACTGCAAAGTGGTTTATAACCAAGTGTTGAACCAAGAAAATTCCTATTGGAACTACACCTAATAATGAGTGTAATCTCCTGTAAAAATACTCCCTATGTTCCGCCATGTGATACCCCCCTTAGTTCTTCTGATGATTTTAGAAATTAGTCTGACATTTCACACAAAATTATGCTTATCAAATTTTGTCTAAAATGTAGTTTTGCAACATTTTTATTGTACTTCTATCTCCTATTAGCGTCAAGGATAGGCATTCCGATTTTTTGAACAAATAAAATCGCTTACATTCTATTTATTGTCCTTGCTTAATATATAAAATGCATGGATAATAACATTATACTTATAATGAAACTATGTGACTTTTTTATAGAGGAAGGAAACCAGCTATGCAAAAAAAACAAGAGAGTCTTCCAATCTCATTATTAGACAACATCCAATCTGCAGGTGCAGGATATGATTTGTTGCGTTACGTTAGTCTTCCTGATTTACTCGGTTCAGAATCAGAGGCGCTTCTTTACTTTATGGGAAGAAATCTTGCTAGAAAATTTGACTTACAAGCTGTAGGAGATATCATTTATTTCTTTGAGAAGGTTGGTTGGGGCCGACTGGAGTTATTTAAGGAGAAGAGTAACGAACTTGAATTCCACTTACTTGCAGATGCAGTTGTACAGCGGTTAACGACTGAACTAAATACCGAGTTTCGATTAGAGGCAGGATTTCTTGCAGAAGCCATTACGATGTTAAAGGGAAAAGAATGTGAATGTATTGAGGAAGTTCGCTCAAAGATACACCAAGTAGAATTTAACGTTATTTATGTTGATTAACAATCTTTTCGAGCACGTGAGCGCGACCAAGTATCAGGAAAATATAACCAATAATATTTAAAGCAAATTAAAGATGGAAAGTACCAAAATCACACATAATAACATACAGGACATGGAGCTTGAAATATTCAAGCTCCTTTCATATTCAGTGATGAATTATCTATTTTTACATTTATTAAAAGTAGGAGTATTGAAATGCAGGTTATAATTGAGTCTTTCTTAGAAAACATGACGTTAATCATTGCTTATATGTTTCTAACTCTAAAAGCAAAAGAATTTATCTTAATAAAATTTGATGTGACCCATAAACTATTTTGGTTTGTGCCAATCGCACTCAGTTTATTAAGCTTGTTTATCATGCACTACCCATTAGAGTTCGAAGGAATGCGGGTGGATTTAAGAAGTGTCCCGATATTTTTTATTTCTTATTTAGCCGGCTGGAAGTTCGGAATTGTATCGATCATTCTACCAACATGGTTACGATATTCGCTCGGTGGTCCCACCGTAATGCAAGGAATTTTACAGGCAATTATTATTCCCTTTTTATTAGGGGCTATTTTTCATAAAAGAGATTCATACACGCCACCTTATACGATAATCAGCATTAAACATATGTTCTTCGTGTTTACATGTTATGAAATTATTTTAGTAGCACTCATGCTACTTACTACGCCAATTTCTCTGAAAGCAGCATTGATCATGATGGTGTTTCAAACCCTTGCATTACTAAGTATCGGACTTATTCAAAATGATTCAAATCGTAACATTTTATACAGACAAGAGCTAGAGTTCCAATCTAGACACGATAGCATGACAAATATCTATAATCTTCGACACTTTAGAAGCAAGATTGAACATTTGATGCATCTCAAAAAACCATTTGTCATTGCAATGTTTGATGTCGATCATTTTAAGAATTACAATGACACCCATGGCCACCCAGCGGGGGATGCAGTTTTACGTATGATTGGTCAGCTGCTATCGGAAAGTTTAAAAAATGGGGATGTATTTGCTCGATATGGAGGAGAAGAATTCATCGTTTGCTTACCGAATATCTCCAATATGGAAGAAGCGCTTGAGATTTTAGAAGCATTTAGAGCTAAGGTAGAGGCATATAAATTCTACGGGGAAGAAAGCCAACCTACTGGAAAACTAACAATTTCAATAGGGATAAGTGGTTTCTCAGAGGGAAAAAGCTTGGATGAGTTAATCTCTGAAGCCGATAATGCATTATATAGTTCCAAAAAATCGGGTAGAAACACGATATCCTATTAATAATAGCCATTAAAAAAACTCTTGGATAAGTTTACCAAGAGTTTTTAAATGGATTATTCAAATGCTTGGTATCAATTACCTGAACACCTTTCTAGTCCATTACCCAATAAACAACCGGAGTTAACCATATATTTTTATAAGAGCTGTCCCATTTTTACAAGGTCCGCAAAATGATAATACACCCTTTTCCTTTAGTTCTCTTAAATAGTTTACATGGTCTATTTACAACGAGTTTGTCATTAATTCATGCTGCTTATTTGCAAGATAAACAACAAATTTTCTCATTACAATTCTCCCTTTATATTAGCAAATACTTCAAAAGTTTGGGACTAAATAATAGAAATAACTAGTTCTTTACAGCAATATGAATCTCAATTTCTCCATTAGGATAATATTTCTCAAAGTCAACTGAGTATGCCCTATGTATGATACCGGATTCTTCTTGCTGCCAAATTTTTTTCCATGCTTTGATAATTCCTTGTTCATCAGCCGTATCTACTGGAAAAATTTCATATTTATCACTGTTCGATATCTCCATACTCGGCTCCACATTTCCTTCCACACAAACACTTAGCGAATAATCACCTTTATAATTATCCGCATACTCATGGTAGACACCGTATCGAATTCCTTCATGTTCCGTTAACTGACTAGATGCACCTTTCCATAACTCAATTATCTTTTGCATCATCTTGTCATCGTGAAAATTGTTAGTTCTTACACTATTAATAATAGCTAATTTCATTTATCTCTCCCCTTTCAGATTTTATAAACAATTACTTATGAGGAAATGTCATTAAATGGTACTTCCTCTCCATTATGAAAAGCTTGAATAGTAGAATACTTTTTATCCAGATGTACTTTGTATAACCCTTCACGTGCTAACGTTCGATCTGAATAATCACTTGTCTTATTGCTACTATAATGTATTTCCAATGTATCCGCATTTGCTTTCACACTAAAATCAGTGTAATAAATCGAATTCTCTCCTTGCAGAGAATTCATTCCATGTAAATAAACGTACATTTCATCTGGTTCTTCATAATATAAGTAAATACCATTTTCTCTTGCATGTCTTGAAAGATACGTCTGCATATCTTTCCCGATATGGTCTGTATTCACCTGTGAAAAAGTCAATTCTGAGCTACATCCCATAAACAATAAACATATAACCATAATCAATAAATACCTTTTCAAACCGAACACCTCTATAGTCATCTCAGCTACCGTCACTATTAATTATGCGCAAAAACATTCTCCATACTTATCGTAACATAAACTACTGATTATTTACCCGAAAATTCTGAAACTGAATGTTGAACTCATCTTGTAAGGTTTCATTAAAAATTCACATTAATGCTTTAAGACGCTTAACCGCAGAATGGGTGGTAAGTCTATGATAAGAAATTAATGTGTTTTTGTAAATTACCCCGTAAATACCATATGGAGTTGGCGACAGCCTTAATAAATCTTCCCTGGTTTGGATATCAATTATTTCTGCGGTTATACCAAGGGCATTCGCTGCTTTCAAAACATTGTCAGTGGCTATCTCAACAAATGGGCATTGCCTAGTCCGCACAATGGTTAGCGACTCAAAAGTCATCAATCGTTCTTCCCAATCATTTGGGAAATAAGGATTAGGCGAATCTCCAAATTTATAAACTAACAACTCAAATCCATATGGTGCTTGTTCGATTTCAATAAAATTGTTTTTGATAAAGACCTCTTTACTCGGTGTCCATGAAGTTTCTGGATTTGTAATTACAATTACGCCATCTTTATTTTGTTCCTTTGCGTCCTGGATACATTGCTTAATAAGTTTTGAGGCGTATCCCTTCCCCGTAATATTTACCCATAAGCAATGAATGACGAGATAGTTATCACCATAAACAACTCGAGATGAATATTCAATTGGTGTATATTCAATAAACCCAGCTGGTTTACCATCCTCCATCAGTTTCACATATTTTAATCCTTCACTAAATCTATCCGTCAGCCAGTTATTTTTATCAGTATAACCCTTCTCATTAGGTCTACTGCGAAGACAATAGCACCCTTGAGATTCTAGATTCTCTTCGTCTAATGGTATCATTTCAATGGTTCCCATAGTACTTCCCCCTTACTATATTCATTCATATCGTTCTTATCGAAAAGCGAGATAGCAGCAATGCAGATTATATCCAATTAACTCAATATGAGTGCGTATTGGTATTAAATATAGAAATCAGAAGACGAATTATTTCGTTAACTTATGAGAAAGCATAATAAATTCTTCCACATCTTCTAAGCATAGCTTTATTCCTTTTTCCCAAAAATCTTCCTTTGTTATATCCTCATTCAAATGCTTCCTCACTAATGCTTCCATGGTCATGCTTCCTGAGTCTCGAAGTAATTCTAAATATGACATTTCAAATTCCTTTCCAACTTCTTTTGACTTGGCGTATAAACATAGAGCGAATAGATAACCAAATGTATATGGAAAGTTATAAAATGGAACCTTGGTAAGATAGAAATGCGGAGTCCAAACCCATGAATGAACAGAAACACTAGCAAGCGAACCTTCATACCCCTTGTTTAAAGCCTCTTCCATCAATTCATTTAATCGTTCAGAAGGGACTATTCCTGTTTTACGCTCCTCATAGAACTTCTTTTCAAAGAGAAATCTAACATGCATATTCATAAAGTTCATGACACTACGCTTTAGTTTTTCATCGAGGAAAAATAATTTCTCTTCATCGGATTTCGCCTTAGACTTAGCAGCATCCAAGATGATCATCTCGGAAAATGTTGAAGCAGTCTCAGCAATACACATTGGATATTGCCTATTGATACCATCGACACCCTTCATCGCATAATTATGGAATGCATGTCCTAATTCATGTGCTAATGTTAAGACATTTGTAATACTTCCTCCATACGTCATAAACACTCGCGATTCCTCTGAAACTGGAAACCCTGCACAAAATGCAACAGTTGATTTATTAGAACGGTCTTCAGCTTCAATCCAACCTTTCTCAAATGCTTGTCTAGAGAAACTCTCCATTTCATCTCCAAATGTACTAAACTGTTTTAAAATAAATTCCACAGCATCACGGTATTCAATTTGATGATTCACCCTTGATAATGGTGCCCAGAAATTATAAGCATGCAGCTTCTTCCCACCAATCATTATTGCCTTTTGATTCAAGTAATCTATAAATGGCTGTTTGCTCTGATCAACCACTTTCCACATGGCACGCAAAGTTTCTTTCTTCAATCTATTTCTGATTAATGGCACCGCTAGGACATCATCTACTCCTCGGTTATGATAGTCTTGTAGACGATAGCCAGAAATATGATTAAGTACTTTTGCAAATACTTCTTCATTTTCCTCCCAAATTCCTTCTAATTTAAAGAATGAATCTCGCCGAACGTCTTCATTAGGATGTGACCGTAAATTAATAGCTTGTCCAACAGATAGTTTGTTTTCTTTTCCCTCTACACCAATATTGACAATTATTTTACCGATTAACGCATGATAAAAGTCACCCCAAGCATGGTACCCGTCAGCCATGAAATTAGTAATTATCTGCTCATTGTCAAATATCTCCAATCTATTCTCCTTCCATTCATTTAGAATAAATCTATAGTTACGCAACAACTCGGAATCTATTATTTTTTTCCAAGTAGATTCATTTGTATCCGCTAACATAATTATAAATCGTTGTAAGCAGCTATCAAAACGAGCATTAATCGATAGAACTTCTCCTTTTAACGCAACGGCAGTTTGATCATTTGAATTCTGCGCCATTAGACAACTAACGATAGAACTTGTTTGCGACAAATGAACACGAACCTCAGCAATGGAAGTTAGTAATTCTGTGATATGGATTGCATCCTCCAATATTCGCGGAGTCGTAAAATGATGTAATTTATCTTCCAGTTGTTTTACTAGTTTCGTTAGTTTTTCGTTATAACTCCCCTTCGAATCCAACTTCCAAACCTGTTGATATTTCCTTTCACCCAATTCTGATTCCTCCTTAAAGAAACAACCGCAACCGAACGTACATTCTTATAATAACACAACATGGAATATTTTGGGGGTATATTTTTAAAAAGCAAGAAATTCAAGGTGCTTTAAAGATAAAAAAATTGACAAAAATATTTTTTTATGCTATAATTTACAATTAATTTAATTGTATGTATAATAAGATTCTCCTGGCCAGGAGAATCTTATTTTTTTATAGGAGGTAGAATGGCATGAAGAAACATGATTCTAGTATAACTTCCTTAGTATCGGCTTATGGACGTGCTTATCATAGTAAACATGACACACCTAAAATATTTGATGATTTTATCGCATTACATTTACTTACTGAAGAGGAATTCACAAATATTAGTAAAAATATGATTCAAGGAATGAATTTTTTTGATAAAGACAGCGTGATAAAATTCCAAGATAATTCAGAGGAGATATTAAAGTGGATAACACAGGTACACCTTTCTCCTACACCCTTAGCACGAGGAGCATACTGTGAACAGGTCTTACAGCATGACATAACGTTAGGATTGAAACAATATGTCATACTTGGCTCTGGACTAGATAGTTTTTGTTTTCGTCACCCTGAATATAATGATTGCATAGACATATTTGAGGTTGATCACCCAGCAACCCAAGCTGATAAAAAACAAAGACTAATGCAAGCCAATTTAGATATCCCGAATAATCTTCACTTTATTCCAATGGACTTTACGAAGGAATTTTCTTTTCGGGCACTACTAGATGCAGGCTTCAAATATGAGAAAACCTTCTTTAGCCTATTGGGAGTTTCCTATTACTTATCTAAAGAAGAAATTTCCGATTTGCTAATGAACCTATTTTCCAGAGTTCCATCTGGAAGCTCTATTGTGTTTGATTATGCGGATGAAACACTATTTGAAAAAAAGGGACTGCATAATAGAGTTAGCAATATGGTAAAAATGGCTTCTGCAAGTCACGAACCAATGAAATCTTGCTTCACTTATGAAGAGATAGAGCGTTTGTTAGAAAAATCAAATTTGCTTATATACGAGCACTTATCTCCTGATCACCTAAATGCTCGCTTCTTTAATAATCGTGCAGATTATTTGACAGCTTTTGAAACAATTCATTATATACACGCAGTCAAGAAGTAATGTTATGATTTTCTAGAAAGTCTTAAACTAATAACTAGAGGAGATTAACTAAGCTTTCAATGGTTGATGGTTTAAGAATAAAAGAAAACGTACAGTAAAAATGTACCGACCTCCCAAATTAAGTGTGAAAATCTATCTTTCGGAGGGGGCGGTACATTACCGTACGTTTATAAATCTCTTGTCATTATTCTGTTGGATTGTTTAAATGGCTAATAATATCCGCTGCAATGTTTTGTGGTACACCTAACTTGGTAATGTCTTCAATATCAGCATCGCGAATATCATTAACTGATTTAAAGTGTGTTAAAAGTAATTTTCGACGTTTTTCCCCAACTCCTGGGATTTTATCTAACTCTGATTGGAATAAGTTCTTCCCTCTAAGCTGCCTATGAAACGTTATAGCAAATCGATGCACTTCATCTTGAATACGTTGAATTAAGTAAAATTCCTGTGATTGTCTTGACAAAGGGATAATACTAGGTGGAAAGCCGTAAAGTAATTCACTTGTTCGATGCTTATCATCCTTCGCTAGACCACATAACGGAATATCCAAGCCTAACTCATTCTCCAAAACGTCTAGCGCAGCACTCATTTGCCCTTTACCACCATCTACAATTATTAAATCAGGCAGTGGCAAGGACTCTTTTAACACACGGGTATATCTCCTTCTAATCACTTCACGCATTGTCTCATAATCATCTGGTCCTTTAACATCTTTAATTTTATACTTTCGATAATCCCTCTTACTCGTTTTACCATCAATAAATACTACCATTGCTGAAACTGGATCTGTCCCTTGTATATTAGAATTATCAAAAGCTTCAATCCGTCTAGGCGTTTCAATATTTAATGCATGACCGAGACTTTCAACTGCTTGGATAGTACGCTCTTCATCCCGTTCGATAATAGAAAACTTTTCCAATAAGGATGCTTTCGAATTTTCCATTGCTAGTTCAACCAATTCTTTCTTTCTTCCTCGATAAGGCGTATGAACATCAATATCTAATAATTCCTGTAATAGCTCGGTTTCAGTTCCAATAGGCACAAAAA
Organism: Ornithinibacillus xuwenensis; assembly: GCF_039614845.1. NCBI lineage: Bacteria > Bacillati > Bacillota > Bacilli > Caryophanales > Bacillaceae > Ornithinibacillus > Ornithinibacillus xuwenensis. The sequence continues at coordinate 80,252 of NZ_JBDIML010000001.1, read as the reverse complement.
TCTGCTTGGGTTTTGGATGATGCTGGTGAAGATAAAATCGTCCGATAAAGCTCATAAACGTTTCCTCTGGTTCATCGAAGAACGGAAAAACAGATACATCTCGTTCTATCAATTTCCCTTGTCGAATGAAAAACACTTGAATACACATCCAGCCTTTATCATAACTAAATCCAAATACGTCTCGATCAACACGATCATTTAAGGTCATCTTCTGTTGCTCCATCACAACCTCAATATGTTGAATTTGATCCCGTAGCTCCATTGCTCTTTCGAAGTTTAGTTGTTCACTCGCCTCTTGCATTTTCGTCGTTAAATTTTTCTTTATTTCTTTAAAGCCACCTTGAAGAAATGAAGTAATACTTTGAACAATTTCTTTATAATCTGCTTCAGAAGGTGGCGTTTCACTACATGCAAGGCATTGATTCATATGATAATACAAACACGGTCTACCCGATGGGTTATTACACTTACGTAGTGGATATAGTCTATCAAGCAATTTTTTCGTTTCTCTCGCCGCAATGACATTGGGGTAAGGACCGAAATACTTTCCTTTATCTTTCTTTACTTTTCGAGTAATCAATAAACGAGGATGTCGTTCTGATGTGATTTTTAAATATGGATAGGATTTATCATCCTTTAGCATGACATTATACTTCGGATCATACTTTTTGATTAAGTTCATTTCTAATATGAGTGCTTCAATTTCTGAGGAGGTAATAATATACTCAAAATCAACTATTTCCTGAACCAATCGTTGTGTTTTTTGATCATGTGCACCAGTAAAATATGATCGGACTCTATTTTTTAATAGTTTTGATTTCCCTACATAGATGATTGTATTATGCCTATCCTTCATTAAATAACAGCCTGGCTTAGCTGGTAAAACTGCTAACTTTTCTTGTATCGTTTGGTTCATTATTGTCATTCCTTACACACTAAATTAGAAATAATCCCCTGTCACAAGCTGTAACAAGGGATTGATTAACGTATTATATGGAATCGCATTAAGCGTGCTTATTGATTAGTTCAACAAGCGCTTCTTTTGGTTGAAAACCAATTACTTGGTCAACTACATTCCCATCCTTGAATAATAATAGTGTTGGGATACTCATTACACCAAATTTACTTGCAGTTTCTTGGTTTTCGTCAACATCTAATTTTACGATTTGTACTTTTTCAGACATTTCGCCATCGATTTCTTCTAGAACCGGAGCAATCATTTTACATGGACCACACCATGGAGCCCAGAAGTCTGCTAGTACTAATCCTTCAGCAGTTTCACCAGCGAAGTTTTGATCTGTAACATTTACAATTGCCATGAACTTTCCTCCTCTTGTTACGTCTTTCAAAATGAGTATACCATTAATAGAAAATCCTTACTAACAGTTTGCTTATTATCATCGTTCTTATCCAATAAAATCATTGAGTATAACGTTTAGAATAAAAAAATCTAACCAATTAAAGGTTAGATTTTCTTATCTTGTTATCCTTTAATTTTCTTAATTTCCTCGGTTAGCATCGGTATAATTTCGAACAAATCACCAACAATTCCATAGTCAGCAACATTGAAGATATTTGCTTCTGGGTCTTTATTAATTGCAACTATCACCTTGGAATTCGACATACCAGCCAGATGCTGTATTGCACCAGATATACCGACCGCAATATATAAATCAGGCGTTACCACTTTACCTGTTTGACCAATTTGTAAGGAGTAATCACAGTAATCTGCATCACAAGCACCACGAGATGCACCAACTGCACCACCTAATACTTCAGCCAACTCATATAATGGTTTAAACCCATCTGCGCTTTTCACGCCACGACCACCAGCTACCACAACTTTCGCTTCTGATAAATCTACTCCATCAGTTGCTTTGCGAATAACTTCTTTAATAACCGTACGTAAATCTGAGATGTCAACTGTTTTCTGTTGAACATCACCAGAACGAGATTCATCACGCTCTAAGGCTGGGATATTATTAGGACGAATGGTTGCAAATACGATACCATCCGTAATTACTTTTTTTTCAAACGCTTTACCAGAATATATCGGACGAGTAAAAACTACTTGACCACCATCATGGTTGATGTCAACCGTATCAGAGATTAATCCTACTTCCAGTTTACTTGCAAGCTTAGGTGTCAAGTCTTTTCCAACAGCAGTATGTCCCATTACGATACCGCTAGGATTTTCATCATCAATTACTGCTAATGCAGCCTGACCGAACCCTTCTGATGTATAAGAAGATAATTTTTCATTTGTTACGGTAACGACGCGATCTGCACCATAATAAATCATCTCTTGTGCCTGGCTAGCTAATTCTTCACTACCACATAGCACACCAACAACTTCTCCATCTGAACTAATTTTTTTCGCTGCAGCAATTGCTTCGAAAGTTACATTACGTAGTACGCCGTCTCTAGATTCACCAATCACTAGTATTTTATCACTCATTATTTTTTCTCCTTTCTGTCATCCAATTAAAGTACTTTCGCTTCATTTCTTAACAGCGAAACAAGTTCTTTCACTTGATTCTCTATTTCACCCTCTAGTACTCTTCCTGCTTCTTTTTCAGGAGGTAAAAAGATATCGATTGTCTTTGTTTTTGGCTCCAGTTCATCTTCATCCAAATCTAAATCATCGATTTCTAATTCTTCCAGTGGTTTCTTTTTCGCTTTCATAATTCCTGGTAAAGAAGGATATCTTGGTTCATTTAACCCTTGTTGACAGGTTACAAGTAGTGGTAATGTGGTTTGTACTTTTTCAACATCACCTTCAACATCCTTATCAATGTTTGCTGTATCACCATCAATTTCTAAGCTTGTAATCGTTGTTACGTATGAAATACCAAGTCTTTCTGCAAGACGTGGTCCAACCTGACCACTAGCTTCATCAATCGCTACATTACCAGCAAGAATTAAGTCAGCTTCTTTATCTTCAAAGAATGCTTCCAATATTTTAACCGTTGTAAATTGGTCACCTTCTTCTAAGTCCTCTTCCGTATTAATTAATACAGCTTTATCAGCCCCCATCGCAAGTGCAGTGCGAAGCTGTTTCTCAGAATCTTCATCTCCAATCGTGACAACGGTTACCTCTCCACCATGTTCGTCACGCTGTTTTATCGCTTCTTCAACAGCATATTCGTCATAAGGATTAATAATAAATTCAGCACCTTCATCCTCAATACGACCATCTGTTACAATTATTTTCTCTTCTGTATCAAATGTCTTTTTTAATAATACATAAATGTTCACGTGAGTTCCTCCTCTAGTAATCTATTAAGCTATCAATTTTTCTTACTTATCTTTAAAATTAGGCTTTCTTTTTTCAAGGAAAGCTTGAACCCCTTCTTTTGCATCCTCTGAACCAAAAATTTCCCCAAATGCTTTCGCTTCTTCCTTTACACCTTTAGAGAATTGTTCAGATTTGGCGTATGGAATAAGTTGCATAATCCTACTTATGGTAGGCTTGCTCTTGGAAGCGATTTTTGATGCAAGTGAAAATGCAACCTCAAATACTTCCTCTTCACCAGTAATTTGGCTAACCAACCCATACTGATGTGCCTCTTTTGCTGATATTGGCTCCCCTGTTAATATCATCTCATATGCCTTGGCTGTGCCAACGTATAAAGGTAATCGTTGGGTTCCGGCAAATCCAGGGATAATCCCTAGTGTAAGCTCCGGTAATCCAAGCTTTGCATTTTCTGTAGCAATACGTATATGACAGGACAATGCTAGCTCCATTCCTCCACCTAATGCAGCACCATGAATCGCTGCTATTACTGGGATGTGAAATTGTTCAATGCGGTCAAATAAATGTTGACCAGCTTCAGAAAGCGCTTGATAATCGGAAGCCTCTTGTAATGATGTAAACTCCTTTATATCTGCTCCTGCCGAAAAAAATCTTCCTTCGCCTTTTAGAATGATTGCTTTAACTGTTTTGTCCTTCTCGATTAAATCAAGCTGATCAGAAAGCGCATTCAATAGACTGCTAGATAAAGCATTGGCCGGAGGACTCTGTATTGTAAGAATCGCGACATGCTCTTTCAATTCATATGCAATTTTTCCCAAGATAACACCCCTTTACGAATCATTAAATGTATTTTGGGCAGTCATACATTGTTATGTAGTGTTCTACGATGCCTTGATGCCCTTGGTAATTAAATCATGTACAGCAGGAGCTAGGCCTACTAAATCATATTTTTCCTCATTCATTACCCAGTTGGTCACCGTTTCATCAAGTGTCCCAAATATCATCTGTCTAATGAGAGGAATATTAATATCACTACGGAACAAATTCTCATCGATTCCTTCCTTAATGATTCCATCTATAACACCTAGATATGGTTTAAGAATACGATTGATTTGTTGCCGCAAAGATAAATTAGATTGTCTTAGCTCCAGCTGAGTGACAATCGCTAAATGATGATTAGCCGCTAACTGGCCAAAATGCATGCTGATTAGCGTTAAAAGCTTCTCACTCGCAGTCTCCTTTTGACTCGTTGCAGCAGCTATTTGTTCGATAAATTGTCCCATCTTTTCCTCAAAGACGGAAACTAGAATATCCTCTTTGTTCTTAAAATACAAGTAAATTGTGCCATCTGCAACACCTGCTTTTTTTGCTATTTTGGAAACTTGTGAAGCATGATATCCGTTTTCAGCAATCACATCAACAGCTGCTTCGATAATTAATTTGTACTTTGGTTTGTTGTTTTTCATACTAATCTCCTTCAAGCATACATCCGAAACGAAAATGAATGAATAGTCATTCATTTATTATTGTAAATCGCAAATTATATTCTGTCAATATAATGCTTGTATACTTTTTAAGGAAAAATGAGCATGAAGCTCAAGTGGTTGTAACTTTATCTTGTGTTTTCTGTTTTTCTTCATCTACTAACTGTCTCCTTAGGATTTTTCCAACAGCTGTTTTTGGCAGTTCATCACGGAACTCATAAATTCTTGGCACCTTATATGCGGCTAAATTATCACGACAATAGTTATTTAGCTCTTTTTCTGTTATTGCATGCCCTTCCTTTAATACAACATATGCTTTTACGGTCTCACCTCGATATGGATCTGGTACTCCAGCTACTACAGCTTCCAGGATTGCCTCATGTTCATATAAGACTTCCTCAACCTCTCGCGGATAAATATTATAGCCTCCAGCAATAATCATATCCTTTTTGCGATCGACCACATAAAAATATCCGTTTTCATCCATATACCCTAAGTCCCCAGTTAATAGCCAGCCATCTATTAAGGTGTTTTCAGTATCCTCAGGCTTGTTCCAGTAGCCCTTCATAATCTGTGGACCTTTTACAGCTAGTTCTCCAACATCACCTAGCTCTACTTCCTCGTAGGTTTCCATATTCAATATCTTAGCATCCGTATCTGGCCATGGTAACCCAATACTTCCACTTATTCGATTTCCATAAATAAGATTTGCATGGGTAACAGGTGAAGATTCGGTTAAGCCATATCCTTCTACTAAGCAACCACCAGTTACTTTTTCAAACTTCTCTTGTACTTCTACTGGTAGTGGCGCAGATCCACTAATACATGCTTGAATAGATGACAGATCATACTTTTTCAAATCTGGGTGATTTAGAATCCCAATATATATGGTAGGAGCACCTGGGAACAATGTAGGTCTTAACTTTTGAATTGTCTTTAAAACCTCCGTTGCATCAAACTTAGGTAACAGTACCATTTTTGCTCCACTTAATATGGATAGGTTCATAACAGCAGTCATTCCATAAACATGAAAGAACGGCAATACTCCTAGTACAACTTCCTCACCTTTTTTTGTTTTATATATCCAACTGTCACACATTTGAGCATTTGCTACCAGATTTCGATGTGTCAGCATAACACCCTTTGGAAAGCCAGTTGTACCACCCGTATACTGAAGTAACGCAATATCCTCAGTCGGATTAACATGGACTTCCGTATAGTTAGCTTCCGCCCTATCCAAAATGGAGGTCCATAAATGTGTATCTGCTGATTCCTCCACCTTGACAACCATGTTGTATTGCTTCTTTTGAATAAAAGGATAGATTAAGTTTTTGGGAAATGGTAAATAATCCTTTATACCGGTAACAATCACATGTTCTAACTGAGTACTTTTCTTTACATTGGTCACCCTAGGAACAAGAATATCAAGACAGACAATAACCTTGGCACCAGAGTCATTTAACTGATACTCTAACTCTCTTTCTTTGTACAACGGATTTGTTTGGACAACAATTGCTCCCGCCATCAACGCACCGTAATAACCGATAACAGATTGAGGTGTATTCGGTAGCATAATAGCTATGCGGTCTCCCTTTTCTATCCCAAGACTTTGGAGATAGTTTGCAAACTTCTTTGCTTGGTGGTAGACCTCATCATAGGTTAGTTCTTTTCCCATAAAATGAAGCGCTTTCTTTTCTTTGTAGCGTGAAGCTGCATCCTTTAAAAAGAAATACAATGGTCGCTCGTCGTATTCAATAGAAGTCGGTATTTCCTTAGGATAGAGCTGATGCCACCTTTTTTCTTCGACCATTCATAAACCTCCTTTTAATTTACTTACTCCTATTATACCGACTAATTTGTATTTTTTGAAATTTTATTTATGAATTCGCCTTAATTTTTTCTATTCACAATTAAAAAATGCTGAAATCAAAATCAAAAACGAGGTATAAAATCCCAATTAAAACAAAAACAATGGCTACACCTATACAGACTTTTGCTAAAGTTTCCATTATGCTCTCCCTTAATACGTTATATGATACTTGCACCAATAACAAATGATAATCCAACTGAAATAATTAATGAAATTAGTCCTACTGCCTTATTTCCTTTGCCTATTTCTTCATCAATTTTCATTGCAGGTGTTAAAAACTCAAAGATAAAATATCCTATCAATAACAAGATGAATCCTACAGTTCCCCAGGAAATACTTATAAGCAGACTATCATTATGTTCAATTGAATAGCGAAATATCGTGGCAATACCGAATATCTTCCCCCCAGTCGCCATTGCCACGGCAATATTTCCTTTTTTAATTTCATCCCAATTTTTATAAGATGTCACTAGCTCAAAAACAGCTAAAAAAACAATAGTACACAGGACAACTACACTATATCTAGCCGCTGTGTCTACTAAAGCATTCTCCCAAAATCCACTCACATTTATCCCCCCATTAGATCAATCATTATCGAAATTCAATTACAGTTACGCCACTTCCACCTTCACCAGCAGTTCCTGGTCTTGAGGAGTTAATACTCGGATGCTTTTTCACAAATTCTTGTACACCTTTTCTTAGTGCCCCAGTACCTTTCCCATGAATAATAAAGGCTTTTGGATAGCCTGCTAATGTCGCATCATCAACATATTTTTCTAATTTTAATAACGCATCCTCAAACCGTTCACCACGAAGGTCTAGTTCCGTGGAAACATGATAATTTGAACCCTTTACTGTTGTTAATGGCTTCTCATATGACACTTTAGGCTTACCAATTAACTGAAGATCATTTCTTTTTACTTTCACCTTCATAATACCTACTTGAACCAAGTACTCCTGATCACTAACCTTTTCGATAACAGATCCGTTCTGATTGATGGTTAGTAGCTTAATTTCATCTCCCGGGTTAAGCTCTTCAGTAGAAGTGGTGGTTTGCTTCTTATTTGGCTGTTTAGTTGATAACTTAGGTTGGGCTTCCTCCAGCATCTTCTTCGCTTCAATCCACTCATGTTCCTTCAGCTTCGCATCTGTCTTCATATTTCGTATTTCCTGAACGATCAATTCTGCTTCTTCCCGTGCTTGACGAAGTGCTTTCTCAGCTTTCTCCTCAGCCTTCCGATATAGTTCTTCTCGTTTTCGGTCGAACTGATTCCACTCCTCCAACATTTCATTACGGAGCTTTTCGGTTTGAAGGAGGATGTCGTGTGCTTCCTCGTATTCTTTTTCGGCTTGTAATTTAGATTGCTCTAATGAAGCAATCATGTTTTCAACATTTTTAGAATCAATTCCTATATGGCTTTTTGCCTGATCAATAATAGTATCTTCCAACCCTAATCGTTTCGAGATTTCGAATGCATTACTTCTACCTGGAACACCAATTAACAAACGATATGTAGGTTGAAGTGTCTGAACGTCAAATTCCATTGATGCATTAATGACATTTTCCCGATTATACCCATAGGCTTTTAGTTCTGGATAATGTGTAGTCGCAATAACTCGTGCATTTCTAGCAATAACTTCATCCAATATAGACATTGCCAATGCAGCCCCCTCCTGAGGGTCTGTTCCGGCACCTAATTCATCAAAAAGCACTAATGTCTTGTCATCAACTTGCTTTAAAATAGATACAATATTTGTCATATGAGAAGAAAATGTACTTAAATTTTGCTCGATAGATTGTTCATCGCCAATATCTGCAAATACTTGATCGAATACCGACATTTCACATCCGTCAAGAGCTGGAACCTGTAAGCCCGATTGAGCCATTAATGTACATAGTCCTACCATTTTCAATGTAACCGTCTTACCACCTGTGTTGGGTCCTGTTATAACTATAGAGGTATACGCTTTACCGATTTCAATATCATTTGCAACAACTTCACTGATATCGATAAGCGGATGCCTCGCCTGACGCATTTTGATAATACCACTATCATTCATCATTGGTCTAGATGCCTTCATTTCTCTAGCGAGGTTTGCTCTGGCAAACATGTAATCAATCTTCGCTAATCGAGTAACATTATCTGTTAAAAAGGCTTCTTCTAAAGCAATACTTTGGCTCAGCTCCCGAAGAATACGATCTATTTCTTGCTTTTCCTTTGCATATAGCTCTTGAAGCTGATTGTTTAGATCAACGACTGCCTTAGGCTCCATGAATAAGGTTTGACCTGATGCTGACTGATCATGAACAATTCCACCTACAGCTCCACGATACTCGTGTTTTACTGGTAATACATAGCGATCATTACGTATCGTAATAATTGCATCTGATAACATATTACTTTTTGTTTTCGTATAGCTATCTAGCTTCTCGCGAATTCTACTTTCATACGTACGAGTAGAGGAACGGATACCTCGTAGTTTTTCTGATGCACTATCCATAACATGACCATGATCGTCAATGGAATTTTTTATTTCTAATTCCAAATTTCGTAATGGCGTAATGCCATCAACAATATCTTTTAATATTGTGAGTTCTTCCTCTAAGCCATCAATAAAATCCTTTACTTGCCTTCCACCATAGATGGTATTGGCAACATCCAAACATTCAGTTGTACTCAGCACACCGCCAATCACACTTCGCTTAATACTTGGACGGATATCAAATATCCCTCCTAGTGGAATGGAGGCGTTAAGGCGAACAACCTGTGCCGCTTCATCAGTTTCTTCCTGCAGTTGTTTCACTTCCTCTAAATCAGTAGAGGGTTTTAGCTTTGATGCCAAGTCTTTTCCTAGACTGGTTGCAGCATGTCGACTTAAGCGATCTATAATCTTTTGAAAATCTAGTACTCGTAAGATTCTCTCATTCATTTTCTTACTCCTTTACCTTGATGTACAATTTCAAATCCATTATTACTTATTACGGCTAAAATAAGCGATTAGTTTCTCTTTTGACCAAGTATTTATTACCGTATCCTTTTGTAGCCAACCTTTTCGAGCCACTCCAATTCCATATTTCATATGTTCGAGCATTTGGTAGCTATGTGCATCTGTATTGACAGCAAGACTTACTCCAGACTCTTGAGCTAGTTTTGCCCATTCAGCAGAGATATCAAATCGATTCGGATTTGCATTTATTTCAAGTGCAGTATTTGTTTCCTTGGCACGTTCTATTAATTTTTCCAAATTTACTTTATACCCGTCACGTCTACCAATTAATCTGCCTGTAGGGTGTGCAATGAGGGATACATAAGGATTCTCCAAAGCTGCAAATAACCGTTTCATAATTTGCTCTTCTGTTTGACTAAAGCTGGAATGAATCGCTCCAATAACATAATCCATCTCCATTAAAAACGAATCAGAAAAGTCTAATGTTCCATCTGGTAAGATATCCATTTCTACTCCAGCGAATAAATGGATATCAGAATACTTCTCATTCAGCTTCATGATTTCTTCTCGTTGACTTCTTAACCGTTCCTCATCCAATCCATTTGCTACCCGTAGAGATTTAGAATGGTCTGTAATAGCAATATACTCATAGCCAATTTTCCTTGCTTGATTCACCATTTCCTCAAGTGACTGTGCACCGTCACTCCAAGTAGTGTGCATATGTAAGTCACCGCGAATATCTTGAAGCTCTACCAAATCAACTAGCTCTTTAAACGCCTCTACTTCCCCATTATCTTCTCGAACTTCTGGTGGGATAAACTGTAATCCAAAGTGGTTAAAAAATTCTTTTTCAGAATTAAATGTAAGAATTTCACTTGATTCTTCTATCTCTATCCCATATTCATTAATTTTTTCACCTCTGGATTTTGCGAGCTGTCTCATCAATACGTTATGATCTTTCGAACCTGTAAAATGGTGAAGTGTTGTAACAAATTCTTCATTACTTACTAATCTGAAATCAACGTTTATATCATAAACATCATCTATTGTCACAGACACTTTCGTATCGCCCTTCGCAATTACTTCCTTTATAGCTGGTATATGAAGTAGTCTATCCTTTACCACAGCTCTTTCTTCGGTCGCGATAATATAGTCTAAATCTTTAATGGTCTCTCTCATCCTGCGAAGGGAACCGGCTCTAGAAAACCGCTGAATTTCTGGAATTCCCCGAAGAAAATCCTCAATTCTTTCCGCTAATGGCAGCATAAGTGCAATCGGTAAACGCTCAGGGCGTTTTCCAACTTCATGTAACGCCGACATAATTTTTTCAGCTGATTTTTTCCCAAAACCTGCTAGGTTCTCGACCTTACCTGATTCGATTGCATTCTTTAAACTTTCTGCATCATCTACCTGTAATTCCTGATAGAGCTTTGCAAGCTTTTTACCACCCAATCCGGGAACATTTAGAAGTGGAATCAGCCCCACTGGTACTTCCTTTTCTAACTGAGAAAGTGTTTGTGAGGTTCCTTGCTGTATGTATTCCATGATTACCGTACTGGTCCCCTTACCAATTCCTTTTATCGTTGTAAAATCATCAATATCTGTTAAGGAACGATCATCACGTTCAAGGGCTTGTGCTGCTCGTCTGAAAGCAGATATTTTAAAGGAATTTTCTCCTTTAAGCTCTAAATAAACGGCTATTTTCTCTAATAATTTTATAACATCTTTTTTGTTTACTGACATACGAATCACCTAACTTATACAATTTATGTATGATGCATTTCCTTTATAAACTTACATATATAAATAATGGCTAATTCATAGAAGGATTTATTCTTATTGTAACGACCATACAATAGTAATCCTAGTATTATGAATTAGCCATCTATTTATGAATTGATCATTGTAGCAATATGTGTGAACCAGAGATCTTTTATTTTTTCTGAGAAGTATGGTGTATTCTCTACAATGAATAATGCTATGTTCGAGTCATTAACCCATTCCTGGATTGTACCGACCGGTGTTAATACGATGATATAAAGAATGACAAAAAGTATTAAATATATCTCTAAAAAACCTAGTATTGCACCTAAAATTTTATTAATAGAATTTAAGATTGGTAATGACGCTAGAACATCGATCATAGAAGCGACAATCTGCAAGGCTATTTTCACAACAAAAAAGATAACAACAAAAGAGATAGCATTATAAAATGCACTCTCTAAAGGGAGTGCTTGCAAAAAATCCGCCCATAAGCTTTCATCAGTTAATTCTGGGTATGGTATCCATAAAGCTAGCTTTTCAGAGAGGCTATCATAATACGCTGAAGCAACGATAAAAGCCACAATAAAGCCAACTAAATGTACTGCTTGTAGTATAAGTCCCCTTTTAAGTCCGATAAGGAAACCAAAAATTAATAATAATATTAGTATAAAATCTACCATGTATCACTTATCCTCTTTCTTTTTTAATTGATCCTAGCAAAGCTGCATAGTCTTCCTTTAATTTCAAATAATCATTGGTTGAGTTAATTGCAGTTAACACAGCAAGACTAGCAGTATCAAGCTGCGGATTCATCTCTTGAATTTCTCTCATTTTTTGGTCAACAAGGCTTGCAACCAAGCGTACATGGGTTGCATCTTCCTCTCCAACTATGGTATATGATCTATTTCGAATCTCAACGGTTACCCGTGTTCTATCTTGGGCCACTAGTTTACCCTCCCACTAATTACTCGCATATACTAGTTTTAATAAGCCAGTCACATTTTTTACTATAGTTTATCTTAACACGAAGACAGACAATTGGGAAACTGTTCCTATATTATTTTTAAACATTTCTTTATCAGGAATAGTTTGCTATAGTCATATTTATAGAAAGGATTGACGCTTACATGTCTCAGAACGTATATGTATTTTCACTTGAAACAATTGAAAAAATGAAACAATATTATCATAAATCATTAACGACGACACCTCAAGGGGCGATTTTCAGAGCAAAAACATCTAATTCAGTAATTACTGCATATAAATCTGGTAAAGTATTGTTTCAAGGAAGCAAACCAGAAGTCGAAATGAAATTATGGACTGACAATACCACTATAGGAACAACGAAGACAGCACCTAAAAAACCAACTCAATCCACCAAATATTCACCACCGGAATCACTATTCTTATCTTCCCATATCGGTTCAGATGAAGCAGGAACTGGTGATTACTTCGGACCAATCACAGTTGCATGTGCATACATAGAGTCCTCCCAAATACCAATATTGAAGGAGCTAGGCGTTAAAGATTCTAAGAACCTAACGGATGACACCATTGGAAAGCTAGCGACAGAAATTGCTAAAATGCAGATTCCTTATTCCTTATTAATATTACATAATACGAAGTATAATAAATTACAAAAAAGAGGCTGGTCCCAGGGGAAGATGAAAGCTATGCTTCATCATCATGCCATCCAAAACCTATTGAAGAAAATTGGATCGATGGAGCTCGAAGGAATCTTGATTGATCAATTTTGTGAGCCAGGCATATATCAAAGACACATTGCTTCAGAAAAAGGCGTGCTTCCAGACAATACCTATTTTATGACAAAGGCTGAGAGCTATTCGATTGCAGTGGCAACAGGCTCGATTATTGCAAGAGCTAGCTTTGTAAGAGAGATGGATAAGCTATCAGCTCAAATAGGGATACCGTTAAATAAAGGAGCATCCAAGAAGGTTGATCTAACAATCGCTCGAATTATGAAGGAAAAAGGTGAAGAAATTCTTAATTCCTGTGCTAAAGTGCATTTTGCCAATACACAAAAGGCTAAAAATTACTTATAGAATAGAAAATGGCTCGGAGATCCCGAGCCATTTTCTATTCTCCTTTATATTTCCAATGCTTTTATTACTATTACTTTCTTATAATTAATTCCATTAGATAAAACTATAGTGAAATGATAAATGCCTCAAGAATAATGATAATAGTTCCCAGTATCATTAAATATCCTGTATCAGTTCCTTCCTTACTACTTAAAATTAGAAACAAAGCTATACTAATGACTAGTACGATAACAAATATACTAACGTATCTCCCCTACCATACTCTCTCCCTTAACACATGTTATCATTTCAACTATTTTTTTCTTGTCAGGCTTTCCTACAGCTGTGTAAGGTATATCGTCAATGATGTGTATCTTTTTAGGCATTTGAAATCTTGCGATACGTGGTTTTAACCATTTGGTGATATCTGATTCTGTTAGATTATCTGTTTGAATAAAGGCTTGCAATCTTTGACCATATTCTTTATCCTGAATCCCGATTACAACGACGTCTTCTATCTCAGGGTGAGTAATCAGGATTTGCTCCACTTCACTTGGGAAGACATTTACGCCTCCTGAGATAATCATCTCATCCACTCTTCCACATAAATAATAGTAACCATTTTTATCTTGATATCCTAAATCCCCAGTTCTAAGCCACTTATTTTTCTTCTTCCCTACTGACCATGAATTTTTGACGTATAGTTGACCTACCACACCAATAGGTACAGTATTCATTTGTTTATCTTTTAGGTCTAGTACTGCCCCAAAAACCTTTCTGCCTATAGTTTGTGATGAATAGCGTAAATCTCTTGGTGTGGCTATTACATTTAACCCTGTCTCCGAAGTACCATACAAGTTGTATAGAATATCTCCAAGCTTCGTTGTTGTTTCTTCTATTAGCACGGAATCCAGCAGTGCACCTCCAGAAGCTATACATCGTAATGAAGTTAGTTGCGGGTGGTTATATTGAAGCATGCGCTTTAGCATTAGCGGAACAACTGTTATGACTTCCACATGATGTTTTTGTACAATGGAGCATGCCTTCTCTGCTTCAAAACGATTTGTTAGAACACATTTTTTACCCAATGGAAATGACAGTAGTAAAATCGCTAACCCATAGCCATGAAAGATTGGTGTACCAATATAGATTGTATGATAGCTAGTCAATCTTAAACGTTTCAATAATGCCATAAATGGATTTAAATAATAGAAGAGTGATGGAGTATGAACAGCCTCCTTTGCCTTTCCAGTTGTTCCGCCTGTCTGAAGAATAATTCTTCCCTTTGACGATTTAGGCATTTTTTGTTGATTTACCCTTGGTTTCTCCTGATTAATAGCTTGCTTTGGATCAAGCTTAATTTTTTGATTTGTAAAATTAGACGCTTCTATTATCGCTTTAAACTCATCATCAAATATAATGGCATCATATTGATACCGTTTCACGAAATACTTTAACTGTTCCAGGCTCATCTCTGTATTCAAGGGATGTAAATCTGCTCCTATTCGTGATACTGCACATAGTGAAGAAATTAAAAACGTGTGGTTTCGACAAAGAATTGCGACCTTCATACCAGGCTGTAGGTGAAAATCATCATAAAACTTCGTAGCCATTCTATTTGAATATTGAAATAACTCCTTATATGTGAAGGTATGATAATCATCAACTATTGCTTCCTGAGGACCATGTCGCTTGGCTGCGATCTCTACTAATGTCATCAAATTAACGCCAGAGCGATAAAACCCACGTATTAGACTAATTAACCCAGACGGCGTTAATAACTTTAGCTTTACTAACACAGAAACTAGTAACATTATTTTCATCGTGATTTACCTCTTTTTAAATTTCTTTCTATTTCACTTTTTCCCATTAGGCTCTATAGAAGAAGGAGAAGAATTGACCAATAAATATCCACCATGGCTTCTTCCTCTTCTTTCTTGTGTACATTAATTTACACACAATAGTAGCAACATGAAGTGGTGACATAGCTGGCATGTTATGATATACAACAGTCGGCTCAATCATCGGGGTACGTACTAACGGCAAGTAGACCGAAGTTGTTGCAATCCCTCTTGCTTGTAATTCCGGTGATGCAGAACGTAACCACGTATCAAAGGCTAACTTGGAAGCCTGATATGCTGCAAAATTTGGAAATGGGTTTAATAACGCATTAACGGTCGAAATATTGATGATATGACCACGGCTTTTTTCAAGAATTGGGATGATTGACAAAAGTATCTGTACTGGTGCTTCATAATTAATAGACATTGTTCTAGAAAAATCATGAAATCGATCTAGTGAATCAAATATAGAACGCTTTATAGATAGACCTGCATTGTTTACAAATACGTCTATTCCAATAGAAAGCTGATTAAGATAAGACAAAAAGCCTTGTAATTCTTCGGCGTTTCGAAGATCTGCTTGGTAAATCATGACATCTGCCTTCTGCTGTTCCATCAATCTTTTTATGTTTTGAAGCTTATCCCATCTTCTCGCAACCAAAACCAAGTGACACTCTATGTTACCGAGCTGATAAACTAATTGCTCTCCTATCCCAGAGCTTGCACCTGTTATCAAAATGGTCTTATGTGCAAGCTTAGCACGAAGCTGCTTATCATTGATTATGGTCGGAGGAAATAAAATAGATTCAAGTATCGTATAGTTATACATCTTTTTTCAGACCTCCATCTTTAAGGAGTGCTAGTCATCCATTTTAGGATATCTTAACATAAATTAAAAATGAATTTTTAAATATCTTATAATTACAGCAAAAAAATACACACGATTGCTCGTGTGTATTCCTTCTTACGATCTTACATATGCATGGAACTTTTCATTAATTGCTTCGATAATTGCTTGATAAGATGCTTCAACTTCTTCATCAACCAAAGTCTTTTCAGGATCTTGATATAAAAGACTATAGGCAACAGACTTCTTGCCCTCTGGTAGGTTTTCTCCCTTGTACAAGTCAAATACTTGGACTTGTTTTACAAGCGGGGCTCCTAGTTCTTCAATGGTGTCTTTTACATCTCCTGCTTTCACTTTATTATCCAAAATAAATGCGATGTCCCTTGTAACAGAAGGATACCTTGGAATATAGGAATAACTCGGTTCGTGATGATGTGCTTCTAGCACTGCATCCATATTAAGGTCAAAAAGATAAGTTTCCTTTAAATCCAATTCTTTTTCAAGACGTGGATGTAGTTGACCCATAAAACCAATTACTTGATTATTTAAGGAAATCGATGCAGTTCGTCCTGGATGCATATCAGGAAGCTGCGTTTGTTTAATTGAAAGGTTTAACTCTAAATGCTCAAACAATCCTTCTACGATCCCTTTAACAACATAGAAATCGACCTTCTTACTTTCTTGCTGCCAAAGATGTTCCATCCAATTTCCAGTTATTACACCAGATAATCGTAATTTTTCCTCTGGTTGCTTTGTCAGCTCTTGTTCATTCGTTACAAAGATTGATCCAAGTTCATAATAAGCTAAGTTGACTTGATTTCTTGCGATGTTGTAACTAATGGTTTTAAGTAGCTCGGGAAGTATGCTTAAACGTAAATATTTGTGTTCCTCACTCATCGGCATTGCCAGTCCGATAGCCTCTGGATTAAGCTCTGAGATTTCAGGACTAATTAACTTATTAATAAAGGTATCGCTTGTTAGAGAATAAGTTCTATTTTCCATTAAGCCAACACCCTCTAGATATCCTTTAACCGCACGTTTAAGCTG
Source organism: Ornithinibacillus xuwenensis (assembly GCF_039614845.1). Lineage (NCBI taxonomy): Bacteria > Bacillati > Bacillota > Bacilli > Caryophanales > Bacillaceae > Ornithinibacillus > Ornithinibacillus xuwenensis. The sequence continues at coordinate 63,152 of NZ_JBDIML010000001.1, read as the reverse complement.
CTGCGCCTTCGTCAAGCCCCCTGCTTGTGTTGATCCTGAAGGTAATGTGTACGGTAGGTTATCATATCCGTAGATTCGCGCGACTTCCTCTAGCATATCCTCGAAGATTGTAATATCTCCTCTACGAGTTGGAGCAAAGACTGTAAAGCTATCTCCTTTTTGTTCAAAGTTGAACTGTAATCGTTTCAAGATTTCTGCTATTTCATCGTTAGAAATAGCTGTACCAAGTCTATTGTTAATTGTATCTGTATCCATTTCGACAGTTTTTTCTGTACGATCTAAATTATCAAATTCAACAATTCCTTCTAATACCTTACCTCCTGCGTACTTCGTTAATAAGTGACAAGCACGTAATCCAGCATGTCTTACTCTACTTGGATCCACGCCTTTTTCAAATCTTGTGCTAGACTCACTACGAAGCCCGGTTGCTTTAACAGTCTTTCGAACTGATACCGAATTAAAGAATGCTGCTTCTAGCAGTATGTTTTTGGTTTGTTCGGTCACTTCCGTGTTTGATCCACCCATAACTCCTGCTAAAGCTACTGGTTCCTTACCATTTGTAATAACAAGATTGTCTTCTGTTAACGTACGTTCTACATTATCTAATGTAACAATCTGTTCATTTGATTTTGCTGAACGGACAACAATTTCTTTTGACTGAAGACGATCGTAGTCAAAAGCATGTAACGGTTGACCGTATTCCAACAACACATAATTTGTGATATCAACGACATTATTTATTGGGCGAATGCCTGCTGCAGTAAGATAATTACGCATCCAAAGTGGTGATGGCTTAATCTCAACATCCTGAATAATAAACGCTCCATAATAAGGATTTAAGTCTTCATCTTCCACTTTCACCTGAATATAATTCTCGGTTCTTTCTCCAATTGTGTCAATCGATTCACTAGGAAGGCTGACGGGCTTATTCAGAAGTGCACCAACTTCATAGGCTACACCTAGCATACTTAAGCAATCTGCGCGGTTTGGAGTCAAATCAAATTCTAACACTGCATCTGATAAATTTAATAGCGGCTCGACATTTTCGCCAATTTGAACATCCTCTGGAAAAACAAAGATACCTTCTGTAAATTCTTTTGGAACATATTTCTCTTCAATGCCAAGTTCTTGAAGAGAGCAAATCATACCATTGGACTCCACACCACGAAGTTTTACTTTTTTAATTTTGAAATTACCAGGTAAAACTGCTCCAGGTTTTGCTACAGCAACTTTTTGTCCCTGCCTTATATTAGGTGCACCACAAATAATCTGCAGGGTCTCATCTCCAACATTAACCTGACAAAGATTTAATTTATCTGCATCTGGATGCTTCTCACAGGATTCTACGTATCCTACGACAACATTTTCACTTTTTTCTGCAACATACTCGATATGATCTACTTCAATCCCAGACTTCGTTACTTTTTCCGCAAGTTCTTCTGGGGTAATTGACTCAACGTCTACATATTCTTTTAACCAGTTTAATGAAACTAACATTATTAAGTACCTCCTTACGCCTGATGGAATTGTTTTAGGAATCGACTATCATTTAAATAAAATTGTCGGATATCGTTAATACCATATTTCAACATCGCTATTCGTTCAGGACCCATCCCAAACGCGAATCCAGAATATACTTTTGGATCATAACCCGCCAATTCTAATACATTCGGATGGACCATTCCTGCTCCTAATATTTCAATCCAACCAGTACCTTTACATACTGAACAGCCTTCACCATCACAAACTTTACAAGAGATATCCATTTCAACAGAAGGCTCTGTAAACGGGAAGAAGCTAGGGCGTAGTCGAATACTGCGATCTTCACCAAACATTTTTTTCGCAAATACATCTAGAACACCTTTTAAATCACTCATTTTCACGTCTTTATCTACATATAGCCCTTCAATCTGCGTAAATTGGTGTGAGTGTGTTGCGTCATCCGTATCACGACGGTACACTTTTCCAGGACAAATCATTTTTACTGCTTTCTCACCCTTGTAGTTGCGCATTGTACGTGCCTGTACTGGTGATGTATGGGTTCTAAGTAATAATTCGTTGGTAATATAGAAGGAATCCTGCATATCTCTTGCTGGATGATCCTTCGGTAGATTCAATGCTTCAAAATTGAAATAGTCTGTTTCAACCTCTGGACCTTCTCGAACCTCATAGCCCATCCCAATAAACAAATCTTCAATCTCTTCTATTACTTTTGTTAATAGATGTGGACCACCAGCTTTAACGGGGCGCCCAGGTAACGTTACATCAATCGCCTCAGATTTCAACTTTTCTTCTAATGCGGCATTTTCAAGCACAACACTTTTTTCATCTATTGCTTTTGTGATGGCCTCTCTTACTTGGTTTGCGATTTCTCCAATAACAGGTCGCTCCTCGGGTGAAAGCTTACCCATACCACGCAGAACTCCTGTAAGAGAGCCTTTTTTTCCAAGATAAGAAACCTTAATAGCTTGTAGCTCTTTTATGTCTTTTACTGTTTCTACATTAGCAAGCGCATCTTGTTCAATAGCTTTTAATTCATCTCGCATGATAAAACCTCCTAAATTAACACAAATTTTCATTACTCGCCCTATGTATGCTCATAGTACGAATTGGATATTAACTGCCAGTTGACATTACCGCATAGAATTCCTTTCACACTTGAAGATTGATTCTTTTATAAAACAATAAAAAAAGCCTTCCATCCCTGATAAGGGACGAGGCTTTACTTCGCGGTACCACCCTTGTTGACACAACATCATATTGTGCCCAACTTAGCGTTAACATAACGGATACAATCCGGAACACCTTTACTTATCCAAAAGGTCCAAGTGTCAGCTCCAGAGTGAAAGATTAATCAGTTCATGATAGGAATGCTTTCAGTCATAGACATTCCTTCCCTGTAATCATGCTCATACTGCTAACCGCTCTTTCATAGCTTTTAACTATTTACATGTTAAATAAATTATAGAGAACGGAACCAAATATTGCAAGAATTATCCTTTAATATGATACATTAAAATACCTGCTGCTACGCTAACATTAAGGGATTCCGCTTTTCCATAGATTGGAATCTTTACAATCTCATCTGCAGTTTCAAGGAACTTCGCTTGAATACCTGCTCCTTCATTCCCTAGAATAAGCGCTACTTTTGAAGTGATTGTCAGTTTATGATAATCTTTTGAATTTGTTAAGGCACTTGCCCAGATACTAAACCCATCTTGTTTTAAAACCTGAATTCGATTTGTAAGATTTTCCTGTCTGACAGGAATGTGAAAAATAGAACCTTGTGTTGCTCGAACAACTTTATCATTGTATAAATCAACCGTTCCCTCTCCTAAGATTACTGCATCAAAACCCGCGGCATCTGCAGTCCGTATAATAGTGCCAAGGTTACCGGGATCCTGTATGCTATCAAGTAGAAGAATATAATCTCCAGTTACTTCTTGTTGACGTCTAAAACGAACCACAGCTGCGATACCTTGTGGCGTTTTCGTTTGTGAAATTTGTTGAAAGACGTTTTCTGTTACTTCAGTAACGGAACAGTTGATATTCCAATCTGGTAATATCGTTCCTTCTTGAAGGATAATCTCTTTTATTTCCCATTTACTTTGAATGGCCTCTTCTATTAAATGAAATCCTTCTATTAAGAAAGTCTCGGAGTTAATCCTTTCTTTGCGCATATGTAATTTCTTCCAATTTTTAACCTTTTCATTTTTAGCCGATGTTAACATATTTTTTCATTCCTTATTGTTTAATCTTACACCATCATACATATTTAAACCTTAACTGGTCAAACTATTCCTAGTTTCATCATGCAATTTGGAGAAATACTTTTGAACACATATGCAGATGGGAATTTAACCATTCTTATCCACAAGCAAAGGGGTGATTTTTTTGGATCTTAACTTACGAAAGGCAATCTTATCAAATATTGCTACTAATGACCAAAGTCAGTTAGAGGCGACAATTGTCGATGCAATTCAATCAGGCGAAGAAAAAATGCTTCCAGGGCTCGGAGTTCTTTTCGAACTAATTTGGAATCAATCAAATGAGCAAGAAAAACAAGAAATGATTGATGCATTAGAACAAGGAGTAAAAAGCGCCGTGTCCGGTTAACTCCAACAGAAGGTATCCTCGGGTGCCTTCTTTTTTTAATTTCAAAAATGATTCTATATACCTATACCGTTATTATTATTTTCAAATTTGACTTAATTACATCGTATTTTTCGTAAGTGGTTTAATATTATCATGTCTAAAGTCCTATTATTGCAACGAAAAATGTAGAGAGAAATAGGTCGTTTAAATCATTAGTAATTTCTAGCATTTGGAAAATTCCATTGACTCTTTCACTTCTTGGTGTTATACATTTTATGTGTTAATTATTTTTTTAGGTTATTTGCAGTACTACCTTTAATAAAATGTAATAGAGGTAGGTATATTTGAAAGGGGAATATAAATGGAAGAGAACAATCCTGAAGTTAAACTTAAAAAGAAAGGATTTAATAAGGTTATTGCAATTGTTATCGCAGCTGCAGTATTACTTGTCGGTGGAAGTGTTGCAGCATTTATCCTAATTGAAGACTCACCAAAAATACAATATTTTCTCTATGAAAAAAATACGATAGACATGTTTGCTGAGCAAGTTGAGAATCGATATGAGCCTGAATTAGAATGGGCTGAGAAATCACTTGATAATCCTACAGAAAATATTTATGAATTATCTGCAGAAGTAAATATGCCTATTCCAGGTGGTACAGGTCCGGTTACAGCGGACCAAATCATTAATAATTCAACTATTACGGTTACGACGAATATGGACCGTCAAGAAAAAGTAGCTTCTGCAAATATTGAAGGTAGTTTTGGCACTTTCGAGGTTGGCAACTTTAATGCGTACCTTACTTCCGAAAAAATGATGCTTGGCTTACCTTTCTTAAATGAAATACTTCAGCTCAAGGGAGATGACTTTGGAAAGCTATTACAACAAGTTGATCCCTACACTTTCACAGGTGAAGAGAAAATTGATTTCAATATGTTATTCGAGGGCAATATTCTACCAGAAAAAGATCTAGACTATTTAGAAGATGAATATGTAAAATCGATCTACAACGCTTTACCAGATGATGCATTTAAATCTGAGGATGAAACAGTAAAAATCGGTAACGAAAATGTTAATACTGAAAAAATCACTTTCCACTTAACTGAAGAACAATTAAAAGTTATTATAGCCGATACATTAAAGAAAATGGAAAAAGATGATCGTTTTAAAGAAATCTTACTTAACTATGTGCAAAGTCATGATACAGGCCCACTTGTATTTGGAGAGGATTCTGAATTAAATATTCAAGATGAATTCGAAGCGAATTATGATACAGCAATTAAAGATGCAATTGATGATATCAATGACTTTAAGATTCCAGATGGGTTAACATCAACCATCTGGGTAGAAGACGATATTATTGTTAAACGAGATTTTTCGATTGAAATGGGACCTTCTGATGATCAATTAGTTACTTTTTACGTAAAAGGTCTTATAAACTATTCAAATGTCGAGCAAACATTCGAATATGACTTCGGCATTATCGACCAAGGTGATGACCAATCAATTGCTGTTGATGGAACACTATCAAACGATGACGGTAAAACAAAGGATTCTATTACTCTATCCATTGGTAGCACAAAGTTAGTCTATGAATCTGATGAAACACTCAAAGATAGTAAGCGAGATTTTGAACGTGTCGTCTCATTTACTGATGAAACAGGGTATACCGTTGACGTTATTTGGTCTGGTAATGCAACGTACGATGGTGATCAAATGCAATCTGAGCATGAGCTAACAGTTGCAAGTGACGATATTATGCAGGATTTAGTCATCTTGTATCTCGATAAAGAATCGAAAGTTACAGATGGAGTGGAACTACCATCAGATGATAATATTAAAGATATTGGAAGCATGAATGTAGATGAGATTATGACATATTTTGAAACAGAAGTAACTCCACAATTTGAAGAATGGTTAATGGGAATTGTTGGTTTTGGATTATAAGCATAGCTGCTTGGATTTGAATAATACGATTCATCGTTAATCAGGCACATTATCTAGTATCAAAGAAGGTGGAAACATGTATTTCCTGAAGCTCGTGACTTTATTCACTACAAATAATTTTGTACAACTCAGGAGGAAGTGGCTATCACTTCCTCTTCTTTTGCTTTTTCCAATCGTATTAATGGGATTAATCGTATTTATTATTGTTCACTTTTTTTCAAATTTGGAAGATGAGCCATTGCAAATTGGACTAGTTGATTTAAATCAATCCACTGAGACGGAGATGATTGTTAGTTTACTAGAAGAGTCCTCTCAGTTAGGTGACTTTGTACAAATGAATCGAATGACAGAAAATGAAGCAACTCAAGATATAGCCCATGATGAGTTAGCTGCTTACATCCTATTTCCAGAGAAATTTACAACTAAACTATACAATGGACAATCTGTCGTCGTAACTGTGGTTGGAAATCCAAAGCGTCCAACGGAAAGCTATTTTATCAAAGAGTTAGTGGATAGCGCAGCTAGACATATCAGTTCTTCTCAAGCAAATATCCTGACCATTAATCATTACACTAAGCAATTAGAACTTGATTCTGAAACGAGAAACGAAATAATGTTGGAGCAGTTTAATGAATTTTTGCTGTACGCTATCGGAAAAGATAGTATTCTAGATCAAAATTTACGAACTAATAATGCTAGTTCTTCACCAAAGCAATATTTTGGATTGGCAGCAGGCTTTTTTATTTTGACGATATGGATAGTTACTATTCACCATATTTTATTTAAAGAAAGTTCCAGCTCCATCCAAAGAAGAATGACACTGTATGGTGTTACAGGTCTGCAACAAACAATTGCCAGATTAATTGTTACCTTCTTAATCACATTATTTTTAGGAGTGTTATTATTCATTGGGATCATCAAGATATTAAACTTTGACTTCAATTCTGACAATTACTGGAGATTGACTTGTTTAATTGTCTTATACAATCTTGGATTTCTCTTATTGTTAGCAGTAATCGATACAATAATTAAATCCTATAAAGTTCGACTACTCGTACAAATCTTCCTAACAATTGTTACATTATTTGCTAGTGGAGCACTCATACCAGAAATCTATTTTCCACTGTACATTCAGGACTATCTCTCTTTTCTGTTTTCCTATCAAGCATATAACTGGTTAGAGGAAATATTACTAAATGGACGTTTGTATGTGGACTTTATTCCTTTATTAATCACAACTGTTTCTGGATTCCTTTTTCTATTGGGAATCTCGTCCATTAAGGAGCGTGTACAATCATGACTAATATTCTTTACACTCGACTCCTCCTATGGAAAAAGAAATGGCTTTCAATGCTTATTTGGTTAGTACTGCCAATTGTAGGAACCTATTTCATTATTACCATAACAGACTCCTTGCAAGAGGATTCTAAAGTTCCTATTGGACTAGTAATAGAGGAGCAAACCGATATAGCTCTTCAGCTACTAAATTCTATACAAGAATCTGAGCTAGTCCGAGTTATCAAAACAACTGAAGAGGATGCGTTATATCGATTAGAAAAACATGAGCTTGATAGTGTATATATTATTCATGAGGGCTTTGAAGAAGCTATATTGAATGGGAAACGAAATAAACTATTGTCAAGCTATCGAACAGACCTTTCTTTTGCATACTCACCTGTAAAAGAGATGATTGTTTCGCTTGTCCAAGAAGATACCGGGCGTTCAAAAGCAGCACATTATATTATCCAATTAAATGAGCATTATCAAGGTGAGAATTCCTGGACCTGGGAAGATATAAGTGAAAAAAGTATTGAGATTCAACAGGATGAAAACTTACTATATACAGCTTTTCACTACAATGACTCTGCAGAATCCCCTACCGAAACTTCACTCATTTCGTGGAATACATGGGGACTATGGGCGATTTTAAGTGTAATTAGCACACTTTTTTTATCTGATTGGATCATTCGTGAGAAAGCCTTAGCAGTATCCACTCGCTTTTCATTTATCAAGCCATCACATTTCACTTATTTTGCCTTTACAATTTGTATATACATGGCACTATTTTTCTTATTTGATATTGCTAGCTTGACTATATTTTCAATTGTTTTGCAGGAAAAGGTCACAATTTACTTTTTGGTATCCTTACTAAGCTTTCGAATCATGTTAACCTTGTTAGCCTTTAGCCTTGCACATTCTTTTAAAAGCAGTGGCATGTATTATGGTATGGCGATTGTTATCACATTAATCGCTGCAACAATTAGTGGGGTAGTATTACCAGTAAATGGATTTATGCTAAAAGGTCCTTGGACCGAGATAATCAACCCACTTGATGCATTTCTAAATGAAAGAATGACAGTTTTATGGTTACTAATTAGTATGATACTTGTACTACTTATTCTCACGCGAAAGGAGCGGTCTAATGCTTAATGTAAAGTCCATTAGTAAGCAATATCATAAGCATGCTATTTTAAACAATATTTCCTTTCAAATAAAACCAGGTGAAATCGTTGGATTAATAGGAGAAAATGGCGCTGGAAAATCTACACTGCTTAAGATTATTGCCACTCTAGAACAAGCTTCTAGTGGCGATGTTGAGCTCTTTGAACAAGGCTATGCCAAAAATCGAAAAGCACTCAGAAAGTATATAGGCTATGTTCCACAGGATATTGCGATTTGGGAGGAGCTCACTGTCGCAGAAAACATGCTATTTTTTGAGAAACTGTCATTTCAATCTAAAAGTAGTGAAGAATTAAAGCAATTATGTCTTGATATGAATCTTCAAAAATGGAATGAGCCTGTAAAAACACTATCTGGTGGGATGAAGAGAAAATTAAATTTAGCAATTACACTAATTCATGAGCCTTCTATTTTATTATTGGATGAACCAACGGTAGGAATTGATTTAAAGTCCAAAAAGGAGATTGGCTCATATTTATTCAAACAAGCAAAAGAGAAGAATCGTATGATAATCTATACCTCACACGACATGGATGAAATTACAGAGTTGTGCGATCGTGCCATCTGCATTGGAGAGGATACCTTCTATCCAGAAATCTTGAAAAATACCGGAAAGGAAATAATTTCACTCTAGTAATTATTGGAGAATATAGTAAAATAGAATAGTGGATAAGGAGCGATTTAACAATGGATATTAAATACTTACAAATGCTCATGCAATACCAAGCAATGTCAATCATGAGTTCAAATAATGGTTCATTATCTAGCTATTCGCCAATGGTAGACATGGCTTTTAAACAAATACTAGAGAGTAAAATGAGTGTTCCCAATACTACTATGACAACAACTAATCAGACTTATTCAAGTTCGTTGCCCTATTCTTATATGAATACAATTAATTCTGGAATTGGACAAGCATCCACAGTAAAGGCATCAACTGATGAATATAATGATTTTATAGTGGAAGCTTCAAGCAAATATGGAGTAGATGAAAAATTAATTCATTCGGTCATCAGAACTGAATCAAATTATAATCAATTTGCTAAAAGCAGCGCTGGTGCTCAAGGCCTAATGCAATTAATGCCTACTACTGCTAGAGGACTCGGCGTTATAAATTCCTATGATGCACAACAAAATATTAATGGTGGTACAAAATATTTGCGCCAAATGCTAGATCGTTACAATGGTAATATTGAAATGGCTTTAGCTGCATACAATGCCGGTCCAGGTAATGTTGATAAATATCAAGGGATACCTCCATTTAAGGAAACTCAAAACTATGTTAAAAAAGTATTACAGAGCTACTTAGCATAAGCCAATCCGTATCGGATTGGCTTTATATGTATGATAAAACGATTTGAACTTCTGTATAGAGTCTTTCATTTATATAAGGTCACAAAAATCCGGATTATCAGATGCTTCACTCGATAAACCGGATTTTTTAAATACGCTACAGGGTTTAGAGTTTTCCTATATAAGATAATTCTTTCGTATCAAGAGAGTCTGTTCCTCCATCTAATATTTTTCGAACATCATTCAGTGTCGTATTTAAATCGACAGATTCTCCTTCTATTCCAGAATATTTCTTTGCTACATAAAATGGTTGGGTTAAATAAGCTTCGAGTCTTTCCCCTCTGTGATATGTTTCTTGCTCAGATGCAGGAAGCTTATCCATTCCTCTCACTGTAACAATCGAACGTAATTCTCGATAGCGACGCAGTAGTTTTCGGGCTCTTTGTTGGGTGAATAGATGGTTTTGGTCTAAGTGTGCCCCTTCCAAAACAGAAGAAGTAGAAACAATCGGATTTACGGCTGGAAAGCTATGTCTAGCTGCGAGGTCTGCATCAAAGTATAATAAAGTTTCTAAAGGTCCATACGGAAGATCTTCGTCTACCACAGCCCCTTTTAAGTCAAGTAAAATTGTAGTCACCGTTTTAATGTTATAACCTTCAAGTCGGTCCTGTAGTTCAAATATTTCTCCGGTTAGTACGTGCGAACGATCAGCTGTAAAAATAATATCTTGCTCTGCTCCAATTGAAAGGATCTTTTCAGAAGCACTTTCAATAGAATGGACAATATGAATGTCCCTAAACTCCGTAACATCCTTTAATTCAGGATGGTCTCCTTGTGGCTGTAATAAAATGATGGCGTAGCCCTCATCCTGAAGTCTATAAAATAATTCACTCAACAAAACTAGTTGCCCCATTCCTGGGCGGGCTACTAAGCCAACCGTTCCTCCCTTTGAAATAGGTGAAAACAAATCCAATGTTTTAATTTTAGTTTCAATCATCTCCACAGACTCCCCTCTTAGTATCAACTCATCTAAACTACATTGAGCAAGTGATGCTAGTGCAACTAAGGTTCGTACTTCGGCACGTTCAATTGGGATTTTCCCTGTACAGAGATTCGAAACAGTGGCAGGACGCAAGCCTATTGATTTAGCCGCACTTGTAAGATTTGGTACTCTTCTACGTAATAACGAAACATTCAATCTTATATTTTCCATAATTATTTCACCCCCTTACTTTATATGGTAATATACATTACTCTTTAAAGCAACAATATATTACTTTAAAGAGTAATTTTAATTACAAATTTATCATTTCTTTCTAATTTATTTCGTATGGAATGATAGTAACTTAGATAAAAGAAGCAAATTTACATAAATACAAATAAAAAATGGTTCCAGGCATCGATTACGGATGAGCGGAACCATTTTTTGGTTATGATAGTTTTTGTTTAAGCTAAGAAAATTTCATTAACCTTTTCACGGTCAAGCTTCTTAATAACCTCAACAATCAGTTTAACAGCATTTTCAAAATCATCACGATGTAAAATTGCTGCATGTGAATGAATATAACGTGTAGCGATTGTAATTGATAACGATGGGACACCATTTGCCGTTAGATGAATAGATCCTGAATCTGTTCCACCACCAGCTATGGATGTATATTGGAAAGGTATATTATTCGCTTCAGCTGTTTGAATAACTAAGTCACGAACACCTTTATGTGAGATCATGGAAGAATCATACAACACAATTTGTGGTCCCTCTCCAATCTTACTATCAGCTTCATGTTCCTTAATTCCTGGTGTATCACCAGCAATCCCTACATCTACCCCAAATCCAATATCTGGTTTAATAGTATGTGCTGACGTTTTCGCTCCACGTAGTCCCACTTCTTCTTGCACCGTGCCAACACCATAAACAATATTCGGATGCTGTTCATTCTTCAATTGCTTCAATACTTCAATCGCAATGGCACAACCAATTCGGTTATCCCAAGCCTTTGCTAGAAGCATCTTTTCATTCTTCATCGGCGTAAATTCAAAATATGGTACAACGGAGTCTCCTGGCCTTACACCAAAATCAGCGGCTTCTTCTTTACTAGAAGCTCCAATATCAATAAACATATCTTTTATATCAACAGGTTTTTTACGTTCTGCAGCGGATAAAATGTGTGGTGGTTTTGAACCAATAACACCAGTAACATCACCTTTAGCTGTAACAATCGTTACGCGCTGAGATAGCATCACTTGGCTCCACCATCCACCGATGGTTTGAAAATAAACAAAGCCTTTATCATCAATTCTAGTTACCATAAAACCAATTTCATCTAGATGACCAGCAACCATAACTTTCGGACCATTCTCATCACCAACTTTTTTAGCAATTAAGCTCCCAATATTATCTGTGAATACTTCATCTGCATAAGGCGTAATGTATCTTTCCATAACATCTCTTGCTTCTTTTTCATTTCCAGAAATCCCTTTTGCATCTGTTAGATCCTTCAGCATGGACAATGTTTCATCTAATTTAGCCATATGTATACCTCCCAAAATTATTTCTTTATTTAGTATAACGCGAAATTTAAAATAAGGATATTAATACCCTTGATTTTGTCGTTCATAATTTACTTCATTCTTTTTTATATATGCCTGTCTTACATCTGCTTCTTGGAAGCCTAGCTTTAGTCCTAATTCTAAATAGCTTTGAAATAAGCGGTTATAGTTTGGCTGAATTGGTTGATTTTTAAACACAACACCGTTTTCAAATACCGTATTAAAGAGTTCTGTTTCCAATTTATTCGACTGCTTAACTGTTTCTGCCTCAAATCTAAGTCCCTTTTCAATACCTAAGGATAAGATAAAATGAATACCATCTACAAATTCTTCTAATATAGTCTGGGAATCGCCTCGTTTCTTATTACTCCAAAATTTAAAGCATCTAGTTTCATTTGCTAGCTCTCCTAGTTCTACTAATAAGGCTAGATATTTATCCTCAAATAAGTCCTTTTCCGATAGATTATGATTTTCTTCAATATATGTATCCAGTTGTTTCTGCATGGAAAATAGTGATTTCCAGTCCATATCATTACCTCTTTTCGTTTTTTATAAAATTTTTCATAAAAATTATGAAACCTTGTATCATACTAATACGTATTGGATGATAATAACAAAATACCAGGGAGACGATGGTAGTGATTGTAATCTTATTTCGCATCCTTATCATTGCTGCAGTACTATTGCTTACGTATTCTATTATACAATACTTTCGCAATCCTCAAAGACTCTTGCAGCATGCAAAGGATTCAAGTGGCTTCTATTTTATTGATGAGCCCAGTAATAGCAAGAAAAATATTCAATTTGTTTATAAAGGATGTCAATTTGTCGGTGAAAAATATGTAGGTACTACAGATAACTCATTTGAGATTATCGATATTCACGTTACGGTAGTCAATTCATTAGAACTACAAGGATTGTCAAGGGATGATATCTATTTCTTAGAAAAGGAACTATTAATCAGGTATCCACATGCCAAAATTAACTGGAAGCATCCAATTAATAAGTTATTGTTAACCCATACGTAAAAAAGCTCATCTATGGTATACATAGATGAGCTTCTTTACGTACTCGTTTGGAAAAAGTCTTCCCACTTAATAATAATTTCTTTCCGTCGTAGTGAATATATCAATAGAAGTAAAGCCGTTAATGAAAAGAGGATGTGTATTGGGGATAAGCTGGATAGCCATTGACCGATTGACGTATAAACAATTGCTAGAGGTATATTGGTTAACAGCGACGATTTTGTATATTCTTTAAAGCTCGATGTAATCTCCATTAAACAAATCGATAATAAGTGAAAATGTATAAAAGGAATAAGCCTTAAAAGCGTTATTTGCGTAGTGGTTAACTCAGTATGCCGTCCAATTAACTTTTGTTTCATACGGGTAAAGCGTTCAAATGTTTTTGGCAACCATCGGATGACAAAATAAAATATTATGCTTGATAACGTAATTCCAATAATCGAATAGATAGTACCTGCAAATACACCAAAAATGATCCCTCCGGATACACAAATAAATACTACTGGCAAAAAGAATAATGGCCGGAGCAAATGAACACTAATAAATAATAATGGTGCAAAGAATCCTCCCGTCTGAATGAATGCCATTATATAGTTCCCAAAGAGCTCCATAAGCTGCCTCCTTCTAATTGCAGATATTTCAAGAGCCATTTATCTTAGTAACTACACTTTTTTGTTTCGTCCTTAAAATGTATATGACAAGAGACGAGCTATTATGACATGAAAAAATATCCAATTAAAGCAGCGTGAATTAGGATTAATAATGGCATGCCAATTCGAAAAGATTGGTGTTTTGTTTTATGCCGAAAGACTTTCATACCAAAATAGGAACCGATGGCCCCACCTAAAATCGCCACTCCCCATAACGTACGCTCTGGTATGCGCCATTTATTACGCTCAGCTTTTCTCTTATCAATTCCCATTAACGCAAAGCCTAGCAAATTTGCAAAGCCTATGTAAAATAGTAACTCCATTAAACCGTTCAATTGACAACTACCTCTTCTCTTCATGAAAATAACCAAATCAGCTGAACTGATTTGGTTATAAATAATTAGTTATTTAATGCAGCTTTAGCTTTATCAGCTAATTGTGCAAAAGCTTGTTCATCATTAATAGCAAGATCTGACAACATTTTACGGTTGATTTCAATACCTGCTAATTTCAAACCATGCATTAATTTATTATATGAAAGATCATTTATACGAGCTGCAGCATTAATACGTGCGATCCAAAGCTTACGGAATTCACGTTTTTTCTGTTTACGGTCACGATATGCATACTGACCTGATTTCATTACTTGTTGTTTTGCAGTTTTAAATAACGTTCTCTTCGAACCATAATAACCTTTAGCTAACTTAAGTACGCGTTTACGACGTGCGCGCGTAACTGTTCCACCTTTAACACGTGGCATAATAATTCCCTCCTAATACAAATCCAATTGTATATCCATTTAGTTTTAGAATGTTGTGTAAAAATAGCTAATCCCGCAATGTCACTATTATTTAGGAAGCATTGCTTTGATGCGCTTGTAATCTCCAGAAGATACTAGAGTACCTTTACGTAATTTACGTTTTTGCTTTTGAGATTTATGTGCGAACATATGGCTTGTGAAAGCATGTGATCTTTTTACTTTTCCAGAACCAGTTCTCTTAAAACGTTTTTGAGAACCTTTGTGGGTTTTCATTTTTGGCATGTTGATTTCCTCCTCGAATGCTCAATCGTTTATTATTTTTTCGGAGTACCTATCAATCAATGGGGAAAACTCCCCAGCTGATTGAAGATTCACTTTATTTTTCAGTAATTGGAGCAAGCATCATAAACATGTTACGACCTTCCATCTTCGGTTTAGATTCAACAGTTGCAATATCTTTTACTTCTTTAGCAAAGCGATCTAATACCTCTTGGCCAAGCTCCTTGTGTGTAATTGCGCGTCCACGGAAACGGACTGCAGCCTTTACCTTGTCGCCTTTTTCTAAGAATTTACGAGCATTTTTTAATTTCGTATTAAAATCATGATCGCCAATTCCAGGTGTAAAGCGAACTTCTTTTACGTTAATAACTTTTTGATTTTTACGAGCTTCTTTTTCTTTCTTTTGTTGCTCGTAACGGTACTTACCATAGTTCATGATTCTACATACAGGCGGTTTTGCGTTTGGAGCAACTAAAACTAAATCTAAGTTTTGTTTTTGTGCTAATTCCAATGCCTCTTGACGTGATTTCACACCAAGCTGATCACCATTTGAATCAATCAGTCGTACTTCTTTCGCACGAATTTTTTCATTAACGTTCATATCTTTGCTAATAGCCAGCCACCTCCAAATAATTTTTGGGTCTGATCCATCATTGACAAGTTCATATCAAACAAAAAATGCGGGCACATAAATGCACCCACACGTCTTTAGTCTTCAAATAAAGATGTTTAACCAGCCAACTGCTCATGCGTTGATCAGGTGAGAAGCGGGTGCTTCTACTTGTCTTAAGATCATTCAATTTTATTCAACTTTTATACAATAGCATACAATTGAATAAAGTGTCAACCCTTTTTACATCTTTAGTATACACTACTTATCCTATTTTGAAAAGCCTAGTATACCATTAGAGCTTACTTCTTTTTACGTAATACTTTAGAATCAACTTCTTCTTTTATCATTTTTTCAAAGTCTTCATAAGCGATTGTTTCGGAGTTTTGTTCGCCATATCTTCTTACATTAACAGCATTATCTGCAATTTCATTATCCCCAACGACAAGCGCAAACGGGATTTTCTCAGTTTGTGCTTCTCTTATCTTATAGCCAATCTTCTCATCACGTTCGTCCACTTGTACACGAATTCCTTGCAGTTGCAACTTCTCAGCAACAGATTTCGCATAATCCAAATGAACTTGTGGTGATACCGGAATAACCTTAGCCTGAACTGGTGCCAGCCAAGTAGGAAAAGCTCCCTTATATTCTTCCAATAAGAATGCAACAAATCGTTCCATTGTTGAAACAACACCTCGGTGAATGACAACAGGGCGATGCTCTTTACCATCTTCCCCGATGTAAGAAAGCTCAAACCGTTCTGGAAGAAGCACATCAATTTGGACAGTCGATAATGTTTCATCTTTACCTAAAGCAGTCTTAACCTGAACGTCTAATTTTGGACCGTAGAATGCAGCCTCACCTTCTGCTTCAAAATACTCTACGTTCATTTCTTCCATTGTTTCTTTTAAGATACCCTGTGTTCTTTCCCACATTTCATCATCATCAATATACTTTTCTTTGTCCTCAGGATCCCGATAGGATAAGCGGAAATAATAATCCTCAATACCAAAATCTTTGTACACATGTTGAATTAATTCCACAACTCGAATAAATTCTTCCTTCAATTGATCTGGACGTGCAAAAATATGGGCATCATTTAATGTCATAGCTCTAACACGCTGTAATCCTGCTAGTGCACCAGACATTTCATATCGATGCATCGTTCCTAGCTCCGCAATACGAACTGGAAGATTACGGTAGCTCCATAATTGATTTTTAAATACCATCATGTGATGTGGACAGTTCATTGGTCGAAGTACTAATTCCTCATTATCCATTTCCATTACAGGAAACATATCTTCCTGATAGTGATCCCAGTGTCCACTAGTTTTATATAAATCAACATTAGCTAGTACTGGTGTATACACATGGTTATAACCTAGACGTTCCTCTATATCTACAATATAACGTTCAATTTGGCGGCGAATCGTTGCACCCTTCGGTAACCATAGCGGTAATCCTTGACCAACCTTTTGATTGATTGTAAAGATATCGAGTTCTTTTCCTAGCTTGCGGTGATCGCGTTCTTTACGCTCTTCAAGAATTTGTAGATATTCTTCAACCTGAGCCGGCTTTTCAAAAGCAGTTCCATAAATCCGCTGTAGCTGTTTGTTGTTACTATCACCACGCCAATAAGCACCTGATATACTTAGTAATTTAAAAGCCTTTAGCTTACTTGTTGATGGCACATGGACGCCACGGCATAAATCGAAGAATTCTCCTTGTTTATAAATCGTAACCTGTTCGTTTTCAGGAATTGCATCGATTAATTCAAGCTTTAAATCATCACCGATTTCATCAAACATTTTCTTGGCTTGGTCCCGTGAAACTTCCACTCGTTCAATTTGTAAATTTTCATCTACAATCCGCTTCATTTCTTTTTCAATCTTCGGAAGGTCTTCTGGCGTGATTTTTTCTTCCATATCAAAATCATAGTAAAAACCTTCCTCGATAACAGGGCCAACACCAAATTTAACATCTTTATATAGGCGCTTTATCGCTTGGGCCATTAAATGTGCAGTTGAGTGACGTGCAACCTCAATACCTTCTTGATTCTTATAGGTAATGATTTCAATTGCTCCACCATGATCTAATTCACGCTTTAAGTCATATTGCTTTCCATCTAATTTAATCGCTAAAGCTTGCTTTCTAAGACCAGGAGAAATTGATCCTGCTATATCTTCTCCAGTTGTTCCTTGTGGAAATTGTTTACTTGCTCCATCTGGAAATACAATTGTGATTTCTGCCATTTGTTACACTCCTTTATCCATATTATAAAACATTAAAAAACGCCCACCCCTCTGCAAATATGCAAAGGGACGAGCGTTTGTCACGTGGTTCCACCCTATTTCCCGTAAAACAATTACGGCTTTAAATCTTTAACGCAGATATACGCTGCCATCTACTAGATTTCAAAAGCAGAGTTCAAAGGTGGTAATCATTTGGCTGCCTGAGGAAGCTTTCAGCCGATGGCTTCCCTCTCTTGCCAGAACAGTTGTCAAATGACCTTGTCCTTATCTTTACTGATTTAAACTATAAATGAATATAAAACAAATTATAACGCTAGTCGTTTTGATAATCAAGTCCTATTCGTCATTTTTTAAATAATATGGAAAAGGAAATTTATTATATGGTTCGAAATCAACTCTCTCCTGAAAAACATTTATGACTGTTAATGTTTTTGGTTCTGAAGGATGATCACCATAAATCTTAATCTTCTTTGGCGCCATTGAAACTAAAGGGGCTAGATTAAGTTCATCGTCATCGAGTCCTACAATGTATAAAGGCTCCTTCTGCATAATCATCCTTAATTCCATTCTTGTAAAACGTTTCCCATTTGCTTTAAAGAATGCAAATGGATTACCTTGTACTATATGAACTACATTGTAGCTCGGTTCTTTCTTCGCAATATATTCTCGTAACATATTAACAAATTCCTGATGGTCTTCCTCACGTTTAAATTCATCGATAGCTAAACCAACCATATTAACAAGATGGTCCTTAAACACCTTTAATCGAAAATTCACGATTGAATCAAAATGAATAGTCGTCGTATTTTTTACATTGGACACAAATAAGGAATATAGAAGCTGCATTGGATCATCCTTTTGCTTTCTTACTTGAATACTCTCATCATCTTCTCCTGCTAATATCCAATGCGTTATCTCTAGAATTTTTTCAATTTCATCTCGATCCGTATAATAATAAAATTCTTCTATGATACTTTGAATCATCGAGGATAATCGATGATCTACAAATACATCCACCATAGATTTTACGATGGAATCGACTAGTAAGTTATCCGCTTGATTAAACTCTATTTGTAAATGATTCCCCCAATCTTCACTTGTTTTCCAGTGCAATTCAATTTTTTTGTTATAAACAAATAATTGTTCACAGAAGCTAATCACTTCTTTATTCGAAGAAAAATAAACATCCAGCAACCAACATCACCCTCATCCAAACCAAACTGTTACATTATATGGACATAGTATGTAAAAAATGTATAATCCATTAAAACTAGTAACTTTAGTAAAGGAATAGTGTGTGAATTAGTACCATTAAAAAAGCCAATAAAAGATAATCTTTTACTGGCTTTATCATTATTTTCTTCGGTTATCAGCAATAATAGGTACTTCTGAACTCACTTGTCTTATTCGTTCTAATATTCTACCTGCTTTAACCTCCTCAATATCACCTCGAGTAGATTTTGCTAGCTGTTCCTCTAGCTGTTTCATACTATAATTGGAAGTGAAAAATACAGGCAATCTCTCCATCATGCGATATTGTAATATAGTGCCAAGAACTTCATCACGGAACCATGCTGATTGCGTTTCAGCTCCAATATCATCAAGCATTAAGACATCTGCTTTTTTGAAGTACTCTATCTTCTCATTAATAGAGTCATCTTTAATAGAGGATTTAATTTCTCTAACAAATTCAGGCATGTAAATTAACATGGATGAGATGTCATACTCTTTCAATGCATTTGCAACGGCACCTAGAAAATAGGTCTTTCCGACACCAAATGGACCATAAAAATAAAGGCCTTTTTGAGGTGTTCCATCTTTTACTTGTCCTAGAAAAGACAGAATTTCCCGGATTGCCTGACTTCTCTTTGGATCATTATCAATTCCATCTATTGTTGCTTCAAGAATTTCTTTTGGCATATATAAGCTCTGGATAAGCGTTTGTTGCTGTTGTTCTTTTTCATACATAATACGACTATGACATTTTTCATAACTTAAATGAATTTCGTTATTTTCAACCCGAAGTATCGGTGAATAACCTGGAATCATATTTTGGCAAGAACCAAATGAAGAACAATGATTACATTGTTTGGATTGTGATTTATACTCATATAGCTTAATTAGGCTTTTCTCAATTTCACGCTGTGATAAACTAGGGTGCAACGATAAGAATTCTTTAATCTCTGAATCGTTTAACACTTCATTTTTAATCTTGTTATAGTTATCTTTAAAGTTTTCATTCTTTTCCATCCACTTTTTAAGTGTAGATTGTACTGGTTTCATCTCTAAATCATCCTTGAAAATGATTATTTTTTATTACTACTCGCATATTGCTTCAGTAGATTTTCGATTTCTGCTTTTTCTTTTTCCAGATCAACTGATGATTCGGATTGTTTTGCAGTCGGTGTTTGCTTACGATCCTTAAACCAATCTGGAATAACCTCTGTTGATGTTCGCTTTTTATAATACTTACTCGTTGTTTGTTTCTCCGTAGAGCTACGATAACGCTCTTTCTCTTGCTTTGCAAACATCATGGCTTCTCTTGCTGTTTTTAAATTTGCTCGAGACCAGTGACTAGCAATCTTTTCTAGATAAGCTTTTGATAACTTCATATTCGATTGCAGTAACACGTAATGAATTAATACATTCATAACTGGAGATGGGAGTCCCTGTGTCGTCATAATCTCACGAATCACCTTCAAATCTTGTTCAGAAGCATGATTACCGCTTGATAAGTCTTCTAATAATTGCTTAGGTGAAATGTTCTCTAACTCCCGAATGAGTTGTTCCTCTTTTGTTTGTGGGGCAGAATTATCTACCGGTGCTGCCTTGGTAGGTGTTTTAGGTACTAATTGGATTGTTGCTTGTTTTTTTGATGTCTTAAATGCATCATGACATGCTTCCTTAAATTCTTCTACATCTAGATAATTCTCATCCGTTAACGCCCACAACACGCATTTTTCAAGTTCATATTGTGCTAAGCCATATAGTTGTAGCATTTGTGTCATAACTCGTTTGTTCTCAGCGGTTAGCACTCGTTTATAAGGTATCATACGTGACTTTAACATTTGTTCAAGCCATAAAAAGTCAATAGCTTCAAGCTCTGGACCAGTATTTTCAGTTGTCTGGTCTAATGATTGAACACCCATTTCTGGAATAATCGTGTCAAATACATCACTAAATGATGCCGTAACATTTTGCCCTATAGGATGCGCATTAGCCATTCGATCTACATATGCTGAACGAATCATATTGAACTTTGCTTTGCCGATATGATGCGATAGGAGCTGCGTTAGCATGGCATCCTGAAAGAAAGCATGAGGTGAGAATGGGCATTGAAGCGCATAATGGTAAATCGTTTTTTCCGACGTTTCATGTTCAAAGGTTTTTAATAGACCTATTCCCTCCAGCTTAAGTCTTGCTTCATAAATTTCGTCAAGCGGGATATTTAAATAATTCATTAAAGTATGATGGGTTTGGATTGTAGATTCTTCTCGTTGGAACTCTATTTCATGTAGTAAAGTTTGATATAACATAATTGCTTTTATTCCGAGTAAAGGTTGGTAAAGATGGGTTAATGCTTTCGTATAGTCAACTGGTAGATTGCCATTTAAGGCAACACTATAGCCATCTACTGGTAATATCTTTCCGATGTAGTTCAACTTAACCCTTCCTTCCTTGTACGTATCATCAAGATTTATTTCGTTCTGATTGCATTAAATCTTTTAATTCATCTAAGAAAACGTTTATGTCTTTAAATTGACGATATACCGAAGCAAAACGCACATATGCTACGTCATCCACTTTAGATAAACGTTCCATGACCATTTCCCCTATTTCCTTGCTATCAATTTCGGAAGCGCCTGTATTACGTAACTCTTTCTCAACATCCACTGCAATGGATTCTATTTTTTCAATCGAAACAGGTCTTTTCTCACATGCTTTAATTAATCCTCGAATTAGTTTTTCACGGCTATATTCTTGCCTTGCACCGTCTTTTTTCACAACAATAAGTGGTACTTCCTCTATCCGTTCAAACGTCGTAAAACGATGTCCGCACTTTTCACATTCACGTCTTCTCCGAATAGAGCGTCCCTCTTCAATTGGTCTTGAATCTAAAACTTTCGTATTTTTATATTGACAATTTGAACATCTCATCTGTTAAACTCCATTCACCTGGCAACTATTAATGATTCTTTTCAATAAGTTGCAGCTCTTTATTTATGACGGCATATAGCTGCTTTATTAGCTTTGCACTATATCCGAAATCAAAAGGAAGTGTCGATTCAGTCGTAACCGTAAAATCAATTGCAGTTTGATATGGTCGTACCATAATAACTGTTGCAATTACAAAGGCCTTTTTCCCTTTCACGACATTAAAGCTAATTTCCCCATGATCGACAGATATTGAATTAACGCTATAATGATTAGAACGATTTATTATTTCTTCTAGCTTTGCTAATCCTTTGTCTTTTGTTGTTTTATAATAATGTGTTTGAAGTTCTTTATCCCAGTGATTTTCATTCGTTTCTGATTGATTATTAAGAATCCTAGATATTTTTTTACCAACAGACATTTCATCCAACTCCCATTTTCATACAGATCCGATATACATATAACTCTATTTATTTTAACATGTTTTATAAAATTACCCTAGTATAAATTTGCTAGAAGCTAGTGTATCGAAAAGAAGAAGATAATAGTATCTTTTCCGGTAAGTTGCAATAGGTTTCACCTACTCCATACTAAAAAGGATTGAGCATGTTGAACGATGCTCAATCCTTTATCTAAATCTATGATAATTTATACAGATACTTTTTTCTCCGCTAGAAAAGTCCCGACGTATTTAACTAAATCAATTACTCTTGTAGAATAACCCCACTCGTTATCATACCATGCCAGTACCTTAATTTTTCTATCACCCATAACCATTGTGGATAACCCATCAATGATTGCTGAGTATTCCGATGTTGTATAATCAATTGAAACTAGTGGTTCCTCACTATATTGAATGATTCCTGCCATCCGACCATTGGCAGCTTCCTGAAATGCACGATTAACAATTTCTTCCGTAACAGGCTCTTCAACATCAATTACTAAGTCAACTAATGATACATTAGGTGTAGGAACTCGTAATGCCATTCCATGTAATTTTCCATTCAAGTGTGGTAATACTTCCCCTAATGCTTTTGCTGCGCCTGTTGAGGTTGGTATTATTGATTGCGTACATCCCCTTGCGCGTCGTAAATCTTTATGTGGGTTATCTAAATTCTTTTGATCATTTGTAAAAGCATGAACAGTTGTCATAAGCCCATTTTTAATGTTGAAATTATCATCTAATACTTTTACAACTGGTGCTAAACAGTTTGTCGTACACGATGCATTTGAGATTACATCATCAATTTCTTCATCATACGTATCATGATTGACTCCCATGACAATGGTTCGATCAACTTGTTTTCCAGGTGCAGTAATAACAACCTTTTTTGCTCCGGCAATTAAATGTAATCCAGCATCTGCTTTTGTTTTAAACTTTCCAGTAGCATCAATGACAACATCGATCGCTAAACGATTCCATGGCAATTTGTCAGGCTCTCTAAAGTTTACAAGTTCAATTCGCTGTCCATTTACTTCTAAAGCGTCTTGAAGCGCTTTCACATCTCCGTTGAAAATTCCATGAACACTATCATATTTAATAAGGTGTGCTAATGTTTCTGGAGGATAACTTGCGTTGATTGCAACAACCTCTAAATGATGATCATTAATTGCTTGCCTAAAGACCATTCTTCCAATTCGTCCAAATCCACTAATGGCAATTCGAGTTTTACTCATCATAAGTCCTCCTAAATGTGATATACTAATTATCCATTATTTGAATAAAGTATAACATATTAATAAAATAAAAGGAATTATAATCACAAAAAAACTCAAAGGATAATCCTTTGAGTTTTGATTGCTAGAATACATTCCATTCACGAAGTATTTCTTTTAATTGTTCAAATGATTCATCTTGGGTCCCATTGTTATCAATCACTGCATTAGCAAGCTTTGTTTTCTCTTTAACAGGTATTTGTGAATTAATTCGTTCCAACGCGTCTTCAGCCCTAGATTCATCTCTGGCCATTAAACGATGTAACTGAACCGATTCATCAACATATACCACTAACACTTTATCTACCAAATGTGTTAATTTACTTTCAAATAACAGTGGAATATCCATCACAATGCAATTTTCTCCCTGCACTATTAATGCTTCTTTTTGTTCTAGCATCCGATTACGGACAGCTGGGTGAACGATTGCATTCAACCTTTGACGTTTCTCATCATTGGAGAAGATAATAGATCCTAATTTTTTACGGTCAAGCGTGTTATCAGGAAATAATACCTCCCTACCAAACTCCTTGACAATTTCCTGATATGCTTTTTCATTAGGCTCAACAACTTCTCTAGCTATTTTGTCAGCATCAATAACGGGAATGTTTAGTGTATGAAACATTGCCGATACCGTGCTTTTCCCACTCGCAATACTACCTGTCAACCCGATTACTAACGCCATAATTGTCCCCCTTATAGCTTCTGGCAGTTAAGACAAATATGTGTACCACGACCGCCAACCTTCATTTTTGTAATTGGTTTCCCGCAATTTTTACAGCCCTTATTTTCCTGTCCATAGACAGATAACTCCTGTTGAAACATACCCATTTCACCTTGGCTATTCACATAGGAACGTATTGTTGTACCACCTTGAGCAACCGCTTCCTCTAGGGTATGAATGGCTTGCTTTTGAATTTCCTGAACTTCCTTCTTCGTTAGCTTATCCGATTTCTTCAACGGATGGACTCTCGCCTTAAACAAGGTCTCATCAACATAAATATTCCCTAAACCAGCAACTACCGTTTGATCAAGTAGTACGGACTTTATCGATCTGTTCGTATTTTTAAATTTTTTATAAAAATAATCGAATGTAAATTCCTTATCAAACGGATCTGGACCTAATTGATTTAGCGGTTTCTGATTACATTCTTCACCTTTTTTCACAATGTGCATGGTACCAAATTTTCGTACATCGTTATAGCGTAGTTCCTCCTCAGTTGTAAAAGAGAAAATCACATGTGTATGCTTTTTAATTGGCTCATCCTTATAATGGACACTATACTTTCCTTCCATCCTTAGATGAGAAATCAATGTATAATCTGTGAGCTCGAATAATAAGAACTTACCTTTTCGACCAATATCTTGAATAGTTTGACCATGTAAAAGTTGTTTAAAGTGTTCCACATCATCTGGCTTTTTAATAATATTTGGCCAGTATACAGATACATGATCAATTGTTCGATTAAGAATAAATCGTTTTAATGTATTTCGTATTGTTTCAACCTCTGGTAATTCTGGCATTATGTTTACTCCTTATTTAGCATCATACCAACTATCTCCATAAGCATATTCCGCCTTTAGAGGAACATTTAATTCAACTGTGTTTTCCATCATAGCTGGCACAATTTCCTTCAATTTCTCCAATTCTTCCTTAGGAGCTTCAATAATTAATTCATCATGCACTTGCAACAGCACACGCGCTTTTAGCTTCTCTTCTTTTAGCTTCTCATCTAAATCGATCATAGCTTTTTTAATGATGTCAGCAGCAGTACCTTGAATTGGTGTGTTCATTGCCGTTCTCTCTGCAAAGCTTCTTAGATTAAAGTTTCTGCTTGTGATATCTGGCAAATATCTTCTTCGATTCATCAAAGTAGTTACATAGCCCTTTTGCTTTGCCTCTTGAACGATATCATCCATATAAGCTTTGACACCCGGATAACTCTCAAGATATCGATCAATAAACTGTTTCGCTTCTTTACGAGTAATTCCAAGATTTTGCGATAGACCGTAATCACTAATTCCATAGACAATACCAAAATTAACTGCCTTTGCTTGTCGACGCATATTTGATGTTACTTCATCTTCTGTAACATGGAATACATCCATTGCAGTTTGTGTATGAATGTCTAATCCATTTTGAAAAGCTGCAATCAATTTTTCATCCTTCGCAATATGTGCAAGTACTCTTAATTCAATTTGCGAGTAATCTGCAGCAAACATAATCCATTCTTTTTCTGAAGGAACAAAGGCTTGTCTAATTTTCCGTCCCTCTTCAAGTCTTATTGGTATATTTTGTAAGTTAGGGTCGATTGAGCTTAATCTTCCAGTTTGTGTTAACGCCTGATTATAGCGGGTATGAATCTTATTGGTATTCTTATCAACAACTTTTAATAGTCCTTCAATATACGTAGACTGAAGCTTACCTAATTGTCGATATAATAAAATTTTAGGAATGATCTCATGGTCATTTTCTAACTGCTCCAAAACGTCAGCAGCAGTTGAATAACCTGTCTTTGTTTTCTTAATCACGCGTAATCCTAGCTTTTCAAATAGAATCGGACCTAACTGCTTTGGGGAATTTAAATTAAAGGTTTCTCCAGCAATCTCGTAGATTTCTCTTTCAATCTCATCTAATCGTTTCCTTAAATCCGTCCCCATTTGTTCTAGGCGCTCTACATCAACGACTACCCCAGTATGTTCCATTTCACCAAGGATTAACGCCAACGGCATTTCCAATGTATTTAATAAGTCGAATAATTCATTCTCCTGAAGCTCTTCTTCCATCTTTTTTTGAAGCTCAAACAATAAGCTCGTTTTACGTACAACGTGCTCCGCTAATTTTTCTTGTTCAGGAACCTTCATTTTTGCCCCTTTTCCATAGACCTCCTCATCAAATCGAACGGACTTCATTCCCATACGATGTCCAATTGCAGGAATATCGTGATTATTTTCTGATGGGTCTAGCAAATAGGAAGCTAGTAGTACATCAAAGGTGATTCCCTTTAAGTGAATACCTTTTTTCAGCAAAGATACTAACGATTTCTTGGCGTCAAAGACTACTTTTTTATTCGAAGTACCCTCTGCCCAATCCTTAAACACGTCAGAATTGATGGCCACCTCAGTCGGAATAAAATAAGCATTTTCTCGATTAACAACCCCAATCCCTTCAATTGGTGCTGTATGATAACTATCTGATAACATTTCAAGGATTAAAGCTTCTTCTCCTATAAACATTTCAGGTGTTATTTCCTCAACAATTGTATAGGATATATCTTCTAGTACTTCATTCGATTCTTCATCAGCTTCATCTGAACTTACTCGATTTAAAAGCGATTGAAAGCCTAGATCCTTAAACAAGGCAGCAACATCTTGTTCTTTATATCCACTATATGGTAAATCATCTAGCGCTATTTCAATTGGTGAATCACAATTAATGGTAGCGAGCTCTTTACTCATGAATGCATCATCTTTATGATTCGTTAAATTCTCTTTTAATTTCTTTCCACTAACTTCATCTAGATGCTCGTATAAATTCTCTAGTGTCTCATATTCTTTTAATAGCTTTGTTGCCGTCTTTTGCCCAACACCAGGTACACCTGGAATATTATCCGAGCTATCACCCATCAGTGCCTTTAAATCAATAATTTGGTCTGACGTAATTTCCATTTTTTCTATCAAATAGTCAGGTGTATAGGCTTCCACATCACTAATACCTTTTTTAGTAACGTTTACCGTAACGTTATCAGAGACAAGTTGAAGCATATCCTTATCTCCAGAAATAATGGATATATCCCAGTTATTTTCATTCCCATGTTTCGATAAGGTACCAATTATATCATCTGCTTCATATTGCTCTAATTGATAGTGACGAATATTAAAGGCATTAAGTAATTCTTTTACAAGCGGGAATTGCTCTGATAGTTCAGGTGGCGTCTTTTGTCTACCACCCTTATATTCTTGATATGTATTATGTCTAAACGTTGTCTTACCAGCGTCAAATGCAACTAGGATATGTGTTGGCTTTTGCTCCTCCAAGATCCTAAGCAACATCGTTGTAAATCCGTAAACTGCATTTGTGTACACTCCTTTATCATTATTTAATAATGGAAGTGCAAAAAAAGCACGATATGTGATACTATTGCCATCAATCAGTACTAATTTATTGGACATATGTTACCTCCTCCTTAACGCCTCTTTTATTTCGTATATTTTACCATTTCCAGAAGCTTCCGTACAAAATATGTCTATTTGCCAATAAAACTGAGCAGACACATTTAGGGTTATGTCGATTATATTTCTACCTCAGTATAACAAAAAAACACCTTCATCACTCGGAAGATGTTTATTGTATTGGAAAATAAATATGAAAGGTAGTTCCAATCTCTAGTTCACTTTCAACATGAATTTTCCCTTTATGAAGTTCTACAATATGCTTGACAATCGCAAGTCCAAGTCCAGTACCACCTGTATTACGACTTCTCGCTTTATCTACACGATAGAACCGTTCAAAGATTCTAGACAGCGCTTCGTTCGGAATGCCGATACCAGTATCTGTAATGGTGATATGGATAAAGTCATTCTGCTTCCCAACTGTTAAAGAAACTTCGTCTTCTTTGTGAGAATAATTAATAGCATTCGCCAACAAATTTATGAGAACTTGTTTTACACCGTTCATGTCTGCAACAAATGTGAGATCTCTTTCCGCTTCTACTTTTAGTTTGATTCCGCTTTGGGTCGCTTGCTGATTCATCATCGGAATTACTTCTTCTAATAACTGAGACATGTTTATTGACGTAAAAACTAATCGTGAATCCTCTTTTTCAAGCTTTGATAACGCGAGCAAATCTTCAATTAAGGTTTGAAGGCGTTTGCTCTCCTCGTTAATAATTCCCAAGAAATGTCTAGCTGTTTCCTTATCATGTAAATCATCATCTAGCAATGTTTCAGAAAAGCCACGAATGGATGTAATTGGGGTTTTCAACTCATGTGAAACATTCGCAACAAAATCCTTCCGCATCGCTTCAAGCTTTTTCAGCTCTGTTATGTCATATAGAACAAGTACTGCCCCTTTTAACATATTTCGATCATCAAATATTGGTGCACCGACAACTTCAAAGTATTGCTTTACACCATTCTCTACCATAATAGAATCCTTCACATTTTCTTCATATAAAAAAGTCAACTGAATCGTTTTATGAATCTTCTCATTATCTAAGACATCATAATAGAGATAACCAAGATAATCACGTTCAGTTTTTCCAAATATAGAGATGAAATTCTGATTGACTAGATGAATGTAGCCTTTCTCATCAATCAGAACTAATCCACTTTGTATGTTTTCAATAACAGTCGATAGCTGCTCTGCCTGCATTTTTTCATTAATCGATAAATCACTTAGACTACGTGCGAGCGCATTAATTTTCATTAATAGAGAGGCCATGCTTCCTGTTGCAGGATGATACATTCTCGCTCGAAAATTCCCTCTAACCAATTCATCCAGGGTATCGGTGGCTTTACGGATTGGTTTGACATATTTGTCAAAGACATAGTGTAATATCATCATGAGGATAATGTATTCTGTCAATAGCACCAGTAATAAAATAATATAATTGCTCATGAACTGGCTAAATACTATTCCAGTAGAAATGACGATTAATAATATCCCCATCGCATACATCATGATTGGTTTAGAAGAAAAAATCCTCACGTTGGATCCTCCATTTTATAACCTAGGCCACGAATGGTTTTAATATAAATTGGTTTTTTCGTGTTTGGTTCAATTTTCTCACGTAGGTGACTGACATGTACATCTACAATTCTAGTATCTCCAACAAAGTCATAATCCCATACCGCACTTAATAATTGATCTCTTGAAAGAACTTTATCCTTATGTGTTGCGAGGTAATACAATAGCTCAAATTCTTTACGAGTAAATGTTAGTACTTTATTATCTTTTTCTGCTTCATATCGTTCTGGATAAATCGTAAGATCACCAATATTTATATTTTTTATCTGACTAGTATTCGTAACATTGGTCCTTCTTAAGATAGCTTTAATTCTAGCAATAACTTCCTTTGGACTAAATGGCTTAGTTAAATAATCATCTGCCCCAATTTCTAGTCCGAGTACTTTATCAAACTCCTCATCTCTTGCTGTTAACATTAATACAGGTGTTTCAATCTGGTTTCTTCTAAGGTGCTTACATACTTCAATTCCATCCATTTCTGGTAGCATGAGATCAAGACAGATGAAATCATAGTTATTCTTATCCGCTTTTCGAATTGCTTCTAGTCCATCGTATGCGACATCTGTTACAAATCCCGCTTTCTCCAAGTTAAATTTTAATAGCGTTACAATAGACATTTCATCATCAACAATTAGAACCTTTTCATTCATGTAAACCATTCCCCATTTCTAATTTGCTGCTAGCATAATCTATCTTTATATTTATCTTACAATGAATTATACATAAATAAAATAACAGAGGCCTATTGTAAACAAAACTTTACAATATAACCCATATTATCGCCTATTTCCTAGAAGGTTATTAATACAAAAAAGTCCTTTACTGAAAGAACTTCCCCTAAACAAAAAGACTCCATTCTGTAACTTGCAGAATGGAGTCTTCTATTTATGCTAAGACCTTTAATACACTTTTCACTGATTCAGCAGACTTATCTAGTGCCGCTTTTTCATCAGCTGTTAGTTCTAACTCGATAATTTCTTCGATACCATTTCCACCTAAAATAGTTGGTACCCCCAGATAAATATCGCTATAGCCGTATTCACCCTCTAAATAAGCAATAGAAGGAAGAACTCGACGTTGATCTTTTAAGATTGCTTCAGCCATAACCGTCAGAGAAGCAGCCGGAGCATAGTATGCACTACCATTACCTAATAGGTTAACAATTTCTCCACCACCAGTACGAGTACGTGCTACAATCTCTTCTAATCGATCCTTCGAGATTAATTTTTCTAATGGGATACCCCCCGCATAGGAATAGCGAATTAATGGAACCATATCATCACCGTGACCACCTAAAACGAAGCCGGTAATATCTTTAACAGATAGATTTAATTCTTGTGCAACGAACGTACGGAAACGAGCAGTATCTAGTACACCTGACTGTCCGATAACCCGCTCTTTAGGGAATCCAGATTCCTTATAAACGGTATAAGTCATTGCATCAACAGGATTAGTTAATACCACAATTGTAGTCTCTGGAGAATACTTCACTACTTCTTGTGTAACGGATTTCATGATTTTAGCATTTGTATTAACAAGATCATCACGGCTCATTCCTGGCTTTCTAGCAATTCCAGCAGTAATGATTACTAAATCAGATTCCTTTGTATCTTCATAATTTGCAGTGCCAGTAACATTGGCATCAAAGCCCTGTACTGGACTAGCCTCTAGCATATCTAACGCTTTACCTTTTGTCGGATTTTCCATATTTGGAATATCGACTAGAACAACATCTCCGAGTTCTTTTTGTGCAAGCATTAGTGCTGTTGTAGCTCCTGTGAAACCTGAACCGATGACTGAGATTTTTTTCCGTTTGTTGCCCATAATAAATCCCTCTCTTCGTAATTAGTCCATGTTTTTGATTAGTTCATTACCAAACTCAGAACATTTCACTTCTGTTGCACCATCCATTAGACGCGCAAAGTCATACGTTACGACTTTTGAAGCGATTGTTTTATCCATTGCTTTTGTAACTAAATCAGCAGCTTCTCTCCATCCAAGGTGCTCTAGCATTAACACACCAGATAAAATAACTGATGATGGATTAACTTTATCCAAACCAGCGTATTTTGGAGCTGTTCCGTGAGTTGCCTCAAATATTGCATGACCAGTATTGTAATTGATGTTTGCTCCAGGAGCAATACCAATTCCACCTACTTGTGCTGCTAATGCATCTGAGATATAGTCTCCATTTAAGTTCATTGTAGCAACAACATCAAACTCATTCGGACGAGTTAGAATTTGTTGTAAGAAGATATCCGCAATAGCATCTTTAATGATGATTTTGCCAGCAGCTACAGCTTCATCTTGTGCTTTATTAGCTGCGTCTTTTCCATCTTTTTCTACAATGCGATCATATTCTGCCCATGTGAATACTTTATCACCGAATTCTTGTTCAGCAACTTCGTATCCCCAGCTTTTAAATGCACCTTCAGTAAATTTCATAATGTTTCCTTTGTGAACAAGTGTCACGCTGCTACGTCCCTCTGTTAGCGCATATTGAATCGCTGAACGTACTAGGCGTTTTGTTCCTTCCTCCGATACTGGTTTAATACCAATTCCAGAAGTTTCAGGGAAACGGATATTATGTACTCCCATTTCATTGTTTAAGAAGTCGATTACTTTTTTCACTTCATCTGAGCCTTTTTGCCACTCAATACCTGCATAAATGTCCTCTGTATTTTCACGGAAGATTACCATATCAACATCTTCTGGACGCTTCACTGGAGATGGAACACCTTCAAAATAACGAACTGGACGTAAGCATGTAAATAGGTCTAACTCTTGACGCAATGCTACGTTTAGAGAACG
Source organism: Ornithinibacillus xuwenensis (assembly GCF_039614845.1). Taxonomy (NCBI): domain Bacteria; kingdom Bacillati; phylum Bacillota; class Bacilli; order Caryophanales; family Bacillaceae; genus Ornithinibacillus; species Ornithinibacillus xuwenensis. The sequence goes on along the minus strand of NZ_JBDIML010000001.1, from coordinate 30,799 downwards.
AATTCCACCACCAATTGGTGTTGTAAGAGGCCCTTTAATAGCAATTTTATATTCGTCAATTTTGTCTAGTGTATCCTGTGGTAGCCATTCACCAGTCTTATCAAATGCTTTCTGACCTGCATATACTTCTAACCACTCAATTTGCTTTGTTCCGTTATATGCTTTTTCAACTGCTGCTTCAAGTACTTTACTAGCAGCTGCCCAAATATCTGGACCAGTTCCATCCCCTTCAATAAATGGAATGATTGGTTGATTTGGAACGTTTAACTTACCATTTTCGACAACGATTTTTTCTCCTTGTGCCATAAAAAAATTCCTCCTAAAATTCATGTAGCTTATCGTAATAATAGCCGGATAGACCGGCTATTAAAACTAACATTCTTAATTGTTTCTAGCGATTCTCGATTGAAACATAATCTTGTGTTGTTGGTCCAACGTACTCTGCACGCGGACGAATTAAGCGATTGTTTGAATATTGCTCTAGTATATGTGCAATCCAACCCGATACACGGCTCATTGCAAAAATAGGTGTAAATAAATCATGATCAATTCCTAAACTATCATATACCGATGCTGAATAGAAATCTACATTCGCTGGTAGTCCTTTTTCTTGCTTAATATAATCCTCAATTTTCACAGACATATTGTACCATTTTTCATGACCAGTTAATGTAGTTAATTCCTTAGACATCTTTTTAAGATGCTTTGCTCTTGGATCACCATTGCGATAAACACGATGTCCCATTCCCATAATCTTTTCTTTGTTTGCTAATCTTTCTTTAATATAAGGTAATGCATTTTCCTCTGAGCCAATTTCAGTTAGCATTTTCATTACTCGTTCATTTGCACCACCATGCAGAGGTCCTTTTAATGCACCAATAGCTGCAGTTACTCCGGAATAAATGTCAGAAAGTGTTGCAACACATACTCTAGCAGTAAAAGTAGATGCGTTTAATTCATGGTCCGCATGTAATACTAGGGCCTTATTAATCGCTTCTATTTCAATAGCCGTAGGTGTCTTTCCACTTAACATGTATAAGAAGTTCTCCGCATAGCTAACATCGCTCTTCGGCTTAATAGGATCTTTACCTTGTCTAATTCTAGAAAATGCAGCTACAATAGTAGAGATTTTGGCTTGTAGACGAATAGCCTTACGTCTGTTTGCTTCTTCCTCCATTACATCTGCTTCCTCGTCATAGAGACCTAATAATGAGATTGAAGTTCTAAGCGCTGCCATTGGATGTACTTTTGACAAATCATAGGAACGTAATTGTTCGATTACTGCTTCAGGTACTTCCATATTGTCTGCTAATTCTTGTTTGAAGGCTTCTAGTTCACTCTTAGTAGGTAATTTAAGATTCCAAAGTAAGTATACTACTTCCTCAAAGCTTGAATTCTCAGCTAAATCATCAATTCTATAGCCAACATAAGTAAGTTGGTCATCGATGATAGAACTAATTGACGATTGTGTTGCTACGATCCCTTCAAGACCTTTCGTTGCTGTCATAGTAAAACCCTCTCCTTTTTCTATAGTGTTCTAACAGGAAGTCAGAAATAAAGTTATTCATATTTACGACAATTTCAAAGAATAATGATGGATATTGCCATCCCCATCCTCAATTATAAAGTATTCTTTTCCTAATGTGAAATGAAACCGTTTAAATTTATATAAATTTTTATAATCGGATTATTATAACGAAATATTTTATAATTATTGGATAAAGAGATGAAATTACACGGTTCCCATGCAATGAAATATATCATTAATATTTTACAATGCATCATCATATATTTCTAAAGAAGTATTTCGATTATTAACTATAAATGGGGTTACTAAATTGTACAAGCAGTTACTTGAACAGTTACTACGAGGTGGACTCGTAGTACTTATATGTATAACACTATATTTCCTAGCTCGTTTCTCTATAGGATATATTTATCCATTTCTTATTGCTTTCTTCATTGCAGCTTTGTTAAACCCTACTGTAACATATATTGAGAATCATTTGAATTTCCCAAGAACGCTTGCCACCCTGACTGTCATTATCTCGATTTTTCTAACATTTATTGGGCTACTTATTTTAATGATAACGGAGATTATCCAGGGAACATCTTATATCACAGAAAGATTACCAAAGTATCTTCATTCCTTTACAGAGATTTCGGAACGAATTCTCGCTGAACATGTTTTACCATTCTATCAAAAAGTTGCTTCTTTTTTTAAATCTTTAGACCCATCACATCAATCAACTATTCAGGAAAATATTATGCAATTTCTAGAAAATATAGCTAATACGATAACCCAACTTATCCAGTCAGCGCTTTTAGAAATTCCAACTATTGTTGGATTCCTTCCAGACTCATTAACACTATTAATATTTATTATTCTAGCTACATTTATTATAACAAATGATTGGTATAATCTTACAGAGAAGTTGAAAGTCTTCCTACCACAAAACATTCTAGTATTTATCTATGATTTTCAAAAAGGGATTAAAAAAGCGTTTTCAGGATATCTCAAAGCCCAGCTTATCCTAATACTGATTTCTGCTACTATTATTTTTGTCGGCTTGTTAATCTTAGGAATAAAGCATGCTTTAACTATTGCTGTATTAGCCGCTCTTGTTGATCTACTACCTTTTATAGGGACAGGACTACTGTTTATTCCTTGGATTATGTATTCCTTTATAACAGCAGATTTTACCATGACAATTGGAGTTAGTGTGCTATATATGACTGTAATTGTGGTCCGCCAAATGATAGAACCCAAAATAATATCAGCAAGTATCGGTGTAAACCCATTAATGAGTTTAATCATATTATTTGTAGCTCTTCAGTTATGGGGCATCATTGGTGTTCTATTAGCTCCGTTTATACTCATTACACTTTTTGTCTTATACGAATCACGTGTATTTATTAAACTAGTAAATTTTATTAAAGGTTAGAATTATCATTTGTGATATGTAATAGTTTTATGATCAATCATTTTCTTGAATACCTTACTTAATAAGCGCTTAAAAATATCTCTTGTCCCAGGAAACACTAAAACAAACCCTGTAATGTCTGTAATAAAACCAGGCGTAAATAAGAATACTCCACCTGTAAATATACAGATTCCATCAAGAATTTCTCTTGTTGGCACTTGCCCTAAGCTCAATGCTCTTTGAGCACGGTTCCATGTTTGGATGCCCTCTTTTTTAGCTAGCGCTACACCAACAAGTCCTGTTAGTAAAATTAGGAATACGACCCACCAAGGTCCAATAATTCCACCTGCCCAAATAAACACCCCAATTTCTGCTGCAGGAACTATTAGAAATGCAAGAAATAGCCATCTCATCTATACCATCCTCTCGCTAACACACTTAAGATTTATAGGAAAAAAGAAGGGAAAAATCCCTTCTTTTGTTCGTCCTACGATGTATTTTTTTATAGAACACCCGCATGTCCTTTATAAACATCACCTTTTGTACCATCAATTGTAATATCTTCGCCATCTTTAATAAGATCAAAGGCTTCATCTACACCAACAATAACAGGTATTCCTAAGCTTAACCCTACTACCGCGGCATGAGATGTTAATCCGCCTTCTTGTGTAATGATTCCACTAGCTTTTTCTATTGCTGGCATCATATCACGGTCTGTTCCATACGTTACAATAATATCACCAGTATTTACTTTTTGAAGTGCTTCTTCAGTATTTTTTACAATAACCGCTTTGCCATAAGCACTCTTTTTACCAATGCCTTGCCCTTTAGCAATTACATCTCCAATAATATGAACCTTCATTAAGTTTGTTGTGCCTGTTTCTCCAACAGGAACTCCAGCAGTAATAATGACACGGTCACCACGCTTGAGTAATTCAGCGCTTAATCCTCTATCGATTGCAATGTCAAGCATTTCATCAGTAGAATTGGCTTTTCCTCCAGTAATAGCATGTACACCCCATACAAGTGATAGCTGACGATTTACTCGTTGACTATAAGTAACTGCTACAATTGGTGCTTGTGGTCGGTACTTCGAAATCATTCGTGCTGTATGTCCACTTTCAGTTGGTGTAATAATTGCACTAACTGATAAGTTCATTGCAGTATGTGTTACGGATTGACTAATTGCATCCGTAATAGTCATATCAACAGATTGTGAGCGATTTTTCAGGATAGCTTGATGGTCTAAAGCTGTTTCGGCTTTGACTGCTATATTATTCATTGTCTGCACGGATTCTACTGGATAATTACCCGCAGCTGTTTCCCCTGAAAGCATGATTGCATCTGTTCCATCAAAGATAGCATTTGCAACATCTGACGCCTCTGCTCTTGTAGGGCGTGGATTACGTTGCATTGAATCGAGCATTTGTGTTGCTGTGATTACTGGCTTACCAGCAGTATTACATTTTCGAATCAATTCCTTCTGTACAAGTGGCACATCCTCAGCAGGGATTTCTACACCTAAATCTCCACGTGCAACCATTAATCCATCACTAATTTCTAGGATACTATCGATATTATCGACACCTTCTTGGTTCTCAATCTTTGGAATGATTTGAATATGATTTGCATCATGTTTTTCAAGTAGTTCTCTAATTTCCAAAATATCTGATGGTCTACGAACAAATGAAGCTGCAATAAAATCGATATCTTGTTCAATTCCGAACTCAATATCTTTTGCATCTTTATCAGTTATACCTGGTAGGTTTACCGATACATTTGGAACATTAACACCTTTCTTGTTTTTAATTAAGCCTGAATTCAGTGCAACAGTCTTTAGTTCTTTATTCGATTGATCAATTTCGACAACTTCTAATTCAATGAGTCCATCATCAAGTAATATTCTAGAACCAACATGAACATCATCAATTAGGCCTGGGTACGTAATAGAAAAGCGCTCTGCTGTCCCTTCTACTTCATTCATGGAAATATAAACCGTATTTCCTTGAACTAAATCCGCTTGTCCTTCTTTAAAATTACCAGTTCTTATTTCTGGACCTTTTGTATCTAATAAAATTGCAACAGTTTTCCCTGTCATTTCAGCAGCTTGTCGAATGTTTTGGATACGTGCACCATGTTCTTCGAAGTCACCATGGGAAAAATTTAAGCGCGCGACATTCATGCCAGCTTCTATAAGGTTTACTAATGTTTCTACAGATTCTGAAGCTGGTCCTATTGTACAAACTATCTTTGATCTTCTCATTATAAAATTCCTCCTACTATTAAATCGATAATTCCTTAGACAACTGATACATTTCCTCATCAATTGTATGTGAATGTGCTAGCATTTCGATAATATCATGATCCACTAATTTATTATTTTGAATACCCACCATTCTTCCTGCTTTACCATCTAACAGCAAATCGACAGCTTTTGCACCTAAACGACTAGCAAGAACACGGTCATTTGCTGTCGGTGAGCCACCACGTTGGATATGACCAAGCACCGTAACACGAGTCTCTAAGCTCGTAGCGGTTTGAATTCTTTCTCCATATTCAATACCACTTCCAACTCCCTCAGCTAGAATGATAATACTATGTTTTTTACCACGCTCATGGCCACGTTTTAAACGAGCGATAACTTCATCAAAATCATCTGTTTTTTCTGGTATAAGAATACTTTCAGCACCGTCAGCAAGTCCTGCCCATAATGCTAAGTCTCCAGCATTCCGACCCATTACTTCAATAACATATGTACGTTCGTGTGAAGTAGCAGTATCACGGATTTTATCAATCGCTTCAATAATTGTATTAAGGGCAGTGTCAAAGCCAATTGTAAAATCTGTTCCAGGAATATCATTGTCAATAGTTCCTGGGACACCAATACAAGGATAACCTTTTTCTGTTAATTTTTGGGCACCACGGAAGCTTCCATCTCCACCAATAACGATTAATCCTTCGATTCCAAATTTCTTTAGCTGTTCAATACCTTTCTGTTGCCCTTCCTCCGTCTTAAACTCTTCACTTCGAGCTGAAAATAGCTTGGTTCCACCACGCTGAATAATATCGCCTACAGAACCAACATCCATCTTTTCAATATTACCTTCAATAAGACCTTGATATCCATTCTTAATTCCATATATTTCAACATTGTGATAAATACACTTACGAACAACCGCACGAATTGCAGCATTCATTCCAGGTGCATCACCACCACTTGTTAAAACGCCTAGTCTTTTCATTCTATATCCACCTCTACTCTACATTTTCTATATTAGTATGTACTTGATTAATTTAATTTACTACCCATACCAACATTGCAAACTAAAATACTGGACGGACGAACTCCTTGCCTCCTATTAAAAGATAAGGCTTCAGACCTAAAATATCAATTAAAAACATCAAAAAAATCTAGTTTATTTTAATGTGATTTACTTATTGATTTAGTTTCCGTTAATAAGTAAAACACATTGAAAATAGGTTATACTTATTGAACTATAAAACAGAAAAAACATAAGACTGACTATTTGTCAGTCTTATGTTTTTATAGTTCCTTGAATTCTCCAATTTGCTTATATTTTTCCCATCTTTGTGTTAATAATTCATCCTCGGATAATTTATTTAAATCCTGAAGTGATTTTTCTAGTACATTCCGGATATAGTCTGCTTGCATCTTAATATCTCGATGTGCCCCACCTTTTGGTTCTGGAATAATTTCATCAATAATGCCAAGTTCTCGCAAATCATATGAGGTTATTTTCATGGATTCAGCAGCCTTTTGCGCAAGACCAGAATCCTTCCATAAGATGGAGGCAGCACCTTCTGGAGAAATAACAGAATACGTTGAATTCTCAAGCATATGAATGCGATCGCCTACACCAAGCGCAAGTGCGCCACCACTACCACCTTCACCAATTACGATACATATAATTGGTACTGTAATGCCGGCCATTTCCATTAGGTTACGTGCAATTGCTTCACTTTGACCACGTTCTTCCGCTGCTTTACCAGGATAAGCACCTTTTGTGTCAATAAAGCAGATAATTGGACGATTAAATTTCTCTGCTTGTTTCATATGACGTAGTGCTTTACGGTAGCCTTCTGGATGTGGCATACCGAAATTTCTACGTATGTTTTCTTTTGTATCTTTTCCACGTTGATGACCAATAACGGTAACTGGCTGTTCTTGATAATAAGCTATTCCAGAAACAATCGCTTCATCATCACCATAATAACGATCGCCATGGAATTCCAAGAAATCTGTAAATAACTCATCAATGTAGTCTAAAGTGGTAGGTCTTTCAGCATGTCTAGCCATTTGAACACGTTGCCATGGCTTTAGATTACCGTAAATATCGTCTTCTAATACTGCCAAACGTTGCTCTAATGTAGAAATCTCTTCTGTTAAATCAATTTCGCTTTCACTAGTAAACTTTTTCAGCTCAGCAATTTTTTCTTTTAAATTTACAATGGGCTTTTCAAAATCAAGTACCTGCTTCATTCAGATTGACCACCCTTCTGATGCATCATAAGTATGGTTCCAAGCACATACTTTAAATCATGGCGGTGAATTACCTGATCCAACTGACCATGCTTCAGCAAAAACTCTGCAGTTTGGAAGTCTTCAGGAAGCTTCTCTCGTATTGTTTGCTCGATAATTCGTCTTCCTGCAAAACCAATTAGAGCGCCAGGCTCAGCAAAATTATAATCCCCAAGTGAAGCAAAACTAGCAGATACACCACCAGTAGTCGGATGTGTCATAACCGAAATCATTAAACCACCAGCTCTAGAGAAACGACTTATCGCAACAGATGTTTTGGACATTTGCATTAAGCTTATTACACCTTCTTGCATACGTGCTCCACCAGAAGCAGTAAAGATGATGAAAGGGAGAGATTCTTCTCTAGCATTTTCAATTGCTCTAGCAATCTTTTCACCTATAACAGAACCCATACTTCCCATTCTAAAACTAGCATCCATTACCGCAAATGCCGTGGCTTGTCCATCTATTGTTCCCTTTCCAGTTACAACCCCTTCATTCAACCCCGTTTTTTTACGATCCTTCTCTAATTTTTCTTCATAGTCAGGAAAGGCTAGTGGGTTTGAAGAAACCATATTTTTATCCCATTCTTCAAATGAGTTAGTATCAAATAAACTATCAATACGTTCCCAGGCATTAAGTTGATGATGGTGCCCGCAGTTTGGGCATACATTTTGATTATTGTTTATTTCTTTACGGTAGAAAATTTTATAACAATTGTCACATTTTTTCATCAAGCCTTCAGGAATATCTACTTTTGATTGCTCGCTTGGAATAGAAGCATACTTCTTCTTTTTATTAAACTTAAGCAAAGCAAGTCCCCCTTTTCTTAAAACCAAAAACAAAAATCAGTTTGATTTTATTTATAGGATTTCTGTTAAATTACACCTAATTATATTACTATACAGCAAGTCTACCCAAAAAGGTGTCGTTTATAGTCGAAGAAAAAATAAAATATACTAGTTAAGAGATGATTACACATTATCCAATAATTCCTCTTCGTTAAACAAATCTTCTATTGTTGAGTATTGCTTATCTTTATAGGATGTAATTAACCTTTCATAAAATTCGAAAGAATAGTGGTCTGTAAAGTTATTTGCATATTCATTTACAAGTCCCCATATTCGTGAAAACAATAGATTCCCAGTCAACTCAAATATAAAGCTAAAAAAAGCAGCATGCTTCTCCTTTATGCTTGAATTGGGATTAGCCATTATTTGCTCTAGTTGTTCTATGTTCACTACAGCCACTTGGCTATAGGCTAATTTAGCAGCTTCCTTTTCCAAAAGCTTTTTTACAATTAATAATTCAAGTCGTGTTGTATTTCCCTTTAAAATAAACGACGATAATAATTCAACAGTTTGAAATGGACGGTACTGACTTAAAAAAGTCCCTTCACCATGCCTAGTTTCAATTAAGCCAATTAATTCCATTGCCCTTAAGGCTTCACGTACAGATGATCTACCTGCACCGAGTTTTTCAGAAAGTTCACGTTCAGAAGGTAGTTTGTCGCCAGCTTTCAAATTATTTGAATCGATATAATTTCGAATTTCTTGTAGGACACCATGATATACTTTTTGTTTCGGTGACATGGACACAACCATGTTTCACTCCTTCTTATACTTTCTACCTAACTAAAACGAACAACATCGAGGCATTACTTGATATTAGCTAACTTCCTTGTCTTTTCAGCAATCTCTTCAGGGTCAACATGAATTCGCGCAACACCTGATTCCATTGCTGCTTTAGCAACACTAGAAGCAACTAATGGCGCAACCCTTGCATCAAACGGAGCAGGAATTACATAATCTTCATTCAGTTCATCATCAGAGATTAAAGATGCAATTGCTTCTGCTGCAGCAACCTTCATTTTCTCATTAATTCTCGTTGCTCGCACATCTAAAGCACCTCGAAAAATCCCAGGAAAGGCTAATACGTTATTAACTTGGTTAGGAAAATCAGAACGACCAGTCCCTATTACTTTTGCACCTGCTTCTTTTGCATCTTCAGGCATAATTTCTGGGTCTGGGTTTGCCATAGCAAATATTATAGGGTCGGTATTCATTTTACGAACCATATCCTTCGTTAATGCTCCACCAACAGAAACGCCGATAAACACATCTGCTCCATCCAACATTTCTTCTAATGTTCCTTCTTTTTTATCCATATTGGTAAATTTCGCCACTGTATCTTTTACATCATTCATTCCATAGGAACGTCCTTCAAAGATAGCGCCCCTAGAATCACACATTACCATATCGCGGACACCAAAGTTATATAATAATTTTATAATAGCAATACCTGCTGCCCCCGCACCATTGGCAACTACCTTGATTTCTGAAAATGATTTTCCAACTAATTTTAAAGCATTAATTAACCCAGCAACAGTTACGATTGCTGTGCCATGTTGATCATCATGAAAAATTGGAATATTTGTTTCTTTCTTCAATCTTTCTTCTATAATAAAACAATTAGGAGCTGCAATATCTTCTAAGTTTACGCCACCAAATGTAGGCTCCATCAACTTAACTGTACGTACTATTTCTTCAACATCATGTGTATCTAGACAGATAGGAAAAGAGTCTACTCCGGCAAAGCTCTTAAATAATACTGCTTTTCCCTCCATAACTGGAAGAGCAGCTTCAGGTCCGATATTACCAAGACCTAATACAGCAGATCCATCACTTACTACAGCAACCATATTTCCTTTCATCGTATAATCATATACGGTCTCTTTACGATCATGAATTTCCTTACAAGGTTCTGCAACACCTGGTGAGTATGCTAAACTCAATTCCTTTGCATTACGCACCGGTACTTTTGCAACTGTCTCCAGTTTTCCTTTATTAGCTTTATGCATATGCAATGCTTCATCTCTTAAACTCACTTCTATTTCGCTCCTTTATGCAGTTGACCGTTAAAGTGGTCAGACCACTTAACTACTCCATTATAACAAATTGAATTATACTGTAAAGTTTCGTTTATATTACGCTTTTTCAAATACAACATTTGGCTTCCCGAAGTATTGATATAAGGAATTCAAACTGTTCTTATTCACCTGAATAAAGTAATCCTGTGCTAATTGATAGGTTCGCTTTTGTTCCTCATGATAGACATATATTGGTGTGGAACCAGGGTTTTCAAGTGCTATCTTCTGGATGATTTTTAACGCATCCTTACTCGTTTTCTCCGTGGTTTTAATAAACAATCTGTCGTTTGTACTGACTTCTAATATTTCCGGATTAAATGGCTCAATTTTGGTAAGCAACCACTGTAGCCTACCGTTTCGTCTTTCAATTTTTCCAGTGATAAACACCAGCATTTCTTCCTTCACCATTCTACTAGAATCGCGATAGAGTTCAGGAAATATAACAGCATCCATATCCTCTGTTTCATCACTTACCGTAACAAAAGCCATCGGTTCTCCCCGCTTCGTACGAATGGTTTTAATACTTTGAATGATTACAGCACTTTTACTATTGTTTTTACCTTCTACATGGACAGCATGGTTCAAAGCAATAAACCCATTTTCTCTTAGACTACCTCGATATTGAATTAGTGGATGACTTGAAACATATACACCTAGAAACTCCTTTTCATCCGATAGCTTCTTAATTTGACTAAAATCTTCTATCTCCACATATGAAGGATCTAAATCAAGTTCATCTTGGAAGAGATTAGGCTGATCGGAAAATTCCCGAAATAGCTCTCCTTGCTCTACCGCTTGATCAATTGAGGCTAATAAGCTTGCGCGATTGGTATACGTCTCATCAAAGGCACCAGCTAGTATCAGCGATTCAATAGTTGCTCGATTCACGAGCTTTGGTGATACACGCAGACAAAAATCAAATAGATTCTTGAATTTACCATGCTTTCTAGCTTGAATTATTTCTTGAACAGATTGATTTCCAATACCTTTTATTGCTAATAATCCCATTCGTATATAATTCTTTTCAACAGAAAACTTCCCAAAGCTTTTATTAATCGATGGTTGTCCGATTGGAATTTTTAGCTCTTTCATCTCTTTTATATACATATGAATTTTTTCATGTTGGTTTCCAATTGACGTTAATAATTCAGCATAAAAATGCTTCGGATAATGTGCCTTTAAATAAGCTAGCTGATACGAAATTTTACTATATGCGACAGCATGACTTTTCGGAAATCCATAATTAGAAAACTTAACAATCCAAGCAAAGATTTCTTCCCCTATATTTTTATCATACCCATTCTTAATACATCCTCGAATGAAATCCTCCTGCTGCTTGTCCATTAATTCCAGATTTTTCTTACTAACTGCACGCCGTAAAACATCTGCTTGTCCCAATGTGTATCCAGCAATATGATGGGCAATTTGCATGATTTGCTCTTGGTATATTAATACACCATAGGTACTTTCGAGAATAGGCTTTAAATCTGGATGTGGATAACTCACATTTTGTCTTCCATGCTTTCGTTCGATATAAGTCGGTATAAAATCCATTGGTCCAGGGCGATACAAAGCATTCACTGCTACAATATCATCAAAAACACTTGGTCTTAGCCGTTCTAAAACCTGTTTCATGCCATCTGATTCTAATTGGAAAACACCATTGGTCTTACCCTTTTTTAAAAGATCAAAGGTTTTTGGATCATTCTCAGGAATTTGACTTAAAAGAAGTTCTTTTCCTTCTTTATATTGAATGGATTGTAAAACCCGCTCAATAAGGGTTAAATTACGTAAGCCCAAAAAATCAATCTTTAATAATCCTATGGACTCTAAATCTGTCATGGTAAATTGTGTTAATGGTGTATTTGCAGCTCCCTTGGTTAATGGAACATGTTCCATCAAAGGTCTTTCACTAATGACAACACCCGCAGCATGTGTAGAAGCATGCCTAGGAATCCCTTCTATTACAGCTGCAATCTGAAAAAGTCGTTTCAAGCTCTCCGACGATTGTATATAGTTAGCTAATTCATTAGAGGACTTTATTATGCTCGCTAGTGACATATTCGTTTGATTTGGAATTTGCTTTAAAATAAAGTAAATATCCTGTTGGTCAACTTCCATCGTTTTACCCAATTCACGAATGATTGAACGCGCTGCAAATGTACCAAACGTAATAATTTGTGCCACATGATCGGGACCATATTTTTCTCGAACATACGCAATCACTTCATCACGTCTTTGATCAGAAAAATCAATATCGATATCAGGCATCGTTATTCTTTCTGGATTAAGAAATCGTTCAAATAATAAATCATGCTTCATTGGATCGACATCCGTTATTCCTAGCGTGTACGCTACTATTGAACCTGCAGAAGAACCTCTACCAGGTCCCACCATAATGTTCTGTTCTTTTGCATATTTAATAAAGTCCCATACAATTAGAAAATAATCGGAAAAATTCATTTTTTTGATAATCGTAAGCTCGTGGTGGAGCCTCGTTTTTATCGGCATCGTTATGTCAGTATATTTGTCTTTTATATTTTCTAAACAAATTTTTTCTAAGTAGTCTGCTGCCGTTGTATGGTTCGGTACCGGAAAAGATGGCAGCATTCTAGCACCAAAGTCAAACGTTACTGTACATTTATCTTCTATCGCTTTCGTTTCTTCTATTGCCTCTGGCCAGTAGGAAAAGATTTGTTCCATTTCCGTAGTAGCACGTAAATGTTGTTGGTGGTGGTTTAGCTTCACCTTGTTAATAGACCAATTTTTTCCTTGCTTCATTGCCTGTAAACAATCAAAGGCATAGACATCTTTTTCATTTAAGTAACACACATTGTTGATAGCAACTACATTTATCTTGTTTGAATCAGCATATGCTTTTATACCTTGATTTATGAGCTTGTCTTGCTCATTGCCGTGATCATCAATTCCGAGATAAAAATCATCAGCAGCAAATAAGGAGCTAAAGTATCCAAGAAAGTGGTCAAGCTGATCATAGTTCATGTCCAATACTAATTGCTGGACACTAGATGATTTGCTCGGGAGGATACCTACTAATTGGTCGGTATATGAATGGAGCTCGTCTTTTGTTATACCTTTTACTTGATTCGTTTGGATGTAAGAGCTTAGCTTTACTAAATTGTTATACCCTGCATTATTTTTCGCTAAAAGGATTATCTCTTCCATAGACTCATCAGCGTTTACTATTGTTGTAGTCATACCAATTATTGGCTTTATCCCGTTTTGTACACATGCTTTATAAAATGGAATTACCCCATGTAACACATTTTCATCCGTTATACTCAACGCAGAAAAATTTAATTCAGTTGCTTTCTTGATTAATTTATCTGTCGTAATTGTACTATTTAAAAAGCTATAACCTGTTTTCACTTGTAAATGCGTAAATGACATACTATCTCGCCTCTACTTTCTCTAACTCTATTATAGCCAATTTAATAGCCTTCTGTATATCAACAAACATAACACGTCCTATTTGAACATACAATGAAGGGAACACAGCTTTTAGGGTAAGGAGTATCCGTTATGGAAGAACGTTTCTTTGCACAATTCATTCACTGTTTCTTTATTGCATTTGGTGTAATTCTTGGTGGCACACTCATTGGAGGCATTGGGGCCTTTGCAACCGGGGATGCTCCATTTACTGAAATGGCTAGACTTGCGAGGAAGCTTGGAATATGGGGGATTGTAGCTGCAATTGGTGGTACCTTTGATGCGATTGAAAATCTGCAAAAGGGAATTTGGGATGGTTCCTCCATAGACCTACTTAAACAAGGGCTCTTAATTCTCTCTGCAATGGGAGGAGCTAAAACAGCGATGATTATCATCGGATGGTTAATTCAGGAGGACGTGACATAATGCATGTACCTCCCTATCATAAAAAACCAGGCTGGCAACGCTTCTTAGTAGGAATATTTTTTGGCGCATTACTAGCCTATTGGGTAGTGATGTTTATGTATGGGACGATGTATGAAAGATTGTTAGAAGAAAATAGTAGCATTAGTAAAGAACTCGATGATGCCCAAAGTAGGATTGAAGTGTTAGAAAAAGACAATGAGAAATCAAATCAGCCAACTACAGTTGAAGAGGTTCATTTAGAAATTTTAAATGCTGAGGAACTAAAACTGGATACGTTGCTTCAGCATCAGTTGGAAAAATTAGTAAAGGAAGAAGTGGAAGCGATTATCGGTAAAGATATTCAAGCAATCGCTGAAAATGACGACCTATTAGTAGCTTCTATTGAAAATAAGCCCTTTAAAGTTGATGATTTTACATACAATTTTGAGATAAGGAGATTAATAATTGCTCCAACTGTTAAAATCGTTACGAATGCTGATATTTCAAATTAACCATGTACATGCACCTTTTCTTCCTTTTTGGCATATGCTTAAGGGTGAGATTTTCATTTTCCTCTTAATTATGTGAACGTTTCATGAAACAAAGCGCATTATAGTAGGAATTATTGGGAACTTCAAGTAAAATAGAGGAAAAGATGAATATCCATTCATATAATTAAGAAAGGGGAGGATTCGCATGTTAATAATGAATGAAAGACGTATTCGCGACCGTAAGATTGAGCAATTAAAAGCCGGGCGTACTGCATATGCAGAATCCAAGGAAGTAATTCGCTTAATTAAAAGGGATATAGAGAGAAACGGACTTGATGTGTATTATGATGAAACACCATCTGGATGTTGGTTTATACCAGTCAAAAAGAAAAGTAGCTAATAAGTGCTGATTTCAAAAGAGAAATCAGCACTTTTTTTAGTAATAATATTCTTCTATAACTTGACGTAAATCTTGAACTACTTGAGAAGCTTCATCCCACGAGTATACAGATGCTCCAGAAGCCATTGGGTGTCCCCCACCATTATATTTTGCTGCAACGCCATTAATAACAGGACCTTTGGAACGCAATCGAACTCGGATTTGGTCTTCTTCCTCAATAAAGAATACCCATGCCAGAATGCCCTCTACATCTCCGAGTGTACCAACTAATTGCCCTGTCTCCAAAGCACTGACATTATATTGGTGTAAAATGTCCTGTTTTAATTCAACAACACTTAAGCCATCGTCAGTAAGACTAAAGTTTTGTAATATGTAGCCTCGAAGTCTTGCAATATTGTCTTTCACATTATATATTCCATCATAAAGCTTTGAACGATCAAAGTCATACGTGACAAGTTCTGCAGCGTACTGCAAGGTTTTTTTCGTTGTACTAGGAAATAGGAATCTACCTGTATCTCCTACAATTCCACCATAAAGTAATCTGGCAGCAGCATCATTCATTTTTAAGCCATCTGCTTGGATAAAAAAGTGATAAATCATTTCACTAGTGGAACTTGCGGAGGTGTCCACCCAGCTTATATCACCATACGCATCTACATTTGGATGATGATCGATTTTAATAATTTTGTCTCCTAAGGTATATCTAGCATCATCTATACGCCCAGTGTTAGCAGTGTCACAAATAATAATAAGCGCATTATGAAATACCTCATCCTCTATTACATCCATCTCTACTAAAAATGTTAAGGATGGGTCATTCTCTCCTACAACAAATACTTGTTTATCCGGGTAGGTTGTTTGAATTATTTCTCGCAAACCAGCTTGTGAGCCTAATGCATCCGGATCTGGACGTACATGCCGATGGATAATGATAGTCTGATATTTCTTGATTGCTTGTTGGATTGCTTCAATAGACATGTGGCATTCTCCTTTACTGTTCAAAATATTATCACATAATAACTGGCTAATTTATAAGTAATAATGCTACAATATGGAATGAATTATCTTCGATTTGAATTTAGGAGTAGATACATATGATCATTTTTCCAATCGTAATCGTTCTATCCATTGTATTGTACCTATATTATAAAGTTGCAATCTTGAAAACAAGGGATGGATTAACACAAGCATACTTTAATGCAAAAGCTAGAATATGTCTTGGTATTTTTATTCTATCATTTGGAATAAACCAGTACATATTCTATCAAACGAAAGTTTCACTATTTATCGGCATGTTATTTGTTATTCTTGGAATCTTACAGCTTATTAGAGGTGTTAGAGAAACAAAGCATTACCGAAATGAGTGGAAACGATTAAATCCAGCTGACTAGTCCTTACTAGTCAGCTTTTTTATGATTAGCGATCCATAATTTGTGCCATTAAGAGCGCTTTTCCAACTAGCTTCTTTTCGTTATATACTTCCACGTCAATTTTCGCATAAATTCTTCCTGCCTCAAGCAATAGTGGCTTAATTAACAAATTAGAGTCAATAGGCACTGGTTTTAGAAAATAAACGGTTAAATTTTCTACTACCAAATCGCCCTTTTTAAGTTGGAGTAGCAATCTACTACTTGCTTCCGTTACAAGTGATGTAAACACGCCATGAGATAATGTACCTAACTGATTGGTCATTTGAGGAATAACCTTTGCCTGGAAAATGGTTTTATCCTCTTCAAGTGATACGACATTGTTTTTCACAATGTCATCAATTGTTTCACCAATTTGTGGTTGACGTTGAATTTGTTGCAGTGCCTTTAGAACATCTTGTCTAGAAACAATCCCAATTAAGGAAGCAGACTCATTGACAACCGGTACAACCTCAATCCCCTCCCAAACCATCATGTGTGCTACATATGCAAGGGAGGTTTTGGATTGGACCACGATAGGATTTCTCGTCATAACCTTCTCAATAGATGTCTCTCGTTCTTTTCCAATAATATCTTTTGATGTCACAATACCGACAACTCTATTTTTTTCATCTAAGACCGGAAACCTCGAATGGGCAGAGGCTTCATTTACTTCATACCAATCCCGAATAGTATCGCCAAGTTTTAAGTATTGTGCCTGCTCTGAGGTTGTACAAATATCCCCTACTAATACTATCTCTTTTTTGATAAGCTGATCATAAATTGCGCGATTAATCATAGCCGCTACAGTAAATGAATCATAGCTTGTAGAAATAATAGGAAGCTGCTTTTCATCAGCTAAGCGTTTGATATAGTCCTCTGTATCAAATCCTCCTGTAATTAATACTGCAGCTCCTTCATTAAGAGCTAGCTCATGTGCTTTGACACGATTTCCAACGATGAGTAAAGAGCCTGCCTCGGTATATCGCATCATCGCATCTAACTGCATGGCACCAATAACAAATTTATTTAAGGTTTTGTGCAGCCCTTCACGACCTCCAAGAACTTGTCCATCGACAATATTAATGACCTCTGCAAATGTAAGCCGATCAAAGTTTTCTTTTTTCTTTCGTTCAATTCGAATTGTTCCAACTCGTTCAATAGTACTTACTAACCCAATGTTTTCAGCTTCTTTAATCGCTCGATAAGCTGTTCCTTCACTCACATTCAAGTTCTTGGCAATTTGTCTGACAGAAATTTTACTTCCAACATTTAATGATATGATATGTTGAATGATTTGCTCATGCTTTGTAGCCATTCGGTTCACCGACTTTCAACTGTACTAGTCACAATATGTAACTATATTATACAGATGAAACTTAATAGGCTCAATGTTTAAGAATCTGTTTGTCTTATTTTATCATATTCCTGTTCCATAACTGGTGGCTCTGAAAGATGTAGTAGCGTAGCAAAATTCGCTCCCATAACAAATACAAAGAACAATAACCAAGCACCCCAAAATACCATTTCTAGCTGTGATTCAGCTGCTGGGATTAATGGCCAAGCAAAATATAAAAAGAAAGCACCTAATAATAAACGAAGTATCGCATAATGTCTCAACATAACCCCTCCTTTATTGCTTTGTAATAGTTTATGAGATGGCTATTTCAAACAGAACAAGCATGTCTTTTTAAAACAAACAAAAAAAAGACAGCATTTGCTGTCTTATTCGTTGATTTGATAGAAGGTCGTGAAGGTAACAGAAGCAAATATGCTTTCTTCCGATTGACTAATGTCGAGTGAATCGACTGTCATAAGCCTTTTACTTTCCAAAAGGGTATTTAAAAAGATATTCATATCGTAAAGATTTTCTGACTCCAACTCAAGTGAATATGGTGCCTTTCCAATCGTATCACTTGGTTCAGATTGTTCCAAAGCCCCAATATACGATATTCTTACATTGGCTTGGTTCCCTAGTTGATATAAACGTTCTATTACGAGATCAGGTGATTTTTCATTTGGAATCATCTCAATTATCTCGAAAGGTTCCCTTTGACCTTGTGTACTTTCTTTTTCCTTTGATATTCGTTCGTAAATAGCTTCGTGTGTTGAGACCTTTTGAATTAACAGATTTTCTTTTGTTTGTAAAGGCTTTACAATCGAAATATATAGTCCAAAATACAGTAATATCGAAAGGATTAATATACCTATTGCGATTAGGAAATGTTTTTTTGACCAGCTTCTACTCATCTTCGCCAAGCTCCTTTTTGACAGCATCCTCACTATAATAAACGGTTATGGTTGCTTCATATCCAGTTGCTGCACTACTTACACTAGTCAGTTGAACATCTTGAACATAAGATCGATTTAGTATAAGGGCTACAAAATTTGCTACAGCTGTTAAATCAGAAAAGCGTGCTTCCAATACAAATTGATCTACCTGTACATTCTGATAACTAACAAGGTGATTTGGGTCAATCAACAATCTTAGCGTATCCTCATAAATTGCAACAGTCGGTAAAGACTCCATTTTTAAAGTATCCATCGTTTCTTGAAGCTGCATGAGATTCTTTGATCCATTCATACCATCTTGATTCGAAGAGATGTGGTCCTCTAATTGTTCAGCATAATCTGTTTTACTTGAGATGGACTGCTTTAACTGAATACTTTGCCATAAGATAGCACTTATTACAGAAATAATTAGAAGTAATGCCATGAAGCCTAATAAGTAAGGAGCAATATTTTTCTTTTCTTTTTTTTCTAGAAAATTAATCTCTACGTTCATCCATTGCTCCCTCTCTTCAAATTCCTTCTTTTAAAGCTAGCCCTAGTACATCAATATATTTTAAATCGTCCACTTCATCTGTA
The DNA here is from genome assembly GCF_039614845.1 of Ornithinibacillus xuwenensis. Classification (NCBI taxonomy): domain Bacteria; kingdom Bacillati; phylum Bacillota; class Bacilli; order Caryophanales; family Bacillaceae; genus Ornithinibacillus; species Ornithinibacillus xuwenensis. The sequence continues at coordinate 11,386 of NZ_JBDIML010000001.1, read as the reverse complement.
AATGGATGGATTTCGGTTGAAAGTGATTGCCTTAAGGTGTTTTTCACTTGTTGAAGGTATGGAAAATCACCTGTCAATAATATTAAATTGATATCAGCTTGCCCCTTCGATATGGAATATTTATAAAAATCAATAATACGGTTTATTTCTACACTGTACTCATTTATCGTTTGTTCAATAGTTTCTTCACTTAGATCATTACGATGTTCCATCATCTCCACTTTAATGTAACGGGTAAACACGGCTTTATGATGATGAAATGCTGTTAATACAAGAGCATCCCAATTCCAATGCACATGTAATATGTGGTCTTTATTTAGCTCACTCTGTTTATAAAAATAGCGATAAACAGAGAGTGATGTTAGGTCAGCCACAATCGGCCTCAAGCCAGATTCTCGGAATAAGCCCGCAAAAGCATCAATTTTATCTTTTGGGTAGGCATAGAGCAGAATACTTCTTTCATGATTATTTATGTCCAGGAACTCAATTTCAAGGGCAGGGTTGGCAAATGGCAAATAGAAGCTATGCCCGAGCTGTGTCTGTACATAACCTAAAGCCTCTGATTTTGTAAGCCCTGCAGGTATTTGCAACTGTCGAATCACAACAGAATCATCTGGTAAACAAAAACAAATATTTTTACGCTTCCATTTCTTCTGTTGCACAAAATCTATAAGAATATTTCGTAATGTCGTCTTATCTACAATGTTCCCATCTTTGATTGTTTCATGGGGAAGCGGTATTTCACCTTGGTCAATCACACGATCAAGAGATGCATTTTTATGATAAGAGTAACGCAAAACATGATTTGTGATAACAATATTTACTCTGTCCTTATTCATTACTCCCATGCTATCACCTTCTTAAATAATAGTTGATACATACCAATTTATAAGTATATCACCATAAAAATAGGTAACGATTGCCGCCACAACGATATAGGGGCCAAATGGTATTGGTTGCTTCCGATGAATTCGATTAATCCATAGCATTAACAACCCAATAACAGCACCAATTACACATGACAGGAAAAAGGTAAGTAGCACTTTTTTAATCCCTAGAACGATGCCAAGCACACCAAATAGTTTCATATCTCCTGCACCCATGCCACCGTTACTCACAATAATAATAACCGCAATAATGGCAAACCCTAAAGTAGCACCTATAATAGAAGACCACCATGGCTCAAGTGGTTCTAAAACTCTAAGCACAATAAATATCGGCAAGAAAAATAGCAGAACCTTATTAGGAATAAGCATGTACTTCATATCAGATACAAATACTATCACAAGCATCGACATGAGGAATAATGCGAGTATTAGTTCCACACTAAGCCCTAATTGTGCATAGCTATGCGCAAATAAAAACCCTGTCACTAATTCCATTACGGGATAAATAAAAGAGATTTTTGCTTTGCAATGGCGACATCTTCCACGTTGAAATATGTATGAAAATATAGGAATGAGTTCATACCAATTTAATATATGGCTGCAATTCGGGCAGATAGAGCGATCATTGGTAAATGATTTTTGCTGTGGGAGCCGTAGCCCTACAACGTTAAAGAAAGAGCCAAAAAGAAGGCCTAATCCAAAAAATAGGATAAAATATACTGTATTCATACACAATTCTCCTGAAATAATCTTTATGAAAAAAGCCTTGCATTGGATGTGCAAGGCTTTTTATTTAATTATTCATATTCTGCAAGACCATTTGCATCTACACTTACGGTATCTGCTCCATCATAAGTATGATCTCCAGCCGGATCAGGAATTTCTGTTAAGAACCCTTCCGTAACTAGTTCATTTATGGTATACGTTCCATCTTCGCCTAGATCAAGTCCTGATACAAAAGCTAATCTTGCTGCATTTTCAATTAGCTCAACATTCGCTTCGTGAGCATCCTCTTCTGAGTTATTGATAATGTTTCCAATAGCAGGAACCGCGATTGCTAATATAATACCCAAAATTACAATGACGGCAAGTAATTCAATTAGTGTAAACCCTTTTTCATTTTTAAAGATTCGCTTAAACATGTAATTTCCCACCTTTTACTATTATTTATGCTGTATAAACATAGTTGGTCGGTTGCACTACTTACTCCGAACTATCCAAGTGCCCATATACAGATAATTCATCTTCGTATCCTACTTAAGTCCTAATATTAGTATAATTCAAACTTCGACCATTATCTACCTTTTTATTGAATATTTTCAAATAATGAAAACATTGGAATCACAACTGCTGCAATAATACTTCCTACTATAAATGTTAAAATAATTATCATCAGTGGTTCTATTAATACTTTAATCCGATTAGATAATTGCTCTACTTCCTCTTCATAGAACTCAGCAGCTTTTAATAACATTTGATCTAATGTACCTGTTTTTTCTCCAATTTGCATCATTTGAATGATGAGTGGAGGAAATGCCCAATGTTCTTTTAAAGGAACTGTAATCGATTCTCCTTGTTCCAATGATTTTCTCGCTTCTTTCATAACACCTTTCATCACTCGGTTATCTACAACATTTTCTGTAATTTCAACCGATTGTAAGATAGGAACAGCACTATTTACTAATGTACTTAATGTGGAAGTCAGTCGCACGAGTGTACCCTTATGAACAAGTAGACCTAAAACTGGTATTTTCATTTTAACAGCATCCACCCTGTAAGCAAAAGACTCGTTCTTCAAAAGGTATTGATATAACAAAATGATGCCGATAACCATAAGAAACAGAACCCACCAATAAGTTCCTAGCCACTCACTAATAGCTAGTATAGCTTGTGTAAATGGGGGAATTTCTTCTCCAAAGGAATCAAACATGGAAACAAACTGAGGAACAACAAATACTAGTAAGAAAATACTAAGGAACACGGTAATTATTCCCACTATACCCGGATAGAGGAGTGCCGAAACAATTCGTTGCTTATTTCGGTAATCTTTCTCATAATAATCCGCCATATCATTTAGTATTTCATCAAGCTTCCCACTTGCTTCCCCTGCATGAATCATGTTTACAAGAAGAGTTGGGAATATTTTCGGATGCTTAGCCACAGCTTTAGATAAGGGGTCTCCTCTATCTAAATGCTTATCAATAGCTAGTAGCGCGTTCTTTAATACCGTGCTTTCCGTTTGTTTAGCCATGGTCTTGGTTGCATCGGAAATTGGTATTCCCGCGTGAATTAAGGTTGAATACTGTCTGAGGAAAAGAATAAATTCTTTATTCTTTACTCTGTTCGATAAGATAATATCCCTGTTCCAAATGGTTGCTTCACGTAAGTCCACTACAATAAGCTTTTTCTTTTCTAGTTCCTTTAATGCTTCTTCCTTATTATCTGCCTCCAGCGTTCCTTTTACTCTCTCGCCGGTCATTTTTTTTGCTTGATACTGAAAATTCAAGGCTTAATATCCCCTTTCCTGCATAAAAGGAGCTGCGGTTTCCATCGCAATTTCATTCTCTTGAATGAGCCTTCTTAAATCCATCTCTAACGTATGCATTCCGATTTCTCGTGATGTTTGAAGAACGCTCTGAATCTGATGTAATTTTTCATTACGAATTAAATTCTTAACCGCTGGTGTATTAATCAGTACTTCTGTTGCAACCCTTCTACCCAATAGGTCTTTCGATAATAATAATCGCTGTGAAATTACAGCTTTTAAAATAGTAGAAAGCTGAATCCGTACTTGGTCCTGCTGCTCAGAAGGAAAAACATCAATAATCCGCTCAATGGTTGAAACTGCATCTGTTGTATGCAATGTACCTAGAACTAAATGTCCTGTTTCTGCAGCTGTAATGGCAGTTGAAATAGTTTCCAAATCCCGCATTTCTCCTACCATAATAACATCCGGGTCTTGCCTTAGGCTTGCTCTTAGACCACCTGCGAAGCTATTCGTATCAAATCCAACTTCTCGTTGATCAATAACCGATTTGTGGTGCTTATGCATATATTCAATTGGATCCTCCAAGGTAATAATATGCTTGGCCACACTTTGATTCATGAAGTCAACCATGGATGCTAATGTCGTACTTTTCCCACTACCAGTCGGTCCTGTAACGAGAACTAACCCCTGAGGATTTTGAACAATTTTCTTGGTTATTTGTGGTAAGCGCAATTGCTCAATCGAAGGAATTTCTGTCGGAATAAGCCGTATTGCCAGTGATAGCTCTCCTCGCTGATAAAAGGTATTAATTCGGAAACGTGATACCCCGCTTATTCCATAAGAAAAATCTAGTTCACGCTTTCTTTCTAGCTCATTCCATAGATCCTCAGGTAATATTTCCTGCACAATTATTTTTGTAAAGGATGGCAAAATTTTCTCTTTATCTTGTTCCATTAAGTTACCATTCACACGGTAAATAGGGGCTTTACCGATCGTAAGGTGTACATCCGATGCATTCATTTGATATGCTTCCTGAAGCCATTTATCAAATTTTTCTTTCATGGTAATTCCCCCTTTCAAATACTTATAGAAATTTGCATTATTTCTTCCATTGTAGTGATACCAGCATTTACCTTTTCTAAACCATCTTGAATTAGAAACTTCATCCCGTGTTCGCTAGCATATTGTTTGACTGCTTTCATAGTTGCACGATTTAACAGCATTGTCTTTAATGTTTCATCCAGAACAAGCACCTCATGTACGGCAACTCTTCCTCTGTATCCTTGTTGATGACAGCTACTACATCCTTTTCCATAGTATACATGGTCAACTTCAAAACCGTATTTATGAAAGATATCTTTTTCCATCTCCGTTGCTTCTCTTTCTGTTTGACAATCACGACATATTCTGCGTACTAATCGTTGAGCAACCACCCCATTTAATGCCGATACTACTAGATACGGCTCCACTCCCATGTCAATAAGCCGTGGAACGGTATCAATGGCACTGTTTGTATGCAGCGTACTAAAAACCAAATGGCCGGTTAATGATGACCGAATTGCAATTTCTGCTGTTTCCTGATCCCGGATTTCTCCTACCATAATAATATTTGGATCCTGCCTTAATATGGAACGTAAGCCATTTGCGAATGTTAATCCAATGGAACTATTAACCTGCACTTGATTAATTCCCTTAAGCGGTAGCTCCACCGGGTCCTCAACCGTTACAATATTCACATGCTCTTTATTCAAGTGATTGATGGAAGCATATAGTGTAGATGTTTTTCCGGAACCAGTAGGTCCAGTTAAGAGCACAAGACCTGTCGGCTGTGTAATTAATTGTCTATACTTTTGATGGTTTTCTTTCGTAAGGTTTAATTCACTTAGCTGCATTAAGGCATTATTTAAATCCAAAACACGTATGACTACTTTTTCTCCGAAGACAGTTGGAAGACACGAAATACGTAAGTCCACCGGTATTTGATCCACGTTCATTTTAATCCGACCATCCTGAGGTAATCTAGTTTGTGTAATATTTAAATCAGCAAGTATCTTTATTCTGGCAACCAGTGCATTTAGTAATTCCTTCGGCACCAATTTCTCTGTTTGTAACCTACCATCTATACGATAGCGAACATAGACATTATCCTCTTGTGGGTCAATATGAATGTCACTTGCCCTTAACCGAATAGCACCACTTAATAATTGATCTAATAACCTAATTACTGGTGCTTCATCCTCACCCTCTATAAGGTCTATATTGATTCTATTGTCCTCTTTAAAATAATACTTATTAATTGCGAATAGGATATCATCTTTCGTAGCAATGACTGGAGAAATACTTAGTCCAGTTGAAAGCTCTAAGTCATCAATTATGTAATAATCCATTGGGTCTTTCATTGCGAGCAGAAGTGAACGACCTTGTATTTTTAATGGCATAATAAAATTTCGCTGTGCTACTTCTTTCGATACAAGCCCAAGCACTTGTTCATCAACCGGATATTGATATAAAGAAACTTGTGGAATACCCAATTGGAATTCCAACACCTCAATTAACTGTCTTTCCGTTATGTATCCACGTTCTAATAATGCATCTCCAAGCTTTTGGGAAGGCTTCTTGTTTTCCAGTGCTTCATTTATTTGCTTACCAGTAACTAGACCCGCTTCCTGAAGTAGATCACCTAAGCGTTTTCTAGTAGCCATATTAATCACCACTTTCTATCGTAATGGTAATGGAAGAATCAACCTCCGTTACTTCTCCTAATGCTTCTCCAACACTCGTAAAATCAATTTCCATTTCCGACTCTGATACATGATGTAAAGAGTGCTGTTTGATCCAAAAACTAAAATCACCACTATTATCCAATAGAATTTTTTCCTGTAAAGGAATGTCAGGTAATACCACTTCATTAGAGTCTGAAAATGCTTCCGGCATTGTTTCTTCCACATAAGCATGATAATAATCGATTCCCATTGCTGCAATTTGCTCCGCTATTAGTTTCTTCTCAGTCAAGGTGATTTGTTTTGTCGTATTCAGAATTTGATAAAAAAGCGTCAAAATAAACAGCAATACTAAAGTAATCATTAAAAGCGTCATGACCAAAGTGGCACCTGATTCTTTATTTGAATTCATCATGATTGTCCCCCTATCGGAACATAAGTAAATGATTCACTCACCATTTTATCTGTATAGATTTGAATATTAGTTCGATAAAGGTTAACTTGTTCTTCTTTACAAATTTGCAAGTTAACTTTATATGCCATATCATTCACAAAATATGTATCGTATTCAATGGAATCTGGTTGTCCATTACCACAGGTAGTACTGGTTAGTTCTGTAAAAAATGTTGAGTCATTTTTTATATCATAGGCCACTTGACCCAGTAAATTACTAGCAACCAATTCATCATCTGCTTGATTCGTCCAATTAACAATTTGTGAAAATATTGGAATAAATACCGTAATAACCATTGTTAAGATGGCGATTGTTGCAAGTAATTCAATCAGGGTGAATCCATTACGCTTCACACGTTTCATAGTAGATTTCACTCCAAGCATAAGACTTTTATCCTAATTATAGCATGTTGAAAGGAGGAAAATACTCAAAAAAGGTAAAAGAAAAGGGATCGAACCGATAATCCTATTCTTCTTTTACCATTTACAAGTAATCATTATTCTATTAACAGAAAAATGTCATATTAAGGTTGTAGAGGAAAGTCTACTTCATTCTTGATATATTCACCAATCTGACGAAATTCTATAATAGTACCACCACTTACGACATAAAAACCGTCCCTTGAGATTACCATTCCTTCAAATGATGCACCATTAAAGGTAACACGTCCATTAGGGGCGATAAGTATACCAGAAAATTTTTTAATCCAGCTATTTCCACCAATTGTAATGTCACCTTTACTCACGATAGTAAAATTCGTGAAACTATCGATATATTTCCCTACGTTTGCGTTATAGTGACTATCTATTTGTATATTTACACCAAAAAGCTTAACATTCTCGTTCCCTTTTATCGTCTTGGTAAAACCATGTTCTGTGTACCAATTATCTTCTCTCAATGCTGGTAATTCAAAATCTGGTACGCTCTCCATTGCAACATTCTGCTGTTTAATTACCTTAGACAGAATCTGTTGACTATAGCTTGAAGGATGTACTAAATTACCAGTATAATAAATGGCAGAATCACCTACTAATGTTGGTGTCCATCCTAATTCAACACTACCATTAACGTAAACATTGCCGTGTATCTCCGCATCCTTTAATCTAAAATTGCCATTAACGTAAACATCACCATAAATTTTTCGTCGACCACTCCACAATGTTAAATCGCCATTTACTACAATTTGTCCTGGTGTGTTCTGAGAGCCGAATCCAGCACTACCTCTATCAAAGAATACGTCTCCATTTACATATAAATTGGAAGTATTATTCAGGGCACCTCCATTAACTTGACTAGTATCTAAGTCTCCTTGAATAATAATAGAAGCATTTGGACCATTTACCTGATTCCCTTCAAACACAAATTGGGAACCATATATAAATACATTGTTATCTCGTAAATAATCATAGAAATCCTGGTTTTCATCTTTTCTTTCCAGCACAATGGATTGCGTAGCTCTACCTTTTATGGTTGTTTCAACTGTAAAGGAATTATTTTCTCTATCAAATATTGTTAGCACTACAGACAGATCCGCAGTTGGATTGATATCTTCTACACATTCATTATCTTGATTTAACATATTCGTGTTTAGACCTAGGTCCATGACGATGTTTCCCTCTGATAATAACTCATCATAACAGACACGATACTCATTTACCTCTTCAAGATGCTGTGCTTTTAATACACTTACAATGCTGTTTGCTTCTTGTCTTAGGCGGATATTCGATTGAGTCGTATCATTATATTGAATTACTGAAAGAAGGACATTATATCCCAGTCCAATTACCAATGACGCTATTGCTAATACAGCTAATAATTCCACTAAAGTAAAGCCATTTTCAGCAGATTGACTTCGTTCACTCATCATTTACACCACTTTTATCAAAAAGAATATCCTACTAATGTACTACTATTCTATCACTAAAAAACTTAAGCAATATAGCTTAAGTTTTTAATTAAATTCTATCTGTTCACCTGGATTCACTACTTTTGCCTTCCCTGTTTTAACTTTTTCAACAAAAGCAACTGGATCCTGTTTAATGACTGGGAATGTATTATAGTGAATTGGCACAACTACTTTTGACTTAATCCAATCTGTTGCAATAAGTGCATCCTCTGGCCCCATCGTAAAATTATCTCCAATCGGTACAAAGGCCATATCAATATCATGCATCTCACCATACATCTTCAAATCAGTGAATAGAGCAGTATCCCCTAAATGATACAACGTTTTATCCTCAACCGTGAGCAATATTCCAGCTGGCATTCCCGTATATATAATTGTTCCATCCTCTTCCGTGAATGAAGATCCGTGGAATGCTTGTGTAAACTTCACCTTACCAAAATCAAAAGCACGTGATCCTCCGATATGCATGCCATGTGTTTTTACACTCTGAAGTGCTAAATAATCAGCTAGTTCATTTGGCGCAATAACCATTGCATCATTTCTCTTTGCAATTTCAACTGTATCTCCAACATGATCATTATGTCCATGCGTTAATAAAATATAATCCGCTTTAACCGTATCAGCCTGCAAATCACACAAACTGTTTCCAGTGATAAAAGGATCAATTAAAATTGTAGAGCTACCTGTTTCCACCTTCACTACCGAATGTCCATGATAAGAAATTTTCATTGTACCATCCTTTCTAAATCTTTATTATTGTATTCATTCTATCTATTTCACAAAAAATCCTTCTTAAACCATAAAAAACGGCACTTCAATTATCATTTTCTAACAATTGAAGTGCCGTTTTTAAGATGCATCCTTCGATTCTATTCTTTCCCCATAGCCCTCTTTAGCTCAGACAGCTCTTCATCAATACTTGAATCAAACTTCTTAAACTCATCATCTAATGTTCGACTTTGACTGGACAGATCCTCGCTTGTCTCTGCCTCTGCTTCAAAACGAAGAACCTTCTCTTCCATTCGATTGAAACCACGTCTAGACGCATCGCCACCAATAGAGGACATATTGCGATTTATTTTTGTTCTTGTCTTTGCAGACTCTGCACGAGCTTTTAATGTATCCTTCTTTAAATTCATTTCCTGGTATTCTTTTTTCATTTCATCAAGTTTATTTTTTAATACAGTTGTGTCATTTTTAGCTTGTTCATATGATTCTTGCAAAAGTAAAACTTGTTTTTCATAATCCTTTTTTTCCTCTAAAGCACGTTTAGCAAGTTCATCTTCTCCAGCGACTATAGCTTTTTCAGCTTGTGATTGTCTCTTGTTAACCAATGCCTGGGCATCATCAAATTTTCGTTTTAAAATCTTTTCATTCGCAATCTGCTTTGCAACTGCTCCTTCAACTTCTTGAATCTCTTCTCCCATTTCTCGCATAAACTGATCTAACATTTTAACCGGGTCCTCAGCTTTATCCAGCATCGCATTTAATTCGGAACCAACAATTGTCTTCATTCTTTTAAAAAAATTAAACATATGCACCCTCCAAATTATTTTGACTTTAAATTACGGTATACCTTTAGTACGAATTAATACGAAAATAGTTTCAGATTTAAGGAAAGCTTATCTTTACCTCAAATGGCACAATTAACTTCGTTGTACACATCCTCTTAAACAGTCTATAATATGAAGTAAAATGAGGTGAGAAAATGACAAGAATGGAAACATTATTAAACGAATTAACAACTAATAACTTGGATAGCATCCTAATTAGTTCACCTGCGAATGTGTATTATATGAGTAATTATTATACAGACCCGCACGAGCGAGTAGTAGCTGTTTATCTTCATCAGGAAAGTGATCCTGTACTTATCCTACCTGCAATGGAGCGAGAAGATGCAAAATCAGCAGGCTGGGAGCATCACATTATTGCCTATCACGATCATGAGGATCCATGGCAATTATTTCTAGCATTTCTAAATGAACAAGGAAAAATACCTACATCATTAGGTGTGGAAGAAGATGTGCTGACATTAAATCGATATCATCAAATAAAAAGTATTCTACCAGACACAGCTGTTAGAAATGCACAGGAAGTATTGGCATCTTTACGAGTTATTAAAAACGAGAAGGAATACGAATTACTTAAAAAGGCAGCTGAATTAGCAGATTTTGGCGTCCAAACCGGTATTCAAGCGTTAAGAGAAGGAATTACGGAGTTTGAAGTAATTGCCACTATTGAATATGAGCTTAAGAAGAAAGGTGTTCAGGGTATGTCATTTTCTACAATGGCATTATTCGGAAACAAAACCGCTTCCCCTCATGGAACACCTGGAGCAGCTAAGTTAAAAGAGGGTGACATGGTTCTATTTGACCTTGGTGTCATTTATGAGGGGTACTGCTCTGACATAACACGTACTGTTGCGTATAAATCCATTACCGATGAACAAAACAAGATATATCAAACTGTTCTAGAGGCTCAATTAAAAGCAATTAATGCGTCGACGACCGGAACCATTGTAGGAACCATTGATACAATAGCTCGTGACCACATCGAAGGAAATGGTTATGGAAAGTATTTCAACCACCGTATTGGACATGGATTAGGAATTGAAACACATGAATATCCTTCCATACACGGTAAAAATACCTTACCATTACAAAAAGGAATGTGCTTTACCATAGAGCCAGGGATCTATGTGCCAAATACAGCTGGCGTCCGAATAGAGGATATGATATTCATGACAGAAAATGGTGCAGAGACCTTAACGAAGTTTCCTAAAGAATTACAAATTATTAAGTAAAAAAGAGGCTGGGACAAAACCCCAGTAAAATAAAAAGTGGTGTTCACCAAAACCGGTGAATACCACTTTTTTTGCACACAAAAAGGACACCTTTTGATAAAATTAAAGTAACCACACAATAATTTACG
>NZ_JBDIML010000010.1:0-65444 GCF_039614845.1 Ornithinibacillus xuwenensis | reverse complement strand
GATGAGGTTGATAGGTCCGAGGTGGAAGCGTGGTGACACGTGGAGCTGACGGATACTAATCGATCGAGGACTTAACTAACACTTTTTGAGTCGTTTGTTTTGCTTATTTAGTTTTCAGGGTATAAATCCAATTGAATATTGGAGGTTCTGTTCATTATTTGTTCAGAAAAACATACCTTTATCTGGTGATGAAGGCGAAGAGGTCACACCTGTTCCCATACCGAACACAGCAGTTAAGCTCTTCAGCGCCGATGGTAGTTGGGGCATTGCCCCTGTGAGAGTAGGACGTTGCCAGGCAATTTTTAAAAAGCTAAGTTACAATTTTTGTAACTTAGCTTTTTTCTATATATATATATGTTTTAGTAGTGATCGTGATGGGTATGGTGAAAAATAAATCAAAATTCATATTTACATAATTGAATACTAAACTAAATAATAGAAGTAAATGAAGGAGGTTTTATATGCATCTATTTATGGAAGAGTTAATTGGTGAGAACTTTCTTCTAATTGTAATTCGTGTTCTTATCGCGTTAGTATTATCAGGTTTAATTGGTTTTGAGCGTGAATTGAAAAATCATTCAGCAGGATTTCGCACACATATTTTGGTGGGCGTAGGAGCTTGTTTAATGATGGTATTATCATTGTTTGGATTTGAAGCATACATTGATAAGTATGATAACATCCGGTTTGACCCGGCACGCATACCTTCCTATGTAATAAGTGGAATAGGATTTCTAGGAGCTGGAACCATTATGGTCTATGGCGGTACGATCAGGGGATTGACTACTGCTGCATCGATTTGGGCTGTAGCTGGACTTGGGTTAGTAGTAGGAGCTGGTATGTATGCTGTTGCGGTATTCACAACTCTTGTTATTTTATTAAGTCTGGTCTTTTTAAATAATTTTGAAAAACTCTTTACGAAAGGTAAACAGTCGTTCGTGATAGAAATTGTTGCCCATTCGGAGCTTGCAATCAATAAGGTTATAGCAATATTGGAGGAAGCAACCTTGAAAATTTCACAAGTAGAGGTTGTTAAAGTAGAAAATAATTTAAGAAGCATTTTTATTAAGGTAGAACCGAAAGAAAATTTGAATCGAGTTATATTATTTGAGAAGCTTTCCGCAATTGATTTTATTAAGAGTGTTTCTGAAAAGTAGCTAGCTTATGAAATGATAAAGACCGTACACTTAATGATAAAACTCCCCAATTAATGTGCGGTTTTTACTGTACCTCTGTTATAATTCCCAGCATGCTTCGGTAAATGGATGTAGGCATACATAAGAAGTTTCATATTTTGGTTTTGTTTCTACACATTTTGTCTAGAATAGGAAGGGTAAGATAGTTGCATCTATGAAAAATTAAAGTATAATAAAAATAAAGTCAAAGATAGTCAAAGTCAAAAGCATTACTTTGGAATCGCTCTTGAATAAGGGGAGGTTATCATATGAGCAACATTTCTGATATTATCGAACAATATTTAAAGAAGGTATTGCAAGCAAAAGGGCAAGATGCAATTGAGATAAAGCGAAGCGAAATTGCAGATCAATTCCAATGTGTACCGTCACAGATTAATTATGTTATTAATACTCGCTTTACTATTGAAAAGGGTTATATTGTAGAAAGTAAAAGAGGCGGTGGCGGTTATATTCGTATTATACGAATAAAGCACCAAGATAAGTCAGAGTTAATTGATGATATAATTCGTCTAATAAATCCAACTGTAACACAACAGGGAGCAATTGATGTGTTAGAACGTCTTGTAGAAGAAGAAATCATAACGCAACGAGAAGCAAAAATAATGGTTAGCGGTATTGGAAGAAATACACTAGCATTTCAACTGCCACTTCGAGATGAAATACGAGCAAGAATTCTAACATCCATGCTTACGACACTTAAGTATCTATAAGCAACCTATTGGTTTTAGTATCCGCATAAGGGGGAAAAACAATGGAGTGCCAAGAATGTCATCAAAGACCTGCCACCCTGCATTATACACAAGTCATAAATGGACATAAAACAGAGGTTCAAATTTGTGAGGTGTGTGCAAAAGAAAAGGGTTATATGACATATCCCGAAGAGGGGTATTCTCTCCATAATTTATTAACAGGGTTATTTAACTTTGATTCGAGCCATGTTGGAGGTCAACATAGTACGCAACCTCAAAAAGAAAAGGAGCTTCAATGCTCGAAATGTGGTTTAACATTTTCAGATTTTAAACGAATTGGTAAGTTTGGATGTGGCGAATGCTATCACACATTCTCCTCGAATCTAAACCCTATATTCCGACGTGTTCATAGTGGTAATACCGAACACCGTGGTAAGATTCCGAAAAGAAAAGGTGGAAGCCTCCATCTGAAAAAGCAGCTTACATCGTTTAAAGCTGAATTACAGGATTTAATCGTAAACGAGGAATTTGAACAAGCTGCTGTCGTACGTGACAGAATTAAAGAGCTAGAAAATAAGATTAATCATAAAGAAGCGGGTGATAGTCAATGACGCTGCAGCATTTCATGAATGAGGCGATGAGTCCATGGATGCGAGAACAAGGACCCGACAATGATATTGTATTAAGCAGTCGAATTCGACTAGCGCGGAACTTCGCGGATATGCCGTTTCCGATTATTGCCAATCAAGAGGATTTAGAGCAAATTCGTGATTTTCTAAAGAAGGAATATGAGCATCATTCATTTCAAGAATATGAGAATTTTGAATTTGCTTCCATCCGTGACCTATCTAATATCGAAAAAAGTGTTTTAGTTGAAAAACATTTGATTAGTCCTCTATTGGCCAAAAAAGATGGGGCGGCAGCAACAATGATTTCAACTAATGAACAGGTTTCTGTCATGATAAATGAAGAAGACCATATTCGTATTCAAATATATTTTCCAGGTCTTCAACTAACAAAAGCCTTAAAAAAGGCGCTTGAATTTGATGATTGGTTAGAGGAAAAGGTAAATTATGCCTTTGATGAGACCAGAGGATTTTTAACAAGCTGTCCAACTAATGTAGGTACTGGGATGCGAGCATCTGTTATGATGCATCTGCCAGCACTAGCAATGACAAAGCAGATCAATCGAATGATGCCTGCTATCAATCAATTGGGGCTTGTTGTAAGAGGGATTTATGGAGAAGGCAGTGAAGCATTAGGTAATCTTTTTCAAATTTCTAATCAAATCACACTAGGAAAAACTGAGGAGCATATCATCGAGGATTTAGAAAGTGTGGTTCAACAGTTAATTGAACATGAACGAAAAGCTAGAACAAGAATTCTAGAACAGTCTGGCATGGAGCTGGAGGATCGCATATATCGTTCCTTAGGGGTACTAGAGTATAGTAGAATTATCGAATCAAAAGAAGCGGCAAGATGCTTATCAAATGTTCGATTAGGGATAGATTTAGGAATCATTAATAATGTTTCACGTAATATACTTAATGAACTAATAGTTTTAACACAACCAGGCTTTTTGCAGCATTATGCTAAAAAGACTTTAACAGCGAGTGAAAGAGATGTATTAAGAGCCTCTTTAATCCGAGAACGATTACAATTTAAGGAATAGGTAGGAGGAAATGCAATATGATGTTTGGACGTTTTACAGAGAGAGCACAAAAAGTATTAGCGTTATCACAAGAAGAAGCTGTACGCCTTGGTCATAATAATATTGGTACAGAACATATTCTACTTGGATTAGTTCGCGAAGGGGAAGGAATTGCTGCAAAAGCACTCGAGTCACTTGGTCTTGAAGTTTCCAAGATTCAAGATGAGGTTGAAAAGTTAATTGGTACTGGAAAACAGCCAATGCAAACTATTCACTATACACCGAGAGCAAAAAAAGTAGTGGAGCTATCTCAGGATGAAGCAAGGAAATTAGGCCACTCCTATGTTGGAACAGAACACATTTTACTTGGGCTAATTCGTGAAGGAGAAGGCGTAGCAGCACGTGTATTAAATAACTTAGGTGTAAGTTTAAATAAAGCAAGGCAGCAAGTGCTTCAATTATTAGGTAGTAATGAATCACAAGCAGGTAGACAAGGGCGTGGGCAAACTTCTAGTGCAAACACCCCTACCTTAGATTCATTAGCACGTGATTTAACCGCAAGTGCGAAAGATGGCAATATCGATCCTGTGATTGGTCGAAGCAAAGAAATTGAACGTGTCATCCAGGTGTTGAGCCGTCGTACGAAAAACAATCCGGTATTAATTGGTGAACCCGGTGTTGGTAAAACTGCTGTAGCAGAAGGATTAGCTCAACAGATAATCAATAATGAGGTTCCTGAAACATTACGCGATAAGCGGGTCATGACATTAGATATGGGGACGGTTGTTGCAGGTACTAAATATCGTGGTGAATTTGAAGACCGGCTGAAGAAGGTAATGGAAGAAATTCGCCAAGCGGGGAACATCATTCTATTTATTGATGAATTGCATACATTAATTGGTGCTGGTGGCGCTGAGGGTGCCATTGACGCATCCAATATCCTAAAGCCTTCATTAGCACGTGGCGAACTGCAATGTATTGGCGCGACAACGCTAGAAGAGTATCGTAAATACATTGAGAAGGATGCAGCATTAGAAAGAAGATTCCAACCAATTCAAGTGGATGAACCAACGTTGGAAGAAACGGTACAAATCTTAAAGGGACTGCGTGATCGTTACGAAGCACATCATCGTGTTACGATAACAGATGAAGCAATTGAAGCTGCAGCTAAATTATCGGATCGTTATATTACAGACCGGTTTTTACCTGACAAGGCGATTGATTTAATTGATGAAGCAGGATCGAAAGTAAGACTACGTTCTTACACGGTTCCACCAAATTTAAAAGATTTAGAGCTGAAGCTAGAAGAAGTTCGTAAAGAAAAAGATGCAGCGGTACAAAGTCAGGAATTCGAAAAAGCAGCTTCATTAAGAGATACAGAGCAACGCTTACGTGAGCAATTAGAAACAACGAAAAATGAGTGGAAGGAAAAGCAGGGACAAGAGGATTCACAAGTCACGGTTGATGACATTGCGAGTATTGTATCCACTTGGACTGGTGTTCCAGTTTCGAAGCTTACGAAGGATGAGAGCGAACGTCTATTAAACTTAGAAGAAGTGTTACACAGTCGTGTTATCGGCCAAGAGGAAGCCGTTAAGGCAGTTTCCAAGGCGATTCGTAGAGCGCGTGCTGGATTAAAGGATCCTAAGCGTCCGATTGGTTCATTCATTTTCCTAGGACCAACAGGAGTAGGGAAAACAGAGCTTGCACGTGCGCTTGCTGAAGCGATGTTCGCAGATGAAGATGCAATGATTCGAATTGATATGTCTGAGTATATGGAAAAACACTCCACATCACGTCTAGTCGGTTCGCCTCCAGGCTATGTTGGCTATGAAGAAGGCGGACAATTAACAGAAAAGGTACGTAGAAAACCATATTCTGTGGTGTTATTAGATGAAGTAGAGAAGGCACATCCAGAAGTATTTAATATATTATTACAGGTTTTAGAGGATGGCCGTCTAACTGATTCAAAGGGCCGTGTAGTCGATTTTCGAAACACTGTGCTTATCATGACATCCAATGTCGGTGCGAGTGAGTTGAAGCGTAATAAATATGTTGGCTTTAATCTAGAGGAAGATGGTAAGGATTATAGCCAAATGAAATCAAAAGTGATGGATGAATTAAAGAAAGCATTCCGTCCAGAGTTTTTAAACCGTATTGATGAAACAATCGTCTTCCATTCATTAGAGAAAAAACATATGAAGAATATTGTAACGTTGATGATAAAAGATGTTCAAAAACGTCTAATTGAACAGGAGATAGACTTCACCCTTACGGAAAAAGCCATTGAAAAGATTGCAAATGAAGGCTTCGATCCGGAATATGGAGCAAGACCATTACGTAGATCAATCCAAAAAAATATAGAGGATTTATTATCAGAAGAGTTATTAAAAGGTACCATTAGCATTGGCCAAAAAGTTAAAATTGGCTTAAACAATAAAGGGGAATTCATCATTTTACCTTAGTCTAAAAAATAATTTAATAGGAATTTTTTCGAAAGACTAGGAGGTAATCATACCTTCTAGTCTTTCATTTCATAAACAAAATCGTAATTGCATGCTAAAATATAGACAGATAATTTCTGTAAATGTGGCATAACTAAGGAATAATATATGAAATTGATAGATATCTGTAACCTATATACCTTCTGATACGTATATAATAGAGTTAAGTGAAAGGGCTGAGTTTTATTGGCAAAGCGAAAAACTAAATTTGTCTGTCAGGATTGCGGTTATGAAACAGCAAAATGGATGGGAAAGTGTCCTGGCTGCCATAACTGGAATACATTAGTCGAAGAAATAGAAATAACAGGGAAACCAAATCGACATACGTTCAGTGGCGTTTCCAGTGCCGGTAGTAAACCGGAAAAAATAACATCAATAGAATCACAGCAAGAACCAAGGATTACGACAAATTTAAAAGAATTAAATCGTGTATTAGGTGGAGGAATCGTTCCGGGCTCGCTTGTATTAATTGGAGGGGATCCAGGTATTGGAAAATCTACTTTATTATTACAAGTTTCATCCCAGCTTGCAGAAAAGCAGCATCCGGTATTGTATATATCTGGTGAAGAATCTACGAGACAAACCAAGCTTAGAGCAGATCGACTTGGGGTAAATTCGGATTTGCTTTATGTGTTATCGGAGACTAACTTACTTAATATTGCTAATCATATTGAACAATTAAACCCCTCACTTGTTGTCATTGATTCAATTCAGACCATTTATCGGGAAGAGGTTTCTAGTGCTCCTGGTAGTGTGTCACAGGTTAGAGAGTGTACAAGCGAATTAATGCGTATTGCGAAGACAACCGGAGTACCAATTTTCATTGTTGGTCATGTTACAAAAGAAGGTGCAATTGCTGGTCCAAGATTATTGGAGCATATGGTTGATGCAGTGCTTTATTTTGAAGGGGAAAGACATCATACCTATCGTATATTACGCGGGGTGAAAAATCGATTTGGTAGTACAAATGAGATGGGAATTTTTGAAATGAAGGAAGAAGGATTACGAGAGGTTATGAATCCTTCGGAGATATTTTTAGAAGAACGATCACAAGGTGCTGCCGGTTCAACTGTAGTAGCCTCCATGGAGGGGACAAGACCGGTATTAGTGGAGATACAGGCGTTAATATCGCCATCTAGCTTTGGAAATCCAAGAAGAATGGCAACCGGAATTGATCATAATCGTGTACCACTTTTAATGGCTGTATTAGAAAAACGTGTTGGATTAATGCTGCAGAATCAAGATGCCTATATTAAAGTTGCAGGTGGTGTGAAGCTTGATGAGCCCGCAATTGATTTAGCCATTGCGATTAGCATTACTTCTAGCTTTCGAGACCTCCCCACTCGCCCGGATGATATTTTTATAGGTGAGGTTGGATTAACCGGAGAGATTAGACGTGTTTCTCGAATAGAACAACGTGTTCAGGAAGCGGCTAAATTAGGATTTAAACGTGTGATATGTCCTCAAAATAACTTAGATGGCTGGACAACCCCTAATAACATTCAAGTTATTGGTGTGAAATCAGTACAAGAGGCATTAGAAATTGGGGTAACCAGATAACAGGTTGGTAAAATTGATAGAATTTTGTCGAATTTTGATTGACTTTTAATAGATAAATGTGTTAAGATTTAATGTTTTGACAATTTGATTGTTTCGAGAAGCTATGCTATGATGGTGAAGTACGATTCTAATTTGAAAATAATGGTTATTTTTTTAGGTTAATAGGTAATAATAGTGGTAGGAGGTGACAGTGGTGCTGAAAAAGATTGTACATTTGTTCTTTATTATTTCTGGTGGTACCATTGGGTATTTATATATACCATATTTAATTAGGCTATTAGATTTTACAGAATTATCTTGGGTTGATTCACCATACTTAGGAACGGCATTAGGTGCAATTATTTTATTTGTTATTTCGTACTGGGTTGCTGATTATATTGTGGACTTTTTGAGGTGGATCGAAGAAGGACTTGTTAAAATACCAATTGGTGATTTACTGTTTGGTAGTCTTGGTTTGATTATTGGACTTGTGACAGCATACTTAATGAACATTCCTTTACAAGAAATAAATATTGAAATTGTATCAAAGGTAATTCCGTTGTTTATCACGATTCTATTAGGTTATTTTGGATTTCAAGTTGGATTCAGACGCCGTGATGAATTGTTAAATCTTCTAACAATAAGTCGAAAAGAAAAGGATAAGAAACGAACGTCGGAAGTGGACAACGTGGAGATAAACCAACCACGTGCGAAGATACTAGATACTAGTGTTATTATCGATGGTCGAGTTGCAGATATATGTCAAACCAACTTTTTAGAAGGTACGATAATAATTCCACAGTTTGTGTTAGGTGAACTACAGCATATAGCGGATTCATCAGATGTTCTAAAACGAAATCGTGGTCGTCGTGGTTTGGATGTCTTAAATCGCATTCAAAAAGAACTGCCTATTAAAGTAGAAATCTATGAAGGTGATTTTGAAGATATTCATGAAGTAGATAGTAAGCTAATAAAGCTTGCTAAGGTAATTGATGGTATTGTGGTGACAAATGATTTTAATTTGAACAAGGTTTGTGATTTACAGGGAGTTCGTGTATTAAACATTAACGATCTTGCCAATGCGGTCAAACCAGTTGTATTACCTGGTGAAGAGTTAATGGTTCAAGTAATTAAAGATGGAAAAGAACAAAATCAAGGTATTGCATATCTAGACGATGGTACGATGATTGTTGTGGAAGAAGGTAGAAATTATATAGGCAAAACGATTGAAGTACTTATAACTAGTGTTTTACAAACTTCTGCAGGTCGGATGATATTTGCAAAACCAAAATTACTTGAAAAAGCACTGTAAAAAAGGTATAACTTATATTGTCAAATAAAAAAGTGATAACATAGCGATGTTATCACTTTTGGTTTAATTAGAAGAACGTGTTATGCTATCGAGTAATTGACGATACAATACATAAAATTCAAGAGTGAAAAGTTATTGCGAAAGGACGAGACTAAATTATGACAAAGGAAGTTCGCGTACGCTATGCACCGAGCCCAACTGGGCATCTGCATATTGGTAATGCACGTACCGCTTTATTTAATTATTTATTTGCAAAACATTTTGATGGAAAGTTTATTATTCGTATTGAAGATACAGATGATAAGAGAAACGTAGAAGGTGGAGAAGAAAGCCAGCTCAAGTTTTTGAAATGGTTAGGCGTTGAGTGGGATGAAGGAGCAGATGTTGGTGGAGATTATGGTCCTTATCGTCAAATGGAGCGCTTAGATCTTTATAATAAGTATGTTGCAGAACTACTTGATAGAGGACTAGCATACAAGTGTTATATGACAGAAGAGGAATTAGAGCAAGAACGCGAAGAACAAATTGCAAGTGGACAGGCTCCTAAATACTCAGGTAAGCATCGAGATCTTACTCCAGAACAAATCACTAGTTTTGAAGCGGAAGGTCGTAAGCCAAGTATTCGATTCCGCGTACCTGAAAATGTAACCTTTACATTTGATGATATGGTTCGTGAAACCATTAAGTTTGAATCAAGTGATATTGGCGATTGGGTTATAGTAAAGAAGAATGGTGTACCAACCTATAACTTTGCGGTAGCAATTGATGATCATTTGATGGGTATTACCCATGTCTTACGCGGAGAAGAGCATATCTCTAATACTCCAAAACAGCTTATGGTATATCAAGCATTTGGTTGGGAAGCTCCAACTTTCGGGCATATGACATTAATCTTAAACGAAAATCGTAAGAAGCTAAGTAAACGAGATCAGCATATTTTACAGTTTATTGAGCAATATCGTAATTTAGGATATCTTCCAGAGGCTTTATTTAATTTTATTGCCCTGCTTGGTTGGTCTCCTGTTGGTGAAGAAGAAATCTTTGGTAAAGAAAAGCTAATTGAAATTTTTGAGCCAAAACGTCTGTCGACTTCTCCAGCAATTTTTGACGTTCAAAAATTAAAATGGATGAACAATGAATATATTAAAGCAGCTGATTTAGATACTGTAATCGGATTAGCAATGCCGCATTTAATTGAAGCTGGAAGAATACCTGAAAATATGGATGAGCGTACAAGAGCTTGGACGGAGAAAGTAATTGAATTATACCGTGAACAATTACGTTATGGCCAAGAGATTGTGGAGCTTACCGAAATGTTCTTCCATAAAGCGATTGAATATAATGAAGAAGCAAAAGCAGTCCTCGATGAAGAACAGGTGCCTGAAGTATTACAAGTATTCACGGATAAATTAATTCATTTAGATGAATTTAATAAAGATACGATTAAAGACCAAATAAAGGCAACACAAAAAGAAACTGGTCATCGTGGGAAAAAGCTATTTATGCCAATTCGTGTCGCAACAACTGGGCAAACCCATGGTCCAGAACTTCCATTAGCAATTGAATTACTTGGAAAAGAAGTTATCCTAGAGCGTTTAGATGATTTATTAAAAGAACTAGGTGCATAAGCTTGTTCACTTCAAGTTATTCTAATTCACATTTTGGGTGAAATATAATATAGTAGTAATACAATATAAAAGGAACGTTGAAAAGGGAAAGTAGTAGTCTGCTTGATTACACAGAGATAATCACCTTGGCTGAAAGTGATTTTAATCTCAGACTATGAAGTGCACCTTGGAGTCCGTTATGGAATCTTAGTACATAACGGCGGTTGTCTACCGTTATTAGAACAGAGTTGGGAGGTACTGCCTTCAAACAGAGTGGAACCGCGCTAAAGCGTCTCTGTGTATCATACACAGAGACGCTTTTTAATATTGTGTGGGGATAGTTTCACGAGTAGCTTATTTAGAAATGGGGGATTCTCATGGGGATATTTAAACGGATGAAAGAAGATATGGATGTTGTGTTTGAGCAAGATCCAGCTGCTAGAACCTATTTCGAAGTGTTTTTAACGTATTCAGGTTTGCATGCTGTTTGGTCCCACCGGATCGCACATGCATTTTATAAACGAAAGCTTTTTTTCATTGCGAGGGTCATCTCACAAGTAAGCCGATTTTTTACTGGAATTGAAATACATCCAGGCGCAAAAGTTGGCCGAAGATTATTTATTGATCATGGCATGGGGGTTGTCATTGGGGAAACCTGTGAAATTGGGAATAATGTAACCATATTTCAAGGCGTAACCTTAGGCGGTACCGGAAAAGAAAAAGGGAAACGGCACCCTACTGTTAAGGATAATGCTCTAATTGCTTCTGGTGCAAAGGTGCTAGGCTCTATTACCATCGGGGAAAGTGCGAAGGTCGGAGCTGGGTCAGTTGTATTAAAAGATGTTCCTGATCATTCAACAGTCGTCGGGATACCAGGGACCGTTGTAGTTCAAAATGGTGAAAAGGTACAAAAAGATTTAGAGCATCATAAATTACCGGATCCTGTCGCGGATAAATGTACAGAAATGCAGAAGGAAATTGATCAATTAAAATTAGAAATTGCTCAACTAAAGGAAGGGAAGTAGCGTATGACAATTACAATCTATAACACGCTGACAAGAGATAAGCAGGAATTTAAACCGATTGAAGAAGGAAAGGTACGCATGTATGTGTGTGGCCCGACAGTGTACAACTACATTCATATTGGAAATGCTCGTCCAGCTATTGTTTTTGATACGGTACGTAGATATTTGGAATACAAAGGATATGAAGTTAGCTATGTACTAAATTTTACCGACGTTGACGATAAAATTATTAAAACAGCCAATGAACTAGGTGAAAATGTATTTGATGTTTCCAATCGATTTATTGATGCTTATATGGAGGATGTAAGTACATTAGGTGTAAAAAAAGCTACCTATAACCCAAGGGTAACCGACACAATGGAAGATATCATTCAGTTCATTGATGATTTAGTGAAAAAAGGTTTTGCATACGAAGCGGACGGAGATGTTTACTTTAAACCTAGAGCCTTTGAAAACTATGGAAAACTATCCCATCAGTCAATTGATGAGTTAAGGTCAGGTGCGAGAATACAAATTGGTGAGAAAAAAGACGATCCTCTTGATTTTGCATTATGGAAAGGTGCAAAGGAAGGAGAAATTGCTTGGGACTCTCCTTGGGGTAAGGGACGACCTGGATGGCATATCGAATGCTCCGCAATGGCAAAACGATATCTAGGTGAGACGATTGATATACATGCTGGGGGACAGGACTTAACCTTCCCACACCACGAAAATGAAATTGCGCAATCAGAAGCTAACAATGGCAAAACTTTTGCAAACTATTGGATGCATAATGGGTATATTAATATTAATAATGAAAAGATGTCTAAATCACTAGGTAATTTTGTCTTAACAAGAGACCTATTAAAACAGCATGACCCTAATGTTATTCGTTTCTTTATGTTAAGTGTGCATTACCGTCATCCTATTAATTTTTCAGAAGAGCTATTGGAATCAGCAAAAAGCAGCTTGGAGCGTGTAAGAACAGCCTATCATAACTTGGAGCATCGTAAGGCTTCTAGTACTAATCTGGAACACGATACAAACGAATGGCTTGCTAAAGTTGATACCTTAAAGAAGCAATTTGAAGCAGAAATGGATGATGACTTTAATACTGCTAATGCAATCTCTGTCCTATTCGATCTTACAAAGGAAGCGAATGTTTACTTGAATTCTGCTCATACAGCAGAAGCGGTCATTACCGTATTCCAAGATACAATAAAATCATTATTAGAAACACTTGGGATTACAATTGAAAGCAATGAAGCATTGCTTGATGAAGACATAGAGAGGTTAATTGAAGAAAGAAATCAAGCGCGAAAAGAACGAAATTTTGCTCGTGCGGATGAAATTCGAGATTTATTAAAAGCAAAAAACATTATTTTAGAAGATACACCACAAGGGGTACGATGGAAGAGGGGCTAACTCATGCAAACAAATATTAAACAAATGAAGAGTTTAGCCCTCGCCTATATGGGCGACGCAATCTATGAAGTGTATGTTCGCGAACATTTACTTCAAGCTGGAACCGTAAAACCGAATCAACTACATCAGGAAGCAATCACCTTTGTATCTGCGAAGGCGCAAGCTTGGGTGTTGTTAAACTGGCTAGAGCAAGAGATTCTTTCTGACGAAGAAAAGCAAATTGTGTCGAGGGGAAGAAATGCTAAATCTGGCTCAGTCCCTAAAAACACAAGTGTACAAACCTATCGCTATAGTACGGCATTTGAGGCGTTAATTGGCTACCATTATCTTTCGAATAATAAATTGCGTTTAAACGAATTAATAGAATTAGCGATACACAATCTTGAAGGGAGGAATGCTTAAATGGATCAGGAAATGATTATTGGAAAAAATCCAGTATTAGAAGCATTAAAATCAGGGCGTTCCGTAAACAAAGTGCTCATTTCAGAACAATTAACTGGAAGTGTTCAAGGGAAAATTATTCAGCAAGGTAAGTCTGCCGGAACAATTGTACAAAAGGTTCCTAAAACAAAGCTTGACCAACTATCAGATGGAAATCACCAGGGAGTTATCGCTTATGTGGCTTCCTATCAATATGCATCCCTGGAAGATTTATTTGCCCGATCCGAAGAGAGAAATGAAGATCCTTTTTTCATTATCTTGGATGAATTGGAGGATCCGCATAACCTAGGTTCTATATTAAGAACCGCTGATGCAACGGGAGCACACGGCGTAATTATTCCCAAAAGACGATCTGTGGGGCTTACGGCAACCGTTGCGAAGACAGCAGCAGGTGCACTTGAACATATTCCCGTTGTACGTGTAACAAATATTGCCACAACGATTGAAGAGCTGAAGCAACGAAATGTTTGGGTAGTAGGAACAGAAGCGGAGGCAACGGAGGATTATCGACAGCTCGATGGTACCTTGCCGATTGCATTAGTAATTGGTAATGAAGGAAAAGGTATGAGTAGATTGGTGCGGGAAAAATGTGATTGGACAGTTAGTCTTCCGATGAAGGGCAAGGTTTCCTCGCTAAATGCATCGGTTGCTTGTAGTTTATTGCTTTATGAGGTCTACCGTAAAAGGTATCCAATTGGTGAATAACAAATGGTTGTATTAGTGGTAGACGGATATAACATCATTGGTGATTGGGATGAATTAAAGCAATTAAAGCAAAAGGATATTGGACAAGCACGTGATCGGTTAATAGAGATGATGGCTGAGTACCAGGCATATTCTGGATACCGCGTCATTATTGTTTTTGATGCTTATTATGTACGAGGAATTGAAAATAAATTAAAGCAGTATAAGGTCGAGGTAATTTATACAAAAGAGAAGGAAACAGCAGATGAATGTATTGAACGTCTCGTGAAGAAGTTGAAAAACGTGAAAACACAAGTCTATGTTGCTACTTCTGATTATGCTGAACAACGCATTATTTTTGGGCAAGGAGCATTGCGAAAGTCAGCAAGGGAATTAGAGATTGAATTTGAAAACCTGGAACGTGAAATAAAGCATAGTGTTACGCAGCACTTAAAAGCAAAGCCAAAATCAAAAATTCCACTGGAAAAAGATGTCTTAGAGAAGTTTGAAAAATGGAGAAGAGGGGATATATAGTACCGGAACTTCCTGCTTCTCCATTTTTTTATTGTAAATTCGTGTTCTAAAGTCATTTCATGAATTTGTTTGTTTTACGTTGCAAACCCAAAATTTGCTTTTAAGTAAAATGCTGAGGCTATTTGTGCGTGAAAACATGTTAATCACTTGCTTTTACGATTAGCGTTTAATATTGTTTAGAAGATTTAGGCTATTGAGTTATCGAAGCGCTTACTGTATAATATTTTTAATATTGACTACAGCTTGTTCAAGGAGGCTTTCCGGAGTGAACATCAAGCAATTAATCAAAAACAACGACAATTTACTTAAGCTTGATGATGATGAAATTTTAATGCGAATCCATCAAGGGGATACCCAAGCGTTGGATTATCTAATCCATAAGTACAAGAATTTTGTCCGGGCTAAAGCTAGAACTTATTTCTTAATCGGTGCCGATAAAGAGGATATCATCCAAGAGGGGATGATTGGCCTGTATAAGGCAATCCGCGATTATGATGGTGAAAAGTTAACATCCTTTAAAGCATTTGCAGAGCTATGTATTACAAGACAAATTATTACGGCAATTAAGACAGCTACAAGACAAAAACATATTCCTTTAAATTCATATGTATCACTGGACAAGCCTATTTATGACGAAGAGTCAGATCGAACCTTACTCGATGTTATTGCAGGTTCGAAAGCAATAGATCCTCAGGAGTTATTAGTGAATCAAGAGAAATTCGGAGATATGGAAGTCAAGTTATCTGAATTGTTAAGTGAATTTGAAAAGAGAGTACTCCATTTATACTTAGAAGGTAGGTCGTATCAAGAGATTTCAGTGGACTTAGATAGGCATGTGAAATCAATTGATAATGCGCTCCAACGCGTAAAACGAAAATTAGAGCAGCTTATGGAAACGAATGAAGTGAATTCATAGGTGGCGTTGACACAATTGGACAACCATGCTACATTTATATGAGGAATAACCCGTAACGGGGTGACATGATGACGAAAAAAATTACTTTAGCGTGTGCAATTTGCTCTAGCAGAAATTATACAACTAGTAAGAATGTATCCACACAAACTTCACGTTTGGAAGTGCGTAAATATTGCAAGACATGTGGGCAACATACATTGCATCGCGAAACAAAATAAATCGATTTTAATAAAGTTTCTATGCATCTTCAGGTTGAGTTTGGGGAGGGTACAAGTATGTTTAAGTTTCTTAAAAATGTATCTAGAGAAATGAAAAAGGTTAGCTGGCCAAAAGGAAAAGAATTGACAAGCTATACGGTTGTCGTTATTTCAACAGTGGTGTTTATGGCTGTTTTCTTTGGATTAATTGATTTAGGAATATCAGAACTCTTGAACTTATTTTTTTGAATAAATTTCCTATAAGTATGCTATAATGAAAGTGAATAGAGATTATTATTAAAAACCCGGAAAAATTACGGGTTTTTTTAATACGATTTTTTTAGTTGTATGAACAAGTTGAAATCACCTACAAAGGGAGGGAAGGGCAAGGTATTGTCCTGAAGAAATGGAGAAAAACTGGTTTGTTATTCATACATATTCTGGGTATGAAAATAAAGTAAAAGCGAATTTAGAAAAACGTGTTGAAACAATGGGAATGGAAGATAAAATCTTCCGAGTAATCGTACCAGAAGAAGAAGAAACAGAAATTAAAAATGGTAAAAAGAAGGTATTAAAGAAGAAAGTTTTCCCTGGCTATGTTTTGGCAGAGATGATTATGACTGATGACTCTTGGTATGTTGTACGTAACACGCCAGGGGTAACGGGCTTTATCGGTTCTAGTGGTGGTGGAACAAAACCAACACCATTAATGCCAGATGAAGTGGACACAATCTTAAAGCGTATGGGTATGGCAGAGAAGGTCGTTCAAGTTGATTTTGAATTGAAGGAAAATGTCCGTGTTATAGATGGTCCGTTTTCAAACTTCACAGGATCTATTGAACATATTGATGTTGATAAACAAAAGCTTAAGGTTCATGTTAATATGTTCGGTAGAGAAACTCCAGTTGAATTGGATTTCTCTCAAATTGAAAAGATTTAAGGCTTTCATATAATTAAGGCCTTGCATTTTTTGTGTTTTCATGCTAAAATTCTTTTGTTATTCATGCCCTTGAGACAACAGGGTAATGGAAAAAATGAGTGGGAGGGACGAAGTGTCCCAATTACCACATCACGGACTTTAAGGAGGTGTGTCTCGTGGCTAAAAAAGTTATCAAATTAGTAAAATTGCAAATTCCAGCTGGTAAAGCGAACCCAGCACCGCCAGTAGGACCTGCACTTGGTCAAGCCGGTGTTAATATCATGGGATTCTGTAAAGAATTCAATGCTCGTACGCAAGATCAAGCTGGTTTAATTATTCCGGTTGAAATCACAGTATTTGAAGACCGTTCATTTACGTTTATTACGAAAACTCCACCTGCAGCAGTATTGCTTAAAAAAGCAGCTGGCTTAGAGTCAGGTTCTGGAGAGCCTAATAAAAACAAAGTTGCGACTTTGAAACGTGATAAAGTAAGAGAAATTGCAGAAACTAAGATGCCAGATTTAAACGCCGCTGACGTAGAAGCAGCGATGCGCATGGTTGAAGGAACTGCACGTAGCATGGGTATTGTTATCGAAGACTAATACTTTCAAATGTTACTAACTTAAGGTTGCGGTGATGGTCTTCCGTTTCGCGCAACCTTTTTCGTGATAATTTATGAGCCTATAAATTATTTGTGTAAGCTTTATAAAAGCATCCGTGCTTTTATAAGTGGGAGGTATTACCGTTATTACCACAATAGAGGAGGAAATTTTAAAATGGCTAAAAAAGGTAAAAGATATCAAGAAGCTGTGAAGCTTGTTGATCGTTCTAAATCTTATGAAATAAACGAAGCTGTAACTTTATTAAAAGAAACAGCTAAAGCTAAGTTTGACGAAACAGTTGAAGTTGCTTTTCGTCTAGGGGTTGACCCTAAGAAAGCAGACCAACAAATTCGTGGTGCTTTTGTTTTACCACACGGAACTGGTAAAACACAACGTGTATTGGTTTTCGCTAAAGGTGAAAAACTTAAAGAAGCAGAAGCAGCTGGAGCAGATTATGTAGGGGATCAAGATCTAATCAACAAAATCAACCAAGGTTGGTTCGAGTTTGATGTGATTGTTGCGACTCCTGATATGATGGCTGAGGTTGGTAAATTAGGACGTGTTCTAGGACCTAAAGGCTTAATGCCAAACCCTAAAACAGGTACTGTTACATTCGAAGTGGAAAAAGCTGTTAAAGAAATTAAAGCTGGTAAGGTTGAATATCGTGTAGATAAACAATCAAACATCCACGTTCCAATCGGAAAAATCTCTTTCGATGATCAAAAGCTAGTTGAAAACTTTGTAGCGCTTGTAGAAACAATCGTTAAAGTTAAGCCTCAAGCTGCAAAAGGGATTTATATGCGTAATGTAGCAATTACTTCAACTATGGGACCTGGAATCAGAGTTGACGTTTCAAACTACCGTTAATTGGTAATTGACTTTTCACAGCATATTCGGTATACTAAATTTCGTTGAATAATTGAATACGTTGTACCGTAGACAGTAGGTGCTGATGAAGCTTAATTTCCTGCCGAGGTGTTTGAGACAAATAGATAAATTTGTTTATTCGAGCCTCCATGTCTACATGGGGGCTCTCTTAATGATTGAAACCCGAACGGTATAATGGATAAAACTAACGGGAGGTGGAACAATGTCAAACGTATTAGAAAAGAAACAACAATTAGTGCAAGAAATCGCTGATAAACTTCGTGAAAGCCAATCAACTGTATTGGTTGACTACCGTGGTCTTGATGTTGCGGAAGTAACTCAACTTCGTAAAGAACTTCGTGATGCTGGTGTTGAATTTAAAGTTTACAAAAACACAATGACACGCCGTGCTGCTGAAGATGCTAATCTAGGTGAGTTGAACGAAGCACTAGTTGGACCAACTGCTATTGCATTCAGTAAGGATGATGTAATTGCTCCCGCTAAAATCCTAAGCAACTTTGCGAAAGAACATGAAGCTTTGGAAATTAAAGGCGGCGTACTAGAAGGCCAAATTGTAACACTTGATCAAATCAAGGAGCTTGCAGACCTACCAAACTACGAGGGTATGCTTTCTATGCTACTCAGCGTACTACAAGCACCAGTCCGCAATTTCGCTTATGTTACAAAAGCAATTGCAGAACAGAAAGAAGAACAAGGCGCGTAAGTTGATACGATATCAACAAACAGTCTCATCATAAAAACTTATAAAAATTAGGAGGAACTAAAAATGACTAAAGAGCAAATTATCGATGCTATTAAAGAAATGTCAGTACTAGATCTTAACGATCTTGTTAAAGCTATTGAAGAAGAATTTGGAGTAACTGCTGCAGCACCTGTTGCTGTTGCTGGTGGAGCTGCTGGTGGAGACGCTGCTGCTGAAAAAACTGAATTTGATGTTGTACTTGCTGACGCTGGTGCTTCTAAAATCAAAGTTGTTAAAGCGGTACGCGAAATCACTGGTCTTGGCTTAAAAGATGCTAAAGACTTAGTTGATAACGCTCCTAAAGCTGTTAAAGAAGGCGTTGCTAAAGAAGAAGCTGAAGAAGTTAAAGCTAAACTTGAAGAAGCAGGCGCTACTGTAGAAGTTAAATAATTTAATGGATTGATTCTATTAAAATTAAAAGAGCTCGTCGTGTTTATCGACGGGCTCTATATTTACACTTGAATTCTTCTGATTACATAATACAGTAAAGTAGGTGCTGGAATGTCTGAGCATTACTTTTCACAAAAACCCCAATCAAAAAGTTCACCCAAGACATGGAATTATCAATTACGAGGAAAAAACTATAGCTTTACAAGTGATATCGGTGTTTTTTCAAAGAATGAAATAGATTTTGGAACGAGATTGTTAGTAGAGGCATTTACTGCACCAGAAGTTGATGGAGATATCTTGGATTTAGGTTGTGGTTATGGGCCGATGGGGATGACGATTGCTGATTACTTGCCGGATCGCCAAGTGGTGATGGCTGATGTGAATGAGCGAGCGTTAGCACTTGCGGAATCCAATTCCAAGCATAATGGCATAGCAAATGTTGAGTTTGTGCAAAGTGATCAATTCACGAACTTAGAAGGTAGGCAATTTGCTGCGATAGTAACAAATCCGCCGATAAGGGCTGGGAAAAAGGTTGTTCATGGAATGTTTGAGGGCGGTAAAGCTAGTCTGCTAAAAGGTGGGGAGCTTTGGGTTGTTATTCAAAAAAAACAAGGTGCGCCATCAGCAATTGAAAAGCTTGAATCGTTATTTGGGAACTGTGAAACCGTAACGCGCAGTAAAGGCTACTATATTTTGTGCGCCAAAAACATTTGACTTCTTGATTTAGAGTGTGATAATATAATAAAATGCTAATATGGGACTTCCTTGTCAAGAGGAATTTTTATGAATTAAAGAAAAGTGTATAATTCATTGCTTATCGGAAACAATGATAGAATCGAGTTTGTGGGCGTTCTATCTATTTTTCTCATTTATTGAGAAGGTTTTGGAGGGGCTTGTTGCTTTTCTATTCTAAAATGATAACCCATTATTTTGGGTATGGCAAGTAATTATTTTCTTGAAACAAATGAGATATTACATAAAATCTTGTTTTATAGTAGAAGTTCTTGAGTCGCTATTTGTATGAGACATATTAGCATTTTTACAACGTTTTGTGGTATTAGAAAACTACCCTTCTAGGGTTATCTTCCTAGATAATGCTGTTTTCTAACAATATATTAGTTATTTTCAAATGTGGGCAGTAGCTCGCAAATAAAATATGCATGATTTGAGAGGTGAAGCAGTTGACAGGTCAACTAGTTCAGTATGGACGGCACCGCCAACGCAGAAGTTATGCGCGCATCAGTGAAGTATTAGAATTGCCGAATCTTATCGAAATCCAAACCGCTTCATATCAATGGTTTATGGAAGAAGGTTTGCGAGAAATGTTTCAAGACATTTCTCCAATTGAGGATTTTACAGGAAATCTATCGTTAGAATTTGTAGATTATAGTTTGGGAGAACCTAAATATCCTGTAGATGAATCGAAAGAAAGAGATGTTACTTACAATGCTCCGCTTCGTGTCAAGGTTCGTTTGATTAATAACGAAACTGGCGAAGTGAAAGAGCAAGAAGTCTTTATGGGAGACTTCCCTCTCATGACAGATACTGGTACATTCGTTATTAACGGAGCTGAACGTGTTATCGTATCACAGCTTGTTCGTTCACCAAGTGTCTACTTCAATGAAAAAATCGATAAAAACGGAAAAAGAGGAGTAGCAGCAACTGTAATCCCTAACCGAGGAGCTTGGTTAGAGTTTGAAACAGATGCGAAAGATGTTGCTTATGTCCGTATTGATCGTACACGTAAGTTGCCAATTACGGTTCTTTTACGTGCTCTAGGCTTTGGTTCAGATCAAGAAATTATTGATCTGATTGGTGAGAATGAATATCTCATTAACACCCTAGAAAAAGATAATACCGAAACAACTGAAAAAGCGCTACTTGAAATTTATGAGCGTTTGCGTCCGGGTGAACCACCTACTGTTGAGAATGCAAAAAGCTTATTAATTTCACGTTTCTTTGATCCAAAGCGTTATGACCTTGCTCATGTAGGACGCTATAAGATCAATAAAAAACTTCACATCAAGAATCGCTTGTTCAACCAAGTGCTTGCTGAGCCAATTGTAGACTCAGAAACAGGAGAAGTTTTGGCGCAAGCTGGTGATAAAGTAGAGCGTAGACTTTTAGATAAAATAATCCCTTACTTAGAGAATGATGAAGTAATCTTAGGGGAAAGAGTTCTTGAACCACATGATGGTGTGTTAGAGGACCCTATTCGTATTCAATCAATAAAAATTGTTGATCCTACAGATCCAAGTGGAGAAAGAGCACTTAATGTACTTGGTAATGCCAATATTGATACAAGTGTAAAACATATTACACCAGCAGATATATTAGCATCCATTAGCTATTTCTTTAACTTACTTCACCAAGTTGGGGACACAGATGATATCGATCATTTAGGTAACCGTAGACTTCGTTCTGTTGGTGAATTATTACAAAACCAATTCCGTATTGGGTTATCTCGTATGGAACGGGTTGTTCGTGAGCGTATGTCTATTCAAGACACATCTAGCGTGACGCCGCAACAATTAATTAATATTCGTCCGGTAATCGCTTCGATTAAAGAGTTCTTTGGTAGTTCACAGCTATCTCAGTTCATGGATCAAACGAATCCATTAGCAGAATTAACACATAAGCGTCGTCTATCCGCATTAGGACCAGGTGGGTTAACGCGTGAGCGTGCAGGCTTTGAAGTGCGTGACGTTCACTACTCACACTATGGCCGTATGTGTCCGATTGAAACGCCAGAGGGACCGAACATTGGATTAATTAACTCGCTGTCATCGTATGCGAAGGTAAATAAGTTTGGATTTATTGAAACTCCTTATCGTCGTGTAGATCCTGATACAGGTAAGGTTACAGCACAAATTGACTATCTTACAGCCGATGAAGAAGACAATTATGTTGTAGCACAGGCGAATGCGAGATTAAGTGATGATGGAACATTTACGGATGATGAAGTTATCGCTCGTTTCCGTGGTGAAAACACCGTAGTAGCTCGTGAGAAAATCGATTATATGGATGTATCACCGAAGCAGGTTGTATCAGCTGCGACAGCGTGTATTCCATTCTTAGAAAATGATGACTCAAACCGTGCTCTAATGGGTGCGAACATGCAACGTCAGGCAGTTCCATTATTAAACCCTGAGGCTCCTATTGTTGGTACGGGTATGGAGTATGTTTCTGGTAAAGACTCTGGAGCTGCGATTATCTGTAGGCATGAAGGTATTGTCGAGCGTGTTGAAGCGAAAGAAGTATTAGTACGACGTATATCTGAAGTAGATGGTAAAGAAGTAAAAGGTGATTTAGATCGTTATAAGCTTCAAAAGTTTATTCGTTCTAACCAAGGTACTTGTTATAACCAACGTCCAATCGTGAGTGAAGGCAATCGTGTTACCAAAGGCGAAGTGCTTGCTGATGGTCCTTCTATGGAAAAAGGAGAACTTGCTTTAGGTCGTAACGTATTAGTTGCGTTCATGACATGGGAAGGTTACAACTACGAGGATGCCATCATTATGAGTGAGCGATTGGTGAAAGATGATGTTTATACTTCTATTCATATTGAAGAATATGAATCTGAAGCTCGTGATACAAAGCTTGGACCAGAAGAAATCACAAGGGATATTCCAAACGTTGGTGAAGATGCCCTTAAAAATCTTAACGAGCAAGGTATTATCCGTATTGGAGCAGAGGTATCTGACGGTGATATCTTAGTTGGTAAGGTTACACCTAAGGGAGTAACCGAGCTTTCAGCGGAAGAGCGTTTACTACATGCGATCTTCGGAGAAAAAGCTCGTGAAGTACGTGATACATCATTACGTGTGCCTCATGGTGCAGGTGGTATTGTATTAGATGTTAAAGTGTTTAACCGTGAAGATGGTGACGAATTACCACCAGGTGTAAATGAACTAGTTCGTGTATATATTGTTCAAAAACGTAAAATACACGAAGGAGATAAAATGGCTGGTCGACATGGTAATAAGGGTGTAATCTCTAGAATATTACCAGAAGAAGATATGCCATATTTACCAGATGGTACACCAGTTGATATCATGCTTAACCCATTAGGGGTACCTTCTCGTATGAACATCGGACAGGTGTTTGAATTACATTTAGGTATGGCTGCTAGACAACTTGGAATTCACGTTGCAACACCAGTTTTTGATGGAGCAAATGAACAGGATGTTTGGGATACGCTTGAAGAAGCGGGCATGCCAAGGGATGCCAAAACAATCTTATATGATGGAAGAACAGGGGTACCATTCGACAACCGCGTATCTGTTGGGGTCATGTATATGATTAAACTAGCGCACATGGTTGATGATAAGTTACACGCTCGTTCTACTGGACCATATTCACTTGTTACGCAGCAACCACTGGGTGGTAAAGCACAATTTGGTGGACAGCGTTTCGGTGAGATGGAGGTTTGGGCATTAGAAGCATATGGTGCTGCCTATACGCTTCAAGAAATCTTAACTGTTAAATCAGACGACGTTGTTGGTCGTGTTAAAACATATGAATCAATTGTTAAAGGCGACAATGTTCCAGAGCCAGGAGTACCGGAATCATTTAAGGTACTGATCAAAGAATTACAAAGTCTAGGTTTAGACGTTAAGATTCTCGCTGGTGATGAATCAGAAATTGAGATGCGTGATTTAGAAGAAGAAGAAACACAAGCGGCAAGTAAGTTGAATTTAGAGGTTGAAGAAAATTAATGGGTGAGGGGAATTGACTTTATGTCTTTCCCCAATAGCTCATTTTCAAGAAAAATCTTAAGTAAAATCGGACATTAAAAAGGGAGGTATACCCTTGCTAGATGTAAATAACTTTGAATTTATGAAAATAGGTTTAGCTTCACCTGAAAAGATTCGTTCTTGGTCATATGGTGAGGTTAAAAAACCAGAAACCATTAACTATCGAACTCTAAAGCCAGAAAAAGATGGATTGTTCTGTGAACGCATCTTTGGTCCTCAGAAAGACTGGGAATGCCATTGTGGTAAATATAAGCGTGTACGTTATAAAGGTGTTGTTTGTGATCGCTGTGGTGTAGAAGTTACAAAGTCTAAAGTTCGCCGTGAGCGTATGGGACACATTGAATTAGCTGCTCCAGTATCACATATTTGGTATTTTAAAGGAATACCGAGCCGTATGGGGTTAGTATTAGATATGTCTCCTCGTGCATTGGAGGAAGTAATTTATTTTGCTGCCTATATTGTTACAGAGCCAGGAAGTACGCCTTTAGAGAAAAAACAATTACTTTCTGAAAAAGAATATCGTGCTTACTATGAAAAATACGGTAATACATTTAAGGCACAAATGGGTGCAGAAGCAATTCGGAAATTGTTACAAGATATTGATCTTGATAAAGAAGTAGATTCGTTGAAAGAAGAATTAAAAACTGCTCAAGGTCAACGTCGAACAAGAGCAATTAAACGTCTTGAAGTTTTAGAAGCATTCCGTAACTCAGGAAATGAAACTTCTTGGATGATTTTAGATGTTCTACCAGTTATTCCTCCAGAGATTCGACCAATGGTTCAGCTTGATGGTGGACGTTTTGCAACTTCTGACCTAAACGATTTATATCGTCGTGTTATTAACCGAAACAATCGTCTAAAGAGACTATTAGATTTAGGTGCACCTAGCATTATCGTGCAAAATGAAAAACGTATGCTACAAGAAGCAGTTGATGCGTTGATTGACAATGGTCGTCGTGGCCGACCTGTAACAGGGCCTGGTAACCGTCCATTAAAATCACTTTCACATATGCTAAAAGGTAAACAAGGTCGTTTCCGTCAAAACTTACTAGGTAAGCGTGTTGACTACTCAGGACGTTCTGTTATTGTCGTGGGACCAAACCTAAAAATGTATCAATGTGGATTACCGAAAGAAATGGCACTTGAGCTATTCAAGCCATTCATTATGAAAGAACTAGTAGAACGTGGTATTGCACATAATATTAAATCTGCTAAACGTAAGATTGAACGTGTTCATCCTGATGTGTGGGATGTGCTGGAAGATGTTATTAAGGAGCATCCGGTATTACTTAACCGTGCCCCTACTCTTCACAGACTTGGTATTCAGGCTTTTGAACCAACGTTGGTTGAAGGTCGTGCAATTCGTTTGCATCCATTAGTATGTACAGCATACAATGCTGACTTTGATGGAGACCAAATGGCTGTCCATGTTCCGCTATCTGCAGAAGCACAAGCAGAAGCTCGACTACTAATGTTAGCTGCCCAAAACATTTTAAATCCTAAGGATGGTAAGCCTGTTGTTACACCATCTCAGGATATGGTATTAGGTAACTATTATTTAACGTTAGAGCGAGAAAGTGCAGTTGGAGAAGGTACTGTATTCACAAATGTGGATGAAGCTCGTACAGCTTATCAAAATGGGTATGTTCACTTGCATACGCGTATTGCTGTTCAAGCGTCTAGCTTAAGCAACAAAACGTTCACAGCGGAGCAGAACAACCAATTGCTATTAACAACTGTTGGTAAATTAATATTCAATGAGATTCTTCCAGATTCATTCCCTTATATTAACGAACCAACTAAGAGTAATCTTGAGGTACGTACTCCTGAACATTACTTTGTTGAAAAAGGCACGAATATTAAAGAAGAGATTAAAAATCGTGACATCATTAAACCGTTCAAAAAAGGCTTCTTAGGTGATATTATCGCTGAGGTCTTCAAACGCTTTAAGATTACAGAAACATCTAAAATGCTTGACCGTATGAAAGATCTAGGATTCAGTATGTCAACAACTGCAGGTATGACAGTTGGTATCTCAGATATTGTTGTATTACCTGAAAAAGAAGGAATTCTAGATGAGGCTCAGAATAAAGTTGATAATGTGTTGAAGCAGTTCCGTCGTGGTTTAATTACGGAGGAAGAGCGTTATGACAGAGTTATCGCGATCTGGTCTCAAGCAAAAGATACAATTCAAGATAAGCTAATGGAGTCACTAGATAATCGTAACCCAATCTTCATGATGAGTGATTCAGGAGCAAGGGGTAACGCATCAAACTTCACACAGCTTGCTGGTATGCGTGGTCTAATGGCCAACCCGGCTGGACGTATCATCGAACTACCAATTAAATCAAGCTTCCGTGAAGGTTTAACGGTATTAGAGTACTTTATTTCAACACACGGTGCGCGTAAAGGTCTTGCGGATACAGCACTTAAAACAGCTGACTCTGGTTACTTGACTCGTCGTTTAGTAGATGTTGCACAGGACGTTATTGTTCGTGAAACGGATTGCGGAACAGACAGAGGATTACCAGTAACAGCATTAATGGATGGCAATGAAGTAATTGAACCATTATTTGACCGTTTGGTTGGTCGTACTGCGTTTGAATCAGTTGTGCATCCAGAATCTAAAGAGGTTATTGTTGATTTCGATACGGTTATCTCTGAGGATCAAGCTAAACAAATTATAGAAGCGGGAATCGAAACAGTTACAATTCGTACCGTATTCACATGTAATACAAAACATGGCGTATGTAAGAAATGCTATGGCCGTAATTTAGCAACTGGTTCAGAGGTTGAAGTAGGAGAAGCAGTTGGTATTATTGCCGCACAATCAATTGGTGAACCAGGTACTCAGTTAACCATGCGTACGTTCCACACTGGTGGGGTAGCAGGTGACGATATTACACAAGGTTTACCTCGTATCCAAGAGCTATTTGAAGCGCGTAACCCGAAAGGTCAAGCGATCATTAGTGAGGTTCATGGTACTGTATTAGAAATACATGAAGTAAAAGATAAGCAAGAGATTGTCATACAAGGCGATGTAGAGCAACGTTCCTATGCAGTTCCTTATAATGCTCGATTAAAGGTTTCTGTTGGTGACGAAGTAACTGCTGGTCAAGAATTAACAGAGGGTTCAGTTGATCCAAAAGCACTAATACGTGTTCAAGGTATTGCTGGAGTTCAGGATTACTTGCTACGTGAAGTGCAACGCGT
This sequence comes from Ornithinibacillus xuwenensis, assembly GCF_039614845.1. Taxonomy (NCBI): domain Bacteria; kingdom Bacillati; phylum Bacillota; class Bacilli; order Caryophanales; family Bacillaceae; genus Ornithinibacillus; species Ornithinibacillus xuwenensis. The sequence goes on along the minus strand of NZ_JBDIML010000010.1, from coordinate 38,234 downwards.
ATATCGTATGCAAGGTGTAGAAATCGGCGATAAACACGTAGAGGTAATGGTGAGACAAATGCTTCGTAAGGTTCGTGTAATTGACGCTGGAGATACGGAAGTTCTTCCAGGATCATTACTAGAACTACACCAGTTTAGAGAAGCGAACCGAAAAGTACTTCTTGAGGGCAACCAACCAGCTGTTGGTAGACCGGTACTACTAGGTATTACAAAAGCTTCACTAGAAACTGATTCATTCTTATCAGCAGCATCCTTCCAAGAAACAACAAGAGTACTTACAGATGCAGCAATCAAAGGTAAGCGTGATGAATTACTAGGGTTAAAAGAGAATGTTATTATCGGTAAGCTTGTGCCGGCAGGAACTGGAATGCAACGCTACCGTAAAATTCAGCTTCCGGCTGTTGAGGAAGAAGAAGTTGTAGAAGAGGTTGAACAGCCAGTTCAATAATTTCTAGTATTGAATGATAGTGGGTATCTACAAACAAGAATTTAATTCGGAAGCACCAAAAATATTTGAAATTTGAGTTGACATTAAAAAACGAGAATGATAATATATTCAAGGTGCTTCCGATTTATATTTGTTACTTTGGAGGATATTAAATGATGTCTTATGAAAAAGTGACGCAATTAAAATCGCAAATTATGATTGGTATGAAGCAAACGCTTAAGGCTATGAAAAATGGTCAAATAAGTGAAGTGTATATAGCAGAAGATGCTGACCGCTATATGACACAAAGTATTGAAGAATTAGCTAAAACGCTTGGCATACCTTGCCAACGTGTTGATTCCAAGAAAAAGCTAGGCGCAGCGTGTGGTATTGACGTTGGCGCATCAACAGTAGCAATTAAAAAATGATGGTTTTGGCGATTGTGAAATCGTGAAAGCTTTGTTTTTTGCTCAAGGATGAACCACCTGGATGTGTGGGATTACAACAAGGTGATTACTAGCTATAATTCTATGATAGTAAAGAAGAAGGGAGGACAACATAAATGCCTACAATTAATCAACTTGTGCGCAAAGGACGCGTAAACAAACCTAAGAAATCTGACTCACCAGCACTAAACAAAGGGTACAACAGCTTCAAAAAGTCATTGACTGATGAGAACTCACCGCAAAAACGTGGTGTTTGTACACGTGTTGGTACACTAACTCCAAAGAAACCGAACTCAGCACTACGTAAATATGCTCGTGTTCGTTTATCTAACAACATGGAGGTAACTGCATACATTCCTGGTATTGGACATAACCTACAGGAACACAGTGTAGTTCTAATCCGTGGAGGACGTGTAAAAGACTTACCAGGGGTACGTTACCACATTGTTCGTGGAGCACTTGATACTGCTGGAGTAGACGGTCGTATGCAAGGTCGTTCTAAATACGGAACGAAACGCCCTAAAGAGAAAAAATAAGCAAATAGCATAACAACTATGATTTAGGAAAGGAGGGGGACATATGCCACGTAAAGGACCAGTACCTAAGCGCGATGTCTTGCCAGATCCACTTTATAACTCAAAACTAGTAACTCGTTTAATCAACCAAATTATGGTTGACGGTAAACGAGGCATTGCTCAAAAACTTCTTTATAATGCGTTTGAACTAGTTGAACAACGCAGCGGACAAAATCCAATGGAAGTATTTGAACAAGCTATGAAAAACGTAATGCCTGTACTAGAAGTACGTGCACGCCGTGTTGGTGGTTCAAACTACCAAGTACCAGTTGAGGTTCGCCCAGAACGTCGTCAAACTCTAGGTCTACGTTACATTGTTAACTACGCACGTTTACGCGGAGAAAAAACAATGGAAGAACGTTTAGCTAATGAAATCCTAGATGCTTCTAACAATACAGGAGCTTCTGTTAAGAAACGCGAAGATATGCACAAAATGGCAGAAGCGAACAAAGCATTCGCTCACTACCGTTGGTAATCTAAACAAAAATAAAGGTTATAACAGGAAGGAGAAGAATACATGGCAAGAGAGTTCTCCTTGGAAAAGACGCGCAATATTGGTATTATGGCACACATTGATGCAGGTAAGACCACAACTACTGAGCGTATTCTTTTCTATACAGGACGCATTCACAAGATTGGTGAAACACATGAAGGTGCTTCACAAATGGACTGGATGGAACAAGAGCAAGAGCGCGGAATTACCATTACATCTGCTGCTACGACTGCTCAATGGAAAAACCACCGTATCAATATCATTGATACACCAGGACACGTAGACTTCACCGTTGAAGTTGAGCGTTCTCTACGCGTGCTTGACGGTGCGGTAACTGTACTAGATGCACAATCAGGTGTAGAACCTCAAACAGAAACTGTTTGGCGTCAAGCGACAACTTACGGTGTTCCACGTATCGTGTTTATCAACAAAATGGATAAAATCGGTGCGGATTTCATGTACTCAACCGGAACTTTAAAAGAACGTTTGGGAGCAAACGCTCACCCGGTTCAGCTTCCGATTGGTGCTGAGGATGAGTTTGAAGGTATTATTGATCTTATTGATATGGTTGCATACTACTATGAAGATGACTTAGGAACTCGTGCTGAATCACGTGAAATTCCTGAAGAATATAGAGCTAAAGCTGAAGAATTACGCAGTAGCCTTCTTGAAGCTGTATCTGAACTAGACGAAGAGCTTATGATGAAGTACTTAGAAGGAGAAGAAATCTCTAACGAAGAACTTAAAGAAGCTATTCGTAAAGCAACAATCAATGTAGAACTTTACCCAGTATTCTGTGGATCTGCATTCAAAAACAAAGGTGTTCAATTAATGCTTGATGGTGTAATTGATTTTCTTCCTGCGCCAACAGATGTACCAGATATCGAAGGTACTCTTCCTGACTCAGAAGAAAAAGTTACTCGTCCATCTTCAGATGATGCACCGTTCTCAGCGTTAGCGTTTAAAGTAATGACTGACCCATTTGTTGGGAAGTTAACTTTCTTCCGCGTTTACTCTGGAACACTTGATTCAGGTTCATACGTTCGTAACTCTGTAAAGGATAAGCGCGAACGTGTAGGTCGTATCCTACAAATGCACGCAAACTCTCGTGAGGAGATTTCAACAGTTTATTCTGGGGAAATTGCTGCTGCTGTAGGTCTAAAAGATACTACAACAGGTGATACGCTATGTGATGAAAAGAATCTAGTTATTCTTGAATCAATGGAGTTCCCTGAACCAGTTATCTCAGTTGCTATTGAACCAAAAACAAAAGCAGACCAAGATAAAATGGGTATTGCACTTGGCAAACTTGCTGAGGAAGACCCAACATTTAGAACAGAAACAAACCCTGAGACTGGTCAAACAATTATCTCTGGTATGGGTGAGCTTCACCTTGACATCATTGTTGACCGTATGAAACGTGAATTCAAAGTGGAAGCTAACGTTGGTGCACCACAGGTTGCATACCGTGAAACATTCCGTACAGCGGCTGAAGTTGAAGGTAAATTCGTACGTCAGTCAGGTGGACGTGGACAATTTGGTCACGTTTGGATCAAATTCGAGCCAAACGAAGAAGGTGCTGGCTTTGAATTCGAAAACAAAATCGTCGGTGGTGTTGTACCACGCGAATACATCCCTGCTGTTGAACAAGGTGTTAGAGAAGCAATGGAAAATGGTGTATTAGCTGGTTATCCATTAATTGACGTTAAAGCTTCATTATACGATGGTAGCTACCATGATGTTGACTCAAATGAAATGGCGTTTAAGATTGCTGCATCTATGGCACTTAAAGCTGCTAAGAACAAGTGTAACCCAGTTCTACTTGAACCAATTGAAAGAGTAGAAGTAGTTGTGCCTGAAGAGTACATGGGTGATATCATCGGTGATATTACTTCTCGTCGTGGTCGTATGGAAGGAATGGAAGCGCGTGGACAACTGCAAGTTATTAAAGCGTTCGTACCACTTGCTGAAATGTTTGGCTATGCAACTGCATTGCGTTCTAACACGCAAGGTCGTGGACAATACACCATGCACTTTGACCACTATGAAGAAGTACCAAAGAGTGTATCAGAAGAAATTATTAAGAAAAATGCTGGAGAATAATTGATTTTTTCATCATTCTCAAGTATAACTTTTATTGTAGGCTAAGAAATAACACAAGCTGTTATTTCTTGGCTCCAACATATACTTAAAAAATCTTTCAATTATTTAAAGGAGGAAATATAAATGGCTAAAGAAAAATTCGACCGCTCGAAAAGTCACGTTAACATTGGAACAATTGGACACGTTGACCATGGTAAAACTACTCTAACAGCTGCTATTACAACTGTAATGCACAAGAAATCTGGTAAAGGTACTGCAATGGCTTATGACCAAATTGATGGTGCTCCAGAAGAAAAAGAACGTGGAATTACAATCGCTACTTCTCACGTTGAGTATGAAACTGACACTCGTCACTATGCACACGTAGACTGCCCAGGCCACGCTGACTATGTTAAAAACATGATCACTGGTGCTGCACAAATGGACGGAGCTATCCTAGTAGTATCTGCTGCTGATGGTCCAATGCCACAAACTCGTGAGCACATCCTATTATCTCGTAACGTAGGTGTACCTACAATTGTAGTATTCCTAAACAAAGTAGATATGGTTGATGACGAAGAATTACTAGAACTAGTTGAAATGGAAGTACGTGATCTATTATCTGAATATGACTTCCCTGGTGATGATGTACCAGTAATCAAAGGTTCTGCTCTTAAAGCACTAGAAGGCGATGCTCAATACGAAGACGCTATCGTTGAATTAATGAACGCTGTTGATGAGTACGTTCCAACTCCAGAACGTGACACTGACAAACCATTCATGATGCCAGTTGAGGATGTATTCTCTATCACTGGTCGTGGTACTGTTGCAACTGGTCGTGTAGAGCGCGGTCAAGTTAAAGTTGGTGACGAAGTAGAAATTATCGGTCTTCAAGAAGAGTCTGGTAAAACAACTGTAACTGGTGTTGAAATGTTCCGTAAGCTTCTTGACTATGCTGAAGCTGGAGATAACATTGGTGCATTACTTCGTGGTGTATCTCGTGAAGATATCAACCGCGGTCAAGTACTTGCTAAACCAGGTACGATTACACCACACACTAACTTCAAAGCTGAAGTTTATGTACTATCTAAAGAAGAGGGTGGACGTCACACTCCATTCTTCTCAAACTATCGTCCACAGTTCTACTTCCGTACAACTGACGTAACTGGTGTTATTAACTTACCAGAAGGAGTAGAAATGGTAATGCCTGGAGACAACATCGAAATGGTTGTTGAGCTAATTTCTCCAATCGCTATTGAAGACGGTACTCGCTTCTCTATTCGTGAAGGTGGACGTACTGTTGGATCAGGTGTAGTTTCATCTATTACAAAATAATTATGTACTATCAAGGAACAGGTAACGTGACGACGTTACCTGTTTTTTTATTTGAATAATTGAATACGAGGTTTCATTAATGGTAATAAAGTATTAATGAAAGAACACTGTCTGTTGGTGGTGATAAATAACCACCAAACTTTCCCAATAAAAAATATGTATAAAACCTTGCAATCACTTAAATTGGTAAGTATAATTAGTAGATGTGCAACGGGATAGATTTCCTTAAAAAAAGGTTGCATTGGCCGTGTATATTCTATATAATAAGAATGTTGGTCACTAAAGGCGATGATGTGGAAGGTTGTTGGCACACCCGGCCCCTTTGCCATGGGCGGTTGCTAAGGAATTTTCACGGAGTATGTCTATAATAATATGGGCGAAAAGGAGGGAAAATAATGGCAAAAGAGAAGATTAGAATCCGTTTAAAAGCATATGATCACCGTATTTTAGATCAATCTGCTGAAAAAATCGTAGATACTGCGAAACGTTCTGGAGCAAAAGTTTCTGGACCAATTCCACTACCTACTGAGAAAGCTGTTTACACAATTTTGCGTGCAGTTCATAAATACAAGGACTCACGTGAGCAATTCGAAATGCGTACACATAAGCGTCTAATCGATATTGTAAACCCAACACCACAAACAGTTGATTCGCTAATGCGTCTTGATTTACCATCTGGTGTTGACATTGAAATTAAACTATAAAATTTTGTTTTTAAAATAGGAGGTGTAACGGATGACGAAAGGAATCTTAGGTCGTAAAATCGGCATGACACAGCTATTTAACGAAAGCGGAGAATTAATTCCGGTAACAGTTGTGCAAGCTGAGCCTAACGTTGTATTACAAAAAAGAACTGTTGAAAACGATGGGTATGAAGCAATTCAAATCGGTTTTCAAGATTTAAAGGAATCACGTACTAACAAAGCGGAAAAAGGTCATGCTGAAAAAGCAAACACAGCCCCTAAGCGCTACGTTCGTGAAATCCGTGACGCAGAACTTGATGGCTATGAAGTCGGTCAAGAAATCAGCGTTGAAATTTTCCAAGCTGGCGAAATGGTTGATGTAACTGGAACATCTAAAGGTAAAGGATTCCAAGGCTCTATTAAACGCCATGGTCAATCTCGTGGACCAATGTCTCACGGTTCTCACTACCACAGAGCTCCTGGTTCTATGGGATCAATCGACGCAATGCGCGTATTCCCAGGTAAAAAATTACCAGGTCACATGGGTCAAGAACAAGTAACAATCCAAAACCTTGAAGTAGTAAGTGTTGATGCTGAGCGCAATCTTCTACTAATTAAAGGTAATGTACCAGGTGCAAAAAAATCATTCGTAAAAATCACGAGTGCAATCAAGGCTAACTAATCATATATACGAAGGGAGGATATGTCATGCCTAAAGTAGCACTATTTAAACAAGATGGTTCACAAGCGGGAGAAATCGAATTAAACGATTCCGTTTTTGGTATTGAACCAAATACACATGTATTACATGAAGCAGTAGTAATGCAACGTGCTTCTATGCGTCAAGGTACACACGCTGTTAAAAATCGTTCTGAAGTACGCGGCGGTGGTCGTAAACCATGGCGTCAAAAAGGAACTGGACGCGCACGTCAAGGTTCTATTCGCTCACCTCAATGGGTTGGCGGTGGTACTGTATTCGGTCCAACTCCACGTAGCTACAGCTACAAACTACCTAAAAAAGTACGTCGTTTAGCGCTTAAATCTGCATTGTCTTCTAAAGTACAAGAAGAAAACGTAGTTGTGTTAGAGAACATCGCATTAGATGCTCCTAAAACAAAAGAAGTTGTAAAAATGCTTGGTGCTTTAAATGTAAACGAAAAAGCTCTAATCGTTACTGCTGATACTAACGAGAACGTTATTCGTTCTGCGAATAACCTTCAAGGAGTAAAAGTACTATCAGTAACTGAAGTTAACGTTCTAGATTTGTTAACGCATGACAAGCTAATCTTAACTAAAGATGCAGCTGAAAAAGCAGGGGAGGTGCTTGCATAATGACTGATGCACGTGATATTATTAAGCGCCCTGTCATCACAGAACATTCTGCTGACCTAATGGCAGAAAAGAAATATACGTTCGAAGTTAGTACAAAAGCTAACAAAACTCAAATCAAAGATGCTGTTGAAGAAATCTTTGGTGTTAAAGTTGAAAAAGTAAACACATTGAATCTAAAAGGTAAGTTCAAGCGAATGGGACGTTACGGTGGTTTCCGTCCGAATCGCAAAAAAGCTGTTGTGCAGCTTTCAGCAGACAGCAAAGATTTAGATTTCTTTGAAGGCTAAGAGAAAATAAGTGAAGGAGGGAAAATAAGATGGCGATTAAAAAATTCAAACCTACCTCAAATGGTAGACGTAATATGTCTGTTTCTGATTTCGCTGAGATCACTACAGACAAACCGGAAAAATCCCTACTTGCTCCATTAGCAAAACGCGGTGGACGTAACAACCAAGGGAAATTAACGGTTCGTCATCAAGGTGGCGGTCATAAGCGTCAATATCGTATTATTGATTTTAAACGCGATAAAGATGGTATACCAGGAAACGTTGCTACAATTGAGTACGATCCAAACCGTACCGCTAACATTGCATTAATCAACTACGCTGATGGTGAAAAGCGTTATATCCTTGCTCCAAAAGGTTTACAAGTAGGGCAAGTAATTGAATCTGGAGAAGCTGCTGATATTAAAGTGGGTAATGCACTTCCATTATCAAACATTCCAGTTGGTACAATTATTCATAATATTGAACTTAAACCAGGAAACGGTGGACAGTTAGCTCGTTCTGCGGGTGCTGAAGCTCAAATCCTAGGTCGTGAAGAAAAATATACACTTGTTCGTTTAGCTTCAGGTGAAGTACGTTTAGTGTTATCAACTTGCCGCGCAACTATCGGTCAAGTAGGAAACATCGAGCATGAATTAATTCGTGTTGGTAAAGCTGGACGTTCTCGTTGGAAGGGTATCCGCCCAACTGTACGTGGATCTGTAATGAACCCGAATGATCACCCACACGGTGGTGGTGAAGGACGCGCTCCAATCGGACGTAAATCACCAATGTCACCATGGGGCAAACCAACACTTGGTTACAAAACACGTAAACGTAATAAAGCTTCAGATAAGTTTATTGTGCGTAAACGTAAAAAATAAATGTAACGTTGAATGGGATTATTATCCTGTTTCTGAACTTCGAAAGGAGGTTTATCCATGGGTCGTAGCTTAAAAAAAGGACCTTTTGCAGATGACCATCTAATGAAAAAGATTGATCAATTGAATGAATCTGACAAGAAGCAAGTGATTAAAACTTGGTCACGTCGTTCTACAATATTCCCGACATTTATCGGTCATACTATTGCTGTATATGATGGACGTAAGCATGTACCTGTATTTGTTACAGAGGACATGGTTGGACATAAATTAGGTGAATTTGCGCCAACACGTACGTACAAAGGGCACGCAAATGACGATAAGAAAACAAAACGCTAATGAGAGGAGGCGCTTAAGGTATGCAAGCTAAAGCCGTAGCAAAATCAGTTCGTATTGCTCCTCGTAAAGTGCGATTAGTCGTTGATTTAATTCGAGGAAAACAAGTTGGCGAAGCAATTGCTATTCTACGCCACACACAACGCGGTGCTTCTCCGGTCGTAGAAAAAGTGTTGAAATCTGCAATCGCAAACGCAGAACACAACTATGAAATGGATACAGATAACTTAGTAGTATCTGAGGCATTCGTAAATGAAGGTGTAACATTGAAACGTTTCCGTCCACGTGCGCAAGGACGTGCAAGCAGAATTAACAAGCGCACTAGCCACATTACAGTGGTGCTAACAGAAAAGAAGGAGGGATAGTTAGTGGGTCAAAAAGTGAATCCAACAGGTCTTCGCGTAGGTATCATCAAAGACTGGGAGTCTAAGTGGTACGCTGGCAAAGATTATGCAGACTTACTACACGAAGATATTAAAATTAGAGAATATCTTGAAAACCGCTTAAAAACTGCTGCTGTTTCCCATATCGAAATTGAACGTGCAGCTAATCGTGTTAACGTTACGATTCACACTGGTAAACCAGGAATGGTTATCGGTAAAGGCGGATCTGAAGTAGAAGCTCTACGTAACTCATTAAATAGCTTAACTGGCAAACGCGTTCACATTAACATTGTTGAAATTAAAAAAGTTGATGTAAATGCTAAGTTAGTTGCTGAAAACATTGCTCGTCAATTAGAAAATCGTATTTCATTCCGTCGTGCACAAAAGCAATCTATCCAACGTGCAATGCGCGCAGGTGCAAAAGGAATCAAAACACAAGTATCTGGTCGTCTAGGTGGCGCGGATATTGCTCGTGCTGAACATTATAGTGAAGGAACAGTACCACTACACACACTTCGTGCTGATATCGATTATGCAACAGCTGAAGCTGATACAACATACGGTAAACTAGGTATTAAAGTGTGGATTTATCGTGGTGAAGTCCTTCCAACTAAATCAAAAAAATAAGGAAGGGGGCAGATGCATTATGTTAATGCCTAAACGTGTTAAATATCGTAGACAACATCGTGGTAAAATGAGAGGCCAAGCTAAAGGTGGTACTCAAGTTACATTTGGTGAATATGGAATACAAGCTCTTGAAGCTTCTTGGATTACAAGTCGTCAAATCGAAGCTGCTCGTATCGCTATGACTCGTTACATGAAACGTGGCGGTAAAGTTTGGATTAAAATTTTCCCAGATAAACCTTATACTGCAAAGCCTCTTGAAGTCCGAATGGGTTCTGGTAAAGGTGCTCCTGAGGGCTGGGTAGCTGTAGTTAAACCAGGTAAAGTAATGTTCGAGATCGCTGGAGTTTCTGAAGAGGTTGCACGCGAAGCGTTGCGTCTTGCTTCACACAAACTGCCGATCAAAACTAAATTCGTAAAACGTGAAGAAATTGGTGGTGAAATCAATGAAGGCTAATGATATCAGAGAACTAACCACTGCCGAAATTGAACAAAAACTTAAATCGTTAAAAGAAGAATTATTTAATTTACGCTTCCAACTAGCAACTGGTCAACTTGAAAACACTGCACGTATCCGTGAAGTAAGAAAGACTATTGCTCGTATGAAAACTGTTGTACGTCATCGTGAACTAAGCGTAAACAACTGATAATGAGAGGAGGTTAGCCTCAAAATGACTGAACGTAATGATCGTAAGGTATATACAGGCCGTGTCGTTTCAGATAAAATGGATAAAACAATTACTGTTTTAGTTGAAACTTACAAAACTCATAAGCTATATGGTAAACGCGTTAAATATTCTAAGAAATTTAAAGCTCATGATGAAAACAATCAAGCTAAAACTGGCGATGTTGTTCGTATCATGGAAACTCGTCCGCTATCAGCAACTAAACGTTTCCGTCTAGTTGAAGTAGTTGAAGAAGCGGTAATTATATAATTAAAGTTCGCTCGGAAGGTATCCGAAGGGAGGTCGCAAGAGTTGATTCAACAAGAAACTCGTTTAAAAGTTGCAGATAACTCTGGTGCGCGTGAGTTGCTTACTATCAAAGTACTAGGTGGCTCTGGTCGTAAGACTGCTAACATTGGTGATGTTATCGTTTGTTCTGTAAAACAAGCAACACCAGGAGGCGTTGTCAAAAAAGGTGACGTTGTTAAAGCAGTAATCGTTCGTACTAAGTCTGGTGTACGTCGTAAAGACGGCTCATATATTCGTTTTGATGAAAATGCTGCAGTAATCATTCGTGACGACAAAAGTCCAAGAGGTACTCGTATCTTCGGACCAGTTGCACGTGAATTACGTGATGCACAGTTCATGAAAATCGTATCTCTAGCTCCAGAAGTTCTATAAGAAAGAGAATTACCTTGTCAAGGAGGTGCGTAAAGCATGCATGTAAAAAAAGGTGATAAAGTTATCGTTATGTCCGGTAAAGACCGTGGAAAAACAGGCACTATTTTAGAAGCATATCCAAAGAAGGATCGTGTTCTTGTAGAGGGCGTTAACATGATTAAAAAACACGCGAAGCCTTCACAAGAAAATCCACAAGGTGGAATTCTTAACCAAGAAGCTCCAATTCATGTTTCTAACGTGATGCCAGTAGATCCAAAATCCGGTAAACCAACCCGCGTTGGTTACGAAGTACGTGATGGAAAGAAAGTCCGCATCGCTAAAAGTTCCGGTGAAGCATTAGATAAATAGTATGTGCTGTGAAAGGAGGGCAACATGGTGAATCAATTAAGACAAAAATACCAAGATGAAATAGTATCATCTTTAATGAATAAATTTAACTATAAGTCTGTAATGGAAGTGCCAGCGGTTGAGAAAATCGTTATCAACATGGGTGTTGGTGATGCAGTTCAAAACTCTAAGGCACTAGATAGTGCTGTTGAAGAACTAGCATTAATTTCTGGTCAAAAACCTATGATTACACGTGCTAAAAAATCAATCGCTGGTTTCCGTCTACGTGAAGGAATGCCGATTGGTGCGAAAGTTACCCTACGTGGTGAGCGCATGTATGAATTCCTACAAAAGCTAATCGCAGTTTCACTACCACGTGTACGTGACTTCCGCGGTATTTCTAAGAAAGCTTTTGATGGTCGTGGTAACTACACTTTAGGTGTTAAAGAACAATTAATTTTCCCAGAAATTAATTACGATAAAGTAAACAAAGTGCGCGGTATGGATATTGTTATTGTAACAACTTCTAATACTGATGAAGAAGCACGCGAACTTTTAGCTCAGCTTGGCATGCCTTTCCAAAAATAGACGTGAGCTAATACAAGGAGGGAAAATTGTGGCTAAAAAATCAATGATTGCGAAACAAAAACGCCCACAAAAGTATAAAGTTCAAGAATATACTCGTTGTGAACGTTGCGGTCGTCCGCATTCTGTAATTCGTAAATTTAAACTTTGCCGTATTTGTTTCCGTGAACTTGCCTACAAAGGTCAAATTCCTGGTGTCAAAAAAGCAAGCTGGTAAACCCCGATTCGGGAAGGAGGTAATTAGTAATGGTTATGACAGATCCAATCGCAGATATGCTAACTCGTATTCGTAATGCTAACATGGTTAAACATGAAAAATTAGAGCTTCCTGCTTCTAAAATTAAAACTGATATCGCTGATATTCTAAAACGAGAAGGTTTTGTACGTGATTATGAAGTTATAGAAGATAACAAACAAGGCGTTCTGCGTTTATTCCTTAAGTACGGTGCAAATGAGGAACGAGTAATTACAGGAATTAAGCGTATTAGTAAGCCAGGACTACGTGTTTATGCAAAAGCTGACGAAGTACCACGTGTACTTAACGGTCTAGGTATTGCTATCGTATCAACATCTAAAGGTGTACTTTCTGATAAAGAAGCGCGCGCACAAGCTGTTGGTGGCGAAGTTCTTGCATATGTTTGGTAATTAATTTTTTTGATGAGGAGGTGCATGGAATGTCTCGTATAGGACTTAAGCCAATTGAGATTCCGAGTGGTGTAGAAGTAAAACTTAACGGTAATACAATAACAGTAAAAGGCCCTAAGGGTGAACTAACAAGAGATTTTCATAGTGATATGAAAGTTGTTGTTACGGATAATGTTTTAACAGTTGAACGTCCAAGTGAAAACAAACAACATCGTTCATTACACGGAACAACTCGTAGCATAATCGCTAACATGGTTGAAGGTGTATCAAAAGGCTTCGAAAAACAACTTCAAATCATTGGTGTCGGTTATCGTGCACAAAAACAAGGTAATAAAGTTGTCGTGAATGCTGGGTATTCTCATCCAGTTGAGTTAGATCCAATTGAAGGTATTGAAATCGATGTACCAAATAACACATCTGTTGTGGTTAGAGGTATTGATAAAGAAAAAGTTGGCGCAGTTGCTGCTAACATCAGAGCTATCAGACCACCTGAGCCATATAAAGGCAAAGGTATTCGCTATGTTGATGAATATGTACGTCGTAAAGAAGGTAAAACTGCTAAGTAAGGTTAGTTAGGCGAGAAAGGAGTGACCCAGATGATCACAAAACCTGACAAAAATGTTGCACGTAAAAGAAGACATAACCGTGTTCGTAAGAATTTATTCGGAACTGCAGAACGTCCTCGTTTAAACGTGTATCGTTCAAATAAACACATTTACGCACAGTTAATTGATGACACTAACGGTGTTACATTAGCTAGCGCATCTACAGTTGATAAAGAGTTAAGCGTGGATTCAACTAGCAGTGTTGATGCTGCAACTAAAGTTGGAGAATTGATCGCTAAACGTGCCCAAGATAAAGGTTATAAATCAGTCGTATTTGATCGTGGAGGCTACCTTTATCATGGACGTGTAAAAGCTTTGGCAGATTCTGCTCGTGAGGCAGGTCTTGAATTTTAATCGTTAAAGGAGGGACACAGATGAAAACAGTAATCGATCCTAATAAATTAGATCTTGAAGAACGCGTTGTTGCCGTTAACCGCGTAGCTAAAGTAGTTAAAGGTGGACGTCGTTTCCGTTTCGCTGCATTAGTTGTTGTTGGTGATAAAAACGGTAATGTTGGCTTTGGTACTGGTAAAGCACAAGAAGTACCAGATGCTATCAAAAAAGCAGTTGATGATGCGAAGAAAAACTTAATTACTGTACCAATCGTAGGTACAACAATTCCACACGAAATTCATGGTGAATTCGGTTCTGGTAGAGTATTAATGAAACCAGCTTCTGAAGGTACTGGAGTTATCTCTGGTGGTCCAGTTCGTGCGGTACTAGAGCTTGCAGGTGTAGGTGACATTTTAACAAAATCACTAGGTTCAAACACACCAATCAACATGATTCGCGCGACTATGAATGGTTTAAGCAACCTTAAGCGTGCTGAAGAAGTAGCAAAACTACGAGGAAAGTCTGTAGAAGAACTGTTAGGATAAGGAGGGAAACATTATGTCTAAAAAATTAGAAATCACCCTCACACGCAGTGTTATAGGTGCAAAAGAAAAACAAATTAAAACTGTTGAAGCACTAGGTTTAAAAAAGATTCGTCAAACCGTAGTTCTTGAGGATACTCCGGCTATTCGAGGAATGGTTAACAAAGTATCTCATCTTGTAACGGTTAAAGAAGGTTAATAAATACAAAGCGTAAAGAGGAGGTGCTCGTATGAAACTTCATGAATTGAAGCCAGCAGAAGGAACACGTAAAGAACGCAATCGTGTAGGACGCGGAACATCATCTGGTAACGGAAAGACTTCCGGTAGAGGACACAAAGGACAAAAAGCACGTTCAGGCGGTGGCGTTCGCCCAGGATTTGAGGGTGGACAGATGCCACTATTCCAACGTTTACCAAAACGTGGATTTACAAACATAAACCGCAAAGAATATGCTATAGTGAACTTAGACGTTTTAAATCGATTTGAAGACGGCACAGAAATCACTCCTGAGCTACTACTTGAAACAGGTGTCGTATCGAACTTAAGATCAGGTGTTAAAGTACTTGGTAATGGTTCTGTCGAAAACAAATATACCGTTAAAGCTCATAAGTTCTCTGCTTCAGCGAAAGCAGCTATCGAAGAAGCGGGCGGTAAAGTAGAGGTGATCTAATGTTCCGTACATTCTCCAATTTTATGCGCGTGGCTGACATTAGACGGAAGATAATTTTTACATTGTTAATGTTAATTGTATTCCGTCTAGGCACATTTATTCCTGTGCCATTCACAAATAAAGATGCACTAGTGTCTATTACCCAACAAGGAAATGTATTGGGTTTTCTCAATACATTTGGTGGTGGGGCATTACAAAACTTCTCCGTTTTTGCAATGGGGATTATGCCTTACATTACAGCATCAATTATTATGCAATTACTACAAATGGATGTAGTACCTAAGTTTACCGAATGGAAAAAGCAAGGCGAAATGGGTAGAAAGAAATTAGCACAGGTTACCCGTTATGGAACGGTTGTTCTAGCGTTTCTTCAAGCAATCGCTATGTCAATCGGCTTTAATGCTATGGCACAAGGTCTATTAATTACAAACCCTGGTGCACTAAAATTCCTAATCATTGCACTTGTATTAACTGCAGGCACAACATTCTTAATGTGGTTAGGTGAACAGATCACTGCAAATGGAGTTGGGAATGGGATCTCGATTATCATTTTTGCGGGTATCGTAGCTGCCGTACCAAATGGCGTTGAACAATTATATGCCCAGTATTTTACAAATCCTGGAGATGAATTGTTCATTAATATTGTAATTATAGCGATTATTGCTTTGGTTGCTGTTGCGATAATTGTTGGAATTATCTTTGTAAACCAAGCATTACGTAAAATCCCTATTCAGTATGCAAAGAAACTTGTCAATCGTTCTCCAGTTGGTGGTCATTCCGCACATTTACCGATTAAAGTAAATGCAGCAGGAGTTATTCCGGTAATTTTTGCAGTTGCATTCATAATGGCACCAAGTACAGTTGCGAGCTTCTTTGAGGGAAGTGTTGCTGAGACAATTGGAAAAATCTTTGATTATACAACACCTATAGGTATGCTTATCTATGTAGTATTAATCATTGCGTTTTCTTATTTCTATACGTTTGTTCAGGTTAACCCAGAGCAAATGGCTGAAAATCTGCAAAAACAAGGTGGCTATATTCCAGGAATTCGACCTGGTAAGAATACAGAAACCTATCTAACACGTGTTGTCAATCGATTGACATTTGTTGGAGCGCTATTCTTAGCTGCGGTTGCTGTCTTACCTGTCTTATTTGGGAAACTTGCTAGTCTACCTCAAGCAGTTCAAATCGGCGGCACAAGTCTACTAATCGTTGTAGGTGTAGCAATTCAAACAATGAAGCAGCTAGAAGGTCAACTTGTGAAGCGACACTACAAAGGATTTATTAAGTAAGAATCTGCCAATGAAGCGAGGGGAAATTTTTGAATTTACTTTTGATGGGTCTTCCTGGTGCTGGTAAAGGTACACAGGCAGAGAAAATAAGCGAAAAATATAACATCCCTCATATTTCAACAGGAGATATGTTCCGTTCTGCAATAAAAGAAGGAACAGAACTTGGTAAGAAAGCTAAAAGCTTTATGGACCAAGGAGCACTTGTTCCGGATGAAGTTACAATTGGTATTGTAAAAGAACGTTTAAGTAAAGCTGATTGTGAGAAAGGGTTCTTGTTAGATGGTTTTCCAAGAACCATTGCACAAGCTGAAGCTTTACAAACGCTTCTATCCGAATTGAATCAAGAAATTGATCATGTATTGCACGTGAATGTACCAGAAGAAAAATTAGTGGAGCGTTTATCCGGTCGTAGAATTTGTCCAACATGTGGTAGAGCATATCATGTTATGTATAACCCTCCTAAACAAGAGGGAATATGTGATAGAGATGGTCAGGCGTTAATTCAACGTGATGATGATAAACCAGAAACGGTAAAAAATCGTTTGGCGATTAATATCGAACAATCGAAGCCGTTACTAGACTTTTATGATGATAAAGGATATCTTGTAAACATCGATGGCGATCAAGAAATCGATAAAGTTTTTCAGGATATTCAATCAGTTATTGAAAATTAAGCAATTACTGTAGGCTTGCACGAATAGACAATTCTATTTGTTCTAAAATAATATGAGTCGTGACGTTATATATGTTGATAGATAGCACAGCATGTATTTGACAATAAAACCCTCTTAAAGGTAGACGTTGTTGAGCGAAACTGATTCGATTCCACGAATAGGTCAAGTTGTTCGTATTTTGCAAGGGCGTGAAGCAGGACATTATCGATTTTTAGTGATTGATGGTCGTTATGTCTTGGTAGCAGATGGGGAAAACGTAAATATGATCGACCAAAGAGAAAGAGCACACATCATATTGAATTATGGATTATACGTCTCCAGAAGTCCAAAACAGCCTTCTAGATACTGGTCGTGTCACAAATAGAAAATACGATTTGCATGTTTTGTGAAAGCAATATTGTGACTGATTTAAAGAAGGGAGATCAACACGATGGCGAAAGATGATGTAATTGAAGTGGAAGGAACCGTAACGGAAACATTGCCAAATGCGATGTTTAATGTAGAGCTTGAAAACGGCCATACGGTCTTGGCACATGTATCTGGTAAAATTCGTATGCACTTCATTCGTATATTACCAGGTGATAAAGTAACGGTAGAACTCTCTCCGTACGATCTAACAAGAGGACGAATTACGTACCGTTATAAATAAGCGAGCTCCGATATAAAAGGAGGTAAAGATGATGAAAGTAAGAGCATCTGTTAAGCCAATTTGTGAAAAATGCAAAGTCATTAAACGAAAAGGCAAAGTAATGGTGATTTGTGAAAATCCGAAACACAAGCAAAAACAAGGATAATTGAAGGAGGTGCGCAAATAATATGGCACGTATTGCAGGTATAGATATTCCACGTGAAAAGCGTGTAGTTATTTCTTTAACTTACATTTATGGTATCGGTAAGAAAACTGCACAGGATGTCCTTAAAGAAGCAGGCGTTTCTGAAGAAACTCGTGTTCGTGATTTAACGGAAGATGAGTTAGGAAGAATTCGTCAAGCAGTTGATGCTTACACTATCGAAGGGGATCTTCGTCGTGAGATTTCTCTTAACATTAAACGTTTAATTGAAATCGGTTCGTATCGTGGATTAAGACACCGTCGTGGATTACCAGTTCGTGGACAAAACACGAAAAACAACTCTCGTACACGTAAAGGTCCGCGTCGCACAATCGCTAATAAGAAAAAATAACGTGAAGGAGGTAAACGAATAAATGGCTCGTAAAACTAATACACGAAAACGTCGTGTGAAAAAGAATATTGAGACCGGTGTTGCACACATCCGTTCTACTTTCAACAATACTATTGTAACGATCACTGATGTTCAAGGTAATGTTGTTGGTTGGAGTTCTGCTGGTGCGCTTGGTTTCAAAGGTTCTCGTAAATCAACTCCATTTGCTGCTCAAATGGCTGCTGAAACAGCTGCAAAAACTGCAGTTGACAATGGTATGAAAACTCTAGAAGTATCAGTTAAAGGTCCAGGAGCTGGACGTGAAGCTGCTATTCGTTCATTGCAAGCAGCAGGACTAGAAGTTACTGCAATTAAAGACGTAACTCCAGTACCTCATAACGGTTGCCGCCCACCAAAACGTCGTCGTGTATAATTTTAACGTATATTATTTGTCACCCTGTCTATAATGGGTTATGATGACTAAAAGTATATGGTGAAGATAAATATTACACAGAAAAGATCACCAAGGTTACCGAAAAGAAATTACTAAGCTAAAAAGCCATTCGGCTTATGGCTTATATTTTCTTTTACGAAAACCTTGCTATACAGCATCGCAAAGACAAAATAGTACGAAAAACTATACAGGTAGTGCAGAAACGCCAACTGCCTATTTGAGGAATTTCGGTTAGATATGTATCTAACCGGGGTTTCGACGTTTTAAAGGAGGGTATTTGGAATGATTGAAATAGAAAAGCCAAAGATTGAAACGGTTGAGATTAGTGATGATGCTACATTTGGAAAATTTGTGGTAGAGCCGCTCGAACGTGGTTACGGTACAACTCTAGGAAACTCCTTGCGTCGTATCCTACTATCCTCACTTCCAGGTGCTGCTGTAACATCAGTTCAAATTGATGGTGCCTTACATGAGTTTTCAACTATTGATGGAGTAGTTGAAGATGTTACGACAATCATTTTGAATTTGAAAAAGCTTGCCCTAAAAATCTACTCAGATGAACCGAAAACATTAGAAATTGATGTGCAAGGAGAAGGTGTAGTTACTGCTGCTGATCTAACCTATGATAGTGATGTAGAAGTATTGAATCCGGAATTACCGATTGCAACGTTAAATGCAAAAGGTAACTTGCGTATGAAAATTACGGCACAACGTGGTCGCGGTTATGTTCCAGCTGATGCAAATAAACATGAAGATCAACCAATTGGTGTTATTCCAGTTGATTCCATTTTCACACCGGTATCACGTGTAACTTACCAAGTAGAAAATACTCGTGTAGGTCAAAGTGCAAACTACGATAAACTAACACTAGATGTATGGACAGATGGTAGCATTCGCCCAGAGGAAGCTATTTCTTTAGGTGCAAAAATCCTATCTGAGCATTTAAACATCTTTGTTGGTTTAACTGACGAAGCGCAGAACGTAGAAATCATGGTCGAAAAAGAAGAAGACCAAAAAGAAAAAGTAATGGAAATGACAATTGAAGAACTAGATTTATCTGTACGATCTTACAATTGTCTAAAACGTGCTGGCATTAATACAGTTCAAGAGCTTTCAAATAAATCTGAAGAAGATATGATGAAAGTACGTAACCTTGGTCGTAAATCTCTAGAGGAAGTTAAAGTAAAACTTACTGATTTAGGACTGGGCTTACGTAAAGACGACTAATAATATCAGACATCTTTAGAGTTTCAAGAAAGGGAGGGATAGTCCATGGCTAGAAAACTAGGACGTACTACAGACGCTCGTATGGCGCTACTTCGTAACCTTGCTTCTGATTTAATTATTCATGAACGGATTGAAACGACAGAAGCAAAGGCGAAAGAACTTAAATCTATCGTAGATAAAATGATTACGTTAGGTAAACGTGGTGATCTTCATGCTCGTCGTCAAGCTGCAGCGTTCCTATACAATAAGGAAGCAGGAGAAGAAGATTCTGTTCTTCAAAAGCTTTTCAATGATGTAGCTGCACGCTATGAGGATCGACAAGGTGGATATACACGCGTTCTTAAATTAGGTGAACGTCAAGGTGATGGAGCGAAAATGGCAATTATTGAGCTAGTTTAATCAATCCATACGCGTTAAGGGCAGGACTGAATCTCTTCCACGAGGTGAAATCCAAGCCCTTTTTTTGTACGTGATTTTGTACAATTACGAATAAATAGTGTGCACGTATTAGTAACGACTTATTCTAGTAAGTGTTCGTTGTTTGATTAGCCCATTATTATTTAACATAAAGCAAGATAAGTAGTAAAATACATAACATAAAGCACTAAAACCCAGGCATTGAATAGTTAGAGGAGGATTAAGATGAGAGAGATATTTATAGAGTTTAGAGATGTATCATTTCGATACGGAGAAGAGCAGGCTTGGGTATTGAAGAATGTTTCTTTTAACATATATAAGGACGAGTGGGTTGCAATTATCGGTCACAATGGATCTGGTAAATCTACAATTGCGAAGTTAATGAATGGATTGCTATTCCCACAAAAAGGAGAAATACGCATTAATGGGGTACCTGTGACAGAAGAGAGTGTCTGGGATATACGTAAACAGGTAGGAATGGTATTTCAGAATCCAGACAACCAATTTGTAGGCACAACAGTTCAAGATGATGTTGCATTTGGTATGGAAAATCGTGGTGTGCCTAGAGAAGAAATGATAAAGCGGATTGATGAGGTATTAAACGCAGTGAAGATGCAGGATTATCGTTTAACTGAGCCACATCGTCTTTCTGGTGGACAGAAGCAACGTGTAGCAATTGCTAGTGTACTTGCAATTAAACCAGAGGTACTCATTCTGGATGAAGCAACTGCTATGTTAGATCCTAAAGGACGTAAGGAAATAATGCGGACGGTATCTGATATTCAAGATCAGAATGAAATCTCACTGATTACCATTACCCATGATTTGCAAGAGGTTACCCAGGCAGAGCGCGTGATAGTCATGAATGATGGGGAAGTATGGGATGAAGCAACACCAAGAGAGGTATTTGCCAAAAAAGATGCGTTACGAAAGATCGGCTTAGATGTTCCATTTATTGCCATTCTTGCTGACGAACTGAAAAAGAATGATTTGATGATTACTAGTGAACCTTTGAATCATGATGAATTACTGGAGGAATTATGGACATTACATTCAACAATGTGAGCTATATCTATCAAGCAAACTCACCTTTTTCGCATAAAGCATTAGAAAACCTTTCTTTTCACGTACCATCAGGAACATTTGTAGCAATTATTGGGCATACGGGTTCTGGTAAGTCAACGTTAATACAGCATTTGAATGGACTATTAGCCCCAACTAAAGGAGAAGTACAAATAGGTGAATACACCATTAATTCTGAGAAAAAGCCAGAGAACCTTAAGGAGTTGCGTAGTAAAGTAGGTGTTGTATTCCAATATCCAGAGCATCAATTGTTTGAGGAGACGGTTGCAAAGGATATTGCGTTTGGCCCTGAGAATTTTGGTGTTTCTAAAATAGAGATTCAAAGAAGAATAAAGGAAATTATCCCTGCAGTTGGGTTAGATGAGAAATTACTTGAACGATCCCCATTTGATTTGAGTGGGGGCCAAATGAGAAGAGTAGCAATTGCTGGCGTGTTAGCACTAAAGCCTAGGGTGCTTGTCCTAGATGAACCTACAGCTGGACTTGACCCAAGAGGACAACAAGAAATGATGGATATGTTTTATGATCTGCATCAAAAACAGAAGCTTACTACCGTATTAGTTACGCATAGCATGGAGGATGCGGTTAAATACGCTGACCATGTCATTATTATGAATAAAGGCACAAAATACATGGAAGGCAATCCTAAAGAGGTATTTACGAATCCTGAAGCATTAAATCAGGTTCAATTAGACGTACCAGAAATGATTCAATTTTTACATGCATTTGAGACACGTTTTGGCGCATCCATTCCTTTTACGAGACAGACAGTTCAGGAATTAGCCTCTGAGATTCGGCATGTCCTAAAGGAGGCTGACTCAGATGAATAATTCGATGATTATCGGTCAATATGTCCCAGGAAATTCTCTCGTGCATCGATTAGATCCAAGAACCAAGATTACGATTATTTTCTTATTTGTCATTATTGTATTTTTTGCGAATAACATAGCTAGCTATAGTATTTTAACTGTATTTGCATTGGTAACAACGGCATTAACTAAAATTCCAATTCGCTTTATATTGAAGGGATTAAAACCAGTATGGTTTTTAATCATCTTCACATTTATCCTTCATTTAATTGTTACGAAAGAAGGAGAAGTGTTAGTTGAGATTATTGGATTTAACATATATTCTGGTGCTGTAATTCAAGGATTTGCTATCTCGTTAAGGTTTTTCTTATTAATTTTAATCACATCGTTACTAACATTAACTACAACTCCGATTGAAATAACCGATGCGATTGAGGATATGCTACATCCTTTAAAGAAGATCAAGTTTCCTGTGCACGAATTAGCGTTGATGATGTCTATTTCACTACGCTTCATCCCAACATTACTTCAAGAGACAGATAAGATTTCGAAGGCGCAAGCCTCAAGAGGAGTAGATTTCCGCACAGGGCCGATTAAAGAACGTTTAAAAGCTATTGTTCCCTTATTAGTACCTTTGTTTGTTAGTGCATTTAAACGAGCGGAGGAATTAGCAATGGCTATGGAGGCAAGAGGCTATCAGGGTGGTGAAGGAAGAACGAAGCTACGACAATTGCGAATAAAACGAATTGACGTCTTTGTTTTTATTACATTTGCAATCATTGTTGCAGGGCTACTCATTACAAGAAATTACTAGAGGTTAGGAAGGTTGGACTGTAATGCCAAAGATTAGCTGTATAATTGCATATGATGGAACAAATTATTCTGGTTATCAGATCCAGCCTCAAAAACGAACTGTACAAGGTGAGATAGAAGGCGCCCTAATGAAAATACACAAGGGCGAACAAATTCGCATTCACGCTTCCGGTAGGACCGATACAGGGGTTCATGCAAAAGGACAGACAATTCATTTCGATACAAGCCTTCATATCCCGGGAAATAGTTGGAAAAAAGCACTCAATACATTGCTGCCTAATGATGTATATGTGCATCATTCTGAGGAAGTATCAGCGGATTTTCATGCTCGATATGATGTCGTAGAAAAAGAGTATCGATATATTGTTCAGAACACGATTGATCCTGATATTTTTAAACGAAATTATGTTTGGCACTATCCATATAAACTTAATATACAAGCAATCCAAGAAGCCTGTAATTTTTTTGAGGGAACACATGATTTTACAACGTTTTCTTCTGCTAAGGCAACCGTAAAAGGTAATAAAATTAGAACGTTATATGAGGTATCCTGCCAGCAAGAAAATGATCAAATCGTATTTGTATTTCGAGGAAGTGGATTTCTCTATAATATGGTCCGTATTTTAGTAGGAACATTGCTAGATGTTGGTCAGGAAAAGATAAAGCCTTCAGCGATTATGGATATGTTGGAAAGTAAGGATCGTAATAAGGCAGGTAAGACGGCGCCACCTCAAGGGTTATACTTGTGGAAGGTACGATATCAGTAAGTTTTTCTTTTCGACAATATTTCCTGGGGAATATCGACAGGTTTCGTTTTGATGTCGAATGAGCTATAATAGACTACGGAGATACAAATAGAAATAATTTAACTAAAATAAATCTCGTATACTCTTGACATTTCACCCCAATTTGATATATTATGGTCTATGGCATTTTATTTCTAAAACCGCGATTAGCCCCGGAACTAATTGTGTTGAAAATATAGGAATAACGAAAAAGTAATTTTAAATTAATGAATGAAAATATGGAGGGAAACCAATCATGCGCACAACTTTCATGGCGAATGAAAACAATATCGAACGCAAATGGCTTGTTGTGGATGCTGAAGGCCAACGTCTTGGTCGTCTAGCAAGTGAAGTTGCTGCTATCCTTCGTGGAAAGCATAAACCAACTTACACACCACACGCTGACACTGGTGATTATGTAATTATCGTTAACGCTGACAAAATTGAACTAACTGGTAAAAAACTAAGTGACAAAATGTACTACCGTCACTCTGGACATCCAGGTGGATTAAAAGAACGTACTGCTGATGAAATGCGTACTAAATATCCTGAGCAAATGCTTGAGATTGCTATCAAAGGCATGCTTCCAAAGGGACCTTTAGGACGTAAAATGGGTAAGAAATTGCATGTATACAGAGGTGCTGAACATAATCATGCAGCACAAAAACCTGAAGTTTACGAACTTCGCGGATAATAAAAGGAGGTAAATCAATTGGCACAAGTACAATATTACGGCACAGGTCGTCGTAAAAGCTCAACTGCACGTGTACGTTTAGTACCGGGTAATGGTACAGTAACTATCAATGGTCGTGAAGCAAAAGACTATTTCCCATATGAAACTCAACTTTTAATTCTTAACCAACCACTTCAAGCAACTGAAACTCAAGGAACTTATGATGTTTTAGTAAACGTAGATGGTGGTGGATTTACTGGTCAAGCTGGTGCTATCCGTCATGGTATCGCACGTGCTTTACTAGAAGCAGATCCAGGTTATCGTGCAGCACTTAAGAGTGCAGGGTTCTTAACTCGTGACCCTCGTATGAAAGAGCGTAAGAAATACGGTCTTAAAGGCGCTCGTCGTGCACCACAGTTCTCAAAACGTTAATAAACCTTATATTTCAATGGTTAGCCCTCTTTGCTCTTATGAAGCAGAGAGGGCTTTTTCATGTCCAAATTTGGAATTGAACAGCCTCTGAGATAAAATGGACTTTTGTTGTTTCTCACTTTTAATTCTTCGATTCTTCAGTCGTATGAGTACGACTAGTAATCATCCGTTGCAGAGTTCTGTTATTTCTTTTAAATGTTATAATTGCTTTAAAGCATTACAAGATGCAGGCACATTTACGAGTAATGGAAAAACACTCACAGCTCATATGTATAGTGATGTGGAACAACGGATTATTAAACAGTTGGAACAAGCATCAGAAGAAAGGGTTAACGAACCCAATAAGGAAGGCTTTGTTAGTTACTATGGAGCAGTGATGATAGAGGAAAGTGATTTTAGAGACTCGCAGTTAAACAGTATGGATGAATTCTTGCCTGAGGCAAAAGAGCATATGAAAGAAATGTTGAAGTCCATGAATGAGGGTGAAGATGAATGAGAAATATATTAATTTATTCTTTTGTTTTTATAACTTGTTTATTTCTAGTAGCTTGTCAATCGTCAGATGATAAAGCTGAGCCAGATAGCTCTGAAAATGCAATGAATCAAGTGGATATTTTTGATTTTAAATATATTCAACAAGCGCAGGAAGCAACTGAAAAGCATGCTATTGATGAGGTAATCAAGGTGTTTTTTGATGAAAGTAGTAATGATCAGCCGTATAAAGCTGTGGCAATTGATGTAGAGAATAATGAGATATATCGAAACCCTATTATTAGTCGAAGGGGACTTCGTGCGCAAGATGGAGTGACAACTGTAGAGAATAGCCATGAAGTGCAAGATATTCTGAAAAAGTATGCAGTACAAGATTGGAAATCTGATTATACTTTTGAGGATGCTGAATCGTATGAAGATGGTTACAGCTGGAGACTATGGTTGCAATTTGAGGATGGTACAGTAGAAAAATATGCTGGTAAGGGTACAGATAAGGAAAAGCTCACACCAGAAAAATTTGATGATTTTGCACAAGCGTTATATCAATTTCAAAAAGATAAAATAGCGGAGGCTAGTGATGAACAATAACCTGTGATCCTTATAATGGAATACCGTATGTGAACTCATTAGATTATTGGATAATA
This sequence comes from Ornithinibacillus xuwenensis, assembly GCF_039614845.1. Classification (NCBI taxonomy): domain Bacteria; kingdom Bacillati; phylum Bacillota; class Bacilli; order Caryophanales; family Bacillaceae; genus Ornithinibacillus; species Ornithinibacillus xuwenensis. The sequence continues at coordinate 12,364 of NZ_JBDIML010000010.1, read as the reverse complement.
CATTATTTAATAGTCTGGAAAATGTTATTAAAGTTAAAGAGGATTCTAGTTATGTTTTCAAGGCTCTCAACCAATATGGTTGGGAGTCTTTTTTATTGCTAGTAATCGAAGTCATGAGGAAGCGCGACTGAGAACTATTTTATCTTTACTACGTTAATCGTTCGGACTCGGATACCTCGTTTCAAAACCTGAATAGTAAAGGAAGTTTTTGTAAATATTAAATAAGGATTTATGTTGTAGGAGAGGATACCTGTGCCACATCAGAAGTTTCAGTCAGATGCTATAAAACCACGCTATTCTAAAGGGAGAATATCCGTATTTGGAATTAACTCAATCTACCCTCGGATTCCATGGGTCGCGGCAGGCTGGTCAGCAATTTTCCCTGGCTTTGGCCATATGTTTATAGGGAAATTTCTACATGGATTGGTGTTAATTATTTGGGAGCTAGTCGTAAACGGTATGGCTAATATTAACCTGGGGATTGCTTTATCCTTCCATGGCAGGTTTGAGGAAGCAACTGCGCAGTTAAATCAGGAATGGGTTCTACTTTATGTGGCAGTATATGTATATAGTATTTGGGATAGTTATCGCTGTTCCGTTGAGATTAATAAGAGTCATGTTTTGTCCGAAATTGAAGATGCACCTGTTGCGCCTTCTGACGTTAGTTTTTTTGATGTTATCATCCTTGAAAAGAAAAAACCTTGGGTTGGAATGGTTTGGTCATCTTTATCACCCGGCTTAGGCCAATTTTATGGTGGCAGTACGATTGTTGGGACATTTATTCTAGCATGGTGGATCTATGTTTCCTATAAGGCAGAGGCTGTTCGTGTCGTGCTCTACTCCTTTCTTGGAGATTTTAGCAGTGCCGTTGCAATTGTAGACTGGCAATGGTTTCTATTCTTGCCTTCCATGTATGCTTTTGCAATCTACCAAGCATATACATCTGTAAATGAAAATAATACCTTATTCGATATTGAACAAATGAGGCACCTTAGAGTGAGGGATGAAAATTTGGCACATCAAAACAAAGTCGAGAATAATGCAGTACAAATAATTGCAACCTTTGAACACTCTCCCTTTTTGGAGATGGTGATCCATGACATGGAGAAATTAGGAGTTCCACCTGAGAATATCGTTGCCTTGCCTTTGGAAAACTTAGAATCTCAGACACACGTATTAGATTCTATTCACCGGGTTGATGGCAGAAGTATTTTGGATGGTGCGATGATTAGTGGTTCAATCTTTATGGTACTTGGAACGATTTATGGCTTTGTATGGCATTGGGGACCAATCATTTGGGGGTTAATTGGGTTAGTAGGTGGATTTATATTAGGATTAATAATTGAATTACTTTTCAATAAAAGCAAATTAAAAATCTTTTCTAGTCGTAAAACAGAAGTGATTTTACAGATAACATGCCATGAGACGTTACAGAGCCAGCTAATTAAAGCTCTAAAGACACGGAGGGCAAGTGGTTATGTGATTATGCCGCAGCGACTACCAACTCATACATAGCTTACTTTATGTATATTTATCTAACTCTGTTGTTAGGTTTTTGCTTAAACTAAATCATGTCGACAATAAACTCCCATGCATTCCGCAAGGGAGTTTTGTTAGCTTAAGGAGCTGTGGTTTAGCCTCTGAATAATAGAACTTAACTAAAAAGATATTAAGCGTGATTATAGCTTCTCTAGTCTACCTTTTATTGTTTGGGCATTCCTGGAGGATAATAGTATGGCGGTACTTTAATCCACCCTCTCTTTCTCATCGCTTTTTTTAACGTACTACCAAACTTCATTTTTTCTAGCATGCAATGCGTAAAAAGTGCCCCTACGTCAGATCGTATGGCCTGACTAGCTGCTGTAGCACATTGAACTACTGCCGCAGCGGTTTTTAATCCGAGACCATTCATAATTTCATCATCTGTTAGCTTCGTGCCTAAGGGTACAGCATTGGGGTCAGAGTTTGGTCGTTGCTCACTAGTAGGAGGTAAGGAAATTCCCTCGGTTTTCATTAATTCCTTAAACCTTTTTCCTTGGTCTTCACATTGTTTTAGGCTTTGTGTTAATAATTCCTTTACCTCGTCATCATTTGTGGAATTTAACCCGATTTGAATATAAATCGTTGCTTCATCCATTAATGCAAGGTACATCCAACAGCCCATTACTTCTCCAACATGTAACGGATTCTTTGGTTCGTTATCGAAGTTTAGTTGTAGAAAATCTTTAACAGCTTCAAATACGGTTGTCATCTTACCCCACCATTCTAAACTATTTTCCTTCTTTATTTTCTACATGTTTGCTAATTTTATTTGTTAAGAAACCATGCTTTTTCATTAGTAGCTATGTGTGTGGACGAGCATTAGGCAAAATTCTAGTTATTTCGCGACTCCTACTCACATAAGCTTCTATATAACGGAATAGATTCTTAACTTAAGAATATGGGGTGATGCTCGAAATGAACCGTAAATCAGTTATTGGTGCTATTATTGGAGCTGCAACAGCTGGAGGATGGTTGGTTGTTGATCTAATGCTTCCAGAGCCTATTGGCGATTACTTGTTGTTTATTCTGATGGGTGTGACAAATATGGCTATTGGATGGCAGGTTGGTAGGTTGTTTGGTAAGTCCCGTGGTACGGAGAAAAACAAAGCGCTTGAATCACCAGCAAAAGAATTAAAACCAGCACAACATTAATACCTAATCATTTTCGTTTAACGAAACAATGTATGTACTAGAGTGATTGCTCTGTAAACCGGTACGCATAGGAACAATAAATAAAGACTTTCAATCCATCATATTGAAAGTCTTTATTTTTATGCGCTTTGTTCCTAATAGATAAAAACGGTTACTAGGTACTAAGCACCATTATATTCTAAATTAATTGAAAAATATAGAAATTTGCTGAATGATAAGGTAAAATTAGGAAAAATAGATTCCCACAATTTCATAATCGGGAAAAGGGTGAAACGATGACGTACTCCATACAAATAATCAAACTATTTTTTGCAGTAGACGATCATATTTTTCGAATTAAGCAAGCAGAAGTAATTAAAAACCCATGGAAGATTATAACCCTACTTGGCTTATTTAGTGTGTTGGTATTTACATGGATGAGTGTGATAGGAATCGGCTCTTCGCTTATTTCTAATGGAGCGGTATTATTAGATCCTGCAGAATATGAGTTGCAGAAATTTTGGTTTATTATTGGACGAGTTATCTATTCGTTATTGTTTGTATTATTTATATTGTTTCTTTCTTCGCTTCTTTTTTATTGGGTAACAAAAGTACCCTATAAGAAGCTGGTATTAATGCAAGTGGTGGTTCTTTTTGTCATGTTAATAGAAAGGCTGCTGTGGATACCGCTTGTTGTATATGCCGGTTTAGATTGGTATGTTTCTCCTTTTTCATTTGGGATAATGGCATCATATATAACCGATATTTCATTTCTTATTTACTTTTTCGGTGCTATCTCCATATTTCAGATATGGATTATAGGTTTTCAAATAAAGTTTTTATGTAAGTTATCAGCAATACATAAAGGGTGGATTTGGAGCACGGTCATTTTATTCCACGTCATCCTTTGGACGTTAACAGCCGTTTTAGCTTATGCAGATGTTCATCTCATGAATAGGTGGTTTGAATAATGCGGAGAAAAATAATATGGTTCGTCATTTTCGTATTTATTGCAGTAAATATTCTATTAGTTTTCATAGATGATAGTGGAAAAGTGACAAGACATGGCTATGTATCTGAATGGGACAATGTGTATACAACTGATTTATTTGAAACGGTAGATGCAAAGGGAGTAGTTGCTTACGCGGATGAAAACTATGTGTTCTTTGATAAATCTATTGGGAGTTTCGACGGCTTCTTAGTAGAGGAAGGAACTGAAATAGCGGAAGGTGATCCTCTATTTGAATATCGCGTTCATGATTATGCCACAATGGAAGCGGCATTACAAAATCAATTGATTCAAGTGAAAGGAGAAATTTCTGCGATAGAAGATGCGATTGCAGAAATGGTAGCCTATACGATCCCAAGTCCTACCGTGCCGGTAGTTAATACAGATGAAGAGGAAGATATAAATGTCGTCGTACCGTCGAGTGACCCAATAGAAGCAGAGTTACAAAAAAAGCAGTTTCTAATAGAGAAGGAACAAGAGCTGGTTGCAAAACGTGAGCAAGGAAAAAACATTGAATCACAATTAGATGACTTGAGGGCAGGCGGAGATACGATTACCGTCAACAGTCCATACCAGGGGAAAGTGAAATCCATCTCTTCCACTTTAGCGGATCCACTTATTGTCATTGAAACAACAGAAATACAAGTTGCGGGAGAATTAACAGAGGATGCTCGCATAAGTGTTGAACCTGGTCAATCAGTTGAGGTTACGTTGGTGGAGAGTGAGCAAGAATTGAAAGGTAGTGTTCAGGGTATCGGTGACTCACCGGTGGGGGATGTTGCTGTTAATGAGCAAAGTGTCTATCCAGTAGATGTAGCTTTTGCAGATGATTCGCAATTAGATGCTGTATTACCTGGTTACCATGCAAATCTAACGATCACGGTGAATGAGGCACTTAATGCTGCTACCATTCAAGAAAAGTATCTCTTTCATAACCATATTTGGAGGTTAAGCAAGGACGGTAAACTTGAAAAAGTCCCAATAGAAACTGGCATTTTCATGGGTAATCAAGTTGAGGTAATGAATGGGGTAGTAGCTGGTGATACGATTGCAACAGAGAGTATGCAGTCATCCTTTATGGACATGCCTTTTATTACACCGTTAAAATTTGAGACAGTGCCTTGGTTAAAGCTAGGTGATTATAAGGACTGGAAACATTATCTTGTAATGGGATTATTAGCACGATAATAGATTACCGAGTAAGAGAGTGGTATGAAACCACTCTCTTACTTTTGACCATGCTATTCTAGTTCATCCTTGATAAGGTTTCTTTCCTTTTGTATAATCCAATACCCAATAATCCGTAATTCAATTAGAGAAATACCCCTTTCCTTTGCTACTTTTTCAATTAAGCTATTTTCATATAACATATTGCTTACGTTCATCTGTTTCTCAATCTTATCTAGGGTAAAGCAATAGAAGCAGCCTAATAACTCGGTTGATACTTTTTTATAAAAGTTTATACGTTTCAAAATCTCTCTCCTTGTTTTAAGACAATAAAAAAAGCCAAAAAGAAGTAAGCAGTGCTTACAGCTTTTTGGCTCATGTCTAGCTTATTTGTCTAGTTCATTACCGCCTGGTTGATTTGGATTGACACTAAATAAAATAACACTTTGATCGCGTTCAAAATCCCAATCTACAAATGAGTCATCAATTTTACCATCTAAAATACTTTCTAAACGCATATTATTATGTAAAAGCCGTTTTTCAATGCGTCTTTTTGCGAGCTTTAGTACTTCTTGCTGACCCATTCGGATTAGTTCTCGTTCAATGGTTATAAACAAACCTCTGCGTATGACCGCATAGGTTCTGTCGTTAAGTTTGATGGAAAATACCTTTTCAGGAGTTTTTTCAGCTTGTTGTCCAATGTGATCAATTTCTTTATGGAGGGCATCTTTTCCAAAGAAGTCCTCATGTAATAATTTGTCGATATCCGTTTTATCCGAGGCAATAGCGAAAAACATTCCAGAATGATTATGTAGTCCCCAATCATAATAAAATTGTTCAATTTCCATATCGGCTACGATTCGTATGTATGCTTTTATTTCTGGAATTAACGTAGCCATTAATATATCTCGGGTAGTCTGTACAACTGTTTCTTGATGCTCTGTAAGGAGCACTTTTTCCATTGGGGAGAGGAAATTCCTAATATAAACGGAGATAAAAGGTTTTTTTATGGAAACAAAAACGGATTCGGGTCCTCGTCCAAAGTTATCTCGTAAGATTCGTCCAATGTAACTAGATAAATCCTTTTGTGCTTCTTGCTTGTCCAAATTTAACATCCTTTTGTATAGATAAAAGCGCAATGGTCTTTTACCCAGTGTTTATTTTAAATGCTATTAATAAGATTATCAACCAAATGAAGGAAATTATTCCTAGGTCCGCAATTTACGATTGCTTCCGGATTTCTTAGGAGAATATACAATTAACCTTCATTACTGTTAGGAGGTAAGGTGTTTGATTAAACAATTAAACTTGGTCCATGATTATCACGATATTTTTACACTGTCGCAGTTTGCTTTTCAATATAAGCTTTCAGAAGAAGACCTCGCAAAGAAGCGGCAGGAAGCAGAACGACATACGATTTGGGGTGTGATGGTAGAGGAAAAGCTTGCCGCAAAGCTACATTTAATTCCACTTACGGTAACGATACATGGTAAGCCTTTTGAAATGGGGGGGATTAGCTCTGTTGCTACCTGGCCAGAATTCAGGAGAAATGGAATGGTAAAATACCTGTTGGCTCACGCCCTACAGCACATGAAGGAGAATGATCAATTAATCTCCTACTTACATCCCTTCTCCGTTCCTTTTTATCGTAAGTACGGCTGGGAAATCACCTTTAATGAAAAGCTATATAAAATTCCTTTTGACAAGCTAAAGCAAAATTGGAATGTTGATGGGTATGTCAGACGCATTAAACCAGATATTGATTTACTAAATAACGTGTATCTTAACTATGCAAAAAATTATACCGGCCCTATTTTGCGTGATGAAAAATGGTGGAAGCAACGAGTGTTAAAAGATGACGTCCATATTGCAATGGCTTTTCATGAGACAGGTCAGCCTGAGGGTTATATTGTATTTGAGGTGAAGGATAAGCTATTTACCGTTATTGAGATTGCGTATCAATCGCTAAAGGGATTAAAGCTACTGATGCAATTTATTGGAAATCATGATTCCATGGCAGAGAATGCAGAATTAGTTGTCCCAGAGAATGATAATATTCCATTACTTCTCAGAGAACCAAGATTTGAGACGAAGGTGGATCCGTATTTTATGGCGAGAGTAGTGGACGTACGGAAGTTCTTAGAGCAATATCCATTCGTAAGTTCTACAAGCAATGATACGATTTCGATTTATGTGGAGGATGAATTTTTACCGGATAATACAGGCACCTACTGCTTGCATCAAGGTGGTAAAGTGGTTACCTATGAAACAAAAAAAGAAGTAGGAGTTATCTGTACCATTCAGCAGTTCACGGTGATGTTTCTTGGATATAAGCGACCACTTGATTTATATCATTTAGGGTTAATACAAGGGGACGTTCAGGCAATTAATAAATTGGAGCAATTAATACCACGTCAGCAAACCTATTTCCCAGACTTCTTTTAGAAGGAATGTTTCACAGTCGTATATTCGCGCAAGTCATAATCCAATTACTTGTCCCATAGAATAGGTAGAGGATTATTAAAGGGGCGAATAGGATGAATCGATTAGGAAAAATTGTTGCTTGGGTAGTTGGGTTAGTCGTACTGGTAATGCTAATAAAATTCCCGTTACCAGATGTTGTAGAGCATACGGCAGGCTTTTCTTTACCGTTATCTGGTAAGACGATTGTGCTTGATCCGGGTCATGGAGGTCCTGATGGAGGTGCGGTTGGAAGAGATGATACGTTAGAGAAGGATATTGCATTAGATGTTTCCAAAAAACTAAGGGATTATTTGCAGCAATCAGGGGCAACTGTTTATCTTACAAGAGAAAAGGATACGGACCTAGCTGCTGAGGATACCAAGGGATTGGCTAGAAGAAAGGTAGAAGATATTCGAAAACGGATGGAATTTATCCATTCACAGAATGCTGACTTTTTTATCACGATTCATCTTAATGCCATTCCATCGACGAAGTGGAGCGGAGCACAAACATTTTATTATCCTAAATCAGATGAGGGTAAGCATCTAGCGAAGATGATACAAGCGGAAATCAAACGTAATTTAGAAAACACAGAACGGAGTGCTCTAGCAATAAATAGCCTATATTTATTAAAGCATGCTGAGATTCCGGGTGCATTAGTGGAGATTGGTTTCCTATCGAATGAACAAGAACGAGAGTTGTTAAAGCAAGGCACCTATCAAAAACAAATGGCAGGAAGTATTTATGAAGGTATTCTGCGTTACGTATCCGAAGAACCAGAGGAGGAAGCGGAAGAATAAAGTGCTTTTACAGTGATTCTTGTCAGAAAAGTAATCCCTTCCATAATTCATATCACTTAGATTTTAAGCGATTTATGTTATACTAGCCTTGGACATATATTTAAAGAAGGCAGAATGCTGGAAATAGGAAGGTGATTATGTGTTAACGAAAGAAGAAGTTGTACAATTACTGAATCCTGTAAAAGATCCTTTTTTACATAAAACACTTGAAGAAACTGAAGGTATTAAAGAAATAACCATAAAAGAAGATAAGAATCATGTTAGTGTTAAGGTTGCTATTGGTAAAACCAACACGGCTGAACAAATGCAACTCCAACAAGAATTGGTAGGAATATTAAAACGAAATGGTGCTGTAACAGTCGGACTACGTTTCGAACAGCTTCCAGATGAAGTGATTAAGAAGTTCCAGCCTGCTGTTGAAAGTGCTAAGGAAAAAGCATTAATGGGTGGCAATAAACAACCTCATTTCTTAGCGATCGCTAGTGGTAAAGGTGGCGTAGGTAAATCAACTGTAACGGTAAACCTTGCTATTGCACTTAGAAGGCTAGGTAAAAAAGTGGGGATTATCGATGCGGATATTTATGGATTCAGCGTACCAGATATGATGGGTATTGAAGAAAGACCTGTTGTACGAGCTGAAAAAATCATTCCGGTAGAACGTTTTGGTGTTAAAGTAATTTCTATGGGATTCTTTGTAGAGGATAATTCACCAATTATTTGGCGTGGGCCAATGCTAGGAAAAATGCTCAATAGCTTCTTCAAAGAGGTTGAGTGGGGAGACTTGGACTACTTACTTCTAGACTTACCGCCTGGAACGGGCGATATCGCAATGGATGTTCATGAGCTATTACCTTCTTGTAAGGAAATTATTGTAACAACGCCACACCCAACAGCAGCATTTGTAGCGGCTAGAGCAGGTCAAATGGCAATTAAGACGGAGCATGAAATCTTGGGTGTTGTCGAGAATATGGCATACTTCAAGAGTGAAAAAACTGGTGAAAAAGAATATGTATTTGGGCAAGGTGGAGGTAAGAAGCTAGCAGAAGTGCTAAACACAAAAGTGCTTGGCCAGCTTCCAATCCAGCAGCCTTATGAAGAAGAGGACGTCTTTGCGCCATCTGTCTATCAAGAAGACCATCCGAATGGAAAAGAATATCATAAAATGGCTGCGAAAGTAATTGCGAAAATGGAAGAATAAATAAAAAGTAGGCATATCTCCTGTGGGGGATATGCCTATATTTTTTGCAAGTTCCTTCTAACCGCCACCTTCGGATCCACCTTCACCACCGCCAGATCCTCCTCCTTGGCCTTCTCCTCCAGATTCGCCGCCTTTTTCTTGTCCTTTACTCTGTTCCTCAGCAGCTTTTAGTAAAATCTCTTGGATTTTTGCTTGAAATAGGGGAGATTCTAGGGTCTGTTGAATTGTTTCTTCTAGATGTGCACGAAATTGTTGGCTTTTTAAGGTTTGTAGCGTTTGTTCCGTCATTTCTGGATTTTGTAATATATCCAGCATTTGCTTTTGATACTCAGCATCACTCATTAAGCTTTTCATTAACTTTTTTTGGTCCTCTTCAATGGACTTATAATAAGACTCCACAAACTTAGGGTCTTCGAATAGCTTCTTCCACATTTCAGTGCCTTTATCGGAGGTTAACGTTTCATTGATAGACTGTTTCACGGCAGCAGAGTCAATCACAAGCTGTTGTTGCATTTTTTCATCTGCTAGGATTTCCCCTAGGGCTTTTTTGCCATCTTCTGTTTGCAATATGTCAACAACCATTTTTTTGGTTGTATCATAATCTGTCTCTTTTGTGGCAGCTTCCCCACCGCATGCACTCATCAAGAGGAGTAAAACACCAATAAATGACAAGTAAAAGACACGTTGCATGCCTAATCCTCCTTCCACTTATCTTTTAATATGGATGACAATTTTTAAAATATACACTTGATAAAGGAAAAAAGATCGCTTTCATGTTAAAATACGTATTGTGTGAAGCGGATTTAATATTTATCAGGAGGATCGTATACGTTGAATAGTCGAAAAGTGGTAAATTTATTTATAAAAACCCTAGCTATTGGGGGCTTAATTGGCCTTATTATGAGTTTTTTCGTGAATGTAAATGGTGCTTATACGGATAACTTACAGCCGTTGAATATATGGGGCTTAATTGGTGTTATGTTATTTTTTATTGGGCATGGTTTGTTATATAGTGCTGTGAGCCAGACTGGCTTTTTTGCCTATTTGTTTGTTAATAGGTTCGGATTAAGTATATTTCGCTCATTTTGGCCAACCGTTCAATTGTTCTTGATTGCATTTATTGTCTTTGACCTAATCTACTTTCCGTATAAGGAAGCGGAAGGGGAGGTATCCATTATCTGGTACATCTTAGCTGCAGTGGCAATCGTTATCTATGGATGGGCAATTGCAAAGATCAAGGCAAAAGAAACCAAGAAACACGCATTTATCCCGGCGCTATTTTTTATGGTAGTTTTCACGGTTGTTGAATGGGTCCCTGCTCTTCGGATTGGTTTGATCGGAGCAGATTTCTCTTTAATCATGATTGTGACGTTACTAGTTTGTAATACATATCAACTGCTAATGCTACATCGGTTAAACAAAGCTGAATAATGTAAAAAAACCTGATGATTACCAATCAAATCATCAGGTTTTTTATTATTCCACAATTTTAGACTCTGCATGTGCTTGATTAATCATTTCTGAAACTGTAACAAATTTAAATCCTTTATTTTTTAATCCTGGTAGGATTGTTTTAAGTGATTCAGTAGTTTGCTTTACGGAGTCGGACGCATGTAATAATATGATATCACCATTTGTAGTTTTAGACATGACGTGGTCAACAATCACCTGTGTACCAGGATTTTGCCAATCGTTTGGATTTACATTCCAATGAATCACTTTGTGTCCTAAGCCTTCTGCTAATTCAATAATTTCATCATTAAAATGACCATGGGGTGCTCTTACCAGCTCCAAGTCTTTATACCCTAGCTTACCGAATATTTCTTTTGCGTATTGTAAGTCCTTTCTAACCTGCTCCTTTTCCTGTTCTAGATAGCTCTTGTAACGATAACCAAGCATCCCAATCTCATGTTTGCTTTCGGAAATTTTTTTTAGAATTTCAGGATGCTTCTCTGCCCATTCCCCACTGACGAAAAAGGTTGCTTGAACCTGATGCTGCTCAAGCTGTTTTAAGATATCATGAACTTTTTGTTCCCCCCAGCTAATGTTAAAGGTTAACGCAATGTTAGGCTCATCTGCATTCCCTTTTGTTAAGGCGACTGGTTTTTCCTTTGAGAAAACAGATAAAGCACCATTACCTCCAAACCATAAGAATCCAGCTGTAAAAAATGCTAGAACAACTACTAATGTCCATCTTTTAAACTTATTTAGTCGTACAACATAGAAATGATTCATCTATTCTACCCCCTAAATAAACAAGCTTTCTATTACATCATATGAAGCAAATATTAAAATATGAACAAGCTGTTATTAGATATTTAAATTCTAATCCTTTGAGGTCGTTGCATAAATTAAGCGAAAATGTGAACGATATAATATAACCGACATAGAACTAATGAGTTTTCGAAAGTATATGTAAACGATGAATTTAATAGAAAGATGTTGAATTTTGTTGAGGTGATATGATGCTAGGGTTAATGATAAATCAAACAGAATTAAAAGAATTGGAATATCTAATTAAACGTGAGCTAGATGAAATCATTTTTGATTTAGATGACAATCGAATTGATAATATGGTTAAGAGTGCGATGAGAGAAAGGTATAAAATCTTATTTCAGTTATTAAGACGTGTAGCAACCGATAAAGAGTGTATGCGATATATACCGAAGAAGACACAGAATGAATAATAGCTAATGAGTTGGTTTACATATTCTATTAACAATAGATTGATTGCAAAAATTTCTGAAGAGACTTTTTTTAGGAATTCCCGTTGATTTTATTTTATAGCTATGGTATATTAATTTCTGTTGTCAGCTAGAAACATTGTCGAATATCTTTTAAAAGTTTTTCAAAAAAAGATGTTGACATCTGATGGCAAACATGATAAATTATATCTTGTCGCTAAAAACGACATTATAAAAGATTGTTCCTTGAAAACTGAACAAAACAACCAGTATGTCAAGAAAAAACATACCCTGTTTTTTCGATAAAAGAAATACAGAAGCTAGCGCTTCTTTGCTAAGAAACAACCTATAATTGATTGGTGTCAATTAT